>NZ_JBVJKV010000005.1:0-520535 GCF_055585065.1 Streptomyces sp. NPDC054047 | reverse complement strand
GGCGTTGACTTTTGGCACGCTGTTGAGTTCTCAAGGAACGGACGCTTCCTTTGTACTCACCCTCTCGGGCTTTCCTCCGGGCGCTTCCCTTCGGTGTTTCTTTGTTTCTGTTCTTGCGTTTCCGACTCTATCAGACTCTTTCGTGTCCGATTTTCCTCGGTGCCTTTCAGGTTTCCGCTCCGACCTTTCGGCTTTCGCGTTTCCCTTTCCGGCGGTTCCGACTCTACCAGATCCTTTCGGGCCTGATTCCCAGTCAGCGGGGTTTGCCTTCCCGGCTGTTGGGCCGTTCCGACGAGTGAGACTTTAGCGGAATCCTGGCTCCCGACCTAATCGGGGGCGCCCTTTCGAACGCGGATTCCTCATTTCGCAAAAGCGCATGAAAACGAGCAGACGACGGGGCATCGAAGATGACACGGCATCGATCGTTTGAATGGTTCTGTTCTTGCGGAATGGCTGCCCGGGGACCGACCAAGGGTCGACGCTCACGTCGGGCAACTCGGAGAACACTACGTACGCGGTCTTGGCGTGTCAACCCCGGTACACGGCGGCCCCCGAGGGCTACTGTTGGAGGCGTGACTACGCATGCGCACACCCAGCTGTGGTGGGCCGCCTGACGGCGGCCGTACATACGCATGTACTCAACGGCTGCCGACTCGGCGGCCGTTCTTGTTTCTCCCCCTGGAGGACCCGGAGCCCGGTCGTCGGGCCGGCGGTCCTGACCAGGAGGCGGAGAGATGACAAGGATCTTCAGCGGGATCAAGCCGACGGGGCATCTGACCCTGGGGAACTACCTGGGCGCCGTACGTCAGTGGGCAGAGGTTGATCAGCACCGCGCCGAGTCACTGTTCAGCATCGTCGATCTGCACGCCCTGACCGTGGACCACGATCCGGGCCGGTTGCTCAGGCTCAGTCGCCAGGCGGCGACGCTGTTGCTCGCGTCGGGGATCGATCCCGAGCGGGCCACCGTGTTCGTACAGAGTCATGTGGACGAGCACGCCCGGCTCTCGTATCTGCTCGAGTGCGTCGCGACGGACGGCGAGATGCGGCGGATGATCCAGTACAAGGAGAAATCCGCGCTGGAGCGGGCTCGCGGCGGGAGTGTGCGGCTTTCGCTGCTCACCTATCCCGTGCTGATGGCGGCGGACATTCTGGCGTACGGGGCGGACCAGGTGCCGGTCGGCGACGACCAGGTGCAGCACGTCGAGCTCACCCGGGATCTGGCGGTGCGCTTCAACCAGCGGTACGGACACACGTTCGTGGTGCCGCGGGCCACGCATCCCAAGGTGGCGGCCAGAGTCATGGATCTGCAGGACCCGACGTCGAAGATGGGGAAGTCCGGCGATGCCGGGGCCGGGATCGTCTATCTGCTGGACGAGCCGGACGTCGTGCGGAAGAAGATCATGCGCGCTGTCACGGACAGCGGGAGCGAGGTCGAGTACGACCGGGAGACCAAGCCGGGGATCTCGAATCTGCTGGAGATCCTGGCGTCCTGTGAGGGTGGGAACCCCGAGGGCTTGAGCGGTGTATATGAGTCGTACGGGGCTTTGAAGAAGGACACCGCCGACGCCGTGGTGGAGATGTTGAGGCCCCTGCAGGAGAAGCACAAGGAGCTGGTCGCTGATCCCGCGTATGTAGAGGAGGTGTTGCGGCGGGGGGCCGAGCGGGCCAGGGGGATGGCACGGCCGACGGTGGACACCGCCTATCGCGCGATCGGTCTGCTGCCGCCGGTGGAGGAGACGCGGTAGGCGCGGGGCTGCTGCGGTAGGTGCGGGGCTGACTGTTGGTGAGGCGCGATGCGAAGCGCTGCGCATCGCGTCCTCACGGCAGGGGCCCGCGGGGCGCGCCCGTGCGGGCCCCGGGCCTAGGGAATCAGCTGTTGTTGCCGGAGGCCAGTTCGCGGCTGCGGTCGCGGGCGGCTTCGAGGGCGGCGATGAGGGCTGCTCGTACGCCGTGGTTCTCGAGTTCGCGGATGGCGTTGATGGTGGTGCCGGCAGGGGAGGTGACGTTCTCGCGGAGCTTGACCGGGTGTTCGCCGCTGTCGCGGAGCATCACGGCGGCGCCGATCGCGGCCTGGACGATGAGGTCGTGGGCCTTGTCGCGGGGCAGGCCGAGGAGGATGCCCGCGTCGGTCATGGCCTCGACCAGGTAGTAGAAGTACGCCGGGCCGGAGCCGGAGAGGGCCGTGCAGGCGTCCTGCTGGGTCTCGGGGACGCGCAGGGTCTTGCCGACGGCGCCGAAGATCTCCTCGGTGTGGGCGAGGTGCGCGGCGGTGGCGTGGCTGCCGGCGGAGATGACGGACATGCCCTCGTCCACGAGGACCGGGGTGTTGGGCATGACACGGACGACGGGGGTGCTGCCGGCGAGGCGCTCCTCGATGAAGGAGGTGGTGATGCCGGCCGCGGCGCTGATGACCAGGCGGTCGGGGGCGACGTGCGGGGCGAGCTCGTCCAGGAGGCGGCCCATGTCCTGCGGCTTGACGGCGAGGATGAGGGTGTCGGCCTGCTTGGCGGCGTCGGCGTTGCTGACGGGGTCGACGCCGTAGCGGGTGCGGAGTTCCGCGGCGCGCTCGGAGCGGCGGGTGGTGACCAGGAGGTCGGCGGGGGCCCAGCCGGCCCGGATCATTCCGCTGAGGAGGGCTTCGCCGATCTTGCCGGTGCCGAGGACTGCGACGGGCTGGGGCATGTGTGGGTCACCCTCCAGGTGCGGTTCAGCGCTTCGGCTCGGAGCGGGTCGGCGCTTCAGCTTGGTGGGGTCATCCTCGCATTGCCGGGTCAGGCCGTGCGGCGGCGGAGTGTGGCGGCGCCCAGGGCGAGGACGAGCAGGGCGCAGCCCGCGACGACGACGGCGTCACGCACGAAGTCGCCGGTGACGGAGGGGTGGCGGAGGACTTCGTTCATGCCGTCCACGGCATACGACATGGGGAGGACGTTCGAGATCGCTTCCAGGGCCGGATGCATGTTGTCGCGCGGGGTGAACAGGCCGCAGAGGAGGAGCTGGGGGAAGATCACGGCCGGCATGAACTGGACGGCCTGGAACTCGGAGGCCGCGAAGGCGGAGACGAAGAGGCCCAGGGCCGTGCCGAGCAGGGCGTCGAGGAGTGCGACCAGGAGCAGCAGCCAGGCGGAGCCCGTGACGTCGAGGCCCAGGGACCACAGGGCGAGGCCGGTGGCGAGGAGGGACTGGATGACGGCGAGGAAGCCGAAGGCGAGGGCGTAGCCCGCGATGAGGTCGCCCTTGGCGAGGGGCATCGCGAGGAGGCGTTCGAGGGTGCCGGAGGTGCGTTCGCGGAGGGTGGCGATGGAGGTCACCAGGAACATCGTGATGAGGGGGAAGATGCCGAGGAGCGAGGCTCCGATGGAGTCGAAGGTGTTCGGGCTGCCGTCGAAGACGTAGCGCAGGAGCAGCAGCATCACGCTGGGGACGAACAGCATCAGCGCGATGGAGCGTGGATCGTGGCGGAGCTGGCGCAGGACGCGGGCCGCGGTGGCGAGGGTGCGGTGGGCGTTCATCGGGGGCTCCTGGTGGAGGCGCTGCCGCCGGTGGGGGTGGTGTCGTCGCGCTGGGCGGCGACGGCCTCGTCGACCAGGTGGAGGAAGGCGGCCTCGACGGTCTCGGAGGCTGTGCGGGTGCGGAGGGCTTCTGGGCTGTCGTCGGCGAGGAGTTCGCCTTCGCGCATGAGGAGGAGGCGGTGGCAGCGTTCGGCCTCGTCCATGACGTGCGAGGAGACGAGGATCGTGGTGCCTCGGTCGGCGGCGATGGAGTGGAAGAGGTTCCACAGGTCGCGGCGGAGTACGGGGTCGAGGCCGACGGTGGGTTCGTCGAGCACCAGGAGTTCGGGGGCGCCGATGAGGGCCACCGCCAGGGAGACGCGGCTGCGCTGGCCTCCGGAGAGGTTGCCCGCGAGGGAGTCGGCGTGGGTCGTCAGGTCGACGTCCTCGATGGCCCGGGTGACGTGGTCGTGGCGGCGGGCCGTCGCGGTGCCGCGGCCGGGGTCCAGGACGGCGGCGAAGTAGTCCAGGTTCTGGCGGACGGTGAGGTCGTCGTAGACGGAGGGGTCCTGGGTGACGTAGCCGATGCGGGAGCGGAGGGCGGGGGCGCCGGCCGGCTGGTCGAGGACCTTCAGGGTGCCGGTGACTTTGGCCTGGGTGCCTACCGCCGCGCGCATGAGCGTGGACTTTCCGCAGCCTGAGGGGCCGAGGAGGCCGGTGATCTGTCCCTTCGGGACGGTGAAGTTCAGGGCGCGGAGGACTGTGCGGGGGCCTCGGACGACGGTCAGGTCCCTCGCCTCGATGGCGGGCCGCTCCTTGGCGTAGGGCTCGGTTGCGTACGGCTCGGTGGCCGGCGGCTTCTTTATATTCATCATGTGATGATTATTGCGCCTCTGCCGCTGGGGGCGTCAAGGCCTTGGGGCGGGGCTCAAGCGGCGGGGCGGGTGGCCACCAGGAGGTCGACGACGTAGTTCTCCTCGATCACCCCGTCCGGGAAGACCTTCAGGAGCTCCGTGCGCTCGTCGGCCAGGAAGGCCGCCGTTCGCTCCTGGCCCAGGACCAGGAAGGCCGAGTGGCTGCCGACGTTGGCGAGGTGGGAGTCGAGGGGGATGCGGCGGCTCCAGCGGACCCGGCCCTTGCGGAAGTCCAGGGCCTTCGTCAGCTCGCTCGCCCGGTCCGCGGTGTGCCGGGCCTCGTCGTCGTGTCCCAGGCAGCGGGCGATCCGGGTGCCCTGCACGGCGAGCCAGGGAATCGTGAGGTCGGTGATGTTCCACCACAGGGCGAGCGCGCCGCCGGGGCGCAGTACGCGCAGGGCCTCCGGGGCGGAGCGTTCCTGGTCCGTCCAGTGCCAGGCCTGGGCGTACGTGATGAAGTCCGCCGAGCCGTCCGCGAACGGCAGGTGGTCGCCGTCGCCCCGTACGAGGGGAACGTCCGGCAGCGCGCGGCGGAACTCGCGCCCCATCCCGTCGCCCGGCTCCACCGCGACGACGTGGGCGCCGCGCTCGGTGAGGAGGGCGGTCGCGATGCCCGTGCCCGCGCCGACGTCGAGCACGCGGGCCCCGGCCAGGGGCCGGCCCGCCAGGTTCTCGACGGCGTCGAAGAGGGCGGGGGGATAGGAGGGGCGGTGGGCCGCGTACTGGGCGGCTGCCGCGTTGAAGGAGTGCGCGCGGCGCGAAGGGGCTGAAGTCATGCGGTTCATCCTCGCCCCGGGGTCCCGGGCTCCGTCAGCCCTTCACGCCCGCCTTCACTCCCACCTTCACGTCACTGTCTCGCTCGGGTCTCTCGCTCAGGCCTTGCGCTTCTTGCGGGACGGGTTGCCCGTGCGCCGTGACGTGCGCTTCGCGTACTGCTCGCGGGCCGCCTCGTACTCGTCGCGGTGCAGCTTCTCGCCGGGGGCCTCGGTGAGGCAGCGGAAGAAGTGGGCGAGGAGGACGCCGACGAAGCCGATCGTCAGGAGGCCGCGCATCGACGACTGGGACGCCGGGTCGTGGCGCCGCGTGAACCCCTCCCACGTACGGCGGAAGGCGATCGCACTACAGATGGAGAACATGATGAGGACCAGGAAGTTCACGAACGTCCCCACGTCCGCGACCGCCATGCCCTCGTACGCGAACCGCAGCACGAAGCAGCCCGCGGCGGCCGCCAGCAGCGAGCCTGCCGCGACGCCGACGCGGCGCGCGCCGTAGCCGTTGTCGTGGTCGACCCAGGTCGTGCCGAAGAAGCGGATGGGCTCGGGCTGCGGGCCGGGAGCCGTCACGCCTGCCGCGGCAGGCGTATCCGTGCGGTCGGGGGTGCTGGAATCTGCGCTCACCCGTCGAGTATCGCCCGCGGTGGACATGGGGCGGGCGCGGGCACGGGCAGGCGCGCCCTATTCGTCCCCCGCCTTGCCCTCCCCTACCACTCGGCGGCTAGTTTGTGAGGCAGGACAGGTAAATGGGCCCATGCGAAAACTGGTGCACGCGGGACGGGGAGGTCGGGGAGAGTGTCGCTCCGCGGAGGTGACCCAGCTGAGATCGGCGGCTATCCGCTGGAGGCGCGGCTCGGCTCCGGGGGCATGGGCACGGTCTTTCTGGCGCGTACGGCCTCGGGGCGCCCCGTGGCGATCAAGCTGATCCACCAGCAGTACGCGGGGGACGAGGAGTTCCGCATCCGCTTCCGGCAGGAGGTGGCGGCGGCGCGGCGGGTGAGCGGCGCGTTCACCGCCGCCGTGGTCGACGCCGACTCGGAGGCCGAGTACCCGTGGATGGCGACGGCCTATATAGAGGGGCACACGCTCGCCCAGCACATCGCCAAGATGGGCCCGCTGACCGGCGCGGATCTGCGCATGCTCGCCATCGGTCTGACGGAGGCGCTGCGTGACATCCACCGCGTGGGCGTCGTGCACCGCGACCTGAAGCCCTCGAACGTCGTGCTCTCGCCCGAAGGGCCGCGCGTCATCGACTTCGGCATCTCGCGCGCCGCGGACCAGCAGACGCTGACGATGACGGGACGCGTCATCGGTACGCCGCCGTTCATGTCGCCGGAGCAGTTGCAGGCGCCGCGTGGGGTCGGACCGCGGTCCGACGTCTTCTCGCTGGGTACGTTGCTGGTGTACGCGGCGACGGGGCAGGGGCCGTTCGACGCGGACAGCCCGTACATGACGGCGTATCAAGTAGTGCACGAGGCGCCGGAGTTGGCCGCGGTACCGGCCGCTCTGCGCGCGGTGGTCGAGCCGTGTCTGGCCAAGGAGCCGGACTCGCGGCCCTCTGCTGACGAGCTTCTCGAGCGGCTGCGGGATCTGCCGGTCGAGATGGGGGACGCTGCGGGGTCGCCGGGCAGTCGTACGCGGGACATCGACACGCAGCATCACCGGTCCGCGGCCTCGGGGGCGACATCGGCCACCGCCTTGGCCTCGGACGACGGGAGCGGTGACGGTGGTGACGGTGCCACCCAGGCCTCCGCCGCGCCCGAAGGCACCCTCATCGGCCGTCACCTGCGCCGCCGTTGGCGTCCCGTGCTCGCCGCTGCCGTCGCCGTCGCCGCGCTCGGTGGCGGCATCGCGGCGCTCCAGCTCGGCTCGTCCGACGCCTCTCCCGGCGACGGTGGTGGCGGCGACGGCAAGGACCGCACGGTCGCGGCGGCCGAGGCGCCCCTGCCCGCGGGCTTCCGGCCGTGGCGCACGACCGTGCCCAACGACAAGGGCATCCCGGACGAGGTGCGCTGCGTGCCGCGCGGGGACGCGTTGTTCTGCGGGGGCGGCGGAGTCGTCGCGACCAAGCTGCGGATCTCCGACGGCAAGGAGGTCTGGAAGGTGAAGAGCCCCGGCGTGCCCATGCAGGGCATGCACATCGTGGGCGCCACGAACGACACCGTCGTCGGCTACCGCCTCCCGGCCGAGTCCTCCGACGAGCCCATCAAACTGGTGGCCCTGGACGCCGGGACCAGCAAGGAGCTGTGGTCCCGGCCGATCAGCGGCCAGTCGACGGTCTTCACGGGGCGGGCGCAGGACGCGGTCCTGTCCGGCTCGTCGGTGCTTTCGGTCGACCCCGGCCGTACGCGGGTCGAGGCCAGGGACGTCCACAGCGGACGCACGCTGTGGTCGACGCCGTTCCCCGCGGGCTCGGAGTGCACGCCGGTCGCGGCGGGGCAGCGGATGTACGCGATGTGCGCGCCGGCCGCCGAAGTCGCGAACGTCGAGGTGCGCCACCCCGTCGTCCACACCCTCGACCTCAAGTCGGGGACGTTCGGCAAGGGCATCGCGGTGGCGGGGCCGGTGCACCCGGTGGGCGGCGACGAGGGCAGGCTCGTACTCCTTCACCAGCGGATGAACGGGGCCGAGTTCCTCGGGTACGACAAGGTGCTGCGGGTCGAGCCGAGCAGTGGCCGCGTCTCGGCCCGGCCGCTGAAGAAGACGTACGGCGCGACGCCCGGCGTCGCGAACGGCACCGTCTACTTCGCCGAGCCGACCGGGCGGATCAGTGCGGTGGACCCCGAGACGGGCCGGGAGAAGTGGTCCCGGCAGACAGGTGTGGAAGGGGCCTCCGGGCCCGCGGAGGGCGGCGGCACGCTGTACTTCAGCTCGCCCAGCGGGCGTGTGGTCGCTCTTTCGCCGCGGGGCAGGACCCTGTGGAGCACCGATCCGCGCGCGGAGGGGCTCGGCGGTGAGATGAACGCGAGTCCGCGGGTCACCGTTTCCGGGCGGGTGGTGGTCGTGGCCGCGTCCAAGAACACGGTCTTCTCGTTCGACGCGACGAAGCCGCCCAAGTCCCGGTGACCCTGGGCGGCTTCCCCTGACGCTCGCGTACGGATGACGCTCGTGTGCGGAACTCAGCAGCGGGGTGCCACGTAGCCGTCGCTGCCCGTGCGGACGTACGTGTCGGAGACATAGCGGCCGCTGCCGATGCGGTCCCAGAGCCTCGACGTGCCGGTCGGGCCCGTGACCTTCTCGCCCGGCTTCTGGCAGTGGATCGTCACTCGCGTTCCTGCCGAGAGGCGGCCCACCTTGTCGAACGACGTGCCCGGTCCCGAGCGGACGTTGACGTCCGCGGCCAGCACGTACGTCTTCGCCGCCGCGGCCGCGATGTCCTCCGCGGACTCTGGTGCCATGACGTTCTCGCTCATGCTTCTCTCCCCCGTGAAAGCGGCGGCTCCCGGCCTCGTGGACTCGTGGCCGCCCTTGGCATGTTCGTCACTGGGTGGACGCGCGAGGGGGGTGGGGTGGTTGCGGTGGCCGCCCCGAAAACGCGTCGGGCCCGGGCCGGAGAATCTCCGGCCCGGGCGCGACGGCACACCTCAGGCGGCTAGCCCAGCTTCGACACGTCGCGGACCGCGCCGCGGTCCGCGCTGGTGGCCATGGCCGCGTAGGCACGCAGCGCTGCCGAGACCTTGCGCTCCCTCGCCTTGGGGGCGTAGACGCCGCCCAGGGCCTCGCGGCGGGCGGTCAGCTCCGCTTCCGGGACCAGGAGTTCGATGCCTCGGTTCGGGATGTCGATGCGGATGCGGTCGCCGTCCTCGACCAGGGCGATCGTGCCGCCGGACGCCGCCTCGGGCGACGCGTGGCCGATCGACAGGCCCGACGTGCCGCCGGAGAAGCGGCCGTCCGTGACCAGGGCGCAGGCCTTGCCGAGGCCGCGGCCCTTCAGGAAGGACGTGGGGTAGAGCATCTCCTGCATGCCGGGGCCGCCCTTGGGGCCCTCGTAGCGGATGACGACCACGTCACCCGGCTTCACCTGCTTCTTGAGGATCTTGTCGACGGCCTCTTCCTGCGACTCGCAGACGACCGCGGGGCCCTCGAACGTCCAGATCGACTCGTCGACGCCCGCCGTCTTCACGACGCAGCCGTCCACCGCCAGGTTGCCCTTGAGGACCGCCAGGCCGCCGTCCTCGGAGTACGCGTGGGCCGCGTCGCGGATGCAGCCGCCCGCGGCGTCCGTGTCCAGGCTGTCCCAGCGCTTCGACTGGGAGAAGGCCGTCGCCGAGCGCTCGCAGCCGGGGGCCGCGTGCCACAGTTCGACCGCCTCCGCGGACGGCGAACCGCCGCGCACGTCCCACGTGTCCAGCCAGTCCTTGATGGACTGGGAGTGGACCGTGTGCACGTCCTCGTTCAGGAGGCCCGCGCGGTACAGCTCGCCGAGGATCGCGGGGATGCCGCCTGCGCGGTGCACGTCCTCCATGTAGTACGTGCCGCCGGGCGCCACGTTCGGGGCGACCTTCGCCAGGCAGGGCACGCGGCGCGAGACCGCGTCCATGTCGGCGAGGGTGTAGTCGAGCTCGGCCTCCTGCGCGGCGGCCAGCAGGTGCAGGATCGTGTTCGTGGAGCCGCCCATGGAGATGTCCAGGGCCATGGCGTTGTCGAAGGCGGCGCGCGTGGCGATGCTGCGCGGCAGGACCGACTCGTCGTCGCCGTCGTAGTACCGCTTGGCGATCTCGACGACCGTCTCACCCGCCCTCTCGTACAGCGCCTTGCGGGCGGTGTGCGTGGCGAGCACCGAGCCGTTGCCCGGCAGGGAGAGGCCGATGGCCTCGGTCAGGCAGTTCATGGAGTTGGCCGTGAACATGCCGGAACAGCTGCCACAGGTCGGGCAGGCGTTCTCCTCGATGCGCAGGATGTCCTCGTCCGAGACGCTCTCGTCGACCGCGTCGCTGATCGCGTTGACCAGGTCCAGTTTGCGGACCGTGCCGTCGACCAGCGTGGCCTTGCCGGCCTCCATCGGGCCGCCGGAGACGAAGACCGTCGGGATGTTGAGCCGCAGGGCCGCGTTCAGCATGCCGGGGGTGATCTTGTCGCAGTTGGAGATGCAGATCAGGGCGTCGGCGCAGTGCGCCTCCACCATGTACTCCACCGAGTCCGCGATCAGGTCGCGGGAGGGGAGGGAGTACAGCATGCCGCCGTGGCCCATCGCGATGCCGTCGTCCACGGCGATCGTGTTGAACTCGCGCGGGATGGCGCCCGCCGCGGTGATCGCCTCGGAGACGATCCGGCCGACCGGCTGGAGGTGGGTGTGGCCCGGGACGAACTCGGTGAAGGAGTTGGCGACGGCGATGATCGGCTTCCGCCCGATGTCCGCGCCGGGTACACCGGAGGCACGCATAAGGGCGCGTGCGCCCGCCATGTTGCGGCCGTGGGTGACTGTGCGGGACCTGAGCTCGGGCATCGTCGCTCGCTCCTTCAGGGACTCAGAGGCATAGGAATCGACTGTCATCGAGCGTACGCCGACGCTCCACGATCTGGACAGCCTGTCCGGATGGCGGGACGGCCGTCTCGGTGAGCGGAGCACGGGAGTCCGTACGCGGCCGGCTCACGGCCCGGTCAGATGCCCCTGCACCACCGGCGCGATCCGCGCGATGATCGCCTCCGGGTCCGCGGAGGCCAGCGGCTCCACCTGGATCACGTACCGCAGCATCGCCGTGCCCACCAGCTGCGCGGCCGCGAGTTCCGCCCGCAGCTCCGCGTCCGGCCGGTCGATGCGGCTCGCCATCCTGCCGAGCAGCTGCGCGGCGATGAGGCGGCGGAAGACGGCCGCGGCCGTGTCGTTGTTCACCGCCGAGCGCACGATCGCGAGCAGCGGTACGCGGGTCGCGGGGTTCTCCCAGACGCCGAAGACGAAGCGGGTCAGGCGCTCGCCGACGCCTTCGAGCGGGCCCTCCTCGATCGCCGCGGGCGCGTCGAGCGCGGGCGCGAAGGCCACTTCGATCGACGCCTCGAAGACCTGCTCCTTGGTGCCGAAGTAGTGGTGCACGAGCGCCGAGTCCACCCCGGCCGCCTTGGCGATCCCGCGCACGGACGTCTTCTCGTACCCACGGGCGGAGAACTCGGTGCGGGCCGCCTCCAGGATGCGGTCCCGCATCGCCGGGCCCTCGGCCGACTGCGTACGGGAAGGGCGTCCTCTGCGGCGCGGAGCCGCACCGCCCTTCGCCGCCGCCGTCACGACCGGGGCACCTTCACCGCGGACGCCAGGTGCAGCCGCGTGTAGGCGAGGGCCTCGGCGAGGTCGGCCTCGCGCTCGGCGCTGGACATCGCGCGGCGCGTATTGACCTCGATGACGACGTGCCCGTCGAAGCCGCTCGTCGCGAGGCGCTCCAGGAGCTCGGCGCACGGCTGTGTGCCGCGGCCGGGCACCAGGTGCTCGTCCTTGGCGGAGCCCTTGCCGTCGGCGAGGTGGACGTGGCCCAGGCGGTCGCCCATGCGGTCGATCATCTGCATCGCGTCCGTGCGGGCGGTCGCGGTGTGGCTGAGGTCGACCGTGAAGTGGCGGTAGTCGTCCTTGGTGACGTCCCAGTCGGGGGCGTAGGCGAGCATCTCGCGGTCGCGGTAGCGCCACGGGTACATGTTCTCGACGGCGAAGCGCACGTCCGTCTCGTCGGCCATGCGCCAGATGCCCTCGACGAAGGCGTTCGCGTACCCGCGCTGCCAGCGGAAGGGCGGGTGCACGACGACGGTCGACGCGCCCAGCTTCTCGGCGGCGGTCTGTGCGCGCTGGAGCTTCACCCAGGGGTCCGTGGACCACACGCGCTGCGTGATCAGGAGACACGGGGCGTGCACGGCGAGGATCGGGATCTGGTGGTAGTCGCTGAGTCTGCGCAGGGCCTCGATGTCCTGGCTGACGGGGTCGGTCCACACCATGACCTCGACTCCGTCGTAGCCCAGGCGTGCCGCGATCTCGAAGGCCGTCGCCGTCGACTCCGGATAGACCGAGGCCGTCGACAGGGCGACCTTCGCATCCGGGATGCGCACCACTGGTTCTGCCACGAGGGACAGCGTACGGGCCGCGCCTGGGCACCGGGGAGGTGGTCTCCCACACACCCGAGTCCTCTGTGACGTACGTCTACCGCCGCCGAGACGGCCGCCTACGCACCGTTGTCCGCGTCGGCGCCCTACGTGGTCGGAAGATGGTCGAGCCTGCGCAGGATCACGCCCTCGCGCAGCGCCCAAGGACAGATCTCCAGCGTCTCGACCCCGAAGAGATCCATCGCACCCTCGGCGACGAGCGCCCCCGCGAGCAGCTGTCCGGCCCGCCCCTCGGAGACCCCGGGCAGCTCGGCACGCTCCGCCGCGGTCATCGCGGCCAGCTGCGGAACCCAGTCCTCCAGGGACTTCCGCTTCAGCTCGCGCTGTACGTAGAGACCCTCGGCGGAGCGCGCGGCTCCCGCGAGCCTGGCGAGCTGCTTGAACGTCTTCGACGTCGCCACGACGTGGTCCGGCGCGCCGAAGCGGCTGAACTCGCCGACCGTGCGCGCGATCTGGGCGCGCGCGTGGCGCCGCAGCGCCTTCACGTCGGCGGGGTCCGGCGGGTCCTGGGCCAGCCAGGCCGAGGTGAGCCGGCCGGCGCCGAGCGGCAGGCTGACCGCGGCGTCCGGTTCCTCGTCGATGCCGTACGCGATTTCGAGCGAGCCGCCGCCGATGTCGATGACCAGGAGCTTTCCCGCCGACCAGCCGAACCAGCGGCGGGCCGCGAGGAAGGTGAGGCGGGCCTCCTCGGCGCCGGTGAGGACCTGGAGGTCGACGCCGGTCTCCTCCCTGACGCGCGCGAGGACCTGATCGGCGTTGCTGGCCTCGCGTACGGCGGAGGTCGCGAACGGCAGCAGGTCCTCCACGCCCTTGTCCTCGGCGGCCTCCATCGCGTCACGGACCGTGCCGACCAGACGTTCGACGCCTTCCGGGCCGATCGCCCCGGCATCGTCGAGGAGTTGGGCGAGGCGCAGGTCCGCCTTGTGCGAGTACGCGGGCAGGGGGCGCGCGCCGGGGTGTGCGTCCACCACCAGCAGATGCACCGTGTTCGAACCTACGTCGAGGACACCGAGTCTCATATACGGAACGCTACTGCGCGTACGACGCTCGCTGGTCCTCGGACCGGGCACCGCGCGCATACCCTGGAGACGTGCCAAAGACGAAAAAGGCGAAGACCGACAAAACGAAGTCACAGAAGAAGTCGGGGAAGCCGGAGAAGGTGCGCCCGGGGAAGGTGCAGCCGGACGAGAAGGGCCTCGACTTCGCCCGTGCCTGGGTGGAGTTCCCGGATCCCGCGGACGACGAGCAGGTCTTCCGCTGCGATCTGACATGGCTGACCTCTCGGTGGAGCTGCATCTTCGGCAGTGGCTGCCAGGGCATCGCGGCGGGCCGGGCGGACGACGGCTGCTGCACGCTGGGCGCGCACTTCTCGGACGAGGACGACGAGAAGCGGGTCGCCGAGTCCGTGGCGCGGCTCACGCCGGACATCTGGCAGCACCACGAGATCGGCACGGAGACCGGCTGGGTGTCGACGGACGACGACGGCGAGCGCCAGACCCGTCCGTACAACGGCTCCTGCATCTTCCAGAACCGCCCCGGTTTCGCCGGGGGCGCGGGGTGCTCGCTGCACATCCTGGCGCTGAAGGAGGGGCGTGAGCCGCTGGAGACGAAGCCGGACGTCTGCTGGCAGTTGCCGGTGCGGCGGACGTACGAGTGGATCGACAGGCCCGACGACACGCGCATCCTGCAGGTGTCCATCGGGGAGTACGACCGGCGGGGCTGGGGTCCCGGGGGCCACGATCTGCACTGGTGGTGCACTTCGGCGACGTCGGCGCACGGTGCGGGTGACCCCGTGTACGTCTCCTACCGCCCCGAGCTGACGGAGCTGATGGGCAAGGAGGGGTACGACCGGCTCGCGAAGCTGTGCGAGGAACGCCTCGCGTCTCAGCTGCCGCTGCTTGCGCCGCATCCGGCGGATCCCTCTCGGTAGAAACCGGCGGAGCCGTGGCCTTGGTTGCCGCAATCACCGGCTCCGCCGAGTTCGTCCTCAAGCGCCGGACGGGCTGGAAATCCAGCCCGTCCGGCGCTCGATGAGCGTCGGCAAAAACTAGCCCTCGCTCGGGCTCGGGTCCCCGCTGTCGCTTGGTGGGGGTGATGAGTCGCCCGGGTCCGATGGCGTGGGCGTCGGGTCCGGTGAGGTTGGGGTGGGGTCCGGTTCCGAAGGGGTCGGGGTCGGGTCCGGAGTCGGAGGGGTCGGCTTCGGTGGGGTCGGTTTTGGGGTGGGGCGGGGGCCCGGGTGCGTCGGGCGGCCCGAGCCGTTGCCGTATCCGTCGATCGAGATGATCGCCCCTGAGGGGGCGATGGAGACCCGTGCGCTCCAGTGGCCCGCGGGCTCCCTCGCATGGTCCACGTACACCCGGATCGTGAACGTCTCCCCCGGCCGGAGCGTCCCGGACGACCGGCTCAGGTAGAGCCAGGACGCCCCGGTGCTCGCCGACCAGTGGACCGGCTCGCCCCCCGACGCGGAGAGCGTGATCAGCGTCGTGCCGCCGCTCGGCTGCGCCGAGACGGTGAGGCGGCCGGCGCCGGTCCCCGAGCGGGACGGCGGCGATCCGGCGCTGATGACCTCCACCGAGACGTCCGGCGAGCGGCTGCCCGCGGTGAAGCGGGGGTCGGGCGGCGTGTGCGCGTTGCCCGCGTTCTCGTAGTCCTCGCGTCTGCGGTCGCCGTTCGCCCCGTCGGACTCGGCCTCGCTCGCGCTGACCGAGCGGCCGTCCTGCCCCTCACCGGTCAGCGGCGCCCCGCGATACGCCGCCCAGAGCGCGAGCACCGGCGCGGCCACCACCGTGGCGACGACCGTCGTCGTGACGGCACGCGCGCGCATCCGGTCGCGGCGCGCCGCGTGGTCCTTGGGGTCCATCGGGAATCCGCGCCCGTCGAAGCGCGGACCGCCTCCCCGCGCCCGCGGGACGTGCGCCATCGCCACGTGCACGGCGGCCCGCGGGGCCTCGATGACGGGCAGCGCGGCCGGGGACGCCGCCGTGCCGGGCCAGGCACCGGATCCGGCGCGCTCGGCGGTGCGGCGGCAGCGCGGGCAGTCGTCCACGTGCCGGACGAGCTCGCGGCGCAGGGCCGTGCCCAGGAGGAGCTGGTTGTCGCCGGTGAGGCGGGCGACGATCGGGCAGGTGCCGGTCTCCACGACGGCGAGCGCGGCCCGGGTGCGCTCCACCTCGCAGGCGGCGGACGCGAGCAGGTCACGGGTCTTGGCGACGGGCATGCCGATGACCGACGCGACCTCCTGCGGGGAGAGCTGGTGGCGGACGGCGAGCTCCAGGGCCTCGCGCTGCTCGGGCGTCGTCCCCGCGGCCTCCGGCCAGGCCAGCTGGGCGAGTTCGCGGCGCCGCTGACGCTGCGTCTCGTCCGGCGGCTCGGCGGGCTCGGCGGCCTTGGGGACGCGGGAGGCCGATCCGGAGGCGTGCGTGCCCTGGCGCTTGCGCTTGGCCTCGGCGAGGGCGCGCAGACAGACCCAGCGGGCGAGTGCGTACAGCCAGGACTTCAGTTCGGTCTCGGCGGCCGGACCACGGGAGCCCCGGCGCTCGGCGATGGCGAGCACGTCGCCCAGGGCGGCGGTCGCGGCGTCGTGATCGCAGAGCACGGACAGGCAGTACGTGAACAGGCCGTCCAGACAGGGCTCATAGCGTGCGGGCGGCGCCTGCGGCACCGAGCGCGGCACAACGCGCTGGCGCGCGTCACGATGCGCCCGGTGTGCGCCGGTTGCTTGCATGGGGGATTCCGGCCTGCTGCTCATCACCCGTGCGAAGTTAGGCGGATGATGCCGCGCCCTTCCTCCACCTTGAGCACATTTAATCCTTACGGGTGAACAGATCCCTCAAAAGGGGACAGGAACCCATGATTCCGTGACTCGGGCCCCGAGTCGTTCGGATCGCGTGCGCCCCTGTCGGTGTTGTCAGTGCTGCCCGCTACGGTTCCGTTCATGGCCACTCGTACGAAGTCCGGCAAAGACCGGCCGTCCTACCGCTGCACCGAATGCGGCTGGCAGACGGCCAAGTGGCTCGGCCGCTGCCCCGAGTGCCAGGCCTGGGGGACGGTCGAGGAGTACGGCGCGCCCGCCGTCCGCACCACCGCCCCCGGCCGCGTCACCTCCTCCGCCCTGCCCATCGGCGAGGTCGACGGCCGCCAGGCCACCGCACGCTCCACCGGCGTGCCCGAGTTCGACCGCGTCCTGGGCGGCGGCCTGGTCCCCGGAGCCGTCGCGCTGCTCGCGGGCGAGCCCGGCGTCGGCAAGTCGACGCTGCTCCTGGACGTCGCGGCGAAGTCGGCGAGCGAGGAGCACCGCACGCTCTATGTCACCGGCGAGGAGTCGGCGAGCCAGGTCCGGCTGCGCGCCGACCGCATCAAGGCGATCCACGACCACCTCTATCTGGCGGCGGAGACCGATCTGGCCGCCGTCCTCGGCCACTTGGACGCGGTGAAGCCGTCCCTCCTGATCCTCGACTCGGTCCAGACGATCGCCTCCCCGGAGATCGACGGGGCGCCGGGCGGCATGGCCCAGGTCCGCGAGGTGGCGGGCGCGCTGATCCGCGCCTCCAAGGAGCGCGGCATGTCCACGCTCCTGGTCGGCCACGTCACCAAGGACGGCGCGATCGCGGGCCCCCGCCTCCTTGAGCACCTCGTGGACGTCGTCCTGTCCTTCGAGGGCGACCGCCACGCCCGCCTGCGTCTCGTACGGGGCGTCAAGAACCGTTACGGGACGACGGACGAGGTCGGCTGCTTCGAGCTGCACGACGAGGGCATCACCGGCCTCACCGACCCCAGCGGCCTCTTCCTCACCCGCCGCACGGAGGCCGTCCCCGGCACCTGTCTGACGGTCACGCTCGAAGGCCGCCGCCCCCTGGTGGCCGAGGTCCAGGCGCTCACCGTCGACTCCCAGATCCCCTCCCCCCGGCGCACCACGTCCGGCCTGGAGACCTCCCGCGTCTCGATGATGCTGGCCGTCCTGGAGCAGCGGGGCCGCATCGCCGCGCTCGGCAAGCGCGACATCTACAGCGCGACGGTCGGCGGCGTGAAGCTCTCCGAGCCGGCCGCGGACCTCGCGATCGCCCTCGCCCTGGCCAGCGCGGCGAGCGACACCCCGCTGCCGAAAAATCTCGTCGCGATCGGCGAAGTGGGCCTCGCGGGCGAGGTCAGACGGGTCACGGGAGTCCAGCGCAGGCTGGCCGAAGCCCACCGTCTGGGCTTCACACACGCCCTCGTCCCCGCCGACCCGGGCAAGGTCCCACCCGGTATGAAGGTCACCGAAGTCGCCGACATGGGGGACGCCCTGCGTGTCCTTCCGAGGTCGCGTCGCAGAGAGGCCCCACGGGAGGACGAAGAGCGCCGGTAGACTTTGCCCTGGTCTCGCCCATCCGTACGAAGCAGACGTACGGACCGGGGCTTGGACAACCCGCGACCCGAGGAGTGCAGTGGCAGCCAACGACCGGGCGTCAGCTCCCGGCAAGCCCGGTGGAAGCTCCGGTGCCGACGGGCTGATGCGCGCCTCCCTGAGCGCGGTCGCGCCCGGCACGGGCCTGCGCGACGGACTCGAGCGCATCCTCCGCGGCAACACCGGAGGGCTCATCGTCCTCGGCTGGGACAAGACCGTCGAGTCCATGTGTACGGGCGGCTTCATCCTGGACGTCGAGTTCACGGCGACGCGCCTGCGCGAGCTGTGCAAGCTCGACGGCGGCATCGTCGTCGACAAGGACATCACCAAGATCCTGCGGGCGGGCGTGCAGCTCGTCCCCGACCCGACGATCCCCACCGAGGAGACGGGCACCCGGCACCGCACCGCGGACCGCGTGTCCAAGCAGGTGGCCTTCCCCATCGTCTCCGTCTCCCAGTCCATGCGCCTCATCGCGCTCTACGTGGACGGGCAGCGCAAGGTCCTGGAGGACTCGGCGGCGATCCTGTCCCGCGCGAACCAGGCCCTGGCGACCCTGGAGCGCTACAAGCTGCGCCTCGACGAGGTGGCGGGCACCCTGTCCGCCCTGGAGATCGAGGACTTGGTGACGGTTCGCGACGTCACCGCGGTCGCCCAGCGCCTGGAGATGGTGCGCCGCATCGCCACGGAGATCGCCGAATACGTGGTGGAGCTGGGCACGGACGGCCGCCTTCTCGCCCTCCAGCTGGACGAGTTGATCGCGGGCGTCGAGCCCGAGCGCGAGCTGGTCGTCCGGGACTACGTGCCCGAGCCGACCGCCAAGCGCTCCCGCACGGTCGAGGAGGCGCTCTTCGAGCTGGACGCGCTCTCGCACGCGGAGCTGCTCGAACTGCCCACCGTGGCACGGGCGTTGGGATACACCGGCTCTCCGGAGGCGCTGGACTCCGCGGTCTCCCCGCGGGGCTTCCGGCTCCTGGCCAAGGTGCCGCGTCTCCCCGGCGCGATCATCGACCGGCTGGTCGAGCACTTCGGCGGTCTGCAGAAGCTGCTCGCCGCGAGCGTCGATGACCTTCAGACGGTGGACGGGGTCGGTGAAGCGCGGGCCCGCAGTGTCCGGGAAGGCCTGTCCCGCCTCGCCGAGTCGTCGATCTTGGAGCGGTACGTCTAGAGGGCGCCGGCGGGTGGGTGGTCCCGGGTGAGTGATCCCGGGTGGGTGGTCCCGGGTGGGTGGTCCCGGGTGGGTGGTAGGTTTCCCGCCCACCCATCCGATCGTCCGTCCGAGCGCCCATCCGATCGCCCGAAGGCGCCCGGGCGTTCAGGCGCCGGTCAGGCCTCTTCGAGCACGAACGACGTCTTCACCGAGCCCAGGCCCGGGGACTTCGCCTCGACAAGGTAGGTCCCCGCGCCCGCGAGGCCCGCCGAAGGCGTCGCGCACTTGGGCTCGCTGCCCCGGCCGTCCCACTCGACGGTGCGTGTGACGCGCCCGTCGCCCGGCACCCGCAGCAACAGGCTCCCGTCACCGGCGGGGCAGTCCGCCGAGGACCAGATCTCCTTGTCGCCGTCGGCCTGAGTGATCGTCAGCACCGTCTTCTTGCCGCCGAGATCCACCTTGCAGGCCTTGCCCGCGCTGTTCTGGGCGATGAGCTCGAACTTGGGCTTCTCGCCGATCTCGTACGTGTTGTGGACGCTCCGCAGCTTCAACTTCACGTCGCCGCTCACGCAGTTGGGCAGGCTCGACCCGGCGGGCAGCTGTCCGCCCGCACCGCCGCCGCCCTTGGCGCCGTCGTCCGAGCCGCTGCCGTCCCCGCCGCCGGAGTCGCCCGATCCGCCGGACCCCCCGGAGTCACCGGAGCCACCGCCCGAGCCACCGGAGCCGGAGCCGGAGTCGTCCCCGTCGCCCGACTCGTCGCGCCCGCCCGGGTTTTGACTGATGGCGGGCCCCGAACTGGAGGGGCCGGGAGTGATGGACCTGGCGGGTCCGGAGCCCGAAGGACCGTCGGCGCCGTTCTTCTGGCCCCCACTCCCCATGGTGAGCACCCACACGACTAGAAGCGCCATCAGCCCGATCAAGGACAGCAGAACGGCCCTCCGACGCCAGTAGATGGTGGAGGGAAGCGGCCCGACCGGATTGCGCAGAGATCCCACGGCCCAAACCTTACGAGAGATCCGCGCCTTGTCCTGCCCCACCCGCCGCCCTGAGCGACAAAGTTTCCGGATCATCATCACGGAACAGGTAATTCCGCTTCCCGGACCCCTGTCTGTCGTCAGGGGTAGTAACCGGTCGATCGCCGGGTGTGACGATTCGGACCCACTCCGTACCGTCCGTAATCATGGACACCATGGACGACGATCTCTATCGCGATGTCACCGACTTCGCCCACGACACCCCTACCTGGTTCCAGCACCTCGCCGAGGTGTGGACGGAGCTCGGCCTGCTGCTCTTCGGCGTGCTCTTCATCGTCGCGTGGTGGCGGGCACGGCGCGGCGACCCCCGCGCCCTCGCGATAGCCGTTCTCGCGCCGCTGGTCACCGCGGTGGCCTATGTGTGCAGCGAGTTGCTCAAGTCCGCGGTGGACGAGGAGCGCCCGTGCCGGGCCGTCGCCGGGGCGGTCACCTCCATCGTCGAGTGCCCGGCGTACGGCGACTGGTCCTTCCCCAGCAACCACTCGACGATCGCGGGCGCCGCCGCCGTCGGCCTCGCGCTCGCCTGGCCGCGGATCGCCGCGCTGACGCTGCCGATGGCCGTGCTCATGGCGTTCTCGCGGGTCTTCGTGGGCGTGCACTATCCGCACGACGTGGCGGTTGGCCTGATCCTCGGAGCCGCGCTCGCCTTCATCCTCGTACGGCTGGCGACGCGGCCCGTGGGGCGGATCGTCGAGGCGATGCGCGGTTCTTCGACGGGCGTCGTCAAGTGGTTCGCGGGTCCGGGCGATCCGACGGCGCCGCAGGTGACGTCGCACCGGCGGCCCGCGTCGCACCGCCGCTGAGACACTGCCTCTGAGGTGATGGGTCAGAGCCGCACAAGTCCCGCCTCGTAGGCGACGATCGCCGCCTGGACGCGGTTCTTGACCCCGAGCCGGTCGAGGACCGCGCTCACGTACGCCTTGACCGTGCCTTCGACCAGATGGAGCCGGGCGGCGATCTCCGGGTTGGAGAGGCCCTCCCCCACGAGTCCGAGCACTTCGCGCTCGCGCGGGGTGAGGACCGCGGTCCTGGCGCGGGCGTCGGCGCCGCGGCCCATGCGCTGTGCGCCGTAGCCGTCGATGACGTGGCGGGCCACCTTGGGCGAGAGGAAGGCGGCGCCGCCGGCCACCGCGCGTACGCCCGCGATGAGTTCGTGCGGATCGCCGGACTTCAGCAGAAAGCCGGTGGCTCCGCCGCTCAGCGCCCGCGCGACGTAGGCGTCCTCGGAGAAGGTCGTCAGCATCGCGACCGCGGTGCCGGGCATCGTCCGTACGATCTCCTCGCCCGCGGCGAGGCCGTCGAGCCCCGGCATGCGGATGTCGAGCAGCGCGACGTCGGGCCGGTGGGCCTGGGCGAGCGCGACCGCCTCGCGCCCGTCCCCCGCCTCCGCGACGACCTCGATGTCCTCGCCCGCGCAGAGGATCGCGCGGACGCCCGCGCGGATCATGGCCTCGTCGTCGGCCAGCAGTACGCGGATCACCGCACGCCCTCCTTCAACTTTGTCTCGGGCTCTCGCCCTTTGCTACTGGTTCCGGACTTGGTTCCGGCCTCGGTTCCGGCCTTGGGGATCACGCTCTTCTCCGCGAGGGCTCCGCCCCTGAAACAGACCCTGAAGTGCTCGACGGTGACGAAGAGTTCACCGCTTGCGCGGTAGTAGCGGCAGTCGGCGCCTTCGGGGGGCGGGGTGGGGGCGCGCTCCTCGGGCGGATCGGACGCGGACAGGTCGGGCAGCAGGCGTTCGGCGTCGGCCTGTGCCTGGCCGACCGTGAGCCGGGCGAAGTCGGCCGGTTCGAGGACGGCGTGCGACCGCGAGTACGCGTACCAGGCGAAGGCGCCGCCCACGAGCAGGACTCCGGTGGCCAGAGCGGCTCCGAAGGCCAGCACGGTCCTGCGGCGGGCGTACGCGAGGCCGGGCGCTGGGGGCTTCGGGCGTGCCTGCGGGGCCGTGCCCTGCCCGGGGAGCCGCGCGAGGACCCGGAAGCCGTCGCCGTGCGGCCCGGCGTCGAGGGTGCCGCCGAGGTCCTCGACCCTGGCCCGCAGGCCTACGAGGCCGGAGCCGGCGCCGGGGCCCGAACCCGGCTCAGTGGCGGCCCCGTTGGTGACGGTGACGGCCGTCCTGGTCACTTCGACCGTGACGGGGGCGCCGGGGGCGTGCTTGGCGGCGTTGGTCAGGGCTTCCTGGACGATCCGGTAGACGGTCCGCTCGGACTCGGCCCCGGTTGTGGGGTTGGTATCTGTCCAGGTTCCTGTCCCGGTTCCTGTCCCGGTTCCTGTCTCGGTCAATTCCGTACGCTGCTCCTCACCCCCCGCGACGTACCGGACCGGCAGTCCCGAATCGGCGGCCCGCTCGACGAGTGCGCGCACGCTTTCACCCGCCGGGGCGAGGGGGGCGACCTCGTCGCCCTCCTCCCTCAACAGCCCGATGATCTCGTGCAGTCGATCGGTGGCGTCCGACGCGGCCACGCGGAGGTCGGCGACGGCGCCGCGGTGCCGTTCGGGCAGATCGGCGGCCACCTGGAGGGCGCCTGCCCGCACCGCGATGAGGCTCAGCTCGTGCCCGAGGGAGTCGTGCATGTCCTGGGCGATGCGGGCCCGTTCCCGTAGCCGGGCCCGGTCGGCGACGATGCGCTGCTCGCGCTCCAATTGGGCGGCACGGGTCCAGCCTGCGGCGGCGAGTTCGCGGCCCTGGCGGAGGTAGCGCCCTGCTAGCCACGGGAAGACCGCTCCGAAGAGCAGCGTCGCCATGAGGACGAGCCACTCCACTACGGGGTCGACTCCGCGTACGAGGATCTTGGCTGTGCCCGCCAGGGCGGTGGCCCCGAAGAGGATCAGCGCGGGTCGGGCCCGCTCGGCTCGCCGCCCCATGAGCGTCGCGAAGACCGCGAGGGCGGGCCCGTAGGAGAGCGTGAACAGGGAGGGTGCTGTCGCGAGCCCCAGCCCTGCGGCCACCGCGAAGGCGGCGGGTGGCCGGCGCCGCCAGGTGGCCGCGGCGAGCCCCAGCGCCAGGGCTCCGGCCGCCTGCGTCCACGCCGAGCGGGGCTCGCCCAGCCCGACCCGCTCCACGGCCGGCGCGGCCAGGGCCAGCGCCGCCCACAGCAGAACATCCCCCCGGCATCCACTTCGCACCCCACGACGCTACTTCCTGGCCCCTGGCCTCCACCCCTGCCGATCGTCAGGTCCTCGCCCCTCCGCCGACCGAACAGCCCTCCCCACCCACCCACCCGATCACCCCGCATCCACCCCTGAACGAACAAGCTCTCCCACCCACCCACCCGATTGCCCCGCAGTGCCGGGGTCGGAGCTACCCGGACAGACCGGCCCGGGGGCAATTGGGAGACGGCAGGATGCGACGCGACGTGCCCCAGCCCTGGCGCATCGGCCCCATGCACCCGCAGTCGGCAGCGAGACGCGAGGGGGCGCGCCGGTATGTCCGCCCGGAGCACGGTGCCCGCCACTCCGGCGCCGAAGCACCAAGGCGGCCACCGGACGACAGCGAGGACGGACATACCGGCCCGGAACCGCACCCACCGACGGACCAGACCCGCAGTGCGCCGCGAGACGCGAACGGCCCGCGCCCGCCACCGAACGGGCCCCGCGCCCCACCGGCAACGCCGCCGAGCGGAAACGCGCGTCCTCAGGAGCCCCGCCTGGCCCGCCCTCCGGCGACCCCATGGCAGGATCGTCATGCCATGACTGCGCCCACGAAGCCCATGCCGCCCATGCCCATGTCAGCCACTTCCGACAGCCCCGAGCCCGCCGGCGAGGCCCTGCACGGTCCCGTCATCGCCTGGTTCGACGCGAACGCGCGCGATCTGCCGTGGCGTCGGCCCGACGCCGGGCCCTGGGGTGTGATGGTCAGCGAGTTCATGCTGCAGCAGACGCCGGTCAGCCGCGTCCTGCCCGTGTACGAGCAGTGGATCGCCCGCTGGCCCCGCCCCGCCGACCTCGCCAAGGAAGCCCCGGGCGAAGCCGTCCGTGCCTGGGGACGCCTCGGTTACCCCCGCCGCGCCCTGCGGCTGCACGGCGCCGCCATCGCCATAACGGAACGGCACGGCGGCGACGTACCCACCAAGCACGCGCAGCTGCTCGCGCTGCCGGGCATCGGCGAGTACACGGCCGCGGCCGTGGCGTCGTTCGCGTACGGGCAGCGGCACGCCGTGCTCGACACGAACGTGCGGCGGGTGTTCGCGCGCGCCGTCACCGGCGTCCAGTACCCCCCGAACGCCACCACCGCCGCCGAGCGCAAGCTCGCCCGCGCCCTCCTGCCCGACGACGAGCGCACGGCGTCCCGCTGGGCCGCCGCCTCCATGGAGCTCGGCGCCCTCGTCTGCACCGCCAAGAACGAGAACTGCGCCCGCTGCCCCATCTCGCAGCAGTGCGCCTGGCAGGCGGCCGGCAAACCGGCGCACCAGGGTCCGGCCCGCAAGGGCCAGACGTACGCGGGGACGGACCGCCAGGTCCGCGGCAAGCTGCTCGCGGTGCTCCGCGAGGCCGTGGCCCCCGTACCGCAGGCGGCCCTCGACCGGGTGTGGGACGAACCCGTGCAGCGCGCCCGTGCCCTGGACGGACTGGTCGCCGACGGCCTCGTCGAACCGCTCCCCGACGCCCTCTACCGCCTGCCTCTCACCTGAGACAGCCCCCCAGGGACAGCCCACCTGAGACAGCGGCCAAATCGGAACGAAACGCCCCCGCTTTACGTCCCGCCTACTTCTGTTACACAACCGACGGAAGGCCGTGCGCCCCCCGCTGGCTCCTCCGCACAGCCTCGTGACAACGCCTCCGTAGCTTCATAGCCGTACCGCACAAGCAGCGGTGGTCGGTGAACGGAGGCGGTTAGGTATGGCGCACGGCGAGGTGCTCGAGTTCGAAGAGTACGTCCGCACTCGGCAGGACGCCCTGCTGCGCAGTGCCCGGCGCCTGGTCCCCGACCCCGTCGACGCCCAGGACCTGCTGCAGACCGCGCTCGTGCGGACGTACGGCCGCTGGGACGGCATAGCCGACAAGCGGCTCGCGGACGCCTATCTGCGCCGCGTCATGATCAACACGCGTACGGAGTGGTGGCGGGCCCGCAAGCTCGAAGAGGTCCCCACCGAGCAGCTGCCCGACGCGAGCGTGGAAGACTCCACCGAACAGCATGCGGACCGCGCCCTCCTGATGGACATCATGAAGGTGCTGGCACCCAAGCAGCGCAGCGTCGTCGTGCTGCGACACTGGGAGCAGATGTCCACAGAGGAGACGGCCGCGGCACTCGGCATGTCCGCGGGAACGGTCAAGAGCACCCTGCACCGGGCGCTCGCCCGGCTCCGCCAGGAGCTGGAGAGCCGGGACCGCGAGGAGCCCGCCACCGGCGCGCTCGAACGTGAGGAGCGGGAGCGTTGCGCGGCCTAAGCACCCGGGCTGGCAGGACGACGAAGGCGGGGAGCGCGGCAACGGCCGCGGTCGCCGCCGTCGGCCTTTTGCTCTCCGCCACCGCCTGCTCGACGGGCGGCTCCGGCGCCCGTGACGAGGGCCCCGGCAACCGGGGCGAGACGGTGATGTCACCGACGCCCTCCCCGTCCCCCACCGCGACGTCCTCGACCTCGCCGCCCACCGCCCTGGAGGCGGTGAAGATCGTCAAGAACGACCCGAAGGTCAGCCGGACGGTCAAGCGCGACCTGAAGCCCTGCGTCGCCGACGAGTACCCCGTCGACGTGAGTTACGGCAACCTGACCGGAGGAGCCGCCGCCGACGTCGTCGTCAACATCATGACCTGCGGTGACGCGGTCGGTACCAGCACGTACGTGTATCGCACCGAGGGCAAGAAGTACCAGAATGTCTTCCAGGACGAGGAGCCACCCGTCTACGCGGAGATCGACCGGGGCGACCTGGTGGTCACCAAGCAGCTGTACGAGAAGGGTGATCCGGTGTCGTACCCGTCCGGCGAGGACGTCATCACGTACGAGTGGGCCGCGAACCACTTCCGGGAGACGGACCGCATCCGCAACCACTACAGCAGCGCGGCGGGCGGCGACGCACCCGCTCCGACGGAGGACTGAGAGCACCCGATGGCAGAGCACACCCATGTCCTGTTCGTCGAGGACGACGACGTCATCCGCGAGGCGACGCAGCTCGCCCTCGAACGGGACGGCTTCGTCGTCACCGCGATGCCCGACGGCCTGCTCGGCCTGGAGGCGTTCCGTGCCGACCGCCCGGACATCGCGCTCCTGGACGTGATGGTGCCGGGCCTGGACGGCGTCTCTCTGTGCCGCCGCATCCGCGACGAGTCCACGGTCCCGGTGATCATGCTCTCGGCGCGCGCCGACTCCATCGACGTCGTGCTCGGCCTGGAGGCGGGGGCCGACGACTACGTGACGAAGCCGTTCGACGGCGCCGTCCTGGTCGCCAGGATTCGCGCCGTGCTGCGCCGCTTCGGCCACGCGAGCGGCCCCGACTCGGGGGCGCCCGCCGCGGGCGAGGGCGGTTCGCCGGACGGCGGCGTCCTGCACTTCGGCGACCTGGAGATCGACACGGAGGGCATGGAGGTCCGCAAGGACGGCGCTCCGGTGGCCCTGACGCCGACCGAGATGCGCCTGCTGCTCGAATTCTCGTCCGCGCCCGGCACGGTCCTCTCCCGCGACAAGCTCCTGGAGCGCGTGTGGGACTACGGCTGGGGCGGTGACACCCGCGTCGTCGACGTCCATGTGCAGCGGCTGCGCACGAAGGTGGGCCAGGACCGGATCGAGACGGTCCGCGGCTTCGGCTACAAGCTCAAGGCGTGAACCGTCGGCATGCCTGAACGGGACGACACGGCACGGCCGCACGACAGCACGGCACGGCCGCACGGCGACACGGCACGGCCGCACGGCGCGGCGCATCTCGGGGGACCTATATGAGCAGGGAGAGCGGGGGGCGCGTGGCCGTGCTGCGCGCCCGCGTCGGCATGGCGTTCGGCTCCCGCCTGCGCACCGGCGTGCGCTGGAAGATCAGTGCGGCGATCGCGCTGGTCGGCGCGCTCGTCGCGGTGGCACTGAGCCTGGTCGTGCACAACGCCGCGCGCGTCTCGATGCTCGACAACGCGCGCGACGTGCAGGACGAGCGCATCCAGTACGCCCAGCGGATCTACGAGACGTCCGGCCGGACGGGCCAGTTCGGCATGAAGGTCGACGACCCGGAGATGCCCAGGGAGCTCCTCGCGAAGGTGCTCGCCGGGCGCAGGGCCACGTACGTGGAGGACCACGCGAGCGGCGTCCCCGACATCTGGGCCGCGGTCCCGCTGAGCGACGGCCACATCCTCTCCCTGCACACCCGCTTCACCGACCGCAGCGCCACCGTCATGAAGGACCTCGACCAGGCCCTGGTCATCGGCTCCATCTCGGTCGTCTTCGGCGGCTGCGCGCTCGGCGTGCTCATCGGCGGCCAGCTCTCGCGACGCCTGCGCAAGGCGGCGACCGCGGCGCAGGAGGTCGCCCAGGGGCAGACGGACGTGAGCGTACGAGATGCCATCGGCGGCGTCGTACGCGATGAGACCGACGACCTGGCGCGCTCGGTGGACGCGATGGCGGACGCGCTCAAGCAGCGCCTCGAAGCCGAGCGGCGCGTGACGGCCGACATCGCGCACGAGCTGCGTACGCCGGTGACCGGTCTGCTCACGGCGGCCGAGCTGCTGCCGCCGGGCCGCCCGACCGAGCTGGTCAGGGACCGGGCGCAGGCGATGCGCACGCTCGTCGAGGACGTCCTGGAAGTGGCCCGTCTGGACAGCGCGGCCGAGCGGGCCGAGCTTCAGGACCTGATGCTCGGCGAGTTCGTGACGCGGCGGATCGCGGTGCTCAACTCGGACGTGCGCGTGACGGTGGTGCACGAGTCGGAGGTCACCACCGACCCGCGCCGCCTGGAGCGCATCCTGGGCAACCTGCTCGCCAACGCGGCCAAGCACGGGAAGCCGCCGGTCGAGGTCAGTGTCGAGGGCCGCGTGGTGCGGGTCCGCGACCACGGTCCGGGGTTCCCGGCCGGCCTCCTGGAGGAGGGCCCGAGCCGCTTCCGCACCGGCAGCACCGACCGCGCGGGCGTGGGCCACGGCCTGGGCCTGACGATCGCGGCGGGCCAGGCGAGGGTGCTCGGCGCGAGGCTCACGTTCCGCAACGTGACCCCGGCCGGCGCGGCCCCCGACGACCCGGCGGAGGGCGCGGTGGCGGTCCTGTGGCTCCCGGAACACGCCCCGACGAACACGGGCAGCTACCCGATCCTGCAACTGCCGGACAAGTACAAGTAGAGTCCCGGTCCTTGTGGGCGCAACGCCCCAACCGCAGGGCAGCACGCACAACTCCCAGAGCAGCAACGGGCCCCCGGCACCAAGAGGTGCCGGGGGCCCGTTTCAGCCGAGGGGGTGGGACCGCAGGTCAGACGACCTCTGCAACCGCGTCCCGCGGACCACGCGCGGAGTCCCCATCCGCACCCTCGACCGGCTCATCGACCGGCTCATCGACCGGCTTCTCGGCCGCCCCGGAGTCGGAGCCCGAGGGCTCGGAGTCCTTCGGCCCGGCCCCCCGCAGGGGAACCTCCTTGACGAAGAACGCCGCGACCAGAGCGGCGACGCCGATGACGGCCCCCAGCAGGAACGCCGAGTGCGTACCGGCCGACACCGCGTGCTGATACGCCTCCCGCACCGGCGCGGCCAGCTTCGACAGACTGTCCGCGTCCAGCTGCGCGGACTGCTCGGTGACCTTGCCCCCCAGCTCCCCGGCCCGCTCGGACATCGTGCTCTCGACCCGGCTGTTGAAGAGCGCCCCCATGATCGCGACGCCGAACGAGGAGCCGAGCGTACGGAAGAGCGTGGCCGAGGACGACGCGACGCCCATGTCCTTCATCTCGACGCTGTTCTGCGCCACCAGCATGGTGATCTGCATCAGGCAGCCCATGCCCGCGCCGAGCACCGCCATGTAGAGGCCCGAGGTGAACCGCGACGTGTCCGTGTCCATCCGCGCCAGCAGGAACAGACCGAGCACCATCAGTACGGTGCCCGCGATCGGGAAGATCTTGTACTTGCCGGTGGAGGTGGTGAACCGCCCCGAGAAGAACGAGACGACCATCATCGAGAGCAGCATCGGAAGCAGCAGCAGCCCGGAGTTGGTGGCCGACGCGCCCTGCACCGCCTGCTGGTAGAGCGGCAGGAACAGCATCGCACCGAACATCACGAAGCCGGTGAGGAAGCCGATCACCGCCATCAGCGTGAAGTTGAGGTTGCGGAAGATGTGCAGCGGCAGGATCGGCTCGGCGGCCTTCTTCTGCACGATGACGAAGCTGATGAGCGAGACGACGCCGATCGCGATGAGCTCCATGATCACGGTCGAGGTCCAGTCGTACTCCGTACCGCCCCAGGTCGTGACGAGCACGAGCGAGCTGATGCCGATGGTCAGCAGAGCCGCACCGAGGTAGTCGATCCGCCCCTGCGCCTTCTTCTTCGGCAGGTGCAGCACCGCGGTCACCATGGCGAGCGCGACGGCACCGAGCGGCAGGTTGATGTAGAAGGCCCAGCGCCAGCCGAGGTGGTCGGTGATCGTGCCGCCGACGAGCGGGCCGCCGATCATGGCGACCGCCATGACGCCGGTCATCATGCCCATGTACTTGCCGCGCTCCCGCGGCGGGACCAGCTCACCGATGATCGCCATGACGCCGACCATCAGACCGCCCGCGCCGAGCCCCTGGACCGCGCGGAAGCCGATCAGCTGGCCCATGTCCTGCGCCATGCCGCTGAGCACCGAACCGGCCAGGAAGATGACTATGGAGGTGAGGAAGACGCCCTTGCGCCCGTACATGTCGCCGAGCTTGCCCCAGATGGGGGTCGAGGCGGCGGTCGCGAGCATGTACGCGGTGACGACCCACGACAGGTGCTCCATGCCGCCGAGGTCACCGACGATCGTCGGCATCGCGGGGCTCACGATCATGTTGTCGAGCATCGCGAGCAGAATCGTGACCATCAGCGCCATCATCACGACGCGCACGCTGCGCGACTGTGGCGCTTCCTTCGCCGGTGCCCCCGGCTTCGCCTGCTCCCCTGGCTTCTTCTCGGTCTCCGCCATGTTCCCCACTCCCCGGTTTCCCCGACTGCGTACTGCTGCGTGCTGCTGCGTACCGCTGTCTACGACTGCCACTTACTTGCCGACCGGCAAGCTGACTACACTGAGGGAAACTAGACCCCTAACTAGCCGGGCGTCAAGTAAGTAAAATCGGGTCCACGGATTCGAGTCGAGGGAGCCGAGGAGCACCAAGATGGTCACGGGCACAGGCGCGGGCGCCGGCACGGGCGCAGGCACGGGCAAGCAGCAGCGCCGCGGGGACACCCGTCAGCGCATCCAGGACGTGGCCCTCGAACTCTTCGCCGAGCAGGGCTACGAGAAGACGTCACTGCGCGAGATCGCGGAGCGTCTGGAGGTCACGAAGGCGGCGCTGTACTACCACTTCAAGACCAAGGAAGACATCCTCACCAGCATCTTCGAGGACCTGACCAAGCCCATCGACGAACTGGTGGAGTGGGGCAAGGACCAGCCGCACACGCTGGAGGTCAAGCGGACGATCCTGACCCGCTACAGCGAGATCCTCACGGGGGCGTCCCCGCTCTTCCGCTTCATGCAGGAGAACCAGGCGACGATGCGGGACCTGAAGACGGGCGAGACCTTCAAGGACCGCATGTTCAGCCTGCTCGACATCCTCCGGGAGCCGGGCGCCCCCATGACGGCTCAGGTCCGCTGCTTCTCGGCGCTCTTCACGATGCACGGCGGGATGTTCGTGCTCAAGGACGCCGAAGGCGACCCCGAGGAGAAGCGCAAGGCCATCCTGGAGGTCGCCATCGATCTGGTGACACGGGCGCACGAAGGCGCCTGAGCTGTCGCCGCCGGTCAGACGGTGACGCCCTCGGCACGCAGGAACGCGACCGGGTCGACCGCCGAGCCGTAGTTCGGGGTCGTACGGATCTCGAAGTGCAGGTGCGGGCCGCTGGAGTTTCCGGTGTTGCCGGAGGCGGCGATGTGCTGGCCGGTGCCGACGGTCTGGCCGACGCGCACGTCGATCTTCGACAGGTGCGCGTACTGCGAGTACGTGCCGTTGTCGTGCTTGATCACGATGGCGTTGCCGTACGCGGGACCGTCACCGGCGCCGTTGGGGCCGGCCTTGACGACGGTGCCGTTGTGCACGGCCTCGACGGACGTGCCGATGGACACGGCGAAGTCCTGGCCGGAGTGCTTGCTGGACCACATGTTGCCGCCGAGCCCGAAGGACGCGGAGAGCGTGTACTTGTCGACCGGGTCCTGCCAAGCGACGGCCTTCTTCGCGGCGGCCTGCTGAGCCTTGCTCGCGGCCTTGGCCTGCGCGTCGGCCTGCGCCGATATCGAGTTCGCGGAGACGCCGGGCAGCGCACCGCCCTTGGTGTCGGCGGCGGCCGCGATCCCGGAACCGAGAACGGCCGACGCTCCGAGCCCGAGGCCCGCGACGGTGACGACGGCCGTCCGCGTACGGAGCAGGGACAGGCCGGAAAGGTGGGACGTGGCGCGCTTCGACATGGCGGATGACCTCCGGGATGGGGAGCGTGTGGCATGGCATGGCATGCGGCGCGTCAGCGGTACATGCCGGGCATAAAGGGACCCGGCATACGCAGCTCTGCGTCCCGCCGGGTTGGCCATCCCTTGGTAACCCGCACCCCGCCACCCACTCAAACCCCCCATCTACTACCGAAAGCCGTAGCCACCCGCCCGACTTTCTCCTCCTTGACACCCCCAAATCCTGACAATTCCCCCTTCAACCACTTGCCTCTTTTGATCATCAGGGTGAGGTTTAACCCCACTTCGGAGAGGCCACCGGGGCCAGTACTGGCCCCGACCGACCCTCCGACCCCCCGACGAGCCGAAGGTCCCGGAGGTTGCGGACCGAAGGTCCTCTCCGCCACTCCGAACGCCACCACTATTCCGCCTAGTACCGGACATAACGCCTGTGCGTCATGTCACCGGCCCTCGAGATCCACAACCTCCGGAATGTGACCGGCACTACGCTGCGGCGCATGGATCCCGCGGTCATAGGCGCCCGGCTCGCCTCGGGCGTCGCAGCCCCTCTGATCAAGAAGCTGTTCGTACGAGAGGGGCCGGGCGCGGGCCTGGTGGACCGGCCGGTGCGGCTGTCGGCCCTGGTGTCCTTCAAGGGCGAGAAGCGAACCCTGACGGAGAAGGACCTGGCCAGGCTGGCCGGGGACCTGGTCCACCAGGCGCTGCGCACGGGCGAGCGGGCGATCGCCGACGACGAGCGCCGGGCGGTGACGGACGCGCTGGCCCGCACGCTGCACGCGCTGGGCGACCTGACCCTGAGCGACGTGGAGGCGGTGGAGCTGGGCCCGCAGCGGCTGGCGGCCCGGCTGCGGGGAGCGGCCGGCGCCCCGGAGCGGACCCTGTCGGCGGACGCCACGTACTTCTACGAGCGCCTGCTCGACACGACGTGCCTGCACATCCTCCAGTTCTTCACGCAACGCTCCTCTTTCGTGGCCCGCACCCTGGTCGAGCAGAGCCGCAGGCAGGCGGAACTGATCACGAAGGTGGACGGACTGATCGCGCGGAACCCGCTGCCGGGGGCGGAGGACGTGGCCTTCGAGCAGCGGTATCTCGCGTACGTGGCGAAGAAGCACGGGAAGCTGACGATCTTCGGGATCGATCTGTCCAACTCGCCGGGGCGGTGGCCTTTGGATGCGGCCTACATGTCGCTGGAGGCGACGGACCAGTACGACCCGCGCCATCCGACGGCCCAGGAGCTCGCCGACGCCCTGGCCATGGCGAGCCCCACGATCAGGCAGTGGGCGGACCAGGGCAGCGACGCGACCCCCACGCTCCGTCCCGCCGATCAGGCCCTCGCCACCCACGACCGCGTCCTCCTGCGCGGCGAGGCCGGCTCCGGCAAGACCACGCTCGTCCAGTGGCTCGCGGTGAGCGCCGCGCGCTGCGCCCCGGACGACGACCGCATGACGTACCTCCACGACCGCATCCCCTACGTACTCCCCCTGCGCACCCTCACCCGCAACGGCGAGCGCCTCCCCGCCCCGGCGGACTTCCTCGCGGCGGTCGGCTCCCCCCTGGCGGGCACGCAGCCCAAGGGCTGGGAGTCCCGCGTACTCACGGCGGGCCGGGCGCTGGTCCTGGTGGACGGAATCGACGAGATCCCTGACACGGAGCGCTCGCGCACGCGGGAGTGGCTGAGCGACCTGATCGACGCGTACCCCGGCAACCGGTGGCTGGTGACCTCGCGCCCGTCGGCGGTACGGGAGGACTGGCTGGCGGAGCAGGACTTCACGGAGCTGACGCTCTCCCCGATGAACCGGGCGGACGCGGCGACCTTCATCAGCCGCTGGCACGTGGCAGCACGCACGGGTGCGGCGGACGAGGACGCCGCGCTCGCCTCGTACGAGAGCCAGCTCCTCGACGCGGTGCACGCCAAGCCCGACCTCGGCCTCCTGGCCACCAACCCCCTGATGTGCGGCCTGATCTGCGCGCTGCACCGCGACCGCAGAGGCTTCCTCCCCCTGGGCCGCAAGGACCTCTACACGGCGGCCCTGTCCATGCTCCTGATCCGCCGCGACCGCGAGCGGCACATGGACGTACCCGACCTGCGGGAGGAGCCGCAGCTGCAACTCCTCCAGCGCCTGGCCTACTGGCTGATCCGCAACGGCCGTACGACGATGGACCGTTCGCGAGCGGAGACGATCATCGCGGACGCGCTCCCCTCGGTCCCGGAGGTGGCAGCGCTGGGCGACGCGAAGGCGGTCTTCGAACACTTCCTTCACCGAAGCGGCCTCCTGCGCGAACCGGCTCCAGAGACGGTCGACTTCATCCACCGCACGTTCCAGGACTTCCTGGGCGCGCGGGCGGCAGTCGACGAGGGCGACTTCGGCGTCCTCGCACGCCACGCGGCGGACGACCAGTGGGAGGACGTCATCCGCATGGCGGTGGCGCATGCGCGGCCCCGCGAACGGTCCGCGTTCTTCGGTGAGTTGCTGGCCTTCGGGGACACCCACGCCGATGAACGGGCGCGGGTGCGAGTACATCTGCTCGCGGCGGCCTGCCTGGAGCATGCGGCCGAGCTTGATCCGGCGGTGCGGGAGGAGGTGGAGCGCCGCCTGGCCGCGGTGATCCCGCCCCGCAGCGCGGAGGCCGCCCGCGAGCTCGCGGCGGTCGGCCCCATGGTCCTGGACCTGCTGCCGGGCCCGGACGGCCTCAACGAGGAGGAGGCCGGGCACGTGGCCATCACCGCGACGAGCATCCCTTCCGATGCCGCGATCCCCTTCCTCGCCCGCTTCGCGCGCCATCCCGCGCTGGCCGTGCGGAGACAGCTCATGTGGGCGTGGAGTCGCTACGACTCCCGCAGGTACGGCGAGCAGGTGATCCCTCGACTCGACGCCACGAGCACGTACTTCACCATCCGCAGATCGGGGCAGATCCTGGAGCTCGAACGGCTGGGGATACGCCCGAGGCTCCTGGACATCCGGGAGACCGTCTCTCCCACAGCCGCCTCCCGCCTGATCGCATCCTGCGTCCCCACCTACCTCTCGCTCAGGATGCCCCCTTCGCGCCTCACTCCCGAGGCGCTTCGTGCGCTGGGCGAACTGGATCAACTGCGGCTCATCGACATCAACGAGCCCTGGAGCCTGAGCGTGTTGCCCGTCGAGGCCCCGCTGCGCACGCTGGCATTCCTCGACTCCACTCGCACCGTGGACGACTTGCGGAGCCTGGACCGATGGCCTGAGCTGGAGTGGGTCCTCTTCGGCGAGACGGACGGCCCCGCCTCCGCCGCCGCCTGGGAAGCCCTCGCGCCCCTCCGCCACCTCATCCGGCTGGACATGGCATCCGGCAACCTCGCCCACGCACCGGCAGGGCTGACGCTCCCCAGCGTCACAGAGCTGTCCCTCCTGCACGAGGGCGCCGACTGGACCTCGACGACAGCCCAGGCCGTACGGCTCTTCCCTGGCCTCACCCACCTGTCCGTGTACGGGCTCACGGGCCAGGAGAAGCTCTCCGTCGCCCCCTTCGTGCGCCTCTCCGCCCTGCGGCACCTGACGATCTCCACCGCCCAGGTGTCCGACCTCGACGCGCTCCCCACGCACATCGAGATACGCGACACCAACGAGGTCAGCACCGATTGAGCTGGAACCAGGTCAGCACCTGACCTATTAGGCACCTAGCGTCAGACGCGCCCCGTTCGACGAAGGACGCAAGGAGCCGACGATGAGCCACGTCACCACCGCCCAGCCCGACGGCACCCCCACGTGGATCGACCTCCGCGTGACCGAGTTCGACCGTTCGCTGGAGTTCTACGGCGCGCTCCTCGGCTGGGAGTACTCCGAAGAACCGCCCACGGCCGGCGAGCGCAGCGCCACCTGCCGCCTCCACGGGAAGCCCGTCGCAGCGATCACGCAGGCGGCGGCCACCCCAGGCTTCGGCTGGACCATGTACTTCGCCACCCCGGACTGCGACGGCACCGCGAAACGCATCACCGAGGCAGGCGGCACCCTGCTCCAGGGGCCGGAGGACGTCACGGCCCAAGGCGCCCGCACGGCCATCGCCGAGGATTCCGTGGGCGCCCGCTTCGGCCTCTGGCAGGCCCGCACCCGCATCGGCTGCGAGATCGTGAACGAGCCCGGCTCACTCGTCCGCAACGACCTGCTCACCCCCACCCCGGAACCGGCCCGAGCGTTCTACAGCGCGGTGTTCGACTACACCCTCGACCTCAACAAGGACCTGCCGGGCATGGACTTCACCTTCCTGCGCCGCCCCGACGGCCACGAGATCGGCGGCATCTTCGGCACCCCGGCCGCCTCCACCCCTGCGTCCAACTGGGCCACCACCTTCGAGGTGGTCGACACGGACGAGGTCGTGCGCCGAGCCACCGCCTCCGGCGGCACGTCGACCACCCCCGAGGACATCCCGTACGGCCGGATCGCCACCATCACCGACCCCTCCGGCAACGAGTTCTCCGTCATCACGAGGCTCTGAACTGCACCGCAGCAGGCTCGGGCGCCGGGACGGCCACACATTCGAGTGATGTGACACCAACTCCGCGTCTGTAAAGGCCACTCACGCGGCTCCCGGCGTTATGAGCAAGAACACCGAGGCGAATCCGGCGGACCGTGAGCTGGTCCCCACGGAGGAGGACCTGTCGCGGGAGGAGGACCTGTCGCGCGTGGTCCAGAACGCCATCGAAGGCATCGCCCCCTGAGCAGGCCCCCGAAGAAGAGGTCCCCGAACCACCCATACGGCCCACGACAGGCCGGAATACCCCGCCCCTAGCGGCAAGTTGGACCGGTCATGACGACCACAGACACACCCTTCGACCCGCACGCCCTGCTCGCGCAGAGCAACCTCGGCGTACTGGCGACGATCAAGTCCGACGGCCGCCCCCAGCTCTCGCCGGTCATGCCGTCGTACGACCGCTCCGACGGCGTGATCCGCGTATCGACGACCGCGAAGACGGCGAAGATCGCGAACCTGCGTCGGGACGCCCGCGCCACGCTGGAGGTGACCAGCCCCGACGGCCGCGCCTGGGCCACCGCCGAGGGCACGGCCACCCTCACCGGCCCGGGAACGGACCCGCAGGGCCCCGAGGTCCAGGCCCTGGTGGACTACTACCGCGCGGCTGCCGGCGAGCACCCGAACTGGGACGAGTACCGCGAGGTCATGGTGGCCGACCGCCGGGTGCTGATCACCATGACGGTGGACAACGTGTACGGCACCAGGCTCGGCTGAGGAGTCTGAGGAGGCTGAGGAGGCCTGCCAACCCTCCCCCCTCAGCTGCCCTCCGCCCGGCCGAACGGTTCACAAGGAGGGCACCCGGCCTCGCGACTCAGCACGCAAGGGCCCGGTGGTCAGCCGCGCGACGAGACCGCACCACGTCCCGTGCAGGCGCCCTGCGACGTACCGTCCGCACCCGGCCGCGAGCCCCCGGAGCCTGGCGGGAGTGGTCGAGAGTCCCGCCCTTCGGGCCGTCCGGTCGTCCTCCCTCGCGCGGTGGAGGGACGAGTGTCAAGGGTGGCCCGAAGGGTCATCGGCGCAGCCGACGCGACGGCAGGAGCGCCCTTGACTCCCGCCCCGGAACCGCCAACCTCGCGACAACCGGGCGGCTCCGGCACCGAGCAGAGCCGCCGGCCCGGCGAAGCAAGGGTCCGGTGCGGCCACACCCCAGGGCCACCAACCTGCCGCTACCCAGCCCCAACTACCCAGGCCACAGCCAGAACCGGCTGTCCCACTGGGTGGATGGAGCCCCGGTCGACCAGATCACGGCCCCGGGGCCAGGCACCCGGTCAGGAGGGGCGGAGAGGTGGGAACCAAGCGGCGTCGCAGGCCGGGGGCGTGAGCCGTGGCCGGAGCCGGTGACCCCGGCCAGGTGCCCGGCGGGGTGGGGGCAAGTGGACGGGACGAGGCGGTGTCGCAGGCTGCCGGGGCGCGGCTGCCGCAGGCCGGGGACGCGAACCGGGGGCGGAGTCAGTGCCCCGGGGCGGGTGCCCAACTGGGCGTGGGCGGGCGGGTAGGGACAAGGCAGCGCCGCAGGCTGCCGGGACACCGATGCCATGGGTCAGCACCCCGGGTCCGGGCCCGGCACGCCGGACGCCTGACAGCAGGGTGCACCAGTGCCACGTCCGGCCCCACGGCCGGGGGGACACCCAGCTAGGAGGGGCGGGCGGGTAGGGACCAAGCAGCACCGCAGGCCGCCGGGACACCGATGCCGCAGCCACGGGGGCAGCCCCCCGAGCCCCGGTCGACCACACCACACCCCCAGGGGGCCCAGGCGCCCGACCAGGAGAGGGCGAGCGGGTGGGGACCAAGCAGCACCGCAGGCCGCCGGGACACCGATGCCGCAGCCACGGGGGCGGCACCCCGAGCCCCGGTCGACCACACCACACCCCCAGGGGGGGCAGGCACCCGGCCAGGAGAGGGCGGGCGGGTGGGGGCCAAGCGGCGCCGCAGGCCGCCGGGGCACCCCTGCCGCAGGGGGCGTGAGCCGTGGCCGGAGCCCGCGCCCCGGGGCTAGTGCCCAGCAACGCGGGGCGCACGCAGTGCCCGGCGGCGCCAGCCAACGCTCCTTACCGCCCCCAAAGCCCGCAGCACCCAACAAGAGAGCTCCCTGCCGCCCCCAAAGCCAGGCCCACCGGAACAGCACCGAAGCCTCCCCGCGGGGGACCCGCACGGCGTGCCCCAGCGATACCCCCCGCCGGGGTACTAGTTACCGCCCAACCACCGCCGACCCCGCGGCCCTTCACCTACTCTCGACACATGGTCGAAGCCACCACGCTAGGCGCCCGCATCGCGTCCAGCGTCGTCGTGCCGCTCATCAAGAAGCTCTTCGTGGCGGACCAGCCGGGCGCGGCCCTGGTGGAGAAGCCGGTGAAGATCTCCTCGCTCGTCTCGTTCAGCGGCGAGAAGCGCAGCGTGACGCCCAAGGACGCCGAGAAGGTCGCCGACGAACTGGTCCGCCGGGCACTCAAGGCCGCGGGCCCGTACGAGCAGCCCATCGAACCGGCGGAAGCCCTCGCCGTGCGAGGCGCCCTCGCCCACTCCCTCGCCGCCCTCGGCACCATCACCATCGAGGACTACGAAGCCGTCGCCCTGGGCCCGGAAGGTTTCGCGAGCCTCCTGCGCTCGAACGCGGGCGTCGTCGTCATCTCCTTCGGCCTCAGCGCGAGCGGCGAACTCTTCTACGACCAGCTCCTGCACACCGCCGCCCTCCACATCCTCAACTTCTTCTCGCAGCGTTCCACCTTCATCGCCCGCCAACAGCTCGCCCAGACACAGCAGTTGGCCCGCCTCGTGCAGACCATCGACATCCTCCTGGACCGGCTGCCCTCCCAGTCCACCGAGGACGCCGCCTTCGAAGCCCTCTACGCCGCCCACATCGGGCAGCGCCACGGCACCCTCACCATCTACGGCCTCGACGCGGGCACCAGCGAGTGGCCCCTCGACACCGCCTACCTCAGCCTGGAGGCGACCCGCGAGCGCACCGGCTACGGCGGCAGCGGGCTGCACGTCCCCGCCGAGCAGGTCCTCGCCCAGCACGACCAGGTCCTGCTGCGCGGCGTCGCCGGATCGGGCAAGACCACCCTGGTCCAGTGGCTCGCCGTGACGGCCGCGAGCCGGACGTACGAGCACGGACTCACGCACCTCATCGGGCGTGTGCCCTTCGTCCTGCCGATGAGGAGAATCCTGCGCCCGGGGGCCGAGCTGCCCATCCCGGGGGACTTCCTCAAGGCCGTCGCCTGCCCGGTGGCGGGCGAGCAGCCCGCCGGCTGGGTCGACCGCGTCCTGCGGGCCCGACGCGGCGTGCTGCTGGTCGACGGGATAGACGAGATCGCCGGTGAGCGCAGGGAGAGCGCCCGCCGGTGGCTGCGCGAGCTGGCCCGGACCTTCCCGGGGAACCTGTGGCTGGTCACCTCACGCCCCTCCGCCGTACCCGAGCAGTGGCTGACCGCCGCCGGTTTCAACGAGCTCACGCTCTCCCCGATGGCCCGCCACGACGTCGCCACGTTCGTACGCCGCTGGCACCGCGCCGCCGGGGCCGACGAGTCCACCGGCGACTCCCTGCTTCAGGCCGTACGGACCACGACCGAGCTGAACCGCCTGGCCACCAACCCCCTGATGTGCGGCATGCTCTGCGCCCTGCACCGCGACCGGAACGGCTTCCTGCCCGAGGACAGGAAATCCCTCTACGAGGCAGCGCTCTCCATGCTGCTCGAACGGCGCGACAGGGAACGGGGGTTGGACGACCCGGGCGTGGTGCGCATTCCGTACGCCACCCAGATCCAGCTGCTCCAGCGGCTCGCGTGGTGGCTCATCCGCAACGGCCGTTCGGAGATGTACCGTTCGGACGCGCTGCACATCATCACGCAGGCGCTGCCCTCCCTGAACCTGACCAGCGACGCGGAGGAGGTCTACACCTCGCTCCTGCTGCGCTCCGGGCTGCTGCGCGAACCCGCCGACGGACACGTCGACTTCCTGCACCGCACCTTCCAGGACTACCTCGGCTCGCGGCTCGCCGTACAGGAACTGGACTTCGACCTGCTCCTGGACAACGCGCACAAGGACCAGTGGGAGGACGTCGTCCTCCTGGCCGTCGCTCACGCGCGGCCGAAGGAGGCCGAGCAGATGCTGCGGCGCCTCGTGGAGCAGGGCACCCCGCGCGGCAAGCTCCTTGCCGCCGCAGGGCTGCCGTACGCGGCGGAGGTGGCGCCCGCGATCCGTTCCTTCGTGGAGGTGGGGGTGCAGTTGCTCGTGCCGCCCGGATCGAGCGCCGAGGCCGAGGAGCTGGCGCGGGCGGGCGGCGAGCTGGTGCTCTCGCTGCTGCCGTCCGCGGAAGGGCTCGACGACCACGCGGCACGTCATGTGGTGCGTACGGCGAGCGAGTTGGGCAGTGAGTCCGCGCTGCACTTCCTCACCCAGTTCCGCGAGCATCCGAGCGTGGACGTCCAGCGGACGCTCGCCGCGTCCTGGCCGCACTTCGACCGCGAGCTCTACGCCCGCGAGATACTCGCGCACCTGCCCCGCCAGGCCAGGGTCACCGTGCGCGACCCCGAGGACCTCCGTGCCCTGCGCGACATCGGCGGCTGGGCGGACATCCAGGTCGTCGGCGCCTACCGCGTCGAGGACCTGACCGAACTCATCGTGCGCGACCGGCTCACCCGGCTCGGCCTGGAAGCGTCCCACCCCGTCGAAGGACTGGCCTGGCTCTCGGTCTTCCCGAACCTCAGGAGGGTCCATGTGACCTCTGAGGTGGGTGAGGCGGTGGCCCAGCAGGCACCGCACTGGATCGAACTCATCACCCCGCCGCCGTGGAGGAGTTGACCTACCCTTGACCCTCCACGACACACGAAATCCCACCCGCAGGGACCCCCTATGTCCATGGAGCCCGTTGTCCGCATCCCCTCGACCCTCGCCGCACCCCTGGTACAACGGCTCATCCGGACGCCTCCCCCGCAGCCGCCCGACGCGCCCGACCTGATCGCCGCCCTCACCACCTGGCGCGGCGCCGACGCCCCGGCGACCCCGGACGACGTGCACCGCGCGGCCGCCGACTTCGTGCACCTGGCCGCCGAGGCGCACTCCGCCCCGACGACCGAACTCGCCTCCGTCGTCGACGTGTTGACGCGCACGCTGCTCGCCATCGGGGAACTGGACCTCACGGACGTGGACGCCGTGCGCCTGGGTCCGCAGGACTACGCGCGCCGCCTCAGGGGCGCCGTGCAGGGCGCGGACCGCGCCCTGTCCCCCACCGCCGCGTGGTTCCACGACGAGCTGCTGGTGGCCGCGTGTCTGCACGTCCTGTACCACTTCGTCCGGCGCTCCCCGCACATCCAGCGGCACATGGCCGAGCGGGCCAGCCGCATCCGCCAGCTCATCGACCTGAACGACGCCGAGGCCGCGGCCCGCCAGCCCGAACGGTCCCAGGAGGACCGGGACTTCGAGTCCGCCTACGCCGAAGAGGTCGTACGCCAGCACGGCTGGCTCACCATCGTCGGCGTGGACCTGGCCAACGCGCCGGACCGCTGGCCCCTGGAGGACACCTACCTCAGCCTGGAGGCCGAGGAGAGCAGCGGCAGCGGCGTACCGGGCGAGCCGCGCACGGTGCTGCTCGCCGACCGGGCCCTGGAGGGCCCCGAGCGGGTGCTGCTGCGCGGCGTCGCGGGCTCGGGCAAGACGACCCTGGTCCAGTGGCTCGCCGTGGCCGCGGCGCGCGAGGGCGCCCGCGTGCCCTTCGTCCTGCCCGTACGCCGCTTCGCCCGCGAGGGCTTCCCCGCCCCGGACGACTTCCTGCACGCCATCCGCCACCCGCTGGCCGACCAGGCCCCGGAGGGCTGGGTCGTGCGCACCCTTCTCGCGGGCCGCGCCATGCTCCTGGTCGACGGGATCGACGAGGCCCCCGAGTCCACCCGCGGCGAGCTGCGCAACCAGCTGCGCCGCCTGCTGCGCATCTTCTCCGGCAACGGCTGCCTGGTCACCTCCCGCCCCTCCGCCGTCGAGGACGGCTGGCTCGCCCAGGAGCGCCTCGCCGAGGAGGGCTTCAAAGAGCTCTCTCTCGCGCCGATGTCGCGCGACCAGGTCACGCGCTTCATCCACGACTGGCACGCGGCGGCGATGAGCGACGAGCAGTGCAAGGAGCAGGCGGAACGCGACAAGCTCAAGGAGTACGAACAGCGCCTCCTGCACTCCGTGCGCATCTTCCGCGAGCTACGCCAGCTCGCCACCAACCCCCTGATGTGCGGCCTCATCTGCGCCCTCAACCGCGACCGCTCCGGCTCGCTGCCCAAAGGGCGCAAGGAGCTGTACGACGCGGCCCTGGAGATGCTCCTGCAGCGCCGCGACCCCGAACGCGACGTCCTGTACGCCGATGACGTGCGGCTCATGCAGGGTCCCCGGGAGCTGCTCCTGCGCAAGCTGGCCCACGCGATGGTGGAGGAGGGCGTCTCGGAGCTGCCGCGACAGCGCGTCGTCGCCATCCTGGACACCGCTCTGCCCGCCATCCCCTCCGCACGTGCCGAGGGAGACGGCGAGAAGATCTTCCGCCACCTGCTGCACCGCACGGGGCTGCTTCGCGAACAGGCGGGTCTCTCGGTGGACTTCATCCACCGCACCTTCCAGGACTATCTGGCCGCCAAGGAAATAGTGGCGCGCGGCCAGCTCCGCACCCTCGTCGAGCACGCGCACCGCGCCGAGTGGGAGGAGGTCATCCGCATGGCCGCCGCCCACGCACGGCCCGAGGAGTGCGCCGACTTCCTGGAGCGGCTCCTGGCCGCGGCCCCGAACCTGCGCCGCCCGCACGTGAACCACCGGCGCCTGATGGCCGCGGCCTGCCTGGAGCACGTCACCGAGCTGGACCCGGCGGTGCAGCAGCTCGTCCACGACCGCACCAAGAACCTCGTACGCCCCACGACCGAACTGGCCGCCCGCAGCCTGGGCTGGGTCGGCCCCATCGTCCTGGAGCAGCTGCCGGACCCCGAGCAGGTGCCCAGCGACCAGCAGGCGCTGCTCCTCGCGATCACGGCGACCCGCGTCCAGGACGACGCCGCCATCGACTACCTCGCACGCCTGCGCCACCGCTCGGCGCTGTCCATCCGGATGGAACTGGCCCGTCCGTGGCGGCACTTCGACACGGAGCGGTACGCGCGCGAGATCATCGCCCATCTCGATCCGGTCGGCCTGTACTTCCCCGTCGCCGACACCGCCGAGCTCGCGGCGCTGCGGCACCTCGGCGGGCGGCCGTGGATCCAGGTCGTCGGCGTCATACGCACCGAGGAGCTCCTCGACGGCCTGGAGCACGAGCAGCTCACCCACCTGTGGATCACCGCCGAGCTGGCCGACACGGACATGTCCTGGCTCACGGGCTTCCCGAACCTGAGCGTGCTCCGCGTGAACCCCCGCCTGCCACGCGTACGAAACGTGCCGGAGGGCATCACGATCACGTCATAGCCGCGGGGCGGGGGCAGCGCTCCGAAGGGGCGCGGGGAACTGCGCGACCAGCCACGCAGCACCCGCAGTCCGAACACAACCAAAAGGGGCTGCCCCGGACCGTTTCTCACGGTCCGGGGCAGCCCCTTTGAGCCTGTACTGCGGCTGCGGGCCGGAGGCCTAGGCCTCCTTGCTCAGGTTAGGCCCGGCGCCGCCGCCTGCCGCCTGCTCGATCGGCGGGACGTCCGGAAGCGCCGCCTTCTCCTCGCCACGGAAGGTGAACTTGGCTTCGTCACCCTCGCCCTCCGTGCCGACGACCACGATGTGGCCGGGGCGGAGCTCGCCGAAGAGGATCTTCTCCGAGAGGATGTCCTCGACCTCGCGCTGGATGGTCCGGCGCAGCGGCCGGGCGCCCATCACGGGGTCGTAGCCCTTCTTGGCGAGCAGCTTCTTCGCGTCACCGCTGAGCTCGATGCCCATGTCGCGGTCCTTGAGACGCTCGTCCACCTTGGCGATCATGAGGTCGACGATCTGGATGATGTCTTCCTCGGTGAGCTGGTGGAAGACCACCGTGTCGTCGACACGGTTCAGGAACTCCGGGCGGAAGTGCTGCTTCAGCTCGTCGTTGACCTTGGTCTTCATGCGCTCGTAGTTCGTCTTGACGTCACCCGCGGCGGCGAATCCAAGGTTGAAGCCCTTGGAGATGTCACGCGTGCCGAGGTTGGTCGTCATGATGATGACCGTGTTCTTGAAGTCCACGACCCGGCCCTGGGAGTCGGTCAGGCGACCGTCTTCCAGGATCTGGAGGAGCGAGTTGAAGATATCCGGGTGGGCCTTCTCGACCTCGTCGAAGAGGACGACCGAGAACGGCTTGCGGCGGACCTTCTCCGTCAGCTGCCCGCCCTCTTCGTAGCCGACATATCCGGGCGGCGAACCGAAGAGTCGCGAGACCGTGTGCTTCTCGCTGAACTCCGACATGTCGAGGGAGATCAGGGCGTCCTCGTCACCGAAGAGGAATTCGGCGAGCGTCTTGGAAAGCTCCGTCTTACCGACACCGGACGGGCCGGCGAAGATGAACGAGCCACCGGGACGCTTCGGGTCCTTCAGACCCGCACGCGTACGACGAATCGCCTGCGAAAGCGCCTTGATGGCGTCCTTCTGGCCGATGACCCGCTTGTGGAGCTCGTCCTCCATGCGCAGCAGACGCGAGGACTCCTCCTCGGTCAGCTTGAAGACCGGAATGCCGGTCGCCGTGGCGAGGACCTCGGCGATGAGCTCGCCGTCGACCTCGGCGACGACGTCCATGTCGCCGGCCTTCCATTCCTTCTCGCGCTTGGCCTTCGCCGCGAGCAGCTGCTTCTCCTTGTCGCGGAGAGACGCCGCCTTCTCGAAGTCCTGGGAGTCGATGGCCGACTCCTTGTCGCGACGCACGCCCGCGATCTTCTCGTCGAACTCGCGGAGGTCCGGCGGCGCGGTCATCCGGCGGATGCGCATCCGGGAACCGGCCTCGTCGATCAGGTCGATCGCCTTGTCCGGCAGGAAGCGGTCCGAGATGTACCGGTCGGCCAGGGTGGCGGCCTGCACCAGCGCCTCGTCCGTGATGGAGACCCTGTGGTGGGCCTCGTAACGGTCGCGCAGACCCTTGAGGATCTCGATGGTGTGCGGCAGCGACGGCTCCGCGACCTGGATGGGCTGGAAGCGGCGCTCGAGGGCCGCGTCCTTCTCCAGGTGCTTGCGGTACTCGTCCAGCGTCGTGGCACCGATGGTCTGCAGCTCGCCTCGCGCCAGCATCGGCTTGAGGATGCTCGCGGCGTCGATCGCGCCCTCGGCGGCACCCGCACCCACCAGGGTGTGGAGCTCGTCGATGAACAGGATGATGTCGCCGCGGGTGCGGATCTCCTTGAGGACCTTCTTCAGGCGCTCCTCGAAGTCACCGCGGTAGCGGGAGCCGGCGACCAGCGCGCCGAGGTCAAGCGTGTAGAGGTGCTTGTCCTTCAGCGTCTCGGGCACCTCGCCCTTGACGATGGCCTGGGCCAGGCCCTCGACGACGGCGGTCTTGCCGACGCCGGGCTCGCCGATGAGCACGGGGTTGTTCTTCGTACGGCGGGACAGCACCTGCATGACCCGCTCGATCTCCTTCTCGCGCCCGATGACCGGGTCGAGCTTGGACTCACGAGCGGCCTGGGTGAGGTTCCGGCCGAACTGGTCGAGCACCAGGGACGTGGAAGGCGTGCCCTCCGCAGGACCGCCTGCGGTGGCGGTCTCCTTGCCCTGGTATCCGGAGAGCAGCTGGATGACCTGCTGCCGCACCCGGTTGAGATCGGCGCCCAGCTTCACCAGGACCTGGGCTGCGACGCCCTCGCCCTCGCGGATCAGGCCGAGCAGGATGTGCTCCGTGCCGATGTAGTTGTGGCCCAGCTGAAGGGCCTCGCGGAGCGAAAGCTCCAGGACCTTCTTGGCACGGGGGGTGAAGGGGATGTGGCCGGACGGGGCCTGCTGGCCCTGGCCGATGATCTCCTCCACCTGCTGGCGGACCGCCTCGAGCGAAATCCCGAGGCTCTCCAGGGCCTTAGCGGCGACACCCTCGCCCTCGTGGATCAAGCCCAGGAGGATGTGCTCGGTGCCGATGTAGTTGTGGTTGAGCATCCGGGCTTCTTCCTGAGCCAGGACGACAACCCGCCGCGCGCGGTCGGTGAACCTCTCGAACATCGTTAATCGCTCCTCAGAGCGGTCAGGCAGTAAGGGGGCTGTCCCCTCCCTGTCCTTCCGCAGCTTAGTCCCGCAAGCGGGGACCGCTCATTCCAACTGCCGACACCCGGCCGAGAACAAGAGGTGCCTCCTGACCCCGAACGCCGACAACTGCTCCAACCCGATGGTGCGAGACGATGTTCCCGCAGGCCAAGCACTTACCCTCACCTCAGCTACGCCGATGGCGAACGTGAGACGGCCTGGCGCGTGTGTCGCCCCTCCCCACTAGGGATGTCTTACCCGTAAGGACTGACACTCCATGCGGCGCGCGCCGGTTCCCTCCGCTACGGGCGAACACCCTTGCGCCGCCGAACACGTCCTTACGCCCTCTTTCCGGACACTCTGCGCGATCGCAGCGCCACGGTGCGTAACCCGGGACCCCTCCGGCCGGTTGCTCCTGGCATGGCCATCACCGTTCCCCAGCCCCGTGTACCGGTCGAGCAGAGCGACCCGGTGCGGCAGTGGTACGAGAACGAACTCGGCTGGGCGACGGCCGAGCGCCGTCCCGGGCTGCCGGTACAGCTCCTGACGGGGCTCCGCTTCGACGTACTGCAGCTGCCCGCCGAGGCCGGTTTCGCCGCCCTGCGGCATCTCGGGCCGAAGGCTCCGGTGGCTCTGCGAGGGGAATCGATGCGGCTCTTCGTGGCCGCGGGGAGCGCCGACGAACTGCCGGGGCTCCTGGAGTGGCTGGAGTGGGGCGGCATCCCCCTGGACCTCACGGCCGTCGGGGCGGGCGGACGGATCGACGCGCCCACGCCTCCGGGGTGGTCCGGCTCGCAGGGGGCCGCCGTATGGCTGCGACCCCCAGAGCCCGGGTGTGAGGTGGAGCCGACGCTGCCGGCACTGCCGTCCCTGTACTGCGTGGGGGGTGGCACCGTGCCCCACAGCGACCCCGCCGTGGGCTCCGGTCTCGTACGACTTGTGGACACGGCGGCAACGCAGTGCCACCGGGTCCGGTTGCGACGAACCCGTCGTCAGCCGTTGGCCTTCTCGTAGGCCTCGCGAATGGACGCCGGGACGCGGCCGCGGTCGTTGACCTCGAAACCGTTGTCCTTCGCCCAGGCGCGGATGGCCGCGGTGTCCTGACCGCCGCTCGTGGCAGAGGCGCGGGCTTTGGCGCGCCCGGCCGACCCACGGCCACCGGTGCGACGACCACCCTTGAGGTACGGCTCAAGAAGACCGCGGAGCTTGTCCGCGTTCGACGTGGTGAGGTCGATCTCGTACGACTTGCCGTCCAGCGCAAACGTCACGGTCTCGTCTGCCTCGCCACCGTCGAGGTCATCGACAAGAAGGACCTGAACCTTCTGTGCCACCGGATTTCCTTTCATCGATAACTTAGGTCGGGATCGCACGGCGCGCGCCGCAGAATCGCCGCCCCCTGTTATATGCAGTACTGCAGTACGTCGGAAAGCAAACCGCTTTTGCTGGAAAAACACAAACCCCCGGGAGAGACCGAGCACCCCGAGAACCCAGGAAACGTGCGCGTTTCGGACATAGGGAACCGGGGCAGCAGGCAGCTCGGAATACCGGCGACGATCACAGATGCAGAAGCATCCGGCTGTTGCCCAAGGTGTTCGGTTTCACTCGTTCGAGGCCGAGGAACTCGGCGACACCCTCGTCTTTGGAACGCAGCAGCTCGCTGTAGACATCTCCGTCGACCGGTGTCTCACCGATCTCCACGAAGCCGTGCTTCGCGAAGAAGTCGACTTCGAAGGTGAGACAGAAAACCCGCCGGACACCGAGCCAGCGAGCGGTCTGCAGCAACTTGCCCAACACCTGATGACCCACTCCGGCGCCCTTGACATGTGGGTTCACCGCCAGAGTGCGCACTTCCGCGAGGTCTTCCCACATCACGTGCAGGGCGCCGCAGCCGACCACCTCGGCGTTGTCGTCGCGTTCCGCCACCCAGAACTCCTGGATGGACTCGTAAAGCGCGACCGTCGCTTTGTCGAGCAGGATCCCCTGACGTGCGTAGGAGTCGAGGAGGTTGCGTACGACCGGTACATCGGCTGTGCGCGCCCGGCGTACGGAGACTGCTTTAGCGCTGAGTTCAGGGGGTTCTGCTGGCATGAACCGGACGCTATCGCTCTGCTTCGGGCTCCGCCGCGCCGGGGCCTTCGGAGATCGGCGGTCGAGAGATGGGCGCTTCGGAGATGGGCGCTTGCGCGGCCGGGCCCACGATGCGCATCGCGTCACTGAGCGCTTCGCGCTGTTCCGCCGACATCATCCCGAAGAACGCGACGAGAGCGGCGGCGGGGTTGTCGCTCTGCGACCATGCTTCGTTCATGAGTGCGGCGGCGTAGGCGGCCCGAGTGGAGACCGCCTCATATCGATAGGCGCGGCCTTCCGCTTCACGGCGCACCCAGCCCTTCTGATGAAGATTGTCCAAAACGGTCATGACGGTGGTGTACGCGATGGACCGTTCCTGCTGAAGGTCTTCCAGGACTTCTCGAACGGTCACGGGGCGGTTCCACTTCCACACCCGTGTCATGACTGAGTCTTCGAGTTCTCCCAAGGGGCGAGGCACACCAGAACAATAGTGGGAGATGTCACTAATGACGTGACGGACGTGGCGGAGGCGCCATTTCCCCAACAAAAAGGGCGTACGACTCGGAATGTGAGCGAGTCGTACGCCAAGAGTGTGGCCAGGAGTGTGCGGGAGTGCACGGGCGGTGACCTCGGGTCACCGCCCGCAGGAGACCCTGGTCAGGCCTTGGGTGTCTGCCGGGCGCCTTCGGCGCGGGAGATCACGGCGTCCACGGCCGCGTCCTCCTTGGCCTTGTTGGCGCCGCCCTGGGTCTTCACGATCGTCACGATGAGACCGCCGAAGAACACGGCCATCACTACGGGGGGCAGGAGCGCGGAGACGTATTCCATGCCCCCAGAGTAGCTAGCCCGCGGCGAGCTGATGCGGCGGGTCCGCCGGGCGGCGCTTGGGGGGAAAGACCTCGGCCGGGGTCGGCACGGGGCGCGACGGCTCGGGCGCGGCCGGCTTCCCGGGCGGGGCGCTGGGACTCTTGGGCTTGGGCTCCGCCCGTTCGCCTGCCTCGCTCCGGCCGCCGGGGAGGGCGAGCAGGCGCGTGCGCGAGGCGGGGACGAGGGGGCGGGGCGCCGGGACGGCCGTATGGGACCGGCCCGAGAGGCGGGCGCGTACGGCCTGTTCGGCGATGGTCCGGCAGCGGTCGAGGAGGGCGGCGGCGGCCGGGTTGCCGCGCAGGGCGCGCAGCGCGGCGAGGTCGTCGGCGCCCGGCTGGTAGCCGGAGCAGACGACGTCCTCCAGGAGCGCGAGGTAGCCGGCTGCGGTCCCGGGCAGGGCCGCCCGGTAGCGGGCGAGGTCGGCCAGCAGGAAGGCGCGGAGCCTGGCGCCCTCGCTGACCGCCTCGTCGACGGCGTCGGCGAGACGGAGACAGTCCTGGACGTCCTCGTCGGAGACGGGGCTTGGATGCAGGGCGAGGGCCAGAGCGCGGCGGAGCACACGCAGCTCCTCCGCACCGAAGGCCATGCCGCCGCGAGATCCGTATGGCGTGGGCATGGACCGACAATACGTGTGAAACGGACAAAATCCGCTTAACGCCAATGCGTGGCGTGGCTTCCGCTGGGCGTGGCTGCGCCCGCGCTCACTCCGAGCGGCGGCGGATCATCGCGAAGACGACCGCGCCGACCCCCAGGGCGCCGGCCGCGCCTGCGGTGATCCAGGGGAGCACGCCCGCGCCGGTGTCGGCGATGGTGCCGGGGTCCTCGTCGGTACCGGACGTGCCGGACGTGTCTGATGGGCCGGACGTGTCTGATGGGCTTGATGTGCCTGACGTGTCTGACTTGTCTGACGTGTCTGACGGTGAGGCCGTTGCCGTCTGGCCGCCGGCGGACGTGCCGACGGAGGCAGCGGGGTCCTCGGCGGCGGCGCCGACCGCGCGGAAGTCCACGGCGTACGAAGTCGAGTGCGCCGCTCGGTCGCCGTCGAACCCGGTGGCCGCGCTCGCCGCCGTGGCCGGTCCGGCGAGACCGGCCAGCACACCGGCCGCCACTGTCGCGGCCAGTCTTCCTCTACGCCCCATGTTCTCCACGCCCGCTCGGCCCCGCTCATGTCCCGTCCCCGCGCAGACTCTTGTATGGGGCGCGGGGTTGTGCGCGCAAGCCCCGCTTATGAGCCGCCGGTTATGAGCCGACAGTGTTCAACTCCGGGACACGTTCCGCTCATAGACCAGGCGCAGGCCGATGAGGGTCAGCCACGGCTCGTGCTCGTCGATGACCGAGGCCTCGCCGAGCACCATGGGCGCGAGGCCGCCGGTCGCGATGACCGTCACGTCGTCGGGATCGCCGCCGGGGCCAGCCAGTTCGCGGGCCATGCGCTGCACGACGCCGTCCACCTGGCCCGCGAAGCCGTACAGGATGCCCGACTGCATGGCCTCCACGGTGTTCTTGCCGATGACGCTGCGCGGCCGGGCCAGCTCGATCTTGCGCAGCTGGGCGCCCCGCACGCCGAGGGCCTCGACGGAGATCTCGATGCCGGGGGCGATGACGCCACCGGTGTACTCCCCGCGCGCGGAGACCGCGTCGAACGTGGTCGCCGTGCCGAAGTCGACGACGACGGCGGGGCCTCCGTAGAGCTCGACCGCCGCGACCGCGTTGATGATGCGGTCGGCGCCGACCTCCTTGGGGTTGTCCATGAGGATCGGTACGCCGGTCTTGATGCCGGGCTCCACGAGGACGGCGGGCACGTCTCCGTAGTAGCGGCGGGTGACCTCGCGCAGTTCGTGCAGGACGGAGGGGACCGTCGAGCAGATGGCGATGCCGTCGATCCCGTCGCCCAGCTCCTCGCCGAGCAGCGGGTGCATGCCCATCAACCCGTTGAGCAGCACGGCCAGTTCGTCGGCCGTGCGGCGGGCCTCGGTGGAGATCCGCCAGTGCTCGACGATCTCTTCGCCGTCGAAGAGGCCGAGGACGGTGTGGGTGTTTCCGACGTCGATGGTCAGCAGCATGTCGTCGTCACTCCGCCGCGCGCAGGTCGAGGCCGATGTCCAGGATCGGGGAGGAGTGGGTCAGGGCGCCCACCGCGAGGAAGTCGACGCCCGTCTCGGCGTACGCCCTGGCGTTCTCCAGGGTGAGGCGGCCGGAGGACTCCAGGATCGCGCGGCCGTCCACGAGGGCGACGGCCTCCTCGGTCTCGCCCGGCGTGAAGTTGTCCAGGAGGATCAGGTCGGCGCCCGCGTCCACGACCTCGCGCAGCTGGTGGAGGGTGTCGACCTCGACCTCCACGGCCAGGTCGGGGAAGGCCTCGCGCACGGCCTTGAAGGCCTGCTCCACGCCTCCGGCGGCCACCACGTGGTTGTCCTTCACCAGGGCCGCGTCGGAGAGCGACATGCGGTGGTTCACGCCGCCGCCCATGCGCACCGCGTACTTCTCCAGGGCGCGAAGCCCTGCCGTGGTCTTGCGGGTGTCGCGCACCTCGGCGCCCGTGCCCTCCAGCGCGTCGGCCCACGCGCGCGTGGCCGTCGCCACGCCGGAGAGGCGGCACAGGAGGTTGAGCGCGCTGCGCTCGGCGGTGAGCAGGTCGCGGGTGCGGGTGGTGACGCTGAGCAGCTTCGCGCCCGCCTCCACCCGCTCGCCGTCCTCGACGTGCCGCTCGACCTCGAAGGTGTCCGTGCAGACGAGGGAGATGACCGCCTCGGCGATGCGCAGACCGGCGACCGTGCCGGCCTCGCGCGCGGTGAAGTCGCCGGTGGCGACGGCCTCTTCGGGGATGGTGGCGACGGACGTGACGTCCACGCCGCCGGCCAGGTCCTCCTCGATCGCCATGTGCGCGATGTCCTCGACCTGTACGGGGTCGAGCCCCGCGTCGGTCAGGAGCTGCGCGAGAGCGGGGTCGAGGCCGCACTCCAGGGGGTCGTACGCGTCGTCTCCGCCGCAGCCGCAGGCATCGCCGCAGCCGCCGCCCGTGGGGGCGAGAGGGAGGTCGTCGGGGGTGCTCACGGTCACTTCTCCTGAAGGCTGGTCGTCGGGGGGAAGTCTGCGGTCTCGGTCGTGTGCGCGGCCAGGGTCCGGTCCGCGTTCAGGCGTACGACGATGTGGCGCCGCCAGGCCTCGTCGTCGCGGTCGGGGCGGTCCTCGCGCCAGTGGCAGCCGCGGGTCTCCTCGCGGCGCTGTGCGGCGGCGACCAGGACGCGGGCGACACACAGGAGGTTGGTGGTCTCCCAGGTGTCGACGCCGGGCTCGGCGGTCTTGCCGTCCTCGGCGAGCGCGCCCGCGGCCTCGGCGTGGATGCGGGCCAGGCGGGCCGCGGCCTCGGAGAGGGAGTCGGCGGACCTGAGCACTCCGGCGCCCTCGGTCATCACGCGCTGGATGGCGAAGCGGGCCTCGGGGGGCAGCAGGGGGTGCGCGGGGGTGTCGGGGTGGGCGACCGGTGCGGGCGCGGGCACCGGGACGGGCACGGCCGCGTACAGCGCGGGCAGGGCCAGCTCCGCGTGGCGCGCCGCGATGTCGGCGGCGATGCGCTCGGCGTAGACCAGGCCCTCCAGAAGGGAGTTGGAGGCGAGGCGGTTGGCGCCGTGCACGCCGGTGCAGGCGACCTCGCCGCAGGCGTACAGGCCCGGGACCGTGGTGCGGCCGTGCGGGTCGGTGCGGACGCCGCCGGAGGCGTAGTGCGCGGCCGGGGCGACGGGGATGGGCTCGGTCACCGGGTCGATGCCGTGGGCGCGGCAGGCGGCGAGGATCGTCGGGAAGCGGTGCTCCCACATCTCGGCGCCGAAGTGCCGTGCGTCCAAGTACATGTGCTCGGCGCCCTGTTCCAGCATGCGCCGCGTGATGCCCTTGGCGACGATGTCCCGGGGCGCGAGCTCCGCGAGCTCGTGCTGGCCGACCATGAAGCGCACGCCGTCCGCGTCCACGAGGTGGGCGCCCTCGCCGCGCACCGCCTCGGAGACCAGCGGCTGCTGGCCCTCCGCGTCGGCGCCCAGGAAGAGCACGGTGGGGTGGAACTGCACGAACTCCAGGTCGCTCACCTCGGCGCCCGCGCGCAGGGCGAGCGCGACGCCGTCGCCCGTGGACACGGACGGGTTCGTCGTCGCCGAGAAGACCTGGCCCATGCCGCCGGTGGCGAGGACGACCGCGGGGGCGTGCACCGCGCCCACGCCGTCGTGCTGGCCCTCTCCCATGACGTGCAGGGAGACACCGGCGGTGCGGCCGTCCGCGTCGGTCAGCAGGTCGAGTACGAGGGCGTTCTCCACGGTCGGTATGGACCGCGCGCGGACCGCTTCGACCAAGGCGCGGGAGATCTCCGCGCCGGTCGCGTCGCCGCCCGCGTGCGCGATGCGGCGGCGGTGGTGGCCGCCCTCGCGGGTCAGCTCGATGGCGCCTTCGGGGCCCGTGTCGAAGTGCGCGCCGGTCTCGATGAGGCGGCGCACGGCGTCGGGGCCCTCGGTGACCAGGGCGCGCACGGCCTCCTCGTCGCACAGGCCCGCGCCCGCCACGAGGGTGTCGTCCAGGTGCTGTTCGGGGGTGTCGCCCTCGCCGAGTGCCGCGGCGATGCCGCCCTGGGCCCAGCGCGTGGAGCCGTCGTCCAGGCGGGCCTTGGTGACCACGACGGTCCTCAGTCCGGCCGCCGAGCAGCGCAGGGCCGTGGTCAGTCCGGCCACTCCGGAGCCGACGACGACGACGTCGGCCTCCAGGGACCAGCCGGGCGCGGGGGCGTGCAGCCGTATTCCGGTGGCACTCATGCGGTGGCTCCGAACGTGAGCGGGATGTTGTCGATCAGCCGGGTCGCGCCGACCTTGGCCGCCACGGCGAGGACGGCCTCACCGATGTGGCCCGGCTGTACGTCCGTGAAGTCGGCCGGGTCGACCAGCGCCAGGTAGTCCAGCTCCAGCGGGGGCGTGCGGCGGACGGCCTCGTCCAGGACCTGCCGGGCGGCGGCGCGGACGGCCGCGGGGCCGCCGGGCACGGACGGCGTGACGGACTGGGCGAGCGCGTGGGTGTCGGCGGCCGCGCGCGACTCCCCCAGGGCGTTCAGGGCGTCGGCGCGCGCGTGCGTGACGGGGGCCAGCGCCGCGCGCGCGTGCAGGGCCTCCTGCGCCGCGTGCCGGTCGCGGCCCGCGAAGAGGGCCTGGGAGAGCGCGAGCGCGGTGCGCCGCTCGGCCGGGGAGAGATAGCGGTTGCGGCTGGAGAGGGCCAGGCCGTCGTCCTCGCGCACGGTCGGTACGCCGACGATCTCGACGCCGAAGTTCAGGTCCCGGACCATGCGGCGGATGAGGGCGAGCTGCTGGGCGTCCTTCTGGCCGTACAGCGCCACGTCCGGCCGGGTGAGGTGCAGGAGCTTGGCGACGACCGTGAGCATGCCGTCGAAGTGTCCGGGGCGCGTGGCTCCTTCGAGCAGTGCGCCCATGGGGCCCGCGCTGATCCGGACCTGCGGTTCGCCGCCCGGGTAGACCTCGTCGACGGACGGGGCGAACACGAAGTCCGCGCCCTGCTGTTCGGCGATCTTGATGTCCGCGTCCAGCGTGCGGGGATAGCGGTCGAGGTCCTCGCCCGCGCCGAACTGGAGGGGGTTCACGAAGACCGTGACCACGACCTCGCCCTCGGCGCCCGCGATGCGGCGTGCGGTGCGGATCAGGGTGGCGTGGCCCTCGTGCAAGGCGCCCATGGTCATGACGACGACGCGGCGGCCGGCACGCGTGCGCGTGCGCAGGGCTTCGGCGGTGTGCAGGAGGGTGGTCATCGGGTTCCTCCCCCGGCGTCGCCGTCCACTCCGCCGCCGTTGGCCAGGACTCCCAGGAGGTCCTCGGCGAGCTCGGGCTTGAGCAGTCCGTGGGCGAGCGCGCGGTCGGCGGTCGCGCGGGCCATCGCCAGATATCCGGCGACGGTCTGCGGCGCGTGCTTGCGCAGTTCGGCCACGTGCGCGGCGACCGTGCCCGCGTCCCCGCGCGCGACGGGTCCGGTGAGGGCGGCGTCGCCGGACCGCAGGGCGTTGTCCAGGGCGGCGCCGAGCAGCGGGCCGAGCATCCGGTCCGGGGCCTCCACGCCCGCGTCACGGAGCAGCTCCATGGACTCGGCGACCAGCGTGACCAGGTGGTTCGCGCCGAGTGCGAGCGCCGCGTGATAGAGCGGCCTGGCCTCCTCGGCGATCCACTCGGGCTCGCCGCCCATCTCGATGACCAGCGCCTCCGCGGCGAGGCGCAGCTCCTCGGGAGCGGTCACGCCGAAGGAGCAGCCCGCGAGACGCTGCACGTCTACGGGGGTGCCGGTGAACGTCATGGCGGGGTGCAGCGCGAGCGGCAGGGCTCCGGCGCGCAGCGCGGGCTCCAGGACCTTGGTGCCGTACCGCCCCGACGTGTGCACGAGGAGCTGGCCCGGGCGGATCGCCTCGGTCTCGACGAGGCCCTCGACGAGGCCCGGCAGGGCGTCGTCCGGCACGGTCAGGAGGACCAGGTCGGCGCGCTCGAGGACCTGGGCGGGCGTGACGAGGGGGACGTCGGGCAGCAGGACCGCCGCGCGTCGTACGGACGCGTCGGAGACCCCCGACGCGGCGACCGGGCGGTGCCCGGCGAGCTGGAGTGCCGCGGCGAGCGCGGGGCCGACACGGCCCGCTCCCACGACGCCCACCGTGAGCCTCGCGGGGCGGTCCCGCGGGTCTGGCTGATGAGGTGCGTTCACGCGATGACGCCTTCCCGTTCCAGTCCGCTCCGGGTACCGGACGATTTCTCGTCATGCTAACGCGATTGGTGCGCGCCGCGTCCTCGGCTGTCCACAGGCTGTGGGTATTGGTATGACCGGCCGCCCACCGGCACGGCATGCTCGGGGGATGACTTCACATGACGGAGCCGGAGCCCCCACCGAGGTGAGCGAGCAGGACCTGCGGGCCGCCCGCCGCCGGGCCGCCGCCCTCGGCGTCACCCGGACCCTGCACCGCTGGTCCGGGAACCTCCCGCTCAGCACGCGGCTCTCGGCCCTCGCGGACGCGGCGTCCGAGGTGGTGGACCCGGACGAGCCCATCGACATCTACGGCAACGCGGTCGTCGCCCGCCTGGAGGACGAGGTCGCGCGGCTGCTCGGCAAGGAGGACGCCGCCTTCTTCCCGAGCGGCACGATGGCCCAGCAGGTCGCCCTGCGCTGCTGGGCGGGCCGCACGGGCAACGCGACCGTGGCCCTGCACCCGAAGGCCCACCCGGAGGTCCACGAAGGGGGCGCCCTCGGTGCGGTGAGCGGACTGCGCACGGTGCATCCGACGCGGGAGCCTCGGCTGCCGACGGCCGATGAAGTGCGGGACTTCGAGGAGCCCTTCGGGACGCTGATGCTCGAACTGCCGCTCCGGGACGCCGGTTTCGTCCTGCCGTCCTGGGAGGAGCTCGAAGAGGTGGTGGAGGCGGCCCGCGAACGCGACGCCGTCGTGCACTTCGACGGCGCCCGCCTGTGGGAGTGCACCCCGCACTTCGGCCGCCCCCTCGCGGAGATCGCCGGGCTCGCGGACAGCGTGTACGTGTCGTTCTACAAGTCCCTGGACGGCCTGAGCGGCGCGGTGCTCGCGGGCCCGCGCACCCTGGTCGACGAGGCAAGGACCTGGCGGCACCGCTACGGCGGCCAGATCTTCCAGCAGTTCCCGGCCGCCGTCGCCGCCCTGCTGGGCCTGAAGAACACGCTCCCCCGGCTGCCGGACTACGTGGCCCACGCGCGCGTGGTCGCCGACGCGCTCAAGGAGGGGTTCGCGGCCGCCGGAGTGCCCTGGTCGCGGGTGCACCCCGAGCGGCCGCACACCCACCAGTTCCAGGTCTGGCTGCCGTACGACTCCGAGGACCTCACCGAGGCGGCGCTCGGGCAGGCCGAGGAGACCAAGACCCAGCTGTTCGGCCGCTGGTTCCCCGACGGGCCGCCCGGCCTCTCGGTCACGGAGGTCACCGTGACCGAGGCGGGCCTGGAGTGGACGTCCGACGACGTCAATGATGCGGTCGCGGAGTTCGTGCGGCGGATCCCCGGCTGAGGTGCCCGGCGCCGGCGATCCTGGCGAGCGCGGCACGGATGCGTCCGTGGGCGGGGCGCTCCTCGACGACGGCACGGAAGCGGCCGTAGTCGCGCACCTCGCGCATGACCTGCCAGTCCTGCTGCCCGGGAGCCGGCGGGGTGCGCTCGTCGTGCTGGGCGGCGCGGAAGCTGTCGAGAAGGTACTGCTGGGTGATGCTCATGACGGGTTCGCCTCTCAGGACATAAGGGTACTTATCGGGCGCCCTTGGGTCGACGGAAAGCACGGAAGGCAGGGTCGGCGACAGGGGCGGGACGGTCCGGCCGCGGCACGGTGGTGCGGCCCGGCGGTCCGGGCCGTGCGGCCCGGTCACCACAGACTGCGCCCGCCGTCACTCCGTCGTCGCGTCGATTGACGCCGGGCGTCAATCGACGGCGGGGATGTCGGTGGCGCGGTGCACGATGGGTCCATGAGCGTGCACATCGAGATCGCGGGCCTGCCGCAGGAGCGGATCTTCTTCGACCCTTCGCCCCTGGCGGAGCTGGGCGTCGCCCTGCACGCGCTGGCCGAGCCCGGACACCATCCGGGACTGCACGGCTGGGCCACGGCGACCACCGCCTGCCTCAAGCCGGACCTCGCCGACCGGCTGTGCGAGGCCGACTTCCTGTGGCGGAACACGTTCTCGGACGTGTTCATGCCGTTCGCCGGGCTCGTCGACGGCGACGGCAGGCCGGGGGCGACGCTCACCGAGGAGCTGGACCTGCTCGACCGCCTGGACGACGAGCGGTTCGTCATGGCGGCCCTGGAGTTCACCTGCGGCACGACGTACAACGAAGGCGGTCCTTCGCCGCTCACCGACCCGGCCCGGGGCGCCCGCTCCCTGGAGCTCGCCGCCACGCGCGGCACCAGGCAACTGGACTTCGCCAGACGGCTGCTGGCCGACCCGCGGAGCGTGCGCGCCTGGCTGCGCCGCCTCCTGGAGGACTGCGACGAGGCGTTCTTCGCGGACACCTGGCGGCGGGTGCGCGTCCAACTGGCCGCCGACGCCCGGCACAAGACGGAGATACTGCGCCACAAGGGCCTGGCCGAGGTGCTCTCGTCGGTGTCGGCGGCGCTCTCGGTGGACCCGGACGGCCGCCGCATCACCGCGGACAAGCTGGTGCCGGGCGCCACGACGGCCCTGGACCACACCCTGGGCGCGGGGCTCACGTTCGTGCCCTCGCACTTCGCCTGGCCGCACCTGATGGTCCTGCACGCCCCGGGCTGGCGCCCGGTGATCCACTACCCCGTGTCCGCCCCGGACCTGGCCAGGCCCACCTCCGTGGAGACGCTGGAGCGGCGCCTCACGGCCCTGGCGCACCCGGTGCGCCTGCGGCTGTGCCGCGACATGGCCCGCGCGCCCTTCACCACCGGCGAGCTGGCCCACGCGACCGGACTGACGGCGCCGGAGGTCTCCCGGCACCTCACGCTCCTGAAGAAGGCGGGCCTGGTCACCACGGCCCGGCGCGGCCGGTACGTGATGCACCAGCTGGACGTCACCGTGGTGGCCCGCCTGGGCAGCGACTTCCTGGAGGGCATCCTGCGCTGACGCCGTGGGGCCGATCGCCCCCGGGCATAACGCCGCCGGGCCGACCACTCCCGGACCGAGCGCCCCCAGGCCGAGCCGTCAGGCCGAACCGCCCCCGGCCCGCACCAGACCCGTCTCGTACGCGAGGACCACCACCTGCACCCGGTCCCGCAGGCCGAGCTTGGTCAGGATGCGGCCCACATGGGTCTTCACCGTGGCCTCCGACAGGACGAGCCGCGCCGCGATCTCCCCGTTCGAGAGCCCCTGGGCGACCAGGATCATGACCTCGCGCTCGCGCTCCGTGAGCCGCTCCAGCTCCTTGTGCTTGGGCTGCCCGCCCGCGTTCGGCAGCATCGGCGCGAAGCGGTCGAGCAGCCGCCGCGTCGTGGACGGCGCGACCACGGCGTCACCGCTGTGCACGGAGCGGATCGCGGCGAGCAGCTCCCCCGGGGGCACGTCCTTCAGCATGAAGCCGGAGGCGCCCGCCTTCAGCCCCGAGAAGGCGTACTCGTCGAGGTCGAAGGTCGTCAGGATCAGCACCTTCGGCGGGTTCTCGTCCTGGCAGATGCGCCGGGTCGTCTCCACGCCGTCCAGTTTCGGCATGCGTACGTCCATGAGCACCACGTCGACCTCGGTCGTCCGCAGCACCTGAAGGGCCTCGACCCCGTCGCCCGCCTCGGCGACGACGTCCATGTCCGGCTGTGCGGCGAGCACCATCCGGAACCCCGTGCGCAGCAGCGCCTGGTCGTCGACGAGCATGACGCGGATCGACATCAAAGGCCCCTTCGTGGATGTGCTCGCAAGCGATCAGCGCTGTACGGGCGAACGGATGTGGTCATGAGCGTAGGGCGTGGGCGGTTCGACGATTCGGTGACAGGTGTCAATTTGCGGGCTTCAGCGGGAGAAGCGCGCTGATGCGGAACCCGCCGCCCGGCCGCGGCCCCGCGTCCAGCGTGCCGCCGACCATGCCGACGCGCTCCCGCATGCCGATCAGGCCGTGCCCGCTGCCGTCGGCGCCGCCGTCCTCGTACAGCTCGTGCGGCGCGCCCTTGCCGTCGTCCTCGACGAGCAGCCCGAGGCCGTCGTCGAAGTAGACGAGGCGCACGCTCGCGCCGGTGTTCTCGCCGCCGTGCTTGCGGGTGTTGGTGAGCGCCTCCTGCACGATGCGGTACGCCGTGAGCTCGACGCCGCTGGGCAGTGGACGCGGGGTGCCCTCGACCTTGAAGTCGACCGGCAGGCCCGCCGTGCGCACCTGCTCGATGAGCTCGTCGAGCTGCTCCACATCGGGCTGCGGGACGTACTCACCGCTCTCCTGGTGCTCGCCGGTGCGCAGCACACCGAGCAGCCTGCGCATCTCGGCGAGCGCCTGGCGCCCGGTGCCCGAGATGGTCTCCAGGGCCTGCTTGGCCTGCTCGGGGGCCGTGTCGAGGACGTACGCGGCGCCGTCGGCCTGGACGACCATCACCGAGACGTTGTGCGCGACGACGTCGTGCAGCTCGCGGGCGATGCGCGCCCGCTCGGCCGCCACCGCGACCTTGGACTGCGCCGCCCGCTCCTTCTCCAGGCGGTCGGCGCGCTCCTCCAGCTGCGCGAAGTAGGCGCGGCGGGTGCGGATGGAGTCGCCGAGCACCCAGGCGAGGGCGAAGGGCACCATCTGGAAGATCGTGAAGAAGACGCTGCCGAAGACGCCTATGTTCTCCTCGGGCCAGCGCAGCGACGACAGCGGTGCCGCGCACAGGCCGCCGATGAGGGCGAACCGCGACGCCCATTTCGAGCCGTCGGCCGACGCGGTGTAGATGATCACCAGCATCGCGAAGTCGGCCGGCATCGTCTCGACGTCGAAGATCAGCTGGGCGACACCGAGCACCGCGGTGAGGACCAGCATCTTCTCGGTGTACTTGCGGCGCAGCGCCACCACGACGGACATGCCGAGGACGACGACGGCGGCCGCGACCTTCGGGTCCCGGCCTTCCACGTCGGCCATGGAGACCAGACCGATGCCGGAGATCCCGAGCAGGGCGAGGGCCCAGAAGCCATCGACCCCGGTCGGGTGTCTGCGAAGGAATTCATAGACGCGCTGCACGTAACCCAGCGTAGGCAGCGCCATGGCCCTCCGGGGTCAACCGGAGGTCCGATCCGTACCCCTCGCGTGTACTCCCCAAGGTGGAGGCCCGCTTAGCCTTCTCGCGTGACGAACGAGGTCCGAGGTGAGCGGCAGGACGTGCGGCGCGGCTGGCGGGAGGCCATGGAGGCCGCCCTGTACGGGCCCGAGGGCTTCTATCTGCGCCCCGAGGGACCCGCGGGGCACTTCCGTACGTCGGTGCACGCATCGCCGCTCTTCGCGGGCGCGGTGGCCCGGCTGCTGTGCCGCGTGGACGAGACACTCGACCACCCGGACGAGTTGGCCTTCGTCGATCTTGGAGCAGGGCGCGGGGAGTTGACCGCGGGCGTCCTCGCCGCGCTGCCCGCCGACGTGGCGCCACGCACGCGTGCCTATGCGGTCGAGCGGGCCGGGCGCCCGGCGGGACTCGACCCGCGCGTCGAGTGGCGCGACCGGCCGCCCGCCGGTGTCACCGGCCTGCTCTTCGCCAACGAGTGGCTGGACAACGTCCCCCTGGACGTCGTCGAGGTGGACCCCGACGGTCTGGTCCGGCACGTGCTCGTACGCGACGACGGCACCGAATCCCTCGGCGACCCGGTGGCGGGCGCGGACGCCTCCTGGCTCGCGCGCTGGTGGCCGCTCGCCCCGGAGCCGGGCCTGCGCGCGGAGATCGGCCGCCCCAGGGACGAGGCGTGGGCGACGGCCGCGGGAACGCTGACCCGCGGCCTCGCGGTCGCGGTCGACTACGCGCACGACCGCGCCGGACGGCCGCCCTTCGGCACCCTGACCGGCTTCCGCGCGGGCCGCGAGACGGCGCCCGTGCCGGACGGCACGTGCGACATCACGGCCCATGTGGCGCTCGACGCGTGCGCGCCGCCCGGCGCCTGCCTGCTCACCCAGCGCGCGGCCCTGCACGCCCTGGGGGTGCGCGGTGGCCGCCCGCCGCTGTCCCTGGCCTCCACGGACCCGACGGCGTACGTACGGGCCCTCACGCGGGCGGGAGAGGCGGCGGAGCTCACCGCGGCCGGCGGGCTCGGCGACTTCGGGTGGCTCGCCCAGCCGGTCGGCATCAGCGGCCCGCTACTTGTCGATGTCGCCGACCACGAAGAACAGTGACCCCAGGATCGCCACCATGTCGGCGACCAGCTGTCCCGGCAGCAGTACGGCCAGCGCCTGGATGTTGTTGTACGACGCCGAGCGGAGCTTCAGGCGGTAGGGGGTCTTCTCGCCCTTGGAGACCAGGTAGTAGCCGTTGATGCCCAGGGGGTTCTCGGTCCACGCGTACGTGTGGCCCTCGGGAGCCTTGAGCACCTTCGGGAGGCGCTGGTTGATCGGGCCCTGCGGCAGCCCGGCGAGCCGCTCCAGGCAGGCGTCGGCGAGGTCGAGGGCGTTGTGGGTCTGCTCCAGGAGCACCTCGAAGCGGGCCAGGCAGTCGCCCTCCTGGCGCGTGACGACCTTCAGGGTGTCCTGGAGCTCCCCGTACGCGAGGTAGGGCTCGTCGCGGCGCAGGTCGAAGTCGACTCCGGAGGCGCGGGCGATGGGACCGCTCACTCCGTAGGCGTGCACCGCCTCCGGGGAGAGCACGCCGACGCCGCGCGTACGCCCCCGGAAGATCTCGTTGCCGAGCACGAGCTTGTCGTACACGTCCATGCGCGAGCGGACCGAGGCGACAGCCGCACGCGCGCGCGTGGCCCATCCGGCGGGCAGGTCCTCCTTGAGGCCGCCGACGCGGTTGAACATGTAGTGCATGCGGCCGCCGGAAATCTCCTCCATCACGTTCTGGAGCTCCTCGCGCTCACGGAACGCGTGGAACACCGGGGTGATTCCGCCCAGTTCGAGCGGATACGAGCCGAGGAACATCAGGTGGTTGAGCACGCGGTTCAGCTCGGCGAGCAGCGTGCGCATCCAGACGGCGCGCTCGGGCACCTCCATGCCGAGCATCCGCTCCACGGCGAGGACGACCCCGAGTTCGTTCGAGAACGCGGACAGCCAGTCGTGCCGGTTGGCGAGCACCACGATCTGCCGGTAGTCACGCGCCTCGAAGAGTTTCTCCGCGCCGCGGTGCATATAGCCGATGACCGGCTCGGCCTGCTGGATGCGCTCGCCGTCGAGGACGAGGCGCAGCCGCAGCACGCCGTGCGTGGACGGGTGCTGGGGGCCGATGTTGAGCACCATGTCGGTGCTCTCCGCGGCGCCGCCGATGCCGAGCGTGGTCTCCGTCGTGGGGCTCATGCGCGCATTCTCTCGTACGCGCGCTCCTACGCGACTGTCACGTCGGCTACGTAGGCTTGAGGCATGGAAACGGGGACGGCACAGCCGGCGGGGCCCGCACGGCCGGGGCAGGCAGAGGGCGAGCCGGTGTGGACCGGGCTGCCACGGGGGCTGCTGCGCATGCGGCGGCTGCTCCTCGTGGTGTGGCTCGTGCCGCTCGCGGCGGCCGTCGGGGTGCTCTTGTGGCTCTTCGCGGCGCCCGTGTGGGCGGCCTTCGGGGCCGTCCCGCTGGCCTTCGTGGCGTGGGGCTGGCCGATGCTGGGGCGCAACTGGCGCTCCTGGCGGTACGCGGAGCGGGCCGACGACCTCCTGATCAGCCGGGGCGTTCTCTGGCGCGAGGAAACGATCGTCCCGTACGGCCGGATGCAGCTCGTCGAGGTGACGTCGGGGCCCGTGGAGCGGCACTTCGGCCTGGCCAGCGTGCAGCTGCACACGGCCGCCGCCGCCACCGACGCCCGCATCCCCGGCCTCATCCCCGAGGAGGCCGAGCGGCTGCGCGACCGGCTCACCGAACTGGGCGAGGCCCGCTCGGCGGGGCTGTGAGCGGCGTACGCGAGGCGACGGGGCAGGGAACACGCCCCGGGCGCCGACGACGTACGAGAGCGGCGCCTGCACCCCATCACGCCCCTGCGCCGCGCCTGGGCGCCGGTCGCGGTCCTGGTGGGCTTCGCGGTGCACGACCCGAGCGGCACGCAGCGGCGGGCCGCCGAGCTCCCGGTGACCCAACTCCTCGCCGGGATCGCCGTCGTCCTCCTGGGCGGCGCCCTCTACGGCTTCATGAGCTGGTGGTTCACGCACTTCGCCGTCACCGACACCGAACTGCGCATCCGCACCGGCCTGGTCTTCCGGCGCACCGCTCACATCCGGCTCGACCGGCTCCAGGCCGTGGATGTGACGCAGCCGCTCGCCGCCCGCATCGTGGGCGTCGCCAAGCTCAAGCTGGATGTCGTCGGCACGGAGAAGAAGGACGAACTGGCCTATCTGGGCCAGGAGGAGGCTTCCGTCCTGCGGGCCGAACTCCTCGCGCGGGCGGCCGGTTTCGCCCCCGAGACGGCCCATGAGGTGGGTGAGGCACCGGTCAACAACCTGGTGCACGTACAGCCGCGGATGCTCGCGATCTCCCTGGTGCTGACCGGCACGACGTGGGGGATGCTCGTCGCCACGCTCATCGTGCCGCCCCTGCTGTGGTTCGCCACCCACAACCTGTGGACGGTCCTCGCGACCGGACTGCCCATGCTGGGCGGCGCGTTCGCGAGCAGTGTGGGGCGGTTCATCGGGGAGTACGACTGGAAGGTGGGCGAGTCGCCCGACGGCCTGCGCATCGACCACGGGCTGCTCGACAAGGCGCACGAGACGGTGCCTCCGGGGCGGGTGCAGACCGTGCGGGTCGTGGAGCCGTGGCTGTGGCGGCGGCGCGGCTGGGTGCGCGTGGAGCTGGACGTGGCGGGCTCGTCCAACTCCGTCCTGGTGCCGGTCGCGCCGCGGGAGGTCGCGGAGTCCGTGATCGCACGCATCCTGCCGGGCGTGCGGGTGCCGGCCGCGGCCGAGCTGATCCGCCCTCCCGCACGCGCCGCGTGGTGCCTTCCGGTGTGGTGGAAGGGGTACGGCCTGACGGTGACGGACACGGTGTTCGCGGCGCGGCACGGGCTGTTGCGCCGCCGCCTGTCCCTCGTCCCGCACGCGAAGGTGCAGAGCGTGCGGCTGACGCAGGGGCCCTGGGAGCGGTTCAAGGGGGTGGCGGACGTGCAGGTCGACACGGGGGCGAACAAGACGGTGACGGCGCGGCTCCGTCCCGCCGACGAGGCGGCCGCGCTGCTGTCCGCGCAAGCGGAGAGGTCCCGTACGGGGCGCAGGACGGCGCGTCCGGACCGCTGGATGGCCTGACGGACCGGAAGTCCAGCCCGCCCGGCAGGTGAGGACGCGCTCGGCGGAGCCGGTGATGCCGAGCCTGTGATGCTGCCGAGCCCATGATGACGAGCTGCTGATGCTGCCGAGCCGCTGATGACGAGCCGGTGATACTGCCGAGCCTGTGACGACGAGCCGGTGATGACGGCAGCCAAGGCCCAGGGGCCCGCTTACGCCCGCAGCGCCGTCCGCAGCTCCGCCACGTCGATCTGCTCGGTCTCGTCGTGCGCCGTCAGGTCGATGACCTGGCCGACGGCACGGTCCGCGCCCTCGGGGGCCTGCTTGAACTCCGCCTCGGCCTCCGCCTTGTGCACGGCGAGTGCCTCCTCGCCCACCACGTCGGCGAGGTCCACGTTCTGCACGGACTCCAGCGCCCCTGCGGTCGCCTCGCTCTTCGTGCCGAAGAAGTCGAAGCCTCCCTGGGCGGACGGGCGGCGCCTCTGGGCGGGCGGCGCGACGGCGACCGCGCGCTCATGCCCGCCGTACCCCTCGGCCGCCCCGGGCTTCCCCCGCGCTTCGTCCTCGTCGGCGCGCTGCCGGGCAGCCCCACGGTCGGGCGTGGGCTTCGGTGCCAGCCGGTCGAGCGCCGCGTTCGCCCGGTCGTACAGCGAGGGAGGCGTGACGGCCCCCGGGTGCACGACGGGAGCGGGAGCCGGGGCCTCGGCGCGGGCGGGCGCCGGGGGCAGCGCCCGCGTCGGAGCGGACGCCTCTATGGCGAGCAGCCGCCGTCCCTCCAGCGCGCTGGCCCGCTCGGTCTCGGCCGTGGCGTAGCGGCGCAGCAGCGCCGCGTGTTCGTTCCGCAGGGCGGCCAGCTCGGCCCGCTTGGACCGCAGCTTCGTCTCCAGACGGCCGCGCAGCTCGCGGGACTCGTCGAGATCGGACTCGCACTCGGCTATTCGTTCCTCGTAGCGCCACTCGTCGCTCTTGCGGGCACGGCCCAGCTCGGCGACGCGTTTGCCGGCCGCCAGGTCCCACTGGCGCATGACGACCGAGCCCACGACGGCTGCCGCGGCAGCGGCGGCGGCGAGGCCGCGGAGCACGATGGGTTCCGCGAACAGCCAGGCGCCGCCGGCGCAGACAAGAGAGAGGCCTGCGACCGTCGAGGGAGGAAGCAGCCTGTGCAAGGGTGGGGAATGGCGGTGACGTCCACGTGGCATGGCCAGAAACTTACCGCGCGTAGGCGAACTATGGTGCCCCGCCCGCCAAAATGACAGCGCCATAGTGCTGACTCCCCACCCTTCCCGCTCCTCTTCGGCCACTCAACTCCAGTTTCGGCCGCGCTACTTCTTGATCAATCCCTTCGACTCCAGATACTCACGGGCGACATCGGCTTCCTTCTGCCGCTCCACATCGACCTTCCGGTCGAGTTCCGCGAGATCTTCCGTCGTCAGCGCCTTGGTGAGCTTCCCGAGCGCGTCGGCTATCTCCTTGTCGCCCGCATCCTTCGCGTTCACAACCGGAAGGATGTTGTCCGCGTTCTGGAGCTTCTTGTCGTCCTCGAGGGCCACCAGACCGAAGCCGTCGAGCGTCGCGTCGGTGGTCGTGGTCAGCACCACCTGGTCCGTGCCGTTCTTGACGGCCTGCTTGGACTGCGTGGTGCCGACGCCCTTGGGGTCGATTCCCGCGACGTCGATGCCGTACGTCTTCTCCAGTCCCGGAGCGCAGAACGGCCGCGACTCGCATTCGTCACTCGCGGCGATCTTGACCTTCTCGCCGGACTTCCCGAGATCCGAAAGCGTCTTGAGCTTGTGCTTCTTCGCGTATTCCTTGGTCACCGCGAACGCGTTCTGGTCGACCGCCTCACCGGCCGGAAGCACCTTCAGGCCGCGCGGTTCGGCGAGCTTCTTCAGCGCGGTCACCGTGGCGTCCACGTCATTCGAGGCGACCGGCTTCGCCTTCGGGCCGTTCTTGCCGAGGTTGAGGAACTCCGCGAGCGTCGCCGCGTATTCGGGGGCGACATCGATCGCGCCCTTCTTCAGCTCGGGTTCGTAGACCTCGCGGTTCTGGACGGTCTTGACCTCGGCGTCGTATCCGGCGTCCTCCAGGACGCCCACATAGAGCTCGGCGAGCACCTTCTGCTCGGTGAACCGGGCCGACCCGACCACGAGCTTGCCCTTGCCGCCCGCCTTGTCCCCGTCGCCCTTGCCGTCCTTCTCCAGGCTGTCCCCGCCGCACGCGGTGAGCCCCGCGGTCAGCGCCACGACGGCCACGGCCGCCCCTGCCATCCGTCGCGCGCGACGCGTTGTGCTGTTCATCGGTGAACCACCATTTCGAAAATTCTGGGAGCCGAAGACCCTGGGAGCCAAAAACTCCGGGAACCACTGGAAACTGCCGTCGGAGGTCACTGCGCGACCCCCGAGCGCCCACGCATGGGATTGAAGACCTTCCCCACCACGACGAGCACCACCTCCACGAAGAGCGCGAGCAGCGCCACGAGGAGCGCCCCCGCCACCACCTGGGGCGTGTTCTGCAGGTTGAACCCGGCCGTGATGATCCGGCCGAGGCCCCCCTCGCCCGCCATCGCGGCCAGCGTCGCCGTGGCGACGACCTGCACGCCGGCGGACCGGACACCGGTCATGACCAGGGGGTACGCGAGAGGCAGCTCGACCCGCGCGAACAGCTGGCCGCCGCTCATGCCCATCCCGCGCGCGGCCTCCACCACCGACCGGTCGACCTCGCGCATCCCGATGTACGCGTTGGTCAGCAGCGGCGGCACCGCGAACAGGACGAGCGCGATCAGGGTCGGTATGTCCCCGTGTTCGCCGAGCGGGGTGAGCGTGAGCAGCACGAGCACCGCGAGGGTCGGCACCGCGCGGCCGACGTTCGAGATGTTCACCGCGAGGGCGCCGCCCTTGCCGATGTGCCCGAGGTACAGGGCGATCGGCAGCGCGATCAGGCACGCGGCGGCGAGGCACACACCGCTGAAGTACAGGTGCTCGGCGAGACGGTGCCACACCCCCTTCTCGCCCTGCCAGTTGGCACCCGTGGTCAGCCAGTCGTACGCGCCGGTTATCGCGTTCATGCAGGTTCAGCCACCTTGGCCGTGCGCTCCGCGGGGGCGGAACGCTTCGTACGTATGCGATGGACGCGTGTCCACGGCGTGAGCCACCGCTGGAGCGCGAGGAGGAGCAGGTCGGCGACGAGGGCGAGCAGCACGCAGAGCGCGGAGGCGGTGAGCACCTGTGCCTTGAAGGTCGTGTCGAGGCCGTCGAGGATCAGCGATCCGAGGCCTCCGTAGTCGACGATCGCCCCTACGGTCGTCAGCGCCACCGTCGAGACCGTCGTGATGCGGACACCGGCGAGCAGGGCGGGCAGCGCGAGCGGCAGTTCGACTTCCCACAGCAGCCTCAGCGGGCCGTACCCCATGCCCCTGGCGGCGTCCCGCGCCTCCTCCGGCACGGCCTGGAGCCCCGCCAGGATGTTCCGCACGAGGATCGTCAGGGAGTACAGCACGAGGCCCGTGACGACCAGCGAGGCCGAGAGCCCGAAGAAGGGCAGCAGGAGCGAGAACATCGCGAGCGAGGGCACGGTGTAGAGCACGGTCGTCACGCCGAGGATCGGGCCCGCGAGGAAGCGCCAGCGCCGCGCGAGCAGCGCGAGCGGCAGCGAGACGGCGACGCCGATGGCGACCGAGGCCGCGGTGATGCCCACGTGCTGCACGGTGGCGTCGATCAACTCCTGGCTGCGGGAGCTCACGTACTCCCCGCAGATCCAGTCGTTCGTCACCAGACAGTTCTGCTCGCTCATCCCGCCCCACTCCCCCCGCGTCCCGTTTCCTGAGGCCGTCTGGCGACCCTAACGCGGAGCACCGACAATCGCCGAGACTCGTCGTACTGGCGCAACATGGGCTTTACACAACGCCCGCAACAATGGGGAATCATGATCCGGTTCGAGCACGTCACCAAGCGGTACGAGGACGGCACCACGGCCGTCGACGACCTGTCCTTCGAGGTCGCCGAGGGCGAACTGGTCACGCTCGTCGGCCCGTCGGGCTGTGGAAAGACGACGACGATGAAGATGGTGAACCGTCTCATCGAGCCGACCGAGGGCCGGATATACGTCGAAGGTGACGACATATCCACCATCGATCCGGTCCAACTCCGGCGCCGGATCGGCTATGTCATCCAGCAGGTCGGCCTGTTCCCGCACAAAACGGTCCTGGAGAACACCGCGACCGTCCCGCACCTGCTCGGCGTGAAGCGCGGCAAGGCCCGCGAGCGCGCCGCCGAACTCCTCGACCTGGTCGGCCTCGACCCCGCCACGTACGGCGACCGCTACCCCGAGCAGCTCTCTGGGGGCCAGCGCCAGCGGGTGGGCGTGGCCCGCGCGCTGGCGGCCGATCCGCCCGTGCTCCTGATGGACGAGCCGTTCGGCGCCGTCGACCCCGTGGTGCGCGAGCACCTGCAGAACGAGTTCCTCCGCCTCCAGCAGGCCGTCCGCAAGACCGTCCTCTTCGTCACGCACGACATCGAGGAGGCCGTCCGCCTGGGCGATCGCATGGCCGTCTACGGAGAGGGCCGCATCGAGCAGTTCGACACCCCCTCGACGATCCTGGGCGCACCGGCCAACGACTACGTGGCGGACTTCGTCGGCGCGGACCGCGGCCTCAAGCGCCTCTCCGTGACGCCCATCGAGGAGGGCGACCTGGAGCAGCCGCCCGTCCTGCACCTGGACGACCCGCTGCCCGCGCGGCTGGACGCCCGCTGGGCAGTCGTCCTGGACGGCGAGAACAACCTGCACGGCTGGATCTCCGCCGAGCACGCGCACGGCGGCAAGGGGACGGTCCGGGACCACGCGCGCCGCATGGAGGCGTGGCTCCCGGTGGGCGCCACCCTGAAGCAGGCGTTCGCCACGATGCTCCAGCACGACGCGGGCTGGATCGCGGTCATCGACAAGGACAGCGAGGGCCGCTTCCTGGGCGTCCTCACCCCGGCCCGGCTGCACGAGGCGCTGCGCAGGTCGACGGCGGCGGACGCCCGCGACATCGCGCGCGGGGAGGTCGAGTTGGAGACGATCACGGCCATCGGCGGGAGCTGAGGACCCGCTTGGGGAACCGGAGCCCTACTTGCCGTCGAGGCGGCCGCTCATCCACTCCAGGGTGGCGGGGATCTCCCTGCGCCAGGTGTTGAAGTTGTGCCCGCCGCTGCCGAGCGTGATCGACGAGACCCTGGTGGGCGACTTCACCTTGCCGATGAACTCCTCGGTGTCCTTGCGGTTGTCCTCCCCCTGCTTGCTGGTGGTGACAAGGAGGGACGTCCTGGGCGCCGGCATGTGGTCGAGGTACCACATGAGGTCGGCGCGCTGCTCCAACTCCTTTTCGCCGTGGAAGAGATCGCCCGTCGTGACGTCGATGGGCGCCTTGTAGTACGCGGAGAGGCCCGCACCCGCGGCGTACACGTCGGGGTGGTGCATGGCCAGCTTCAGGGCGCAGTAGCCGCCCGTGGAGTCGCCGATGACGCCCCAGCTGCCCGCGGTCCCGCCCGTCCTGTAGTGCTCGGAGATGGCGCCGGGCAGGTCCTTGGCGAAGAACGTCTCGGTCTGCGGGCCACCGGGGATGTCCACGCACTCGGTGTCCCGCGGCGGCGCCACCGTGGGCCGCATCATGACCAGGATCATCGGCTTCATCTTGCCCCGCCTGGCCTGCTCGTGGGCGGTCTGCGGGTAGTGCAGGCCCTTGATCAGCGCCTCGGCGGTGCCGGGGTAGCCGGTGAGCACCACGGACACGGGGAACGTGCGCTTCTTGTACTGCGGCTGGAAGTACTCGGGCGGCAGGTAGACGTAGGCGGGGCTCGCTATGTCCGCCTCCTTCCCGCTGACGACGACCTTCTGGATCTGGCCGCCGGTCGAGGGCCTGTCACCGCCGGGCACGTTCACCGACCGGGTGCCGCGCACGTCGACGGGGGTCTCGCCCTTGGCGGGATCGTGGTCGACGACGACACCGGGGCTCGTCTCCTGGCCAAAAAGGTCCGCCCACGTGGCGTAGAAGCCGAACGCCTGGTTGGCGGCGAGGCCGACCGAGGCGAAGATCGCCAGCTGGGTGGCGACGAGGAGCCCGACACGGCCGGTGACGGCCCGCCAGGACTGCCGCGCCAGGCGCGGCCAGAACCAGATGGTGCCGATGAACAGCGCGACGGCGAGGAGCACCGCCAGCGCGAGAACCTTGTTGCTCGTCAGACCCATGGGGTGTTCTGCCTGCGCTTTCTGCCTGTTCCGTGGTTCTTTTCCGGCGGTTTTCCGGTCGGGAGTGAACCCGAGCCCCAGAAGGACCGTCCTAGAGGGCGCAATGTCGCCGGATGCCGTTTTGGTGCCGGAATCAAGCTCTCTCGCAGAACCACGGGATGCGATGTCTGTCAGGATAGATGCGGAAATGTCGGGTGCGGTTCCGGACAGTGAGGGCAGCCGCCCCGAGGGTCGGCGCCGTACCGGAGGGCTCCGTGTCGGCAGCCACAGCAGACTCGGCCGACTGCTCAGCGGCCCCCGCCCCGAGGCCGTGCCCACCATCGTCGCCCGTGCCTGCGCCCTCGTGGGCCTGCTGAATGTCGCGGCCGGCGTCTTCCCCCGCTTCCGGCACAGCCGGATGCACGCCATCGCCGAGGTCCTGCCCGGCGCGCTCGGCCCCTTCGCCGCCGCGCTCGCGCTCAGCTCGGGCGTCCTCCTGCTGCTGCTCGCGCACGGCCTGCGCCGCCACAAGCGGCGGGCCTGGCGGGCCGCCGTGGTGCTGCTCCCGGCCGGTGCCGTGGCCCAGTTCGCCTACCGGCACTCGGTCATCGGCGTACTGATCTCGCTCGCCCTCCTGACGCTGCTGCTGCGCCACCGCAGTGAGTTCGCCGCGCTGCCCGACCCGCGCAGCCGCTGGCGGGCGCTGGCCAACTTCGTGCTCCTGGGAGCCGGTTCCATCCTCCTCGGCCTGGTGATCGTCAGCGCCCACCCGGGCAAGGTCATCGGGGACCCCGGCATCACGGACCGCCTCACCCACGTCCTGTACGGCCTGTTCGGCTTCGAGGGCCCGGTCGACTACTACGGGACGACGTCCTGGACGGTCGCCTACTCGCTCGGCGCGCTCGGCATGCTCACCGCCCTCACCACCATCTACCTGGCCTTCCGCCCCGAACACCCGGCCGCACGGCTCACCGAGGACGACGAGACGAAGCTGCGCGCCCTGCTCGACAAGCACGGCGCCCGCGACTCGCTCGGCCACTTCGCGCTCCGCCGCGACAAGGGCGCCGTCTTCTCCCCCAGCGGCAAGGCGGCCGTCACCTACCGCGTCGTCTCCGGGGTGATGCTCGCCAGCGGCGACCCCATCGGCGACGTGGAGGCCTGGCCGGGCGCGATCGAGCGCTTCATGGACGAGGCGAAGGCCCACTCCTGGACGCCCGCCGTCATGGGCTGCTCCGAGACCGGCGGTGAGGTCTGGACCCGCGAGACCGGCCTGGACGCCCTCGAACTGGGCGACGAGGCGGTGGTGGATGTCGCGGATTTCTCCCTGTCCGGGCGTGCGATGCGCAACGTACGCCAGATGGTCAAGCGGATCGAGCGCAATGGCTACGAGACCCGCGTACGGCGCGTGCGTGACCTCGGGGAGCGCGAGCTGGAGCGGATACAGCGCGCCGCCGACGACTGGCGCGGCACCGACACCGAACGCGGCTTCTCCATGGCGCTCGGCCGCATCGGCGACCCGGACGACGGCGACTGTCTGATCGCGACCGCGCACAAGGCCGACGAGGAACCGGGGCCCTACGGAGACCTCAAGGCCGTCCTGCACTTCGTCCCCTGGGGCAAGGACGGCGTCTCCCTCGACCTCATGCGCCGCGACCGCGCCGCCGACCCCGGCATGAACGAGCTGCTCATCGTGGCCGCTCTGCAGGCCGCCCCGAAGCTCGGCATCGCCCGCGTCTCGCTCAACTTCGCGATGTTCCGCGCGGCCCTCGCCCGCGGCGAGAAGATCGGCGCGGGCCCGGTGCTCCGCGCCTGGCGCGGACTGCTCGTCTTCCTGTCGCGCTGGTTCCAGATCGAGTCCCTGTACAAGTTCAACGCGAAGTTCCGCCCCCGCTGGGAGCCCCGCTTCGTCGTCTACCGCTCCTCCAAAGACCTCCCCCGCATCGGCTTCGCGGCCATGCAGGCCGAGGGCTTCGTGACCCTCGCCCTGCCCCGTTTCCTGCGCGGGGGCAGCGCGCAGCGCCGTCCCTGCCCGCACCGCACGGCGGAGCACGAGGTCCGGGCGGCATAGAGCCCGGCCGCACGGGCCTAGGCTGGAGGCATGAGTACGTTGCGCGGGCGGGGATCGATCGAGGGGCTGCCGGAGTGGGGCCGCTGTGCGGTCATGGGGGTCGTGAACGTGACCCCCGACTCCTTCTCCGACGGAGGCCGCTGGTTCGACACCACGGCCGCCGTCAAGCACGGCATCGACCTGGTCGCCCAGGGCGCCGACCTGGTCGACGTGGGCGGCGAGTCGACCCGTCCCGGCGCCCCGCGCGTGGACGAGGACGAGGAGCTGCGGCGCGTGATCCCCGTCGTGCGGGGCCTGGCGGCCGAGGGCGTGCCGCTCTCCGTGGACACCATGCGCGCCACCGTCGCCGAGCAGGCGCTCGCCGCGGGCGCCGTCCTGGTGAACGACGTCAGCGGCGGCCTCGCCGACGCGCGCATGGTTCCGGCCGTCGCCGCCGCGGGTGCGCCCTTCGTGGTGATGCACTGGCGCGGCTTCCTCACCGACATCCACGCCAAGCCCGTCTACGAGGACGTGGTCTCCGAAGTGTTCGACGAGCTGCACGCGCGCGTGCAGGCCGCCATCGAGGGCGGCATCGCCCCCGAGCGCATCGTCGTCGACCCGGGCCTCGGCTTCTCCAAGGACGCCGAGCACGACCTGGCGCTCCTGGCCCGCCTCGACCGCCTGCGTGAGCTCGGCCACCCGATCCTGGTCGCCGCCTCCCGCAAGCGTTTCCTCGGCCGCGTCCTCGCAGGCCCCGAGGGCGCTCCGCCGCCCGCCCGCGAGCGCGACGCGGCCACCGCCGCCGTCTCCGCCATCGCCGCCCACCAGGGCGCCTGGGCGGTCCGCGTGCACGAGGTGCGGGCCACCGCCGACGCCGTCCGTGTCGCACACGCCGTGACCAGCGCGGCAGGCGGTCCACAGTGACCGGGGCCAGGACCGACGTGGAGCAGGTCGAGCAGGCCAACACGGCGTTCTACGAAGCACTGGAGCGCGGCGACTTCGACGAGCTCTCCGACCTCTGGCTGGACGCGGACGCGGCCCCGCCGGACGACCCGGAGGGCCGGGACGACGAGGACGTCGCGGACGACGGCGACGAGGCCCCGATCTCCTGCGTCCACCCCGGCTGGCCGGTCCTCACCGGCCGCGGCGAGGTCCTCAGGTCGTACGCGCTGATCATGGCGAACACCGAGTACATCCAGTTCTTCCTGACCGACGTACACGTCGGCGTAGCCGGTGACACCGCCCTGGTGACCTGCACGGAGAACATCCTCAGCGGCGGCCCGCCGCCCGAGGCCGGCGGTGAACTCGGCCCGCTCGTCGGCCAGCTCGTCGTCGCCACCAATGTGTTCCGCCGCACAGTGGACGGATGGAAGCTCTGGTCGCACCACGCCTCACCCGTACTCGCCGAAACCGACGACGAAGAGGGCGAGGACTCACCCTCCTGAGTGGGTAGGGGCGGTTCCAGAAGCCCCCGCGGGCGAGGACTGTCAGTGCTCGCAGGTAGATTCGATCGAGGCTGGTGTGCCGACCGCACTCGGTACAGGCCTGCCGATACCGACGATTGCAGGAGTGATTCGCGTGGATCGTGTCGCGCTGCGCGGCCTCAAGGCCCGTGGGCACCACGGTGTCTTTCCGCGGGAACGCGAAGAGGGCCAGACCTTCATCGTGGACCTGGTTATTGGCCTGGACACCCGTGCGGCCGCCGCCGACGACGACCTGGCGAAGACCGTGCACTACGGCGTCGTGGCGGAGGAGGTCGTGGCCGCCGTCGAGGGCGACCCGGTGGACCTCATCGAGACGCTCGCCGAGCGCATCGCCCAGACGTGTCTGAAGCACGACGGAGTCCTGGAGGTCGAGGTGTGCGTCCACAAACCGGACGCCCCGATCACCGTCCCCTTCGACGATGTGACCGTCACCATCACCCGGAGCCGAGTATGACCGCGTTTTCCACGCAAGGGCAGAGCGACCCGACCGTCCAGCCGGTGCCGACCGCCGTGGTGGAACAGGTCGACGCCGCCGACACGACCCTCTCCAACCCCAAGCGCGCCGTGATCTCCCTCGGCAGCAATCTCGGCAACCGCCTGGAGACGCTGCAGGGCGCCATCGACGCCCTGGAGGACACCCCGGGCCTGCGCGTCAAAGCCGTCTCCCCGGTCTACGAGACGGAGCCCTGGGGCGTCGAGCCCGGCACCCAGCCGTCGTACTTCAACGCGGTCGTCGTGGTGAAGACGACCCTGCCGCCCTCCTCGCTCCTGGAGCGGGCGCACGCGGTCGAGGAGGCCTTCCACCGCGTGCGGGACGAGCGCTGGGCCGCCCGCACGATCGACGTCGACATCGTGGCGTACGCCGAGGTCGTCTCGGACGACCCGGTCCTCACGCTCCCCCACCCGCGCGCGCACGAACGTGCCTTCGTCCTGGCCCCCTGGCACGACGTGGAGCCCGAGGCGCAGCTGGCGGGACACGGCCCGGTCGCCGAGCTGCTCGCCAAGGTCACCCGCGATGGCGTCACGCCCCGTGTCGACCTGGAACTCCGCCTGCCCGAGTAATCGTTAGGGTCTATCGGACCCGCACGAGTCGAGAGGCGGGTCCGTACGACGATGAAGGGTCATCCGTGAAGCAGCTGCGCATCAGGACACTGGCCGGCCTCTTCGTGGTGGCCGGTGTGCTGTCCTGGGCGGGCGCCCGCCTGTGGGACTCCGTCGGCACCCTGCCGCGGGTCCCGCTGGCCGCCCCCATCGTGCTCGCGGTGATCGCCGCGGTGCTGCTGGCCACGGCGCTCTCGCTGCGGGCCCGGCTGCGCGCCCAGCGCGAGCGGCGCCCCGGCGCGAAGGGCGTCGAGCCGCTGATGGCCGCACGCGCGGTCGTCTTCGGCCAGGCGAGCGCCCTGGTGGCCGCCCTGGTCGCCGGGATGTACGGCGGCACGGGCGCCTTCCTCCTGGAGTACCTGGACGTCCCGTCCCGCCGCGACCAGGCGATCTACGCAGGCCTCTCCCTGGTGGCGAGCATCGCCGTCATAGCGGCCGCCTTCTTCCTGGAGCGGGTCTGCAAGCTCCCGGAGGACGACGACGTGAACGGCGGGGCGGCCCCGGCCGCATAGGGCCGGGGGCGCTTGGAGCCGAGCGCGCTGTCGTCGGCGCTAGCGCGCCATGATCAGGCTCATCGCCTCGTTGCGCGTCGCGGGGTCACGCATCTGCCCGCGCACCGCCGACGTGATCGTCTTGGCGCCCGGCTTCCGCACTCCGCGCATGGTCATGCACATGTGCTCGCACTCGACGACCACGATGACGCCGCGCGGCTCCAGGATCTCCATCAGGGAGTCCGCGACCTGCGTGGTCAGCCGCTCCTGGACCTGCGGACGGCGCGCGTAGACGTCCACGAGACGGGCGAGCTTGGACAGGCCGGTGATCTTCCCGTCGGACGACGGGATGTAGCCGACGTGCGCGACGCCGTGGAAGGGCACCAGGTGGTGCTCACAGGAGCTCTGCACCTCGATGTCCTTCACCAGGACCATCTCGTCGTGGCCGAGGTCGAACGTCGTCGTCAGGACGTCCTCCGCCTTGAGCCACAGACCGCCGAATATCTCCTTGTACGCGCGTGCCACGCGTCCGGGAGTCTCCCGCAGGCCCTCGCGGTCCGGGTCCTCCCCGACCGCGATCAGCAGCTCGCGCACGGCGTTCTCGGCCCGCTTCTCGTCGAACACGCCGATCGTGCCCTCGCCGTCCAGCGTCACGGGGTCGGTCATCTGTGCCTCGTTCCTTGCGTTCCACGCACCAGCGCGTCAGTACGTACGAAAAACTGCGCCCCCCAGGCTAGAACCAGGGGGGCGCAGCTTCCATTCCGGGCCTGCTGAGGCGCCGGGGATCAGCTCTCGGGGCGATCCTCCTTGGTCACCTCGATGGGCGTCTCCGTCGGGCCTGCGGTCACCGCGGGCGTGGCGCCGTTCGCACCGTTCGTCAGCGACAGCTCCCGGGGGGAGAGCACCGGCGGGCGGGTCGAGGGCGTGCGCCGCGTGGAACCGGTCCACGCCGGGCGTGCCGGGCGCTTCACGATGCCTGCGAAGACCTCGGCGATCTGCTCCTTGTTCAGGGTCTCCTTCTCAAGGAGCTGGAGGACCAGGTTGTCGAGAACGTCGCGGTTCTCGACGAGGATCTCCCAGGCCTCGTTGTGCGCGGTCTCGATGAGCTTCTTGACCTCTTCGTCGACCAGCGCCGCGACCTCTTCCGAGTAGTCGCGCGGGTGACCCATCTCGCGGCCCAGGAACGGCTCGGTGTTGTCGCCACCGAACTTGATCGCGCCGAGCCGCTCGGTCATGCCGTACTGCGTGACCATGGCCCGTGCGGTCGCGGTGGCCTTCTCGATGTCGTTCGCCGCGCCCGTCGTCGGGTCGTGGAAGACGAGCTCCTCGGCCGCGCGCCCGCCCAGCATGTATGCCAGCTGGTCGAGCATTTCGTTGCGCGTGGTCGAGTACTTGTCCTCGTCCGGCAGGACCATCGTGTAACCGAGGGCCCGGCCGCGCGACAGGATCGTGATCTTGTGGACCGGGTCCGAGTTCGGAGACGCCGCCGCGACCAGGGCGTGTCCGCCCTCGTGGTACGCGGTGATCTTCTTCTCCTTGTCGGACATGATCCGGGTCCGCTTCTGCGGACCGGCCACGACGCGGTCGATCGCCTCGTCCAGCGAGTGGTTGTCGACGAGCTTCTTGTCGCCGCGCGCCGTCAGGAGCGCCGCTTCGTTCAGCACGTTCGCCAGGTCGGCGCCGGTGAAGCCCGGCGTACGCCGCGCCACCGCGCCCAGGTCCACGTCCGGGGCGACCGGCTTGCCCTTCTGGTGAACCTTGAGGATCTCCAGACGGCCCAGCATGTCCGGACGGTCGACCGCGATCTGGCGGTCGAAACGGCCGGGGCGAAGGAGCGCCGGGTCGAGGATGTCGGGGCGGTTCGTGGCGGCGATCAGGATGACGCCGCCCTTCACGTCGAAGCCGTCCATCTCGACGAGCAGCTGGTTCAGCGTCTGCTCGCGCTCGTCGTGACCGCCGCCCATACCGGCACCGCGGTGCCGGCCGACGGCGTCGATCTCGTCGACGAAGACGATCGCCGGGGCGTTCGCCTTGGCCTGCTCGAAGAGGTCACGCACACGCGAGGCACCCACACCGACGAACATCTCGACGAAGTCGGAACCGGAGATCGAGTAGAACGGAACGCCGGCCTCACCCGCGACAGCACGCGCGAGGAGCGTCTTGCCCGTACCGGGCGGCCCGTACAGGAGCACGCCCTTGGGGATCTTGGCCCCGACGGCCTGGAACTTCGCCGGCTCCTGGAGGAATTCCTTGATCTCGTGGAGTTCCTCGACCGCCTCGTCAGATCCGGCCACATCGGAGAACGTCGTCTTCGGGGTGTCCTTGGTGATCAGCTTGGCCTTGGACTTCCCGAACTGCATGACCCGGGAGCCGCCGCCCTGCATCTGATTCATCAGGAACAGGAAGACAACGACGATGAGTACGAAGGGGAGCAGGGAGAGCAGGATGCCGACGAACGGGTTCTGCTTCGACGGCGAGACGGTGTAACCGTCCGGGATCTGCTTGTCCTGGTACTTGTCCTGCAAGGTCTTGGCGATGGCGACACCCTGGTCGCCGATGTAGCTCGCCTGGATCTTGCTGCTGTCCTTGACCTTCTGGCCATCCTTGAGCTCGACCTTGATGGTCTGCTCGTCACCGGTGGTGATCTTGGCGGACTCGACCTTGTTGTCGTTGATCGCCTGAACGACCTGGCCGGTGTCCACCGTTTTGTAGCCGCCGGACGAACCGACGACCTGCATCAACACGACCACGGCAAGGACGGCCAACACGATCCACATGACTGGCCCACGGAAGTATCGCTTCACGTCCATCCATACGGAGCGATGACGCCCCGTCCCTCCTGCCATAGTGAGTTTGATAAAGACTGTTCTTCGGACGGTACCCCAGCATTGTCACCCGATACCGCACGGGACGGCTGACAAACCCGTCTTCGCATGCTCCAACGCCGGGAAACGGGTGAGGGTTCCCGGCCGCCTCCGTGGAGTTGGCCGGGAGGACCCGGGACGACCGGGGATCAGCCGCCGTAGACGTGTGGAGCGAGGGTGCCGACGAACGGCAGATTGCGGTACTTCTCCGCGTAGTCCAGGCCGTACCCGATGACGAACTCGTTCGGGATGTCGAAGCCGACCCACTCCACGTCGATCGCGACCTTGGCCGCCTCGGGCTTGCGCAGCAGCGTGCAGACCTTCAGCGACGCGGGCTCACGCGAGCCGAGGTTGGAGAGCAGCCAGGACAGCGTCAGCCCGGAGTCGATGATGTCCTCGACGATCAGGACGTGCTTGCCCTTGATGTCGGTGTCCAGGTCCTTGAGGATCCGCACCACACCGGAGGACTGGGTGCCCGCGCCGTAAGACGACACGGCCATCCAGTCCATGGTGAGCGGGGTGGACAGCGCACGCGCCAGGTCCGCCATGACCATCACTGCGCCCTTGAGCACTCCGACGATCAGCAGGTCCTTGCCCGCGTACTCCGCGTCGATCTTCGCCGCCAGCTCAGCCAGCTTCGCGTCGATCTCTTCCTTGGTGATGAGCACCGACTGAAGGTCGGTGCCCATGTCTTTCGCGTCCACCCGCATCACTTTCGGTCGTCCGTCCCACCGGCTGCGCGGGGACCAGGGGCCCCTCGGTCAACAGCCTTGCCGGATCACCAGTCTGCCACCCTGGCGCTGAGCGACGACTTTGCCCGGGAGATTGATGGCCCCCTGGCCGCGCCAGCCCGTGATCAGCCGGTCGACCTCTTCGAGGTGCCGGGCGAACAGCGCACCCGCCGGCGCACCCGCCTCGATGGCGGCGCGGCGCACGATGCGGCGGCGCACGGCGGGCGGCAGGGCGTAGAGCTTGGCGCACTCCAGGAGCCCGGCGGCGTCGCGCACGGAAGCTTCCGCCTGTGCGGCCCAGTGGTCCAAGGCGTCGGCGTCGTCCCGGGACAACTGGGCCGTACGGGCGAGTGCTTCCACGACGCCCTTGCCGAGCGCCTTCTCCAGGGCGGGCAGACCTTCGTGCCGCAGCCGCGAGCGGGTGTAGGCGGGGTCGGTGTTGTGCGGGTCGTCCCAGACGGGCAGCGACTGGACCATGCAGGCCTTGCGGGCGGTCTGCCGGTCGATGTGCAGGAAGGGGCGGCGGTAGCGGCGGTCGGCCCCCGGTCCGCCGGACACGGCCGCCATCCCGGACAGGGAGCGGATGCCGGAGCCGCGGGCGAGCCCGAGCAGCACGGTCTCTGCCTGGTCGTCGCGGGTGTGGCCGAGCAGGATCGCGGCGGCGCCGTGGCGCTCGGCGACGGCGTCCAGCGCGCCGTATCTCGCGTCGCGGGCCGCGGCCTCGGGGCCGCCGTCCCGGCCGACGTCGACGGCGACGGACTCGATCGGTTCGAGGCCGAGGGCGGTGAGCCGCGAGACGACCTCGGCGGCGCGCAGATCGGAGCCGTCCTGCAGCCCGTGGTCGACGGTGACGCCGCCGGCGCGGATGCCGAGCTTGGGGGCCTCGAAGGCGAGGGCGGAGGCGAGTGCCATGGAATCGGCGCCGCCGGAGCACGCGACAAGGACGAGTGGCGTCGTGGCCTGCTCGCGTGGAGGGTGGGGGTGAGAGGGGCGTGCGGGGACGCGCTCGGGGCTGCGCTGTGCTTCGGGGCGCCGTAGGTCGGCGCGCTGGGCGTCGGTGCGCTGTACGTCGGTCAGTACGTCGTGGAGTACGCGGCGGACCGCCAGGCGTATCGCCGCGACCGCAGGATGGGGACCCATGTCCGGTTCCCTTCATGAAGTTCGGGGGTGAGCCTCGGACCTGTCACTCAGGACCACACTCGGGAGATCGGGCCTCAGGCAGATCCCACGAGGTTAGTCACTCAGAGTGTGTCGATGGTGACAGAGCCGAGCCGTTCCCCGAGCATTGCACGCCTACCCATGGCTCACGGTCCCTCGGACGGGTGATTGCGGGGGCGTTCTCCTGCCATCGGCCGCAACTCGCTCCCCTCCTGCCCTCACTCTCCCTTACGGTGCACCCGCGCGACCCAGTCCGCCGGTTTGGCGATCTCCGACTTGGTGGGCAGCGTGTTCGGCGAGGTCCACACCCGGTTGAAGCCGTCCATTCCGACCTCGCCGACGACCGCGCGCACGAAACGCTCGCCGTCGCGGTATTGGCGCAATTTCGCGTCCAGGCCGAGCAGCTTGCGCAGGGCCTGGTCGAGGCGGCTCGCCCCGCGCGCCCTGCGCTGCTGGAACTTCTCCCGGATCTCGCCGACGGAGGGCACCACGTCGGGCCCGACCCCGTCCATCACGAAGTCCGCGTGGCCCTCCAGGAGCGACATGACCGCCGTGAGCCGGGCGAGGATCTCGCGCTGGGCGGGGGTCTGCACCAGCTCCACGATGGAGCGGCCCCCGTCGTCCTCCTCGCCCTCGGGGCGGCCGCCGGCGAGCGACTGGGCCGCTTCCCGGATGCGCTCGAGGACCGTCATCGGGTCGACCTCGGTCTCCGAGAGGAATGACTGGATCTCACCTTCGAGGTGGTCCCGCAGCCACGGCACGGCCGAGAACTGGGTGCGGTGGGTCTCTTCGTGCAGGCACACCCAGAGCCTGAAGTCATGGGGGTCCACGTCGAGTTCGCGCTCGACATGCACGATGTTCGGTGCCACGAGGAGGAGCCTGCCGCCGCCGTTCTCCCCCGCGGGGAGGTCTCGGCTGGCCGGGGCGAAGGTCTCGTACTGCCCGAGGACGCGGGAGGCGAGGAAGGAGAGCAGCATTCCGAGCTCGACGCCCGTCACCTTGCCGCCGACCGCGCCGAGCATGGCGCCCCCGGGGCCGCTGCGCCGGTCCTGCATCTTGTCCAGGAGGGGCTTGAGGATCTCCCGGAACCCGGCGACGTTCGCCCGGATCCACCCGGCCCTGTCGACCACGAGCACCGGGGTGTCGTGGGTGTCCTCCGTGCCCATCCGGGTGAAGGAACGGACGTGTTCCTCCGAGGACTTCGCATGCTTCCGGAGCTCGGCGACGATGGCCCGCGCCTCGTCCCGGCTCACTTCTGGACCCGGCCGGACGAGCCGGGTCGCGGTCGCCACCGCGAGATTCCAGTCGACCATCTCCGCACCACCGATGCTCGTCATGCGTCAACGGTACGTGGTCGGCTCCGCCTACGGAGGGGGTTGAGCCCCGACATTGCCCTACTCCGGGCCCGTAGGGGTCAACGGGAAGCAATTGCCCCCTGATACGGACACACCCCGCCCCACGGCCGGGGGTACGGGCGTCGCCCCCGAAAAAACACCGCCAGCCGACCATCTCCGCACCACCGACGCCGGCCAGACCGACTGCCGTCCGCGACGCCGTCGTGGCTGGTCGCGTCGCGCAGTTCCTCGCGCCCCACCGCCCAAGGCCCAGGGGCCCGCTACCTGCACCCGCACTTGGCCACCGCCGACGCCATCTGGTCCAGGGCCCCCTGTGCCGCCTTCGGGTCCGTCGTGCCCGTTGTCATGAAGGCGAAGACCAGGAGGCGGCCGTCCGTGTCGACGACCGTGCCCGCGAGGGTGTTCACGCCCGTCAGGGTGCCGGTCTTGGCGCGTACGACGCCGGTGCCCGGGGAGTCCTTCGGGTAGCGGTCGACCAGCGTGCCCGTGAAGCCGGCCACCGGCAGGCCCGTCACCACGGAGCGCAGCTCGGGGTGGGCGGGGTCGGCGGCGCGGGCCAGCAGCGCGGCGAGCAGTTCGGCGGAGCTGCGGTCGGCACGGTCCAGGCCGCTGCCGTCCGCGAACTTCGTGCCGGCCAGTGGCATGCGGGCCTTCTTGAGCTGGGCGTCGATCGCCTTGCCCGCGCCTTCGAAGCTCACCGGCTCCTTCGCGGCGAGGGCCGTCTGGCGGGCCAGCGCCTCGGCGATGTCGTTGTCGCTGTGCGTCAGCATCCGCTCGACGAGCGCGGACAGCGGCGGGGACTCGACCTTGGCCAGGGACTGGGCCCGGTCGGTCGCCTTGGAGGGCTCCGGGTCCTTCTTGTCCTTTGTGCCCGTCTCGATGCCTTGTTCGTCCAAGAGCTCCGCGAACTTCTTCGCCGCGTCGCCCGCCGGGTCGCCCGAGCGCGGGGCGGGGCCGCTGGAGGAGTCGTCGAGGCGGCCCTCGTCGGCCATCAGGGCGCTGACCAGCGTGAGGTTCTCGTTCGGGCCGATGGGGTGCTGCTGCTCGCCCGTGTAGAGCGAGGTGTCGTACGACAGGGTCACCTTGTCCGCGCCGCGGTCCTTCAGGGCGCGCGCGGTGTCCTCGGCCAGCTCGCGCAGGCTCGCGGCGCTGTCCGCGTAGGGGCCGTCCTTGCGGGCGGTGAGCGTGGGGTCGCCGCCTCCCACCAGGACGACGTCCTTCGAGTCCGGCTCGATGACCGTCTTCGTGGTGATGCGGTGGTCGGCCCCCGCCGAGGTCAGCGCCGCGACCGCGGTGGCGATCTTGGTGGTGGACGCGGGCGTCAGCGTGTCGCCGCCGCCCTTGCCGTAGACCCGCCGCCCGGTGCCCGCGTCGATGACGACCGCCGAGCGCTCGGGGCCCAGGGCCTTGTCCTTGAGGAGCGGATCGAGGACGCCCGCGAGCGCCTTGCCGTCCGGAGCGGGCACGGAGCCGCCGTGCGTGGAACCCACGGGTGCGCCGAGCCCCCGGAGCACGGAGGGGGCGCTCGGGGCGGCCGCGGGCGCCCGTCCGGACGTACGACCTGCGTGATCTGTGCCACCCCCGGCCTCCTGAGAGGCCGCCCAGTCCCGCTCCGCCGTACGCTGACCGGAGGAGTCCCAGGGGCCGGCCGCGGCCACCGCACCGGCCGCGATCGCGATTCCGACGGTGGCGGCACCCGCCGTGAGCTGCCAGGTCTTGAGCTTCGCAGGAGTCTTGAGAGCGGCAGGGATCTTGGGAGCCGGAGGCTTGGGAAGCTGCCGCAGCAGCTTCCCGACGTGCTGCCGGGTCTGCTGCCAAGGCTTGAGCTCAGGCACGACGACCAGCCCCTTTCGCGATCACACATCTGCGTGAGGGACACTTAATCACCCGAAGTATGTGCTGATCATGGAGGAGCCACCCGTGGAGTTCGACGTCACCATCGAGATTCCGAAGGGTTCGCGGAACAAGTACGAGGTGGACCACGAGACCGGCCGGATCCGCTTGGACCGTCGCCTCTTCACGTCGACCAGCTACCCCGCGGACTACGGCTTCGTCGAGAACACCCTCGGCGAGGACGGTGACCCGCTGGACGCCCTCGTCATCCTGGACGAGCCGACCTTCCCGGGCTGCCTCATCAAGTGCCGCGCGATCGGCATGTTCCGGATGACCGACGAGGCGGGCGGCGACGACAAGCTGCTCTGCGTCCCGGCATCGGACCCCCGCGTGGAGCACCTGCGCGACATCCACCACGTCTCCGAGTTCGACCGCCTGGAGATCCAGCACTTCTTCGAGGTCTACAAGGACCTGGAGCCCGGCAAGTCCGTCGAGGGCGCCGACTGGGTCGGCCGCACGGACGCCGAGGCCGAGATCGAGAAGTCGTACAAGCGTGCGGAGGCGCAGGGTCACTGAGTGATCCTTCTCCGACGCTGACGGGCCGCGCGATCTTCACGAAGACCGCGCGGCCCGTTCGCGTATCTGTGCGCATACTGTTCGTACTGGAGGTGCGCACGGTTCGTATGTTGGGAGCGAGGCAGTAAAAGTGGCTGATCAGGAGGCCGAAGACCGAAAGCCACAGTCGGACGAGGCACGGAGTGCGTTCACTCAGCCCGCCGGCGTGATGCCGCAGCCACCGGCGCCCGAGGACGAGTCCCAGACGACGTCCGAGTTCGCGATCCCGACGGGTCTGCCGAACCTCGCGTCGGCCTCGACCACCCAGGAGACCGAGAAGTCGGCGTTCACCACGCCGCACACCTACAGCTCGCGCAACGCGCCGCCCGCGTTCACTCCCCCGCACGGCATACCCCTGGTGAAACTCACCAAGGAGACGCCCTGGCAGGACCAGATGCGCACGATGCTGCGCATGCCGGTGGCCGAGCGGCCCACCCCGGAGGCCTCCCAGAAGCACGAGGACGAGACCGGGCCCGCAGTGCCCCGCGTGCTCGACCTGACGCTGCGTATCGGCGAGCTGCTGCTCGCGGGCGGCGAGGGCGCCGAGGACGTGGAAGCGGCGATGTTCGCCGTCTGCCGCAGCTACGGCCTCGACCGCTGCGAGCCGACCGTGACGTTCACGCTGCTCTCGATCTCGCACCAGCCGTCCCTGGTGGACGACCCGGTCACGGCCTCCAGGACCGTGCGCCGCCGGGGCACCGACTACACCCGGCTCGCGGCCGTCTTCCAGCTGGTGGACGACATCAGCGACACGGACATCGACGTCTCCCTGGAGGAGGCGTACCGCCGTCTGGCGGCAATCCGCCGTAATCGCCACCCCTACCCCGGCTGGGCGCTCACGGCGGCCGGCGGGCTGCTCGCCGGCTCGGCCTCCGTGCTCGTCGGCGGTGGCGCCCTGGTCTTCGTGATCGCGGCGGTCGGCGCGATGCTCGGCGACCGGCTCGCCTGGCTCTGCGCGGGCCGCGGGCTGCCGGAGTTCTACCAGTTCGTGGGCGCCGCGATGCCGCCCGCCGCCATGGGCGTCACGCTCAGCCTCGTGCACTCCCAGGAGGTCAACGCGTCCGCGGTGATCACCGGTGGTCTCTTCGCGCTGATCCCCGGACGGGCCCTGGTGGCCGGCGTCCAGGACGGCCTGACCGGCTACTACATCACGGCGGCCGCCCGCCTCCTGGAGGTCTGCTACCTCGTCGTGGGCATCGTCTGCGGCGTGCTGCTCGTGCTGTCGCTCGGCGTGATGCTGGACGCGACGAGCCTGCAGCCGGAGACCACGTTCGTGGCGGTCGACTCGCGCCCGGTGATCCAGATCCTGGCGTCGATGGCGCTGAGCCTCGCCTTCGCGATACTGCTCCAGCAGGAACGTCACACCGTGCTCATCGTGACCCTCAACGGCGGTATCGCCTGGGTCATGTTCGGCGCGCTCGCGCAGACGTCGCTCAAGCTCTCGCCGGTCGCGGCGACGGCCATCGCGGCCGGGCTCGTGGGCCTGTTCGGGCAGCTCTTCTCGCGCTACCGCTTCGCGTCCTCACTGCCGTACGTCACCGCGGCCATCGGCCCGCTGCTGCCCGGTAGCGCGACGTACTTCGGTCTGCTGGCCCTCGCCCAGAACGACATGAACACGGGCATCAACTCGCTCACCAAGGCGGCGGCGACGGCGCTGGCCATCGCGATCGGCGTGAACCTCGGCAGCGAGGTCTCGCGCCTGATCCTCAAGATCCCGGGCGCCACCACGGCGGCGAACCGCCGCGCGGCCAAGCGCACGCGCGGCTTCTGACCTGACCGCAGGCCCCGGTGGGGGCCGGACGCCGGACTACCGCTTGGCGTGCCGGCCGCGCGACGCCGGGGCCGCCCCGGGGGCACCGCCCTCGGTTGCGGCCGCCTTCTTGTTCTTGCCGCGCGCCCGCAGGAACTCGATCACGATCGGCACCACCGAGATCAGGACGATCAGGATGAGGATCGCCTCGATGTTCTTGTGCACGAACTCGATCTTGCCGAGCCACGCGCCGAGCATCGTCACACCGGCGCCCCAGAGGATGCCGCCGATGATGTTGAACGTGATGAACGAGCGGTACCGCATGCCGCTGACGCCCGCGATGATCGGCGTGAACGTCCGCACGATGGGCACGAAGCGGGCCAGGACCAGGGACTTCGGGCCGTACTTCTCGAAGAACTCGTGCGCCTTGACCACGTTCTCCTGCTTGAACAGCTTGGAGTCCGGGCGGTTGAAGAGCGCGGGGCCGACCTTCTTGCCGAAGAGGTAGCCCGCCTGGTCGCCGAGGATCGCGGCGATGCAGATGAGGATGACACAGAGCCAGAGCGGGAAGTCCAGCTGGTTCGTCGTGATCAGCAGGCCCGTCGTGAACAGCAGCGAGTCACCGGGCAGGAAGAAGCCGATGAGCAGGCCCGACTCGGCGAACACGATCGCCAGCAGACCCCAGACCCCGAACGTGTTCAGGAGGTAATCCGGATCCAGCCAGCTTGGTCCGAGCGCAAGCGTCGTCACGGTTCCGGGCTCCTGAGGGTGAGAGGGGGATGCGGCGGGTATGCGGCGCGGATGGCCGCCCAAAGCTATCAACGCGAGGTGAAGCGCCCAGGTTCCACTGCTTCCCCCAGGGTGCACTGTGCGTGATCCGGGACAAAGCTGTGTGCCATGGGTATCGAAGATTTCGGCGGCGGCACCGATCCGCACTCCGACGTACTGGTCGTGACGACGAACGACGTACCGGGATACCGCGTACAACAGGTTATCGGTGAGGTCTTCGGCCTCACCGTGCGCTCCCGGCACTTGGGCAGCCAGATCGGCGCGGGCCTCAAGTCCATGATCGGCGGCGAGTTGAAGGGACTCACGAAGACGCTGGTGGAGACGCGTAACCAGGCCATGGAGCGCCTCATCGAGCAGGCACGCGCGCGAGGCGCCAACGCGGTCCTGATGATGCGCTTCGACGTCACCGAGGCCGCGGACGTGGGCACCGAGGTGTGCGCCTACGGCACGGCGGTCGTGATCGCACAGGAGCAGTGACACAGCGGTAAGGGGCGGCCCCCCGTGGTGGCCGCCCCTTACCGGTACTTACCAGTACTTACCGCTACTTACCGGTGCTCCGGTTGCTCCGCTCAGCCGTTACGCGCCGCGTTCGCCAGGATCGCGTCCCGCATGTAGACCGCGAGCCCCGGCAGGATCGCCTCGTAGGTGGCCGCGAACCGCTCGTCCGCCACGTACATCTCGCCGAGACAGGTGTGGATCTCGTGCGTGCAGTCGTAGTGGAAGCGGCAGATGGAGCCGCGGTGCTCCTCCGCGACGTCCATCGCCTCCGGGGAGTCCGCGGGCAGGCCCCGGTCGAGCAGGCCGGCCATGCGCGCGTGCACCGCGTCGAACTCGTCGTTGATCCGCTGCCAGTCCTCCTTGGTGTACGAGGCGGCCCTGCGCTGCGACTCCTTGTAGCCGTCGGTGTCGCCCCAGCGCCGCTCGACCTCCTCCGCGTACTGGTCGGGGTCGTGGTCCCCGAAGACCTCGAACTTCTCCTCGGGCGTGAGGTTGATGCCCATCTTCTTCGCCTCCATGGCGGTCTCGACGGCGGCGGCCATCTCCTGGAGCTTGGTGATCCGGGCGGTCAGCAGGTCGTGCTGGCGGCGCAGGTGCGCGCGCGGGTCCGTGTCCGGGTCGTCCAGGAGGGACGCCACCTCGTCGAGGGGAAAGCCGAGCTCCCGGTAGAACAGGATCTGCTGCAGCCGGTCCAGGTCGTCGTCGCCGTAGCGCCGGTGGCCCGCGTGGCTGCGCCCGCTGGGCACGAGCAGGCCGATCTCGTCGTAGTGGTGCAGCGTGCGCACCGTCACTCCGGCGAAACCGGCTACCTGTCCCACGGAGTAGCTCATGGCCTGTGCCCTCTCTCTCGGTACGCGCCTCAGCCTGGGTCCTCACGTCACGTGAGGTGCAAGTGCAGACCCCGGCAGCCGCCCATATCCTCGCCAGCAGGGACGCGAAAGCCCCGGACAGGGACAGAAAACCTCAGCCACGAGGAGACCGCCCATGCCGCTCCACCACAGCGAGGACCCGAACGGCGACTCGAAGGGGCGCACTCTCGCGGTGAACCCCTTCTACGGAGAGGCCAACCCGGTCGGCGGCATGACCGAGGCGCCGCCCAAGCACCGCCTCCCCGACGGGCCGCTGCCGCCCACGACGGCGTACCAGCTGGTGCACGACGAGCTGATGCTGGACGGCAACTCGCGCCTCAACCTCGCGACCTTCGTCACGACGTGGATGGAGCCGCAGGCCGGCGTCCTCATGGGCGAGTGCCGGGACAAGAACATGATCGACAAGGACGAGTACCCGCACACCGCCGAGCTGGAGCGGCGCTGCGTGGCCATGCTCGCCGACCTGTGGCACGCGCCGGACCCCTCGGGCACCGTCGGCTGCTCGACGACCGGGTCGAGCGAGGCCTGCATGCTCGCCGGGATGGCCCTCAAGCGCCGCTGGGCCAAGGCGGCACGGAACGTCGACCGCTATCCCTCCCCCACCGCGCGCCCGAACCTCGTCATGGGCGTGAACGTCCAGGTCTGCTGGGAGAAGTTCTGCAACTTCTGGGAGGTCGAGGCGCGCCAGGTGCCCATGGAGGGCGACCGCTTCCACCTCGACCCGGTGGCGGCGGCCGAGCTCTGCGACGAGAACACGATCGGCGTCGTGGCCGTGCTCGGCTCCACCTTCGACGGGTCGTACGAGCCGGTGGCCGAGCTCTGCGCGGCCCTTGACGATCTCCAGGAGCGCACCGGCCTCGACATTCCGGTGCACGTGGACGGCGCGTCCGGCGCGATGGTGGCGCCCTTCCTCGACGAGGACCTGGAGTGGGACTTCCGGCTGCCGAGGGTGGCGTCGATCAACACCTCGGGCCACAAGTACGGCCTGGTCTATCCGGGCGTCGGCTGGGCGCTGTGGCGGGACGCGGACGCGCTGCCGGAGGAGCTGGTGTTCCGGGTGAACTACCTCGGCGGTGACATGCCGACGTTCGCACTGAACTTCTCCCGGCCCGGCGCGCAGGTCGTCGCGCAGTACTACACGTTCCTGCGCCTGGGCCGCGAGGGCTACCGCGCCGTCCAGCAGGCGGCCAGGGACGTCGCCGAGGGCCTGGCGGAACGCGTCGAGGCCCTCGGCGACTTCCGGCTGATCACCCGGGGCGACCAGCTGCCGGTGTTCGCCTTCACGACGCGGGACGACGTGCAGGCGTACGACGTCTTCGACGTGTCCCGGCGGCTTCGTGAGCGCGGCTGGCTGGTGCCCGCGTACACCTTCCCGGCCCACCGCGAGGATCTGGCGGTCCTCCGCGTGGTCTGCCGCAACGGCTTCACGGCCGACCTCGCGGAGCTCTTCCTGGCGGATCTCAGCGACCTGGTGCCCGAACTGCGGCGGCAGCCGCACCCCTTCACCCGGGACAGGGACGCGGCCACGGGGTTCCACCACTAAGGGGCCCGAAGGACCTCAGGGAGCGCGGCTACTTGCTGAGCCCCCCGAACCTCCGCACCGCCAGCGGCATGAACACCCCCACGAGCACCACGGGCCAGACCACGGCAAGCAGCCCCGCGTGCTCCGCGGCCCACGAAGTGCCCACCACCCCGGGGTCGTTGCCGAACAGGTCGCGCACCGCCGTGGCCGTCGCCGACATCGGGTTCCACTCGACCATCGCGCCGAGCCAGCCCGGCATGTTCTGCGGGACCGTGAAGGCGTTGGAGAGGAAGCCGACCGGCCAGACCAGGATCTGCACGGCCATGACCAGCTCCGGCTTGCCCGCGACCATCGCCAGGTGGATGCCGATCCACAGCATCGCGAACCGCAGCAGGAGCAGCAGACCCACCGCGCCGAGCATCGCGGCGAACGAGCCGTGCCAGCGCCAGCCGATCGCGAGGCCGACGCCGATCATGACGATCAGCGAGGCGAGCGACTGCAGCATGTCCGCGACCGAACGGCCCACCAGAACAGCCCCGTTGGTCATCGGCATGGACCGGAAGCGGTCGATCACACCCTTGTTGAGGTCCTGCGTGACGGCGACCATCGTCGCGTCCAGGCCGAAGGCCATGGTCAGCGCGAACATGCCGGGCACCAGGAACTCGGCGTAGTCGCCCGCGATGCCCTTTCCGCCGCCGATCAGGTAGTTGAACATCAGCAGCAGCATCACCGGGAAGACCAGACCGACGAGCACCTGCACGGGCTGCCGCACCCAGTGCGCGAGTTCGCGCCGGGTCATGGTCCAGGAGTCGATCACGGCCCACGAGAGGGGCGCGCCCTTGGCGACCGGCGTGCGGCCCACCGGCGTACGGCTCGTCATCGTCGTACTCACACGGCCTCCTTCGTACGTTCCTGGTCCTCCGCCTGGCCTGACGGGCCCTCCGTGCGGCCCGTCAGGCGCAGGAACACCTCGTCCAGGGTCGGCCTGCGGACCGCGATGTCCTCCGCCTCTACGCCGGCGTCCCGCAGCGCCTGGACGACGCCGGTGAGGGCCTCCATGCGGTCCACCACCGGCGCGCTGGCCAGGCGCCGGTCCGTGTCCAGGGTGGCGTCGCCGGGCAGCAGGCGCGCGACGAGCTCCAGTTGCGCCGCGTCCCGCACCACCACGTCGATCCGGTCGCCGCCCGTCTTCGACTTCAGCTCGTCCGCCGTGCCGTCCGCGATGACCCGGCCCCGGTCGATCACCGAGATGCGGTGGGCGAGCTGGTCCGCCTCTTCGAGGTACTGCGTGGTGAGCAGCACCGTCGTGCCGCCGTCGACCAGCGAGCGCACCGCGTCCCAGACCTCCGTGCGGCCCCGGGGATCGAGGCCGGTCGTCGGCTCGTCCAGGAACAGCACGTCGGGCTCCGTGATGAGCGAGGCCGCGAGGTCCAGGCGGCGCCGCATGCCCCCGCTGTACTGCTTGACCGCCTTGCGGCCCGTGTCCCCGAGCCCGAAGCGCTCCAGGAGCTCATCGGCCCGCACGCGGGCGCGCCGGGCACCCAGGTGGTAGAGCCGCCCGAACATGTCCAGGTTCTGCCGGCCGCTCAACTCCTCGTCCAGCGCCGCGTGCTGGCCCAGCAGACCGATGCGCCGCCGCACCTCGTCGGGCTGCCTGCGCACGTCGTACCCGGCGACCTCCACCCGGCCCTCGTCCGCCCGCAGCAGCGTGGCGAGCACCCGCACCGCGGTGGTCTTGCCCGCGCCGTTCGGTCCGAGCACGCCGTGCACCGTGCCGCGCCCGACCGCCAGGTCCAGACCGTCGAGCGCCCACTTCTCCCCGTACCGCTTCCGTGCGCCCTCGACGACGATCGCGTCTGTCATCCGTCTCCCCTCGATCCCCTGCCACCCTCGTAGTCAAACTTGACTACAAGCTCAACGCGAAGGAAGGTATCCCCGAATCCAGGATTAGTCAAACTTGATCAGCGATCGTCCCCCGCGTGCGGCTCCCCGGTCGCGTACGGGTTCACCTCACCCTCGCCCAGGACGGCGACGAACGGCTCGCCCTCGCCCGCGAACGTGTACGCGCCGCCCTCGATGCGCTTGATCAGGCCGCGCGTCCACTCCACGCCCCCGTCGGCCGTGTGGACCCAGAGGTTCATGATCTCGCCGATGTGCCCGAGCTGCTCCGGACCCTCCTCGGGCGTGTAGTACTCCGTGACGGACCTGCGCCACTCCTCGATGCCCCGCACCCGCTGCCTCAGCAGCTCGACCGCCTCCTCGCGGGGCAGGTCGACGATGAAGCCGAGGGCCGCCGAGAGCATGTCGGGCCGCTGGTCGTACGAGACCAGGTTGGACCGGAGCAGGTTCAGGAACTCCTCGGTGCCCGCCTGGGTGATCTCGTACTCCGTGCGCGGCGGGCCGCCCGCCGTCGACGGCGCGATCTCGTGCGCGACCAGCAGGCCTTGCTTGGCCATCTGCTTCAGCGCGTGGTAGATCGAGCCGGGCTTGGCGTTGGACCACTCGTGGGCGCCCCAGTACTCCAGGTCGTTGCGCACCTGATAGCCGTGGGCCCGCCCGTGCTGACGGACGGCACCAAGGACAAGGAGTCGGATCGCCGACATCAAAGTCACCTCCTTCTAATCAATTTTGATTAGAGTAGCGGTATGGCCGAGACAATGATCCCCTTGTTCCCCTGTCACGAGCTCGACGAGACCCTCGACTTCTACAAAGCCATCGGCTTCGAGGTGACGTACTACCAGCGGTCGCCCAATCCGTACGCCGTGGTCCGGCGCGGCGACATGGAGCTGCAGTTCTTCCGGATCAAGGGCTACGACCCCGCCACCTCGTACAGCACCTGCTACGTGACGACCGACGACGTGGACACCCTCCACGAGTCCTTTCGGACCGGGCTCAAGGAGACCCTGGGGCGGATACCGACGCGCGGCCTGCCCCGCCTCGGGGCCGTGAAGGACATGACGTACGGGGTGCGGCAGTTCCTGATGACGGACCCGGCGGGCAACTGCGTCCGCGTCGGGCAGCCCATCGCCGAGTCCTTCGAGCACGCCCCGGTGCCCCGCGAGAGGTACGCGCGCGCCCTGCACCAGGCCACCCTCATCGGCGAGTCCAAGCAGGACCACGCGACCGCCCTGCGCATCATCGACCGCGCGCTGGCGGCGGACGGCACCCCCACCCCCGAACAGCTCCGGGAGCTGCACGCCCTGCGGGCGGAGATGGCCGCGCACGTCGACGCCGCGCGCCCCGACGCAACACACCCCGACGCCACACACCCCGAAGAGGAGGGCTAGAGGAGGGTCAGCCCCAGCTCTCGCCGCGCTCCAGGGCCACCAGCTCGAACGCCGTCCTGCCGTCGAGGGTCTCGCGGATGATGTCGGCGTGGCCCGAGTGCCGGGACATCTCGGTGATCAGGCGGAGCAGCACCCACCGCATCGACACGTCCTCCTTCGGGAACCACGGCTGATCGGGCAGCGCGAAGGTCTCGTCGAGGGTGGGCAAGGCGCGGATGAACTCCTCGGTGCGGTCGGCGACTTGGCCCCAGTACGCGAGCGCCGACGCGACCGTCTCGCCCTCGATCAGACGGAAGCACTCGTCCCAGTTCGCCTCGGTGCGCTCGACCGCGGGGGCGACGCCCTTCGCCCGCGAGATCCAGCTCTCCTCGACCTCGGCGACGTGCTTGAGCAGCCCGGAGAGCGAGAGCTCGCTGGCGCTGGGCTTCGTCGCCGCCTGCTCGTCGGTCAGGCCGATCAGGGCCCGCCGGATGCCGCCTCGCTCGGCGTCGAGAAAGGCGAGCAGCGCGCCGCGCTCGTCGCCGGGGGCCTCTGCGTTGACGTGGGTGACCATGGGGTCCGCCTCTCCGAGCCGTGGAGCCTGCCGGGCTTTCCGACACCACAGACGTTACGGACCCTTGCGGTCAGCTTCTGTCCGCAAGGGTCCGGGAAATCACGACGTACGCAGCGTTCGAAGCGAGCGCAGCACAGTGCGCGAGGTCCTCAGAAGGGGAACTGGGAGCGGCCGTGCTGCACCGAGATCCACTTCTGCGTGGTGAACGCGTCCACCGTCGACTCGCCGTTGAGGCGCCCGATGCCCGAGTGCTTCTCACCGCCGAAGGGCACGATCGGCTCGTCGTGCACGGTGCCGTCGTTCACGTGGAACATGCCGCTGTTGATCCGCCGCGCGAACCGCACGCCGCGCTCGACGTCGGCCGTGTGGACGGCGCCGCTGAGCCCGTACGGGGTGTCGTTGGCGATCCGTACGGCCTCTTCCTCGCCGTCGAAGGGCACGAGCAGCGCCACCGGGCCGAAGATCTCCTGGTGCAGGACCGGGGAATCGGCCGCCAGGTCGGTCAGGACCGTGGGCGCCACCAGGTTGCCCTCGGTGCTCCCGTGCAGGAGCGCCTTGGCGCCCGCCGCCACCGCCTGGTCGACCGTCTTCGTCACCGCGTCCGCCTGCGAGGAGCTGATCAGCGGGCCGATGTGGGTCCCCGGGTCCGCCGGGTCGCCGACCTTCAGGGCAGCGACCTTGGCGACGAACTTCTCGGTGAACTCCTCCTGGAGCGACCGGTCCACGAGGATGCGGTTGGCCGCCATGCAGACCTGGCCCTGGTGCACGAAGCGGCTGAAGACCGCCGCGGCCACGGCGTAGTCGACGTCCGCGTCGTCCAGGACGACGAGGGCGCTGTTGCCGCCGAGCTCCAGGATCGACCGCTTGAAGTTCGCGGCGCAGACCGTGCCGACGTGACGGCCCACGCGGTCGGAACCGGTGAAGGAGATGACGCTCGGCACCGGGTGCTCGATGAACGCGTCACCGATCTCGGCGATGTCGGTGATGACCACGTTCAGGACGCCGGCCGGGAGGCCCGCCTCCTCGAACAGCTTCGCAAGGAAGCTGCCGCCCATCACGGGCGTGTTCTGGTGCGGCTTGAGCACCACGGCGTTGCCCAGGGCGAGCGCGGGGGCGACCGTCTTCAGGGAGAGCAGGAGGGGGAAGTTGAAGGGGCTGATGACCCCGACCACGCCGACCGGCTCGCGGTAGAGGCGGTTCTCCTTGCCCTCGCCGGGCGAGGGGAGGATGCGCCCCTCGGGCTGGAGCGAGACGTGCACGGCCTCGCGCAGGAACTCCTTGGTGAGGTGGATCTCGAAGGCGGCCTTGAGCCGGGTGCCGCCCAGCTCGGCGACGATGGCCTCGGATATCTCTTCCTCACGGTCCTCGACGATCCGCAGGGCGCGCTCGAAGACTCCGCGCCGGGCGTAGGGGCTGGTCCGGCCCCACTCCCTCTGCGCGCGCTCGGCCGCTCGGTAGGCCTGGTCCACCTCGTCGGCCGTCGCCACGGTGATCGACGCGAGCTTCTCCCCGTTGTACGGATTGAAGTCGATGATGTCCCAGGAGCCGGAACCGGCCTTCCACTCACCGTCGATGAACTGGTGAGCCAGGTCAGTGAAGAAGGACATGAGACCCCTTGCCGCAGTCTGCAGACATCTGATTTCACGTCATCGTACTGACGTCTCAGGTGAGTTGGAGCAGACCACGGAGGAGATCGCGACTATCGGCCGGATTGGGGCTGTCGCTCTGGAGCTGACCGACCACCCGCTCGTACTGGCCGACTTCCTCGGGCTTGTCGAGGTACAGGGCTCCCGTCAGCTGCTCCACGTACACGACGTCCGATAGGTCCGACTCCGGGAAGCGCAGCATGGTGAACGCTCCGCTCTCGCCCGAGTGCCCACCGAAACTGAACGGCATGACCTGGAGGGTGACATTCGGCCGTTCGGAGATCTCGATCAGGTGCTGGATCTGACCCCGCATCACTTCCCGGTCCCCGTAAGGGCGTCGGAGCGCCGCCTCGTCGAGCACGCAGTGGAAACGGGGGGCGCGCTCGGCGACGAGCAGCTTCTGGCGTTCGAGGCGCAGCGCGACGCGGCGCTCGATGTCCGCCTCGCTCGCGCCCTTCATGCCGCGCGCGACGACCGCGTGGGCGTACGCCTCGGTCTGCAACAGGCCGTTGACGAACTGGACTTCGTAGACGCGGATGAGCGAAGCGGCGCCTTCGAGACCAACGTATGTTTGGAACCAGCCCGGCAGGACATCCGAATAACTGTGCCACCAGCCGGCGAGGTTGGCCTCTTTGGCGAGCGAGAGCAGTGCGACCCGCTCGGCCTCATCGTTGACGCCGTAGAGCGTCAACAGGTCCTCTACGTCCCTGGACTTGAAGCTCACCCGTCCCAACTCCATGCGGCTGATCTTCGATTCGGAGGCGCGGATCGAGTAGCCGGCCGCTTCACGGGTGATGCCGCGCGATTCCCTCAGGCGCCTGAGTTGCGAGCCAAGGAGCATGCGCCGTACGACCGAGCCGCTCGACTCCCCTGCGGTCACTTCGCTCAATCCTCCCCATCACTTGGAAGCCAGCAGTCTGCCATTAAACGCTTCAGGCCGTACTCGTTCGGTTACAGAAACGGAAAGCCTTCGGAAGTCCTCCACAAGAAGTCGTAGGAAGAAATGGGCAAGAAGTGGCACGGGAACGACTAAGTCCGGCGCGTGCACGTGCATCTGCCCTTGCATCTGCTGTACGCATTCGGAACCATGGTCCGCGCGCCACCGCTGTATCACCATCGGGCCGAGCTGTACCGATGTGCCGCAGCGTCGCTGTACCGACCGCACCACCGCTCCATCGCTATGTACCGCGAAACCGGGGAGTGCCTCGCATGGGGACGAATGGATCGACCATGCTCGAGCCGTTACGGCAGGGGCTTCCCCCACTCGACCCCTCAGCGGTCTCCAGCGCTGCGTCCTGCTCCCTGCCCGCCCGCTACGAAGCGGTGGGCAGCGCGCGGCAGTTCACCCGCAAGACCCTGTGCCAGTGGGAACTGGAAGATCGCTTCGACGACATCGCCCTGGTCGTCTCCGAGTTGGTCACCAACGCCCTGAGACACGCGCTGCCGTCCGACACTCCACGCGAGCAGGGGCCGCCGGTGCGGCTGCACCTGATGCGCTGGACCTCGCGTCTGGTGTGCGCGGTGCGCGACCCCAGTGACGACAGTCCGGTCGCGCGCGAGACGGACGACGACTTCTCGGCCGAGTCGGGCCGCGGCCTGTTCCTGGTGGACTCGTTCAGCGACAGCTGGGGCTGGCACCCGCTCGCGGGCGCGCTGCGGGGCAAGGTCGTGTGGGCGTTGTTCCAGCTGGCTTAGCGGGCACGACGGCTAACCACCTATCAGGTGGTCGAACTCCCCGTCCTTCATCCCGAGCAGCATCGCCTCGATCTCGGCGCGCGTGTAGACGAGCGCCGGACCGTCGGGAAAGCGCGAGTTGCGTACGGCGACGTCGCCGCCCGGCAGTTTCGCGAACTCCACGCAGGCGCCCTGCGAGTTGCTGTGCCTGCTCTTCTGCCAGGCCACCCCGTGCAGCTCCGTGGCAGCCATGCCGTTAAACACGTGGTGCACAGTCGCTCCCCGGTGGTGCAGTGCCTGATGCGGCTCTAGATGCAATGGTCAACTGTCCGGGATCATAGCTGTGTTCACATGCCGATGCATGGGCAGATGCACGTGCACGCGGGGTGGTCCCTTGGTTACAGCTCCGTCAGCACCTGCCCGGGTACCCGCATGACATGCGAACGCCGCCCCCGCCTCTAGGAAGAGACGCGTACCGGGCCCTTCCTGTTCCAACGTCCGCGTAACGGCGTGCGCGGAGGCCTCGACGGCGGCCTTCACGAAGGCCTTCGCACGAAGGCCTTCGCACCGAACGAGAAGCAGGGCGCCCCCGCGGTGACCGCGGGGAACGCCCTGCCCGGAACGACGCGCCGCACAGCGGCGGCGCAGGTCAGCGGCTCGTGCCGTACGGCAACAGCGCCATCTCCCGCGCGTTCTTGATCGCGCGGGTCAGCAGGCGCTGCTGCTGGGCCGACACGCGGGTGACCCGCCGGGAGCGGATCTTGCCCCGGTCCGAGATGAACTTGCGGAGCAGGTCCGTGTCCTTGTAGTCGATGTACGTGATCTTCGCCTGGTCCAGGGGGTTGGGGCGGGGCTTCTGCACGCGGTCGGACGGCTTGCGGGGGGACATTCAGACCTCCAGGAGGGTGTCGAAGGCAGGGGGCAGGTGTTTCCAGGCTTCGCGCCCCGCGGCGTACTCCTCGTCCGTCAACAGGCATGACTCCAGGACCTCTTCGAGCCCCTCGCGGTCCAGGCCCGGCGAGATGAACACCAGGTGCTGGCAGCAGTCGCCGTGCTCCGGATGCCAGTCGAGCGCGGCCGCGGCACGGCGCACCGGCGGCACCATCTCCCAGGCGGCGTCCGGCAGCGAGGCCAGCCAGGGCCCCGCGCTCTCCACGCAGAGCGCGCCGCCCGCGGCGTCCCAGCCGAGCAGCGTGTCCGGATGGTCGGCCAGCCAGAACCTGCCGCGGCTGCGGGCCGCCGCGCAGGTCAGGTCCTCCAGGGCCTGGTAGAGCCGCTCCGGGTGGAAGGGCCGGTCCCGGTGCCACACGAGGGTGGCCACCCCCGCCTCGTCGGCGTCGATCGGCAGCAGCGCGCAGGACGGATGCTGGGCGGCGGCTGCCGCCTCGACGTCGAATCCGGCGAGCGCGGCACCCGCCAGGTCCCCATGACCGCTGATCGGGACCTGACGGGCGGTCGGGTGGAGCTGGGCGAGGAGCGCGCGGTCCTCGTCGTCGGCGTCCGGGGAATTAGCGACGGCGAGCACGGGCGCGTACTCCAGCTGGCGGGCCCACGTGTCGGCCACCGTGCGCTGATCCGTGGAGGCCGCGGCGAGCCCGGCCTCCATGAGGTCGTCACCGTTGCCGAGGTAGGGCAGGAGGAGTGCGGGGTCGACGGCCGTGATCACGCCGCTCAGCCGCAGCCCCTCGGGCGCGTGCGCCGTGATGACCTCCGCCATCGCCTTGGGCTCGACGGAGTCCCACAGCTCGACGATCGCGAGCCGCGTGAGACCGGAGTCCGCGAGCCGTTCGAGCTCGGGCACCAGGTCCTCGCGCAGGGCGCAGCACGCACAGTCGTTGACCAGCGGCGCCTCGCCCGTGGAGAGCACTCCGGTGGCATCGCGCACCGTCCGCACGACGGTGCCGCGCACGGCCGTCGCCAGGTCGTGGTGGAGCGCCACGCTCCCCGGGACGGTGGTGAGGAGCCGCTCGACGGCGTCCTTACGGGCGTCGGAGTGCAGGCCGCCGACGATCGCGACGTCCATCGAGCGGCCCGGGGCCGGCGGGTTCGGCGGGGTCGGTGAGGCGGGAGGGTTCGGCGGGTTCGGAGGAGTCGGCGGGGTCATCGCGCGCCGTAACGGCGCTCGAAGCGCTCCACGCGGCCCGCCGTGTCCAGGACCTTGGCCGTGCCCGTGTAGAAGGGGTGGCTCGCGGAGGAGACCTCGACGTCGATGACGGGGTAGGTGCGCCCGTCCTCCCACTCGACCGTCTTCTCGCTGGTCGCGGTGGAGCGGGTGAGGAAGGCGTAGCCGGCGGACTTGTCGCGGAAGACGACGGGGCCGTACGGCGGGTGGATGTCCTTGCGCATGAGGGTCAGCGCTCCTCTCGGAAATCGACGTGGCGCCCGACGACCGGGTCGTACTTGCGCAGCGTCATGCGGTCGGGGTCGTTACGGCGGTTCTTGCGGGTCACGTACGTGTAGCCGGTGCCGGCCGTGGACCGGAGCTTGATGATCGGGCGGAGTTCGTTGCGGGCCATGGAGTTAGTGTATGAAAATGAATCCCGTTTTCAAAACGGTTCCGCAGGGGTTCTCCGCCCCACGACCGAGAGGTGCGTCACCATGTCCGCCCACTGCCAGCTGACCGGCGCCACGCCGGGCTTCGGCAACCAGATCTCCCACTCGCACCGGCGCACGTCACGCCGGTTCGACATCAACGTCCAGCGCAAGCGCTACTGGCTGCCGAGCGAGGGCCGCTACGTACGGCTGCGGCTCAGCGCCAAGGGCATCAAGACCGTCGACGCGATCGGCGTCGAGGCCGCCGTCGCCAGGATCCGTGCGCGCGGAGTGAGGGTCTGATGGCCAAGAAGAGCAAGATCGCGAAGAACGAGAAGCGGCGCGAGATCGTCGCGCGGTACGCCGCGCGGCGGGCCGAGCTGAAGGAGATCGTCCGCGGGCCCGGCACGGGCGAGGCCGAACGGCTGGCCGCTCAGGCGGAGTTGGCGCGGCAGCCGCGGGACGCGAGTGCGACGCGCGTACGCAACAGGGACAGCGTCGACGGGCGCCCGCGCGGATACGTGGGGAAGTTCGGCCTCTCCCGGGTGAAGCTGCGTGACCAAGCGCACGCCGGATTCCTCCCCGGGGTGCGCAAGTCGTCCTGGTAGCTTGGCGCGCGATTCACTGGCCTGGTTTGAGCGACGAGCGTCACACAGCTTCGTGTAGGGGGATTTCGGTGCGCATGCACGTCCGGAACGTACGTATCGGTGCCGCGGCGGCGGGTCTTGTCGCCGCCCTCGTCCTGACCGGTTGCAGCAGTGACGGCGGCGACGGTGAGGACGCGGGCAAGGACAAGGACAAGGGCTCGGCGGGCAGCTCCGCCGGGGCCGACGGGTCCGACGGTTCCGATACGCCGGACGAGGGCGGGGCCGACTCCGGTGCGAAGGACGGTGGCTCCGAGGGCAGTTGGGTCGCCACCGCGGGCGGCAACCCGCTCGCGCTGGTCATCGCCGGGGAGAAGGCCACGCTGCTCGGGGAGAACGTCCTGTGCAGCGGGACCGCCGCCGGTGAGACGATCAAGCTCAAGTGCGCCAAGGGCGACTCGGACCGGACCGAGGGCACGGTCGAGTCGGTCAACGGCACGTCGATGACGGTCGCTTGGCAGGGCGCGGGCAAGGATCAGTTCACGAGGACCAAGGGCGGGAAGCTGCCTGAAGGGCTGCCTACTGCGGGGCTGCCCACTGCGGGGATTCCGCAGTCCTGAGCTCTTTGCTGCTTGCCTGAGCTCTCTGCTGCTTGATCGGGTGCGCTGTCAGCGGGCCGTGGGACCTTGTTCGGGGTCCTGCGGTCCGCTGTCCTTTTGTGCGCCTGTCTCCGATCCGTCCACCAGCATCGGCGGCGGTGACGTGTCCAGGGCGTCCGACAGCTCCTGGAGGGTGGCGAGCAGGAGGCCCGCTCCTCTGCGTACGACCCGGTCGGGGACGCCCTCGCCGTCCCACTCGTCCAGGGCCTTGCGCACGGCTTCCCACTTCGGGACGCGGCGTTCGCGTACGGCCTTCGCGCCTTCCTCCGTCGACTTGCGCAGGGCCTCCGCGAGGCGGGCGGCGGCGGGGACGGGGGTCGCGTCGCGGTCCGGGAGGTGGGCCTCCATCAGCATCGCCACGCGGCCGAGTTGGGCGAGGGCCTCCTCGGCGTCGGTGGCCGCGGCGCGGGAGAGGCCCCGGTGGCGCACCGGTTCGTGCTTGGCGCGGGCGGCGGCTTCCTGCCAGGCGATGCGGGCGTCGCGGGCGGCGAGGAGCGCCTCGCGCACGTCCGGGCAGGAGCTGCCCGCGGGGTCGGCGTAGCGGCTGACGACGGCTGCGGCGTAGCGGCCGTCCGCGGTCAGCCAGTCGGCGAGGCGGTTGCGCAGGCGCGGGGTCTCCCAGGCCGGGTACACGGCGTACGCGATCATCGCGAGGACGCCGCCGAGGAGGGTGAGCACGACGCGCTCCGGCACGGTCTGCGTCCACTGCTCGCCGCCCATGCCGAGCAGGAACACGACGTACGCGGCGACGCAGGCCTGGGCGGCGACCTGGCCCGTGCGCATCAGCAGGTACATCATTCCGGCGCAGAGGACGGCGAGTGCCGCGGAGAGCTCGGTGCCGGGGTCCGCGAGCTGCACCAGGCCGGTGGCCAGGGCGACGCCCACGAGGGTCCCGCCGAAGCGGGCCACCGCGCGGGAGTACGTCTGCGAGAAGTCCGGGCGCATCACCATCACGGAGGCCATGGGGGCCCAGTAGCCGTGGCCGAGGGGGAGCCAGGTGCCCAGGAGATAGCCGGCGGCGGCCACGGCGGTGACGCGGATGGCGTGGCGGGTGATGGGGGATTCGTGGCGGCGGCGGAGTTCGGTCCTTATGGCGCGGAGGGCGGCGGGGAGGAGGGCGGGGAAGGTGGGGCGTAGGAGGGGGGTGGGAGTGGTGGGGGTGGTTGCTGTGGGGGTGGTGGGAGTGGTTGCTGTGGTGGTGGGAGTGGTTGCTGTGGGGGAGCCGGGGAGAGGTGGGGGCGCTTTGTCGGGGGGTCTGCCTGCTGTTTCGATGACGTCACGGAGCAGTGCCGCCAGGCGTTTCGCCGCTCGTTGCGCCGGGCCCGTGAGGATCGCTCCGGTGTCCGGGGTCCGGAGGGTGGATACGGCCGCGGGTGGGATCTTCACCGGTTCGCCCTGCCGGATCGCTCTGGCCGCCGCGTCCAGGATGGCGCCGGACGCGGCCAGGATCTCGCGTACGCGGTCGCGTTCGGGGCCTTCTTCCGGTACGCCGACCGCCGGGTCGGCCAGGGAGGCGAGTACGGGGCGGATGCGTTCCGCCACGCCGCGGGCGCCGTGGAGTTCGGCGGGCCGGGTGCGGGCCTGGCGCGGGGTGATGGTCGCCGCGTCGCGGGCCGCCATCAGGGGTTCGGGGTCGAAGTCTGCGTGGGGGTCGTGGCGGAGGCGGCGGGCGTAGTCGGCCTCGGCCGCGAGCGCGTCGGCGAGGGCGTCTCGGTGGGCGCCCCATCTGCGTACGGGGAACAGGACGACGAGGGCGGCCTGGACGGCGCCGCCCACCACCATCATCGCGGCGTGGCCCGCCGCGGCGGCGATGGAACCGGGGAGGGTGACCGTGACCAGCATGATCGCGACGTTGGAGGAGGCGATGATGCCGATGGTCGGGCCCGCGGCCCAGCTCAGGCCGGAGAGGAAGGTCCAGAGGGAGAGGAGGGCGAGGAAGAGGAGGGTGTGGGAGCCGGTGAGGTAGCCGAGGAAGGTGGAGACGGCGAGGCTCGTGCCGGAGGCGAGGGCCAGTTCCGGGCGGGGGCGCCAGCTGCGTTGGAAGGTGGCGATGGCTGCCTGGAAGGCGCCGAAGGCCGAGCTGGCGGCTACGGCGGGGCCGAAGAGGGTGAGGCTGACGCCGATGACGATGGCGAGGCCGGCTGCGCCGCGCAGAGCGATGAGGGGCTCGAGCCGCTTCCGCTCGACGCTCAGCCCCGAGCGGCTGGTCTCCTTCAGCGCTCGAAGCCAGGTCACTCTGTGATGATACGGGGCATTTCGGCTGAACCTGGGCGGGGGCCCGGGGGGAGGGGGGCGGGGCTGGTCCGTCTGTGGGGACGGTGCCGCGCCGGTATGTCCGTCCTCGCCATCGTCCGGTGGCCGTGGGGCTGCTTCGGCACCGGAGCGCCGCGAGCCGTGCTCCGGGCGGACACACCGGCACGTCCCCTCGCGTCTCACTGCCGACTGCGGGTGTGCGGGAGCCGGGCTCGCGTGGCTGGTGCACGTCGTACGCGTACCGCCGTTTCCCCCACTCCCGGAATCGCGGATCGCCCACCCATCCCGCGATCCGCCCCCCTCCCTCGTGCCGATCCCCGCCCACCCTCACCGCGCAGATTGCATTCCGCCCCCCAGGCACTACCACCCATGCCGTTGCTACACCCGCTCCCCACTCCCCCGTGCCACGCGGGGCAATCGGGCGGGTGGGACGGAGAGGCTCGTTCGTCGCGGGCGAGGCTGCGGGGCAATCGGGCGGGTGGGCGGGAGGGGCTTGTTCGTTGCGGGTGCGGCTGCGGGGGTGGAGTGGGGTTCTTACGGGAGGGGGCGGCGGGGCGGGGGCATTTGGGCCTCGTTGGCCGCCGCCGTGCCGTGGGTCCAGCCCTCGATGTCCGTCGCGCCCCGGACACGGGTGGTGCTCGTTTCAGGGAACATCCGCTCCGCCTGGGCCGTGACGGCCACGTCCCTCGCGGCCAGGACCGGCAGCAACTCCCCCGCCTCCGGGGACTCCGCGGTGACGTCCTCCGCCGCCGCGGCCAGCCGCGCGCCGAGCCGGTTCGCGTACGCCAGAAGGAACGCCTGACGGAACGTCTTCGTACGCTTCCGGCCGCCCGCCCGCTGCCCCGCCTCCGCCCTCGTCATCGCCGCCGTCCCCTGCACGAGGAGCGAGGTGTGGAGGAGTTCGACCACCTCCAGGTCGGGCTCGAAGCCGACGACGGTCGAGAAGCCGTACGCCTCGTTCCACACCGCACGGCAACGGTTCGCCGACGCCACCGCGTCCAGCAGGATCGCCTTCGCCGTCTCGTACGGGGCGTCCACGCCGATGCGGCAGGCCCCGGGAGTGTCCTTGGCGTGCGTACGGGACGCCAGCAGGGCCTCGTCGATGGTGTGCCTGGCCATCAGCTCCTGCGCCTTGGCGGTCAGCGCCTCCGCCTCCTCGGGGAATCCGGTCGCCTCGGCCTTGGCCAGGAGCGCGCGGATGCGGGTGAGGATGCGGGGCTCTTCGTGGCCGGGAGGAGGAGGCGCGTGGAGGGGGGTGCCGGGGGCGGGGCCCACCGGCTCGATCGCGGGGAGGCGCAGGAGGAGGCGGTAGAGGGCCAGGGCGGTCGTCGCCCGGGAGAAGCGGTCGGCTCGCGCGCCGCCCCCGGAAGCGAGCTCGGCCAGCTGCGCCCTCCAGCGGGGCGGCAGCGTGTCCCCGTACCGCCTGGTCTCTGTGGTGATCAGCTCGGCGGCCAGCTGTGTCTGCTGGGCACGGTCGGTCCCGTGCGCGGCGTCGTCCTGGGCACGGCCGACCATCCGTATGACGTCCGCCGGCTGCCAGCCCCGCCCCCACGCGCGGCGCACCAGCTCCTCGCCCCTGCGCCACAGCTCCGCGTCGGCCTCGGGAGCGGCCGCCAGGAGGGACGCGCCGGTGTCGAGGCCCTCGTCGCCGTCCGCGTACAGCGCTGCCGCGAACGCCTTGTCGATCACCTCGTTCACCGGATCATCCATACGTCAAGGGTATGGCTGGCCATACCCTCAGGACGCCCCCCAGTGGTCGTGCCCGGCGAGGCCGTGGCCGGTTGGGTTGGGGCATGACCTCAACTGCCGTACGGCTCACCGCCGTCCGCCGTCTCTACCGCGACGTGACCGCCCTCGACGGCGTCGACCTCGCGATACGTGCCGGCACCTTCACCGCGATCATGGGGCCCTCCGGCTCCGGCAAGTCGACGCTGCTGCAGTGCGCCGCCGGGCTCGACCGGCCGACGTCCGGTTCGGTGGAAGTGGGCGGTACGGAGCTGACGGGGTTGAGCGAGCGGCGGCTGACCCTGCTGCGGCGGGACCGCATCGGCTTCGTCTTCCAGTCCTTCAACCTCCTCCCGTCGCTGACCGCGGCCCAGAACGTCGCCCTGCCGCTGCGGCTTGCGGGCCGCCGCCCATCGCGTACGGAGGTGGGGGACGCGATGGGCCGGGTGGGCCTGGGCGACCGTGCCCGGCATCGGCCGGGGGAGCTTTCGGGCGGGCAACAGCAGCGGGTGGCTCTGGCGCGGGCGCTCGTCACGCGGCCCGCGGTGCTGTTCGGCGACGAGCCGACCGGCGCGCTGGATACGACCACCAGCCGTGAAGTGCTGCTCCTGTTGCGGGAGTTGGTCGACCGGGAAGGGCAGACGACCGTGATGGTCACGCATGATCCCGTGGCGGCGGCGCATGCGGACCGGGTGGTCTTCCTGGTGGACGGGCGGGTGGCCGACGAGGTACTCGCGCCGGATGCGGGGGAGGTAGCCCGGCGGATGGCGGGGCTTGAGGCGGGTTCCTCCCCTCAGTCGGGTCGCGGGGAAGCGGCTCGCGGGGAAGCGGCTCGCGGGGAAGCGGCTCGCGGGCAGGTGGCTCGCGGGGAAGCGGCTCGCGGCGAGGTGGCTCGCGGGGAGGTGGCTCGCGGGGAATTGGGTCGCGGGGAGGTGGCTGCTCGATGATGTTCCTCGCTTCCCTTCGTACCCGCTGGGCCGGCCTGCTCGGCGCCTTCGTCGCCGTCGCGCTGGGTGTGGCGCTCATCGCCGCGATGGGGCTCGGGCTCGCCTCGACGTTCAGTGCGCCGGAGCGGGAACCCGTGCGGTTCGCCGCGTCACCCGTGGTCGTTATGGGACAGAACACCCTGACTGTCCCGGTACGGCGTGGGCCGGACACCGGGCATGTGACAAAACCGCTCGCTCATCCACAGCCTGTGGATATCGAACTTCTGCGCGAGCTTCGACACCTCGGGCCGGTTCAGCTGGACGGGGCGAAAAGAGATGCGGTGGGGGTGAATGCCCCGGTTGAGGACGTGCGGGAGGCCGTGCGGGAGGCCGTCGGGGCGGCGCGGGCTGGGGTCCGGGTCCGGGTCCAGGTCCTGACCGGGGATGATCGGCGGCTCGCAGATCCGGAGCCGGGCCGGGACGCGGAGGCGTTGGTCGCGGTGAACTCGTTCCTGGGGACGGCGGGCGGGGTGTCGGCCTTCGTCTCGGTCTTCGTCACGGCGTCCACCTTCGCCTTCGTCGTGGCGCTGCGGCGGCGCGAGTTCGGGCTGCTGCGGATGGCCGGAGCGACGCCGGGCCAGGTGCGCAGGATGCTGCTCGCGGAGGCGCTCGCGGTGGGGGTCGCGGCCTCCGGGGTGGGGTGTGTGCTGGGCGCGTGGGGTGCGCCGGTACTGGCGCGAGCGCTGGTGGACGCGGAGATCGCTCCGGAGTGGTTCGGGGTCGGCGGGGCGGTCTGGCCCTTCCATCTCGCCTTCTGGGTCGGGGTGTCGGTGGCCTTCACGGGTGCGTGGATCGCGTCGCGGCGGGCGGGGCGGATCGGCCCCGTCGAGGCGTTGCGGGACGCGTCCGTCGACACCGGCGTCATGCCGTGGAGCCGGCGGATCGTGGGCGGCGTTCTGCTGGCGGTGGGGGTCGGGATGCTGGGCTGGACGGTGTGGACGGACCCGTCGGCGCTGCTGAAGCGGAAGACGTACACGACCCAGCCGATGATCCTGATCACCGCTCTGGCCGCGCTCACTCCTCTTCTCGTACGTCCCGCCCTGCGCGCCGTCCGCCTTCCCGGCGCGGTCGGGCTCCTGGTCCGCGAGAACTCCGCCGCGTCGGTGCGCCGGACCGCGGCGGTCGCCGCGCCGGTCCTGGTGACGGTGGCGCTTGCGGGTTCGCTGCTGGGCTCGGCGGAGACGGTGGGCGAGGCGAGGGCGGCGGAGGCGAGGGGGCGCATGGGGGCGGAACTGGTGGTGACGGGCGATGACTTGGGGCCGCTGGGCCCGTTGGAGCCATTGGGCCCATTGGGGCCATTGAGGCCATTGAGGCCATTGGGAAAGGCGGGCCCGCTGGAGAAGACCGGTCTGCTGGAGAAGGTGGGCGGAGTGGGTGGGGTGGCGGTGGCCGCGTCGTCCGGGTCCACGGCCGTGTTCGTGCGGGAGGAAGGCACGGCGCTGATCCGCTCGGATGCGCGGGCCGTGAGCGATGCGTCGGCGTTCGCCTCGGTGTCGCGGCTGCCGGTGGTGGCGGGGGACGTGCGTGACCTGGACGACCGGTCGATCGTCGTCAACGAGGAGTGGGAGCGGCGGCGGGTGGGCGAGCGGGTCGACGTCTGGCTCGGGGACGGGAGGCCGGCGCGACTGCGGATCGTTGCGGTGCTTGCGCGGGGGACGGGGGACAGCGGTGCGTACGTGACGGCGGCCAATGCGGGGGCGGGGGCTCGGGTGGACCGGATTGATGTGGGGCTGCGGGAGGGGGCGGCGGCGGGTGCGGAGCGGGAGGAGGCCGCGGGGGCGCTGCGGGCGCGGGTCGGGGGTGGTGATGGCGGCTGGGGTGATGGCAGCGACGGTGGTGGCGGCGACGATGGTGGCGGCGATGGTGGTGATGTGCGGGTGTGGTCGGCGGAGGAATGGCTGGCGGATACGCATCCCGCTACGAAGCCGCAGACGCGGCTGGGGTTGATGGTGCTGCTGGGTATCGCTCTGGTCTACACGGTCATCTCACTGGCGGGAACGCTGCTGATGGCTACGTCGGTACGGGGCCCTGAGCTGCGCTCGCTGCGGATGGCCGGGGCCACGTGGGGGCAAGTGCGGCTGGTGATCGCCGGGGAGGCCCTGCTCGCGGTGGCGGTAGGCACGGCACTGGGCCTGGCGGTCACGCTCCTCAACCTGGGCACGCTGAGCGCGGGCCTGGCGCGACTGTCGGCACCGGCGGGGGTGGCGGTGCCGTGGGGGATGGTGGGGGTGGCTGCGGGGGTCTGCGCGGTGGTCGGTGCGGGGGTGGGGGTGGCGGGGGTGATGGGGTTGCGGCGGCGCTGAGGGCGGGGGGGGGTGCTGCTGACCCTGGGGGCGGGGGTGCTGCTGGCCCTGGGAGGGGCGAGGCGGTGACGCTGACCTTGGGGGCGGGGCCGCGCCGGTATGTCCGTCCTCGCTATCGCCCGGTGGCCGCGAGGGTACTTCGGCACCGGAGCGCCGCGAGCCGTGCTCCGGGCGGACATACCGGCACGTCCCCTCACGTCTCGCCGCCGACTGCGGACGCGCGGGACCGGCCCGTTCGTCACCGGCAAGGCTGCGGGGCAATCGGGCGGGTGGGAGAGGCCTGTTCGTCACGGGCAAGGCTGCGGGGCAATCGGGCGGGCGGGTGGGAGAGGCCCGTTCGTCACGGGCAAGGCTGCGGGGAATCGGGCGGGTGGGCGGGAAAGGCCCGTTCGGCGCGGGCAGAGCTGCGGGGCAATCGGGCGGGTGGGCGGGAAAGGCCCGTTCGGCGCGGGCAGAGCTTCGGGGTGATCGGGCGGGCGGGTGGGAGAGGCCTGTTCGGCGCGGGCAGAGCTGCCGGGTGATCGGGCGGGTGGGTGGGAGGGCCCCGTTCAGGAGGGGCCCCCAGCCGCCCGCGGCAACAGAAGAGACCGCCCAGCCCGCCGCAGGCAACCCCTCAGCTGTCGCCGCCCTCGTCGATAAGCCGCCGTACCTCCCGGTCGATCAGGCCCAGCCGCGCCTCCGCCACCAACGGCACCGCCCGCCGATGCCGCCGCGCCTCGTGGACGTCGATGTCGACCGTCACCAGGCCCGGCTCCCACTTCGGCGCCTGCGCCACCACCGTCCCGCGCGGGTCCACCACCCGTGAACCGCCCCAGAACGACGCCCCGTTCTCGTTCCCGACCCGGTTCACGAAGACCACCCAGCACTGGAGCATGCGGGCCGTGTAGGACAGCAGCGTGTCCCAGTACAGGCCCGTGTCCATCGACTCGGGGTCCAGGCTCGCCGCGCTGTTCGTGGGGATGACGATGACCTCCGCCCCGTCCTGCACCGCAAGCCACGGCAGCACCGGCTGCCACGCGTCGTTGCAGACGAGGGTCGCCGCGCGTCCGCGCCCGCCCGGCAGGTACGCACGCAGGTGCTGGCCCGGGCTGACGTGCTTGCGCTCCTCCCAGGCCAGGTAGTTGGGGAGGTACAACTTCCGGTGGGCGTGGAGGAGTTGGCCCTCCGCGTAGTACGCGGACGTGTTGTACGCGCGCAGACTCGTGTGCTCGTGCAGGCCCACGATCACATCGGGGCCGAGCGAGGAGAGCTCCAGGAGGCGGATGTCCTTCGCGTCCAGCGACGTGTCCCGTTTCAGGCCGCCCAAGTGGTAGCCGTGCAGGCTCAGCTCGGGGAAGACGACGAGGTCGGCACCCTGCGCCGCCGCCTGACCGACCTGGTCCCGGGCCTCCGCGAGGTTCTCGTCCACCTCGCCGAGGACACAGTCGGTCTGCGCAAGGGCCACTCTCATGGCTCAGAGCCTCGCAGCGCCGGCCACCCCCCGCATGTCGGGGACCCCCGGACGTGGTCCCGCACCACCGGGGGGAGTGACCGGGCGGGCCTGCCCAAAGCCTTCTCCGCGGGATTGTCAGTGGCGGCTGAGACACTCGACCGCATGACCGAAAGGTGGGCCCTCGCCGCCACCGAGGCCGGAGGCGCCACCCTCGCCCCCCTCGGGGAAGACGGCCTGCCCTCCGGGCCGGTCCTGCACGAGCCGGATCTCGCCAGGGCCGTGCGGGACAGACCGGGCGTGAGTCGCTGGGTCTGGCGGTCCACCGCCGAGATCTATCCCGCCCTGCTCGGCGCCGGCGTCCGGGTGAGCCGGTGCTATGACATCGAGGACGCCGAGCTGCTCCTGCTCGGCCACGAGGGCCGCCTCGGCGAACCCCGCTCGGCGGCCGCCGCCTGGGCCCGCCTGCACAACGCGCCCGTGCCGAACGATCCGCCCCCCAGAGCCGCCGCCCCCGGCGCCCAGGACTCCCTCTTCGAGCCCTCCCCCGTGACCTCCCTCCCCTTCGATGCCCTCCTGGAGGTGTATGCCGCGCAGCAGCGAAGACACGAGGCCGCCGAGCACCCCGGCAGGATGCGCCTGCTCACGGCGGCCGAGTCGGCGGGGATGCTGGTGGCCGCCGAGATGAACGTGGCGGGCCTGCCCTGGCGCGCCGACGTCCACCACGCCCTGCTCACCGAGCTCCTCGGCGAGCGGTACGCGGGCGGCGGCAGGAACGCGGGGGCGGCCGAGCCCCGCCGCCTCGCCGAGCTCGCCGACGAGATCTCCGCCGCCTTCGGCCGCCGCGTCCGCCCCGACCTGCCGAACGACGTGATCAAGGCCTTCGCGCAGGCCGGGATCAGGATCACGTCCACCCGCCGCTGGGCGCTGGAGGAGATCGACCACCCGGCCGTGCGGCCCCTCATCGAGTACAAGAAGCTGTATCGGATCTGGACGGCGCACGGCTGGAGCTGGCTCCAGGACTGGGTGCGCGACGGCCGCTTCCGCCCCGAGTACACGCCGGGCGGCACGGTCAGCGGCCGCTGGACCACGAACGGCGGCGGCGCGCTGCAGATCCCCAAGATCATCCGGCGTGCGGTCGTCGCCGACCCCGGCTGGCGCCTCGTGGTCGCCGACGCCGACCAGATGGAGCCGCGGGTCCTCGCCGCGATCTCCCGCGACCGGGGCCTGATGGAGGTGGCGGGCAGCCACGAGGATCTCTACACGCGCCTCTCGGACCGCGCGTTCTCCGGTGACCGCGACCACGCCAAGATCGCGCTGCTCGGCGCTGTGTACGGGCAGACCTCGGGCGACGGCCTGAAGAACCTGGCGGCACTGCGCCGCAGATTCCCCGCAGCGGTCGCGTACGTGGACGACGCGGCGAAAGCGGGCGAGGAGGGCCGGCTCGTACGGACCTGGCTGGGACGGACGAGCCCGCCGGCGGCCGGCGCGGACGACTTCGACGAGGCGGGCATCCCACAGGAGGAACCTGCCGAACTTCCCGCTCAGGATGGGGAGTTCACCCCTGGATACGCCTCCTCCAACACCCGCGCCCGCGGCCGTTTCACCCGTAACTTCGTCGTCCAGGGCAGCGCCGCCGACTGGGCCCTGCTGATGCTGGCCGCGCTGCGGCAGTCCATCGCCGCGGCCGGTCTCCGCGCCGAGCTGGTCTTCTTCCAGCACGACGAGGTCATCGTGCACTGCCCGCAGGAGGAGGCAGCGGCGGTCACGGAGGCGATCCGCGCGGCCGGTGACCTGGCGGGGCGCATCACGTTCGGCGAGACGCCGGTGCGCTTCCCGTTCTCCGTCGCCGTGGTGGAGTGCTACGCGGACGCGAAGTAGGGAAGCGGGGAAGTAGAGAAGCCGGGAAGTAGGCGCGAAGTAGCCTGCGGTCAGCGGAAGTTCAGCCCGCCGCCGAACCCGCGAGCAAGTCCTTCAGCCCGCCGCCGAACCCGCGAGCAAGTCCTTCAGCTCGCCGCCGAACCCGCGAGCAAGTCCTTCAGTTCGCCGACGACCTCGCTGCTGTCCGTGCCGTCGAGCGCCGCGAGCGCCGACCTCCACAAGGCGTACGCCTCTTCGGCGCGCCCCTCCGCGTACAGCAGAAGCCCGCGCTGATGGCGGGCGAGCCCCGCCATGTGCGCGTCGGCCCGCTGCTCCGCACGCTCCAGGAGGTCGGCGCACTCGCGCGCCGCGTCCCGCGCCCGGGACACCTCGCGCAGGGCGCGGACCACGCCGAGGCGCACCTTGGACTCGTTGTGCCAGTCCTCGGCCTCGCCGTGGATGCGCAGGCTCTCCTCGAAGTGCGTGAGCGCGACGTCCGGTTCGTCGAGGAGGAGGTAGGCGTAGCCGATGTCGCAGTGCGCCTCCTGGCGGACACCGGCGTGCGCGAGGGCCTCGCCGATCGCCAGGCTCCGCTGGTGATGGTCGATCGCGGTGCGCACGTCGGTGTGCTCGTAGATGTTGCCGAGGTGGCTGAGGGCGAACGCCTCGCTCAGCGGATCGTCCATGGTCTTGGCGAGCTCCAGGCTCTGCCGCAGCGCCTCGGCCGCCTCCTCGTACCGGCCGAGGGCTTCGAGCAGGAGGCTGCGGTTGAGGACGGCGCGGTGGACGAACGACACCCGGTCGAGCCGGCGCCACAGGTCGAGCGCCTCGTCGATCAGCGCGAGCGCCGCACCGCTGCGCCCCGACACGTAGTTGAGGCCCGCGAGGTCGGTGAGGGCCTGCGCCTCGCCCGCGGTGTCGCGCCGGCGCCGGGCGGCGGTCACCGCGAGGCGGTTGAGGAGGTCCGCCTCGGTGAGCCGGCCACGGCGCTTGAGGTACGAGAAGAAGCAGCGGACCAGCAGGGGCAGCAGGGCCGATGAGCGGCCGTGGCGTTCGGCGAGGGCGATGACGTTGGCGAGCTCCGTGTCGCCCCAGGCGTAGGCGTCGTCGGTGGACATCGGCGGCACGGCGGGGATCGGGGCGCCGTCGGCGGTGCGCCGAGGCGGCAGCCACTCCTCGACCCCCCGCACCCGGTCGTCGCGGTCCAGGCCCTCCGGCATGATCGCCAGCACGGTCTCGCGCGCCGACTCCGCGTACCACTGGAGCGCCGATTCCACGACGTCCGCAGCCGCTGTCCCGTCCTGGTGGGCCGCCTCCCGCGCGAAGTCGCGTACGAGATCGTGCGGGGCGTAGCGGCCGTAGGCCGTCTCGTCGAGGAGCGCGACGTCGACGAGCCGGTCGAGGGCGGCACCCGCGCGCCACTCCTCCACCCCCAACAGCCGGGCGACGAGCGGGATTCCGTACGCGGGCAGGTCCAGCGCACCGATCGCGGCGAGGGCGGCGGCCGCGTCCCGGTCGGACTCGCGCTCCGACATACGCAGCGCGTCCAGGGCCACGGCGAGCGAGCGCCGCACGCTCAAGTCGTCGTGCTCCAGGTGGTGCAGCCGCCCGCCGCTGACGGTGAGCAGCTCGGCGAGTGCGTCCGGGGTGAGCGCGCGGCGGGCGGCGAGGCGGGCCGCGATGATGCGCAGGGCCAGCGGGAGGCGGCCCGCGAGCTCGACCAGCCGGTGCCCCGCGTCGAGCCCCGCGCGCCCGGAGACGGCACGCAGCAGGGCGGCGCTGTCCCCGTCGGAGAGCGGAGCCAGCGGGAAGCGCCCCGCGCCGTCGAGCGCGGTGAGCGGCGAACGGCTGGTGACGATGACCGCGCAGCCGGGGCCCGCGGGCAGCAGCGGCCGCACCTGCGCGGCGGTCGCCGCGTCGTCCAGGACCAGCAGGGTACGGGTGGGCGCGAGCAGCGAGCGGAGCAACGCGGCTGCGGCGTCCGGGTGTTCGGGGCTGTGGCTGGACTCGACGCCGAGGTCGCGGAGCAGGGCGGCGAGGGCCTGCTCGGGCGTGAGGGGCGTCATGCCCGGGGTGGCCCCGCGCAGATTGACGTAGAGCTGCCCGTCGGGAAAGTGCTCGCGCAGCCGGTGCGCCACGTGCAGGGCCAGTGCGCTCTTCCCCACGCCCGCCATGCCGGACAGCACGGCGACCGGGGGCACGGCCCCGGTCGCCCGGCCGGGCGCTTCGTCACTGCCGCCCTGCCCCGTGAGGAGCTGCGCCAGGGAGCGGACTGTTTCCTCGCGGCCGGTGAAGTGGGGCGGGGACGGCGGGAGTTGGGCTGGGCGGGTGAGGGCAGGGGTGGATACGGGCGTGGGCGCGGGCGCGGGCACGGCTGCTGGCACGGCTGTGGGGGCCACCGTGCCGGAGCCCTGAGGGGCGGGCGCCTGGGCTTCCGGACCTGCGGATGCTTGGGGTACTGGGGCGGGGTGTGCGGGGGATGCCGCGTCGCCCCCAGGGGCGAGACGCGCGGCGGACGCCGCATCACCCCCCGGGGCCACGTCCGCCGGGACCACGCCCGCCGGAGCCACGTCCGCCGGGACCGAGGCCGAGCCCCCCGAGGCCGAGCCCGCCGAGGTCAAGCGTCCCGAGGCCAAGCCCCCCGAGGCGCCCCTCTCGCGTCCCCCCAACCCCGCCCCCGCAGGCTCCCGCAGCACCTCGCGGTGCGCCTCCCGCACCAAGGCGCCCGGCTCCACGCCCAGTTCGTCCACCAGCCTGCGCCGCAGCTCGCGGTGGACGGCGAGCGCCTCCGCCTGGCGGCCCGTGCGGTGCAGCACCAGCATCAGCTGCCGGTGGAAGGTCTCCCGCAAGGGGTACTCGGCGACCAGTTCCGCCAGCTCCGGCACGAGCCCTCCGCCATCGGCCCCGCTCGCCAGTTCGGCGTCGTAGCGCAGTTCGAGGGCGAGCAGCCGCGCCTCCTCCAGGCGCGGTACGAGCGCGTGCCCCGCCGAGTCCGCGGGCAGCCCGCCCAGCGGAGTACCGCGCCACAGGGAGAGCGCGCCGGACGCGGCGTCCGCGCAGCCCTCCCAGTCACGTTCCGCGTGCGCGGCCCGAGCCCGCGCGACCAGCTGCTCGAAGACCCGTACGTCGAGCTCGCCCTCGGCCACCCGCAGCCGGTACCCCGGAGGCACCGCCCGCAGCCGTTCCGGATCGTCCAGGAGCCGGCGAAGGCGCGTCACGTGGTTCTGCAGCGAGGCGTGCGCGGACGCGGGCGGGGCGCCGCCCCACAGGGCGTCCTTGAGGGCGTCGACGGAGACCACCCGGCCCGGTTCGAGCAGCAGCGCGGCCAGCAGCGCACGGCCCTTGGCGCTCTGCACGGGCTGGGGCTCGCCGTCGGCGTCGTACACGGCGGGCGCACCCAGGAGTCCGAACCGCAACCCGTCGCACCGCACGTCCACGCCATCTCCCGCCAACCGTTGGCCACATGTTAGCGATCGGTTGGCGGCCCCTGATGGGATGAAGACATCGGGCCCGGCCCCGCCGGTACTCGCGCCAAGCGCGTAACTCGGGGGAGTGTCACCGTTGCGGCCGGGCCCGATCAGTTCCTGCGAGGCATCCTCAACTTCCTTACGGGGAGGAGAAGTTGAGGTGCTCGCGGAATCGGGTCAGTCGCGAGCGAGTCGCCGTGCCCACGCGAGAGGCACCGGTCCGCGGACCCCGGCCGCTGCCGGTCACCGGCGCCGTAGTCCGGATTCCGACACCAGGTGCTCACCGATCGCCCACCATTCGCTCACGTGGACGAGCCCCGCCCTGACGCCCCGACGTGGTATCCACCGGTAACACCCACAGCGTCCGTCATTCCGACGGCACCCGCACCGTGAACACCGCCCCCTCCCCCGGCGTGCTCCGGGCCGTCACGGTCCCGCCGTGCCCCTCCACCAGCTGCCGCACGATCGCGAGGCCGAGCCCGCTGCCACCCGTCGCCCGCGTACGCGACTTGTCCGCGCGCCAGAAGCGGTCGAAGACGTGCGGCAGGTCGTCGGGGGCGATGCCGGTACCGGTGTCGGCGACCTCCACCACCACCGCGTCGAGCGTGGCGCGGCAGCTGATCGTGACACTGCCGCCCTCCGGGGTGTGCCGGATCGCGTTGGACACCAGGTTCCCGATGGCCTGCCGCAGCCGGAGCGGATCGGCCGTGAAGCAGGGGTCGCCGAGCGTCGTCGCGCTCAGCCGTACGCCCGCCGCTTCGGCGCCCTGCTGGTGCGCCGCCGCGACCTGGTCCACGACGTCGGACGCGTGCACGGGCTCGCGGTGCAGCCGGAGCGTACCGGCGTCGGCGGCGGCAAGATCCTGCAGGTCGTTGACGATGTGCTGGAGCAGCAGCGCCTCTTCCAGGAGCGAGGAGACGAGCTCCGGATCGGTGGCGACCACGCCGTCCTCGGCCGCCTCCAGCCAGCCGCGGATGTTCGACAGCGGCGTACGCAGCTCGTGCGCGACGTCGCTCACCATGGCCTGGCGCTGGTCCTCAAGGGCCTTGCGGTGGGCGGCCATGTCGTTGAAGGCGTCGGCGAGCTGGCGGATCTCCCCCGCCGATCCCGCCGAGCGCGCGGTGACGGGTTCGGCCGCCTCGCCCGTCTTCATCCGCTGGGTCGCGGCGGTCAGCGCCCGCAGCGGCCGGGTCAGCCGGGTCGCTGCGAAGGCGGTCACGGCGACCGTCACCGCGAGGATGGCCGCCGAGAGGCCCGCGAGCCGGGTGGTGTTGGCCCCGGAGAGGCTGAACCCCGAGTTCTCGCCCGCGCGGGCCGCCGCGCTGCGCGAACCGTCGGAGCTGGTGACGAAGAGGAGCGCGGGCGCGGAGACGTACGAACCGAGCTGCTCGCGCCGGGCGCTGCCCACGCAGGCCGCGGTCTTGGTGTCGAACTTGCTGTCGACGCGGCTGACACCGCCCGACGGCTCGGGGGCCGGCGATTCCGCGGGGGTACTGGTGGGCGTACGCCCACCCTCGGGAGGAGCACCCGGCTCGGCGGGGCCCGTCCCGGCATCCGGCTCCGTGGGCGTGGGCGTCTCCGCCTCGGTGGGCGCCTCGGTCTCGGTGGGGATGTAGCGCCCGGATCGCCGGTCGAACTCGCCCACCGACTGCCACCACGTCAGATCGAGCCCGACCTTGACGGGCGGGGCGTCACCGCGCCGCAGGCACGCGTTGGTCAGCTCGTTGAGACGGTCGAGCGCCTTGCTCTCCGTACGGGTGGGCATGTCGAGACGGTAGTCACGGCAGGTGGAGTCGAGGTACTGGGACGGGTCGTTGGGCGCCTCGACCCGCGGCCGCCCGCTGGGCCCCTGGACGGCCCGCGCGGAAACCCCGAGGTCGTGCATGCAGCCCACGACACTCGCCGCCACCTTCGCCAGCTCCTTCCGCTCCGCCCCCGGCAGCCGGAAGGGCCCGACAGCGCGCGGATCGATGCGGTCCTGGCCGCCGCCCGCCGCGTCCGCGTTCCCCGCACCGGCGGTCAGCGCCCCGTCGACGGCGAGCGGATCGACGACGGCGGAGGCCTTGGACGGCAGCTCGACACCGGCCGCGCCCTTGCCGCCCTTGCCGCCCTTGCTCCGCGAGTCGGCGATGACGACACGGTTCTGGGTGGTCAGGGCGATGCGCCGCCCGGTCTGCCGGGACAGCTCCCGCACGGTCTTCTCGGCACCCCGCCACCCGGGCGCACCGGCCCCGAGACCGAGCAGTTCGTCGTAGACACGCGCGTCATCGGCGAGCACCTGCCCCTGCTCCTGCCGGATCGCGCCGGAGGTGGTCTGCGCGGCGAGCCAGGCGGTGGCGGCGATCGAGACGACGGAGACGAGCACGGAGACCGCAAGCAGCCGGGGCAGCAGGCTCTTGCGGAACGGTATGTCACGCGCCACGACGCGCCGCCGCCCCTAGAGCCGCGCCGAAGGCCGCACCCGTGAGCTTGTACCCGACGCCGAAGACGGTCACCAGATGGCAGGGTCTGCGCGGATCGACCTCGATCTTCTTGCGCAGATTCAGTACGTGTACGTCGACGGTGCGCACCGATATGTATCCGGACGACCCGTGGATACGGTCCAGCAGCTGAGGCCGCGTGAACACCCGCTCGGGCTCCGCGGCCAGCGCCGCGAGCAGTTCGAACTCCCCCGGCGTGCACTCGACGAGCCGCCCGTCGACGGTCACCTCGTGCCGCACGGGATCAACGGAGAGCCCACCGACCCGCAGCACACGCGAGACGGCGTCGGCCCCCTCGACGACCGGATGATGAGTGCCCTGGGAACGCCGCAGCAGCGTGCGGACACGGGCCATCAATTCGCGCGGACTGTAGGGCTTCGTCAAATAGTCGTCGGCCCCCAGATCGAGCCCGAGCAACAGATCGTCCTCGGTGGTACGGGCGGTCAACATCAAGATCGGAATCCCGACCTCCGGCCCCCTCCCGCCCCGCAGGACACGCGTGACACCGAGCCCGTCGACCCGCGGCATCATCACGTCGAGCACGAGCAGATCCGGCGGCCTGCGCCGCACCTCGTCGATCGCGGCGCGCCCGTCGTGGACGACGGCGACCGTGTGGCCCTCGCGCTCCAGATAGCGGCGGACCAGCTCGGCCTGTTTCTCGTCGTCCTCCGCGACCAGGACAAAAGCGCACATGGTGTGGAGCATAGGCGGGGCGTCACGGGCCTGACGGAATCCGGACAGCGGCCTGACAGGATCCTCATAACTCCCCGCCGGACTCCGGCGGCGTGCGCCTACGCCTCGTACGGCATGACCACGACCTGGAACTCGTCCTCGTAGACGATCCGCCCGGGATCCGAGGACCGCACGACCCGGCACTCGATGCCGTGCGCGTCCAGAATCTCCAGATACCCGGGTACGCGCTCGATGAGATGCGTGGCGGTGACCTTGAACCAGGCCATGGCGCCGGGCATGGCATCGCGGTCGTAGACGCTGGGGTCGACCTTCGAGGGGATCGGATACGCGGCGTCGTACCAGTCGTTGTTGACCCGCCGGAACCTCTCCTGCTCCGGCGTCAACTTCCCTTCCTTGGCGAGCCCGTTGACCAGCACGAAGACCCCGGGGAAGTGCCCCCGCGGATGACGCACGGGCGACTCGTAACGAACGTAGGCGGCAACACCGTCAGCACTCATCGCGGCATCTTCGCACTGCGTCGAGCGGGACCGGGAGCCCCCCGGAGTACCCACAGCGACGACCGACGGGCCGCAGCCGGCAGCGAGACGCGAGGGGACGCGCCGGTCTGTCCGCCCGGAGCACGGTTCCCGGCGCTCCGGCGCCGAAGCACCAAGGCGGCCACCGAACGACAGCGAGGACGGACATACCGGCGCGGCACCGCACCCACAGACGGCCAGCACCGACGACCCGCACCCACCGACGCCCCACACCTACCGACGACCCGCCCCGCGAACCCGCACCCATACGGCCGCCCCACCTCGCGCACACGCCCCACCACCCCGAAGGTGGTCCGCATGAACCGCACCCGCACCCGCATCCGCATCCGCACCCGTGCCCGCCTGGCCACCGCCGCAGCCGTCACCGCGCTCCTGGCCCTCACCACCACCGCCTGCTCGGAGAGCGACGTGGACAAGGCCAAGGACAGGGCCGCCTCCGCCACCGCCAAGGCGGGCGAAGCCGTCTCGTCCGCCACGGAAGCGGCCGCCTCCAAGATGGCTGAAGTGAAGGACGGCGTGGACGCGAAGGCGGACGTGAAGGTAGACGGCCCCACCAAATCCGAGGACAGCCGGACCACAGCCAAGATCACGGCCACCAACGCCACGGACAAGAAGGCGGACTACACCGTCTCCGTCAACTTCCGCGACAAGGACGGCAACCTCCTCGACACGGCCGTCCTCAACATCACCGACGTGGAAGCCGCCCAGTCGAAGTCCGGCACGGCCCGCAGCAACCGCTCCCTCGACGGCACACCCAAGGCAGAGATCGGCAAGGCACTACGCCACTGAAATTCGCAGGCCGCCCACTCAAGGAACGAGCGACCGCCAGATCCGCTCGGGCAGCACCCGCGCGGCCTGATCGAGATCGACGTCGTCGAAGCCGGCGAGCCAGCGCCGCGCGGTGGCGACGACGGGCCCCAGAACAAGCCCCTCGATCAAGGACATGGGCAAGTCAGCGACCTCACCCGAGTCAACATGCCGCTGCATCCACTCGGTCATGGGAGACAGCCGCGCCTCCTGAGCGTCACGAAGCTGCCTGGCCTGCGCCATCCCCAGCCGATCGGCGTACGAGGAGTGCAGGAGCCGGGCGGCGTCCGGGTTCTCCTTGATGAACTTCAGATAGGCCCGCACAAGGGCACGGACACCGGTCCGAGCCGTACGAGACCGCTCCACGGAAGCGCCGAGCTCGGCAAGAAGACGCCCCAGCCAGCGCAACAGCAGGGCGTTCATGAGCCCGTCGACGCTGCCGAAGTGGTGGTAGAGGCTGCCGAGACTGACACCGCTGGCCTTCGTGAGCGCACCGACGGTGACGCCCTGCTCTCCGGATTCGGCGTACACCCGGAGCGCGGCATCCAGGAGTCGGTCGGCGGTCTCTTCACCGCGTTGCTGCTTGGGGCTCATGGTGTCACCCAGCCTAGAGCACATCACTTCTAGAGCGATTTTCTAGAAAACCACTCCACGAAAACAACCCCCTGAACCATACTGACCGCGTGCCCGAACCCATACCGCCCACGCCACGCCCCGGCCCCGCACCCGGCTCCACCGCCCGCGGCTGCCTGGCATCACTCGGCGCCATCGGCGCCGTGCTCGTGGTCATCCTGCTGCTGAACCAGGGCGACGACGACAACGACAGCGCCGCGCCAGCCCCCACGACAAGCCAGGAGTCGTACACCCCCTCGACAAGCACGCCGTACACAGCCGCCCCACCCACGGCCGACCAGGCCACAGACGACCCCTACGCCACAGCGACAGCCCCGATCGCCACGCCCACGAGCGAGCCCCCCACCCCCTTCGAGTCGGGCACCTGCCTCAACGGCACACTCCCGGACTCCACCACGGCGCAAGAGGTCAACGACGTAGAAGAGGTGTCCTGCTCGGCAACCGACGCCCACTACAAGGTGATCCAGACGATCCCCATGACCTCAGAAATGAGCCGCTGCAACGACAACCCGAAGACGCAGTACGCCTTCTCCTACCGCTACACCCTCAACGGCTCCACGATCAACGAGTACGTCTACTGCCTGGTGGGCCTGGGCTCCTACGCCCGCTGACTCCTGCGCATCACGCGTTTGTCCGATCTTGTTCCTGTGCCATCCGGGACCATCCACCGAGCCCACGAAAGCCCAGGTCAGTTAGGTCACTGGACGCCCTCGGACGGATCTGCACCACTGCGGATGGCGGGCCAACCGAGACCACAACTGAGCCCGCGCAGACCACCCCGCGACACGGAGTCTCCGGCTTGCACGGTCACCACAGGTTCGACGGCGCCCACTTCGTGCCCCGACGCGGCTTTGCGCCAGTTTTTCAGCAGAAAAGCGTCTAAGCCATCCACGTCGTCATCGGCAGCCCGATGATGGGAGGCGCACGTTGATCACAGGCGCACCTCCGATCCTCCGGTGTCCGGCGCCGCTCCCCGAGCGGTGCCGATCGCCGGACAGACAAGGAGAACAGATGCCCAACTTCCAGACCGGCGAGATCCCGCACGGCTTCGCGTTCAACGAAGACGGTGGACTCATCCACTACAAGCACACCGTCACCCTGGCTGTCCCGGCCGCCAACCAGGCGAATACCTGGGGGGACGCCTGGTTGAGCTTCGGCTCCGACTGGGCGGATGTGCGGCTTCGGGTGGCTGTCCATGACGGCAAGATCTGGGCCCTCGTCAAGAACTGGGACATCAAGGCGGCCAGTGGACGCCTCGCCGAGAAGCTCCCCGCGGGCGCCCAGAAGATCAGCATTGGGCGTGTGAAGACCAGCGGCACGGACTCGGTGGACGACGCTCCGGTCAGCTGGCTGCTTGAGTACCTGTAAGTCCGACGGCTGTGCACTCTCGGCGCCCTGGTCCAGCACTCGGCCGGACCAGGGCGCCGGGCTGCTCGTAAGGGTGCAGTGCGCCTGACGTGGCGCTTGGCACTGGCGGTGGCGGCGCCTGGGACGACGCCGCCAGGTTCGCCGACGCCGCCCGGTCTCAACTCAGGAGGCGGACGGCTCGATCTCCCCCGCGAAGACGATGACCTGGTCGATGAGGCTCCGCCGCAGATGGACGACGTCCGTACCCGCCAGGCGGGGGCCGCCATCCGGCGTCGTGAAGACCCACTGGTACCGGGCCCACTCGTCCGGCATGTCCACCGCCGAACAGCGCACCATCGTGCCGGTCCCCGCGGGGTGGCGCCGGATGTCCAGCACGAACCGCTCGACCGCCTCGATCCCCTCACTACGGCCCAACGGTCCCCAGAAGACCACGTCAGAGGTTAGGGCCTGGGAGAGCAGCCCAGTCACATAGCTGTCGTCCGAGGCGTTGAACGCGGAGATGAACGTGTCGATCGCGGATCGCGCGGTCTCTTCCTGCATGCACCAGTAATACCAGTCGCCCTCCGAACCGCGCTCGCCCCGTGAGGCCGTCTTCTCACGGCCGGACGGACGCCCCCTCGACCCTCGCGCCGACTACGAAGAGTTCAAGGAGCTGCTCGAGGAAACCGGGATCGACGACCGGCGGCACTCGCGCGGCTCGTGCCCAGCGCCGTCGCCGCATCCGTCAAAAGCAAAAGCCCCAGGTCACGGCGAGTGAGTCCTGAGGCTTCCACAGAGCCGCCTTCGGGATTCGAACCCGAGACCTACGCATTACGAGACCGAGAGCGGTCGTGTTGCCCAGGCCCGTGTCATGTTAATGAATGCCATTACGCCCGGTCAGGGCAGGTACAGCCTGTTATTTTATGCCGCCTCGTAGGACAGAGTCCGGAGGCGTCCGGTCACCGAGCGGCCACCGCTGAGGCTACGGCCACGAGCGGTGCCGCCTTCATGCCCCCGTCGCGCCGACTGTGACAACCTTACAAAGCGAGGGTTGGGCCTCGCTCAGCGTCCTGCCTGCAAAACTTGCGGGGCCCAACACCGACAACGGCAACAGCAGTCCCGTCTCACTTCCCCACCTGTGGAGGTGCTCGACTGGACCCGTGGGGGCGTCGCGGGCACTAGCTCCTCCGTCGGGGCATCGAGGGCCAGGAGACGCTGCAGGGCGGCGGTCACTACCCGGTAGGCGTTACCCAGCTTCAGTACCTTGCACGGATACTCGCCACGCTTCGCCAGACCGTAGCCGGTGCTTCTCCCCAGCGAAAGAACTCCGTTGGCCGTCTGCAAGCTCACCGTGGGTGGTAATGCCATCAAGTACCTGCGAGTAAGGGCCGCACCACCAACTATTCCGGGTTCCTCAGCCACCGCGCTCTCCTAACGTCGCCGGGGTGACATCAAGGCGCCTTCCGTCCCCGGGCTGGTGTCCAGCGTTACAGACGTGCACGAAGAGAACCTCCCTGGACTGGGCCGACCGATTCACTCGTACGAGTGACCTTGATCGCCAGTGTCCTGACCCCCTCAAGCAAGATCGGTGACGGCACCAGCCCCATGTGACGATCCTCGGCGAAGCCCCCGCCAGAATCTCACCCATGTAGCCCCGCCGCCGGATGCCGGGCAGCGTTCCCGATCGGTCAGCCGAGGCCGTTGCGAAGGCGGCGGAGATAGGTGTCGATCTTCGTGCGGCCTTCTCACGCCCTGTGGGGCGTGATGGTCGTCGCACAACCGCATGCGATCACGTCATCCGATGGCGGTCCTGGTCGCACCCCCGTGCCTGGTGACTCGTGGGCGGCACTGGAGCTTCACGGCGCCTCGAACAAATGCCTCGTCCGTGGCCTTGCCCGACCACACAAAGGCCTCACCGGGGTTCAGCGACGCCATCTTCTCCGCGGTCAGAGCCGACAGAGCTGCGTTCGCCTTCTGCAAGTGCTTCAGCCACGCAGGTGAGGTGAACTTGTGCAGCACCATGTGGTTGGAGAGCTCGATCAGTGAAATCGGCACCGACGGCGGATCCTGGCTTGCCACGAGAATGGACATGCCCTTGTGCCGCATTTCACGGACGCTGGACACCAGTCCGTCGACAAGGTCGGGGCTCCGGATGTACTTGTGGGCCTCGTCGAACACGACAAGTTTATTGAACGGCTGTCCCTCGTGCCGAGCGTCGGCAAACAACTGCATGAGGACAACGAACAGACCCAGCGCCTCATCCTCCCCGATGTAGTCATCCCGCAGATCCACGATGATCAGGCGTCCGGGCCGTACCAGATCCTGGAGCCGCGCATCGTCGTCGATGTACTCGGCGGCCAGATCCAGTCGGTCATAGGCCAGTTGCTTGAGCGCGTCGGACAGGGAGGACTGCTCGACGCCGAGCCGGATCGTGTCCAGCGTCAGATCGTCACGGTTGGCCTTCATGATTCTTCCGAGCTGGCGGATGTAGAGGGCCTGGTTGCCGACGGCACCCATCAGGAACCGCCAGTGCGCGGCCTTCAGCTCGGACGAGGAGAACGTCAGCGCCTGTACGTCGAGGTCCGGATAGTCACGCCTGCGCTCGTCCACCCGGTCGGCGGGAGCCAGCAGCAGGACGTCGGACAGCGCCGCAGGCTCGGCTCCGTAGCGTTCCCGGAGGGAGGCCAGCTGGTCCTGGTCGCTGTTGGGCCTGGTCATGCTGGTGAACTCGGGCGCGTAGTCCTGTGTGTCGCTGTAGTGGAAGACGATGCTGGCCAACGGGTGCGAAAGATGGTTGACGCCGGCGGCGGGCAAGCTCGCCATCTCCAGAATCGATCCGAGGGTGTAGCTCTTCCCTCCGCCCTGCACACCGAACAGGCTGATGGTGTGGGTCTCGTTGAGGTCGAGGGCGACCTTCCGGCCCGCGCTCATACCGAGCAGACCGTATTGCGCGGTCGGTTTCGACACTCCGAGGAAGACGTCCGGGACCGGGGGGCTGGTCCGCGGGTCCGCCAGGGACACAACGGCCGGCGGGCGTGCAGGGGTCTCCGGTTCGCGGTCCGGCGCAGGGCCCTCCGCCTCCGCCGCATTACCGGCGCTCTCGCCGTCCACCCCCGCAGCTGCGGCATCCGCCGGTCCCGGCGCCCGCTCCGTATCGACGGAGTCTTCGGAGGCCTGCTGCGAGGCAGAGGCAGGGCTCACTGGTTCTCCCCCTATCTCTCCCACAGCTCCCGCGGCCTCTTCGGCGGCCTTCCCCGCCGTGCCTTCGCTGTCGGCCGCCGCCGGTACGACCTCCTCGTCCAGCACAGCGCTGAGCGGAGCCGGTTCCTCCGGCAGCTCGCGGCTTCGGTCGCGTGGACGCAGACTCCGTGTGGACTCTCCGCGGTCGATTCCCGGGACTTCCGCCTCCGCCAGCAGGTGGGGCGCGCTGCGGACAGGCCCACCGAGGTACTCCGTCTCCACGGCGTCCAGTAGTTCGGTCACCTGATGGCGGCCGATCCGGTGGAAGGTGATGCCCCCCTCTCCCTCGATGTCCGTGCCGTCCCCGCCCAGGTCGAAGAGGAGACCGGTCTTGGAGAACTCCAGCGCGTAACCATGGTCGAGATGGTCGAGGAGCCACCGCGCCTCGTCGTACCCCTTTTCGTCGAAGAGGCCGTAACGGTTCGCACGCGCGAGATAGTGGCCGAGCAGCGAGCGGAGCGTGAGATTCTGCAGGGGACGGTCGGGGCGCTCGACCAGGGGGTCGAACTGTGCGGCCAGGATCTTTTGACTGTTGTCGATCTGCTGGCTGATCTGTTTCTTCTTGGCGTCATACGCGCCGAGACCGCCCACTCCGGTGAAGCACTTGACCTCGATCAATCGGCACACCACGACCCTGCGCTCGGCGTCCAGGTCGAACAGCGCCAGGTCGGTCCGGTGCAGCCGCACAGCACCGTCGCCGCCCGCGATGCGGCGCTGTGCCTCGCCGTAGAGGTCGGTGTGCGCGTCGAGCGGGATGAGGATCTGGTTGTGAAGCACGCCCTGGTACCCCAGGTACAGCCGGGCGAGCGCCAGTCCGAGGACCTCAGTACGGCTGCTGCTGCCGAGCGCGGCGAGCTTGAAGGCGAAGCTGCCGGAGAGCTCCCTGAGCTGGTCGAAGAACGTCGCCACATGGCGCGGTTCGATGCTGAGCTGTTTGTCGCCGAGTACGGGCCCGACCAGCGCACGCAACTCGTCGACGGATCGCGACGAGACCACGATGTGATGGCCCATACCCGGATGGGCGGTCGCCGAGTAGTCGATGACGTATTCGGGCCGGTCCGCCCGCCCGTGGTCGAAGTACTCCACTCCGAGGGTCCGGTCCACGGTGACGACCCAGTCGCTGGTCTGGTGCACGTCGTGCAGGAGAGCCTTGTCCTGGGCCGACAGACGCAGCGTTATCTGCGGCAGGTGTCCCGGACGCGGCTCTCCCGACGTCACTGCGACCACGGCGGCCGACAGGGTTTGGGGCAGCGCCGCCATCAGGTCCCCGGTCTCCTCGGCGCCGGGCACAGGGTCCGTGGCGCCGTGGCGGGGCTGACGGCTCCACGCCACCGATTCCTCGTCCTCGGCATAGTGGCTGGTCAGCTCCTGTACGAGACCGTGTGCCGCTGCCCGGCCCGAGGTACGGGCGCCGAGCGCGATGTCGTACTGCTCACCGCCGAAGGGGTCGAACAGGATACTCAGGTGGGCGGGGAAATCGGCCGCGCGGGTGCGGAGGTCCGCGGCATCACGCACGACGACGGCGAGCTTGGGACGCAAGGGATCGCCCGGTGTGCCGAACGGCTCCGCGACGGCGGCCCGCGGACCCGACCCCGGCGAGAACAGATCGGTGAGCGCCTCGCCCACCCACGGCTCCTGGGGATGGTCCGTGAAGAGGCGGACGGTGTAGCGAAGCCGGGCCAAGTTCGTGCGGCTCTGCAGCTCTGTCAGCATGGATCCCAGCACCTCCCCCCGGCCGACACCGAGGGCGTTGATGACGAGGCTGTCCGCGTACGGGTGAAGGCGCACATACCGCTCGACACGGTCCGCGAGGTCGGCCCCGGTGATCATGCCGGAGGCTGTCGAGCCGTCGCTCACGCCCAGGGCGGAGCCCAGTCGCGAGACCGTTCCGCGGGGATCGGCCGTCTCACTGGGCAGGCAGACCTGCCAGTAGTCGGTGAACTGTCCTGCCGCGAACGTCAGTTCGCCCGTGGTGAGCGGCACCACGAGCGGGAACCCTAGGGGCGCGAGCCGTTCGACGAGGCTGTGCAGGGTTTCCAGTACTCGGTCCTTGTCATGACCCTTGGTCCGGTCGAGCCAGTGGTCGGCCAGCGCGGCCTGCCCGCACCACCACAGCACCCGCAGCGGATGGGTGGGGGCGACGAGCACCGCCTGACGTAGTCCGTCCTGCGCGTCGGCCAGATCCACCGCGACGGTGTCGGTGCGCAGCAACAGCGCCAGTTCGTCCCGGTCCCGATCTGCAGTGCCGCCGCGGGGGTTCTCCAACGCGCGGACGCATCGAGTGACCGCTCTGAGATACGCCTCCGCGCAGCTCTCCGCTTCCTTGCGGACCGTGCGGGGGTCGGTGCCTTCAACAACAAGCGGTACTGAGCCGTCCGCGTCGGCCCGTACCGCCGCGAACAGTGTGGCGCGCGCTTGGAGGTAGCTGTCGAGGTCGCTGCCTTCGGCAGGGGTGACAACCAGGCTCTCGTCGTCGCTCAGGTTCCACCGTCCCGAGGCATCGACGCTCAGCCGGGGTCCTTCCGGGGCGTACGGCCTGGTCAGCATGCGTTCCTCGGCCTCGGCAAGGGGAGTAGGCAGGTCGACGGTGACCGGGCCGGCGGGTCCGAACCGGGCTCGCAGCGGCCGGGTCTTGGCCGTGCGGGCCCCCCAACTCACCTCCCGGCACGACACCCGCCACGGATCGCGGCCCTCCGCACGGGCGGTGAAACGCAGCCGGTTGATCGCCTGGGCGAGCCCGGGAGCATGCTGGGAGCGCTGGACGGGTGGGTCGTCGAACTCGCCCTCAGGGACGACGTAGAAGCGGTCGCTCTCGTGCGGCCGGTGCGTGCTGTCGGCGCCGGACACCCGCAGGGGATCGCCGTTGGTGTCGAGGGGGGTGACCCTGACGAAGTGCCATCCTTCCTCCCAGTCGGCCTTGCGGCCCTTTTTCAGCTTGATGCTCGTCTTATAAACCGTCTTGGCGGTCTTGGCCACCGGGAGCATGGCGGTGAAGCCGGTCGGGCTCACCGTGCTGGCGCCGCGGCCCTCGTCGGTCTCGTTCTCGCTGAGGATCTGGAGGGAGAAGCGCGCAAGGCCCGTGATGTGGCGGGGATCGGGGTCGACGGTGAAGGAGACGGGGAGCGAGGAGAGCCCGCCGGGCAGCAGATACTGCCCGCCGAAGAGCCTCTCCAGCGCGGGATGGTTACGTAGGTCGTCCTCGTTCTGGCCGGCCTTGGGCAGGACCGTCAGCTCATGGACCTCGATGCCGACCTGTTCGCCGCCGGGGGCGTTCTCCTGCGGCCAGTGGTGGAAGGCGAGCGGCCAGCTGTCCGGATCCACGGCAATCGCCCGGCACCAGTGGGACGGGGTGTCGAGGCCGGTGCGGGCGGCGAACCGCACCAGTCGGCGGACGAATTCCTCTCCCGCCGGCGAGTTCTGCGGCAGCCCGAGGCTCAGGATCCGCTGGCGGTCTGTGGATGTCGCCTCGGTGAGCTTGGCGACGGTCCTGCGGTTGCGGTCCGCCTTGCGGCCCACCAGCGTCATGTCCTGGAATAGGCCGAAGTCGGGAATCAGTCCGAGCAGATGGACGGCTGCCCCGGCAGCCTCCGGGTCGTGGTCGTTCTCCCGCAGCGTCAGCAGGTACCGTACGGCGGCCCGGTCGTCCGCCGCCGCGCCGCCGTCCGTGATCCGGTCCTGGCGGTCCAGTAGTTCGGTTACGGGTTGCCGCAGCGCTTCTGGCAACTCGCGCAGCAGTGACGCCTTGAGCTTCGCGTGGACGTCGTCCAGGGACAGTTGCTCGAAGGTGGCGATACCGAAGGAGTCCTCGGCGCTGGCGCGGGTGCCGGGCGGGACGAACACCAGCAACGGGGGCCGGAGTCCGCCGTCCTCGTCGGGGTTGCGCAGTTCGACGAGTTTAGTGCTGGTCACCGCGACGTCGGCGGGAGTACGGCCGTCGCCGCCCCCCAGGACGAACACCTGCGCGTCGGGCACGAGGACACGCAGCCCGCGCACCAGCCGTGCGGCGAGATCGGTGTCAAGGTCTCCCAGCCGCATGCAGTGCCCAGCCTCCCTGCCGCGCAGCACGGCCGCCAGCCGTGGCAGCAGGGCGTGCTCCAGGGCGTCCCGCCACTGTGCCTCGGTGATCTCGGTCAGTCCGCGTGCCATGCCGTCACCTCCCGCCCGTCGTGACCGCGCCGTCCAGGGAGATCGCGAATCTGGGCGTGATCACCTGGGTGAGGTAGGCGTCCGACAGGTCGCTGTAGAAGCCGATCTCCCGCATCCGGGTGGTGAACGCCTCGGCGTTCGACCGCAGAGCCGCCTGCTCCTCGAACCCGTGGGTGGGAAAGCCGTCGTCGGCCGGCAGTCGGTCGACGTGGAGCCCGTATCGGGTGCGCAGCGTGTCCATGAACTCGTCCAGCCTCAACTGCTCGGTGTGGTACGGGAAGCGCGAGCGTGTGCCGCGCGGATTGGGCCGAAGCAGCGCGATCTGGACGAGGACCTCCAGGAGCGCGCTGTCCATGACGAAGCGGCGGCGGCCCCGGTGGGGCTGGGTGATGACCGCGCCGGGACGGTTCTTGAGCAGCAGCGAGTCGATGGTCTCGACGATGTAGTCGTAGTGGTACTTGCCCCGGTACGCCATGATCAGCTCGATGTACTTCTCGAACGCGCCGAGCCCCATCCCCGCACTGAGCAACGGACGTACCCCTTCGGGCTGTTCGTCGATCGGGGTCTCGTCGAGGAGAGTGTCCATGCGCGACGCGAAGAACTGCTCGCGCCGCTCCCGGTACGCCTCTCCCGCGTACTGCAGCAGCTCGGCGACGGTGAAGAACCCTCGGGACGGCCTGGTGATCTCCTTGGCGTCGGCCAGGTGATCGGCGAACTCGCTCAGCTTGCGTACCACGTAGCCCGCGCGCACGAAGCCGGGGACGCGCCGCAGCCAGACGTCCGCGCTGTGCTCCGCGAGGGCAGCGACCGGGGTGCCGGGCACGCCTGCCGCGTCGACCAGCAGCCCCACCCGGAAAGGGCAGCTCGCGAATCCGCCTGCCGAATCGGCCGTACCCGAGGGGCAGTTCTCCGGTCCGCAAGTGGGTTCGGGCGCAGAACGCTCGACGGCGGACGGCAGCAGTTTCATCGCCTTGAGCTGGCTGAGGGCCAGGTGGAACGCGAAGAGGATCTTCAGATACTCGACCATGACGATACGGGGCAGCAGGTCCTGCAGGGACAGCAGTCGCAGTACGTCGTCGGCGAGCAGGTCGGACTGCCCCGCGCACAGCGGAGGCGCCGAGTACCAGCCCTTGACGGTCGCCGGGGAGTCCTGCTTCACCTGGCTGTTGAGGTGGAGCACGGCCTGCGTCTCGACGTCGACGCCGGTGCCGGCCAGCTGGGTGCCAAGAGCGGGGTCGAGTCCGGTGAAGAAGAAGGCGCGGATCTTCTCCAGCGCCATCGTTCCGCGCCCGCCCCGCGCGTGCCGCAGCATCTCGTAGAGCTGGGCGTCGGCTCCGTAGGCGCGGGAGTGGTGATGGTTGCGGAACTTGTACGTCAGCCCGTGCAGGGGACGCAGCCCCGCAACCGCCTGGTTGGGCCTGCCCCGGTTGACCATGTCCAGGAGCTGGGTCTCGATCCAGCTCCGCGCGATGTCGGGAGAGTCCCGGAAACCCTGGAACTTCTCTGCGTGCTCCTGGGCGCGGAACTCATCGACGAACTCGTTCGCCAGTGTCTTGCCCCGCACCATCTTGCTCGTCTGGCCGTTGTGGTTGACCCGCATCAGGAACCCCGTCAGGACGCGGTCCATCTCCACGCGCTTGAACTCCAGATAGGACACACCCAGATGACGGAATTCGCTGTCCCGCTTGCGCAGCACCATCAGTTCCCCCTCGTCGCGGCGTCGTTCGCCGCACCCACCGGCCCGAGCCGGAGCGCTCCGTCCGGCAGCCGCGTGATCCGGTGCGGCACGCTGCCCGGTGCGGTGAGCAGCACCTCCTGGTAGGAGGTGGCCGACAGCGCGTTCTTGAACACCGCCAGCGCGAGGTTCTGCCCCTGGCGGTCCTCGACCCCCGGCTGATACCCGGAGTGCAGCCGGTCGAGGAGTTCGTACAGGTCGAGGCGGACCACCAGTTCCGCGCGGTGCTCGGCGGATCCGTCCGGTGTCCGTCCCCGGTACCGGACGACGATTTCACGCGAGCTGGTCTCCACGTAGTCGGAGGCCGGAGGCCTGCCGACCTCGATGGTGAACCGGTGGGCGGGGAACAGCCGATGGCTGCGAATGGTCCCCCCGGGCACGGACCTGACCTGGAGCGCCAGGGCCCGTTCACCGTCGTACAGGGCCCCGGGCAGTCCTTCACCCCGGTTGACGGCCTCGATGATCCGGTCCAGTTCCGCCTGGCCGGGTTCGCCCGCGGTGAGGAGGTCCAGGAACCGTCCCCCAACACGGTAGCTGAGCAGGGTTTTCCAGCGTTCGCCGTCCAGGCTCTCGAAGAAGAAGCGGCGCCGGGCCGCGGCGAGGTAGGCGCGGTGCGCGGCGGCTTCCACCGGGTCGGCCGACGGGGTGCGGGGCAGCGCCGCGAACCGGTCGCCGAGCAGTTCCGCGTCATGGCTGCCGCGCTGGTCGACGGAGATCAGGCTGTGACCGCCGTCCGGGCCCACGTAGTCGAGCTTGCGGTCGAGCTGGGGGTCGGGCACGGTCGCGACGTCGAGTTCCCGCAGCTGGGCGAGGAGCCGATCCTGTTCCTGCTCGCCCTCGGTGTGCAGGCCCGCCCAGCCGGTGAAGTAGAAGCTGTCCAGCCGCTCCTGGACGCTGTCGGGACGCTGGTAGAGGGCGTGGATCTGGGCGCAGTCCCGGCCGGAGGTGAGCATGTAGGCCAGGGCGGAACGCAGATCGCGCAGGGTGATGTGGAGTCGTCCGCGCAGATGGGTCATCCGGTACAGGACGGCGAGCCGCTCGGTGATCACAGGCCCGGCGGTCGGGTGCGCGAAGGTCTGCGCATTATGCCGGGCGTAGCAGCGCGGTGCCAGGTCGCAGGAGGCGCAGCCGCTCCAGTGCCGGGGGTCGGTCATCGCCTGGACCATCCGGTGCAGGATGGAGTCCCCGGTGCCCTCGGGGTCGGCGACGACGTCCCGCGCGTTGAGGTTGACGACGGCGATGCCGTGCTCGGCTCTGCCGCTCACCAGTCCCTGGCGGACGGTGTCCGCCAGCAGCGGATAGCAGTCGGCGTGTGCGGTGACGAAGTCGGTCAGGCGCCCTTCGTTGACGGCGATCAGCCGCGTCTGGTCCTGCGGCCAGGCTGCGGCGTCCGCTCCCTGGAACGGCGAGAGGAAGGCGTCGAGGACGGTGTCGTTGTCCTGGTGTCCCTCGTCCTGGCTGCCGTCGTGGTTAGTGTGGAAGGCGCGCCCCCGGAAGACGAAGTCGTCGCCGTTGACACGTTTCTCGCCCATGTCGGCGTTCCGCTTGGCCGCCTCGACGGCCAGCTGTTCGAGAAAGGCCGTCTTCCCGTCACCGGCGTTGCCTGTGATGACGACCAGCAGGTGTCTGCCGGCGAGGACGTCGTCGCGCAGCGCGGTGTCCAGGGCGGTGGCCACGTACAGCGGGAACTGCGCGGGATCGAGCCCGCGGGTGCCCGCGTTCGTCCGCGAGCTCTGGCTGTAGAGGGTCTGGAGATGACCGACGAACGCGTTGGTGCCGTCCCTCCCCGCTCCCGTGGTGCAGGCCGGCTCGGGCTCCATCCGGACCTGCTCGTCCTGCTCCCCGCCGCCACGCGTGCGCCGGACCTCCCCTATGGCCCGTACGGCCGCCAGGAACGCCTCGGCGTCGGGGAACCGGTCGGCACGGCGTGGCTTGACAGATCGCAGCAGTACGTCGGCGAAGGCGCGGCTCAGGTCGCCCAGGCCGCTGATCCTGCGCGGGTCCAGCGCCTCCTCGTCCCTGGGCGGCTGCGCGCGTCCCGGCCAGGGATACGTTCCGGTGAGCGCGATGTAGGCGGAGACACCGAGGGCGTACAGGTCGAGGTCGGCGAGTTCCGCCCGGGTCGGGCGCTGCCGGGCGACGGTGTCCGGGGCCTGGTAGCGCGGCGAGCCGAGAGTGGGCGTCAGGGTGGAGTCGACGGACACCGCCGCGTTGAAGTCCAGCAGCTTCGTGCCGTCGGCAGTCCACAGCAGGTTGCTGGGCTTGATGTCGCAGTGGTAGACGCCGTTGCGGTGCAGATGGTCGAGTCCGGCCAGACAGTCCTCCAGCAGCCGCACCACGTCGGCGGCGCCCAGTCTGCGCTCGCGGGTGGCCGAGGCCTGGAGGTCCTGCCCCTCCACGAACTCCAGCCGCAGATAGGGGAATCCGCCCTTGGGCAGCCAGTCGGCGTCGATGACGCGCACCAGGTTCGGATGCGCCGGCAACCGGCGTAGAATCCCGTACTCGCCCTTCAGCCGGACGCCAACCGACTCCGGATCACTGGTGATGATCTTCAGGACCTCGTCGGTGTCGTCGAGGGTGTTGAACACCTGGTAGACGACACCGAACTTGCCCTGCCCGAGCTTCTTGCGGACGTGGAACTTCTCGGTGAGCCGGAAGCCGGACGGCAGGTCCCGGTAGTTGTAGGGGTTCTCCCAGCCGAAGGGCTCGTCGGGCGTCCCGGGAGCCGACGATCCCGATCCCCCGCCACCTCCGTCGCCGCGCCCCGCTCCGCCTCGCACCAACCGCTCCAGTTCGGCGATCGCCTCCCGTGCGGTCGGCCGCAGTGCCGGATCCGCGGCCAACAGCCGTCGGACCAGCTCCCGTACCTTCGGTGTGACGTCCGCCCCGTCGAGGCTGTCGACCAGGCGGTTTCCGCCGGTCACGAAGGGCAGCTCCCCCGTGTGCAGTTCGTGAAAGAGCACGCCCGCGGCGAAGATGTCGGAGGCCGCGGAGAAGCCCTCGGGACCGCTCAGGCACTCCGGCGCGAGATAGGCCAGGTCGGCGCGCTCGTACGCGTCCATGGCCACGGTCCCGGCCCGCTTCTGACCCGTGTGCGCGTAGTCGAAGCCGGTGATCATCGCCGTGCCGTTGCGCGCCACCAGAACCGTGTCGGGTGTGAGGTGGCGGTGCACGACCCGGTACGCGTGCGCCAGCGCGAGCCCGGTGAGCACACCGGACATGATCCGCCGTCTCGCGTCCGCGCCCAGGGTGCCAGGGCCGCCGGCCATCCGTACCCGCAGCGCTTCGGCGTGCACGTCCTTGAGGACGACCGCGTATCCGGTCTCGTCCTCCAGCGGCAGCACATGCACGCAGGGCACGATGTGCGGGTTGGGCGGCAGCTTGTTGAGGGCCTGGATCGGATTGCCGATCCGTTCCCGCTCCCGGGTGTGCTCCTCCTCCGGCAGCAGCGGATCGACCGCGTGCACCTGGACGAGATAGGTCCCCGAGTTCGGCTGGTCCGGCTGCACCGCCCGGTACACCGACACCCGGTCCTCGGCATCCGCCTCCGCCCCGGCCTCCGGCGCCGGATCCGCTTCGACGAGCGTCTCGACGGCCTGGTAGTGACCGAACCTGGGCAGTCCGGGCTGGGCTCGCGACACGGCGCCCAGGGCACGGGCGATGTCCTCGTGCAGCCCGGCGATCGGGAAGGCGGGCCCGGTCTTGGACGGGCTGTGCGCGCGGAGAAAGGGAACGAGGTCCTTGAGCAGGACGGTGTTCTTCTCGTCCCGGTTGTCGTGGTCGACCAGCTCAGCGTCGTCGAACGGGAGGATCACCAGCTCCTCGCACCACACCGAGCCGAGGGCCGCCGAGATGTGCGACTGCCGCAGCAGGTTCGCCACGGTCTTGGCGTGCTCGCGCAGCTTGCGCACCGGGCTGGGGAAGGGCGCCCGCCCCTGGGGGAACCACCGCTTGCCCCGTACCTCTATACGCCCGTGCGTACCCTTGGTGTCCGCGATGTAGCAGGCACGGTCGGTCAGGATCGCGAGGTCGACCTCGAAGCACTGACGGCCGCGGTAAATCTCGAAGTTGGAGATGACGGTCCACTCGGCGGGGCCCTCGTCCCGGAGATGGCGCAGCACCATGCGCTCGGCGTCGTTGACGGGCTCGCCGACCTTGATGATGCGTGCCATGAGTCCCCCGGGGCCCGTCCGTACCGTTCGCGTGCGTGCGGACGCGGTGCGCGCCGCCCTGCCATGTGCCGGAGTCACTTTAGTACCGGGGGCCGAACCGATAGTCCGGATAGAGTGTTTGCCGGTCAGATCGGTGACGGGGGAGGACACATGTCGCAGTCGTTCTACATCCGAAATCTGAGCAGACGACTGATCGAACGTTTTGAGCCATTCATCGACATGACGGACGAGCCCGGGATCTCGGACAAGAAGCGGAATGAGAAGCTCCTCAGCCGGGCGGTGGCCGCCCTCGCGGTCAAGCGCGAAACGGGGTACGCGGACCGGGAAGCGGCCCTGTCGGTCATCGACGGCCGCGACGACTGGGGGATCGACGCCGTAGCGGTCGAACTGTCCGCGTCCGGTCAGGGCGGGCGGCCGCACATCACGCTGGTCCAGGCGAAGTGGAGCGAGAACGCCACCGCCGGCTTCGGGCAGAGTGAGGTCGACCGTCTCTTCCGCGGCCTCGACTACCTGATGAACCTGGAATTCAGCCGGTTCAACAAGCGCATCGAGCAGCACACGGAAGCCCTTGAAAAGGCTCTGGACAGCGGCTCCCCCAAGATCACTCTGCTGCTGGCCCTGGTGACCGACACCGAACTACACCCGGACACCCGGACGTTGCTCGACTCCGAGGTCAAGAAGCGCAACTGGGCTGAGGAGATGATCGAATGGCGGGTTATCGACCTCCGCGGCCTGTACCAGGAGATCCTCGGCGAGCACGCCGACCGGAAGATCGACCTGGAAGCCTGGGTCGAGGGCGTCGGCCGGGAGGAGATTCCTTTCACCGCCTACTACGGGACGCTTTCCGCGGCCGAGGTCGCCGAGTGGTACGAGACCCACGACCGGCATCTCTTCGCCCGTAACATCCGCGACTCGCTCGACACCGACGTCAACGACAAGATTCGCGCCACTCTCCTCCACGAGCCCCAGAACTTCTGGTATTTCAGCAACGGCATCACCCTGCTGTGCGACCGGATCCGAAAAAAGGGCAAGGGAGCGTTCTCTCCGGGCGCGGGAGCGGGATTCGTCCTGGAAGGGGCCAGCGTCGTCAACGGCGCGCAGACAGTCAGCGCCATGTACCGCGCCATGCAGCGGAATTCGGCCACGGCGCAACTCGGCCGCGTCATGGTCAAAATCATCTCCCTGGAGAACTGCCCCGAGGGCTTCGGCGACCAGGTCACCCTCAACACCAATACCCAGAATCCGATCGAGGAACGGGACTGGAAGTCCCGCGACCCGATCCAGACCGGCCTTCGGGACGACTTCGCACTGTCCCTCGGCCGCACCTACGTGGTGAAGCGCGGAGAGTCGGAGCCCGCCCCCGACAGCGGCTGCACCATGACGGACGCCGCGGAGGCCCTCGCCGCGACCCACCGCAATCCCGAACTGGCCGCGAAGGCCAAGCGGGACATCTCCCTCCTCTGGGAGAAGGCGAACTACCAGGAGGTCTTCGGCCGGACACTCAACACGGCGCCGAGCGCGCAGCAGGTGTGGCGCCGCGTACAGCTGGTACGCGCGGTGAAGGCCGCCCTGGCCGAGCAGAGCGACGACCTCTTCGGCCGGGCCGCGAGCGCCGCCAGCAACGGTGACCTGCTGATCAGCCACGTCGTCTTCCAAAACCTGGACACGGACGGCCTCGACGACGAGCACGCCGACTGGGACGCCCAGCTGGCGAGGGTGCCGGAACTGGTCGAGCGGACTCTGGGCTGGCTCGTCACCACGATCGACAGGGCGTACGGCCCGACGAGCCAGATACTGACCAGCATGCGCACGGCGGAGCGTGTACGTCTGGTCTCGCGCCGCGTCCTGGAGTCGATGCGCTCGGGAGAGGCCACGCCGGACAACGCCGACTACCGCGTCGAGGAGCGGCCCCAGGGCAAGCCGGCCCGCTCGACCAACGCGACCAGTCTCATCGTCAAGGCCGAGCGGATTCGCCCCGGTACGGGTCTGGAGTTCCGGCCGGTCACCCGCCCCGACCGACTGGGCCTGGGCGCCTGGCTGGCCGAGAACCCCGACCGCGCCCGCGCGACCTGGCAGCAGAACACGGCCAGGCCGCTGCGCTGGGCCGCCGACGGCCAGTCGTACGCGCCCAGCACGCTGGTCCGCAAGATCCGCAAGGAGGCCATGGACAACAACCAGCAGGTCCAGGGAACCCTGTACTGGCACATTCCCGGCGAGGGTTCCCTGGTCGACCTCGCCGCGGAGCTGCGGGCCGAGGACGAGTTGACCGCGGGGGACTCCTGACCGCCTAGCCCGTCTGTCGGCCTGGGGATCCGGCCGCCGGGCTCAGGGACTTCTCCAGAGTGATCCCGGCCGGAACCACCTGATCCGGCTCGGTGGTCCACTCCAGGCCACCACCGACCGGCCGGAGGAAGACGAGGCAGCGTGCCGGGCGGGCGTCGGGGCCCGCCGGTTCGTCAGCGGGCTGATAGAGGAGTACGTGCCTCAGCGTGCCCTCGCGCCCGGTCGCGTTGTCCCGGACCAGGCTGCCGACGGGCACGCTGGGGAGCCCGGCGAGCGGGGCGTAGGCGTTCGGACTCTCCCGCTCAGGGGACCGCTTCACAGGATCTGGCCCCGGCTGCGGGCATTGGCCTCGGCGACCTGCGGGCTCAACGCCTCACCTACACGGGCGATTTCGTTGCGCTCGGGCCGTGCGGCCCATTCCCGGCCCCCGCCCCTGGGCCGCAGGTACACCATCTACCAGGAAGGCCCCGGCGGCGGAGAGGCCTTCGATGACCGAGAGACTGTCATGCGGCGGATGCGCCAGTACGATCGCATGAAAGCCTGCGCCCTGCCTCCTGGGGAGTTCGCAGAGTTGATCGAAGAGGCGGTGGAGAAGTTCAAGCTATGCGAGCTACGCCAGACTTGAACGCCGTCCAGTGGCGCAAGGCCAGTTACGGCGGCCAGGAGCAGGGCGATGCCTGCGTCGAGGTCGGCAACGGCATTCCTGGTTTCGTCCCCGTGCGTGACAGCGAGGCTCCGCTGGCTACCGCGCTGTTCCTCACGTCGAACACATGGGGGGCATTCGTCGGCGGGCTCAACCCACCCTTTGACGCCTTCGCCCACGTCCCCGGCCAGCAGCGGGTCGGGACACGCGGCCCATCCGGCCTGTTCCCTCAGCACACCGGGAACAACACCCCCGTGCCCGAGAAGGGCCCGGACCGGGCCTCAGTCAGCTGCGCTGTGCTCCACCACGGCCCGCTCCAGCAGCTCCAGAGCCCTGTCTTCCTTCCGGTCGGCCTCATCACGCTTCCGGTAGGCGGTGCGGATCGTTTCCGCGATGCGTTCGCGGTCGGGCGCGGTGAGGACAGGGACGGGGATCTGAGCCCGGAGCCCCTCGTGAATGTCCTGCTGCTTCCCGCCAGTGGACATGGAACGCAGGACGCGGAACATAGCCTCGGAGCGGAGGAAGGCAAAGAGGTAGGCGCCGGGGATGTCCGGGGTGCCCGTGACCACCCGGAGAAAGTGCTGGGTGTACACGTGCTCAAGCCATGATCCGGTGACGAACATCGCACGGCAGAAGACCTCGTTCTCGCCATGCGTGCCTTGCGAGGGAATCATGACTGTCTCATCCCTGGCGAAGATCCCCGGCGGAGCTTGGCTCGGGCTGATCCAACGCCCCTCGGGCCGGATCCAGAACCCTTGTCTCTGCCCGATCAAGCGGACTGCCCCGTGGCCCGGCTCGGCATCAATGCGCTTGAAACGCACGCCGGAGCCGAGCTGCCCACCCTTGCAGATCTCGCCAAGCGTCACATGATCGACGTCGCGCAGCTGCTTCAGGATCCGCTCTGCCCTGGGCTGAAAGTTGAGGGCGCGCAACGTCGTAGACGTCAACCCTCGCTGCACAAAGCCGAGATCCTGAACCCGGTCGTCATGCCACCGCAGGTCGAGCAGTTCCTCAAGCCCCGCCGTCTTGAACAGATCCTCGGTCGCCCCGACCGACCACGCCTGGAACTCAGCCCTCAGCGCAGCCGCTTCCTCCACCAGCTCGTGGATCTCCTGTTCCAGCGCCGGGTCGAACCGTGGCACAGGCAGCCAGGAAATATGGTGGGGCTCGATGTGCTGGATGATCGCCCCGTACGCCTGGCTGGTGACGATGGGGACACCAAAGCGGCTGCGCAGGAATGTGTTCAGGTAACCGGGAGGAATTCGTTCCGGATCCGGCTGGACCTTCATGACGTGCTGGGAGGACCAGATACCCGCCATGTCCTCGCGGACGTAGGACATCCGGCCGATCGTCCCGGAACAGGAGATCAGCGTCATCCCGGGCTGGATCTCCAGGTACGGAATCTTGTCCGCCACCCTGGCCCGGCTCAGGAGCGGCAGGTGGGTCAGGTCCGCTTCCATCATGTCCGTGCTGCCGAGGAACGGCACCGCTTGCGCTGGATCGGTGACGTAGACGCGGCTGAACTTGGGCCCGTTGAAAATTCCTCCGCCGTGCCCAGCAGTCAGCTCGTCCAGCTTGTCCTTGCGAACCGGCAACCGCTCCAACAACTTCCGCGCTTCGAACGCCCCCGAAAGATAGGGCGCCGCGTCCATCCGCAGCCCCTGCTCCCGCAGCCAACTCTGCCGTACCGGATTGTCCTTGGACGCGATCTTCACTGCGCGTACTCCGTCGTCGTGTGTGCCGTCGTGGTCTCGGCCGGGAACCAGTCCGCGAGCGTCGCCCTTAGGTGCTGGAACGACGCGTCCGTGCAGCCGCGTACGGAGGGGACCGTCTCCGCGTAGCGCCGGAAGATGCCGTTGTTCTTGGGGCCGGTGTACTTCTTCTCATGCAGGTACTCGACCGCGCGCTTCGGGTCATCGGGTTTGTCCTTGCCGGGGCCCCACAGACCGGCGTCCTCCAGCACCTGACGCGGGGTGCGCTCGTCCCCCTTACCGGGGGGCCGCCAGACGAGGGCCTTCTTGATGGCCGGGGTGTGGTCCGACCAGAACCAGTTCTCCAGCTCCGGTTCGATGACGACCACCGCGAACTGCGGCCAGTGGTCCTCCAGTTGCGCTGTGATGCGCTTGCGGATCTCGTCCGGGGGCAGCGGGTTGTCGTAGGCGTGATCCTGCACCACGATCGCGCGACGGTACTCGCCGCGCCAGGGCTGGAGCAGCGCACCGGCCCTGAGCGGCAGCTCGGAGTCCTTGTGCGGCGCGAGCTTGATGTCCCGCCCGCCGTCGAAGGCGAACGGACCGCAGCCGAGCTTGTGGTGGATGTCCCTCCGGTCCAGGAAGGCGCCGATCATGGCCTTAATGCCCTGGTCGGCCACGTAGAAGACGACGTCCCGCTTCCCGGACTCGTCCGGCGGCCCGGTCTGCTGTCGCGGAACCGGCGCGGTAGATCCGTTCCCGTTTCCGTTCCCGCGCGGTGCCCGCCGCGCAGCCCCCTTGCTCACTCGAAAACCCCCGTCGCGAACAGCGTCCCCAGATCGAGATCCCCACGCCAGTCGGCCAGTCGCGGGTGCAGGTCGCCCCGTACGACGGTGACCGCGCCGGTATCGTGGTCGACGCGGGTGGCGAGTACGTGGGGCAGCTCCACGTTGGCCAGGACCAGCGGTGACTGCGTGGCGACGAGTACCTGACAGTCCCGTACGGCCTGGAGTGCCTGCATGACGATCTCGATGGCCTGCGGGTAGATGCCGTTCTCCGGTTCCTCGGTGACCAGGAGGGCCGGCGGGTTGGCCATGAAGGCCGGCAGGGTCAGGGCAAACACGCGCAGGGTGCCGTCGGACAGGCCGGAGGAGGTGACCTGGTGGCCGCCCGCGTAGGTCACGCGGAAGTACGCGTGGCGATCGTCCTCGCGCTCGACGACGTCGATCTCCCGCACCTGCGGCAGGGCGATCCTGACCAGGTCCACCCAGGCGTCGTACAGCTCCTTGTCCTCGTGCTTGAGACACAGGGCCAGCCACGGGGTGTTACGGCCGACGGGGTCGAGTTGAGGCGTGCGGCCCGCGGGCGGAGCGGCCTGGCGCAGGGCCGCCCAGTCGGGGGCGTAGGACAGCGTGCCCTCGCGCAGCAGGCCGCGGAACCACAGGGCCGCGGGGAAGTGACCCTCGTCGAACGGAACCGTGTCCAGCGCGAGCCTGCTGTGCGGGCTCTGCCAGGTCAGCGGGGGCTGCCCGCCGGCCTCGGAGGTGAAGCGTGAGACCCGGCCCCCGGTACGGGCGATCACCGGCCGCCAACTCTCGTCCCAGGCCCACCGGACGCGATAGCTGCCGCCCCGGCCGGTGGCGATCTTCTCGTCCGGGTCCTCGAAGGCCCGCTCGCCTGGTACCGGACGCACCGGATGCCCCTCGGGGAAGAGCACGAGGTACTCCGCCGCGATCTCGATGCCCCGGCCGTCATCGACCGGGGCGAGGTGCAGCTCGTACCGCAGATGTGTGGGCAGCGGGAGACGCGGGTTGCGGGTGGCCTCCGCGAGCACCTCGGTGACCTCGTCCGGGAGCCGCGCCTCCACCGCGAAGCCGAAATCGCTGTCCCTCCCCCGGTGGACCGGCTCGGTCAGGGACTGCGCACGCGGCGGACGGCCGGTACGGGCGGACGGCCGCAGGAAGGCGTCCTCGATCCGCTCGGCGCCGAGCAGCTCGGCGAGCAGGATCGGGATGTCGAGCAGGGTGCTCTTGCCCGAGCCGTTGGCGCCGGCCAGCACGTGGAAGCCGGACAGGTCTACGGCGAGGTTCTCGAAACAGCGGTAGCCGTACGCCTCGATACGGGTGATCATGCGCCGGCGTTCCAGGGGAACTCGTGGGCGTACCGCGCGGCGAACTCGTGGTAGGCCTTGGCGATATTCGGCAGGTCGTTGTCGATCTTCTGCACGCTGCGCCGGATCTCCCGCGGCACCTCCACGCCGCCGATCCGCAAGATCTCGCGCTCCACCTCTTCCTCGGCCACCACCTCCCCGTCGGGGGTACGCACGTAGACCTTGTTCCCTCGCCGGTCCACGCCGACCTTCTCCGCGACCGCCATGAACACGGGGTAGTCGGCGGCCCCGAACTCCATCTCCTCCTGCCGCTCCTGGTCGGTCTTGCGGCGCAGGAAGAGGAGGGTGGTGAGAATGTTGACGTTGGCTTCGGCGATGAAGGTCTCGACGGGGAGTTCCACGCTGCCCAGTACCCAGCACTGGTCGAGGATGAAGCGCCGCACCGCCTCGTCGGCGGGGCCGGGATTGGACAGGATTCCGTTCGGCAGGACGATGCCGATGCGCCCGCCCGGCTTGACCCACTCCACGGCACGCTGCACGAACAGCCGCTCGGGGGAGACGGCGGTCGCCCCGTCGCCCCTTGTCAGCTCGCCCTCGCTGTTCTTCGCCCAGGTGTAGGCCACACCGTACTGGCCGCCGCTCTGGCGGAAGGAGTTGAGGATCATGTCCTCGGAGACGGGGATGTCCGAGCCGAACGGCGGGTTCGTCATCAGGACGTCCACCGCGCCCAGCCTTATCTGCGGGAAGCCGAACGCCTCGTCGTTGCCCGGCAGATGGCCGTCCGGGAACGCGAGCGAGTCCATCTGGAAGGCGTGCCCCGCCGTGTCCGTGAGGGTCATCAGGCTCATCACGGTGGCCCGGCGCAGGAAGGGGTCGAAGTCGGCCCCGAAAAGGTGCTCGTCCGCGTAGGCGGCCAGGCGCCGACGGTAGTCGGCCATCTGCCGGGCGAGTTCCTGGGCGTTGGTGAAGGTGCCGTTCTCGGCCTTCTGCCACTTGCGCAACAGGTGGTTCAGGGTCTCCCGCAGGAAGCCGCCGGTACCGCAGCAGGGGTCGAAGACGGTCTCGTCCTCCTGCGGATCGAGGATGTCGACGACCAGCTTCACCGCTTCGTTGGGCGTGAAGTACTGGCCGCGGTCGCCGCGCAGGTTGTCCCCGACGAGTTCCTGGTACGCGACGCCCTTGGCGTCGATGTCGGTCGTGCCCAGGTCGTACGGCGCCAGTTCACCGACGATGAAGGTGAGCGCGGGGACGGACAGCGTCAGCTCGTCACGGTTGTCGAAGAGCCCCTGCTTCTTGTAGAAGTCCTTGACCTCTTCGAAGAGCTTCTTGACCCGGGCCGCCACCTCAGGGCTGCCCGCCCTGCGCTGGGCGCCGCTGGCAGTGGTCTCTGTCCTGACCAAGTCCTCGATGTCGATGCGGAACCGCGGTTCGCGCCCATGCTCGCGGACCATGCGCTCGTCGTAGATCTTCGCGAACAGGACGTAGAGGAACTGCCAGAACGCCGCGTCCTTGGGCAGCCCCTCGTTGCCGTGGATGTAGTTGTGGCAGCGCCGGAAGGCGAAGCGCAGCATGTACTTGTCCGCGCGCCGGATCTCCGCCAGGGAGGACGCGTCACGGGCGGCATCGAAGGCCGTGTCGTCGCCGCGCGGCCAGTTCGGCAGGGGGCGGAAGCGGTCCTCGAACCGGAGCTCCCGGCCCTCGTCGTCCTTCTTGAGTCGCTCCACGAAGTACAGGTCGATGTCATCGGTCCACAGGCCCAGATGGCACTGCGGCCCCACCACGCTCATCAGCGACTGGAGGTCGTCGATGTCTTTCGTCGCCTGCTCGTGCGTGCGGATCTTGGTGACGGTGCGGCCCGTCCGGGGACGCGGCTTGGTGATGACGATGCGCCGCAGATACTCCAGGCGATGCGGCTTGTTGGCCTCGAAGACAGCGATGCTGACCTTCTTCCGGCTCTTGCGGGTGCCCTCACCGGCCGGAATCTCGATCGTGTAGTCCCGCGCCATGTCGTCGGGATTGATCCCGTACTGGTGCACGAGGACCCGGGCGATGTGCTGCCGGACCTTTTCGGCCTCGGTCAGCTTAAGGACGTCCTGACCGGTGATGTAGTCGATCGTCTCGTCGTCCCCGAGCGCGCGCGGCGGCGAGACCTCCCCGGACCGCTTCTTGGGCTCCTCCGGCACGGAAAATCCAAGGCCCAGCTGCTCGTCCGCCATATCCGCCGTCTGCTCCGTCCCGACTTCCACCACGCCCGACCTGTGCTCTGCGACGGGCCCATCCACTGTGCGGACCCACCTTACGGCGTGGTGCGTGACAGGAATCGCGGAGTGAGCCGAACACCGCGCGGTGAGCCGTGCGGACGCCTCGAAACGGCGACGCGCCTCCCGGATCCGCCGACGGCACTTCACCCTGCATACTTGGCCGCCGACGGGTCGGACGGGTCGTCGCGCGGCAGGAGCAGGGTGGTCTCCGTGCCGTCGAAAACGTGCAGCGTGGTGGTCGCGCGGTTCCACCTCCGGATCATCGAACCGGGCGGAGCCGTCACCCGGACCGCACCGTCCTGGAGGGCGAGACGGACCCCGGTGGCGCGTTCCGCGAGCAGCACGCGGTAGCGGTCCGAGGGCAGGGGGCAATCACCGGGCGGCGTCTTACCACCCCAGTCGAGGGCGTCGACGCCGCGGGCGCGGGCCGCCTGCCACAGGCGCGGGACGAGACGGCGCGTACGGCACAGCGGCCCGCACCCGGCGCTTGCTGCCGCAGAAGACCAGCACACTGCCGCCGTCCGCGGACGGCGGCGCCTCCACGCAGCAGATCACCGCGCCGACCGGCGACGCAATGCAGCTCAGCTCGCCCTACTGGGGCGGCCGACAGTGAAGCAGCGCGTCGTCGCTCGCGCTTAAGGAAAACCCCGCCGACCGCGCGATTGTCCGGATGGCACGACTCCCATGCGAAATCCGCGAGTCTGACCGAGGAACCCTCTGCACGCCCTCTGCACGCCTGGCCACCAAGTGGCCACCCGCTCGACCTGGACAGGGCCGGGGAGATCGGCAGCCATGAACAAATGCTGGGGTCACAGCCCCGCAATCCGCAACCGCCACTGGCCGTCAACTCCGCACCTACGCATTGCGATGCACGGACTGCACGTGCCCGATTGGCCCGAATTTCAAGATCAACAAAAACAAGAAACCCCAGGTCAGATGTCTAACCTGGGGTTCACCATAGAGCCGCCTTCGGGATTCGAACCCGAGACCTACGCATTACGAGTTGTCCGATCTTGGTCCGGAGCCGTCCGGGACCATCCGCCAGATCCGAAAAGGCTGAGGTCAACCGGCTTGCTGGATACCTTCGGACGGAGCTGGATCACTGCGGATACCGGGCCAAGTGAGACCCCATCTGAGCCCACGTGGGTCGCTTTGCGAATCGGGGTTGAGCCTCAGACGAGCCGGTACACCCGGGCACCGCCGCTAGCGCGAGCGATGACCCCAAGGGCTTCGAGGCGCTTCAACTGATAATGCACAGCAGACTTACTCGTAAGCCCCACCTCGGCCCCGATCTCTTCGAGCGTGGGGGGCACTCCCCCGTCTCGGCTATCGCGCCCCTGATGCAGCGAAGGATCTGCGCCTGGCGCTCAGTGAGACTCACTGCCGGTCCCATGCGCGCAAGCATGCTGCCGTAGCTCGATCCGCCCGGCAGGGCTCAGCGGGTGCCGTGCCAGAACCATGGAGAGCGCCAGCAACCGGCGGCGCAGTGCAGTACGGCCCGACTGCTGGGCAAGCTGAGCGTAGGTCGCACTCCACTCCCGCTGCATGCGTACTAGATCATCGGGAATCGAAGGTTCCACACATTCGACTAAATCACATGCTCGATTCTTTGGCCAAGGCGGAGCGCTACGGCGGCGACCCTGGAAATGTTCCTGTGGCAGCGAATCGCGCGGGGCCCTCGCACGTGCCAGCAGGGTTTGCATCCATAACCACTTCGCCCCGAAGCAGTCTGGGCGCTCGACCTAGACTGGCGTGCGGGGCTGCAAATCGCTATCCCGACAGAAAGATTTTCCCCGCCAGAAGCGCATGTAGAGACTTCCCCGTAACCTGGATTGCCTGACCTCCACTCCTAATCGGGACGGCGAACACACTCCCTTTTCCAAGCTCGACGATACCCGACCCCTCCACGATAAACGGCTTCGCGGGATCCGATTGCGCCGGAACATAGACGTAAAGGAGATGCCCCCCGTCTATGCTAACGGAGTCCAGACGAAGGTTAGCTATCGCTGGATGAACCTGATTTCGCAGTGTCGCTTCGATTGACTTTTCCAGTCGTCCGTCCAGGGAGATAGGGGAAATCCTGCAAATCTCATCCCCGCTCCCCTTATTCTTGGTAAACATTCCATACACCAAAATGCCACCAAGTCGCGAATTTGCAAACTGGGCAACATCTTTGGCTAGCGTGAACTTTCCAGCCGATTTACTGAGGTCTGGCAACTGAGACTTTGCCTCAAACCACTCGTTCTCGTGTAGACCGATGAACCGCCATACCTCACCGTTCTTCAGTGCCTCACAAGCGTCTTCGGCAGTCTCTAGCTGGACTTCGAGCGATCTCATCGTGCTCTGCTGCAAGGCAAGCGCCGCATCAAACAGGGACCGCACGGTTATTGAGCTGCCCCCGATTCCGCGGCAGGTCAAACTCCAATAGGACCCGTCGCCATCCGCATATCGAAAGCACTCCAATACAGCGATACCATACCTTCGAAGGAAGTGAGAAACGTATGCTTTCACTTCTCTATCCTGGGAAGCCTCGTGCAGGTGCACAACCAGGAATGTTTCTGTATCCCTCTCGGGATTGCTGTACACGTGTATCCCTGGCTGCCTACCTTTAGGGTCAGACCAGTAAATGTTTACGTCATACCCGACAACCTGCGCAACTTCCTCCACCAGTTCGGTGGACGGCACATCTCCCTCGATTTCTGGATTCCACTCAATTGTGAAATCGATCTGGTTCGTCTCATACGTTAAGGCCACTCCGTTAGTTAGAAGCAACTTTCCATAGCTGCGCGATTCGGAACTTCGCTCCCGCTGGATTCTCTCTACGTAGGACATCCTGAAATGATTACACGAAGCACGGTCGCGAGGAACGCCTTTTTCGACAAGCGCACCGCTGGGGCCGGGCCGGCCGGGGGCAGACAGGCATCAAGGCCGCGCTTCAAAGGCGGCGCGGCCTTGATGACGTAGGGAAAGCTCTACCGACCTCGCACAGCAACAGCTTTCAAGAGCGTTCAGCTTCACGAACCCGAGGTGCTTCTGACCAGCGCGTTCTTTGGATCAGCGTGGCTCTGAGCGGCTTCCCTGGCCACAGGTTGGCCAAGAGCGTGGCCCGCGCAAGGCCCAGAACAGGGCCAAACCAGCGGATGCTACTTCCGGTCGCGGTTCACTTCTCGCCGGGCAACGGAAGGGAAAGCGCGCTTCCGATCATGCTGCGGCCACCGCCAACTACCTCCCTCGCTGTGCTCGCCCCGAGCGTGAAGATTGCTACAAGAGCCACCGCATCGGTGGAGGCACTCACAGCTTCAGCTACAGGCGGCCAAACGATCATCAGTACGAGGATGATCACGATTGCCCACGGATATCGCAGACGGTTTGACAGATGCCTCGGGGTTGGGGCCAGACTCACTGTTGAACCTCCGGGTTCGTAGCCCATCACGCAGCCCTTGCTTCCAGGTCGGAGCCGCGTGGTGGGCTTCTGACTGTTACGAACAGGGTGCCGTGCCGGGGAATCCGGCAGGGCGAGTTCAGGCGCGGTTGCAGTCAGTCCGTGAGGCCCGAGAGGCCAACCAACTTAGTGGGTACCCACTAGAAATTCGGCCACCACATACTCCCTGCTCAGGGCGCTGAAACCGTACGCCGTGCCGACTTCAGCTACACGTAGTCCCAGGTAGAACAGTTGGCCTTAGTTAGCCCTAGTTAGACATAGCTAGCGGAAACTCGTAGAAACGCGCTCAGAATTGTGGCCGAAAATAGCGTCTCGACTGGGGAGTGAAACGCTTCACCCATCACCTCACCCAGCTCCCATCCCGTCTGCCGTCAACCCACAGCGTGGAGCGGGTGTAGTTCGTGGCGTTCAGGTGAAGCGTGCCATCGTACGAATGACCTTGACGCCATGGGCCACCATGGCTCGACGGCCTTACGACTGGAGGCAGTGTGAGCGTCCCCGGCTACGCTGGTACGCACCACTTCAGAACGGAGAGTGCTCCACGGATGGGACCGAAGACAGCGAAGGTCTACGAGGCAATTCGTGCGCGGCTCGCGTCTGGTGAGCTTGCCCCCGGAGACAAGCTGCCATCAGAGCGAACGCTCGTGGAGGAGCTCGGCATCGGCCGGACAGCACTTCGGCAAGTCCTGGCGCGCCTGGTGACAGAAGGCGCCCTAGAGGTTCGAGGCCGGAGTTCGTACCGGGTCCCCGGCGCGGTGAGCGTTGAGACACCGGACAACCTGGAACCGTGGCGCATCCACGGTAAGCGGAGCGTTTACGACAACCGCTGGGTGGAGCTCGAACTCTGGGACGTGGAACCTCCCGGAGTGCAGCGCTTCGAGCACCACGTGGTGAAGCTCCACCACGTGGCCATCACTGCGGTTCTGGACGATCAAGACCGCGTGTTGATGATGTGGCGGTACCGCTTCGTTCCACAGCAATGGGGATGGGAGCTCCCCGGCGGCATCGTGGACGAGGGCGAGGAGCCCGCGAACACGGCGCTCCGCGAGGTCGAGGAAGAGACCGGTTGGCGGCCAAAGTCCGTGGAACACGTCGTCACCTATCAACCCATGGTCGGCATGGTCGACTCACCGCACGAGATCTTCGTGGGCCACGGGGCCAAGCAAGTCGGTTCACCCACGGATCTCGAAGAGGCGGGCCACATCGAGTGGGTCCCGCTGACTGACATTCCGGGGCTGATGGCACGCGGTGAGCTGATGGGTTCCGGCACCCTCGTGGCCCTGCTCCACATCCTGGCGAGCCGCGGCAAACAGGGTGCTACAGCCGCGCGCTAAGGAGGTCGACGCGGCGACGCTGCCTGACTGAACCGGTGCGACTCGCCAAGAGTCGCGCTTGCCTCAGGTGCGTGTTCGCCTCGTCGTACTCAGCCCGTACCAAGTGAGCCTGTACGAGGTCCGCGTGAAGCCCCGCCTTCGCGCGGACAAAGGTCGGGTCCACCACTTCAAGAGCGCTATACAGGCTGGTCACGGCGTCACTGTCGCCCAGTAGGGCAAGGACGTTGCCTCGCCACCGGGCGAGGTGGGCGCCGTTCAGGAAGATGCTCAGCATGTCCGGGTCTCGGTCTTCGGAGCCGGGCGGGATGCTCGCCCCGGCTGCATCGAGCGCCCGCAGGCAGTCGTCCGGCATTCCTGCGTGGGCGCACAGCTCCGCTTCAGCGGCGTACAGCCACGCTCGCAGGCGGGGAGACCCAGCCTGTCCAAGTGTGCGTTGCGCATCGCGGACCAGCTCAAGGCCGAGAGGCGCTCGGCCAGCCTCGCAGAGTACGTACGCCTGCTCGGCCATGGCGTGAGCGAGGTACATGGGGGCTTCAGCGTCGCGCGCTGCCCGCTTCGCAAGTTCATAGTGCCGCCAAGCCCGTTCGACCGCTCCAGAGTCGATGGCCTGCCATGCGGCGAGGGTCGACGCACCCGCAAGTGCGAGTGCCACGGGGCGCCGCGTGCTGGGGAGGACTGCGAAGTTCAACGCGTCTTCGAGCGCGCCGAGATGCCCCGTCATCTGGTCCACAAGGCCGGACGCGCCCATCTGGCGGTCCATGGTGCGCAGCAACTCGGTCTGGTCGTTGAACGTCTTCACCATGGATTCGCCGACGCTGCTCGCTGAATCGATCCGGCTCAGCAGGTCGTCGTACCCATCGGCCATGGACGGAGCAGCCGCGAGCGGATCGCCCCTCAACTCGCCGTCCGTAAGCCCGAGAAGCGCCCGCAGAATCACGGCGTAGCGGTCCGAGATGGCGCGCTTCCCGTTCTCCCACTCGGACACGTACACGCGCAGGCTGGCGGTCGATGCGACGTCGGTGAGGTGCTGCCGGGCATATTGCTCGATCTCACGGATCAGTCGCTCCTGAGACCAGCCTCGCGCTGTTCGTGCACTCCGAAGTCCTGTGCTCACAGGCCACCGTCCGGCTATAGGTCCACTCACTGACCTTTCCAGCATGCCTTACATCGCCGCAGGTCAACAGGGGTTAACAGGACGGGAGTTAAGTCCTGTTGGCTACCGAGACCCCTCTGTCAGGCGGTCTTCTAGAGATGCACCGCAGGGGGCAAGCGCCACTCGAACCGGCGAAGCCTCTTGACTCTGGTGCACACCAGTTGCATGCTTCTGGTGCGCACCAGATGGCGGACTCATTTCCGTCGCTGGAACGGTTCGGGATTGCTCGTATGGCCGCCTCGAAGAGGTGGCCCGGAAGGCGGCTTCGGCCGCACGCCGCGAGCCCCGCACTAGCCGCTCCTTGAGATCTGCCAATACGTGGGCTTCTGAGCCGTCTCCCCGCAATGACGGCCGCGCGGATGCAAGACCGCGCTTCTGAACATCGACGTAGCCCTGTGCTGCCCAGACATCCCCGAGCCGGTCCCGTCGGGGGTGGTGGGGAGTTCTGGGAGATCCCCAATCTCCAACGGCGCGCGGCTCCGGTGCTGTCACACCGGAGCCGCTTTCGGGCCGCCCCATCTGCGAGAGGACACGACCCATGAAGCACATCGGCACAGTTCAGGCCCTTGTTACCGACCGCGAGCCGACGGCCGCGGAGCTGGACGCCATCGAGGGCGAGATGCCGCTCATCACGGCGGAAGTCGAGTTGCTGGACGTACAGATCGCCACCTTGGACCGCCCGGCCACCGAGCTGGGCGCCCGCCGTCTGCGCCGTGCTCGCCGCAAGGTCCTCGCCGCGCGACGCGAGCTGGCCAACCTGGCCGTCACGGAGACGGGCGACGCGGCATGACCGCAGCACTGGCAGGGCAGATCGCCGCTCTACAGCGGCTTCAGTCTGGTCTGACCAAGGTGCTGGTCACGGTTGCGGTGGTGGCGATGACGTTCACCGCGACGAACGTGACGCTGTTCGCCATCGAGCACCACATTCCCGCAGTCATCGCCTGGCTGCTCGACCCGATCGTGGCCGTCGCCCTGGGCGCCGTCCTCATCGTCGACGGGCGTCTCTCCGAGCACGGCGTGCACCCCTCAGGGTGGGCCTCCGGGCTGCGCTGGTTCGCCGGTCTGAGCACGTGGCTCATGAACTGCTGGAGCTCACTGTGGCCGGACGGTGCCCCGTTCGGGGTGCCGCGACAGGTGGACCCGGCAGGGCTGGTCCTGCACTCCATTCCACCGGTCCTGCTGATCGTTCTCGCTGAGGCCATCACCTGCTACCGGCGCGCCATCCTGCACCGCATCGCCGCCCTGCGCGAGCAGGTGGAAACCACGGGCCCGACGGTGGAACACCACCCGGCGCCGCCCGCTTCCACCCGTGCTCGCCCAGAGCCGGACGCGCCCCGCGCGGTGCGGTCGGCGAAGGCGTCGCCGCTAGTCATATGCGGTGGCGGCAGGGTGTTCACCGTGCCGGTTCCACCGGCTTCCACCACTTCCCCCCAGGAAGGGGAACAGGTGGTGGTGCTGTCGACCGAGGAGGCCGCGCAGGTCATCCGGGCGTGCTGGGTGGAAGGGGTCACGATCCCTGCCGCTGCAGTGCGTTCCACCCGTTCCACCTCTTACGTCGGCAAGGTCTACAAACAGCTCAAGGAGACCGGGGTACAGCGGCGTCCGCAGGCGGCGCCGACCTTGGATGAGGTGTTGTCCTGATGGACCGGATCCTGGGTCCGTACTGCGACTACGGCATCCCTACTGCCGCGCTCGGCTGCGCTCCAGAGGGGATGGCGACCTGGACTCAACTGCGCGCCAAAGGCCTGCAATCCCCGTAGGAGCCCCCCGCAGACCCCACGGCACCCTACGCTCCAGGCATGGCCCTGCAACCTTGGGAAGCCACGCTCATCGCTGCGTCGGTCGGCGCTGTGGCTTCAACCTCCGCCGTGCTGCTCACGCACCTGCTGACGCGTGGCCGCGACCGTCGACACAAGGTGTGGGACCGCAAGATGGACACGTACAAACTTCTGTTGAGGTCACGTCGAGATTTCGCGTTCGCGCGGAAGCAGTTCCTCAAGACTGGCAATGACCCCGCTAAGTTGGTCAACGTCGATCGCGAGCTCCAAGAGATGGGCCTTGTCGCAGCAGAGCTTGAGATGTTCGGTTCAACGGCCGTTAACGCCATCAACCTGCTGACGAATACCGCGTACGGCGAGTGGGCAACGGCCACCGTCGAGTGGCGCAGGTTGAACAGCCGTCCCTCTGCAGACGCAGAAGCGCACCGCAAGGCTGACGAGACCTGGAAAGACATCGAGCAGTTGACCAAGGACGCCGACTTGATCGATGAAAGGCTGGCCGAAGCAATCAAAGCTGAAGCCAACTTCAAGGTGCCCTTCAAGCTGGAGCGCTGGCGCAACCCTCTCAAGGGGCGATTCGTCAAGCGCTGAGACGCTGCAGCCTGGCTGGCAGGAGGTCGCCGCACAGTTGATGTGGCGCTACCCGCGCGGCATCGCGGTGGGCTACCTCTACCGCCTGGACCTGGCCAAACCGGTCCCCCCGATGACGCCCGCCCGCTGGCGGGCCCATGAGGCGATGATGCGCCCGCGCCGCACCTGCCCCGCCTGCGGGCTGGATGCCGGATACGTGATCCGCACCTCGATGGGCGCCTGTGAGCGCTTTATCCGCCGCGCCGAACAGCACGCCGCCTGACCAGCACAGCACCCCCTATCCGCTTCCCTCAACGCGAGGAGATCCGCTGTGTCCAGCCGTACCCGCTCCCGCACCCGCACCGCGAAGGTGTCCGCCGGGGCCACCACCGTCCGCATCCCCCGCCAGCGCGGGCGCCGCACCGCTCAGCCGTTCATCGTGGTCGTGCCCGAACGCCCCACCCTGACCGGCCGGTTGGCGGGCTTCCTCGGCGAACTGCTGTGGGACCACCGCCGCTCGCTCGCCCCACTCGGCATCGCCCTGGCCGCCTTCCCGCTCACCACGCTCCTGCACGTGCTGGCCGGGTGGTCCGGGCTGCTGCTCGCCCCGCTCGCCGCGGGCCCCCTGGCGTGGCTGCTCATCACCCAGCGCCGCCGCCCCGCCGCCGACCGCGGCGTACTGGGCTGGCGCATCGGTCTGACCCTGCTCGCCACCGCCGCTACCGCCTGGCTGGCGCTCGCCGCGGCGTTCGGGCCGCTCGCGGGCCCGCTGGAACTGCTGTGGCTGCTCACGCTGATCGCCGCGCAGAGCGCCTGGCTCGTCGTCCGCCGCACGCACTGACCTGAGGAGAGAGCCAGATGGCATCCACCGGAAGCAACCGGGTCCACAACTTCCGCACCCGGCAGGCCCAGCAGCCCCACCGGCCGCCGCAGGGCGGCACCAACAGCGGGCCCGGCGACAAGAGCAACAAGTTCGCCAACGCGGGTGCTGCGGCCGGAGGGTTCGTCGGGGCGATGGGCGGCAGCTTCGTCCCGCCGATCAACGTCACGGTGAACAACAACAAGGGCGCGGCCCGCGCCAACGGCGGCGGCCGCACCGACTCCCTGCTGCCCTCGCCGGAGTTCACGTCCCCGGCGCAGGTGCGCAACTACTGCAACACGCTGCGGGCTGCGGGCGTGACGCTGGCCATCGAGGTGGCCATGGGCGCCGAAATCCTCAAGGGGGTGCTGGCCGCGGTTCCCGATCCGGAGGGCAGGGCGTTCGGCTCCCGCATCCGCGCGGCGAAGGTGGCCCGCAAGCTCAACAAGGCCTCCGACGACCTGAAGTCCGCGGCCAAGAACGCCGCCGCCGCGTACTCCACCTTCCAGCAGCAGTACGAGGAAGAGATCAACCGGGTCCGCCACCGCGCCCGCAAGCCGCAGCAGCCGGTCATGAACTGGGCCCAGCAGTAAGGGAGGCAGCACCCATGATGAAGCGCACAGACAACGACCAAGCCCAGATCCTGCAGCTCATGGAGGCCCAGCGGGGCAACGCCGATGGTGGCGGCGTGGGCGCCTACCTGCTGCACCGCGCCAAGCCGCACCTCCCGCCCTGGCTCGGGGTAGGCGGCATCGGCCTGGCCGGACTGCTGGGCCACCTGCGGTGGGAGGAGAGCACCCCGGCCGCGGTCGGCCTCACCCTCACCTCAGTCGCCCTGTCCGGAGGCGCCTGGCTGATCGGCAAAACCACCAGCAAGCAGCGCCGCTTCCACACCGCGCTCACCACGGGGCTCGGCTCGGCGTGGCTGACCGCCGCGTGCCTGGCCGGACCCACCGCCGGGCCGCTCGATGACCTCTACCTGATGGGCGGCCCGGCCGTCGCCCTCTCCTGGAACGTGCGCATGCTCATGCGCCACAACCCCGACGGCGGAGGCGAGGGAGCAGACGCGGGCCTGCTGGAGAAGGTCGGCCTGGCCGGGACCAAGCTGGGCGCGGCCAAGGTGGAGCCCAACCGGGTCACCGCCCCTTACGCCCTGCCCCAGGGGGAGGCGACCAACGAGGACATGGCCAAGGCGCTGCCCAAACTGGCCGGCGCCCTGGACGTGCCGCCCAACGCGGTCCGCTACCGGCCCGACCCCGAATCGGCCCGCCGCGGCGAACTGGTCATCGTGCCCCAGGACATGCTCAAGCAGGTCACCTGGTACCCCGGCCCTTCCAAGCCGGGCGGGTCGATCGCCGACCCGCTGGTCATCGGCGTCTACGACGACGGCTCGCTCCTCCTGCTCACGCTGCCGCAGGCCATCCACCTGCTCATCATGGGCCAGACCGGCGCGGGCAAGACCGAGGGCGCCCTGGACATCCTCACCGAGGTCATGACCCGCCGCGATGTCGTGGTCTGGCTGTCCGACCACGTCAAGAAGGGCCAGGACCTCGGTGAGATCTTCCCGGCCTGTGACTGGGTGGCCCTCACCCCGCAGGACACCGAAATCATGATCGAGGCCGTCAAGGCCGCCATCCCCGCCCGCACTGCGTGGCTGGGTGCGCACGGCTACCGCGCCTGGTGCCCGGAAGCTGCCGAGACGCAGAACGACGCGGCGCACTCCTGCCGCAAGGACGGGAAGGCTTGCGGCTGTGCGGGCATGGCCTACCTGATCTCGTGGTTCGAGGAGGCCGCCAACACCCTCGCGCGCCTGGACGACGACGTGTTCACCACCATCGCCCAGGAAGCCCGCTCGGCCGGTATCTCGCTGATCATCTCCATGCAGCGGGCCAGCGGCTACCAAATCAGCACCGACACCCGCGCCTCCCTCCCCGCCTCCCTGTGCTTCGGCGTCGACGAACGCGACGCCTCCTTCGCGCTCCCGGAGGACGTACTCGATGCGGGCGCCAACCCCGGCGCGTGGAAGAACCGCAAGCCCGGCTACTGCTACCTCGTCGCCGCAGGCATCGAGGAAGAGCTGTACGCAAATCCGGCCCGCACCTTCCGCAACGACCCCGTGACCCTCGAATGGGCCGACCGCGAGTTCGCCGACATCCGCATGCCCATCGACGACGTCACCGCCCACGCGGCGGCCAGCGTCGCCGGACGCGCCTACACCGACCGCACCCGCCCGGAAGACCCCGCAGCCCCCTCGGAGGAAGACGAGATGGACGACGAGCAGCGCCCCGGCGTCGACCCCGAGGACGAGCACATCGACCCCGAAGAGGAACTCCCCGAGAACCAGCCGGGCGACGAGACCCCGGTGTTCGGTCAGGAGCAGGGCCACAAGCCCGCCCCGGAGGAAGCCCGGCGCCTGCTTGATGCGGCGCTGGCCGACTTCGAGGAGGCGGGCCGCATGGTCGTGGGTCCCAAGGACTTCACCGACTGGTGCGACCAGCACGGCCTGTCCCGCTCCTGGGTGTCCAAGCGGCTCAAGGACGCCGCCTTGGACGGCCGTTTGGAGCCGACCAACCAGAGCGGCCGGTGGCGGATCGTGCCCGCCCTCACAGCGGCCTGACACCCGTCACACCGTGACGGCCGCGTCACACCCAAACCCCTAGGTAGACCCGTGTGTGACGCCCCATCACAGCGGCCCGTCACACCGCATCACACCTCTCCGTCACACCCGCAGCGGTCCCGCGTCACACCCTGACGCGGGCCCCGCCGCCCTATCCGCCGGAGCGTCCCGTGACATACCCCGAGCGGCCTACGGCCGTGGAAGTCCACCACCCCATACCGATCACGCCTGCCGTCCCGGCTCCGCTCGTGCCCGTGCAGCCGGGCAGCGTGCCCGCGGTGCAGAGCATCGTCCTGCCGGACGGCCGTACGGTCACCGGCTACGCCCTCGCCCCTGCGCCCACCGCTCCGGCACCGGCCGCGTCCGAGCCCCGTGCGGCCGTCTCGCGCACCGCGGTGAACATCGCACTCGGAGGCATCGGGTTCGCCGCGGTCTGCGGCGGCCTGGTCCTGCTGACGACGTTCATCGCCGCACTCGCCGCGCTCGTGCAGCAGCTCATCATCCTGGCCGCGGTCATCTTCGGCGGCTACATCGCCGTACAGATCCTCGGCACCAACCGGGGCAACGGCGGGACCACGGTCAACATCCGCAAGGCCGTCATCAAGCGCAACCACTTCCACGGCTAAGGAGGCCGCCTTGCGGTTCTATCTGACCACCCACAAACGCCACTGGGTCCGCCTGACCGGCATACCACTGTTCCTGAAGTCCGCACACTTCGTGGATCCGGTGAAGCTGCCCCAGGCACTCGGCCCATACGCGGTCGACTCCGGCGGCTTCTCGGAGCTCCAGCAGCACGGCCGCTGGACCCGCACTCCGCGCCAGTACATCGACGACCTCTACCGCATCCGGGAAGGCGTCGGGCCCTTCGACTGGGCCGCGCCGCAGGACTGGATGTGCGAACCGCTCATCATCCACGGCGGACAGGCAGGCCCCCTCACCTTCGCCGGAACCCGCCTCAGCGTGGCAGAGCACCAGCACCGCACGGTGACCAACTTCCTGCACCTGCGCTCCCTGGCCCCGGACCTTCCCATCATCCCGGTTCTTCAGGGCTGGGAGATGGCCGACTACGAGCACTGCGTATCCCTCTACGAGCGCGCCGGTATCGACCTCACCCGCGAGCCGGTGGTGGGACTGGGATCGGTCTGCCGCCGCCAGTCCACCCACGAGGGCGCGGCCATCGTCACCGCACTGGCCGCGCACGGGCTGAAGCTGCACGGCTTCGGCTTCAAAACCCTGGGCCTGGCCCGCGTCGGCCACCTGATGGCCTCCGCCGACTCCCTCGCCTGGAGCTCCCACGCACGCCGCCGCCCCGCCATGGCTGGCCACACCCACAAGAACTGCGCCAACTGCCTGCCCTACGCCCTGAACTGGCGCACCCGCGTCCTGGACGCCCTGCCCACCTGGCAACAGCCCCTTCTCGACGCGGCCTAGCTACGCCAAGGGCGGCCCCCGCATCTCGCCAAAGAACCGGGGCCGCCCTTGTGATCCAGCACGGCGTTAACGAACTGGAGGACTCCAGCATGACGCAACCTGCCGACATCCGGCGAGAACACCTCAGCCGATACGGCATGAACGAGCATCAGCGCACCGCCCTGCACCTCGCCGCATCCGGGTTCCCGGCGCTGCCGCTGCGGGCCGGGAAGGTACCGTTCGGCAACTGCCCCCGCTGCACCGGCAACGTGTGCGGCGGTCGGCCGAACATGAAGGTCCCCGGCCCGTGCACCTGCCCCGGCCCCTGTCACGCATGGGCCGCCGCGACCACCGACCCGGATGTCATCGCCTCCGGACCGTGGCGGCGGGCATGGGTACAGGCGGCGGGGGTCGCCTACCACCCCGGCGGGGCCGGGCTCACCGTCGTCGACCTCGACGACGCCGACGCCGTGACGTGGGCGCGCGAGACCCTGCCCGCCACCTACACCGTGCCCACGACGCGCGGCGAGCACTGGCTCTACCTGGGGCGCATGCAGTCGGCCAACGCGGTACGGCCCGGCGTGGACATCAAGTCCACGATGTCCTACGCCCGCTGGCTCGGCACCGGCACCGGCACCGGCACCGGCACCGGCGACATGACGCCTCTGCCCGATGCCGTGCGCGCGCTGGTCGTGAAGACCTGCGCAACCACCCGGCCCTCGCCACCGGCCGTCACCGCGCCCGCCGCCTCGGGCGGGCAGTGCCGGCACCGCACGCCCGCGTTCCTGGAGCGCGGTATCGCCATGGCCGAGCAGCGCATCACCGACGCCACCAGCGGCGTGCACGCCACCGTCTACCGCACGTTCCTGGCCGTGCTGTCCACGCACGGCAGGTGCGGCTGCCTCACCGAGGACCACATCGGCCGCCTGTTCGCCGCCGCTCAGGCCAAGGGCGAGAGGGCACGGCACTGCACGGAGGCGTGGACCAACGCCCGTACCAAGTTGGGACTGTGACCATGTCCGACGACGACAAGACCCCGGCCCGCGAGATCATCGCCGACTACGCACAGGACCACTTCCGCTACTTCCGTACCGCCGACGGCACCGTCTACGCGCAGAAGAAGGGCCATCCCGTGGCTCGCCCGATCCGCTCGCAGGGCACTACGGGCAGCCACCGCCAGGAACTCATGGTCGGCCTGTTCAAAGACGGATGCGGCGTCTTCAACGGCACGGCACTGAAGGAGGCGTTGGACCTGATCGAAGCCCTCGCACTGACCGAGGCAACGCAGGCCGTACACATCCGCGTCGCCCCCGGATTCGACGGCGCCACGTGGCTAGACCTGGGCCGCGACGACGGGCAGTCGGTCCGTATCCACGCCACCGGCTGGGACATCACCGTTCCCGACCCGCGCGAAGTTTGCTGGCGGCGCACCCAGCTCACCGGCGAACTCCCCCTGCCCGTCAAGGACACCGACGGCAAGGGCATCGATCTGCTGCTGCGGCTGTGCAACTTCGCCGGTTCGGACACCGAATGCCTGGCCCTGGCCTGGCTGATCGGCTGCCTCGGACCGTCTGTCCCCGTACCCGCGCCGTTCCTGACCGGGCCGCAGGGCTCGGGCAAGTCCACCGGCGGGCGCATGCTCGTGCGGATCATCGAGGGCATGAGCGGCGACCTGCGCCGCGCCCCCAAGGACGAGGCCAACCTGATCGCGGCCGTGGCCGCCGGGTGGGTCACCGCCCTGGACAACCTCTCCCACCTGACCCCGGACCTGGCGGACGCGATGTGCTGCATCGTCACCGGCGCCGAGGACGTCAAGCGCGCCCTGTTCACCGACGGGGACGTCTTCCGCACCGGCTACCGCCGCCCCCTGCTCATGACCGGCATCGACGTCGGCGTCATCCGCCCCGACCTCGCCGAACGGCTCCTGCCGCTGCGCCTGGAGCGGCCCAAGGTGCGCAGGACCGAGGCGGAGCTGTGGGCGGAGTACGAGGAGATCCTGCCCGTCGTGCTCGGCTCGCTCCTCGACCTCACCGTCAAGGTCCGCGCGGCCGACGCGGAGATCCCCACCGACCTGCGCATGGCGGACTTCGCGCACCTGTGCGCGCAGCTCGACGCGGCCACCGGCTTCGGAACGCTCCGGGCGTACCGGGCCAGCCTCGACGACCTCAACGACGACGTGATCGAGGGCGACCTGCTCGCGCAGACCGTCCTGCAGCACGCCGCCGACATCGAGCCGGGCACCGAGCAACGCATGACGTCCGCCGAGTGGCTGCACTGCCTCACCCGCCTCTACGTCGGGGAGGACTGCCGTCCCCTCCCCAAGGGGTGGCCCACCACCGGCAAGGTGCTCTCCGACCGTCTCAAGCGGCTTCAGCCCACCCTCGCCGCCCGCGGCCTGTTCGTGGACTGGGGCCGCACCAAGACCGCCCGCTACATCGAGCTGAGCCGCCCGCCGGCATCGCTCATGCAAGAGCAAGGGCAGGTGTTCTGACTGCGGCGTCAGGGGCCGACCTTCATGAGCAAGAAGAGCACGCCACGCCGGTAGTGCTCCTCTTGCAGTTCGGCGGCTCGCCGCCGCCCGAAGGTCGTGCCGCGAAGCGGCTCCTTCTTCGCCCTTCGCATTCCGCCCTGCGCTCGCGAGAGCCGCGCACTACCAACAGACACCCCCTCTCTCTTTTCCTAAGTAGAGAGACGCTGCGTCACCCGCGTCACCACGGGATGGAAAACGGCCCCTGACCTGCCATAACAGCGGTGACGCAGACCGCCGAATCCTGCGTCACCGTTCGTCACCCACGTCACCGGCGACAGAAGCTCCTGCGTCACCGGTGACAGGCTCCCGAACGTCTGCGTCACCACAAAACCGCAGGTCATAGCCCCTAAGTGACACAGGTGACGCGGTGACGCAGAAATCCCCACCTCGGACACACGCACAACCCAACCCGAGACATCCCGCCGAGGAGGCACCCCGGATGAGCACCGCCATTGCTGCGCCCGTCGACCGACTCCTCTACAAGCCCGAAGAGGCCGCCGAAGCCCTCGCTATCGGACGCTCCACCGTCTACGAGCTGATGGCCGAAGGCGCCCTGAAGTACATCAAGTTGGGCCGCACTCGCCGGATTCGGCGCACTGACCTCGAAGCGTACGTAGCGAGCCTCGCCCCGCTTCCCAACTGACCAGCCCCCCAGAGGCGCCCCGAGCACCCCGCTCGGGGCGCCTCCCGCATGAAGGAGGCGCATGAGCCCCCGCAAGGCCAACAACGAATCGTCCATCTACCTCGGTAATGACGGCTGGTGGCACGGCCGCGTCACAATGGGCGTCAAGAATGACGGAAGTCCTGACCGCCGCCATCGCCGCGCCAAGACCGAGCCCGAAATCAAGCGCAAGGTCCGGGAACTGGAGCTCCTGCGCGACCAGGGACGCGCTCCCATCGCGGGCCGTAAGCCGACCGTCGCGAAGTGGATGGAGACCTACCTCACCGACATCGCCAGCCTCAAGCTCAAGCCGCGGTCCCTGGACGACTACTGGTCGAAGACGCGCAACGACATCATCCCGGGAGTCGGCCAGCACCGCATCGACAAGCTCCGCCCGGAGCACCTGGAGCGGATGTATCGGGCGTTGCTCGACGCGGGGCGCGCTCCCTCTCACGTCGTGAAGGTGCACCGCATCCTGTCCCGCGCCCTGAAAATCGCCCACCGCCGCCGCCTCATCGGCGAGAACGTCGCCACGCTCGTGGACCCCCCGAGCGTCGACGAGACCGAGGCCAACCCCTTCACGCAGAAGGAAGCCAAGGCATTCCTCGAAGCGGCCTCAAAGCGGCCCACTCTCATGCGCTGGATCGTCGGCGTCGGCATGGGCTTCCGGCAGGGCGAGACGCTCGGCCTGCGGTGGGCCTACGTCGACTTGGAAGCGGAGCTGTTCCACCCCAAGTGGCAGCTACAGCGCCTCACATGGCGGCACGGCTGCACCGACCCGCACGCCTGCGGAGCGCGCCTCCACCGCTTCGAGCCGTGCCCTCCGGACTGCACCCCGCACAAGGACTACAAGCGCGGGTGCCCCAAGCCGTGCCCCAAGGGATGCACGAAGCACGCGAGCGCCTGCCCCGAGCGCAAGGAGGGCGGTCTCGTCTTCACTCGCCCCAAGACCAAGAAGAGCCAGAACGCCGTACCGATCCCTCCCGTGTTCATCCCGTTCCTGCTCGACCACAAGGCTCAGCAGGACGAGATGCGGGCCGCGGCCGGTGAGCTGTGGCAGGAGACCGACGTCGTGTTCTCACGGCCGGACGGGCGCCCCCTCGACCCTCGCGCCGACTACGAAGAGTTCAAGGAGCTGCTCAAGGAAACCGGGATCGATGACCGTCGCCTGTACGACGGGAGCCGCCACACTGCGGGCACCATCCTGAACGAGCTGGGCGTCGACATGCCCACCATCATGGAGATCCTGCGGCACACCCAGATCAGCCAGACGAGGCGCTACGTGAAGGGCAGATCGCACCTGTCGAAGGACGCGATGCGGCGCATGGGAGAGTTCTTCGCTCCCCCGTCTGCGGGCCCCACTGAGACCAGAACTGAGACCGCCGACACCCGCGCGGCTCGTGCCCAACGCCGTCGCCGCATCCGTTAAAAGCAAAAGCCCCAGGTCACGGCGAGTGAGTCCTGAGGCTTCTACAGAGCCGCCTTCGGGATTCGAACCCGAGACCTACGCATTACGAGTGCGTTGCTCTGGCCATCTGAGCTAAGGCGGCACGCGTCCCGCACCTATGGTGCGATCAGCAGCGGGGCCAAGTCTACACAGTTTCCGGGGGTGCTCCGCACACCCTCGGCGGGCGCGGGCCCGGGGCCCGCGTCACCCCTGCGAGCAGCGCTTTCCGTCCTCCGGGGCCTTGCCCTTCAGCAGGTACTCGTTGATCGCCGAGTCCACGCACTCGCTGCCCCGCCCGTACGCCGTGTGCCCGTCTCCCTCGTACGTGAGCAGCTTGCCGGAGGAGAGCTGGTCGGCCAGGGACTCGGCCCAGCGGTAGGGGGTCGCCGGGTCGCGGGTGGTGCCGACCACGACGATCGGGGCCGCGCCGTCCGCCTCGATGCGGTGCGGCTCGCCCGTCGCCTTCACCGGCCAGTACGCGCAGTTCAGCGAGGACCAGGCCAGGCCCTCGCCGAAGACCGGCGACGCCTTCTCGAAGTCCGGGACCGACTTCTTCACCTCGGCCGCCGTGGCGAAGGCCGGGGGCAGGTCCAGGCAGTTCACGGCCGCGTTGGCGAACATGAGGTTCGCGTACGTTCCGTCGGCGTCGCGCTCGTAGTAGCTGTCGGAGAGGGAGAGGAGGCCCGCGCCGACCTTGTCCTTGATCGCGGCCGTCAGCGCCGTGCGCAGCTGGGGCCAGGCCGCCTCGTCGTACATCGCGGCGATCACGCCCGTCGTGGCGAGCGCCTCGCCGAGCTTGCGGCCGTCGGAGTCGCCGGCGGGGATCGGCGTGCGGTCCAGGTCGTCGAAGAGGGACTTGAGGCGCTTGCCCGCGTCCGACTCGCTCTTGGTGCCCAGCGGGCAGTCCGCCCGGCCCACGCAGTCCTTCGCGAACGACCCGAACGCCGTCTCGAAGCCCGCCGTCTGGTCACGGTTCATACGGCGGGCCGGCAGCGACGGGTCCATCGCGCCGTCCAGGACGAGGCGCCCGACGCGGTCGGGATAGAGCCCGGCGTACGTCGCCCCCAGGAACGTGCCGTACGAAGCGCCCACGTAGCTCAGCTTCTCGTCGCCGAGCACCGCGCGCAGGATGTCCATGTCACGGGCCGCCTCGACCGTGGAGACATGCGGCAGCACCTCACCGGAGCGCTTCTCGCAGCCCGCGGCGAACTTCTTGAAGGAGTCCGACAGTTCGGCGGTCTCGCGCTCGTCGTCCGGGGTGACGTCCGTCTGCGTGTACGCGTCCATCTGCTTGCCGTCGAGGCAGGTGACGGGCTCGCTGCGGGCCACGCCGCGCGGGTCGACTGCGGCCATGTCGTACTGGGCGCGGACCTCTTCGGGGTAGCCGAGCGCCGCGTACGACTGGAGGTAGCCGATCGCCGAGCCGCCGGGTCCGCCCGGGTTGACCAGGAGCGATCCCAGGCGCTTGCCGGGGCCCGTGGCCTTCTTCCGGGAGACGGCGAGCTCGACGGCCTCGCCGTCCGGCTTCGCGTAGTCCAGCGGCGCCTTCATCGAGGAGCACTCGAAGCCGGGGACGCCGCACTCGCGCCAGTTCAGCTTCTGTCCGTAGTACGGGGACAGCTCCTGCGGGGTGGCGCGGGGCAGCGCGGCCATGGACGCGTCCGCCGTCGAGCTCCCGGCCGAGCAGCCGGAAATGAGCAGTCCGGCGGCCAAGAACACGGTCGCGGGGGTGCGGAGTCCTCTGATGCGCATCACGCGAGACTAACTCTATGCGTTGGCGCGGTGACGCGAAGTGCTCGTATGGGTGACTTCGTCAACCCTCAGATCCGCAGCCCAGGAGCTGCTAGCCCGCCCGCAGCGACACCGCCATCGCCTCCACCGCGAGCAGCGGCGCCACATTGCGGTCCAGCGCGACGCGGCAGGCGCCGATCGCCTCGATGCGGCGCAGCGTGGACTCGGGCGATGTGCCGCGCGCCAGGCGCTCCAGCATGTCGAGCACCTCCGTGTTGGCCAGCGCCACGCGGGAGCCGAGCTGAAGGGTCAGCACGTCGCGGTAGACACCGGTCAGCTCGATGAGTGCGAGGTCGAGGCTGTCGCGCTGGGTGCGGGTCCTGCGGCGCTTCTGGCGGTCCTCCAGGTCCTTCATGATGCCCGCCGTGCCGCGCGGCATCCGGCCGCCCTTCTCCGCGCCGAGCGCCGCCTTGAGGTCGTCGGTCTCCTTGACGTCCACGTCCTCGGCGACCTGCTTAGCGTCGTCGCCCGCCGTGTCGATCAGCTCCTGCGCGGCCTTGAGGCAGCCGCCGATGTCCTGCACCCGCATGGGCAGCTTGAGCACGGCGGCACGGCGCTCGCGCGCCCTCGGGTCGGTCGCCAGGCGGCGGGCGCGGCCGATGTGCCCCTGCGTGGCGCGCGCGGCGGCCGCGGCGACGTCCGGCTCGATGCCGTCGCGCCGGACGAGTACGTCCGCGACGGCGTCCACCGGAGGCGTACGCAGCGTCAGATGGCGGCAGCGGGAGCGGATCGTGGGCAGCACGTCCTCCAGCGAGGGCGCGCAGAGCAGCCATACGGTGCGCGGGGCGGGCTCTTCCACGGCCTTCAGCAGGACGTTGCCCGCGCCCTCGGTGAGGCGGTCGGCGTCCTCCAGGACGATGACCTGCCAGCGGCCGCCCGCGGGCGACAACTGGGCCCGCCTGACCAGCTCGCGGGTCTCCTTGACGCCGATGGACAGCAGGTCCGTACGCACCACTTCGACGTCGGCGTGCGTGCCGACCAGGCTCGTGTGGCACCCGTCGCAGAAGCCGCAGCCGGGGACGCCGCCGAGCGCGCGGTCCGGGCTCGTGCACTGGAGCGCGGCGCCGAAGGCGCGGGCGGCGGTGGACCGCCCGGAGCCGGGGGGGCCGGTGAACAGCCAGGCGTGCGTCATCTTCGACGACTCGGGCCGCGGAGCGCCCGTGGCCACGGCGGTGACCAGCGTGTCGGCGTCCCGAGCCGCGGCACCGAGCTGCTCACTCACCCGCTCCTGGCCCACCAGGTCGTCCCATACGGTCATAGGTCACCGCCTCCGCCCCGCAACACGCTGCACATCCTGCATCTGCACCTGCGTCGCACCTCGCACCTTGCACGTCGCCCTGTCGAATTCATTGTGGAGCACACCACTGACAACGCGGACCGGCTCCCGCTGCCAACGCGGACCGGCTCCCGCCGCGGGCAGTGTGATCACCCGCGGCGGGAGCCGGTTCAGCGAGGCGCAGAGAGCTCTCAGACAGGCTCAGCGCCCCCTGCGTCCGTTGCGGCCGTTCCGCCCCCGGTCGTCCTCGTCCTCATCCCGGTCGCCCAGCAACTCGTCCGCCAGAGAGGGCAGATCGTCCAGCGGAGTCTCCTCCGCCCAGTCCGAGCGGGGCCGCTGTCGAGGCGTCCCGTGCTCGTCGACCTGGGGCAGCTCACGGGTCTGGTCGTTCCCGCCGCCGGACGAGGACGCGGACCCCTGCTCGGGCGATGACGCGGGCCGCTCGTCGCGGAAGTAGCCCGGCGGCACCTTGTCCTCCTGCACGGAAGGCAGCACGGCCGTCTCGTCGGCAGCCCCCGGCACCGGCGGCTGCGGCAGCACCGCCGTCTCGTCCGCGGCGGAGGCATCGCGCACCGCGGGCAGCACCGCCGTCTCGTCCGCGGCGGAAGCCGGAGCCGCGCCGGAAGCCGGAGCCGCGCCGGGCTTCACGATGGGCGTAGGCACGGTCGTCTCGTTGTCCGGGGCGTCCCCGCCGGCAGAAGCAGGCGCCGGCTTCGAGACCGGCTTGGAAGCCGGCTTGGAGACCGAACCGCCGGTCGGCCTGGAGGCGGAAGCCGAAGCGGAAGCAGACGTCGCCGTCGAAGCCGCCGCGGCCGCGGCCGCCGAAGCCGCCGCCAACCGCCGCGCCTCCTCGGCCCGCAGCAACGCCTCCTCGGCCTTGCGCTGCTTCTCGACCCGCCGCGCCTCGGCCTCGGCCCGAAGCCGCGCCTCCTCTTCCGCCTCCCGGCGGCGCCGCGCCTCCTCGGCCGCCCGCACCTTCTCCTCGGCGAGCAGTCGCGCCTGCTCCTCCTCGGCCTTGCGCTTGGCTTCCTCGGCGCGCTGCCTGGCCTCCTCGGCCTGCCGCTCGGCCTCGCGGCGCTGCGCCTCCTCCAGCTCGCGGCGCTTGCGCTCCTCCTCCTCGGCGAGGAGCTTGGCGAGCTGCTCCTGGCGCTCGCGCTCGACGCGCTCCTCCTCGGCCTTGCGCGCGGCCTCTTCCTCGGCCTTGCGGCGCGCCTCTTCCTCGGCCGCCTTGCGGGCCTCCTCCTGCGCCTTCACCTCGGCCTCGGAGAGCGGCAGCATCAGGTCGAGCCGGTGCCGGGCGACGGTCGTGACCGCCTCCGGCTCCTGGGCTGCGTCGATCACCAGATAGCGCCCCGGATCGGCCGCGGCGAGCGTCAGGAAACCGGACCGCACGCGCGTGTGGAACTCGGCGGGCTCCGACTCGAGACGGTCGGGCGCCTCGGTGAACCGCTCGCGGGCGGCCTCCGGGGAGACGTCGAGCAGCACCGTCAGGTGCGGAACGAGCCCCGCGGTCGCCCAGCGCGAGATGCGGGCGATCTCGGTCGGGGACAGATCGCGCCCCGCGCCCTGGTAGGCCACGGACGAGTCGATGTACCGGTCGGAGATGACGACCGCGCCTCGCTCAAGAGCGGGACGTACGACCGTGTCGACGTGCTCGGCGCGGTCGGCTGCGTACAGAAGTGCCTCGGCCCGGTGCGAGAGTCCGGCGGACGACACGTCGAGCAGGATCGACCGCAGCCGCTTGCCGACCGGCGTGGCACCCGGCTCGCGCGTCACGACGACCTCGTGGCCCTTGGCCCTGATCCACTCGGCGAGCGCCTCGGCCTGCGTGGACTTGCCCGCGCCGTCGCCGCCCTCCAGGGCGATGAAGAAGCCCGTGGCCGCGATCCCCTGCACGGGGTCGTCGCCGCCGCGCAGCGCGTCCCGCAGGTCGTGCCGCAGCGGCACTCCCTGCCGGTCGTCGATCTTGGCGAGCACCAGCGCGGCCACCGGCAGGAGCAGCGCGCCCACCAGCATCAGCGTGAAGGCGGCGCCTCCGTGGTCGAAGACGAACTTGCCGTTGACGAAGCGGTGCGGCCCGATCGCCGCCGCGACCACGGGGGCCACGAGCGCGCCGAGCGCGACGGAGAGGCGTACGACCGCCTGGAGGTGCTCCGTGGTACGCGCCCTGCGGTAGTCCTCGACCTCCTGGTCGAGCAGCGCGTGCCCGGTGTGCGCGGCGACGCCCGCGGCCACTCCGGTGAGCACCAGGAGCAGCAGCACGGTCGTCACGTCGGGCACGAGGCCCGCGGCGAGCAGCGCGACGCCGGTGAGGGCGATCGCGAGCGCGAGCAGCCGGCGGCGCGGGAGCGTGGGCAGCAGGGACGGTGCGGTGCGGATGCCGATGGCGGTGCCGCCGGTCAGCGCGAGGACGATCAGGCCGTACGTGACGGGCCCGCCGTCCAGGTCCTTGGCGTGCAGCACGGCGACCGCCACGGAGGCCGCGACGGCCCCGGCGACCGCGGCGCAGGCGGCGACCAGGAGCGGGATCGCGCCGGTGCGGCCCTTGTCTGCGCCGCTTCCGGTGCGCGGCCTGCGCAGCCCTTCGAGCGGGCTACGCGCGCGTGGCGTCTGCGTGGCGGGAAGTTCGAGGAAGTAGACGATCGACAGCGAGGCCGCGAAGAGTCCCGCGGCGACGAACGAGCCGAGCCCTGCCTGGTGAACCTCGAACCAGTCGAGTCCGGCGCCGAGCAGGTTCCCGATCAGCGTGACGGCGACGAGCGCGGCGGCCGCGATGGGCAGCGCCATGAATCCCGTACGCAGCGACAGGCGCCGCAGTGCGTCCATGTGGTCCGGCAGCGGCCGCACCGTCGCGCCCTCCAGGGGCGGCGCGGGCAGCAGCGCGGGCGCCGCGCTCTCCCGGCAGACCGTCCAGAAGCGCTCGGCGACGCCGATCACGAAGGCGGTGACGAGCAGGACCGCCAGCGCGTTGTCCGGCGTCCAGTCGATCCACAGCGGCGCGACGATCAGCAGCGCGACCCGCAGGCCGTCCGAGACGACCATCGTCCAGCGCCGGTCGAGCGGACCGTCCGGCGAGGTGATCGAACTCAGTGGTCCCAGAAGTACCGCCCCGAAGAGCAGCGTCGCGAGAACGCGTGCTCCGAAGACGGCGGTGACGGCGAACGCCACCCCCCGATAGCCGCCCCCGAACGCCCCCTCGGCGATGGCCGCTTGCAGCGCGAGCACCACCAGGACAAGGAGGGCGAGGGCATCGCCGACACCGCCGACGAGCTGAGCGCTCCAGAGGCGCTTCAGCTGCGGCACGCGCAGCAAGGCGCGGACAGCACGCTCTCGGGAATCTGCGACCAGGGCGTCGTCGGGGGCCGGGTTTCCGGCCTGTGGCTGCTCGGCACGCGTCATCCGTCCAGCCTATCCGCACGGTGTGACACTCCGAAGGGGCGCCCGAACAAACGGGCGCCCCTTCGGTTCACACCTTCACAGCGCCGTCACCAGGTGACGTACGCAGCCGCGCGACTGCCTGTACGGCCGACTGCCTACTCGGCGTCGGACGCCTGCGCGGCCGAAGCCGCGGTCTTCTTGGCGGCGGCCGTCTTCGTAGTGGTCTTCTTCGCGGCCGTCGTCTTCTTGGCGGCCGTCTTCTTCGCTGCCGTCTTCTTGGCGGCGGTCTTCTTGGCGGGAGCCTTCTTGGCGGTCTTCTTGGCCGGACCCTTCGCCCGCTTCTCGGCGAGCAGTTCGTAGCCCCGCTCGGCGGTGATGTCCTCGACGCTGTCGGCCGCCCGCAGCGTCGCGTTCGTCTCGCCGTCCGTGACGTACGCCCCGAAGCGGCCGTCCTTGACGACGACCGGCTTTCCGCTGACCGGGTCCTCGCCGAGCTCCTTCAGCGGCGGCTTGGCGGCGGCCCGCCCGCGCTGCTTGGGCTGGGCGTAGATCGCGAGGGCCTCGTCCAACGTGATGTTGAAGAGCTGCTCCTCGGTCTCGATGGACCGCGAGTCCGTGCCCTTCTTCAGATACGGGCCGTAGCGGCCGTTCTGCGCGGTGATCTCCACGCCCTCGGCGTCCGTCCCGACCACGCGCGGCAGGGACATCAGCTTCAGGGCGTCCTCGAGCGTCACCGTGTCGAGTGACATGGACTTGAAGAGCGAGGCCGTCCGCGGCTTGACCGCGTTCTTGCCGGTCTTCGGGGTGCCCTCGGGGAGCACCTCGGTGACGTACGGGCCGTAGCGGCCGTCCCTGGCGATGATCTCGTGGCCCGACGCGGGGTCGGTGCCGAGCGCGAAGTCGCCGCTCGGCTTGGCGAGCAGCTCCTCGGCGTACTCGACGGTCAGCTCGTCCGGCGGCATGTCGTCGGGCACGTCGGCGCGCTGGTGGCCCTCCGCGTCCTTCTCGCCGCGCTCGATGTACGGGCCGTAGCGGCCGACCCGCAGCACGATGCCGTCACCGACGGGGAAGGAGGAGATCTCCCGGGCGTCGATCGCGCCCAGGTCGGTCACCAGTTCCTTGAGCCCGCCGAGGTGGTCGCCGTCGCCGTTGCCCGCGTTGGAGGCGGCACCCGCGTCGTCGCCCTCGCCGAAGTAGAAGCGCCGCAGCCACGGCACGGCCTGGGCCTCGCCCCGCGCGATGCGGTCGAGGTCGTCCTCCATGCGTGCGGTGAAGTCGTAGTCGACGAGCCGCCCGAAGTGCGTCTCCAGGAGGTTGACCACGGCGAAGGACAAGAAGGAGGGCACCAGGGCCGTGCCCTTCTTGAAGACGTAGCCGCGGTCGAGGATCGTGCCGAGGATCGACGCGTACGTCGACGGGCGGCCGATCTCGCGCTCTTCGAGCTCCTTGACCAGCGAGGCCTCGGTGTAGCGGGCCGGCGGCTTGGTCGCGTGGCCGTCGACCGAGATCTCGTCGGCGGACAGCGCGTCGCCCTCGCTGACCTGCGGGAGCCTGCGCTCACGGTCGTCGAGCTCGGCGTTCGGGTCGTCCGCGCCCTCTACGTAGGCCTTCATGAAGCCGTGGAAGGTGATGGTCTTGCCGGACGCGTTGAACTCGGCGTCGCGGCCGTCGGCGGCCGTGCCACCGATCTTGACCGTGACGGAGTTGCCGACCGCGTCCTTCATCTGGGAGGCGACGGTCCGCTTCCAGATCAGCTCGTAGAGCCGGAACTGGTCGCCGGTCAGGCCGGTCTCGGCGGGCGTGCGGAAACGATCACCCGAAGGACGGATCGCCTCGTGCGCCTCCTGCGCGTTCTTGACCTTCCCGGCGTACGTGCGGGGCTTGTCCGGCAGGTAGTCGCTGCCGTAGAGCTGCGTGACCTGGGCGCGGGCGGCGGTGATCGCCGTGTCGGACAGCGTCGTGGAGTCCGTACGCATGTAGGTGATGAAGCCGTTCTCGTACAGCTTCTGGGCCACCTGCATCGTGGCCTTCGCGCCGAAGCCCAGCTTGCGGCTGGCCTCCTGCTGCAGCGTCGTCGTACGGAACGGCGCGTACGGCGAGCGGCGGTAGGGCTTGGACTCGACGGAGCGGACCGCGAACCGGGTGTTCTCCAGGGCCGCGGCGAGCGAACGGGCGTTCGCCTCGTCCAGGTGCAGCGTGTCGGACTTGAGCTGTCCGACCGAGTTGAAGTCACGGCCCTGCGCGATGCGCTTGCCGTCGACCGTGGTGAGGCGGGCGACCAGCTGCGAGGGGTCGGACGCGTCACCGGTGCGGCCGGTGCCGAAGGTGCCCGTCAGGTCCCAGTACTCGGCGGAGCGGAAGGCGATGCGCTCGCGCTCACGCTCGACGACGAGGCGGGTCGCCACGGACTGGACACGGCCCGCCGACAGGCGCGGCATGACCTTCTTCCACAGGACCGGCGAGACCTCGTAGCCGTAGAGACGGTCGAGGATGCGGCGGGTCTCCTGGGCGTCGACCATGCGCTTGTTGAGCTCGCGCGGGTTGGCGACGGCGCCCTGGATCGCGGCCTTGGTGATCTCGTGGAAGACCATCCGCTTGACCGGGACCTTGGGCTTCAGGACCTCGAGGAGGTGCCACGCGATGGCTTCGCCCTCGCGGTCCTCATCGGTGGCGAGGAAGAGTTCGTCGGAGTCCTTCAGCAGGTCCTTGAGCTTCTTGACCTGCGCCTTCTTGTCGGAGTTGACGACATAGATGGGCTCGAAGTCGTTCTCGACGTCCACGCCGAGACGGCGCACCTCGCCGGTGTACTTGTCGGGTACCTCCGCGGCGCCGTTGGGGAGGTCGCGGATGTGCCCGACGCTCGCCTCGACTACGTAGCCGGGGCCGAGGTAACCCTTGATCGTCTTCGCCTTGGCAGGCGACTCGACGATGACGAGTCGGCGGCCGCCCTTTGCGGTCTCGCTGGTCGGGGACAACTTCGCTCTTCTCTCCGGTCGGTACTCGGTGGCCGTGCTGCGTGGCCTCGCTCGGTGCGCTTGCGTTGCGCTGACGCTGCGGAGTGTGACGGTACATCCCGCCCCCGTGTCAAACGGGAAAAGCCCGCAACGGCCACTCGAACGGTAACCCGACTACCGCCATTCCTGCCGCCCGGAGTGGCGACCTGCCCTTTCACCACCGGCTTCACGGTCGGCTCCGTACCGGCCCGGCACCTGCGCCGGGCCTACGGCCCGTACGTGTCCCGAGGCCACCGACCACTTCCGGTCACAGCCGAGTGAAACACCACACTCCGAGCATCAGCGCGCCCGACCCGGCAAGCGCCGCGAGTGTCGCCGATGCGACAGGGTTCACACCCTGGGCGACCGGCGAGCGGTGCGCCACGCGTGCCCCGGTCCACAGCAGCAGCCCCGCTCCGAACAGCGCGAATACCGTGCCCGCGAAGATCGCTGGTCCGCTCTCCATGGCATTGCCTCCCCGTACTGAGTTCCCGGATTGGGAAACTGGCACGCCCGGGAAGCCGGGGCGCGAACCCCGGGTGAACGGAGGGCGCCCGGCCTGAATCACCGGCCGGCGCCGGGTCCGACCCGACCGGAACCGGTCACCTCTCGGCGGTTCGCACAGTCCACCTTCTCGATGTACGTCCAGCGGTCGCCGACGCCCATCCATCCCACCCAGAACGGGGGAGCGATGTCCCCGAAACGTACGAGACACGCCGTACGCGTACCGCCAACGGACCGGCGGCCCGCCTCACGGCCCGCACGGCGCCGCTACGACCCGGCAGGCTCCAGGAAGCCCTGCTCGACGAGGAGCCTGATCTGCGCGGGCGTGCGGTCCCGCAGCAATACGGGGTCCTCCCCCACCAGTTGGGCGATCGCGTCGAGGATCCGCCCCGCGCTCAGCGTCCCGTCGCACACACCGGCGAAGCCCGCGCCCACCGTGTCCACCTTGGTGGCCCGCCGCATCCCGCGGTGCTGGCGCAGCACGACGTGCTCGGGGTCCTCGGCGCCGGGGAGCCCGACCTGCTCCTGCACGACCTCGTCCGCGAGCTTGAAGTGCCCCGCGAGCAGCGCGGCGTCGTCGTGTGCCCGCAGGAAGTCCTGGCGCGCGAAGTGCTCCCGCACCGTCTCGCCCAGCGGCTGCTCGACGGGGTGCGGCCACTCCTCCACGGTCACGGACGGCTCTGCGGCACCTGCGCCCGTTCCGGCACCGGTCTTGCGCAGCGTGATCCACCCGAACCCGACCGCGCGCGTCTTGCGGGCCTCGAACTCGTCCAGCCACGCGTCGTACCGCGCCGCGTACTCCTCTGGGTCCGTGCGGTGGTCCCCGGCGTCCCGCAGCCACAGCTCGGCGTACTGCGTGATGTCCTGCACCTCGCGCTGCACGATCCACGCGTCGCACCCGCGCGGCACCCAGGAACGGAGCCGCTCGGTCCACTCCTCGCCGTCCACGTGCTGCCAGTTGGCGAGGAAGTGCGCGTACCCCCCTTCGTTCAACCGCTCCCCCGCCTGCTGAACGAGCGACCGGCACAGATCGTCCCCGCCCATCCCGCCGTCGCGGTAGGTGAGCCGCGCCCCGGGAGAGATCACGAAGGGCGGATTGGACACGATCAGGTCGTACGTCTCCTCGCCCACGGGTTCGAAGAGGGAGCCCTCGCGCAGGTCCGCCTCGGGCGCCCCGGAGAGCGCGAGGGTGAGCCGTGTGATGTGCAGGGCCCGGGGGTTGAGGTCGGTCGCGGTCACCCGGGTGGCGTGTTGCGCGGCGTGCAACGCCTGGATCCCGGAGCCGGTGCCGAGGTCGAGAGCGCTGGCCACCGGTGCACGCACCGTGAGTCCGGCGAGCGTCGTCGAGGCCCCGCCGACACCGAGGACGACCCCTTCGTCATGGCTGCCGATGCCACCGGCACCGCCGACGGCGCACCCCAGGTCCGAGACGATGAACCAGTCCTCGCCGCTGGGCCCGCCGTAGGGCCGCACGTCCACCGTCGCCTTCAGCGCGCCCTCACCGTCCGCCGCGGACAGCCAACCGCCCTCCAGTAGAGGGCCGACGGGCAGAACGGCCGCCACGCGCGCGTGCGGCACGGAACGCTGGAGCAGGAAGAGCCGTACGAGCGTCTCCAGCGGCCCTTCGCCGCGGGTGGCCCGCAGCGCGGGCACCGTCTCGCTGCGGGCGAGCGCCGTGTAGGCAGGCGCCCCGAGAAGCTCGAGCAGCCCATCAGCGGTGAAGTCGGCCGCCAGCAGGGCTTCGCGCAACTGGGCGGAGACGTCGGCACGATCGGACGAGGGCAGGGGGGCGCTAGCGATACTCACCCCTTCATTGTGACCCGATACGCCGTTCCTAGCCGCCCCCGCTGCGGGCAGGCGTCCGCAGGGCGGGTCCCACCCTGGCGCAGCTCGACGCAACGCTGCCCCGGAGCCGACGGGTAGTCCCCCAGGCTCCGGGGCAGCACGTCAAAGAGGGGACAACCCCTAGGCGGCGGAAGGCGTGGCGCTGGCGGACTTGCAGCTGTCCTGCTTGCTCATCGCCTTGCCCACCTCGCCCTCCTGCAACTTCTCAAGGGCCTCGTTGCCGCTCTTGCTCAGCTTGTCCAGCTCTCCCGCGACGCTCTTGAGACCGTCCGCGAAGTCCGCCTGGTTCTTGGTGTCCAGGCCGTCGACCTTCTTCTTCAGGTCGCCGTACGACTTGGAGATGGCGTTCAGTTCCTTGACCGCGTCGTCGGTCTTCTTCTGACCGCCGTCGACCGGCGGGGCACCCGCGTCCTTCACGGCGGTGCCCATCGCCTTGTAGGCGTCGGACATGTCCTGGAACGCCTTGGAGTCGGTCTTCTGGACGTCCTCCGGCGAGCTGTTGTCCGAGGTCTCCTTCTGGATCGCGGCGTTGGCCGCGGCGATCTTCTTCGACTGCGGCTGGACCGAGTCACAGACGTCCTTGGCCCAGGAGTCCAGCTTCTCGTTGCCGTCGTCGCTGCAGCCCGACAGCGCCAGTACCAGTACCGCACCGCCGGACAGTGCGGCTGCAAGCTTCTTGTTCACCGGATTGGTCCCTTCCATGGCTCTCGGCCCCGGAACTTACACGCCAACTGGGCTACAACCGCATGCCGGGGGTCCGGTACCACCCCTATTGAAGCCATTTGCACCAAGCAGAGAGCGCGAGAGAAGGCTCACGAGAGTTTCACCGGGCGCACGGCCAGGCACACGAAGGGCGGACGCCGCGTCAAAACGCGCCGCCCGCCCGTGTGTTGGGCAGAGTCTGACCCGGTGTTACGAAACCACGGCCGGGTCAGCCGAGTTGCCTACTCGCTCCGCACCACCTTCCTCCTGGTCGCCCACGGCGATGCCTCGCCTCTTGGAGACGTACACCGCGCCGATGATGACCAGGATCGAGAGCACCGCGATCACGGCCCGCACCCCGGCGCTCGCGTCGTCCCCGTAGCTGAACTGGACGACCGCGGGCGCGATGAGCAGCGCCACCAGGTTCATCACCTTCAGGAGCGGGTTGATCGCCGGGCCCGCGGTGTCCTTGAACGGGTCACCGACGGTGTCACCGATCACCACCGCGGCATGGGCCTCACTGCCCTTGCCGCCGTGGTGGCCGTCCTCGACGAGCTTCTTCGCGTTGTCCCAGGCGCCGCCGGAGTTGGCGAGGAAGACCGCCATCAGCGTGCCCGTGCCGATCGCGCCCGCCAGGAACGAGCCGAGCGCGCCGACGCCGAGCGAGAAGCCGACCGCGATCGGTGTCAGCACGGCGAGCAGACCCGGGGTGGCCAACTCGCGCAGCGCGTCCTTGGTGCAGATGTCGACGACGCGCCCGTACTCCGGTTCCTCGGAGTAGTCCATGATCCCGGGGTGCTCGCGGAACTGCCGCCGCACCTCGTAGACCACCGCTCCCGCCGACCTCGACACCGCGTTGATCGCGAGCCCCGAGAAGAGGAAGACGACCGCGGCGCCCAGGATCAGGCCGACCAGGTTGTTGGGCTGTGAGATGTCCATCACGAGGTTCATCGGGGCGCCGTCGCCCATCTTCTCTCCGACGTCCTTGGCCGCGGTCGCGATGGCGTCGCGATACGAGCCGAAGAGCGCGGCGGCCGCGAGAACGGCCGTGGCGATGGCGATGCCCTTGGTGATGGCCTTGGTGGTGTTGCCGACGGCGTCCAGGTCGGTGAGCACCTGCGCGCCCGCGCCCTCGACGTCGCCGGACATCTCCGCGATGCCCTGCGCGTTGTCGGAGACCGGACCGAAGGTGTCCATGGCGACGATCACGCCGACCGTGGTGAGCAGGCCGGTTCCGGCGAGCGCCACCGCGAACAGGGCGAGCATGATCGACGTACCGCCGAGCAGGAACGCCCCGTACACGCCGAGCCCGATCAGGAGCGCGGTGTAGACGGCCGATTCGAGCCCGATCGAGATGCCCGCCAGAACGACGGTGGCCGGGCCGGTGAGCGACGTCTTGCCGATGTCCTTCACGGGCCGCCGGGTGGTCTCCGTGAAGTACCCGGTGAGCTGCTGGATCAGCGCGGCCATCACGATGCCGATCGCGACGGCGACCACCGCGAGAACGCGCGGATCGCCGGCGTGACCCGCGATCGTCGCGTCACTGACGCCGTCCAGGTCGGCGTACGACGACGGCAGGTAGACGAAGACCGCCACGGCCACGAGCACCAGCGAGATGATCGCCGAGATGAAGAACCCGCGGTTGATGGCGGTCATCCCGCTGCGGTCGGAGCGCCGGGGCGCCACCGCGAAGATGCCGATCATCGCCGTCACGACGCCGATCGCCGGAACGATCAGCGGGAAGGCGAGCCCGGCGTCGCCGAACGCGACCTTGCCGAGGATCAGTGCGGCGACCAGGGTCACCGCATAGGACTCGAAGAGGTCGGCGGCCATTCCCGCACAGTCGCCGACGTTGTCGCCCACGTTGTCGGCGATGGTCGCGGCATTCCTCGGGTCGTCCTCCGGAATGCCCTGTTCGACCTTGCCGACCAGGTCGGCGCCGACGTCGGCGGCCTTGGTGAAGATGCCGCCGCCCACACGCATGAACATCGCGATCAGCGCCGCCCCGAGGCCGAAGCCCTCGAGGACCTTCGGCGCGTCGGCCGCGTAGACCAGCACCACAGTGGAGGCGCCCAGAAGACCGAGCCCGACCGTGAACATGCCGACAACGCCGCCCGTGCGGAAAGCGATCTTCATGGCCTTGTGTGAAACAGCGGTGAGATCCTTTTCGGGTTCACCTTCCGCCGGAGTGGCCTCTCGTGCGGCTGCCGCCACACGAACATTGCTGCGTACGGCGAGCCACATGCCGATATAGCCGGTGGTCGCCGAGAACACCGCACCGATCAAGAAGAAGATCGATCGGCCGGCACGCTGATTCCAGTCGTCTGCGGGCAGCAGCATGAGCAGGAAGAACACCACGACGGCGAAAACACCGAGAGTGCGCAACTGCCTGCCGAGGTAGGCATTGGCGCCCTCCTGGATCGCCTTCGCGATCTTCTTCATGCTGTCGGTGCCCTCGTCGGCCGCGAGTACCTGGCGTACGAGTACCCAGGCGACCGCGAGCGCCGCGACCGCGACGGCCGCGATGACCATCACGATGAGGCGGTTGTCGTCGGTCAGTACTGCGGCTGCGAAGGTTGAGGGGTGATCAAACTGATGAGGGGAAGAAAGCCCCGCCATTCGTCCTCCTTGACGCTGGGGCTGAGCTCAAGATGTGGACGGATTGTAGGGAGCGGAACCTGATCAAAACAGAGCGCCGCAAACGGAATTGGCTCGAGATTGCTTCCCAGCAAATGATCGCGACCGCAGAATGGACCCGAAAGCGGTAATGCCCCAAAAGCGTTGACGGCAGTCGGCAGTCCCGAGGCAATTGACTGAGGCAATGATCCACAAAAGAAAAAGGCCCTGCTCCCGAGTCGGGAGCAAGACCTTGATACGACGAGAAGGAGGGGGTGGGTGGACCCGCCGGGTCCGGGTCAGAGAAGCGGCGCGGGTGTGGTCGGCCACGTCATCCGGATGAGACCGCCGCCCTCGCCCGCGGTGACCTCCACGTCGTCCACGAGCCCGCTGATGACGGCGAGACCCATCTCGTCCTCACCCTCGGCGTCCGGATCGACGCCCGCACCGGGCCCGGAGCCGGGTTCCCGGTCGCCGGGAATCGCGTGCGGGGCCTCGTCGCCGACCTCGATGGAGAACTGCTTCTCGTCCTCGATCAGGGCGACCCGCACCGGCGCCGAGACGCCGTTGCTCTGGTGCAGCCCCACGGCGCGCGTGCAGGCCTCTCCGACAGCGAGTCTGACCTCGTCGAGGACGGCCTCGTCCACTCCGGCCCTGCGCGCGACCGCGGCCGCCACGAGCCGGGCGGTCCTGACGTGCTCGGGCAGCGCGCTGAAGCGGAGTTCAACGGTGGCCATGCATCCCCCTCGGACATACGCGCGTGCTGTCAGGGGGCCGGGCCGAGGGCCCGGTCCCCTGCTGTTCTGCCACTCCCGGGCCGCGCAAGCAGCCGACCCGGGACGTCCGGCTCTCAGTCGGTGGCCGCGACCGCTTCCTCGACCGAGGTGTGAATGGGGAACACCTTGGTCAGGCCGGTGATGCGGAAGATCTTCAAAATGCGCTCCTGGTTGCAGACCAGGCGCAGCGAGCCCTCATGGGCACGCACCCGCTTCAGGCCGCCGACCAGCACGCCGAGCCCGGTGGAGTCGAGGAAGTCCACGCCCTCCATGTCGACGACCAGGTGGAAACTGCCGTCGTTCACCAACTCGACCAACTGTTCGCGCAACTTGGGCGCGGTATAAACATCGATTTCGCCACCGACCTCGACGACCGTACGATCGCCGACGGTACGGGTCGACAGGGACAGGTCCACGGATCCTCCAGCACCTTGCTATCGAGCGGTCATCCCTCGGGACACCTCGGCAGAGCCCCCAGGACGGATCGCCAGCCGCGATGGCATTCAATCACTTACCGGCAGGCGTGCACGACGCCTTGGGACCATTGTCCATCCCGCCGGTGACACACTCGGTGCCGATGGCCAACTTTTCTCAACCGGGCGGACCCACCTCGGGCGCCCCGGTACGCACGTCTCCGCGGGCGGTCCTGGACCGCCTCACCGCGGGGCCGAGCCGTGCTTCGCGCGTCACTCATACGGAGCACTTGCCCCCGCGCGAGGCCCGATATGCAGTCTGGCCTGATCGCATCCGTTCCGAGGTCGTCTCCGCGGTCCAGTCGGCAGGGATCGAGCATCCCTGGGCCCACCAGGCGCTCGCCGCCGAGCACGCCCTGGACGGCGAATCGGTCATCGTCGCCACCGGAACCGCATCGGGAAAGTCGCTCGCCTACCTCACCCCCGTCCTCTCGGCCCTCCTGGACGGCTCGGAGGCCCCCAACGGCCGCGGCACGACCGCGCTGTACCTGGCCCCGACCAAGGCCCTGGCCGCCGACCAGCGCCGCGCGGTGCGCGAACTGGCGGCGCCCCTGGGCAACGCGATCCGCCCCGCCGTGTACGACGGCGACACCCCCGTCGAAGAACGCGAATGGGTACGTCAGTACGCCAACTACGTCCTGACCAACCCCGACATGCTGCACCGCGGGATACTCCCGTCCCACCCCCGCTGGTCCTCCTTCCTGCGCTCCCTGCGCTATGTCGTCATCGACGAGTGCCACACCTACCGCGGCGTCTTCGGCTCGCACGTCGCCCAGGTCCTGCGCCGCCTGCGCCGCCTCTGCGCCCGCTACGGCTCCGACCCCGTCTTCCTCCTCGCCTCCGCCACCTCCGCCGAGCCGGCGAGCTCCGCGGAACGCCTCATCGGGCTTCCCGTGCAGGAGGTCGCCGACGACGCCTCACCCCGCGGCGACCTCGTCTTCGCCCTGTGGGAGCCCCCGCTCACCGAACTGCATGGCGAGAAGGGCGCCCCCGTCCGCCGCACCGCCACCGCCGAGACGGCCGACCTGCTGACCGACCTGACCGTCCAGGGAGTCCGCTCGGTCGCCTTCGTACGCTCCCGGCGCGGCGCCGAGCTGATCGCGGTGATCGCCCAGGAACGCCTCGCCGAGGTCGACCGCTCCCTGGCCCGCCGCGTGGCCGCCTACCGGGGCGGATATCTCCCCGAGGAACGCCGCGCCCTGGAGCGCGCCCTGCACTCGGGCGAACTGCTCGGCCTCGCGGCCACCACCGCCCTCGAACTCGGCGTGGACGTCTCCGGGTTGGACGCCGTGATCATCGCCGGCTATCCGGGGACCCGCGCCTCGCTCTGGCAGCAGGCGGGCCGCGCCGGGCGCTCCGGGCAGGGCGCGCTGGCCGTCCTCGTCGCCCGTGACGACCCGCTGGACACGTATCTCGTCCACCACCCCGAAGCGCTGTTCCAGCAGCCGGTGGAGTCGACGGTCCTTGACCCCGACAACCCGTACGTCCTCGCGCCCCACCTCTGCGCGGCCGCCGCGGAACTCCCGCTCACGGACGACGACTTGATCCTCTTCGGCCCGGCCACCGAGGACCTGCTCCCGCAGCTGGAGGCCGCGAAGCTGCTGCGCCGCCGCACGAAGGCCTGGCACTGGACCCGCCGGGAGCGGGCCGCCGACCTCACCGACATCCGCGGCGAGGGCGGCAAGCCCATCCAGATCGTCGAGGAGGGCACGGGCAGGCTGCTCGGCACCGTCGACGCGTCCGCCGCGCACACCGCCGTCCACGAGGGCGCGGTCCACCTCCACCAGGGCCGGACCTATCTCGTGCGCCGCCTGGACCTGGAGGACTCGGTCGCCCTGGTCGAGGAGGCCGGGCCGCCCTACTCCACGACCGCCCGCGACACCACGGCCATCTCCATCCTGGAGACGGACACCGAGATCCCCTGGGGCTCCGGCCGCCTCTGCTACGGCTCCGTCGAGGTCACCAACCAGGTCGTCTCCTTCCTGCGCCGCAGGCTCATCACCGGTGAGGTCCTCGGCGAGACGAAGCTGGACCTGCCGCCCCGCACCCTGCGCACCCGCGCGGTCTGGTGGACGGTCACCGAGGACCAGCTGGACGCCGCCCGCGTCAATCCGGAGATCCTCGGCGGCGCCCTGCACGCCGCCGAGCACGCCTCCATCGGCATGCTGCCGCTCTTCGCGACCTGCGACCGCTGGGACATCGGCGGCGTCTCCGTGCCGCTGCATCCGGACACGCTCCTGCCGACCGTGTTCGTGTACGACGGCCACCCGGGCGGCGCGGGCTTCGCCGAGCGGGCCTTCCACACGGCCCGCGAGTGGCTGACCGCCACCCGCGAGGCCATCGCCTCCTGCGAGTGCGAGGCGGGCTGCCCCTCCTGCATCCAGTCCCCGAAGTGCGGCAACGGCAACGACCCCCTGCACAAACGCGGCGCCGTCCGCCTCCTCACCACCCTGCTCAAGGACGCGCCCGCCCCGCTCAAGGACGCACCCGCCTCCTGAGGAACGGCTAAGGACGCACCCACCTCCTGGGGAGCAGCTGCCGCCCGGCGCCGGGCCTTCGTCTGCCCGCCCGGGCGCCGAGCGCCCTGCCCTCACCTCTGGCTTCCGCCCAGCAGGCGCCACATCGGCGTCTGACAGCCCTCCGGCGGCTTGCGGCAACCGCATGTCCGCCCGCCACCCCGCACCCGCCACAGCCCCCGCTGCCGCCGCCGGAGCAACCGGGCCCGCCGGGCCCGCCGGGCCCGCCCTGGATCTGACCTCCGCCGCGAACGGGCCGAAGCCCGCCGCCGCGGTGACGTCCGAGATCTCGCCGTGCACCGCGCACCGCACGATGCGCGTCCCCTGTGCCTCGGCCACCCGCCCGGCCTTGGCACACGCCCCGGAACGCCCCTCCATCCAATGGTCCGCCGCCGCGAGCGCCGCCAAGTCGGCCGCGCCGCCCGCTCGATGGCGGGCGACGATCACCTGCCCCATCGCGAGGACCGCCCCGCAGACCACGCACAGCACGGCCATCACGACGACGACCCACACCGTGGCGGCTCCCCGGTCCGACGCGACCCCGGCGGTTCGAAAGCCGCCCCGCCGGGCTCCCCGGTCCGACGCGGCCCCGCCGGTCCGGAACCAGCCCCGCCCCCTCACGCGCCCACCCCCAACGTCTCCTCGGCCAACGCCACCGCCTCCGACCGCAACCGCAGCCCGAGCCCAAGCGCCCGGGGCCCCGGCGATTCCGCCACGACCTCCACCCGCACCAGGTCGCCGTCCCGCCGCACGGCCACCGACGCACCACGCGGCGCCGCCTGCCGAGCCGCCGCCACGGCCGCGCTCTCGGGGTCCTGCCGGGCCATCGCGCGAGCCCCGGCCCGTGCCGCGTCCACGCACTGGATCTGCGCGGACGCGGCCAGCAACGCCCAGACCAGGGCCATCGTGAACAGCACGAGCGTGGGCAGCACCACGGCGGCCTCGGCCGTCACGAACCCGTCGTCCCCGTTTCCGTGACGGCACCGGCGGCCCCGACCGCCCCGGCCGCCCCGCACCCGCCCAGAACGGGGCATCTCAGACCTGGGAACCTCAGAACGGGGCACCTCAGAACTGGACATCGAGCGCCTTCTCCACGACCGCCTGCAGCGCCGCCCTGACCTGCCCGCTCGTCACCACCTTGTAGAGCAGTCCGGCGAACCCCACCGCCGCGATCAGCCCCATCGCGTACTCCGAAGTGACCATCCCCGCGTCCTTCCGCACCGCACGTGCCCTGCACCGCAGCGCCCGAGCCCGCGCCCGCGCCCGCGCACACAGCTGTCCCCACATCGCAACCCCCATGATTTTTCGGTCCGTTCACGTCACGGCAGCCCCACCTCACGAGACCGCCGTCCAACAACTCGGCCGTTCAACAGCTCGGCCGTCGAGCCGCTCAGAGGCCGCCCAGAAGCCGGTCCAAACTCCGCTTCAGATGCCGCTCAACAAGCCACCCGCCAGGCCGATCAGCACAGGCAGCACCCCCACCGCGATGAATGCGGGCAAGAAGAACAGCCCCACCGGCGCGGTCATCAGGACGCCGGCCCTGCGCGCCGCCGCCGTCGCCGTACGGCCCCGTTCCGCGCGGCAGTCCGCGGCGAGGCGCGCCACCGATTCCGCCGCAGGCGCCCCTGACTCCCCCGCCCGCTCCAGCAGGCGGGCCAGCGCCCCCGCGCCCGGTATCGCGCCCAACTTCCGCCACGCGTCGCTTGGTGCAGCGCCGAGCCGCACCTCTGCGGCCCCCTGCGCGAGCCGCTCCCCGACCGGCCCCTTGAGCGCATCGCCGACAGCCTGAGCAGCCACGACGGGCCCCGCGCCCGCAGCGACACAGGCCGCCAACAGGTCTGCCGCCAAGGGCAGTTGCCGAGCCGCCTCACCGGCGTCGAACTCCGCGTCGCGCACCCCCCGCCCCCGCCGCCAACGCCACACGCCGTACCCGGCGCCCAACCCCACGAGGCACCCCGGAACACCGCCCACCAGCACCCATCCGGCGCACACCGCTCCGACCACCGCCGGCCACCCCCGCACCGCGCCCCGCCACCGGAACCACCGCCCGGACGAGACTCCTGGCGGCGGCCGCTCCGCCACCCCCAGGACGACTCCCGCACGCCCCCGCACCGCCCGCTCGCGCCGCGCCGCAAGGACCGCCGACATCAGCCACAGCACGGCCGCAACTCCCCACACGGCCACCCCCAGCTTCTGGACATCGAGACTCATCGCTCCTCCGCTCCCCGCACGATCCGCAGCGCCCACCACACGCCGACGCCCTCCAAAACCCCGCCGACCGCCAGACATCCGAGCCCCGCCCCGGTGTGCAGCAACACCCGCAGCGGTGCCGCCCCGAGCGCGCTTCCCATGAGCAGCCCCAGGACCGGAAGCCCCGCGAGCATCACCGCTGCCGACCGCGCCCCCGCCAACTGGGCTCGCAAATCCGCACGTTGATCGCGCTCGGCCCGCAGCGCGCCCTCCAGCCGTTCGAGCCCCGCCGCGAGCCCGGCGCCCCGGTCCACCGCCACCCGCCAGCACGCCGCGAGCCCCAGCAGCCCCTGCGCGCCCGGCTCCCGCGCCGCCTCCTCAAGCGCCCTCGGCACATCCCCGCCGAACCGCGCCGCCGCAAGAACCCCGGCCCGCGCCTCACCGAGCCCGGCCCAGGCTCCGGCATCAGCAAGCCCGAGGCCTCCACCAGCCGCGGTCCTCAGCGCCTCGCCCGGCTGCCGCCCCGCCCGCACCTCTCCCGCCAGCGCCCCGCACAACGCGATCACCGCGGTGTCCCGCCGCTCCCCTTCGAGGCGCGCATCTCTGGCCCGCCGTACGCGCCGTAGCAGCGGAACCCCTGCCGCCCCCAGGACCAGCGGGACCACGGATTCCCCGAGCAGTGCGACCACCGCCCCGCCCGCCAGGGCCCACCACTCGTGCCGCATCCGTCCGCCGGCGAAGGCCACCGCCCGCCGCCACGCCGCGTCCCCCGGTGCGAGCTCGCCGCCGTCCGCGAGCACCGCCCGCGTCCGCCGCAGCCCGTGGGCCCGCCCGACCATCAGCCAGGCCGCGCTTCCCGCGCACACCGCCGCCGCCACCCCCGCCGCACTCATCCCCCACCACTCCAACCACCGCCCGCCAGAAGCGAGTCCAGCCGCTCCCAGCCCCGCTCCCGGACAAACTCCTTCTCGCCCCACCGCAGCGCGGGCACCGTCACCACGAGGCCGGACGGATCGCGCTCCAGGACGTGCACCTCGGCGATCCGCCGCCGTCCCGCCCGGTCCCGTACGAGATGGAGCACCACCGACAGCGCGGCCGCCAACTGGCTGTGCAGCGCCGCCCGGTCGAGCCCGGCCGCCGTGCCCAGTGCCTCCAGGCGGGCGGGCACATCGCTGGCGGCGTTGGCGTGGACCGTGCCGCAGCCGCCCTCATGACCCGTGTTCAGAGCGGCAAGGAGATGGACCACCTCCGCGCCCCGCACCTCGCCCACGACCAGCCGGTCGGGACGCATCCGCAGCGCCTGGCGCACCAGGTCGTCCAGGCCGACCTGACCGGCGCCCTCCTGATTCGCGGGCCTGGCCTCGAGACGCACCACGTGCGGGTGTTCCGGGCGCAGCTCCGCCGAGTCCTCGGCGAGCACGATCCGCTCCCCCGGCCCGACAAGGCCCAGGAGCGCGCTCAGGAGCGTCGTCTTGCCCGAACCCGTACCGCCACTGATCAGGTACGAGAGCCTGGCGTCGAGCAGGGCGCGCAGCACCCGGTCCCCGCCCGGCGGCACCGTCCCCGCCGCTGTCAGTTCCGCGAGGGTGAAGGCCCGGGGCCGTACGACACGCAAGGAGAGGCACGTCGACCCGACGGCGACCGGAGGCAGCACCGCGTGCAGGCGGGTTCCGTCCGGGAGCCGCGCGTCCACCCAGGGCCTGGCGTCGTCGAGCCGGCGTCCGGCCACGGCCGCGAGCCGCTGGGCGAGCCGCCGGACCGCCGCCGCGTCCCCGAAGGACACCCCGGTCAGTTCCAGGCCCCCGCCGCGGTCCACCCAGACCCGGTCGGGTGCGGACACCAGCACATCGGTCACCGAGTCGTCCGCGAGCAGTGTCTCCAGGGGCCCCGCGCCCACCAGCTCCGAGCGCAGCTGCGCCGCCGCCCCCAGGACTTCCGCGTCGCCGAGGACCCTGCCCTGGGCCCGCAGCGCCTCGGCGACGCGGGCCGGTGTCGGCTCGGTCCCGTTCTCCGCGAGCCACTGGCGCACTCCGTCCAGCATCCTGGCCCCCACGACGGCCCCGACGGCGGCGCTCATGATCCGCCTCCGGTGGCATCGACCGGAACCCGATCCCAGAAGGCCGCGCAGAACCGCGCCAGCGGCCCCCGTGCGACACCTCCGGGCGGCATTCCGCCGGCCTGCGCGGCCAGCAGTCCCGCTTCCCGTGGCAGCTCACCGACGAGCGGGAGGCCGAGCAGCCGCGCCACCTCTTCCGCGTCGAAGCCACCGAGGCCGTCGAGTCCGCCGCCCCCGGTGCGACCGGTGCCGCCCCTGCCGACGACCACCCGCAGATCCCGCAGCACCATCCCCACCGCCGACGCGACCCGCCGGGAGCCCGCCACCGCACGCAGCTCCGCGGGCACCACCATGAGCCCCAGATCCACCTGGGCCAGCGCCTCGGCCACCCCTTCGTCCACGCGGCGCGGCAGATCCACGACGACCACCCCGCCCCGCCTGCGAGCGGCGGCGATCACCGCCCGCATGGCCTCGGGCGGGATGACCACCGCGTCGCCCCGGTCCCAGCTCAGGACCCGCAGGGCATGCAGCTCGGGCAGCGACTCCTCGAGCGCGCCTCCGCCCACCCGGCCCCTGGACTGCGCGAACGCCGGCCAGCGAAGACCGTCGGCCGTCTCGCCGCCAAGGAGCACATCCAGCCCGCCGCCGAGCGGGTCGGCGTCCACGAGCATCGTGCGCCGCCCAGCGCGGGCCGCCGTGACGGCCAGGGCGCACGCCAGGGTGGACGCACCGGCTCCGCCGCTGCCGCCGATCACTCCCACCGTGAGCGCGGGCCGCCCCACGCCCTCGGCGACATCGGCGATGCGGTCCACCAGCCATCGTTCGCCGTCGGGCAGGACCAGCACATGGTCGGCGCCGATCTCCACCGCGCGCTGCCAGACCCCGGAGTCGTCCTGATCCCGTCCGACCAGCACGACCCCGCGCCTGCGCCCGGCTCCCCGCACGCGGTCCACCGCGTCGTCCCCGACAAGGACGAGCGGCGCCGTGTCCCAGCCGCCCCTGCGTTCCGGCACGCCGTGCCGCACCTCGGGCCGCGCTCCCGCGGCGGCGCACAGCCGCAGCAGGTCGTCCAGCAGGTCCACATCTTCCGTGACGATCAGCGGTCCGCCCTGCCGTCCATCGGACGACGGCGGCCCGTCACGCGTAATCACTCCAGCCACGATCCCCAGCCCCCTCTCACTGCAAGCCCGTTGAATGCCGCGCTCCACATGGGCGATGAGCCGGCCAAAGCAATCCGGCCATGAACTTCGCGTGCAGAACGAGCGGAATCAGCGTGCAGCGATCGCGGATAACGTGTGGATCTTGGTCAATAACTGTGGACAAGGCGGGGGCTGTGAATATCCCCATCACCCATACCGGTGACATCTCGAAGACTTCCACAGAGCAGCCTGACGACTACACACAGTGACGAATCTTGGGCATGCAAAAAGATCGCCACAACGGCTGCCAGCAGCCGCCAGGCGATCAGATAAGGGTCGGAAGAGGCCCGGAAAACCCATCCGGACATGCGACGACCCCCGCCGGGGGGGAGAGCGGGGGTCGTCCCCACGGTCCGACTCGGGGGGGGAGGAGCCAGACCGGGTTAGCACGGTCGCGAACGATCCGTGACTTCCATGGTGTACCCGAGAGCCTTCTCAGGCAAACCCACGCGCCTCACCTTACGCCGAATGGTGGGCGCCTATGCTCGGGCTCGTGGAAAACCACTCCTTGCCCCGGACAGCCGCCTTCTTTGACCTGGACAAGACGGTCATTGCGAAGTCGAGCACTCTCACCTTCAGCAAGTCGTTCTACCAAGGCGGCCTGATCAACCGCAGGGCGGTACTGCGAACTGCATATGCACAGTTCGTCTTCCTCGCAGGCGGAGCCGACCACGACCAGATGGAGCGGATGCGCGAGTACCTGTCCGCGCTCTGCCGCGGATGGAACGTGCAGCAGGTCAAGGAAATCGTCGCCGAGACGCTGCACGACCTGATCGACCCGATCATCTACGACGAGGCCGCGTCCCTCATCGAGGAGCACCACACCGCGGGGCGGGACGTCGTCATCGTCTCCACCTCGGGCGCCGAGGTGGTCGAGCCGATCGGCGAACTCCTGGGGGCCGACCGCGTGGTGGCGACCCGGATGGTGGTCGGCGACGACGGCTGCTTCACCGGCGAGGTGGAGTACTACGCCTACGGCCCCACCAAGGCGGCGGCGATCAAGGAACTCGCGGAGTCCGAGGGGTACGACCTCGATCGCTGTCACGCCTACAGCGACTCGGCGACCGATCTCCCGATGCTCGAGTCCGTGGGGCATCCGCACGCGGTCAACCCCGATCGCGCACTGCGCCGCGAGGCTCTCGCGCGCGGGTGGCCGATTCTCGACTTCCACCGACCCGTCCGGCTCAAGGAGCGGCGCCAGAAGCCGTCCCGGCCCGCGGTCGTCGCGGTGGCGGCCGTGAGCGCCGCGGCGGCCACGGCGGGGCTCGTGTGGTTCGTGAGTCGGCGCCGGACCTCAAGCGCCCGATTCACCCTTGTTTGAACCTAAAAGTAAAGAAGTAGTGCCAGGACTTCCGCTTACCCCAGGACAGGAGTACAAAGGAGTCAACGGCCCGCGAGACCAAGGACATCCGAGAGGATTACCTTTAAACGCAACCAAGGCCCCACGGACCGAGCATGAACACCGAGCACCCACGCGACGTCGACCCGTCGATTACGGGCCAGCCGCACCAGGTGACGGGCAAAGTTCCCGACCTGATGGGCAAACTTTCGAGGACGCTTGGTAACACGGTGAACATGCCAGCGGCGGTACGAGTTCTCGTACCGCCGCAACCCTGTTCAGGGCCCTTTCCGTAAGCGTCCGCAGGCACCCGTAAGCGCCCGCAAGGCCCTCAGGCCGCGCCGCGCTGCATCGCCTCGCAGACCGCCGTCGACTCCCTGGCCCCCAGTTCGACCGCGCGCCCGCAGTGGGCGATCCAGGCCGCCATTCCTTCCGGCGTCCCGGACGCGTAGCCGTCGAGCGCCCCCACGTAGGCCGCCCGCCCTTGCTCCGCGTGCCCCGCCTCGGCCGGGCACACCGACTTCGGGTCGAGGCCGCTGCCCACCAGGACGATGCGCTCGGCCGCCCGCGCGACCAGGCCGTTGTGCGAGCCGAAGGGGCGCAGGCTGAGCAGCTCGCCGTGCACCACGGCCGCCGTCACCAGGGCCGGCGCGGAGCCGCCCGCGATGATCAGCTGCGAGAGTCCCTCCAGGCGGCCCGCCACCTCGTCGGAGTCCGGCACGTCCAGTTCGACCAGCGGCTCGTCGACCGGCTCGCCCGCCAGCCGCGGACGCCCCGCCGCCTCGTCGTTCTCCGCCGCGGCGACCAGGTGGAGGCGCGCGAGGACCCGGAGCGGCGACTGCCGCCAGATGGACAGGAGTTGGCCGGCCTCCGCGGTCAGCCGCAGGGCCGCGCCGACCGTTCGGGCATCACCCTCGACACTGAAGTCACTGCGTCGGCGCACCTCTTCGAGTGCCCAGTCGGCACCGGAGAGCGCCGCCGAGCCCCGCGCGCCGCGCAGCGCCGCCTCGGAGGTGATCTCGTTGCTGCGGCGCCGCATGATCCGGTGGCCGTAGACCCGGTCCACGGCCTTGCGCACGGAGTCCACGGAGTCGGCCACGCCGGGCAGTGCGCCCAGGGCCGCGAGCGGATCGGCTGTCGTACTCATGAGTACGACCCTACGCACCCCTGGCGCTCCCCCCACGAAGGAGTGGTCTTCTTCACGCCGCATCGATACGGCAGGTAATCGTCCGGCTACCCTTGGTGAACATGAAGATCGCTTTCGTAGGGAAGGGCGGCAGCGGCAAGACCACGCTGTCCTCGCTCTTCATCCGACACCTCGCCGCCACCGGAGCACCGGTCCTCGCGGTGGACGCCGACATCAACCAGCACCTGGGCCCCGCCCTCGGGCTCGACGAGGCGGACGCCGCCGAGCTGCCCGCCATGGGCGCGCGCCTGCCCCTCATCAAGGACTATCTGCGGGGCTCCAATCCGCGGATCGCCTCCGCCGACACAATGATCAAGACGACGCCGCCCGGCGAGGGTTCGCGAATCCTGCGGGTGCGCGAGGACAACCCCGTGTACGACGCCTGCGCGCGGCCGGTGGAACTCGACGACGCAGCGGTGCGTTTGATGGTCACAGGGCCGTTCACCGAAGCCGACCTCGGTGTCGCCTGCTACCACTCCAAGACGGGGGCGGTGGAGCTGCTCCTGAACCACCTGGTCGACGGTCGCGACGAGTACGCGGTCGTCGACATGACCGCCGGTTCGGACTCCTTCGCGTCCGGCATGTTCACCCGCTTCGACATGACGTTCCTGGTGGCCGAGCCGACCAGGAAGGGGGTCTCCGTCTATCGCCAGTACAAGGAATACGCACGGGACTTCGGCATCGACCTCAAGGTCGTCGGCAACAAGGTGCAGGGCCAGGACGACATCGACTTCCTGCGCGAGCAGGTGGGCGACGACCTCCTGGTGACGGTCGGGCACTCGGACTGGGTGCGTGCCATGGAGAAGGGCCGCCCGCCCCGGTTCGAGTTCCTCGAGGACGACAACCGCCGCTCCCTGCAAGCACTTCAGGGCGCCGTCGACACCTCGTACGAGCGCAGGGACTGGGACCGCTACACCCGCCAGATGGTCCACTTCCACCTGAAGAACGCGCAGAGCTGGGGCAACGAACGGACGGGTGCCGACCTGGCTGCCCAGGTCGACCCCGACTTCGTCCTCAGTGAGCGAGCCGTCGCTACGGCTTGACCGCCGGGGCGCCCGGGACGCCCTTCGGGGCCGGTGCGGGCTGGGCGGAGAGGAACGACGCCCAGCCCTCCTTCGGGGCCTTGCCGACCGGGAGTTTGGTCAGGCGCTCCACGGTCTGCGGGTCCTGGGCATCGAGCCAGTCGGCGAGCTGCCGGAAGGAGACGCACCGCACGTCGCGCTTGGTGCAGACCGACTCGATCGTCTCCTCGATGGCGCGCATGTAGGTGCCGCCGTTCCAGGACTCGAAGTGGTTGCCGATGATCAGCGGGGCGCGGTTGCCCTTGTAGGCGCGGTCGAAGCCCTGGAGCAGGCCGTCACGCATCTGGTCGCCCCAGTACTCGTGCTTGCTCGGGTCGCCCTGGGACGTCGTGCCCGACTGGTTCACCATGAAGTTGTAGTCCATGGTGAGCGTCTCGAACTTGCGGCCCGGGACCGGGACCAGCTGCATCGACAGGTCCCAGAGGCCTTCCTTCTTCTTGGGCCAGATCTGGTTGTTGACGCCGCTGGTGTCGTAGCGGAAGCCCAGTTCGCGTGCCGCCCGCATGAAGTTCTTCTGGCCTTCGAGGCAGGGCGTGCGGGCGCCGATGAGTTCCTTGTCGTAGTCGAAGGGCAGCGGCTGCGCCTTCTTCATGCCCGTGTTCGTCTTCCAGGCCTTCACGAAGGACTTGGCCTGGTTGATCTCGCTCTTCCAGTCGGCGACCGTCCACTCGCCCACGCCGCGGCCGGGGCCGCAGAAGTGGCCGTTGAAGTGGGTGCCGACCTCGTTGCCCTCCAGCCAGGCGCCGCGGAGCTGCTCCACGGTGTCCTTGATTCCCTTGCGGTCGTTGAAGCCGATGTCCGAGCTGCCGGCCAGGTGCTGCGGCGGTTCGTAGAGCTTCCGCTTCGCCTCGGGGAGCATGTACACGCCGCTGAGGAAGTACGTCATCGTGGCGTTGTTGCGCTTGGCGACCTTGCGGAAGTGCGAGAAGAGCCGCTGGCTGTCCTCGCCCGCGCCGTCCCAGGAGAAGACCACGAACTGGGGCGGCTTCTGGCCGGGTCTCAGTCGTGCGGGCTCGGGCAGGTGCGGTTGCCTGCCGGTGAAGGCGGTGGAGCCGTCACCGATCATGCGGACCGCGCTCTTGGGGGCCGGGGCGGGGGACGCCTTCTTGGCGCCGTGCGCGCCCTCCTTGGCGCCGGTGTCCCCACTCGCGCAACCGGCCAGTACCGCGACGCATGCCACGAGGGCGGTGATGCCCGCGGCGATCCGCTGGATCCTCTGGGTGGCGGCCATCTTCCGCCCACCTTCTTCCTTCAAGTCGGCTTCGAGTCGGCTTCGGGATGGCACTACGGGCCAATTGCCCGGAATGCCCGACAGCGCCGCCAACGTCGCACGGGGGCATGAATCAGAGGTTCCGACAAGCCGATGAATAGCCTTATTCACCCTTGAGGGTGATCTAGTGCCCCATTTGCCCCGCTTGTCTATCCAATGCCTTTACTCTCCATTACGATTCGTTTACCGAGAGTTGAGATATCCCGCCGCTGCAACGCCGTGACCCACGGCCGCGACCCGCCCTCCGGAGACCACCGGAGGACCCCTTGTCCCGCGACCGCGCTGCCCCGGAGGAGACGGGAAACCATGTCTGCCTGCGTCCCCACCCATGCCACCGACTCGGACCACGCCTCACGCGCGCACGAGCCCCACGGGCCGCCGCCCGGCAAGTTCCGCAAGTTCCGTAGATTCCGCATCGCCGGCGCCGACGTATCCGCGTCGATCGCCGTCTTCCTGATCGCCCTGCCGCTGTCCCTCGGCATCGCGCTCGCCACCGGGGCACCGCTCCAGGCGGGCCTCGTCGCCGCCGCCGTCGGCGGTCTGGTCGCCGGATGGCTCGGGGGCTCGCCGCTACAGGTCAGCGGCCCCGCCGCGGGGCTCACGGTCGTCACCGCCGACCTCATCCACCAGTACGGCTGGCGGACCACCTGCGCCATCACCGTCCTCGCCGGGATCTCCCAACTCGGCCTCGGCTGCCTGCGCGTGGCCCGCTCCGCGCTCGCCGTCAGCCCGGCCGTCGTGCACGGCATGCTGGCCGGCATCGGCGTCGCCATCGCCGTGGCCCAGCTGCACATCGTGCTCGGCGGCACCCCGCAGAGCGCCGTGCTCGACAACCTCCGGGCGCTGCCCGCCCAGTTGGCCGACGTCCATCCCGCCGCGCTGGCGATCAGCGTGCTGACCCTGGCGCTGCTGCTGCTCTGGCCGCGGATTCCCGGCCGCGCCGGGAAGGCCGCCCGCGTCGTGCCCGCCCCCCTCGTCTCCGTGGCCGTGGCCACGGCCGTCGCCGCGCTCGCCGGGATGAGCGTGGCCAAGGTCGACCTGCCGTCGTGGCGCAGTCACGCGCTGGTGGGCCTGCCCGAAGGACCCGTGCTCGGGCTCGTCGCCGCCGTCCTGACGGTCACGCTCGTCTGCAGCGTCCAGTCGCTGCTCGGCGCCGTCGCCGTGGACAAGCTCGCCTCCGGGCGGCGCGATCCGCTCACCGGCGGCGGCCGCTCCGACCTGAACCGCGAGCTGCTGGGCCAGGGCGCGGCCAACGCCGTCTCCGGGGCGCTCGGCGGGCTCCCCGTCGCGGGGGTCGCGGTGCGCAGCGTGGCCAATGTGCGGGCCGGTGCCGTCAGCCGGAACTCCACGATGCTGCACGGCGTTTGGGTAGTAGTAGCCGCCCTACTGATGGTCCCCCTGCTCGAGCTGATCCCGCTCGCCGCGCTCGCCGCCCTGGTGATGGCGGTCGGCATCCAGATGGTGAGCCTGAACCACATCCGCACCATCACCCGCCACCGCGAGATCCTCGTGTACACGACCACGACGCTCGGCGTCGTCTTCCTCGGTGTGCTCGAAGGTGTGGCCCTCGGCGTCGCCGTCGCCGTGGCCGTCGCGCTGCACCGCCTCGCCCGCACCCGTATCACCCACATCGAGGAGGACGGGGTCCACCACGTGCGCGTGCGTGGCCAGTTGACCTTCCTCGCCGTGCCGCGCCTGAGCCGGGCGCTGCACCTCGCCCCCCAAGGGGCCGCCATCATCGTCGAGTTGGACGGGTCGTTCATGGACCACGCGGCGTACGAAGCGCTGCAGTGCTGGCAGGACGCGCACACCGCGCAGGGCGGCACCGTAGAGGTGACCGGGCGCGCGGGGACACGGATCGCCGAGCCCGCGAGCGCGTCACATTCCTGCTGCCGTCCCTGGACGGCCTGGCGCAACCACCACTGCGACCGCCCCCAGGAGGCCCCGCAGGGCGAGAGCCGGCCCAGCGGGCATCAACTGGCCAGCGGCATCAGCGCGTTCCAGCGCAACACCGCGCCGCACGTGCGGGGCGAGCTGGCCCGTCTCGCGCGTGAGGGGCAGCAGCCCTCGCAGCTCTTCCTGACCTGCGCCGACTCCCGGCTCGTCACCTCGATGATCACGTCGAGCGGCCCCGGCGACCTCTTCGTCGTACGCAATGTCGGCAATCTGGTGCCGCTGCCGGGCGCCGAGAGCGGGGACGACTCGGTGGCCGCCGCGATCGAGTACGCGGTGGACGTACTGAAGGTGCGGTCCATCACCGTCTGCGGGCACTCCGGGTGCGGGGCGATGCAGGCGCTGCTCACCACGCCGCCCGGGGGCGCCCAGACGCCCCTGAAGCGCTGGCTGCGGCACGGGATGCCGAGCCTCGATCGGATGGCGGCGCACCAGAAGGAGGGGTGGGCGCGGCTCGCCGGGCGGGCGCCCGCCGACGCGGTCGAGCAGCTCTGCCTGACCAATGTGGTCCAGCAGTTGGAGCACCTGCGCGGCCACGAGGCCGTGGCGCGGCGGATGGCCGAGGGCGCGCTGGAACTGCACGGCATGTACTTCCATGTCGGCGAGGCGCAGGCGTATCTGCTGACCGAGAGTCCGGACGACGTGTTCGACCAGGTCACACCGTCACCGCACGAAGGATCACCGCGCGAGGAGCCACCCAGTCGAGTAAAGGTCTAAACCAATTTTCGGCAGGCTCTTGTCACCAGGGGTATACGTCTGATGAGCTGTGGCTTTGGACACAACGGACACCCTGGGAATGGGAGATGTCGTGAGCAACGAAAGCCTGGCCAACCTTCTTAAAGAAGAGCGAAGGTTCGCGCCGCCGGCCGACCTGGCGGCCAACGCCAACGTCACCGCGGAGGCGTATGAACAGGCCAAGGCTGACCGGCTCGGCTTCTGGGCCGAGCAGGCCCGCCGGCTGACCTGGTCCACCGAACCGACCGAGACGCTCGACTGGTCGAACCCGCCGTTCGCGAAGTGGTTCGCCGACGGCAAGCTCAACGTCGCCTACAACTGCGTGGACCGCCACGTGGAGGCCGGGAACGGCGACCGCGTGGCGATCCACTTCGAGGGTGAGCCCGGCGACAGCCGGGCCATCACCTATGCCGAGCTCAAGGACGAGGTCAGCCGGGCGGCCAACGCGCTGACCGAGCTGGGAGTCCGCCAGGGCGACCGCGTCGCCGTCTACCTGCCGATGATCCCCGAGGCCGTCGTGTCGATGCTGGCCTGTGCCCGCATCGGCGCCGCGCACTCCGTGGTCTTCGGCGGCTTCTCCGCCGACGCCATCGCCACCCGCGTGAAGGACGCCGACGCCAAGGTCGTCATCACCTCCGACGGCGGCTACCGCAGGGGCAAGCCCGCCGCCCTGAAGCCCGCGGTCGACGACGCCGTCTCGCGCGAGGGAAGCTCCGTCGAGCACGTCCTCGTCGTGCGCCGCACGGGCCAGGACGTGGCGTGGACCGAGGGCCGCGACGTGTGGTGGCACGAGCTCACCGAGCGCCAGTCCGCCGAGCACACGCCGGAGGCCTTCGACGCGGAGAACCCGCTCTTCATCCTCTACACGTCGGGCACGACGGGTAAGCCGAAGGGCATCCTGCACACCTCCGGCGGCTACCTCACGCAGGCCGCCTACACCCACCACGCCGTCTTCGACCTCAAGCCGGAGACCGACGTCTACTGGTGCACGGCCGACATCGGCTGGGTCACCGGGCACTCGTACATCACGTACGGCCCGCTGGCGAACGGCGCGACGCAGGTCATGTACGAGGGCACGCCCGACACCCCGCACCAGGGGCGCTTCTGGGAGATCGTCCAGAAGTACGGCGTGACCATCCTCTACACGGCGCCGACCGCCATTCGTACGTTCATGAAGTGGGGCGACGACATCCCCGCGAAGTTCGACCTCAGCAGCCTGCGGGTCCTCGGTTCGGTCGGTGAGCCGATCAACCCCGAGGCCTGGATGTGGTACCGCAAGAACATCGGCGCCGACAAGTGCCCCATCGTGGACACCTGGTGGCAGACCGAGACCGGCGCGATGATGATCTCGCCGCTGCCGGGCGTGACCGAGACCAAGCCGGGCAGCGCCCAGCGCGCACTGCCGGGCATCTCCGCGACCGTCGTCGACGACGAGGCGCGCGAAGTGCCGGACGGCGGGGGCGGCTACCTCGTCCTGACCGAGCCGTGGCCCTCGATGCTGCGCACCATCTGGGGCGACGACCAGCGCTTCCTCGACACCTACTGGTCGCGCTTCGAAGGCAAGTACTTCGCCGGTGACGGCGCCAAGAAGGACGAGGACGGCGACATCTGGCTGCTCGGCCGCGTGGACGACGTGATGCTCGTGTCCGGGCACAACATCTCCACCACCGAGGTCGAGTCGGCGCTCGTCTCGCACCCGTCGGTCGCCGAGGCGGCGGTCGTGGGCGCGGCGGACGAGACCACCGGGCAGGCCATCGTCGCGTTCGTGATCCTGCGGGGCACGGCGAACGCCGACGACGAGGGTCTCGTGGCGGACCTGCGCAATCACGTGGGCACGACGCTGGGACCGATCGCCAAGCCCAAGCGCATCCTTCCGGTGGCCGAGCTGCCGAAGACCCGCTCCGGGAAGATCATGCGGCGACTGCTGCGTGACGTCGCCGAGAACCGCGAGCTGGGTGACGTCACCACGCTGACGGACTCCTCGGTCATGGATCTCATCCAGACGAAGCTGCCGGCCGCGCCCAGCGAGGACTAGTCGGACGCGAGCCATAGAGGGGCATCCGGCACCGTGCCGGGTGCCCCTCTTGCGCATAAAGTGACGATCACCGGATAGGTCCGTTCGCACGTTAGGTACGCTAAGGATCGCGTCAACATCGCGACAAGAAGAACCTAGGTGCGCCGGGAAGTCTGGTCGGCAAGTGATTTGTCCTGCCTACCGACCGGAGGTCGACCCCCGTGGCCGCGCCCGCACCCAGCAACAACAACCGCAAGGTTCTCGGACGGCTCTCGCTGCCCGAGCGGAATTTCGTCGCGAACGCGCTGCGCACCGAGACCGTCGGCGGTGTCCTCCTCCTCGTCGCCGCCGTCACCGCACTGATCTGGGCGAACACCGCCGGCGGGTCGTACGAATCCGTGAGCGGCTTCCACCTGGGACCGAGCTCGCTGGGCCTCGACCTCTCCATCCAGCACTGGGCGGCCGACGGACTGCTCGCGGTCTTCTTCTTCGTCGCCGGCATCGAACTCAAGCGTGAGCTCGTCGCGGGCGATCTGCGCGACCCCAAGGCCGCCGCGCTGCCCGTCGTCGCCGCGCTCTGCGGCATGGCCGTACCCGCTCTCGTGTACGTCGTGGTCAACACCGTCGGCGGCGGTTCCCTGGACGGCTGGGCGGTGCCGACCGCCACCGACATCGCCTTCGCGCTCGCCGTCCTCGCGGTCATCGGCACCTCGCTGCCGTCCGCGCTGCGCGCCTTCCTGCTCACCCTGGCCGTCGTCGACGACCTCTTCGCGATCCTGATCATCGCGGTCTTCTTCACCAGCGACCTGAACTTCGCGGCGCTCGGCGGCGCGGTCCTTGGCCTCGCGGTCTTCTGGCTGTTGCTCCGCAAGGGTGTACGCGGCTGGTACATCTACGTTCCGCTGGCCCTGGTCATCTGGGGCCTGATGTACAACAGCGGCATCCACGCCACGATCGCCGGTGTCGCGATGGGCCTGATGCTGCGCTGCAGCCGCCGCGAGGACGAGGAGCACTCGCCGGGCGAGCACATCGAGCACCTGGTGCGGCCTCTCTCCGCGGGCCTCGCGGTTCCGCTGTTCGCCCTGTTCAGCGCCGGTGTCGCGGTGTCGGGCGGCGCGCTCGGGGACGTGTTCAGCCAGCCGGAGACGCTCGGTGTGGTGCTCGGTCTCGTGGTCGGCAAGGCGGTCGGCATCTTCGGCGGCACCTGGCTTGCGGCACGGTTCACCAGGGCCGAGCTCAACGACGAGCTCGCCTGGCCCGACGTGTTCGCGGTCGCCTCGCTCGCCGGCATCGGCTTCACCGTCTCGCTCCTGATCGGCGAACTCGCCTTCACCGAGAACCCGCTGCTGACCGACGAGATCAAGGCAGCCGTCCTGATGGGCTCTCTCATCGCGGCGGTACTCTCCGGGATCCTGCTCAAGGTGCGCAATGCCCGCTACCGCGCGCTGTACGACGCCGAGGAGCGCGACGACGACCTCGACGGCATCCCCGACGTGTACGAACAGGACAAGCCGGAGTACCACCTGCGGATGGCGGAGATCTACGAAAAGAAGGCGGCCGAGCACCGCAGGCTTGCCGAAGTGTCGGCCGGGGCACGCGCCGATGACGACGGTCCGGCATGATCTGAGCAGACTTGACTGCGCAGACTGAACTGGGCGGTCGTATCTGAACAGACGTATGTGAGCACGCTTACGCAGAATTACGGAGAAGGGGAGAAGCGATGAGCACACCCGACGGGCCCGTCGGCACCGAACGCAGCCTCGGCCAGCTGGTCTCCACGGCGACCAGCGAGATGTCCGCGCTGGTGCACGACGAGATCGCGCTGGCCAAGGCCCAGCTGCGGCAGGACGTCAAGCGGGGTGCGGTCGGCGGTGGCGCGTTCGCCGCGGCGGGGGCGGTGCTGATCTTCTCGCTGCCGATGCTGAGCTTCGCCCTGGCCTACGGCATCCGCACCTGGAGCGGCTGGAACATGGCCATCTGCTTCGTGCTCTCCTTCGCGGCGAACGTGCTGGTCGCCGGGGTGCTCGCGCTGATCGGCGTCGTCTTCGCGAAGAAGGCCAAGAAGGGCAAGGGGCCGCAGAAGGCCGCCGCTTCGGCCAAGCAGACGGCTGCCGTACTCCAGAACGTCAAGCCGCACCCCCGTTCGGTGAGCCCCGCGCCCGCCACCGGGGCCACCCTCGACCGTGTAAGTGAGAAGGCTGCGCCTGTGGCACGCTCGTCTTCATGACGGACCCTGCCACGCCCGCCCCCCATCCGGCCCAACCGACGTCACTCGTACGCATCGAAGGACCGTGGACCCACCGGGACGTCGCCGCCAACGGCGCCCGCTTCCACATCGCCGAGATGGGCGACGGGCCGCTCGTGCTGCTCCTGCACGGTTTTCCGCAGTTCTGGTGGACGTGGCGGCATCAGATGGTGGCGCTCGCCGACGCGGGGTTCCGTGCGGTCGCGATGGATCTGCGGGGCGTGGGCGGCAGCGACCGTACGCCCCGCGGTTACGACCCGGCGAACCTCGCGCTGGACATCACGGGCGTCGTGCGGTCGCTGGGCGAGCCGGACGCCGCGCTCGTCGGGCACGACCTGGGCGGGTACCTCGCGTGGACGGCGGCCGTGATGCGGCCCAAGCTGGTGCGCCGCCTCGCGGTCTCCTCGATGCCGCATCCGCGGCGCTGGCGCTCGGCGATGCTGTCGGACCGCAAGCAGACCGCCGCGAGCTCGTACGTGTGGGGTTTCCAGCGGCCGTGGCTGCCGGAGCGTCAACTCGTCGCGGACGACGCCGCTCTGGTGGGGCGTCTGGTGCGGGACTGGTCGGGGCCGCGGCTTCCGGACGACGAGTCGGTGGAGGCCTACCGCCGTGCCATGACGATCCCGTCGACGGCGCACTGCGCGATCGAGCCGTACCGCTGGATGGTGCGGTCGATGGCCCGTCCGGACGGCATCCAGTTCAACCGGCGCATGAAGCGCCCCGTGCGGGTCCCCACGCTGCATCTGCACGGCTCCCTGGACCCGGTGATGCGTACGCGCAGCGCGGCCGGCTCCGGTGAGTACGTCGAAGCGCCGTACCGCTGGCGGCTGTTCGACGGTCTCGGGCACTTCCCGCACGAGGAGGACCCCGTCGCCTTCTCGACCGAGCTGGTGAACTGGCTGAAGGATCCCGAGCCCGACCGGTAGGCCGCGCGAGGCCCCGATTCCCTGATCCGGGTCGGCGTACCACCCGCCCCTGGAGTCAGGGGAACACCCGCCCCAGGGGTCAGGCGAACACCTGTCCTTCGAACGGCCAATTGCCTCCCGCATAGGCCAATTGGGGCCCGTGGGCGCGATTACCGACCTTGGGGCACGGGCACACGTCGGGGTATGGGCTGGACGCACGACTACAGTGACGCAGCACGCAACCGCCGCTCGGCCACAGCGCTGAACAGCCGTGAGAGGGGCGCTCCGCACGATCCGGGCCATGACGGCCCTGCTCAAGACATCGGCATTCCCCACATCCTGCGCCGCAGGGCCCGCTGGGTCTCGGCGCGGCTGAGGCACACGCGCGACTGATCCGCCTGCTCCCCGACTGCGCACCGGCTACAGCGCGCAGCCCTCGCTGTCGACCTCTTGGTTGGCGGTGCGGCCTGCCTCGATGTCCTTGCGGACCTCGTCGGCGGTGAGTGCGTAGCCGGTGTCCGGGTCGTCCAGGGACTTCGCGAAGACCACGCCGTAGACCTTGCCATCGGGCGTCAGCAGCGGGCCGCCGGAGTTGCCCTGACGGACGGTCGCGTAGAGCGAGTACACATCGCGGCGCACGGTGCCCCGGTGGTAGATGTCCGGGCCGTTGGCCGTGATGCGACCGCGCACGCGCGCGGGGCGGACGTCGTACGGACCGTTCTCCGGGAAGCCGGCGACGATCGCGTTGTCACCGCTGACCGCGTCCTTCGACGTGAACTGCAGCGCGGGCGCGTCCAGGGTCGGCACGTCCAGTACGGCGATGTCGCGCTCCCAGTCGTAGAGCACGACCTTCGCGTCGTACGTCCGGCCGTCTCCGCCTATCTGCACCGTCGGCTCGTCCACGCCGCCGACCACGTGCGCGTTGGTCATCACGCGGCGCTCGGAGAAGACGAAGCCGGTGCCTTCGAGGACCTTGCCGCAGCCGCGGGCCTCGCCCTGCACCTTCACGATGGAGCGCCTGGCCTTCGTGGCGACCGCGCTCTTGGCGAGCTTGGGGTCGGGGGCCTGGACCTCGGTGATGGGCTCGTTCGAGAACGGGCTGAAGACCTGCGGGAAGCCGTTGCGCGCGAGGACCGACGAGAAGTCGGCGAACCACGTGTCGGCCTGGTTGGGCAGCGTGCGCGAGACGCCGAGCAGGATCTTGGAGTTGCGTACTTCCTTGCCGACCGTCGGCAGCGTCGTACCCGCGAGGGCCGAGCCGATCAGCCAGGCGACGAGGAGCATCGCCACCACGTTCACCAGCGCGCCGCCCGTGGCGTCCAGGGCGCGGGCGGGCTGCCAAGTGATGTACCGCCGGAGCTTGTTGCCCAGGTGGGTGGTGAAGGCCTGGCCGATGGAGGCACAGACGATCACGATGACCACGGCGACGACGGCGGCCGTCGTGCTCACCGCTCCCTCGTCGTCCGTCAGGGCGCCCCAGATGACGGGCAGGAGGTACACCGCGACGAGTCCGCCGCCCAGGAAACCGATCACCGACAGGATGCCGACGACGAATCCCTGGCGGTAACCGACGACCGCGAACCATACGGCGGCGACCACCAGAAGGATGTCCAGCACGTTCACCGATTCAATCCTCGCCTCGCATCGCGGTCGCCACGTCCACGCAACCTTGTCATGCGCGCCAGTCGAGCGGCACCTGCTTGGTGCGGTCCCAGGGGCGCTCCCAGCCTGCGAAGTGCAGGATTCTGTCGATCACTCCAGCCGTAAAACCCCAGACCAGAGCGGATTCGACGAGGAAGGCCGGGCCTTGGTGGCCGCTCGGGTGGATCGTCGTCGCGCGGTTGCCCGGATCCGTGAGATCCGACACGGGGACGGTGAAGACCCGGGCCGTCTCGGCCGGATCGACGACGCCGACGGGGGTGGGCGTGCGCCACCAGCCGAGCACCGGGGTCACCACGAAGTCGCTCACCGGGATGAAGAGCTTGGGCAGCACGCCGAAGAGCTGGACGCCCCGGGGGTCGAGCCCGGTCTCCTCCTCGGCCTCGCGCAGGGCGGCGCGCAGGGGGCCTTCGGCAAGCGGATCGCCGTCCTCGGGGTCGAGGGAGCCGCCGGGGAAGGAGGGCTGTCCGGCGTGCGAGCGGAGGTTCCCGGAGCGCTCCATCAGGAGCAGCTCGGGGCCGCGGGCGCCCTCTCCGAAGAGGATCAGTACGGCGGACTGGCGTCCGGCGCCGCTCTCCGGGGGCAGGAAGCGGCTGAGCTGGGTCGGCCGGATGGTGAGCGCGGCGCGGGCGACGGGGTCCAGCCAGGCGGGGAGGCCCTCGGTGCTGAGGGGCACATGTCGCACGCGGCCGTTGGGGCTGTCTTGGCCGCCAAGGCCGCCAGTGCCGCTGAGGCTGCCAGTGCCGCTGAGGCTGCCTGTACCGCCTGGCTCCTGGGCGCCGCTCCCACGGTCGGGCTCCTGGAAGCCGTTGCCATCGCTCATGTGCGTATCGCTCGTGTCGGTTGTCTCGCTCGTGTCGCTCGCGTGCGTCATCGGCACCCCCGTCCAACTGTGGACAACGCCTGCGGACCCTCGGTTGGTTCCTCGCTCATGCCGCGCCCAGCGGGGGCGCGGGCTTTCCCGGGTAGTCCGGCGGGGGCTTCAGGCGCTGGCCCGGCAGGCCGCCCATCTCGTACTTCAGGAGCTTCTTCGCCTTCTCCGGGTCGGTCTCGCCCTCTCCGTACGACGGGCAGAGGTCGGCGATCGGGCAGGCGCCGCAGGCGGGCTTGCGGGAGTGGCAGATGCGGCGGCCGTGGAAGATCACACGGTGCGAGAGCATCGTCCACTCGCTCTTCGGGAAGAGCTCGGCGATGGCGGCCTCGACCTTCACCGGGTCGGTCTCCTCGGTCCACTTCCAGCGACGGACGAGCCGCCCGAAGTGGGTGTCCACGGTGATTCCCGGGACACCGAAGGCGTTCCCGAGCACGACGAACGCCGTCTTGCGGCCTACGCCGGGCAGTTTGACCAGGTCTTCTATGCGGCCGGGGACCTCGCCGCCGTGGTTGTCCCGCAGGGCGGTGGCGAGCCCCATGATCGACTTCGTCTTCGCCCGGAAGAACCCGGTCGGCCGGATCAACTCCTCGACCTCTTCGGGGTTGGCGGCGGCGAGGTCCTCCGGGGTCGGGTACGCGGCGAAGAGGCGCGGGGTCGTCTGATTCACCCGCAGGTCGGTGGTCTGCGCGGAGAGGACCGTGGCGACGAGCAGCTCGAAGGGGTTCTCGAAGTCCAACTCGGGGTGGGCGTACGAGTACACCTCCGCGAGCTCGCGGTTGATGCGGCGGGCCCGCCGGACGAGGGCGGTGTGGGACTCGGGCTTGGCTTTGGGGGCTTGGGTGGCCTTGGTCGCCTTGGTCGCCTTGGTGACCTTGGTGACTTTGGTGGCCTTGGTGGCCGGGGCGGTCTTTTTTGCTGCCGCGGTCTTCTTCGCCGGGGTGGCCTTCTTGGCCGGGGTGGCCTTCTTGGCCGCGGAGGCCCTCTTGGCCGGGGTGGGTTTCGCCGCGCCGGCGGTGGCCTGATTCTGCTCCGAACGCTTGCTCACCGGTGGCACCCTTGTCCCTTTTGTCGCATTCTCTGGATCAGTGGAAGCCTGTTCGCCCACAGCGGAATCCGGGCGACCTGTAACCTTCCCAGTCCCCATGGCCTGTGCTCCCACCGGCTTTTTGGACACTCGGCCAGCCTAGAGCCCGACACTGACATCCGCCCTTGACCCCTTGGATCGGCCCCCAATTGGCCCCCTCCCGCACAGCATGGGACGCCAGTGCGGCAGACTTGTGACTGATCACACTGTTTGGACCGTCCGGCAAAATGGGGAGCACGGTCCCCTGATGCAGGTCGACAAGGAGAGAACTCGTGGACGACGTTCTGCGGCGCGCCCCGCTCTTCGCGGCGCTCGATGACGAGCAGGCCGCGGAGCTCCGCGCCTCCATGAGTGAGGTGACGCTCGCGCGCGGGGATGCGCTTTTCCATGAGGGCGACCCCGGAGACCGCCTTTATGTGGTCACCGAGGGCAAGGTGAAGCTTCACCGCACCTCACCCGACGGCCGCGAGAACATGCTCGCGGTGCTCGGCCCCGGCGAGCTCATCGGTGAGCTCTCGCTGTTCGACCCGGGCCCGCGTACGGCAACCGCCTCCGCGCTCACCGAGGTCAAGCTGCTCGGCCTCGGCCACGGCGACCTTCAGCCGTGGCTCAACGCACGGCCCGAGGTGGCCGCGGCGCTGCTGCGTGCCGTAGCCCGGCGCCTGCGCAAGACCAACGACCAGATGTCCGATCTGGTCTTCTCCGACGTGCCCGGGCGTGTGGCCCGCGCCCTTCTCGACCTGTCGCGCCGCTTCGGCGTGCAGTCCGAAGAGGGCATCCACGTCGTGCACGACCTCACGCAGGAAGAGCTGGCCCAGCTGGTCGGCGCCTCCCGCGAGACGGTCAACAAGGCACTGGCGGACTTCGCCGGGCGCGGGTGGCTCCGGCTGGAGGCTCGCGCGGTGATTCTGCTGGACGTGGAGCGGCTGGCCAAGCGGTCTCGCTGACGCTGTTTCGTACGCGGATGGGTCCCGCCTCGTTTTGGGGTGGGGCCCATCCGTGCTTCCGCACGAGCCTTTCCCACCCACCCACCCGATTGCCCCGCGGTGTGGGGTGGGGGGCCGCCCTGGGTGGATGGGGCCTCTGGGTGGGTCCCCTGGGTGGGGGGGGCCGCCCTGGGTGGGGGCCCCTGGGTGGGTGGGGCCCTGGGTGGGTGGAGCGAACTGCGGTGGGCGGGTTCGGCTCGGGTGGGTGCGTGCCCGGGCGTACAGGGGATTGTCGACCGGTGGTGCGTCGTGCCCGCGCGTCAGGGGTTCGCGCCGTGGGTGGTTGGTTGCGGCTAGATCAAGCCGTGTTCTCGCAAGTAGTCCAGTTGCGCCCTTACCGACAGTTCCGCTGCCGGCCACAAGGAGCGGTCCACGTCCGCGTAGACGTGGGCGACCACCTCCGAAGGCGCCCCGTGGCCGTTCTCGACGGCCGTCTCGACCTGGGCCAGGCGGTTCGCGCGGTGGGCGAGGTAGAACTCGACCGCGCCCTGGGCGTCGTCCAGGACGGGGCCGTGGCCCGGCAGGACGGTGTGTACGCCGTCGTCGACCGTCAGGGACCGCAGGCGCCGCAGGGAGTCCAGATAGTCCCCCAGGCGACCGTCAGGGTGCGCCACGACCGTCGTACCGCGGCCCAGGACCGTATCCCCCGTCAGGACCGCCTGATCGGCCGGGAGGTGGAAGCAGAGGGAGTCCGCGGTGTGGCCCGGCGTCGGGACCACGCGCAGCTCCAGGCCGCCCGTCGTGATCACGTCACCCGCGCCCAGGCCCTCGTCGCCGAGCCGCAACGCCGGATCCAGGGCCCGCACCTTGGTGCCGGTCAGCTCGGCGAAGCGGGCCGCGCCCTCCGCGTGGTCCGGGTGGCCGTGGGTGAGGAGGGTCAGCGCGACCCGTTGCCCGGCCTTCTCGGCGGTGGCGATGACGTGCTGGAGGTGTGCGTCGTCCAGGGGCCCCGGGTCGATGACGACCGCGAGCCCGGAGTCCGGCTCGGACACGATCCACGTGTTGGTCCCGTCCAGCGTCATCGCGGACGCGTTGGGGGCCAGTACGTTGACCGCGCGTGCGGTGGCGGGACCGCTGAGGACCCCGCCCCGGGGCTGGCCGGGGAGGGCGGCGGCTTCGGTCATGCGGGGGTGACTCCCGTCCGGTTCGTGGCAGGCGTGGCCTTGGCGGCAGGCGTGGCCGGGGTGGCAGGCGTGGCAGGCGTGGCCGGGGTCATGCGGAATCCCCCGTGGGGATGTGCTTGGTGAACTCGTCGTGGCCCGGCCAGGACAGCACCAACTCGCCCGCTTCGAAGCGCGCTTGGGCCAGGACCGGGGTCAGATCGCACTCCGGGGCCGCGGCCAGGGCGTCGGCCGCCGACCCGTAGGCGCTCAGTTGGCGCAGGGTCGCGATGGTCGGCGGCATCATCAGGAGGTCGCCCTTGTCGTACCCCGCCGTGGCCTCCCCCGGGGCGATCCACACCGTGCGGTCGGCCTCCGTGGAGGCGTTGCGGGTGCGCTGCCCCTCCGGGAGGGCCGCCACGAAGAAGAACGTGTCGTAGCGCTTCGGTTCGAACTCCGGAGTGATCCAGCGCGCCCAGGCGGCAAGGAGGTCACTACGGAGGACCAGGCCCCGGCGGTCGAGGAACTCCGCGAAGGAGAAGTCGCGGGCCACCAGGGCCTCGCGGTCGGCCTCCCAGTCGTCGCCCGTGGTATCGCCGACGACGCTCGACGGGGTCGGCCCCGCGAGCAGTACGCCCGCTTCCTCGTACGTCTCGCGGACGGCGGCGCACACGATCGCCTGGGCGCCCGGCTCGTCCACTCCGAGGCGCTCCGCCCACGTCGCGCGGGACGGGCCCGCCCAGCGCACGAGGTGGTCGTCGTCGCGCGGGTCCACGCCACCGCCCGGATACGCGTACGCGCCTCCGGCGAAGGCCATGGAGGCGCGTCTGCGCAGCATGTGTACGGCGGGGCCCGTCACGGAGTCCCGGAGGAGCATGACCGTGGCCGCCCGGCGCGGAGTCGCGGGAGTCAGTTCGCCGCTGCTCAGCGCACGGATGCGGTCGGGCCACTCCGGGGGGTACCACTGCCCATTAGCCATGGGCGGAGGCTATCCCCTAGTGGGCTGATGTTCGAGAGGCAACTATCGGGTGCCAGAAGGCAGCGATCACGCCGCGATCAGCACTGCCCGGACAGCGATGCGCCGAGATCCGCACTGCCCTGACAACGATTGCGCCGCGAGCAGGACCCCCCGGACAGCGACTACGCCTCGGTCAGTTCCACCTGGACCTCGACCTCGACCGGCGCGTCCAGCGGCAGGACGGCGACGCCCACGGCGCTGCGGGCGTGCACGCCCTTGTCGCCGAGCACCTCGCCGAGCAGCTCGCTCGTGCCGTTGATCACGGCGGGCTGGCCCGTGAAGTCCGGGGCCGACGCCACGAAGCCGACGACCTTCACGACGCGCGCGATGCGGTCCAGGTCACCGGCGATGGACTTCACCGCGGCCAGCGCGTTCAGCGCGCACGTGCGGGCCAGTTCCTTGGCCTCTTCGGGGGTCACCTCGGCGCCGACCTTGCCGGTCACCGGAAGCTTGCCCTCCACCATCGGGAGCTGGCCCGAGGTGTAGACGTACACACCGGACTGGACCGCCGGCTGGTAGGCGGCGATCGGCGGCACGACCTCCGGCAGGGTCATGCCGAGCTCGGCCAGTTTGGCCTCGACGGCCCCGCTCATGCCTGCTTCTCCCGCTTCAGGTAGGCCACGAGCTGCTCAGGGTTGTTCGGCCCGGGCACGACCTGGACGAGCTCCCAGCCGTCCTCGCCCCAGGTGTCCAGAATCTGCTTCGTCGCGTGGACGAGCAGCGGCACGGTTGCGTATTCCCACTTGGTCATATGGCCGACTGTAGCCGTTGTGAGGCGCTGCTCACGGTGGCCTCCTGCTTAGCCCGGACCGCGACTGGTTAGGCTCGGAAGTGTGAGCAGGCTCCAGGTCGTCAGCGGCAAGGGCGGTACCGGCAAGACCACGGTGGCCGCCGCACTCGCGCTCGCCCTCGCGACGGAGGGCAAGCGCACCCTCCTCGTGGAGGTCGAGGGCAGACAAGGCATCGCGCAGCTCTTCGAGACCGAAGCGCTGCCGTATGAGGAGCGGAAGATCGCCGTCGCTCCCGGGGGCGGGGAGGTGTACGCCCTCGCCATCGATCCAGAACTGGCGTTGCTCGACTACCTCCAGATGTTCTACAAGCTGGGGGGCGCGGGTCGCGCGCTCAAGAAACTCGGCGCCATCGACTTCGCCACCACCGTCGCGCCCGGTCTGCGGGACGTCCTGCTGACCGGCAAGGCCTGCGAAGCCGTACGCCGCAAGGACAAGAACGGTCGGTACGCGTACGACTGCGTGGTGATGGACGCGCCGCCCACCGGCCGCATCACGCGCTTCCTGAACGTGAACGACGAGGTCGCGGGGCTCGCCAAGATCGGGCCCATACACAATCAGGCGCAGGCCGTGATGCGCGTCCTGAAGTCACCGGAGACAGCCGTCCACTTGGTGACGCTCCTCGAAGAGATGCCCGTCCAGGAGACCGCCGACGGGATCACCGAGCTGCGCGCCGCCAAGCTCCCCGTGGGGCGCGTCATCGTGAACATGGTGCGGCCCGCGCTGCTCGACGAGGCCGCCCTGGAGCTCGGGCTCGACCGGACCCCGCGGGCGGCCATCGCCAAGTCCCTGTCCGGCGCCGGGCTCGGCGGGGCCCGCCGCGGCGGTGTCGCCGAGCGGCTCGTCGACCCGCTCCTGGAGCAGGCCGCCGAGTACGCCGAGCGGTACGCCCTAGAGCGCTCCCAGCGGGCCGTCCTGGGCGAGCTGGACCTCCCTCTGCATGAACTCCCCCTGCTGGCCGGGGGAATGGACCTGGCGGGGCTCTACGAACTCGCCACGGAACTGCGGAAGCAAGGGATCGCATGACCTCCGACGCGGCACGAGACCCGGACACGACACGCCCCCTGGACCCGGCCCGCACGCTCGACGTGGACGCCCTCCTGGACGACCCGAAGACCCGCATCGTGGTGTGCTGCGGCTCCGGAGGCGTCGGCAAGACGACCACGGCGGCCGCGCTCGGCCTGCGCGCCGCCGAACGGGGCCGCAAGGTCGTCGTCCTGACCATCGACCCGGCGCGCCGGCTCGCCCAGTCCATGGGGATCGACTCGCTCGACAACGTCCCGCGCCGGGTGAAGGCGGTCGACGGCGACGGCGAGCTGCACGCCATGATGCTCGACATGAAGCGCACCTTCGACGAGATCGTCGAGGCGCACGCGGACAAGGAGCGGGCGAGCGCGATCCTCGGCAACCCCTTCTACCAGTCGCTTTCGGCGGGCTTCGCGGGCACGCAGGAGTACATGGCGATGGAGAAGCTGGGGCAGCTGCGCTCCCGCGACGAGTGGGACCTGATCGTCGTCGACACGCCGCCGTCGCGCTCGGCCCTGGACTTCCTCGACGCGCCCAAGCGCCTCGGCTCCTTCCTGGACGGGAAGCTGATCCGGGTGCTCATGGCCCCGGCGAAGGTGGGCGGCCGGGCCGGGATGAGGTTCCTGAACGCCGGGATGTCGATGATGACGGGGGCGCTCGGCAAGCTGCTCGGCGGGCAACTGCTGCGTGACGTCCAGACGTTCGTGGCCGCCATGGACACCATGTTCGGCGGCTTCCGCACCCGCGCGGACGCCACGTACCGGCTGCTCCAGGCGCCGGGCACGTCGTTCCTCGTGGTGGCGTCGCCGGAGCGGGACGCGCTGCGCGAGGCGGCGTACTTCGTGGAGCGCCTGGCGGCCGACCACATGCCGCTGGCCGGTCTCGTCCTGAACCGCGTGCACCGCAGCGGCGCCGCCCAGCTGTCGGCCGAGCGGGCGCTTGCCGCCGCGGAAAATCTTGATGAGAGCCGCATTGTGGATCAGGAGGACGGGAAGGTTGGAGTGCGTACCTCCCACGAGGCTCCCGGCGACTCCCCCGAGACCCCCGGTAGTTCCGAGACCCCCGCATCTTCTGAAGAACCCTCAGAATCCTCAGAACCCGCCGCAGCACCTTCCGAACTTCACGACGCGTCGCACCATGACGTGTCGCTCCGTGACGCGTCGCTCCATGACGCGCATCCGCCCGTGGCACAGCTGACCGCCGGTCTGCTGCGGCTGCACGCGGAACGAATGCAGCTGCTCGCGCGCGAACAGCGCACGCGTGATCGGTTCACCGCGCTCCACCCCGAGGTGGCTGTTGCCGAAGTGACGGCGCTGCCGGGCGACGTGCACGACCTGGCAGGCCTTCGGGCCATCGGGGACCGGCTCGCGGCCGGTAGTGATGGTGATCCGGCCGGAGCTTCCTGAGCAGCAGGAATGCCCCACTGCCACGCGTCCGGTGGGGTCTCCCCCACCGCCACGCGGCGGACGGGCGCTAACCCACTGCCGCGTAGCTCTCGTACGTCTCGTCGTCCTCCAAGTCCACGGGCAGCAGGCCCGCGCCACGCTCGTACTCGGAGCGCGCCGTCTCCAGCAGACGGCGCCACGAGGTGACCGTGGGACGCCTGCGCAACAGTGCGCGGCGCTCCCGCTCAGTCATGCCACCCCACACGCCGAATTCGACGCGGTTGTCCAGCGCGTCGGCCAGGCACTCCGTGCGCACCGGGCAGCCGGTGCACACCGCCTTGGCCCTGTTCTGCGCTGCTCCTTGAACGAACAGTTCATCTGGATCGGTAGTGCGGCAGGCCGCCTGCGCACTCCAGTCGGTTACCCAGCCCATACCGGCGCCGTCCTCTCCCGAATCGAGGCTCCCCCACGGCGGCAGCGGCATATTCACCGCCGCCAGTTGAGGACGTTACGGAAGGTGGGCACAGCGCAACACCCCCTTCGGGCCCAATCTTGAATGGCCCGAACGGACTATGCGTAAGCGGCAGATCACCCGACGGAGTGAGCTGGCGACATGCGTGATTAACCCGGCAAATGCGGGCACTTCAGCTGAGTCACAACGGGCATCGAATGCCGCATGAGGCGAATTCGGGCACTTCCCCGGGCATATTCCGAGCTCGTTCCACGCTCGATCCGAGCCCCGGAAGGGCTAGGGGGGACCCCATTCGGGATTCGGGACCGACGGAGGGGTTGTTGCCGAACCGCACTGCTGTGACAGTTGAGAGCAGCTTAGGCCAAGGCATTGAGGCCTGTCCGGCGAATCAGAACGTAGGCTGCCCCCATGGGAAAGAAGCGCTCGGGCGGTGGTCTGTCACCAACTCAGCAGGCCGCGAAGTTCCTAGGTGTCAGCGTGCTCGCGGGAGCCGTGCTGGCAGGTATCGCCCTGCCCGCGGCCGGCGCGCTCGGCCTCGCGGCGAAGGGATCGGTCGAGGGATTCGACGAGATCCCCTCCAACTTGAAGCAGCCGCCGCTGAGTCAGCGCACCACGATCCTGGACAACAAGGGCGGCTCCATCGCCACGGTCTACTCACGTGACCGCACCGTGGTGCCGCTCAAGGAGATCTCTCCTTACATGCAGAAGGCGATCGTCGCGATCGAGGACTCGCGCTTCTACGAACACGGCGCGGTCGACGCCAAGGGCATCCTGCGCGCGCTGAATCAGAACGCGCAGAGCGGCGGCGTCTCCCAGGGCGCGTCCACGCTCACCCAGCAGTACGTGAAGAACGTCTTCGTCGAGGAGGCGGGCGACGACCCGACCAAGGTCGCCGAAGCCACCCAGCAGACCCTCGGGCGCAAGATCCGCGAGCTGAAGTACGCGATCCAGGTCGAGGACAAGCTGGGCAAGAAGCGCATCCTCAGCAACTACCTGAACATCACCTACTTCGGACAGCAGGCGTACGGAGTCGAGGCCGCGGCCCAGCGCTACTTCTCCAAGCCCGCCAAGAGCCTCCAGGTCCAGGAGGCCGCGCTGCTCGCCGGCATCGTGCAGTCCCCCAGCCGGTACGACCCCGTGAACGACACGGAGGAAGCCACCAAGCGGCGCAACACCGTGCTCCAGCGGATGGCGGAGACGCACGACATCACGCAGGCGGAGGCCGCCGCGGCGAAGGAGACGCCGCTCGGCCTGAAGGTGAGCAGGCCCAAGAACGGCTGCATCACGGCGGTCAGCGGCGCCGGGTTCTTCTGTGACTACGTACGCGAGGTCTTCCTCTCCGACCCGGTCTTCGGCAAGACCAAGGAGGAGCGGGCCAAGGTCTGGAACCAGGGCGGTCTGCGGATCAAGACCACGCTCGACCCCCAGGCACAGCAGTCCGTGCAGGCCTCGATAAAGGATCACGTCAACCAGTCCGACGACGTGGCCACGGCGGCCACCATCGTCGAGCCGGGCAGCGGCAAGATCCTGGGCATGGGCCAGTCGCGGCCCTACGGCATCAACCTCAAGGACAACGAGACCTCGATGAACCTGTCCGTGGACAACTCCATGGGCGGTGGCGCGGGGTACCAGCCGGGGTCGACCTTCAAGCCGATCGTGGCCGCGGCCGCGCTCGAGGGCGGAATGCCGCCCACGAAGAGCTACGGCTCTCCGTACGAGATGCCGTACCCGAAGAGCGTCGCGGCGTGCGACGGCAAGAAGTGGCTGAACTCGGGCAACGCGAAGCTCACGAACGAGAACGAGTCCGAGGTCGGCCCCTACGGCATGAAGGAAGCGACCGCGAAGTCGGTCAACACCTACTACGTGGAGCTGATCGGCGACATCGGCATCTGCCCGGTGACGAAGATGGCCGAGCGGATGGGCGTCGAGCGGGCCGACGGCAGGAAGATGGACCAGGCGCCGTCGATCGCGCTCGGGACCCAGGAGATGTCGCCGCTGACGATGGCGGGCGCGTACGCGACGTTCGCCGCGCGCGGCAAGTACTGCTCGCCCGTCGCGATCGAGTCGATCGCCGGTCCGGGCGGCACGTCGCTGCCGGTGCCGAAGTCGACGTGCTCGCGCGCGATGTCGGCGAAGACGGCCGACACGATCAACACCCTCCTGAAGGGCGTGGTCGAGGACGGAACGGGCCAGCAGGCCGGCCTCGGCTCCCGCCCGAGCGCGGGCAAGACGGGTACGACCGACTTCCGCTACGCCGCCTGGTTCGTGGGCTACACCCCGAACATGTCGGGCGCGGTCTGGGTCGGCGACCCGCAGCACAAGCGGCAGATGGTCGACATCACCATCGGCGGAGTCCCGTACGACAAGGTCTTCGGTGGTGAGGTCCCGGGTCCGATCTGGCGGGACGCGATGAGCGGGGCGCTGGCGGGCAAGACCGCGCCGGGCTTCAACACCGTTCACATCCCGGACGGCAAGGACAAGGACAAGGACAAGCCGCACGACGACAACAAGCCGGGCGGCGGCGGTCACGACGGTGGTGGCGGTGGCGGCAGCAACAACGGCGGTGGCGGCGGGGGCGGCGATCCCTGGCCGGACATCACCCTGCCGCCGGATGTCATCGGCGGTGGCGGGAACGGCGGGAACGGCGGGAACGGCAATGGGGGCGGGATCGGCGGTTGGGGCCAGTAGTCGGCTCCGCCGGTTCCTGTAGTTCATGGCTGAGGGCGCCCCCTGGATCAGGGGGCGCCCTCGTGTGCGTGGGCAGTGCTGGAGGTACGCCCTACGGGGGTGGCCCTACGGGAGGTGCCCTACGGGAGTGGCCCTACGGGAGGCGCCCTACCCGGGGGGCCCTACCCGGGGGCCCTACCCGGGGGGTGCCCTACCCGGGGGGGGCTCGCCTCAGCCCGCGAGCAGCTTCATGGCGACGGCGGCGACGACGCGGCCACCCTCAGCTGCGTACGCCCTACGGGAGTGCGCCTACGGGAGTGCGCCCTACCCGGGGGCAGCGGCGCGCCTCAGCCCGCGAGCAGCTTCATGGCGACGGCGGCGACGCGGCCACCCTCAGCTGCGTACGCCCTACGGGAGGCGCCCTGCCCGGGGAGGCGCCCTACCCGGGGGGGCGGCCCGCCTCAGCCCGCGAGCAGCTTCTTGACGACGGCGGCGACGCGGCCACCCTCCGCCAGGCCCGCGACCTTCGGGTTCACGATCTTCATGACCTGGCCCATGGCGCGCGGCCCCTCGGCGCCGGCGGCCCTGGCCTCCTCGACGGCCTGGGCGACGATCGCCTGGAGCTCGTCCTCGGAGAGCTGCTTCGGCAGGTACTCGGCGAGGATCTCCCCCTCCGCCTTCTCCTTCTCGGCCTGCTCGGCGCGGCCGCCGTTGGCGAAGGCCTCCGCGGCCTCGCGGCGCTTCTTCGCCTCGCGGGCGATCACCTTCTGCACCTCGTCGTCGGAGAGCTCGCGGGCCGTCTTGCCCGAGACCTCCTCCTTCGTGATGGCGGTGAGGGTCAGCCGGAGCGTCGAGGAGCGCAGCTCGTCACGCCCCCTGATCGCGGCGGTGAGGTCTTCCTGAAGCTTCGACTTGAGCGTGGTCATGCGGTGATTGTCGCAGGTGCCTGCCGCCCGACGCCCGCTGATTTAAGGGGCCTTCGGGTCTGACACGATGGGTGGATGCGCGCGCGATACGCAGTACCCCTGGGAATTACGGCGACGGCCGCCGCCGGTCTGGCCTACTCCGTGGGCATCGAACCCCGCTCCTTCAAACTCCGACGGATCACGGTTCCGGTCCTTCCGCCCGGGATGCGGCCGCTGCGGGTCCTCCAGGTTTCGGACATCCACATGGTGTCCGGGCAACGCAAGAAGCAGCGCTGGCTGCGCTCGCTCGCGGGGCTCCGCCCGGACTTCGTGGTCAACACCGGCGACAACCTCTCCGACCCGGAGGGCGTGCCCGAGACGCTGGACGCGCTCGGCCCGCTGATGCGGTTCCCCGGGGCGTACGTCTTCGGCTCGAACGACTACTACGGCCCCAAGCCGCGCAACCCCGCCCGCTACCTCGTCGAGAGGTCGCAGGGCAAGCACGGCCTGAACGGCAACCCGCCCGCGGTCGGCGTGATCCACAACCCGTGGGAGGACCTGCGCGACGGCTTCGACGCCGCGGGCTGGGTGAACCTGACGAACACGCGGGGCGCGCTGAAGATCGAGGGCTACGAGATCGGCCTCACGGGGATCGACGACCCGCACATCAAGCGGGACCGGTACGCGGAGGTGGCGGGCGGCCCCGAGGCCGGCGCCGACTTCTCGATGGGCATCGTGCACGCCCCGTACCTGCGCTCCCTGGACTCCTTCACGGCCGACGGCTACCCCCTGATCCTGGCCGGCCACACCCACGGCGGCCAGCTCTGCATCCCCTTCTACGGGGCGCTGGTCACCAACTGTGACCTGGACAGGAAGCGCGTGAAGGGCCTGTCGTCGCACAAGGCGGAGGGCAACACTTCCTACCTCCACGTCTCGGCTGGCTGCGGCGCGAACCGCTACACCCCGATGCGCTTCGCGTGCCCCCCCGAGGCGACGCTGCTGACGCTGACGGCGCGGGGCTGAGGGGACTGGGCGCGGGGCCCGGCAGGCACCTCCGGCAGGGCCCCCTCAGGGGCGTCGAAAACCGGATTTCGTCTCCGGGCGCCGGTCCGCTAAAGTAATCGATGTCGCCACGACCTGCGCAGCGGGCCAGTGGAGCAACGACATCGGGGTGTAGCGCAGCTTGGCAGCGCGCTTCGTTCGGGACGAAGAGGTCGTGGGTTCAAATCCCGCCACCCCGACAGCTGAAACACCAGGTCCGCAACCTACTCACGTGAGTAGGTTGCGGACCTGTTTTCGTGTGCGTGTCTATCTGCGTGACTACCGCTCCGGGGCCCGCTTGAAGAAGCCGTCCATGACTACGGCGCCGGTCTGGATCACAGGCCGGATCTGCTTCCGATATACCTCCTCGGTCACCGATGAACGGCTCCACCCTCTCGGGCCGCGACATAGCCGCGGCGACTCGCGCGGCGACAGCTTCCAAGATCACGAACCAGGGCTGCCGCGACGCCGCACGGTCATACCCAGTCTGAACGGGCTTCACCGGCCTCTGGCGATCAGCACGATCACTACGGCCCATGCTGAAAGACCAGCGCCGAATGTCAGTGACAAGTGGCAAGGTGCCTTCACCAGACAGAGGGGGGTCCAATGTCCGTGCCAAGCAAGTGGATCATTGCCAACTTTTGGGCAGAAAGCCAAAAAATCGACCAGTTTGCTCCATACTTACAACTTGACGAGCCATGCTGTTTCGCCTGTGGCTGGTTCTCCGAATACTGGAAGAAGGCGACTCCGCAGGCCAGTTGGCGACGTGCCACGCTTGAACGGGCCCACATCGTGCCGAGGAGTCTCGGCGGCTCAGATGACGCCTCTAACCTCTTGCTCCTCTGTCGGCCATGCCATGAAGAATCGCCCGATTGGTCCGACCCAGAGCAAATGGCTCGTTGGATCGCGGCCAGGGATGACCGCCCCAGCAAGGAAGTCGAGACGTTCGTGTCCTGGCTAGCTGCCGCCGAGAAATCCCCGGAGTTCAAGGAAGCCGTTGCGTCAATAGCTACCGTCCCGGGAGCGAACGACCGTGTGATGGAACTTCTTCAGAAACTCCTACAGCAAGCAGGAACACACTTTGGCGTCGGGTTCAGCCAAGGCACCCGCGAAGCCGTGCTTCGGGCTGCGGCACTGGAGCTCCGGAGAGATGCGGACGCAACATGAACAACGCCGAGAGAACTGATCGGCTCGTACCGCCCTAAGAGGAGTGAGGTCACTCTCCGACCTGAGTGTCTAACTGCGTGACAACCAGGGCGCACAACCGCGAGCAACCGTGGACGTCAGCGGACCATCCGCGCAGGTGACAGGCACCGCAGCCCAAGGACGACAACCGTCCCAAGGTGCTTCGGGACGAAGAGGTCGTGGTTTCAGGCACCTCCACCCCGGTGACTGAAACAGCAGGTGAGGCACCTACGGGATTTTGTAGGTGCCTCACCTTCGCGTGACCGGTGCTCCGGACCCCGCTTGGCGGCTACGGCGCTGTGGCTGTGCCGTCGTAGATGTTTTTGGGGGTGGCTGCCGTTGTGATGGCGCGGGCCAGCAGCGTGGATGGTTCCTGGCCCCCGGTTGTGATGTCGGTGTTCATCATGATGACCAGGGTGGCCTTCTGTGAGGGCAGGTAGACCGTCACGGTCTCGTAGCCCGGGATGGAGCCGTTGTGGCCGATCCAGCCGTTCGTCTTGAGGATGCCTAGGCCGTAGGTGGTGCCGGGGAAGCCGGTGGGCAGTGTCTTGAGGCGCTGCTTCTGGGTTTCGGGGCTCAGCAGTTGGCCGGTGGCCACGGACTTGGCCCAGAGGCGCAGATCGTGCAGGTTCGAGATCATCGCTCCCGCCGCCCAGGCCCAGCTGGGGTTCCAGTTCGTCGCGTCCGCGATCTCACCGGTCAGCGTCTGGTCGGTGTAGCCGCGCGGGTGCGGATGAGGGAACTCGTTGCCCTGCGGGAGCAGGGTGTGGCGCAGGTTCGCCGGGTGCAGTACGCGGTGGTGGACGACGTCGGCGAGCCGGTGTCCTGTGACCTTTTCGATCACCATGCCCAGCAGGACCAGGTTGGTGTTGGAGTACTGGAACTTCTTGCCCGGGGCGAAGGTGTTGCGGTGCTTGAAGCCGTACGCGAGGGACTGGCGCGGGGTGAAGGTGCGCTGCGGGTCGCTCAGCAGGTCGCGGACGAAGCCGGCGTCCTCGGTGTAGGGGAAGAGGCCGCTGCGCATCCCCGCGAGCTGGCGCAGCGTGATGCGGTGGCCCTTGGGCACGCCCTTGACGTAGGTGGAGATCGGATCGTCCAGCTTCACCCGGCCTTCGTCCACGAGCTCGAGCAGCGCGGTGACGGTGAACGTCTTGGTCTCGCTGCCGATCCGGACGAAGGAGTCGGCGGCCATCGGGCGGCCGGTCCTGGTGTCGGCTACGCCCATGGACCGTACGTAGCAGCCCTTGCCCGGCATCCACAGGCCGACGACGGCCCCGGGGATGTCCGCCTTCTTTCCGACGTCGTTCATCGCCTTGTCGAGGCGGGCCGTGAGCCCCCGCCCCAGGCTGTTCGGGCAGTCGCCCTTGTCGGGGTGGGCGGTGATCTGTCGCTGATCGGTCGCGGCCTGATCGGTGGCGGCCCGATCGGTGGCTACGGGATCAGCCGCTGCGGGCTGGGTCGCCGTCGGCGCCCACAAAGACGCTACGAGCAGCGCTGCACAGAGGGTACGGCGGGAGGTGGAACGTCTCATTCGGGGACGCCTCTTCCTGAACAGGGGGCGGACGTCACGTACATCACCACCTCTGCCCGCCACGCAGGCCCGACCGCCCGTCCCCGGGGCAAGGAGTCCACTCGTTCGGAGCCACACCGGGCACATCATCCGGACAACGGATCGCACCGGACGACCGGCCGTGCACCCCTTCTCGCGCGCCGCGCCCCGCCGCGCCCCGCCCCGCCGCGTCGTTTCGGTACCGGTCCCTCCCCTGTGGGGACCGGTACCGAACGACGGGCTGCATCGATTCGCGCCATGTCGGCGTAACGGCGCGGATCGAGGAGAGACGGATCCGCAGTCCATGTGACAACGGTCCGGAGGTTCGGAGGTGATCGGCGGTAACCAGCCGCGGCCATGCGGCGTCGTCTGTCAGCTCGGTCTGCCAGCTCGGTCTGTCACCTTGGTGTGGCACCTCGGTGTGTCAGCTCGATCTGTCAGCTCGGCGTGACAGCTCTGCTTGGCATCAGGACCTGGTGGCCCGCCCTGCCGTCCTGCCGCCCTGCCGCCCTGACGCCCTGCCGCCCTGACGCCCTGACGCTGCGCAGTTGGCCGCTATCGCTTTGTGATCCTGCCAGTCGAGGCCCCGGACGGGGAGGTTCCGCTGTTGTCCGGACCTCGTAGCCGCAGGTCAGCCGTATAAGGTGAGTTTTCCGGTCCGGACGTCCAGGCGGGGGGAAGTGAGGGGTGGAGGCCTTGAGTTCCGACTCAGGGGCACGCACGGCATTCGCGGAGCGTCTCGCGCTGCTGTACAAGGAAGCCGGTAACCCTCCCCTCCAGCGCGTGTCCGAGGCGGTCGTCCGGCATCAGCGGGTCGACGACCGAGGGCGGACCGTGCGGGTGTCCGCCCAGCGGATCAGCGACTGGCGGCGGGCCAAGAACGTGCCCGCCCAGTTCGTCGCCCTCGCAGCGGTGCTGCACGTCCTGATACCCGAAGCGCGGCGCGAGCGGCCCGCGCCGGTGTCCACGGGTCTGTACGACATGGCCCAGTGGCAGCTCCTGTGGGAGCGCGCGGTGGCCGACCCCGTCAGCGGTCGCGCCGCCCCGGCATCCGTGGACGACGAGGAACGACTTCAGGTCGAGGCCCCTGCCGCCGTCTCCGGCGTGTGTCCCTATCGCGGGCTCGCTTCGTACCGGCAGCAGGACGCCCGGTGGTTCTTCGGGCGGGAGCGCAGTACGGAGGCTCTGGTCGCTCAGCTCCGCGCCGCGGAGAAGACGGGCGGCCTGGTCATGCTCGTGGGCGCGTCAGGGGCGGGGAAGTCCTCCCTTCTCAACGCCGGGCTGGTGCCCACCCTGCGGGACGGCGCACTGAGCGACGGGGAGAGCCGGGCGGGCCCGGTCCTCCAGCTCGTACCGGGAAGCGATCCTCTCGCCGAGCTGACCCGCCAGATACCCGAGCTCGCGCCCGTCGTCTCCGCCGCCGAGGGGCCGGGGGCGGCGCGGCCTGGTACCGCGCGGTTCGCGAACGCCGTGCGCGGGGCCGTCACGGCGTGGGGGCAGCGCGAGACGTCGTCCGCCGCCCGTCCCGTCGTCATCGTGGACCAGTTCGAGGAGACGTTCACCCTCTCCTCCGACGAGGCGAGCAGGCGCACCTTCATCCAGCTCCTCCAGGCCGCGTGCTCCGCCGGTGACCCAGACGACCCGGGCGACCCCGACGACGCCGGTGACCCGGCGCCAGCCGTCGTGGTCCTCGGCGTACGCGCCGACTTCTACGAGCAGTGCCTCGGGTATCCCGAGCTGGCCGACGCACTGCAGCACCGGCACATGGTCCTGGGGCCGCTGACCCATACGGAGTTGCGCGACGCGGTGACCGGGCCGGCCAAGGCGGTCGGGCTCGAACTCGAACCGGGGCTCGCGGAACTGATCGTCCGGGAGGTGAGCACGGACGGGCCCCGCGGGACGCACGACGCGGGAGTGCTGCCGCTCCTCTCCCACGCCCTGCTCGCCACGTGGCAGCGGCGGAAGACGGGCAGGCTGACGCTGTCCGGCTACCGCGCGGCGGGCGGCATCCAGGGAGCGGTGGCGGCGAGCGCCGAGCGGGCCTGGTCGGACCTCGACCCGGCGGCCCGCATGGCCGCGAGGCTGCTCCTGCTCAGGCTGGTGCGGCTCGGCGAGGACACCCAGGCCACCCGAAGGCGCGGGACGCGGCGCCAGCTGGCCGAGGAGTCGACGGACCCCGGCAAGACCGAGGAGTCGCTCGAAGCACTCGTACGCGCCCGGCTGGTGACGCTCGACGCCGAGACCGTGGAGATCACGCATGAAGCGCTGCTCCACGCCTGGCCCCGACTGCGCGACTGGATCGACGAGGACAGGAACGACAACCTGCTGCGCCAGCGCCTGGAGGAGGACGGCAGGACGTGGGAGGACTCCGACCGCGACACGTCACTGCTCTACCGGGGCTCCCGTCTCGAACAGGCCCGTGCCTGGCGGAAGACCGCCGGTGGCACCTTCCTGACCAGAGGCGCCGTGGAGTTCCTCGCCGCTTCGGCGAAGCTCCGCAGGCGCACGGTCCTGATCACCCGCGGCGCGGTGGCGGCGCTGGTCGTTCTGTCGATGGTGGCCGTCGTCTCGGCGGTGGTCGCGTGGCAGCAGCGGGACGACGCGGTGTTCGAGCAGGTGGTCGCCGAGGCCGATCGCGCCCAGCACACGGACCCGTCGCTGTCCGCTCAACTCGACCTGGTGGCGCACAACCTGCGGCCGGACGACGAGGGCACGAAGAACCGGTTGCTCTCGATCGTGAACGCCCCGCTGGCCACCCCCCTTCTCGGCCACAAGGGCGCCGTCTACCTCACCTCGTTCAGCCCGGACGGACGGCTCCTGGCCACCGCCAGCTACGACCGGACCGTACGGCTGTGGGACGTGTCGGACCCCTCCCGCCCCAAGCCGATGGGCCAACCCCTCACCGGCCACACGAGTTGGGTGAGCAGCGCGGTCTTCGGCCCGGACGGCAAGACCCTCGCCACCGCTTCGGACGACGGGACGGTCCGGCTGTGGGACGTACAAAATCCGGACCGGCCGCGTTCGCTGGGTTCGCCCGTGAAGGGGCATGGCGGCGCGATCTACCTCGTCGCCTTCAGCCCGGACGGGCGCACGCTGGCGGCTGCCCATGACGACCACACCGTTCGGCTGTGGGACGTGGACGACCCCCGTCGGCCACAAGCGCTCGCCGCTCTGACCGGGCACACCGCCGCCGTGCGCTCCGTGGCCTTCAGCCCCGGTGGCCGCACGCTGGCAGCCGGTGGCGACAACGGCACGGTCCGGCTGTGGAGCGTCGCCGACCCGCGTCGCCCGAAGCCGATCGACAAGGTGCTGACCGGCCATACGGGCACGGTGCACTCCGTGGCCTTCAGCCCCGACGGACGGACCCTCGCCAGCGGCAGCAGGGACAACACCATCCGGCTCTGGAACGTGACCGACCCACGGCACACGAAGGCGCTCGGCGTGCCCCTCACCGGCCACACCGGCGCCGTGTGGTCCGTGTCCTTCAACCCCGCCGGGACCATGCTCGCGGCGGCCAGCGCGGACAGCACGGCGAGCCTGTGGAACGTCCGTGATCCGGCGCACCCGTCGCAGGTCGGCGAGCCTCTGGCGGGCAGCAGCGGGGAGATGTACGCCCTCGGCTTCAGCCCCGACGGGCGGACGCTCGCCACGGGGAGCGGCGACAACAAGGTCCGCCTGTGGTCGATACCGACGTCGGACATGATCGGCAGGATCGGAGCGTTCCGCCCGGACGGGAAGGTGCTCGCCACGGCCGCGCGCGACGAGCAGCTTCGGCTGTGGAACGTGCAGCGCCCCAACCGGCCCGTGCCGCTGGGCAAGCCGTTCAAGCCCTGGGACGGGGAGGTGCGTTCGCCGGTGTTCTCCCCCGACGGCCGCACCCTCGCGGTCCTGACGGGAGACCACGCGGTGCAGCTGTGGAACGTCGCCGACCCCTCTCACCCTGTCCCCCACGGGCCGCCCGTCGCGCTGCGGACGCGATTCGCGGCCGCGCTGGCCTTCAGCCCGGACGGGCGCACGCTGGCAACGGCCGACACCGACCGCACGGCTCAGCTGTGGGACGTGAGCGACCCGTCCCGTCTCCGTAGGCTCGGCGGGCCGCTCACCGGCCACAAGGGGTACGTCAATGCCCTCGTGTTCAGCACGGACGGCAAGACGCTCGCCAGCGCCGCCGCGGACGGCACGATCCGCCTCTGGAACGTGTCCGATCGGCGCCGTGCCACCCGGCTCGGCAAGCCCCTCACGGGGCATCTGGGTCCCATCAACGAACTCGCCTACAGTCCGGACGGCCGTACGTTGGCCAGTGGGAGCGACGACGGCACGGTCCGCCTGTGGAACGTCGCCGATCCCCGCGACGCGACCCAGGTGGGTTCCTCCCTCACCGGCCACACCGATGCCGTGGTGTCACTGACGTTCAGCCGGGACGGCCGGACCCTCGCCAGTGGCGGCAACGACAACACGGTCCGGCTCTGGGACGTGACCGAGCCCGCCATCGCCTCTCCCATCGGTCAATCCATGAGCCCCAACGCCAAGACGGGCAGTTTCTTGTCGTTCAGCCCGCACGGCCAGATGCTCGGAGTTTCCAGCGGCACCGATACCGTCCGGCTCTGGAACTTGGACACCGACGAGGCGATTCGCCGCATTTGCTCGACCACTCGGGACGTTCTTACGCAGGAGAAATGGCACGAATATCTGCCCCGCCTCTCGTACGCGCCGCCCTGCGAGGAGTAACGGCCCACAGCCTCTGCCCTAGGGATGACGCTACGTGATCCGTATCACAACTCCGCATTTCCACCCAGTAGTTGCCTCCCCCTACGCGAGCAGCCTTGTTACGGTTGGGGACAGCCCGATCGCTGGTGCATCCCCCGTCGCCAGCGATCGGGCGCTTTCGTGATCTCACCGCGTCCGGCGCCCGATGCTTTTCGGCCCGGCGGACCCCCGAGGTCCAAATTGCGGCACGGTCGGCCGACTATCCGCGGACCAACTCGGTGGTGAGGCCATGCTTCGCGGCGGCGGGCCTTGCATATCGCAGGTCACGCACGGATCGCTAACAAGCAAACCCGGCTTGATTTCTCGTTGAAACCGCAACGCATTCACAGTCGTCAAGACCTCTTTAGGAGTCGTATGCTGACTCGGGTCGCACGACGGGACGGTGAGCCGGATGGCGAAGGCCTACGAGAAGATCGCGGACGAGCTCCGCGCGCAGATCCGCGGCGGCCGGCTGAAGCCCGGTGACCGGCTGCCGTCCGAGGCGGACCTCATCAGGAGCTCCGGACGCAGCGGGCCGACCGTCCAGCAGGCCCTGCGGGTGCTCCAGGCCGAAGGGCTGATCGAGAAGCAGCACGGCCGCGGGACCTTCGTCCGCCGCCCACGCGCGTTGGTGCAGCGCGCCAACACCCGGCACCAGTGGGAGAAGGACCGGGCCCGCGCACCCGAGCGGCAGCGCCTGGAGACCGGTGCGACCGAGCACGACACCGGCCTCGGGGTGGGCGACCTCGTCTTCCACGCGACATACCGCGAGGTCGAGGCGTCCCAGGAGATCGCCGCGGCGCTGGGCGTCGAGCCAGGAACCGCGCTCGTCGAGCGGACCTACCGGACGCGGTACAGCGCCGAGCGCAATCCGTTCAGCCTCGTCACGTCGCATCTGATCCGCGACCTCGTCAAGGCGAACCCCGACCTCCTCGACGAGACGAAGGAGCCCTGGCCCGGCGGGACATGGAACCAGCTGCACACGGTGGGCATCGAGATCGACCGCGTCGAGGAGCGGGTGACGGCCCGGCCCCCGACCGTGGAGGAGGCGGAGGAGCTGGGCCTGCCGCCCGGCACGTCCGTCCTCGTCCTGCGCAAGACCTCGTACGACACGGACGACCGCATCGTGGAGATGTCCGTCGTCACGCTGCCCGGCGACCGCACGGAAATGCTCTTCACGACTCACTTGGAAAGGTGGTGAGCCGTGAGCCGGCGCATCATCGTCATCACGGCCGTCCACGCGCCGTCCGCCCACTTCCTGGCCGACGCGTACAAGTCCCTTTGCGCGCAGGAGTTGCCCGCCGGCTGGGAGTGGCACTGGCTGATCCAGGAGGACGGGGCGACCGACCAGGTCGCGCCCCACGTCCCCGACGACGACCGGATCACGTTCAAGCAGGGCCGCTCGGGCGGCCCCGGGGTCGCCCGGACCATCGCCCTGGCCCACGCGGACGGCGAGTACGTCAAGGTCCTGGACGCCGACGACCAGCTCGCGCCCGGTGCGCTGGCCCGCGACCTCGCGGCGCTCGAAGCCGACCGCAGCATCGGCTGGGCGACGTCACGCGTGCTCGATCTGCTCCCGGACGGGTCCACCGCCGGATTCCCCGGCGACCCCGAGCCGGGGCCGGTCGAGCGCCGGGAAGTGCTCGACTACTGGGCCTCCCACGACTATCGCGCGCAGGTCCACCCGGCGACGCTCTTCGTCCGCCGCGACCTGCTCGTGGCCCTGGGCGGATGGATGGCGCTGCCGGCCTCCGAGGACACGGGCCTCCTGCTCGCCCTGAACTCGACCTCCAGGGGCTGGTTCTCGTCCGAGGTCGGCCTGCTCTACCGCAAGTGGGAAGGCCAGATGACCGGCCAGGCCTCGCACGTCGACACGGCGGAACGCGACGCCCGCATGGCCGTGGTCGAGGCGAGGGCACGAGCGCTGGACCACTTCCAGTGGCGCCATCCCGTCGACACGGACTCCGGTCGGCCATCGTCCTCGTAGAGCCCTCGTCGTGCACGTCGTAGAGCCCTCGTAGCGCACGTCGTAGAGCCCTCGTAGCGCACGTCGTAGTGCACTCCTGGTGGGCAGGGAGGCGGTGGCCGGTTCCGCACGGCCCGCCGCCGCCATCCGATCTTGCCGTGGCCGTGGCGGACTCCGTACGGTCACGGCTATGCCTCCCCCTTCCCTCCGCGGCGCGTCGGAGCTGATGGCCACCCTCGGCCGCGGATACGTGCGCAATGCGCCCGGCTCGTTGCTCAAGGGGCCGCTCGTGGCCCGGTTCCTCAATCCGTACCTGCGCGACCATCCGCGGCGGCGCGTGGTCGATGCGGAGTTCGACGCCCGCTTCGCCTGTGACTCCCGCGACCTCATCCAGCGGTTCATCAGCCTCTACGGGGCGTGGGAGCCGCACATGACGCGGTGGCTGCAGAGCAGGCTGGGCGCCGGGGACACGTTCGTCGACGTGGGCGCCAACATCGGCTACTTCGCGGTGCTCGGCTCGCGTCTGGTCGGCCGTGCGGGGCAGGTGGTGGCCATCGAGGCGTCGCCCGCGTTCCACGACCGCGTGCTCCAGCACGTCAGGATGAACGGCTGCGACAACGTCCGCACGGTCAACGCGGCGGTCTCCGACAGCCACCGGACGCTGACCTTCGTGCTGGCCAGCTCGAACAACATGGGCGCGAACTCGATCGTCCCGTACGACGGTCCCGCCGAGTCGAGCTTCGATATGGCGGCCAAGCCCTTGCCCGAGCTCCTGGACGAGGAGGAACTCACCCGGGCCCGCGTGATCAAGATCGACGTCGAGGGCGCGGAGGGCGGTGTCATCAGAGGGCTGGCCCCCGCCCTGGGGCGGCTCCGTCCGGACGTGGAGATCGCCGTGGAGGTCACCCCGGAGCGCATGGCGCAACTCGGCGACTCCATCGACGAGTTGATGGAGACCATGGCCCGGCACGGCTTTCGCACCTACCGTCTGCCCACCGACTACCGGCCCGAGAACTACCCCCGTTCCCTGCGCCGTCCGGAGCCCCCGGTGCGCTGGCGCGGACCCGTCGTCGGCGAGTGCGAGCTGGTCTTCTCACGGGTCGACGCCGAGACCCTGCGCTGAACCGGGTCCGGGTCCGCGTCCGGGTCGGTGTCCGGGCCCCGGTCCGGGTCCGGGCCCGCGTCCGGGCTCGCGTCCGGTCTCGCGTCCGCGTCCGCGTCCGGGTTCAGCCCTCCATCGGCCCCAGCCCCGCTGCCTGACGCCCCCGCCAGGCAACGGAGGCGGCCGGTGGCGCCCCGGGCCCCACCCCTACGGGCCCCGCCTACAGGTCCCGGTCGAACGGCAGGTCCAGCATGCGAATGGCATTCCCGCGCAGCAGCTTGTACGCCACGTCCTCGGGGAGATGACCCACGTGGTCCTCGGCCACCGCCTTCGTGTGCGGCCAGGTCGAGTCGACGTGCGGATAGTCGGTCTCGAAGGTGGCGTTGTCGACGCCCACGGTCTCGATCGAGGCGACACCGTGCTTGTCCCGGAAGAAGCAGCAGTAGATCTGCCGGTAGTAATACGACGACGGAGGCTCCGGGATCAGGTCCTTGACCCCGCCCCAGGCCCGGTGCTCCTCCCAGACATCGTCGGCGCGCTCCAGGGCGTACGGAATCCAGCCCATCTGCCCCTCGCTGTAGGCGAGTTTGAGGCGCGGGAACTTCACCAGGACCCCGGAGAAGAGGAAGTCCATCATCGAGGCCATCGCGTTGTTGAAGCTCAGGGCGGCCTGGACGGCCGGAGGCGCGTCGGGTGACGCCGCGGGCATCTGCGACGACGAACCGATGTGCATGTTCACCACCGTGCCGGTCTCCTCGCACGCCGCGAAGAACGGGTCCCAGTAGCCGGAGTGGATCGACGGAAGACCGAGGTGGGTGGGGATCTCGGAGAAGGTCACCGCCCGCACGCCGCGCGCGGCGTTGCGCTTGATCTCGGCGACGGCGAGATCCACGTCCCAGAGCGGGATGAGGCACAGCGGGATCAGTCTCCCGCGACTGTCACCGCACCACTCCTCCACCATCCAGTCGTTGTACGCCCGCACGCAGGCGAGCCCGACCTCCTTGTCCTTGGCCTCGGAGAACGTCTGCCCGCAGAAGCGCGGGAACGTCGGGAAGCAGAGCGAGGCCTCGACATGGTTGATGTCCATGTCCGCCAGGCGTGCCGTCGGGTCCCAGCAGCCGCGGCGCATCTGCTCGCGCGTGATGCCGTCGAGCGTCATCTCGTCCCGGGAGAAGCCGACGGCGGCGATGATGCGCTTGTACGGGAAGATCTCTCCCTCGTACTCCCACCAGTCGGTGATCTGCCCTTCGGGGTCCGTCGTGAACTTGTACTTGCCGCCGATGTACTCGAGCTCGCCGATACCTGCGGTGAAGGGCTTCGGGCCCCGGTCGCGGTACTTGCTCGGGAGCCACTTCTCGAAGAGGTGCGCGGGTTCGATCACGTGGTCGTCCACGCTGATGACGCGGGGGAGCTCCTTGGCCCCGACCTCGGTGTTGTCCACTGCTATGCCCCCTACTACCTGCCGGTTTCCCTAACACGCATCTGACGGTCCATCAGATTGAGGTTATGGGCTCGCTTCGGCAACGGCAACAGCCCGCCTCAAACTCGACCCCTTGCGCGATCGCTCCGCATCCGCTGAACTGACGACCCGTCAGGGCAGGTCGAAGGAGGGCGCTCGATGGAGACGATGTGGCTCAGCGGAGCCGAATGGCTGGCCGTACTCCGGATCGGACTGGGCCTGTGGTGGCTGGAGAGCTGGCGCCACAAGGACAAGAAGACGTGGTTCGACGGCGGCGGGATCGGCTGGGCCGCCGGCATCGCGGACAAGCACCGCTGGGCCTTCGTGCGCTCGGGCTTCGACGTCGTGGTCAAGCCCCGGCCGCGCACGATGGCGTACGTCGTCGCCTACGCGGAGCTGGCCCTCGGCCTCGGCCTCATCGTCGGATTCCTCACGCCGATCGCCCTCGTCTGCGGCCTCGCGCTGAACCTGATCTACCTGGTGCTGATGATCCACGACTGGGGCGAGCAGGGGCAGAACCTGATGATGGCGCTGATCTCCGTGGTCGCGTTCTTCGGGATGGGCTGGCAGGTGTGGTCGCTCGACAACGCCTTCGGGCTGTTCACGTAGGCGCGGGCGCGCCCCTGTTTCCGCAATCGACTCCCCCGTCGCCGACCGCACTCGTAAGATCGTCCAGTCATTCTGGGGAGTGCGGCTGAGCTGGGGGAACAGGTGGGAACGGGCGAGCAGCTCGTAACGGTGGCGGCGGTGTTGCTGGGCGCGCTGACGACGCACCTGACCAACTACCTGATGAATCGCGGCCGTCAGAAGCACGAGCTCCTGGTCCGCTGGGACGAGAGGAAGCTGGACGCGTACGAGGGGTACATCGACACCGTCCGTGCCTCCGTCTTCCTCGCCGTCCACCTCTACGAGATCAGGGAGGGCCTCCGCGAGAGCCAGCAGAGCGAAAGGGACGTACGCGCCGAGGTGCTGGAGGCCAGCCACCTCCGAGGACGCGCCTTCGAACGCATCCTGCTGCTCGCGGGCGACGAGGTCGTCGAGGCCGCGCACAGCCTCAACGCCGTTGCGCTCAAGATCGATTGGCAGGCGACGGGCAAGGTCTCGGGGACGCTCGACGAGTGGCGGGAGCGCAACCGAGCGGTCTTCCGCGCCATCACCGCCTTCCACGACGCCGCACGCCAGGACCTCGGCGTGAGCGGCAGCGTCACGGGCGAACAGCACCCGGAGCGCGACCTGTTGCTGCCTCCGTCGCAGCGGAACGCACGGTCCACGACGTAGCCGCGGGCGCCGGGCCTCGTGCGCTTGTCTGGTCTGTTGCGCCGCGACATGCCACCCTGCCGCCCGGCACATCCGCCTCCACGGGCCGTGTACGACGCCGGGGCAGGCGGCATGAGCACGCGCGCACCGTCGTGTGACCGCACCGTCGTTTGACTGCACCGTCGTTTGACTGCACTGCGTTTGACTGCACTGCGTTCTGGCAGACGAGGAGAGGCCGATGAGCGAACGCGACCGGGAGATGCACGGGCCGGAGGCAGCGGCCCTCAGGCAGGGCCACGCCGCGCGGGCCGAGAGCGCGGCGGCTCGGGCAGCCGCCCTGAGCCACTACATCGAGCACGGCGCGGCAGATCAGCGGCCGGACGGCTCACCGGCCGACGAGAACGCCGTCTGGAAGGCCGCTCACGCCGCGCGCGTGGCGGCGCAGGCTCTCGCCGTGCTCGCCGAGAGCCCGCCCGACCCGGCCGCGGACTCGCGCTGCGCAAGAAATGCCGCTGCCTCCGCCGCGCAGGCCGCCCAGATGGCGCGACTCGTCGACGGCGACGCCGCCCCGTCCCGCGACGCGTGCCAGGCCGCGCTGCAGGCATCCCTGGCCGCATCGGCAGCGGCGGGGGCCAAGCACCTCGGCACGGACGAAGACCTGAACTCCCAGGCGGACACGGCGGAGAAGGCCGCCGTCACGGCGGCGGAGCGTGCCGGCTGGATCCGACCCGGCGTGGACGTCCCCGCCGTATCGACGGGCGTACGGAGCCCCGAGGTCATGTCGATGCTGCACTTCTGACCTTCTGGCCTTCTGACCTTCTGGCGTTCGGCGTTCTGCCCTCTGCGCCTGGGGTGGTCCGCCGCTGGTCAGTCCCCTACGCCGTACGTCGTCGCCAGGTTTTCGCACCGGCAGCAACTGACCTACGCAATCCGCCAGTTGAGCCCTCCACAACCGATCCCCTTCTCGCCCTCACCAGCTCCTCCTCCCGCGCGGGCCGCTGCCATCCTGGAGCGGAAAAGGCCAGGGGGAGGCCGCCATGACCGAAGAGCCGCACGTGCCGCGTACGCATGAGGAGAAGCTGGGCGCCGGTGAGGAGGTGGACCTGCGGCCCAGGGCGGCGGGAGCGGGCGGCGGCGCGGCGACATCCGCGCGCGTCGACGCCGCGGGCGGGGAGCACTGGGGAGCCGCGCGCGAAGTGGACGCCTCCATGCTCGCGAAGCTGTTGATCGGGCAGGGCGGCAGCGCGCCCACGGGCACGCACCGCACCCTGTGGCTCGCCGGGGCGCGCATCGTGGGCACCCTCGATCTGACGGCGGCGGTCCTGACCCGGCCGCTGTATCTGGAGGACTGCTACTTCGCGGCCGAGACACCGCTCCTGTTCAACGACGCACGCGCGGTCCGCATCCAGCTGCCGGGATGCCACGCCCGCGGGTTCCAGGGGCGCGCGATGCACACCCAGGGCGATCTCTGCCTAGGCGACGGGTTCACCGCGACCGGCGAGGTCCAGCTCCAGGGCGCGCACATCCACGGAACGCTGGACTGCGACGACGGCACCTTCACCAATCCCGGGGGCAAGGCCCTGGACGCGAGCAGGATCTCCGTGGACGGCAGCCTGTGGTTCGTGAAGGCGAGGCTGACCGGCGGGGTTCGGCTCATCAGCGCGCAGATCGGCGGGCAGGTGAACTGCGCCAAGTCCTCCTTCGACAACAGCGCTTCGGAGGGGGGCAGGAATCTCGCCCTCGATGCCTACGGGCTGGACGTCAAAGGGTCGATGTTCCTGTGCGGAGGATTCACCGCCCTGGGGGAAGTCCGGTTGGGGCGGTCGCGGATCGGCGGCGATCTGGACTGCTCGCACGGCAGTTTCACGCAGGTCGACGGGAGTACGCCGGCGCTCAATCTGTACGGCACCTCCGTCATCGGGGCGATGCTGTGCAAGGAGCGCTTCACGGCGGTCGGCGAGGTGCGGATGATCGGCGCTCGCATCGGCGCCGAACTGGAGTTTCTTGACAGTACGTTCACCAATGAGGCCAAAGGCGGAAAGGCCCTCAGCGCCGAACGCCTCACCGTCGAGAGCACGATGAAGTGCTCGAAGGGCTTTCGCGCCGACGGCGAGGTCGACCTCGCGGGCGCGCGGATCGGCGGGGACCTCGATCTGCGCGAAGGCAGCTTCACCAACTCGGCCGAGGACGAGAAGGCCATCGACGCCAAACGGCTCACCGTCTTGGGCACCGCGAAGTGTTCCGCCGGTTTCTCGGCCGTCGGCGAAGTGGACTTCACCAGCGCGCACATCGGTGAACTGGACTGCAAAGGCGGCAGCTTCACGGCGACCACCGCGGGGAAATGCGCGATCACGCTGCTGAGTGCGGAGGTCACCCGGGGTGTTCTGTTCCGGCCCGAGCACCTGTACGGGGTGGTCGATCTGCGGTCCGCGAAAGTCGGGCGCTGGGACGACTCGGCCAAGGCCTGGCGCGGCGGGCACGCGATCCGGCTCAGTGGATTCACGTACAACAGCATCGGCTCCGCGGCGGACGACGAGCACATGGTGACGGCCAAGCGGCTCGACTGGATCAGCCGTGACGCCGAGGGGTTCGTGCCGCAGCCCTACCGGCAGTTGGCCGACGTCTATCAGCGTGAGGGCAGTGAACGCGACGCACGCAAGGTGCAGATCACCGCGCAATGGCGCAGGCGCAACCATCCGAAGACCCGGGCCGACAGAAAGATGCTGCCCTTCCGGACTGCCTGGAAAGGCATCCTGCGGGGCACCATCGGATTCGGATACCAGCCGTGGCTCATTCTCCTGCCGATCGCGGTGCTCTACTCCTTCGGCTGCTATTGGTTCTCCCGTGCCTACGAACACGACGACATCGTCCGGGCCAGAACTCTCGATCCGGACGTGGAGTTCAGCGGGGCGATATACACCGCCGACCTCCTGATCCCGGGTGCCAATCTGGGTGAGCGCTCGCGATTTCTGGCCACGGAGGGCACCGCCGTCTGGGCCGCCAGTTACACACTGGCCGGGTGGGCACTCGCCGCCATGCTGATCGCGGGGCTGACCGGAGTGTTCAAGCGCCCCTGACTTCGGGGGAAGCCGTTCCGCTCACGGTTTCGTGGTGCCACCATGCGGAGTCCAGGGGTGTCGAGGGGTGCCGAGGGTTCCCTCGACAGGGGCGGGTGGAGGAACAAATGGCAGAGGTGTTCTTGCGACGGCTGACCCGTTGGCAGGCGGAGCAGCAGCGGGAAGCGGTCGCCGACGTCTATGTCGAGGCCTACGAAGGAGACGCCGGCGCCGAGTACCGGGACCGGCAGGGGTTTCTGCGCCTTTTCGAGAACACCGTGCAGCGGCCCGACTTCGACATGGTCGTCGCCGACGCGGCGGGACTGGTCGGCTGTCTGTACGGCTACCGCGCCGCGCGTACCGGCGAGTGGTGGGAGGGGTTCCGGGGCGTCCTTCCCCCGGAGGTCGAGGAACGCACGGCATCGGGCCGGGTCTTCATCCTCACCGAGCTGATGGTGGTGCCCGCCTACCGGCGCCGGGGCATCTCGGAGCGGCTGCGCACGCTGCTGCTCATCCGGCACGCCACGGATCTGGTCGTCGCGGTCATCAAGCGGGACGACGACCTGGGGCGGGAAGTGCTGCGGTCATGGGGCTGGACGAAGCTCGGGGAGTTCGATCCGGGCGGGCCGGGATCGACGGCACCGCCCCGCCGGGGGGAGACCGAGGGGCCGCTGCCGGACGGGCTCGTGTGGGAGGGGTGGATGCGGCCGATGCCGTGAGCCGGGTGTGTCCTGTGCTGGTCGTCAGGCCTTGCTCGCCTTGAGGGAGTACATGAGGGGGATGCGCGGGCGGTCCGCGGGGAACCGGTAGGCGCCGTCACGGAGTTCGAGGGTGCCGAAGCGCTCGAAGAGCGTGGTGTCGTGCTCGTGGAGGAAGTCGATGCGCAGGCCCGCCGACGCGAGCGCCGTGATGACCTCGCCCACCGGGTGCTGCCACTCCACCTTGCGGTTGTGGACCGTGGGGGTGGTCATGTCCGCGTAGCCGCCCGGCGTCTCCTCGATCCAGGCGTCGTGGGCGAAGTAGTCGTACTCGATCCGTGAGCCCGTCGCGTCGTCCAGGATGTCCGAGAGCGGGTGGAACTCCGCGAGGTAGAGGAAGCCGCCGGGCGCGACGAGCGCGGCAGCCGTCTCGGCCCACCGCTGGATGTCGGGGAGCCAGCAGAGGGCTCCTACGCCGGTGTAGACGATGTCGTACGAGGAGTCGGGCACCGCGTCCGCGGCGTCGTACACGTCGGCTGCGACGAAGGACGCCCGGTCGGCGGTGAGGCCGAGCTCGGCGGCCAGGTCGCGGGCCGCGTCGACGGCGGGCTCGGAGAAGTCGAGCCCGACCACGCGCGATGCGCCGTGCCGCGCCCAGGAGAGGGTGTCCAGGCCGATGTGGCACTGGAGGTGGAGCAGCGAGCGCCCGGTGACGTCACCGACCTCGGCGAGCTCGAAGCCGCGCAGGGGGTCCTGGCCGGAGCGGAAGGCCTCGAGGTCGTAGTAGTCGCTGGCGAGGTGGAGGGGGACGCGCTCGTCCCAGCGTTTTCGGTTGGCCTCGCGCCAGTCGGAGGGGGTCGGTGAGTACATGTCCAGAAAGTTATCCACAGGCTGGGGACCCTCGCCAGCGGATTGTCGGCGCGTGCGTGCACTATGGGGTCCATGAGCGACTTGGGTGCGGGTGCAGTGGACACGTCGGGTGCGGGTGCGGGAGCGGAGATGCCGGAGTGGGAGAAGCGGTTCCGTGCGCCGCGGGTGTCGCTGCCCGACTGGGCGGAGGACGCCCCCGACCGTTCCCTGTTCGTGTCGAACGCGACGGGGACGTACGAGCTGTACGCATGGGACCGCGCCACCGGCGAGCAGCGCCAGGTGACGGACCGGCCGAACGGCACGACGGACGGACTCCTCTCGCCGGACGGCGAGTGGATCTGGTGGTTCAACGACACGGACGGCGACGAATTCGGCGTATGGCTGCGCCAGCCCTTCGCGGGCGGCCCCGACGAGCCCGCGGTGGCGGGGCTCGACGCGTCGTATCCGGCGGGCCTCGCCCTCTCCCGGGACGGGCGGATGTCCGTCGTCGGCCGCTCGACGGACGACGAGGGTTCGACGATCCATGTCGTCCGTTCCCCGGGCGCCGACCCCGTCGAGATCTACCGCCACCGCGAGTCCGCGGGCGTCGGCGACCTCAGTTACGACGGCTCGCTGATCGCCGTCGAGCACACGGAGCACGGCGACGCGATGCACTCCACCCTCCGGGTGATCAGGCCGGACGGCTCCACGGTCGCCGAGCTCGACGACACCGAGGGCGGCACGGTCGAGCTGGGCCTGGAGGTCCTCGGCTTCGCGCCGGTCGACGGGGACGCGCGGCTGCTCGTCGGGCATCAGCGGCGGGGCCGCTGGGAGCCGATGGTGTGGGACGTCGCGTCGGGCGAGGAGACGGACCTGGCGCTCGACCTGCCGGGGGACGTGAGCGCCGAGTGGTATCCGGACGGCTCCGCCCTGCTCATCGCGCACAGCTTCGAGGCCCGCAGCGAGCTGTTCCGGTACGGATTCGCCGCGGGCGAGCTCGTCAGGGTCGAGACGCCCGCCGGGTCGGTCTCGGGGGCGACGGCGCGGCCTGACGGCAGCGTGGAGTACCTGTGGTCGTCGGCCGCCGAGCCGCCGGTGGTGCGCTCCACGACGGGCGGCGTCGTGCTCGACCCGCCCGGCATGAAGGCCCCCGCCTCCGTGCCGGTGGAGGACGTGTGGGTGGAGGGCCCCGGCGGCCGGGTGCACGCCCTGGTGCAGAAGCCGGCCGGCGCGACAGGACCGCTTCCCACGGTCTTCGAGATCCACGGCGGCCCGACGTGGCACGACAGCGACGCGTTCGCGGCGGGCCCGGCGGCCTGGGTGGACCACGGGTACGCGGTCGTGCGGGTCAACTACCGCGGCTCGACGGGGTACGGCAGGCAGTGGACGGACGCCCTCAAGCACCGCGTCGGCCTGATCGAGCTGGAGGACATCGCGGCGGTCCGGGAGTGGGCGGTGACGTCGGGCCTGGCGGACCCGGCCCGCATCGTCCTCGCGGGCGGCTCCTGGGGCGGGTATCTCACCCTGCTCGGCGTCGGCACCCAGCCCGACGCGTGGGCGGTGGGCCTGGCCGCGGTGCCCGTCGCGGACTACGTGACGGCGTACCACGACGAGATGGAGGCCCTGAAGGCCATGGACCGCACGCTCCTCGGCGGTACGCCCGAGGAGGTCCCGGAGCGCTTCGAGGCCTCGTCCCCGCTGACGTACGTGGACGCGGTGAAGGCTCCGGTCTACATCTCGGCGGGTGTGAACGACCCGCGCTGCCCGATCCGCCAGGTCGACAACTACGTGGACCGGCTCAAGGCGCGGGACGCGGTGCACGAGGTGTATCGCTACGACGCGGGGCACGGCTCGCTCGTCGTGGACGAGCGGATCAAGCAGGTGCGGTTGGAACTGGACTTCGCCGAGCGCCACCTCCGCTAGCCGAGGGCCCGGCCGCGGGGCAGGGCTCCGAGGTGCGCCCGCGGGGGAGGCGGTGGCTTCGCCAACCCCGCGGCCCGTCTCCCCGGGGCGTCCCCGTACCGTGGGGGTGTGTACCGGTTCCTGCTGACGCCCCGCTGGTGGGGGATCAACGTCTTCGTACTGCTGGCCATCCCCGTCTGCGTCTTCATGGGGTCATGGCAGCTGGGGCGGTTCGAGGACCGCGTCGAGGCGCATGACGCCGCGCAGGAGCAGGCCGACCGGCAGGCGTCGCCGTCCCGCTCGGAGGCCAAGGCCAAGCCGCTGGATTCGCTGCTCCCCGTGGACCAGAAGACGTCCGGGGAACGGGCGTCCGCGACGGGGCGGTACGGCAAGCAACTGCTCGTCCCGGACCGGGAGTTGGACGACAAGTCCGGGTACTACGTCCTGACGCTCCTGCGCACCGAAAGCGGCAAGGACCTGCCCGTCGTACGGGGCTGGCTCCCCGGTGACGCGAGTGCGGCGAAGGCTCCCGCGGCGCCGTCCGGCGAGGTCACCGTGACGGGCGCGCTACAGGCCTCTGAGAGCCCGGGGTCGAACGGGGTCAGCGCGGCCGGAGGGCTGCCGGACGGGCAGCTGGGCGCCATCAGCGCGGCCTCGCTGGTGAACGTGGTCCGCAGCGATGTGTACGACGCCTGGGTCACCCTGGAGAAGGGCGACTCCGGCATGAAGGCAGTGCCCGCGGCCACTCCGGAGAACTCCGGGCTCGACCTCAAGGCCTTCCAGAACCTCGGCTACACCGGTGAGTGGTTCGTCTTCGCGGGGTTCGTCGTCTTCATGTGGTTCCGGCTGTTCCGGCGGGAGCGGGAGTTCGCTCGGGACGCCGAGCTGGGGCTCCTGCCGGAGGAGTAGGACTCTCCCCCCAAGCCTCGAAAAAGCCGGTCGGGCTGGAGCCCGACCGGCTTTCGACTGCGGGCGCCGGCGTCGCTTACGACGCCGACAGCATCCCGGTCCGGTAGACCGTCCCCGCGCACGCGTTGCTGATCGTCGCGCCCGCCGCGGGTGAGCCCAGGGGCGCCGTCAGGGACACCGTCACGCTGCCGTCCAGGACGCCGCCGTCCTCGCGCACCATCTGCGGCTCCGTGCCGCCCGGTACGCCGCCGTCCGTGCCGCCGCCCTCCGTGGGCGTCGGGTCGGGCGAGGGCTCGCCGCTGTCGGTGGGACACGCCTCGGACGGCACCCAGGCGAACTTCACCTCGTACGCGGCACCCGGCTGGAGGACCAGTGAGCTGACCGCCTGGGCCGGGTCCGGCAGGCCGGTGGCCGCGTCGCCCGCCACATGGTCGGTGACGCCGATCTTCGCGGGGTCGGCCGCCCCCGTCGTCGACGTGCTCACGCTGCCCGCGGCGCTGACCGTGCAGCTGCTCGTGGAGATGTTGGCGACGCGGAAGCTGCCGTACACCTTGCCGTCGGCCTCCGCCGTGCCCGCGCTGCCGCTGGCGTTGCCGAGCTGGTCCACCGTGCAGGCGGGCGAGTCGGCGGATGCGGTGCCCTCCGGGTTGGGGCCGCCGGTCGCGCCGCCGCTGGCCTCGCCCTTCCCCTTGCCGTCCTTCTTGTCCTTCTTGTCTTTCTTGTCCTTGGACTTGGAGGGGCCGGAGTCCTTGCCCGCGCCCTTCTCCCCGCCGTCAGGGCCCTTGCCCTGGCTCGAACCGCCCTGCGTCTGCTCGCTGTTGCCGGCGATCGACGGCCGGTCGTCCGAGCCGCCGCCGGAGTTCGTCACGTGCACGAGAGCGGGGATGGCGGTGCCGATGAAGAGCGCGGCGGCGGCCATCCCGACCACGGCCTGGCGCTTGCGCGCCCGCCGGGCGGGCACCGCGTGCCGCAGCCGCTCCAGGGCCTGATCCCCTGGCTCGATCTCCTGGACGGCCGAACGCATCAGCCTGCGCAGCGCCAGCTCGTCGGAGCCTTCCTCGCCGCCGAAGAGGGCACCCGCCCCCAGGGGTGAAGCAGCGCCGGTCTCGGCGCCGGTCTCCGCGCCCGCCTCGGCATCCGGCTCGGGGCCGGACCCTGCGCCGACCTCCGCCCCGGAGGACTCGATCTCGGCCCCGGACCCGTCCTCTGACGCGGTGGGCTCCTCGCCCTGGCCGTGTTTCACAGTTTCGTCCCCAGCATGCCGCTCAAACTCGGCGCGCTCTTCGTGCTCGCGCCCGTACTCATGCTTGCTCATGCCGGTGCCTCCATGGCGACCCGCAGAGCCGCGATCCCGCGCGAGCCGTAGGCCTTCACGGACCCCAGCGATATGCCCAGGGTCTCGGCGACCTGCGCCTCGGTCATGTCCGCGAAATACCGCAGGACCAGGACCTCGCGCTGACGGCGCTGGAGGCCGCGCATCGCCTTGATCAGCTCGTCCCGCTCAAGGAGGTCGTACGCACCCTCCTCGGCGCTCGCCATGTCCGGCATCGGCTTCGAGAGAAGCTTCAGGCCGAGAATCCGGCGCCGCAGCGCGGACCGCGAGAGGTTCACGACCGTCTGCCGCAGATAGGCGAGCGTCTTCTCCGGGTCCCGCACGCGTTTGCGCGCCGAGTGCACCCGGATGAACGCCTCCTGCACGACGTCCTCGCAGGAGGCCGTGTCGTCGAGAAGCAGCGCCGCGAGGCCGAGGAGCGACCTGTAGTGGGCGCGGTAGGTCTCGGTCAGGTGGTCGACTGTGGTGCCCGCGCTCATCGTCTCCTCAGCGCCCTCGCGCTGCGTCGGGATGCGGGCCGATCTCGTGGTGGGCATGGGGGCGATCACCGGCATGCCGGCGGGCGCACGGGGACGGCGAGGCGGACGCAGGGCCGCGCCCCTCGCCTGAACCGCTGTGAAATCGAGTACCTCTGCCACGCCTGTTGGACACGCTTACCCCCTTGAGGGTTGTACGCATCGCGCAGCGCGTTTGCGGCAGGCATCGTCGCCGTCGGTGACGATGCATCAAATGCCCCCATGCGTACCAGCTCTTCCCCTATGCCCAATTTTCGCAGCGCTCAGGTCATGCCCCCTGGAGGGCGATCGCAAAGACGCGCCCCGCCCTGCTGCCGGTTGCAGTGGACGGGGACGAATATTGCGAATCTTCGAACGCGGCAATGGTCCAGTTCAAGCGATCCTGGCCACCAAGTTGGACACAGAACTTACACAGATCCCACAACGGCTTTCACGGCGGGGATCCCTCAGGTCCGGACCTGCTCCTCCGCCTGCACCCTTCTGCCCCCGTCTGGGCCCGTATGCGCCGTCAGGACTGACGCATGCAGCCAGTCAGGACTGACGAGGCCAAGCCCTTCAGGAGTGACGGCCGGTGAACTCCCCCGCCACCAGCTCCGCGATCTGGGCCGTGTTCAGCGCGGCCCCCTTGCGCAGGTTGTCCCCGCACACGAAGAGTTCGAGGGCCGTCGGATCGTCGAGGGCGCGCCGCACCCGGCCGACCCACGTGGGGTCGGTGCCGACCACGTCGGCGGGGGTCGGGAACTCCCCGGCGGCCGGATTGTCGAAGAGCACGACGCCCGGCGCGGTGGCCAGGATCTCGCGCGCGCGGTCCACCGTGACCTCGTCCTCGAAGCGCGCGTGGACGGTCAGGGAGTGCGTGGTCACCACCGGCACGCGTACGCACGTGGCCGCGACCTTCAGGTCGGGCAGACCGAGGATCTTGCGGGACTCGTCCCGCACCTTCATCTCCTCGGAGGACCAGCCGTCGTCCCGCAGCGTCCCGGCCCACGGCACCACGTTCAGCGCCACGGGCTCCGGGAAGGGCCCGGTGTCGTCGCCGACAGCACGTCGTACGTCACCGGGGCTGGTGCCGAGCTCCGAGCCCGCCACCAGCTTCATCTGGCGGCGCAGCGTCTCGACGCCGTCGCGTCCGGCACCGCTCACCGCCTGGTACGAGGAGACGATCAGCTCGCGCAGCCCGAACTCGGCGTGCAGCGCGCCGATGGCCACGATCATCGAGAGGGTCGTGCAGTTCGGGTTGGCGACGATGCCGCGCGGGCGTACGCGCGCGGCGTGCGGATTGACCTCGGGGACGACCAGCGGCACGTCCGGGTCCATCCGGAAGGCGGCGGAGTTGTCCACGACGACGACGCCCTTGGACGCGGCGACGGGCGCCCACTGCGCGCTGACCTCGTCGGGCACGTCGAACATCGCCACGTCGACGCCGTCGAAGGCCTCTTCGCTCAGCGCGAGGACCTCGACCTCCTCACCGCGCACGGCCAGCTTCCTGCCGGCCGAGCGCGGTGAGGCCACGAGTCGGATCTCGCCCCAGATGTCGGCGTGCTGCGACAGGATCTGGAGCATGACCGCGCCGACGGCCCCGGTCGCTCCGACGACCGCGAGCGTCGGCTTTCCGGTCATCGCCCGGTGCCTCCATAGACCACGGCCTCGTCCGTGTCGGAGTCGAGGCCGAAGGCGGTGTGCACGGCACGCACGGACTCGTTCGCGTCGTCGGCGCGGGTCACGACCGAGATGCGGATCTCGGAGGTCGAGATCAGCTCGATGTTCACGCCCGCGTCGCTGAGCGCCTCGAAGAAGGCGGCGGTGACGCCGGGGTTCGTCTTCATGCCCGCGCCGACCAGGGAGATCTTGGCGATCTGGTCGTCGTAGCGCAGGGAGTCGAAGCCGATGTTCGCGCGGGTCTTCTCCAGCGCGTCGATCGCCTTGCGGCCCTCGGACTTGGGCAGCGTGAACGAGATGTCCGTGAGACCGGTCGAGGCCGCCGACACGTTCTGGACGATCATGTCGATGTTGACCCCGGAGTCCGCGATCGCGCGGAAGATCGAGGCGGCCTCACCCGGCTTGTCCGGCACGCCGACGACCGTGATCTTGGCCTCCGAGGTGTCGTGCGCGACACCGGAGATGATGGCCTGCTCCACCTTGCGGTCCCCTTGCGGTTCGTTGCTGACCCACGTGCCCTGCAGTCCCGAGAAGGACGAGCGGACGTGGATCGGGATGTTGTATCGGCGGGCGTACTCCACACAGCGGTGGAGCAGCACCTTGGACCCGGAGCTCGCGAGCTCCAGCATGTCCTCGAAAGAGATCCAGTCGATCTTCTGGGCCTTCTTCACCACACGGGGGTCGGCGGTGAAAACGCCGTCCACGTCCGTGTAGATCTCGCAGACCTCCGCGTCGAGCGCGGCCGCGAGGGCGACAGCGGTCGTGTCGGATCCACCACGACCGAGCGTGGTGATGTTCTTGCCCTCCTGGCTGACGCCCTGGAACCCGGCGACGATGGCGATGTTGCCCTCGTCGATCGAGGCCCGGATGCGGCCCGGCGTGACATCGATGATCCGCGCTTTGTTGTGGACGGAGTCGGTGATGACACCGGCCTGGCTGCCCGTGAACGACTGGGCCGCGTGACCCAGGTTTTTGATCGCCATGGCCAGGAGGGCCATGGAGATCCGCTCCCCGGCGGTCAGCAGCATGTCGAATTCACGCCCGGCAGGGATCGGGGATACCTGCCCGGCAAGATCGATCAACTCATCCGTCGTGTCACCCATGGCGGACACCACGACAACGACCTGATGGCCGTTCTTCTTGGCGTCGACAATCCTCTTGGCGACCCGCTTGATGCCTTCGGCATCGGCTACGGAGGAGCCTCCGTACTTCTGCACGACAAGGCTCACGTGCGCTCCTCGCTCAGTCCGTCTCTTACCGCACTGCTGCGGTCGGCTCAGTCTAACGAGCGGCCGAAATTCGCCTCGCAGATATCACATCGTGAGATGTCCCGCCCACTAGGTGATCATCCACCGGCATACGCTCCCGCTGCTCGGGGCGTACGTTTCGACCGCTCGGCTTGGCACATGCCCGCTGGGGAGTGGAGCACTCCGGAAAGTGGGGCGGCTCACAGAGCGGGGCGTGTCACCGAGGGGTGACGGACGGCGACCGGGAGGGGTCCGTGCCCGGCGGTCACTGCACCGAGCGCAGCCCCAGGGGACCGGCGATCTCCTCCGCCATGACCTTGCCCGCCGCCTCGGCCAGCGCGTCCTCGGCGAGGTCCTCGTCCGTGTCCAGGCCGTTGAGGTCTTCGAGGGGCTGGTTCAGGCGGACGTGGGCGACCAGGGACTGGAGGGCCCGCAGGGCGCCCGATGCGGTGGAGCCCCAGTTCGAGAAGTAGGAGAACTGCCACCACCAGAGGGCCTCCACCGTGCGGCCCGCGCGGTAGTGCGCCAGGCCGTGGGAGAGGTCGGCGACGACGTCTGCCAGGTCGTCCGAGATGCGGCAGGCCACCGGGGCCTTGCGCGGCTCGTACGGATCGAAGACCTCGGAGTAGACGTCGATCGGCTCCAGCATGGCGGCCAGGCGCTGACGCAGGTCGTCCACGTCCCGCTCCGGGCCGAGATCCGGCTCGTAGCGGTCCTCGGGGACGATGTCCTCGTGCGCGCCCAGGCGGCCGCCGGCCAGGAGGAGTTGGGAGACCTCCAGGAGGAGGAAGGGGACCGCCGAGTCCGGCTCGTCGCCCTTCGCCACCTCCGTCACCGCGACGATGAAGCTCTCGATCTGGTCGGAGATCTGCACGGCGAAGGAGTCCGGGTCCTGGGCGGACGCGTGCAGGAGGACCGTCGAATCGGCCGTGACGAGCGACTCGGGGACAACGATCGGTTCCGGGACGGCGATCGGCTCGGGGGCGAGCGTCGCTTCCGGCTGCGTGGACTGCTCGGGCTGGTTCTCAGACATCTAGGAGTCGTCTCCCCTCGAAGGCGCGGCCCAGGGTGACCTCGTCCGCGTATTCCAGATCTCCCCCGACAGGGAGCCCGCTGGCCAGGCGGGTGACCTTCAGGCCCATGGGCTTGATCATGCGCGCGAGGTACGTCGCCGTGGCTTCGCCCTCCAGGTTCGGGTCCGTGGCGAGGATCAGTTCGGTGACCGTGCCGTCCGCGAGCCGCGCGAGCAGCTCTCGTATCCGCAGGTCGTCCGGGCCGACCCCTTCGATCGGGCTGATCGCTCCGCCCAGAACGTGGTACTTCCCCCGGAACTCGCGCGTACGCTCGATCGCCACGACGTCCTTGGGCTCCTCGACCACGCAGATGACGCTGAGGTCGCGGCGGGGGTCGCGACAGATGTTGCAGAGCTCTTCCTGCGCGACGTTGCCACAGGTCGCGCAGAAGCGGACCTTGTCCTTGACCTCAAGGAGGGCGTGCGCGAGGCGGCGTACGTCCGTCGGCTCCGTCTGCAGGATGTGGAAGGCGATCCGCTGCGCGCTCTTGGGACCGACGCCGGGCAGCCTGCCCAACTCGTCGATGAGGTCCTGAACCACGCCTTCGTACACGGGGTGCCTTTCCTGCTTTTGCCGAGTATCACACTTTGGTACGTACGGTAGTTGGCCTGCGGCCCTCTTAGAAGGGAAGGCCCGGGATGCCTCCGCCGCCCAGGCCCTGCGCGAGCGGGCCCAGCTTCTGCTGCTGGAGCGCCTGCGCGTTCTCGTTCGCCGCCTGGACCGCCGCGACGACCAGGTCCGCGAGGGTCTCGGTGTCCTCCGGGTCGACCGCCTTGGGGTCGATCACGAGGCCGCGCAGCTCACCGGAGCCGGTGACCGTCGCCTTGACGAGACCGCCGCCCGCCTGGCCTTCGACCTCGGTGCGCGCGAGCTCCTCCTGCGCGGTCGCGAGGTCCTGCTGCATCTTCTGGGCCTGCTGGAGCAGCTGCTGCATGTTGGGCTGGCCACCACCGGGGATCACGATCAGCTCCTGTCTCGGATGATTCTGGGACGTTCTGGGACGGTCCGTGGAGGTATTTACGGCGGATTTTCCACCTGGAATGAGCCTACGTGGTCGGGGGTGCCCTCGCCCCAGCACTCTTTCGAGTGAGATGGGCCGTCCTCCTATACCTGATCAAGCACCTCTTCCGGGCGGAAATACCGCGAAACCGGGCTCACGGCCACCCATTGGGCGGTAGGACTGGGGCTGCGCATGAGCAGATGACATCTGTCGCTTCAGTACCAGCTGTCACAGGGCGCGCACCGTACGGAACCGCCGCAGGGAACACGTCAGGGATCTCGTAGAGGTAGAGGGAGTGCCGGGTGAGCCAGCCGGATATGCAGCCCGAGGGGGTGCCCCATGAGGGGCAGGGTGCCGGGGCGGGTGCGGGGGCGGGTGCCGGGTCCGGCTCCGGTGCTGGTTCTGGTTCGGGTGCCCAGCGTGGTGTTCCTGGTGGGGACGGCTTCCGGCTCGGGGATCTGACGGGGCGGGCGTTCCCTCTCGGGGACTGGGGTGAGCCCGCTCAGCGGCTCGACGAGTTGTACCGGTGGGTTGAGCGGGGCGCGCTCAACACCGCGGAGTGGTACCTGTCCGACCGGTCCTGGAAGCGGCGCGGGGCGCGGCTCGCGCGGGTGGGGGCGGCGGCGGGGGCCGTGGGCGCGGGGGTGTTTCCGCTGCTCGATCTGGCGGGGGCGGTGGGGGGTGTCGCCACGTGGGGGTTCGTCTCGCTGCTCGCGGGGGCCGCGTGCGTGGGGTGCGACCGGTTCTTCGGGCTCACGTCCGGGTGGATGCGGGACGTGGCGACGGCGCAGGCGGTGCAGCGGCGGCTTCAGGTGCTCCAGTTCGACTGGGCGTCGGAGAGCGTGCGGGAGGTTCTCGGGCCCACCGAGGGGACGGCGAGTGAGGCCGCCGAGCGGTGCCTCGGGGTGCTGCGGCGGTTCTCGGAGGACGTGACGGAGCTTGTGCGGGCCGAGACCGCGGACTGGATGATTGAGTTCCGGTCGGGTCCTGCGCCGCTGGCCATGCAGGCGGTGGTCCCGGCCTCCCGAGGAGAGGCAGGCACCGCCCCCGCCCGGGCCGCGCTGCCGCCGGGGGCCCGCCCCAACATGCCGCGGCAACGGCCACCGGAGCCGCGGTGAGGGGCGGGGTCCCCGCGGGGGTTCCCCCGATCCCGCCCCTTCCCGACGACCCGCTCGGCCGGAGGCGCCGGAAAAGCCCCCGGCGGCGGGGTCAGGGGCGCGGCGGCGGTCAGCTGTAGATGATCATTGAGCCTTGCGCCAGGCTTCGGGTGGTGGCCGCGTGCAGGCCCAGCCACACGTGCCGCTCCCTCGCGAAGGGGCTGTCGTCCGGCGGAGCCGGGGCGGCCGGTTCCTCCAGGGACGTGGGCGCCTCGGGGGGCGTCGGCGGACGCGGAGGGTTCGCCGCGTCTATGCCGATGGACGGAGCGACGAACTCCAGTTCCCTCAGCAACGCCTGCGCCGAGCCCAACGGCCCGCCCCCGGACAGAAGTTCGTCGTTGGAGAGAGGCGCCGGGAAGTCGACGGGGACGTACGCCCCCGCGTGGTCGTAGTGCCAGACCAGGTGCGACTGCTGAGCCGTCGTGTCGAACATCTCCAGCAACTGCTCGTAGTCCCCGCCCAGTTCGTCCACCGGCGTGACCTCCAGGCCGCAGACCTGGAGCAGATACGCCCGGCGCAGGAAATGCAGCGCGTCGTAGTCGAAGCCCGCCACCGGGGCCACGTCCCCGGACAGGCCCGGCATGTAGGCGAAGACGGGGACGGAGGGCAGACCCGCCTCGTGCAGCGCCTTGTCGTACGCCGCGATCTCCTCCGCGAAGGGATTGTCGGGGCTGTGGCACAGCACGTCGACGAGCGGGACCAGCCACAGGTCACAGGCCAAGGGTGCTCCTCAGGTCAGGTCGGTTCAGACTCATGCTCGGACGGCATGGCGGACGGCATATCGGACGGCATGTCGGACGTCGGACGTTCCTTGCGTTCAGGCAGCGTAGTCCGGGCGGATGCCCTCTAGCTGCCCCTGTGCAGATCCCAGATCCACACCCCGTCTACCCACTTTCCGGGCCGGTCAAGGAGTTCCTCCACCGTCGCCCGCAGTTCGGCGTCGTGCTCCTGCGGCGCGAGGACCAGGACGCCCGCGTTCCAGTACGCCAGGTCCTCGCGGGCCGCCCGGCGCCACGCGTCCGTGATCTGCGGGGCGCGGCCCGACGAACGTATGTCCCGCAGGAGGTTCGAGGTGTTGCGGGGCTGGGCGCCGTAGATGCCGATGCGGTCCGGGCCCCAGGGCCCGTTGAAGTAGCCGCCGGGAAGGCGGAAGCCCAGGCCGGCGGTGGTCTGCCAGTGCAGCGCCTCCGCGTCGGCCGGGTCCGGCAGCGGTACCGGCACCAGGGACTCGCCCTCCCCCACGTACTTCTTCCAGGTCCCCTGCGCGATGAACTCGGGGGCCTGCGCCCGCTCCACGGCCCGCAGCGGCGCCGGCACGATCGGCAGCAGCGCGAGCGCGACCGCGGCCACCCCCGCGTACTGCGCGGCCGTCATCCCGTGCGCGGAACGGCGCCCGGAAGCAAGGAGCCCGGCCAGCGCGAGCGCCACCAGCATGCCGAGCGCCGGGGCGCACACCATCGCCACCCGCGACTCGATGACCGACTCGAAGAGGGGTGCGTGCGCCAAGGGCGCCCACGGGCCGGGCAGCACGACGTCCGTCAGCGGAATGCGGAACTTCGGGCCCAGGGAGAGGAAGGCAGCCGCGAGCACCGTGAAGGCCAGCGCCTTCACCAGGGCCCGCTCCCAGAGACGTACGACGATCGCGAAGGCGAGGGCGACCAGGGGCCAGCCGTAGAACGCGTTCTGCTCGGTGGGGTTCTGGGAGAGCGCATCGGCGGTCTTCTCGCTGCCCGCGAGCGAGCGTTCGGCGAAGGAGATGAGCGCGAGCGGGCTGTTGCCCGCGTTGTCGCCGTGCAGCACGCTCGTGTAGCTCTGCGGCCCGAAGAACTGCCAGTAGAGCGGGAAGGCGACCAGCGGGAGCGTGACCGCCACGGCCACTCCCAGACCGCGCGCCAGGGGCCGGAACGCCGCCCTGGCCACATCCCTGCGCACCACCCCGTACGCCGCCGCGAACAGCAGCATGCCCACGGCCGCGAGCAGCAGCGGCTCCTCGCCGAGGAAGATCTGGTACGTCGTGAAGAGCCCGAGCACGACCCCGTCGCGTACGACCTTCGTGCTCTCCCCCTCGCAGAGCCGCAGCGCCCTGTCGATGATCAGCGGGATCATGAACAGGACCATGAAGTTCGGGTGCGCGTGCGCATGGCTGATCATCGGTGGCGCGAAGGCCGCGAGCGCCGCGCCGACGGCCGCCGCGCCCCGATGACGTACGAGACGCCTGCGGATCAGCCAGTACCAGGCGACCCCGGTCGCGGCCAGGCCCAGCGTCATCGCCGCGTTCAGGGCGACGGCGGGGCCGAAGAGCCAGGTCACGGGGGCGAAGGGGACGGAGAGGCCGAGCATGACCGTGTTGGCCATGAGGTTCACGCCGTCGGGGGCGTTCTGGAGGGTGGTGAAGAGGGGGTTCTGGAGGTGGCGGACGTTGTCCGCCGTCACCGCGAAGAACCACTCCCACTGGTTCTGGTCCTGGAGGGAGTCCGGGAGATAGCGCTCGCCCGGTGCGATCAGGCGGCCCGAGTAGAGGGTGACCGCCATGGCCAGGAAGAGCGCCGCGACGAGCAGGTCCCTCGGGCGGACGGTGCGGGCCTTGAGCGAGGTCAGTTCGGCCAGGACCTTCACGTAGTCGAACGGGCGGACCTTCGAGCCCTCCTGGTGCGCCCAGCGCACCGGCACCTCGGCGACCGGCCAGCCGGAGCGGCGGAAGTACTGCAGTATCTCGACGTCTATGCCCCAGCCGCGCAGGCGTGACGCGGCGAAGGCCTCGCGGGCACGGTCGCCGTCGAAGAGCTTGAAGCCGCACTGGGTGTCGCGGACTCCGGGGACGGCGACCGTGCGTATCAGGAAATTGCCGGTACGGCCGAGGAGCTCGCGCAGGCGGTGCTGGTGGCTCTCGATCGTCGCGCCGGGGCGGGCGCGGGAGCCGATCGCCGCCGCGTGGCCGTCGGCGAGCGCCTTGTCGAGGCACTCCAGCTCCTCGATGGGGGTGGCCAGATCGGCGTCCGTGATCAGGACGCGGTCGCCGCGCGAGGCGAGGACGCCCAGGCGCAGGGCGTGGCCCTTGCCGAGGTTGCGGTCGGAGTGGACGAGGCGGACGCGGGGGTCGGCGGCCTCGGCGTCGGCGGCGATGTCGAGCGTTCCGTCGCTGGAGCCGTCGTCCACGACGATCAGCTCCCACCGGGGCCGCTCGCCGCCGTTGCCCTCGTTTGCCCTGTCGCTTCCCTCGTCGCTTCCCTCGTCCAGGTACGCCCGTATCGCGTCGAGCGTGGGGGCCAGGCGCCGCTCCTCGTTGTAGGCGGGGACGACGACGGTCAGATCCACACTCATGCAGCGGCCAGCCGCTCGATGAGTTCGAGTGAGTGGGCGTTGTACTCGGCGACGATCGCGTGCGCGGCCTTGGGGTCGCGGTGCGCGAGGGCGTCGACGAGCTCGGTGTGCCGGGCCCACAGGGTGCCGCGCAGGTCGCCGTCGCCGCGTTCGACGGCGCGGCGGAGGTAGGTGACGGCGCAGACCCAGGACTGGACGCGGATGCGGTGCAGGAAGTCCGAGAGGTAGGGGTTGCCGAAGAGGGCGCTGAGCTCGCGCCAGAAGCGCAGGTCGTAGCCGATGAGGACGTTCAGGTCGCCCGCGCAGGCGGCGCGCGCGGCTTCCTCGCCGCGGCGGCGTACGGAGATGAGGGCGGCGGCGGCTTCCTTCTGGCCCCCGGGCCCCAGCGGGGTGCCCTTCGTGATCAGGTCGCGGAAGATCCCGTCGGCGACGAGGCCGCGGGCCTCCAGCATGCCGCGGTAGTCGGCGAGGGTGTGCTCGTGGACGCGGTACCCGCGGTGCTGGTCGGCGTCGAGGAGGCCTTGCGCGGCGAGGTTCACCAGGGCTTCGCGGACCGGGGTCGCGGAGACGCCGTACTGCTCGGCGATCTCCTTGACCGTGAACTCCTGGCCGGGCTCCAGACGGCCGCCGAGGATCTCGTCGCGCAGCGCGTCGGCGATCTGCTGGCGCAGAGTGCTGCGGATGACGGCGGAGCCGTCGGTGCCGGGCATCTGGGTTCCCCCGCGGAGTCTGGGTCGACGTCTTCGTTCTTGTTCGTTCTTACGTACGAGCACGTCAGACTACGCGGTCGGGGTTCCGGGGGGCCGGGGTGATTCGCCGCTGGAGTCTCGGGCCGGAGGCTGGGGCCTCGGGCCCGAGACCCGAAGCCGGGGTCAGGAGATGTGTTCGTCCGCTGCTGTCAGCGCCGCGTCCAGCGCTGCGAGGCCCTCCTTCGCCTCCGTCTCCGTGATGTTGCACGGGGGGACCACGTGGGTGCGGTTCATGTTGATGAAGGGCCACAGGCCCTGCTTCTTCGCCGCCGCGCCGAACGCCGCCATCGGGGCGTTCGCCTCACCCGTGGCGTTGTACGGGACCAGGGGCTCGCGGGTCTCCTTGTTCTTGACCAGCTCCAGGGCCCAGAACATGCCCAGGCCGCGGACCTCGCCGACGCTCGGGTGCCGCTCGGCCAGCTCCGCCAGGGCCGGGGCGATGATCTCCGAGCCCACGCGGGCCGCGTTCTCGACGACTCCCTCGTCCTCCATGACGTTGATCGTCGCCACGGCCGCCGCGCAGGCCAGCGGGTGGCCGGAGTACGTGAGACCGCCCGGGTAGGGCCTGCGGGCGAACGTCTCGGCGATGGCCGAGGAGATCGCCACCCCGCCCAGCGGGACGTAACCCGAGTTCACGCCCTTCGCGAAGGTCAGGAGGTCGGGCACGATGCCGCCGTCGAAGTTGTCCGCGGCGAACCACTTGCCCGTACGGCCGAAGCCCGCCATCACCTCGTCGAGGATGAAGACGATGCCGTACCGGTCGCAGATCTCGCGTACGCCCTTGAGGTAGCCCGGCGGCGGGATCATGATGCCCGCCGTGCCCGGAACGGACTCCAGGATGATCGCCGCGATCGTCTGCGGGCCCTCGAACGCGATGGTGTCCTCGAGGTGCTGGAGGGCGCGCTCGCACTCCTGCTGCTCGTTCTCGGCGTAGAAGGCGCTGCGGTAGAGGAACGGCGCCCAGAAGCGGACGACGCCCGCCGAGCCGTTGTCGGAGGCCCAGCGGCGGGGGTCGCCGGTGAGGTTGATCGCGGTGGAGGTGGCGCCGTGGTACGAGCGGAAGGCGGAGAGAACCTTGGGGCGGCCGGTGTGGAGACGCGCCATGCGGGTCGCGTTCTCCACGGCTTCCGCGCCGCCGTTGGTGAAGAAGATCTTGTCGAGGTCGCCGGGGGTCCGCTCGGCGATGAGGCGTGCGGCCTCGGAGCGGGCTTCCACGGCGAAGGCGGGCGCGAAGGTCGTCATCGTCGCCGCCTGCTCCTGGATCGCGGCGACGACCTTCGGGTGCTGGTATCCGATGTTCGTGAAGACGAGGCCGCTGGTGAAGTCGAGGTAGCGGTTGCCGTCGTAGTCCCAGAAGTACGAGCCCTCGGCGCCGGCTACGGCGAGGGGGTCGATCAGCTCCTGTGCGGACCAGGAGTGGAACACGTGCGCGCGGTCCGCCGCCTTTACGGCGGCGCCGACCTGGGGGTTCGGGTTCGGCTGAGGGGTCATGTGGGCGAGGGTAAGTGTCCACGGTGTGGACTGGACATGGGCGGTCTGTTTCGCGGGGGTGGGGGGTACTGGACAGTGTGTCTGCCCCTCCGGGGCCGGGCACAGGGTGAGGGATTTGTCCCCAACCCCGCCCCTTCCCGAAAACCCGCTCTGGCGCGGGAGCCTTGGCCGCCGTCCATCACCGGCTCCGCCGAGTTCGTCCTCAAACGCCGGACAGGCTGAGAATCCCACCGGCTAGTCGTCCGCGTCCGCCACCACCCTCGCCCCCGGGCCCTCCTCCCCGCACCTGATCTCGTACGGCAGATCGTCCCGCTCGTCGTCGTCATCGCTCGGTTCCGCCTCCAGGCGGGCCACCGCGCCCGGGCCCCGTTCCACGTCCTCGTCGATGTGGAAACCGTCCGCCGGGCTCCACGAGACCAGGTACACCGTCCCGTCTCCCCTGCACTCGACCGTCGCCGTCCCGCCCGTGAACCTCAGGGTCGACCGGTCGGACGGCTTCTCCGACGGCGTACTCGGTGTGCTCGGCGTGCTCGATGAGCCGGATGGCGAGGGGGATGGGGATGGCGATGCCCTTGGCGTCGCCGATGTCGCCGCCAGCGCCCTCTCCACCGCTCCCTCGTCCAGGGGACGGCTGTGTGCCGCGCCGCCCGCGCTGTCCGCCGTGGCCAACTGCCAAGCGCCCAGCGCTCCCGCGGCCGTGCCCACGCCCACCCATGCCGCGGTCACCACCGCGCTCCGCCACTTCCTCATCCGGCCACTGTGCCGCACAGTTTCCTAACGCCCGGTTAAGGGCTGCCCAAAGCACCTGACTACGGTGGATGTATGGCCCATCTTCTCGTCGTGGAGGACGATCCCCAGCTGCGCGGCGCCCTCGTGCGGGCCCTGCGCGACAAAGGGCACGCCGTCGCCACCGCGCCCAGCGGCATGGCAGGCCTGGACGCGGCGGTCACCAACCGCCCCGACCTCGTCGTGCTCGACCTGGGCCTCCCGGACGTGGACGGCTCCCAGATCCTGCGCATGCTCCGTTCCGTCAGCGACGTACCCGTCATCGTCGCGACCGCCCGCGACGACGAACCCGAGATGGTGGCGATCCTCGAGGACGGGGCCGACGACTACATCGTCAAGCCCTTCGGCGCCGCCCAACTGGACGCCCGCATCAAGGCCGTCCTCCGCCGCCTCGGCGCCACCGAGACAGCCGAAGAGCCCCTCCACGTAGGAGGTCTGACACTCGACACCGCCTCCCGCGAAGTCACCCTCGACGGCCACCCCCTCGACCTCACCCCGCGCGAGTTCGACCTCCTCGCCTACCTCGCCCACCGCCCCGGCCAGGTCGTCTCCCGCCGCGAACTCCTCGCCGAGGTATGGCAGCAACCCCTGGGCGGCGCCGACAAGACGGTCGACGTCCACCTCTCCTGGCTCCGCAGAAAACTGGGCGAGACGGCCCAGGCCCCCCGCTACCTCCACACCGTCCGCACGGTGGGCGTAAAGCTGACACCCCCCGAAGAACGCCCGGCCCCCACGCTCCCGCAGCCGCGCGACGCACCTGAGGGGACGTGCCGGTATGTCCGCCCGGAGCACGGCTCGCGGCACTCCGGAGCCGAAGCAGCAAGGCGGCCACCGGACGATAGCGAGGACGGACATACCGGCGCGGCCCCGCCCCACATCAGCGAGGCGCCCCACACCAGCAACAGCGGCGACAGCAGCGACGGCGACGGCAGCAACAACGGCACCGGCACCGGCGGCGGCGGCGAGCAGGACTCCACCCAAGGCCCAGGGGCCAGCTGATGCGCCGCAGCCTCCTCCTCCTCACCGCCGCCACCACCGCCCTCGTCCTGACCGCCCTCCTCGTCCCCCTCACCCTCCTCACCCGCACCCACGCCGCCGACCGCACCACCGCCGAGGCCACCGCCCGAGCCCAGTGGGTCGCGCACGCCATCGGCCCCGCCCTCGCCACCCCGGACGAGCGCGAGACCGCCGAGCAGACCGTGGAGAGCGTCAACACCCAGGCGATACCCGCCACTTCACTCGTCCTGGCCGACGACACCGTCATCGGCCCGAGCCCCCAGCACCACGGAAAATCCCACATCACCGACGCCATCCGCCTGGCCCGCACCGGCCGCGCCTTCACCTACGAACCCTCCACCGGCGGCCGCCAGGTCCTCGTCCCCGTCCAGGGCGCAGCCGACGGCACCGCCGTCGTCCAAGTCACCCTCACCGAGCGCCAGTTGTACGCGGGCACCATGACCTCCTGGCTCGTGCTCGCCGGGATCGGGGTCGGCCTCGTCCTCATCGGTCTGCTCCTCGCCGACCGCCTCGGCGCCCGCCTGGTCGGCGCCACCCGCCGCCTCGCCCGCACCGCGGACCGCCTCGCCGCCGGCGACCTCACCGCACGCGCCACCCCCGAGGGCCCGCCCGAACTCCGCCTGGTCGCGGGCCAGCTGAACCACCTCGCCACCCGCATCGACGAGCTCCTCACCGCCGAACGCGAGAACGCCGCCGACCTCGCCCACCGTCTCCGCACCCCCGTGGCCGCCCTCCGCCTGGACGCCGAGACCCTCCGCGACACGGAGGAGGCGCACCGCATCGCCGCGGACGTCGCCGCCCTGGAACGCAGCGTCGACGACGTGATCCGCAAGGCCCGCCGCCCGCTCCGCGACGCCCCGCACGCCGACCTGGCGGCAGTGGCCCGCGAACGCGCCGAATTCTGGCAGCCGCTGGCAGAGGACCAGGGCCGCACAACACAGACATCAACCCCCCACGAGCCAACCCCCGTCCCCGTCCCTCAGGACGACCTCACCGCAGCCATCGACGCCCTGATCGGCAACGTCCTGGACCACACCCCCCAGGGCACCCCGTTCCGCATCGCGGTCCGAACGGTCGGCACCACCCCGACCGGCCACGCCGAACTCACCGTCGCCGACGAAGGCCCCGGCCTCCCCCCGACGTACGCGGCGGAACGCGGCACCAGCGGCGGCGGCTCCACCGGCCTCGGCCTGGACATCGCCCGCCGCACCGCGGAGGACGCGGGCGGCACCTTCGCCATAGCGTCGGACGCGACCCGCGGCACCCGGGTCACCCTCACGTTCCCGCAGACGCCGCCCCCGCCGCCCGCGGAAACGCGACCCGCACCGCCCGAGCCCACCGGTTGACCCCCAACTCCGGCCGCAGCGCGGCGAACCCGCCGCAGTACTTCGTGAACTCCGCGGCCCGCACCCCGTACCGGTGCAGCACCCGGTCCGCCTCCGTCAGATGCCCCTGCGTCTTCGTCTCCACCAGGACGAGCCCGGAGTCCGCCGCCACCGAACGCCCCGTGGCCACGTCCCGCACCACGAGCCCGGCATCGCACGTGATCCGCTGCCCGTCGGCGACGAAGGTCGCCCGCTGGTACTCCGTGACCAGCGCCGTCGTCAGACCGCCCGGCGCCTCGATCCCGTACGAACCGCTCAGCACGCCCGCGAGGAATCCCTGCCGCTCGGCGTCCAGGACGCAGTCGTCGCCCTCCAGCCGCTGCCGGTGCTTGACCGTCTCGCCCCGGCCGCTCTTCAGCTTGATCTCGAACTGCCGCTCTCCGCTGTCCTGGTAGACCCGCTCCCGGATGCGGTAGCGCAGCCGCCTGCCCTGCCGGTGATGGTGGTAGGTGAGCAGCTCGGGGGTGTCGTAGTACGTCGAGTGGTAGCTGAACCAGCGCTTTCCGCCGATGCTCAGGGCCCGGAAGGGGCCCGACGCGCGGCGCGGGTCCGTGAGCAGCGCCGCCAGGTCGTCGAAGATCTCGACCGGCACGAGATAGCTGTTGTCGTAGCGGGCGAGCAGCTCGGCCCGCGCGTTGACCTCGTCGAGCGAGATGGGGTGCGCGGCGAGCGCGGCCCGTCCGATGGCGCGTACGGCGGGGTTCACACGGTCTCCTTCTGGTGGGGGACGGCAGGCGTGCGGGACCGGGTCGTGCGGCGTCGTGGTGCTGTCCGTGTGAACTCCCCGGCCCGCTCGGAAGGTTCCGGCTGCCGGAAGCGGACTTCCAGAACCATCAGGTCACGGACGTAGTCCACCTCCTGGACGGTCCAGCCGAGCGGCTCGCCCAGGCGCCGCGCCAACTCGGCCCGGAGCGCGGCCTCCTCGCGGTACACCGCGTCCAGGGTGATGACCGCGCGCCGGTCACCGGCGAAGAGGCGGGGGTGGTCGGCGCCGTACATCACCAGGAGCAGCACGGCCGCGAGCCCGGCGGCCACCGGCAGGTCGAGGCCCGGAAGTCCGCAGAGGAGGCCGAGGACGAGGGTGATGAAGTAGTACGCCACTTCCTGGTGCGCCAGCGCGTCCGAGCGGAGCCGCACGATCGAGAGCACTCCGAAGAGTCCGAACCCGAGCGCGAGGCCGCCGTTGCCGCCGGCGCTCGCGAGGGCGGAGACGACGGCGAAGAGCGCGACGTTCAGGGCGAGATAGGCGGGGACCAGCTCCCTCCTGCGGTGCCGGGGATAGAAGACCCCGAAGGTCAGGAGGGTCACGGCCACCAGGTCGAGTCCGAGGTGGGCGGCCATCTGTCCGAGGTTCTCTGCGCTGTCCATGACCAGGACGCTAGGGAACGGCGGGTTAAGGCCGCCCCCAGCGGGAGTTAACGAGCCGGGCGCCGGCCCACCCAGGAGCATCATCCTCTTGACAGCATGCTGTCGATTTGACAGCATGCTCACATAAGAGCTCAGCGGCACCCCACCCAGTGGAGGCAGTCATGACCCGCAAGCCCCTGCCCGTGCACCTCGCCGTCTACGACACGCTCGCCGACTGGGAGACCGGATACGCCACCGCGTTCCTCGCCCGCGACGGGTACGAGATCCGTACCGTCGCCGCCGGCTCGCTCGACCCCGTCACCACGGCGGGCGGCGTCCGCATCCAGCCCGACCTGACCCTCGCCGACCTGCGGCCCGAGGACAGCGCGCTGCTGATCCTGCCGGGCGCCGACCTGTGGGACTCGGGCGACGACCTGGCTCGCTTCGGCCGCACCGCCCGCGCCTTCCTCGACGCGGACGTGCCCGTCGCCGCGATCTGCGGGGCCACCGCCGGGCTCGCCCGCGAGGGGCTGCTCGACGACCGCGCGCACACCAGCGCGGTGTCGTTCTACCTCGCGGCCACCGGATACAAGGGCGGCGAGCGGTACGTGGAGGCCGACGCCGTCACGGACGGCGGCCTGACCACGGCGGGGCCGACCGAGCCCGTGGCCTTCGCCCGCGAGATCCTCGGGCGGCTCGGCGCCTTCGAGGGCGAGAAGCTGGATGCCTGGTACCGGCTGTTCCACGACTCGGACGCGTCCGCGTACGAGGTGCTCGAATCATGAGCACCGAGCACGACCGGGTGCGGGAGCAGCAGGACCGGGTGCGGGAGCAGCAGGACCTGTTCTCCCGCACCGCCCTCGGCACCTTCCGGCTCAACGGCCAACTCCTGTCCATCGCCGATGAGTTGGCCAAGCCCGGCGGTCTCACCGCCGCCTGGTGGCAGGTGCTCGGCGCGGTCCTGCGCGAGCCCCTGCCCGTCGCCGGGATCGCACGGGCGATGGGCATCACCCGGCAGAGCGTGCAGCGCATCGCCGACCTCCTCGTGCGGCGCGGCCTCGCCGAGTACGTGCCCAACCCCGCCCACCGGCGTGCCAAGCTCCTGCGCCCCACGGACGAGGGCCTGGCCGCCGTCGAGAAGATCGGTCCCGGCCATGCGGAGGTGGCCGCACGGCTCGCCGCCGCGCTGGGCGACGAGGAATTCGCCCAGACCGTGCGGGTGTTGGAGCGGCTTTCCCGCGTGCTGTCCGACATGGATACGGAACAACCCGTTACGGAGCCGTAGCAGGCAGTCCGTGCCCCGATGTCCTACCGCCCCACTATCCTCGATCTGTTGCACACCAACGGGGGAGGTCGGCGCGGCGATGGAAAAGCTCGGACCCGGGGATCCACAGCGAATAGGCGCTTACCGGCTGCTCGCGCGGCTCGGAGCGGGCGGCATGGGACACGTCTATCTGGCGCGCTCCGACCGGGGACGTACGGTCGCGGTGAAGCTGGTGCGTGAAGAGCTCGCCGAGCAGGAGGAGTTCAGGAACCGCTTCCGGCAGGAAGTGCAGGCGGCACGGCGGGTCGGCGGCGCGTGGACGGCGCCGGTGCTCGACGCGGACACCGAGGCGGCGATCCCCTGGCTGGCCACGGGATATGTCGCGGGACCCTCTCTGCAGAGCGTCGTCTCGCACGACCACGGGCCGTTGCCCGAGCGGTCCGTGAAGATACTCGCGGCGGGGCTCGCCAACGCCCTCAAGGACATTCACGCGGCGGGCCTCATCCACCGCGACCTCAAGCCGTCGAACGTGCTCGTCACGATCGACGGCCCGCGCGTCATCGACTTCGGCATCGCCCGCGCTCTTGAGACGGTCACCGACGGCGGCCTGACCCGCACCGGCGCGCTCGTCGGCTCGCCCGGCTTCATGGCGCCCGAGCAGGTGCGGGGCGACCGGATCACCCCGGCGTGCGACGTGTTCTGCCTGGGGTCGGTCCTCGCGTACGCGGCTTCGGGCGCGCTGCCGTTCGGCACGGCCAACAGCGGCGTGCACGCGCTGATGTTCCGCATCGCACAGGAGGAGCCGGACCTGGAGGGGCTGCCGGAGGAGCTGGCCGAGCTGGTCGGCGACTGCCTGCGCAAGAACCCCGCGGACCGGCCCTCGCTGGAGCAGCTCCTGGAGCGGACGGGCGCGGAGGACACGCTCGGCGACGGCGGCCGGACCCGCGATCCCTGGCTGCCGGGGGCCCTTGTCGCCCAACTGGGGCGGCACGCGGTGCAGTTGCTGGACACGGAGAACCCGGACGAGAGCGGCGGGTCCCAGACGTCCTCCGCCAAGGGACCGGTCCCGCCGGTGTCGCTCGCACCGCCGAAGGAGCTGGCCGCCGGGGGCGCGGGCGACGCGCCCAAGGCTGCCGGGGCCGGGGCCGCCGCGGGCGCCGGAGCCGCCGCTGCCGCAGCAGCCGGACCCGAGCCGGGCCCCGCCGACGGCGACACACCGCCGCCGCCCGGCAGACCGGGCCAGGCCGCCCCGCTCAACCACCTCCCCACGATGATCACGGGCCAGGCCCCACCGCCGACTCCCCCACCGGGCCCGGCGTACGGCTACCCCCAGCAGCACCCCCAGCCCGGCTACGGCTACCCCCAGCAGGGTCCGTACGGGCCCACACCTCCGTACGGGCCCACTCCTCCGTACGGCCCTCTCGTGCACCCCCAGGGCGAGCCCCCGCGCCGCAGCGGGCGGTCCACCGCCGCGCTCATCGCGGTAGCCGTCATAGTGGCCATAGGAGCGGGCGGCACGGTGTACGCGGTGATGAAGGGCGAGGGCAGCACGAAGGCGGGCGGCACGAACTCCGATTCGCCCTCCAGCAGCGCCCCTTCGACCCCGGGCACGCCGTCCGACGAGGAGAAGTCGGACCCCGAGACCCCGCCGACCTCCCCCGCGTCCAAGGACGACGACAAGGGCAAGGAGGGCGCAGTCCCGGACAAGTTCCTCGGCACCTGGAGCGGCTCCATCCAGAACAACCTGGGCCACAACTCCCGTCAGCTCGTCCTCCAGCAGGGTGAGGTCGGCGACACCGTCGTCTCGATCACGGCGGACGGCCCGACGGACACCGGGGGCACGTACCACTGCGTGTTCCAGGGCAAGTTGGAGTCCGCGAGCGGCAACACCCTGCGCATCGGACCGACGGACGTGATCGTCGGACAGCCCGCGACCTCCTGCAGGCCGGGCCAGGCGAGCACGGTCACGCTGCTCTCGAACGGCAGGCTGCACCGCGAGAACACGGGCACGGACAAGGGGCTGACCTACGACAAGGAGGGGTGAGCCCCCTATTCATCTACGCCGAATCCACGGCCCGACCAGGCGCTTTACGTTGGTAGTTGAACGCCGGGCGAACAGCTGCCGTCCGCCCGGACAAGCACCGCCCGATGGCCGCATCCGGCGTCTACCGTCCCGCCCATGAACTGGTTGGGCACCGAAAACGCCATCGCCGTGCTCGCCATCCTGGTCGGCATCGCCGGCGCCTTCGTCCCCGTGCTGCTCGAACGCCGCGTACCGCGCCGCAAGCGCATCGGCCACCGCAAGCAGATGGACACGGCGATAGGCGACAACGTCCGTACGGGCGACGCGAACGCGCGCCTCGGTCTCTTCGACGAGGCCCCGGAGATGTCGGACGCGACACTGGTGCTGCTGCGCGTCGAGAACGACGGTTCGCTGCCCATCGACGTGGCCGACTACACGGGCCGCTCGCCGCACGGCCTGACGGCGGTGTTCGAGAACCGCATCATCCGCGCGGTGGCGGTCACGCTGCCGCCCGAGGCCGACCACCTGATGGAGCACTTCGCGCCCGGCACGGGCCTCGGCTACGAGTCCGGCAGGCTGCACATCCCGCGCGTGCCGCTCAACCGGGGCGAGTACTACAAGCTCCTCGTGCTGCTGACCGGCGGCCCCGTGGACAGCGGCTACACGATCATCGGCGGCATCCAGGGCGGCGAGACGCACGAGAACCACAGCGCGGCCCCCGACGAGAAGCCGCCGGTGTTCAGCAGGCTCTCGCAGCGGGTGGCCATCGCGCTGAGCCTGGTGATCCTCGGCCTCGCGGGCCTCATCCTGCGCCCCGACTCCGAGCCGCCGCCCTCGTACTGCCAGACGGGCGGCCTCACCCTGACCGGGTCGACCGCGTTCGAGCCGGTGGCCACCGAGCTCGCGGACAAGTACATGAAGGACTGCGAGGGCTCGCACATCGAGGTGAGCGCGCACGGAAGCCGGGGCGGCGTGCGGGAGCTGGCCGCGGCGGACGCCGGGCCCGGCGAGGGCGCACCGCCGGTGATCGCCTTCTCCGACGGACCGCGCCCCGGCAGCTACACGCGGCTGAGCGAGACGCGGGTGGCGGTCTCCCTGTTCGCCCTCGTCCTGAACGACAGGGTGCCGGTCAAGAACCTCTCCACGAAGGACGTACGCCGCCTGTTCACCGGCGAGATCCGCAACTGGAAGGAGCTGCGGGGCGGCCCCGACCTGCCGGTGGTCCTGGTCAGCCGGGGGTCGAGCTCGGGCACGCGGGTCACCCTCCAGCAGCGGGTCCTCAAGGGCGCCCCGGAGATCCAGGAGTCCTCCAGCGACTGCCTGACGAAGGACATCGGCCCCCGGGCGCCGGTGATCCGCTGCGAACTCGACTCCACGGAGCAGGTCCTGGACACGGTCGCCGCGACACCGGGCGCGGTCGGCTACAGCGAGCTGCGCAACACGGCCGCCCTCAAGGGCGTGCACCGCCTGAACCTGGACGGCCACACCCCGTCCATCGACCACATCCAGTCCAGCGGCTACCCGTACCGCGAGATCGAGTACGCCTACACCTACGGCAGCCCGCCCGCCGACTCGCTGGCGTCGAGCTTCCTCGCGTACGCGGTCCGCGGGAGCGGGCAGGACGTGGTCCGCACCCACGGGCACCTGCCGTGCCAGACGCCCGTGGGACTGCGGATGTGCGGGGAGAACTGAGCCGCTAGATGAACGAGTTGATCTCGATCGTCTCCGTGCGGCCCGGACCGACGCCGATCGCGGAGATCGGCGCGCCCGACATCTCCTCGAGCGCCTTCACGTAACCCTGCGCGTTCTTCGGCAGGTCGGAGAAGGTCTGCGCCTTGGTGATGTCCTCGGACCAGCCGGGCAGCATCTCGTAGACCGGCTTCGCGTGGTGGAAGTCGGTCTGGTTGTACGGGAGTTCCTCGACGCGCTTGCCGTCGATCTCGTACGCGACGCAGACCGGGATCTGCTCCCAGCCCGTCAGGACGTCCAGCTTCGTCAGGAAGAAGTCCGTCAGGCCGTTCACGCGGGTCGCGTAGCGCGCGATCGGCGCGTCGAACCAGCCGCAGCGCCGGTCGCGGCCGGTGGTGACACCGCGCTCGCCGCCGATGCGGCGCAGGTCCTCGCCGTCCTGGTCGAAGAGCTCCGTCGGGAACGGGCCCGCGCCGACGCGCGTGGTGTACGCCTTCAGGATGCCGATGACGCGGCTGATCTTCGTCGGGCCGACGCCCGTACCCGTGCAGGCGCCGCCCGCGGTCGGGTTCGAGGAGGTGACGAAGGGGTACGTGCCGTGGTCCACGTCCAGGAGCGTGCCCTGGCCGCCCTCGAAGAGGACGACCTTGTCCTCGTCGAGCGCGTTGTTGAGGATCAGGGTGGTGTCGGCGACGTACCGCTTGATGTTCTCGCCGTGCTCCAGGAGCTGCTCGACGATCTGGCCGACCTCGATGGCGCGGCGGTTGTAGAGCTTGGTGAGGAGCTGGTTCTTGACCTCGAGGGCCGCCTCGACCTTCTGCTCCAGGATCGACTGGTCGTAGAGGTCCTGGACGCGGATGCCGGTGCGGTTGATCTTGTCGGCGTACGTCGGGCCGATGCCGCGGCCGGTCGTGCCGATCTTGCGCTTGCCGAGGAAGCGCTCCGTCACCTTGTCGACGGTCACGTTGTACGGCGTGATGATGTGCGCGTTACCGCTGATCAGCAGCTTCGACGTGTCGACGCCGCGCTCGTTCAGACCGCTCAGCTCGGAGAGCAGGACCGACGGGTCGACGACGACTCCGTTGCCGATGACAGGCACGCAGTCCGGGGAGAGAATCCCGGAAGGGAGGAGATGCAGCGCGTACTTCTGGTCGCCTACGACGACCGTGTGGCCGGCGTTGTTGCCGCCCTGGTATCGCACTACATAGTCCACGGAGCCACCGAGCAGGTCGGTGGCCTTTCCCTTGCCTTCGTCACCCCACTGAGCACCGAGCAGCACAAGTGCGGGCACAGGCGTACACCCCTTCCGGGCGGGGCATGTCCAAGGTCAGGGGCCGTAGCCGCCATATGGGTGTGCCTTGGATGCTGCCCCGGAATAGACGAAGCCCCTGGCGCAATAGCGCAAGGGGCTCTTGCACAAAGATGCTACCCGAGGACTCAGAAAAGGGGCGCACGTTGTCGGCTCGCGACCAGCTGCTAGTCGTCATCGACCCGGTCGCCCGGCGCACGGACGGTGAGTCGGTACGGATCGCGAAGGACGTGCTCGGCGCGGGTGCGGCCGTCCGGATCTGCCTGCCGGAAGGGCCGGAGGATTTCGCGAAAGCCCTGGCCAGAAGGGGTACGCGGCGTCCCGTGGTGATCGGCGACGACCGGGCGCTGCTGCGCGCCGTCACGGTCCTGCACCGCGAGCGGGAGCTCGATTCGTGTGCGGTTTCGGTCGTTCCGGTGGGGGCTTCCCAGCTGCTTTCCCGGTCCCTCGGAGTGCCCGCGGGGGCCGTCGCGGCGGCCCGTGCGGTGCTCGAAGGGGTCGAGCGGCGGCTTGATCTGCTCGTGGACGACAGCGACGGCGTGGTCCTGGGGACCCTGCGCATCCCGCCCGTCACCGCGTCGGCGTCCGGGAGCACGGCGGTGGACGGCCACCCCTGGCTGCGTACGTGCCAGTCCTTCGTCCGCACCCTCGCGCGCCCCTCGCGCGTCGCGTCCGCCCCCGGTCCCGCGCCCGCGCGGCTGCGGGTGGAGGCGGACGGGGTGGTCGTGGTGGACCTGGACCAGCCGGTGGAGGGGGTCTCGGTGCGTCCGGGGGCCGACGGCCTCGCGGAGGTCGAGGTCCGGCCCACCTCGGTGGGCGCGGCGGCGGAGGCCCTGCGGGTGCGGGCGCGGACGATAACGGTGTCCGGGCCCGATTTCCGCTACCGGGCGGACGCGATGGTCGGGGGCCCTGTGCGGACCCGGACCTGGGCGGTGCGGACCGATGCCTGGGGCTTGATGCTGCCTCGGTGACCGCCGGGGGTCCCGCAGCCGCGAAGGGGCGGGGCAGCCCGGCCTACTTGCCGAACAAGGTCTCCCGGTGCTCCCGCCACCGCACCAGCATTCCCGCGATCTCGTGCTCGACGAACTCGAAGAAGGCGAGCGTCTCCGCCATGCGCCGGCCCGCCGGAGTGTCGGGGCCGAGGCTCGTGACGCCCTCGCGCAGGGCCGACTCCCAGCGCTTGAGCACCCCGTCACGGTTGGCGAGCGCCTCGTACCACTGGTTGCTGTGCACCCGGAAGAGGTCCCGCCGGGAGCCGGGGTCGCGCTCCCTGGCCACCATGTGCTGCTGCGTGAGGTAGCGGACGGCGCCCGACACCGCCGCCGGGCTCACCTGAAGCCGTTCGCCCAGCTCCGCCGAGGTCAGTGCGCCCGAGTCCGACGCGAGGAGCGCCGCGAAGATCCGCGCGGGCATCCTCGGCATGCCCGCCTCGACCAGCTGCGCGGCGAACTGCTCCACGAAACGTGAGACGACCTCGTCGTCACGTACCGCCTCTTCGTCGGACCTTTTGGGCATCTGCCGATCATCTCCCCTGCTCGCCGGACGTGGTCAAGTTTATACGCTTCCTTAACTTCACAAGTTTGTGAAAGTAGCGTACGTTCCGAAACATGACGAAGGCAATCACCGTCTCCGGACTGCACAAGTCGTTCGGCCGGACGCACGCGCTTGACGGCCTGGACCTCGACGTCGAGACCGGCGAGGTCCACGGCTTCCTCGGCCCCAACGGCGCGGGGAAGTCCACGACCATCCGGGTCCTCCTCGGCCTGCTCCGCGCCGACTCCGGCGCCGCCCAGCTGCTCGGCAAGGACCCGTGGAACGACGCGGTGGAGCTGCACCGGCGGGTGGCGTACGTGCCCGGTGACGTCACCCTGTGGCGCAACCTCTCCGGCGGCGAGGTCATCGATCTGTACGGGAAGCTGCGCGGCGGCCTCGACCAGGGGCGCAGGGCCGACCTCGTCGAACGGTACGAACTCGACCCCACCAAGAAGGGGCGTACGTACTCCAAGGGCAACCGGCAGAAGGTCGCCCTCGTCGCCGCCTTCGCGTCCGACGTCGACCTGCTGATCCTCGACGAACCCACCTCAGGGCTCGACCCGCTCATGGAGGAGGTCTTCCAGGCGTGCGTCGAGGAGGAGCGCGACCGGGGACGCACGATCCTCCTGTCCTCGCACATCCTCAGCGAGGTGGAGAGCCTCTGCGACCGCGTCAGCATCATCAGGAACGGGCAGACCGTCGAGACCGGTTCGCTGGCCGACCTGCGCCATCTGACGCGGACCAGCGTCACCGCCGAGCTCGCGGGGCCGCCCAACGGGCTCGGGCGGCTGCCCGGCGTGCACGACGTCGACGTGTCCGGGAACCGCGTCAAGCTCCACGTCGACACCGACAAGCTGGACGCGGTGCTGCGGGCGCTGACCGAGGCCGGGGTCCGGTCGCTGATCTCCACGCCGCCCACCCTTGAGGAACTCTTCCTGCGGCACTACCAGGACGACGTGCGGGCCGGCGGTGTCACCGAAGCGGCGGGTGCGCGATGACCGCCACCGCCGCGGCCTCCGCGTTCACCTCGCGCCCCGGCGGGGCGCGTCACCTCGCCGGTACCGGCGCCCTGCTGCGGCTCGCCCTGCGCCGCGACCGCGTCATGCTGCCCGTCTGGGTCCTCGTCGTCGCCGGGGTGGTCCTCGCGATGCCGGGCGCCCTGGAGCAGACGTACGGCACGGCCGCCGAGCGGGCCGACGCCATGCGGTCGATGAACGCCAACTCCTCGATGCGGGCGCTGTACTCGCCGGTGTTCGGGGACTCCACCGGCGCGCTCTCCGCCTGGCGCATCGGCGTGTACGCCGCGATCCTCGCCGCCGCGATGAGCCTGATCGTCGTCGTACGGCACACCCGCGAGGAGGAGGAGACGGGGCGCCAGGAGATGGTCTCCGCCGCGATGGTGGGGCGGCGCGCGCCGCTGACCGCGGCGCTGCTCGCCGCGTTCGTGGCGAACGCTGCCGTCGGGCTGCTCATCGCCGGGGGCCTGGCCGGGCAGGGCTCGGCCGGGGCGCTCGCGCTCGGGCTCGGCGTCGCGGGCACCGGCATGCTCTTCGCCACCATGGCGGCGATCGTCGCCCAGTTCACGGAGAGCGCGCGGCTCGCCAAGGGGCTGACCGCGGGACTGCTGGGCGCCGCGTACGTGCTCAAGGCGGCCGGTGACGCGGGAACGCGGGGCGGCGAATCCGTGCTGACCTGGCTCTCCCCGCTGGGGTGGGCGCAGAACGTCCGGGCCTTCGCCGGGGAGCGGTGGTGGGTGCTGCTCCTGACCGCCGCCGCGATCGTGGCGCAGGGCGCGGTCGCGTACGCGCTTGCGGGGCGGCGCGACGTCGGCATGAGCTTCCTGCCGACCCGGCCCGGTCCCGCGCAGGGCTCGATCGCCACCGCGGGCGGGCTCGCGTGGCGGCTGCAGCGGGGCAGCGTGCTCGGCTGGGGGCTCGGTTTCCTGATCGCCGGGGTGGTGTTCGGCGGGATGACCGAGGGCGCGGCGGACATCGTGGGCGACAACCAGAACACCCGCGCCGTCATCGAGCGCATGGGCGGCCAGTCCGGCCTCACGGACGCCTTCCTCGCCACGATGGTCGGCATGCTGGGGATGGTCGCCTCGCTGTACGTCGTCGCCTCCGTGCTGCGGCTGCACGGCGAGGAGACGTCGCAGCGGGCGGAGCCGGTCCTCGCGGGCTCGGTGGGCCGGCTGCGGTGGGCCGCGGGCCATCTGCTGATCGCCTTCGGTGGCGCGCTGCTGCTGATGCTGGTGGGCGGGGCGGGACTGGCTCTCGGGTACGGGGATGACCTCGGGCCGATCATGGGGGCGTGCCTGGTGCAGGTGGCGGCGATCTGGGCGCTCGGCGGGCTCGCCGTGCTCCTGGTGGGGGCGTTCCCGCGGGCTGCGGTGGCTGCCTGGGGGGTGGCGGGGGTCTGCCTGGCCCTCGGCTGGCTCGGCCCCGCGCTGGACCTTCCGGAGCTGGTGATGGACCTGTCGCCCTTCGGCCACCTGCCGAAGCTGCCGGGCTCCGCGGTGACCTGGGGCCCAGTGGGGGCGCTCCTCGCCCTTGCGGCGGCGCTGGCCTCCCTCGGTCTGGCCGGCCTGCGCCGCCGTGACCTGACGACGTAGCCCGGCAGTCTCCTGCCCGAACAGGCCCTCCCACCCACCCGCCCGATCACCCCGCATCCATCCCTGGACGAACAGGCCCTTCCCGCCCACCCGCCCGATTGCCCCGCGCCCGCGTCCCCGCGTAGTACCTGCGACGGACCCCGGAGAACCCGTCCCTGAGGGGACGACCGCCCCTGCCCGCCCCCGTACCTTCGTAAGCGTGACTGATGCGACCAAGACCGCCCCCAGCAGTACCCGCAGCCCAGAGGTCCAGCTGGCCGTGGGTGCGCTCGGAGGGCTTCGGCAGGATCTCTTCCGGGGCGCCTTCGCCTACCGACCGCTGCCCATGATGCGTACGGACGGACCCGTGATCGGGCGTCTTCCCGCCCGCATACGCCAGTACGCGGGCTGGGCCCCGCACGCCGCGGTCATGGCCGCCGCCTTCCTCACCTTCGCCATCGCCTACTCCGAGGAATCCGGCGGCCTCGACTACATCGTCACCGGCCTCGTCCCGGCCGCCGCCGTCGGCATGACCCTCCTCAGGCCCGTCGGTGCCTGGTGGGTCCTGATCGCGGTCTCGCCCTTCGCCGGCGCCCTCAGCGGCGGCTGGGACGGCTATCCGTGGACCGCCAGCCTCTTCCTCGCGCACCTCGCCGTGATGACCGTGATCACCCTGCGGACCCGCCCCCGCACCGCCGCGTGGATGTGGGTGGGCACCGCCCTCTACGGCGTCGCCGCCGAGGTCTTCCTCAGCCCGGGCTACACCACGAACCTCCCGGAGATGCTCTTCTTCTCCGCCCTCCTCCTCCTCGCCGCCTCCCTCGTGCACATCCGCCGCGAGGCCCACCGCGAGGTCACCGTGCAGCGGACGGTCACCGCGATCGAGCGCGACAAGCGCACGCTCCTGGAGGAGCGCACGACGATCGCCCGCGAACTGCACGACGTCGTCGCCCACCACATGTCGGTGGTCGCCATCCAGGCGGAGGCCGCGCCCTACCGCGTCGAGAACCCGCCCCCCGAGCTGGAGCAGGCCTTCGTCACCATCCGCGAGAACGCCGTGGCCGCGCTGACGGAGCTGCGCCGCGTCCTCGGTGTCGTACGCGCGGAGGACTACGAGGCGCCGGACGCCCCGCAGCCCACCCTCGGCGACCTCGACCGGCTCATCGCGAACGTCCGCGAGACCGGCCTTGACGTCGAGAAGGTCGTCACCGGCGCGGTCCGCGAACTCCCGCAGGGCGTCGAGCTCTCCGCGTACCGCATCGTCCAGGAGGCGCTGAGCAACACCCTGCGCCACGCCCCCGGCGCCACGGCCCGCGTCGAGGTCGGATACGTGCTGGGAGGCCTCGGTCTGCGCATCGTCAACGGGCCCGCGACCGGCATGGTCAAGCCCTCACCCGGGGCCGGCCACGGCATCACCGGCATGCGCGAGCGCGTCACGATGCTGGACGGCGAGATGACGACCGAGGAGACCGCCGACGGCGGCTACGAAGTCACCGTGTTCCTGCCCGTCGCGTCCGCGTCGGAGCCCACCGGAGGCCAGGAATGACGATCCGCGTACTGATCGCCGACGACCAGATGATGGTCCGCGAGGGCTTCTCCGTCCTGCTCAACGCGATGCCGGACATCGAGGTCGTCGGAGAGGCCGTCAACGGCCGCGAGGCGGTCGACCGGGTCCGCGAACTCTCCCCGGACGTCGTCCTGATGGACATCCGCATGCCCGTCCTGAACGGCATCGAGGCGACCCGCGAGATCGTCGCTGCGGACGTCACGTCGAAGGTCCTCGTCCTCACCACCTTCGACCTCGACGAGTACGTCTACCAGGCGCTGCGCGCGGGCGCCTCCGGCTTCCTCCTCAAGGACGCCTCGGCACGCCAGCTCGCCGACGGGGTGAAGGTGGTGGCCGCCGGGGAAGCCCTGCTCGCCCCCTCCGTCACGCGCCGCCTCATCACCGAGTTCTCCAAGCTCGGCGAGACGCCACGCCTGTCGGCCACGGTCCAGGCCCAGCAGTACGGCGAGCTCACCGAGCGCGAGACGGAGGTCCTCGTCCTCATCGCGCAGGGCCTGTCCAACGGGGAGATCGCATCGCGCCTCGTGGTCGCCGAGTCCACGATCAAGACCCACGTGAGCCGCATCCTGGTGAAACTGGGCCTGCGGGACCGCACCCAGGCGGCGGTCTTCGCGTACGAGGCAAGGCTGGTCACCCCCGGCTGACCCCGACTACCGTCCCCTCATGGACGCCCACTCCGCTCCCGTCGCCTCCATCGCCGCCTTCGCCCCCTGGTCGCCGGAGTTCATCGCCGACCCCTACCCGGCCTACGCGCAGCTGCGGGCCGCCGGGCGGGTGCACCACTTCGAGCCCACCGACCAGTGGCTCGTCCCGCACCACGCGGACGTGTCGGCCCTGCTGCGGGACCGGCGGCTCGGGCGGACCTATCTGCACCGGTTCACGCACGAGGAGTTCGGGCGGCAGGCGCCGCCGCCCGAGCACGAGCCGTTCCACGTCCTGAACGACAACGGCATGCTCGACCTGGAGGCGCCGACCCACACCCGCATCCGGCGCCTGGTGTCGAAGGCATTCACTCCGCGTACGGTCGAGCAACTCAGGCCGTACGTCGAGGAGTTGGCCGATCGGCTGGTACGGGATCTGGTGGCCGACGGGGGCGGGGACCTGGCGGCGCGCGTCGCCGAGCCGCTGCCGGTGGCCGTCATCGCGCAGATGCTGGGCATCCCGGAGTCCGACCGGGACCAGCTGCGGCCCTGGTCGGGCGACATCTGCGGGATGTACGAGCTGAACCCCTCCGAGGAGACCGCCGCCCGCGCGGTCACCGCCTCGCTCGAATTCTCCGCGTACCTGCGCGAACTCATCGCCGTGCGGCGCGAGAAGCCCGGCGACGACCTGATCTCGGGGCTCATCGCCGCGTACGAGGGCGGGGAGTCGCTCAGCGAGCAGGAGATGATCTCCACCTGCGTGCTGCTGCTCAACGCGGGGCACGAGGCGACGGTGAACGCCACCGTCAACGGCTGGCACGCGCTCTTCCGTCATCCGGCCCAGCTGGCCGCCCTGCGCGCGGACCCCGGAGCGCTGATCCCCACCGCCGTGGAGGAGCTGATGCGCTACGACACCCCGCTGCAGCTCTTCGAGCGGTGGGTCCTGGACGACATCGAGATCGACGGCACCGTGATCCCGCGCGGCAGCGAGGTCGCCCTCCTCTTCGGCTCGGCCAACCACGACCCGGCGGTGTTCACCGCCCCCGCCGAACTGGACCTGGCCCGCGCCGAGAACCCGCACATCTCCTTCAGCGCGGGCATCCACTACTGCATCGGCGCACCCCTGGCCCGCATCGAGCTCGCGGCGTCGCTGGGCGCGCTGATCCGCCGGGCGCCGGACCTGAAGCTCGCCGCGGAGCCGGAGCGCAGGCCGAACTTCGTGATCCGGGGGCTACGGGAGCTCCTCGTAGAGGTCTGAGTCCCGTAGCCCGGCCTCAGAACGCCAGCTGTGCGATCTCCTCCGCGACCACCGCGCACGCGTCGGCCGCCGGGTCGATCAGGGGGAAGTGCCCGACGTCTTCGAGGAGCGTGACCCCGACGACCTCGCCCGCCTTCGCCGCGGCGTCGGCGTACGCCTCGGAGACGGCCTGCGGCACGACGATGTCGGTACGCCCCTGGACGATGGCCGTGGCGATGCCCGTCGGCAGCAGGGCCGCCGGGTCGGCGTGCGGGAGCCGCTCCTCGAACTTCCCCTCGCCTCCGAGGAGTTGGACGGGGGCGTCCGAGCAGACGTCCAGCTCCCGCGCGGCACGGAGGTCCGCGATCGGCGCGAGGGCCACGACGCCCCGGAAGGGGGCCGGCCGGTCGATGCGCCACGGGGAGCCGGTGGGCAGCACGTGCCGCGACGCGGCCCAGAGGGCGAGGTGGCCGCCCGCGGAGTGGCCGGTGACGACGGTGCGGCGGATGTCGGCCGACGGCAGGAACTCGGCCACGAGCGCGGGCAGCGCGTCGAAGGCCGCGGCGACGTCGTCGAAGGTCTCCGGCCAGCGGCCCGCGGCGGGGCCGCCGCCCTGGGCGGGGATCGAACTGCCCCGCCGGTACTCGACGTTGGCCACGGCGAAGCCTCGTCTGGCCAGGAAGTCCACGAAGGGCGTGAGGTGCTGCCGGTCGTACGGGGCGCGCCAGGCGCCGCCGTGCAGGGCGACGACGAGGGGGGCGGGGGCCTCCGTGGCGATCCGGGGTCCGTAGAAGTCGACCACCTGGTCGGGATGTTCGCCGTACGCGGCGGTGGCGTCGGGCGGCACCGCGGGGTGCGAGAAGGCGGCGTCGGCCTCGGCGGCATCGGCCTCGACGGCGGCAACGCGGGCTGCGGCGGCGTCGTCCGGCATGCGACAACCTCTCTGCGGGTGGGGGCGGGGGCAGTGGATGTGCTGGGGGGTCCTGATCTTTTGATCTTCCCCTACCCCGCCCCTTCCCGATACCGGGGAGCCACCCCGGATCCCGCCCGGAAAGGGGCGGAACCCAGGGCGGAATCCGGGACGGAATCCGTGCCGGGCTACAGGCCCTTCGCCTCGCCCAACGTCCGCGCCAGCACACCGGCCGCCCGCTCCACATCGGCGAAGCCGACGTACAACGGAGTGAAGCCGAACCGCAGCACGTCCGGCGCCCGGAAGTCGCCGACCACGCCCTGCTCGACCAGGCGCCGCATCACGTCGCCCGCGTCCTCGCACCGCAGGGCGACCTGGCTGCCGCGCTCCGCGTGGGCGGCCGGGGTGAGCACCTCGACCCGGCCCTCGGGGACATAGGCCCGCACGCACTCGACGAAGAAGTCCGTCAGGGCGAGGGACTTGGCCCGTACGGACTCGATGGACACCCCGTCCCAGACGTCGAGCGCCGCGTCGAGGGCCAGCATCGAGAGGATGTCGGGCGTGCCGACCCGCCCGCGCACGGCGCCGTCGGCCGCCTCGAACTCCGGCCGCATCCCGAAGGGCTCGGCGTGCGAGTTCCAGCCGGGCAGCGGGGAGTCGAAGCGGGGCTGGAGATCCGCCCGTACGTAGATGTACGCGGGTGAGCCCGGCCCCCCGTTCAGGTACTTGTAGGTGCACCCGACCGCGAGGTCCACGCCGTGCGCGTCGAGCCCGACGGGCAGCGCTCCCGCGGTGTGGCACAGGTCCCACACCACGAGCGCGCCCGCGTCGTGCACGGCCGACGTCAGGCCGGGCAGATCGTGCAGGCGTCCGGTGCGGTAGTCGGCGTGATTGAGCAGCACGGCCGCCGTGCGCGGGCCGAGAACACCGCGCACCTCGCCCGGCGCTACCGGCACCAGACGGCAGCCGGTCATCCGCGCGGCGGACTGGGCGATGTACCCGTCCGTGGGGAAGGTCGTCGCGTCAACGACGATCTCGTCGCGCCCCTCGTCCGAGTCACGGACCATGCGCACGGCCGCGACGAGCGCCTTGAAGACGTTCACGCTCGTCGAGTCGCCGACGACGATCTGGCCGGGGGCGGCCCCCACCAGGGGGGCTATGCGGTCGCCGATGCGCTCGGGGGCGGTCCACCAGCCGCTCTCGTCCCAGGACCGGATGCGCAGCCGGCCCCACTGGCGGGAGACGACGTCCGCGACCCGCTCCTGGACGACGGCGGGCAGCGCGCCCAGCGAGTTCCCGTCCAGGTAGACGGTGTCGTCCAGGACGAACTCCTTGCGCTTCGCGCGGAGTTCGTCCTCGGCGTCCCGCTGTGCCGCCCGCGCCCTGAGGCCGGTCTCAGACATGGCTCCTCGCAGTCCACAGCTCGGGGAACACGTTCTTCGTCGCGCGCTTCTCCAGCCAGGCCACGCCCGCCGAGCCGCCCGTGCCCGTCTTGGAGCCCATCGCGCGGCGCGTCGCCACCAGGTGGTCGTTGCGCCAGCGCCACACCAGCTCGGCGACGTCCGTCAACGTCTCGCCCAGGCGGGCGAGTTCGTCGTGCTCGTCCCCTGCGTAGAGGTCCGTCCACACCTTCTCGACCTCGGGCGACGGCTCGTACCTCTGCGTCAGGTCGCGCTCGAGCACGGCGGCGGGGACGGCGTGGCCGCGGCGGGCGAGCAGGGCGAGCACCTCGTCGTACAGGCTCGGCTCCTGGAGCGCCTTCTCCAGCTCCGCGTGGACGCGCGGCGCGCCCCGGTGCGGCACCAGCATGGACGCGGACTTGTCGCCGAGCAGGAACTCCATGCGGCGGTACATCGCGGACTGGAAGCCGGAGCCCTCGCCGAGCGCGGAACGGTAGGAGTTGAACTGCCCGGGGGTCAGCTGGGCGAGCGGGCGCCACGAGGCGTTCAGCGCCTCCAGCTCGCGGAGGCTTCTCTTGAGCGCGGCCACGGCGGTGGGGATGTCGTCGCGGCGCAGGGCGTGCGACGCGGTCTCCCACTCGTGCACGATGACCGTGAACCACAGCTCCATCACCTGGGTGGTGACCAGGAAGACCATCTCGCCGGGGTCGTCCGAGCGCAGGTGCTGGAGGTGCGTGAGGACGTCCGCCTGGACGTAGTCCTCGTAAGGGGTGGTTCCTGCGAAGTCGAGGTTCGGGGTGTCCGCCTCTTGGGACATCGCGATCTCCTTGATACGTACTCCGGGTAGCGGTCCGCCCCTGCCGTTACCGACACGGGGGCCCCGGTCCCCACCGGCATCCTCCGCAACATCCCACGAAACGGCAAGACCTGCCTGGTCACAGTGGCGTCCAGGCAGGTCGAGCGCGTCTTCGGCGGTCAGCCCAGGGTCTCGGCCGCCGTCTGGGAGGAGTCCCGCAGGAAGCCCGAGCAGCGCTCGTACTCCTCCTGCTCACCGATCGACTGCGCGGCGCGCGCGAGGCCGTGCAGGGCGCGCAGGAAGCCGCGGTTCGGCTCGTGCTCCCACGGCACCGGGCCGTGGCCCTTCCAGCCGGCACGGCGCAGCGAGTCGAGGCCGCGGTGGTAGCCGGTGCGGGCGTACGCGTACGACTCGATGACGCTGCCGCGCTCGAACGCCTCGTCGGCGAGCTGCGCCCAGGCGAGCGAGGAGGTCGGGTACTTCGCGGCGACGTCGGCGGGCGCCGCGCCGTTCGCGAGGAGCTCGCGCGGCTCCGGGTCGTCGGGCAGGTGGGTCGGGGGCGGTCCCCCGAGCAGATCCTTGTGAATGGCCATGGGTTCCAGTCTGCTCCATACGCGTACGGGCCCGGCACCCAGGGAAGGATGCCGGGCCCGTACGCGGACGCGGTGGTGCCTACTTCAGCTTCGTGCCCGTGGAGCGCAGGTTCGCGCACGCCTCGGTGACGCGCTGGGCCATGCCCGCCTCGGCGGCCTTGCCCCAGGTGCGGGGGTCGTACGTCTTCTTCGAGCCGACCTCGCCGTCGACCTTCAGGACGCCGTCGTAGTTCTTGAACATGTGGTCGGCGACGGGACGCGTGAAGGCGTACTGCGTGTCCGTGTCGAGGTTCATCTTCACGACGCCGTTCTCCAGGGCGGTCGCGATCTCCTGCGCGGTCGAGCCGGAGCCGCCGTGGAAGACGAAGTCGAAGGGCTGCGCGCCCGCCGACTTGCCGTACTTGGCGCCGACGCCCTCCTGGAGGTCCTTGAGGAGCTCGGGACGCAGGACGACGTTGCCCGGCTTGTAGACGCCGTGCACGTTGCCGAAGGAGGCGGCGAGCAGGTAGCGGCCCTTCTCGCCCAGGCCGAGCGCCTCGGCCGTACGCAGCGCGTCGTCGACGGTCGTGTAGAGCTCGTCGTTGATCTCGTGCGTGACGCCGTCCTCCTCGCCACCGGTCGGGGTGATCTCGACCTCGAGGATGATCTTCGCGGCGGCGGCCTTCGCGAGCAGCTCCTGGCCGATGGCCAGGTTGTCGGCGAGGGTCTCGGCGGAGCCGTCCCACATGTGCGACTGGAAGAGCGGGTTGCGGCCGGCCTTGACGCGCTCCGCGGAGACGTCGATCAGCGGACGGACGTAGGTGTCCAGCTTGTCCTTGGGGCAGTGGTCGGTGTGCAGCGCGACGGTGATGTCGTACTTCGCGGCGACGATGTGCGCGAACTCGGCGAGGGCCACGGCGCCCGTCACCATGTCCTTGTTGTGCTGGCCGCCCAGGAACTCCGCACCACCGGTGGAGATCTGGATGATGCCGTCGCTCTCGGCCTCAGCGAAACCGCGCAGAGCGGCGTGCAGGGTCTGCGAGGAGGTCACGTTGATGGCCGGGTAGGCGAACTTGCCTGCCTTCGCCCGGTCCAGCATCTCGGCGTAGACCTCGGGGGTTGCGATGGGCATGTGTCCGCTCCTTGTGATGTGCGGGTGTGTGCTTGGCCCTGACCTAAGGGGGCGACGTCATCGTCGCCCCCATCTTTCCAGATGTGCCGGGCGGCTCCGCCCGGACGCGGGTCCTCAGTCGCTGAGGCCGAGGTCGTCCTTCGAGTACGCGAAGAGGTACGGCACCCCGGCGCCGTCGGTGATCTTCTCGCCGGCCCCGGTGGCGCGGTCCACGATGGTCGCGACACCGACCACCTCGGCACCGGCCTCGCGCACGGCCTCGACGGCGGTCAGCGGGGAGCCGCCGGTGGTGGAGGTGTCCTCGACGACGAGAACGCGGCGCCCCTTGATGTCCGGGCCCTCGACGCGGCGCTGCATGCCGTGCGCCTTGGCGGCCTTGCGCACGACGAAGGCGTCAAGCCGCTTGCCGCGGGCGGCGGAGGCGTGCAGCATCGCGCCGGCGACGGGGTCGGCGCCCATGGTGAGGCCGCCCACGGCGTCGAAGTCGAGGTCGGCGGTGAGGTCGAGCAGGACCTGGCCGACCAGGGGGGCGGCCTCGCCGTCGAGGGTGATGCGGCGCAGGTCGATGTAGTAATCGGCTTCGAGACCCGAGGAGAGGGTCACCTTGCCGTGCACCACGGCCTTGTCCTTGATCTGCTGAAGCAGGGCGCCACGTACGTCGTCAGTCATGCCTGCCAGCTTAAAGCTGCTTCAGCCGCGTCCAGGTCCAGGTCGTCGACGTCTCCAGGGGGTCGATGGGGGTGACCAGGCGGGGCAGGGTGTTGAGCCCGTCCGGCGGGCCGGTCTGCGGCTCGACGCAGACGGCGGCTTCCTGCTCGTCGTAGACGACGACCCACTGCTCGCGGCTCTTGACGTTGAGCTCGATCCGCTCGGGCCAGGTGAGCGTGACGTCGACGCCGTCGGGCATGCCGAAGCAGTCGTCCCAGGGGCCGGGGGTGGGGGCGACGCGGTGGCCGGTGGGCAGGTGGTCGTCGCCGCGCTTCTCCTGCCAGGAGGGGTCGAAGCCGATGCGTACGTCCTGCTGCTCGAGGTTCCGGTTGAACCACGGGTGCCAGCCGGCCTGGGCGGGGAAGGAGTCGCCGTACGTCTCGATGCCGAGGGTGAGGGTGAGGGAGTCCTCGGTGAGCTCGACGAGCTGGGTGACGCGGCCTTCGTAGGGCCAGGGGTCGGTGAGGTCGTACGTGAACGCGGCCTCTGTCTTCCCCGCGCGGGCGGTGCGCCAGGGCGCGTCCCTGGCGAAGCCGTGGATGGCGTGGGGCGGGGAGTTGAGGGGCATCTGGTGGAGGGTGCCGCCGTTGCGGAACTTTCCCTCGCGGATGCGGCCGGCCCAGGGGGCCATGGGGAAGCAGCCGTAGCGCTCGCCCTGCCGCAGCAGTTCCACGCCGCCGATCCTGAGGCTTCCCACCCGGCAGCCGTTCCCCGGCTGCACGGTGACTTCCGCGTCACCCGCGGTCAGTGTCACGTCTTCGCTACTCACGGGGTCGACCCTACGGGCAGGGGCTTTTCTTCTTCCCCAACCCCACCCCTTCCCACAAACCCGCTCGGCGCGGGGGCCCACCACTATCAGCCCGTCCGGCGTTTGAGGACGAACTCGGCGGAGCCGGTGATTGACGGCGGCCAAGGCCCCCGCGCCAGAATCAGCGCCTGCGGCGAAGTGCTCGGCCCACCACGATCGCCGAGGCCACCGCCACCGCGGCCGCGGGCGCGGCCCAGCGCAGCGTGGCCCTCGTGGACATCGACTCGGCGGCGGGCGCGGGCGCGTACCGCCCCCGGGGCGGCGCGTGGTCGACCTCCTCCGCGCTCCGGCCGATCATCGTCCGCCGGGCATGCGCGGCCTCCGCGGGCGGCACCAGGATCTCCTCGACGTCCCCGAGGCCCTCGTCGGACTCCGCGTCGAACGACGACGGCGGCACATCCGTCTCGAAGACGGAGGGCGCCTCGACGATCTCGGTCTCCAGCGTCACGGACTCCGGTTCCAGCTCCGGCTCCGGATCCGGCTCGGTCTCCGGCGAAGCCATCCGCCCCAGGCCCTCCCCGAAACGGTCGAGCAGCCGCCGCACCGCGCCCTCCACAGCCTGTGGAGAACTTTCGGCGACGCGGCCCTCCCCCGCACCCGTACCGGAGAAGACCACCTGGGTCCCGGAACCGTCCTCGGCGGAATCGAGGGAAGCAAGCCGCACCGACAGCGAGAGCTTCACGGAGCCGCCGCCCCGCACCTCGACACCCTCGCCCTCGATCGCGAAGGACCCGTCGCCCCGCGCGGCCACGCGCGCGGCGCCGCGGTACGTGATCGTGTGGCCGCCGACCCGCACCTTGAGGCGGCCGGAGAGCGGCGACGCGGACTCGTCCGCGTCGCGCTGCAGGCCGGGCACCGCCCCGACGACCTGCTCGGGGTCGCTCAGCACCTGCTGCAGGCGGTCGGCGGGAACCGGAACGAACACCTCATGCTCCATGGCAGTCGAGCCTACCCACGTGGCCGAGACCATGTACGTCAGTTCGTCAGTTCGCGTACCGCGGGTGCACCAGAGTGGAGGGGGCCAGCCCCCGCACCCTGGTCCGTTCGGCGGACGCCACGCCCACCCGCAGCAGCGCGGCCGTCCGGTGCGGTGCGAGGACCGGGCCGGATCTCGCCGCGAGGACGAAGCCCCAGTCGCGCGGCGCCGACGCACCGTCCGCCGTCCGGTCGGGGCCCGCCGCGAACCCGGAGATCCGGCCGCCCACGCGGTAGGGCTCGGTCCGCAGCCCCGCCGCCCGCAGCGTCGCCTCCACCGTCCAGAAGACGCGGGGCCTGGCCGCGACCGGGCCCGCGTGCACGGCGAGGCGTCCGCCCGCGGCCAGGGCCCGGCACGCCAGGCCGTAGAACTCCTGGGAGTAGAGCTTGGTGCTCGCGGTGATGCCGGGGTCGGGCAGATCGGAGATCACCACGTCGTACGTACGCGGGGGCGAGCGCAGCCAGCGGAACGCGTCGGCGTGCACCACCCGCACCCGGGGGTCGCGGTACACCTGCTCGTTCAGCTCGCTCAGCGCCGGATCGCGGCGCGCCAGCCGCACGACCCCCGGATCGAGTTCGACGACGTCCACCCGCCGCACCCCCGGGTGCCGAAGGACCTCGCGCGCCGCGAGGCCGTCGCCGCCGCCGAGGATCAGCACGCGCGCGCGGGGGCCGTTCATCGCGGGGCCGACGAGCGCCCGGTGGTAGCGGTGCTCGTCGCGGCCGCTGACGCGCAGCCGCCCGTCGAGGTAGAGGTCGAGCGAATCGTGCCTGCCGCCGGTGAGGACCACTTCCTGGACGTCGGTCTGCACGGCGACCCGCACGTCCTTGCCGTAGACCGCCCGGCGCGCCGCCGCCTCGAAGTCGCCGACGAGCACGGCGGCGGCGGCGAGCACGCCGAGGACGGTGACGTTCGCGACGAGCAGCGCCCAGCGGCCGCGCACGCTCAGGTCGTGCCGGAACAGGCCGAAGACGAGCGCGCCGCCCGCGATCGCGTTGACCGAGCCGGTCATCAGCGCCCCGGTCAGCTGGCCGAGCAGGGGGAGCAGGAGGAAGGGAAAGGCGAGGCCACCCACCAGCGCGCCCACGTAGTCGGCGGCGAACAGGTCCGACACGGCTCCGCTGGGGTCCTGCCGTCTGATCCGCTGGATGAGCACCATCAGGAGCGGCACTTCGGCGCCGATGAGCAGGCCGATGGCGAGCGAGAACGCGACGAGCAGATAGCGCGAGCCGCCCGCCCAGACCTCGCCCCGGTCGCCGGTCCAGGCGAACGCCGCGTACAACGCCATCGCGCTCAGCCCGCCGACCAGCGCGAGCGCGGCCTCGACCAGGCCGAAGCCGACCGCGGCCCGGCATCGCAGGCGCTTGGCGAGCAGGGAGCCGATGCCCATGGCGAAGACCATCACCGAGAGGACCACCGACGCCTGGGTGACCGAGTCACCGATCAAGTACGAGGCGAGGGCGACCAGTTCGAGTTCGTACACCAGACCGCAGGCCGCGCAGATGAAGACGCCCGCCAGGACGAGGAACCGCCCCGTCCTGGGCGTCACGGGTAACTGCGTTGACGGCTCGATCACCTTGGGAACGCTACGTCACCGAACTCTCACGTCCAGTCACCCACAAGGGTGCACCTCGACGTCAGAGGTGTAAAAGGGGCGCGGCAAGGGGCACTTGGTCGCGCCCCGGTCGGCCCGCGGTCAGAGCACCGCCGGCATCCGAACGCCCACTCGGGTGCGGGTCGCCACGAGTTGCCCGTCCTGGGGGTAGGCGTGCCAGGTACGCCACTGCACCGAGCCCTCGTGCCGCTGCGCCAGCATCGCCGTGAACGCGTGCGGGCTGCCGGGGAAGACCCCGGCGAGGCCGTGCGGATGCTCGGCCACCAGGGCGAGCAGTTCCTGTGCGCGGCCCGCGAACTGGCCGCGCGAGAGGGTCTCGACGCGCGCCGCGAATTCGTACTCCCACTCGCCCAGCCGCTTGGAGACACCGAGCGGAAGGGGCGTACTGCTGCCGGGGATGCAGGCGACGGTCTCGGAGCAGGTGCCCTGCTCCTCTTCGAGGATGACCTGGTGCGATGCCCCCAGGAGCCGCAACTCCATTCTCGCACCGGCGAGTTCGAGTTCGAGCGTGGCGAGCGCGGGCAGCGGCTCGCGCCCCAGGGTCCAGGCGAGGTCCGCGGCGCACGTGTCGGTATAGACAGTCTTCAGGGTCGTGAGCATGGGTCGGCTCCGCTAACACGCAATGGAGGTGGTGCCGGCGCACCCGATCGGAACACCGGGAGGTCGGAATGCCGGCTCGTGCCCACGAGAGCGAACGACCTGTATGTCCAAGACGTCCGCACGAGGGCGGTGCTGACGATTAAGAGGGAATCATGGACTGCTGCACTGCCACAGCGTTTTTACCCAACTTCGGAGGGTTTCCATCCCCTCGGGGGCTGCACAGTTCAACTGTTCAATGGCTCAACGAGAAAGTGCCCGGCAGGAGTTGCCTCCCGCCGGGCACTTCAACAGATGGACGGACCAGCTGCCCCGTGTCAGCTGCCTCCGCCACCGCCGCAACCGCCTCCGCCACCCCCGCCGCACGAAGAGCTGCTGCCGCACGAAGACCCGCCGCCACAGGAGCTGCCGCCGCCGCTGTCGCCGCCGCCGGCCCACCAGCCACCGCCGGAACCCGCCGCACCGGATGCCCCCGAGTACGACCGGCCACCGCTGCCGCGCCTTCCGGCGTAGACCGCGAGTCCGACGATCAGAACCACTGCGACAAACACGAAGACCAGGATCATGACCTTCACGCCCCTTTCCGTTCCCCCGAAGCAGGCCCCCCGTGGGTCCGCGTTCTTTTTGCATGTTGTGCGTGTGTGAAAGGGGAATGCCCTCGCGTATGCCGGCCCAAAGCAGAGTTGAGGAAGTTCAGAGGGTTCTCCCCGGAGAGCCTCGTGCTTCTCCCACTCGCCGTGCGTGAGTTGAGGAAGTCCGGAGGTTCGGCGCAGGATGGCGGCCATGACCTCCACATCCGGGAGCGGGCGCCCGCTGCTCAACCGCCGCCTCGCCGAGTTCGGTACGACGATTTTCGCCGAGATGTCCGCCCTTGCGGTGAAAACGGGCGCCATCAACCTCGGCCAGGGCTTCCCGGACACGGACGGCCCCGAGGAGATCCGCGAGGCCGCGGTCCGCGCCCTGCGCGACGGCCGCGGCAACCAGTACCCGCCGGGCCCCGGCATCCCCGAGCTCCGCACCGCCGTCGCCGAGCACCAGCGCCACCACTACGGCCTCACGTACGACCCCGACCGCGAGGTCCTGGTCACCGCGGGCGCCACGGAGGCCATCGCGGCGTCCCTGCTGGCCCTGGTCGAGCCCGGCGACGAGGTGATCGCCCTGGAGCCGTACTACGACTCGTACGCGGCCTCGATCGCCCTGGCCGGCGGCAAGCGCGTCCCCGTGACGCTGCGCCCGGACGCCGCCGAGGGGCGCTTCCGGCTCGACCTGGACGAACTGCGCGACGCGATCACGCCGCACACCCGGCTGCTGCTCCTGAACACCCCGCACAACCCGACCGGCACGGTCCTGACCCGCGCGGAACTCACCGAGATCGCGAAGCTCGCCGTCGAGCGCGACCTCCTGGTGGTCACGGACGAGGTCTACGAACACCTGGTCTTCGACGACGGCGAGGACACGGCGCACATCCCGCTCGCCTCCTTCCCCGGCATGCGCGAGCGCACGGTGACGATCGGGTCCGCGGGCAAGACGTTCTCGTTCACCGGCTGGAAGGTCGGCTGGATCACGTCCACGCCCGAGCTGGTGACGGCGGTCCGCTCGGCGAAGCAGTTCCTCACGTACGTGTCGTCGGGCCCGTTCCAGTACGCGATCGCCGAGGCGCTCGCCCTGCCCGACTCCTACTTCGCGTCGTTCCGCGCGGGCATGCGGGCCAAGCGGGACCTGCTGAGCGAGGGCCTGACGGCGGCGGGCTTCGACGTCTACCGCCCGGCGGGCACGTACTTCATCACCACCGACATCCGCCGCCTCGGCGAGTCCGACGGCTTCGCCTTCTGCCGGGCCCTGCCCGAGCGCGTCGGCGTGGTCGCCGTACCGAACGCGGTCTTCTACGACCACCGGGAGGCCGGTGCGCCGTTCGTGCGCTTCGCGTTCTGCAAGAAGGACGAGGTCCTGGCGGAGGCGGTCTCCCGGCTGAAGTCGCTGTAGCCGTCGTATGGGCGAGTCGGTCTAGTCATCGGTGCACGTGCGAGAGCCCGGCCGGGGTGTCCCGGCCGGGCTCTCGTCGTGACGTGACCAGTCGCGTGGACTAGGCCTGGTCCTCGGGCTTCTCTTCACCCTCGGTGCCGTCGACCTCGGCCTCGAGGCCGAGCTGCTCGACGAGCCACTTGTCGAACTCGATCGCGGCCCGCACCCAGCTGACCGTCGACGACACGAAGTGCTCCAGCGCGACGCCCGTGCCGATCAGCATCTGCGCCTCGCCGATGAGGCGGACGGTGCCGTCGTCGTGGGTGTGCGTGTAGACCTTCGGCCACAGGGTGCGGCGGTTCCAGTCGTCGATCGCCTCGAGGATCTGGGCCTTCTCCTCGATACCGTGCGCGCGGTCGTAGAACGTCCGCACCGAGAAGACCTGCTGGTCACCCTCGCCACGGAACATGAAGTACGTGCGGAACTCCTCCCACGGCGCCGCGAGGTCTCCCTCTTCGTCGACGACGTGCTTGAGCTCCATCTGGTCCAGAAGCTGCTTGACCAGGTCCTGGTCGGGGACAACGGGGCCCGCCGGTCCATCGCCCTGCTGCGGTTCGGGCTGTCCCCCGAAATTCGGAATCGAGGACGGGTCGATGCTCACGTGCTTAGTCCCTTCGTACGGATTCCGCCATCCTGCCCCATGTCGGGCGGGGGCCCGCAACCCCCGCCCCCGATGTGACCGGGTTATGCCCTCCTGGAGCGCCTCACAGCGACTTTCCCGCTGTATTTCCGGCTGTCTGTCCGGCTGACCCTCCTGTCGCCGGGCCGACGATCAGGCCATCGCCGAAGGTGTCCACGCGCACCGTGTCCCCGTCCTTCACCTCGCCCGAGAGGATCTCCTTGGCGAGGCGGTCGCCGATGGACGTCTGGATGAGGCGCCGCAGCGGCCGTGCGCCGTACGCCGGGTCGTTGCCCTCGTCCGCCAGCCAGGCCAGCGCGTCCGGGGAGACCTCGAGGGTCAGCCGGCGCTCGGCGAGGCGCTTGGCGAGGCGGTCGATCTGCAGCTCGGCGATGTGCGCGAGCTCGTCCTTGCTGAGCGCGGAGAAGACGACGAGGTCGTCGAGCCGGTTGAGGAACTCCGGCTTGAAAGAGGCCCGCACGACGTCCAGGACCTGCTGCTTCTTCTCCTCCGGTGACGTCGTCGGCTCCACGAGGTACTGGCTGCCCAGGTTGGAGGTCAGGACGAGGATGGTGTTGCGGAAGTCCACCGTCCGCCCCTGTCCGTCGGTGAGCCGCCCGTCGTCGAGGACCTGGAGCAGCACGTCGAAGACTTCCGGGTGCGCCTTCTCGACCTCGTCGAGCAGGACGACGCTGTACGGGCGCCTGCGTACGGCCTCGGTGAGCTGGCCGCCCTCCTCGTAGCCGACGTACCCGGGCGGGGCGCCGACCAGCCTGGCCACGCTGTGCTTCTCGCCGTACTCGCTCATGTCGATGCGGACCATGGCGCGCTCGTCGTCGAAGAGGAAGTCCGCGAGGGCCTTCGCCAGCTCCGTCTTGCCGACGCCGGTCGGGCCCAGGAAGAGGAAGGAGCCGGTGGGGCGGTCGGGGTCGGCGATCCCGGCGCGCGTGCGGCGCACGGCGTCCGACACCGCCTGCACGGCCTCGGTCTGGCCGATGAGCCGCTTGCCGAGCTCCTCCTCCATGCGCAGGAGCTTCTGCGTCTCGCCCTCCAGGAGGCGGCCCGCGGGGATGCCGGTCCAGGCGCCGACCACGTCGGCGATGTCGTCGGGACCCACCTCCTCCTTGACCATCGTGTCCTTGGAGACCTCCTCCTCGGCCTCGGACGCGACCTCCAGGTCGTGTTCGAGGGCGGGGATCTCGCCGTAGAGGAGCTTGCTCGCGGTGTCGAAGTCGCCGTCGCGCTGCGCGCGTTCGGCCTGGCCGCGCAGCTCGTCGAGCTTCTCCTTCAGCTCACCGACGCGGTTGAGGGACTGCTTCTCCTTCTCCCAGCGTGCGTTGAGCCCGCGCAGCTCCTCCTCCTTGTCGGCGAGGTCGCGCCGCAGCCGTTCGAGGCGCTCCTTGCTCGCGGGGTCGGTCTCCTTGCTGAGGGCCAGCTCCTCCATCTTCAGCCGGTCGACGGCGCGCTGGAGCTCGTCGATCTCCAGGGGGGAGGAGTCGATCTCCATGCGCAGCCGGGAGGCGGCCTCGTCGACGAGGTCGATGGCCTTGTCGGGCAGGAAGCGCGAGGTGATGTACCGGTCGGAGAGCGCCGCGGCGGCGACGAGCGCGCTGTCGGCGATCTGGACCTTGTGGTGGGCCTCGTAGCGCCCCTTGAGGCCGCGGAGGATGGCGATGGAGTCCTCGACGCTCGGCTCGTCGACGAGGACCTGCTGGAAGCGCCGCTCGAGGGCGGGGTCCTTCTCGATCCGCTCGCGGTACTCGTCGAGGGTGGTGGCGCCGACCATCCGCAGCTCGCCGCGGGCGAGCATGGGCTTGAGCATGTTCCCGGCGTCCATGGCGGAGTCACCGCCCGCCCCCGCCCCCACGACGGTGTGCAGCTCGTCGATGAAGGTGATGATCTGCCCGTCGCTCTCCTTGATCTCGGAGAGGACGGTCTTGAGCCGCTCCTCGAACTCGCCGCGGTACTTGGCGCCCGCGACCATGGCCCCCAGGTCGAGCGAGACGAGCCGCTTGTTCTTCAGCGACTCGGGTACGTCGCCCTTCACGATGCGCTGCGCGAGCCCTTCGACGACGGCGGTCTTGCCGACGCCGGGTTCGCCGATCAGGACGGGGTTGTTCTTCGTGCGCCGGGACAGGACCTGCACCACGCGCCGGATCTCCTGATCCCGCCCGATGACGGGGTCGAGCTTGCCCTCCCTGGCGGCTGCGGTGAAGTCGGTGCCGAACTTCTCCAGGGCCTTGTACTGACCCTCCGGGTCCGGTGTGGTCACCCGGCGTCCTCCCCTTGCCTTTTCGAACGCGTCGAGCAGTTTCTTGGCGGTGGCCCCGTGCTGGCCCAGGACCTCACCGGCGGGACCGCCCTTGGCGGCGATGCCGATCAGCAGATGCTCGGTGGAGAGGTAATCATCGCCCAGTTCCTTCGCCCGCTGCGAGGCGTCGGCGATGACCGCGAGCAGGTCGCGGTTGGGCTGCGGGGGCGCGACGGTGGAGCCCGTGACGCTGGGCAGTCCGGCGAGTCCTCGCTCGGCGTCGGCGCGGACGGCGGCCTGGTCGGCCTCGACCGCGGCGAGCAGATCGGTGATGTTCTCGTTGTCCTGCCCCTCGAGCAGCGCGAGCAGCAGATGCGCGGGGGTCAGGTCGGGATGCCCGTCCTTCACGGCGAGGTTGCTGGCCGCGTTGATCGCGTCCCGGCTCCTGTTGGTCAGCTCGGCGTCCACGTGAGTCGTCTCCTCCTAGCGGTTCGTACGGCCTGGCGGCTGGGGTGGCCCGGCGGCTCGGGTGGCCCCGACGAATCGGGTAGCCCTCGCCCACCTGACTTAAACAGCGTACATAAAGTTGAGTCTATTCCACTCAAGGGAGGCGGAGGCAGCCGCCGCGGGCCGGCGGTTAGGTTCGCTCCATGGCCATGGACCCGCACCACCCGACCCCCACCTACCTCAGCTTCTGGCGCGAACGGCACCTGTGCACGCTGACGACACTGCGCCCCGACGGCACACCGCACGTCGTGCCGGTCGGCGTGACGTACGACCCGGAGGCGGGCGTGGCCCGCGTCCTGGCGAGCAGGACGAGCGCGAAGGTCGCCCACGTCCTCCGGGCGACGGCCGGGGCCCCGGAGGGGGCACGGGTGGCGGTCTGCCAGGTCGACGGGCGGCGCTGGGCGACGCTGGAGGGGTACGCGAGCGTGCGTACGGAGGCCGCGGAGATCGCGGAGGGGGAGCGGCGCTACAAGGAGCGGTACGAGAGGGCTCCCCGGGTGAATCCGAACCGCGTGGTGATCGAGATCAGGCTGACGCGGGCGATGGGCAGCAGGGCGGCGCTGGGCATCGAGGCCGGCGCCGAGGCATAGCGCCCCGAGGTTTCCTCGGCACACAGTTTCTCGGCACACAGTTTCTCGGCACACACCACAGCGGCGCCACCGTGTTCAGGTCCACGGTGGCGCCGCTGCTGGGGGAAGCACCTGCGCGATGTACAACGACGGGGGATCGCGTCAGGCGCTGCGGGGGGTGGCTGTGATGGCTCTTGTAGTGCTGGTGGTGGTGCTGGTGGTGCTGGAACTCTGCTGATCCTGCTGCTCGCCGGGCCGGCCGGGCTCGCCGACCACCTGGTGGTCACGCCGGTCGAGATTGACGAAGACCATCCCGTACCGAATGGCACACCGCACGGGCTGTGGGGCGCCCCGCGGCTTGCGGAGGCACCGGTAGGCCCGGATCTCCTCCTCGTCGTCACGGGTGACGACCACCGGCTCACCGAGGAGCGTGACCATCAACGAGTCGCCTGCGTGGGGTATCGCGGTGGCGAGATCGATGAAGTGCCAACCGGAGCGGTAGGCGGTGGCCATTTCTCGACGGAAGGTGCGGTCGTCGGGGGGAGTACTCATGCGCCTGCTCCCGCCGGGGCGACGTGCCAACCCAGATCCGTCGGCGGAGCTGAAACGGAATTCGTACTCGACGGCTCGCTGTGCCACCCGAGATCGAGAGTGCTCAGCACACCCAACGTCAGCCCTGCGGAGAAGGTGGTGACAAGCACCGAGCGAAGCATGCGCTTAAACATGGTCGGCTTCGTCCTCACTTGGTAGGTTCCTCTCCCCCGGCACAACAAGACGATGTCTCAATCGAGCACGTCAAAGCCACAGGGTGGATGCATCATGTTCCTGCACGTACAGGACCCTGGGGGGTGGAGATTTGCTTACAACAGGTGCGAAACCGACACATCCTCACCCTGCCGTCCCCCTTTGTGGAGAGGGGTCGAGGTTGTACGCGAGTGCTCTCAGCAATGGCCGTCTGCCGCGCGAGGAGGCCGAGAACGCTCCCTGCCTACTGGAATCCGCTCTTCTCCACCCGGATCCGGACGACGCGAACTGGCTGCGGCCCGTTTCGCCGTCCGCGGCACTCGCACAGCGACTCCACCCCATCGAGCAAGAAATCAAGGACCGCCGAAACCTGGCCGTTCAACTGGCCGATATTTTCGAGCCATTCATGGCCATCACAGCACGTGAGGAACCGGCTACCCACGCGATAACCGTCCTGGAGGGCGAGGCCCGCATCAACGCGGCCATCGAACGCGCGACGGAGGAGTGCCGTACGGAGGTGCTCACCGTCCAGCCGGGCGGCGGCCGCAGCGAGCAGACCCTCAACATCGCGCTCAAGCGCGGGCAGAGCGTCCTGGACCGCGGTGTCTCGATGCGCACCATCTACCAACACACCATGCGGCACAGCCAGGGCACCCTTGCCTACGCGGCGCGCATGGCCCAGGAGAAAGTAGAGATACGGACCCTGGAGGAGGTGATCGACCGGATGATGATCTTCGATCGCGCCATCGCGCTCATCCCCGCCCGCGCCGATCGCGACGTCGCCCTCGAACTCCGCCATCCCGCCCTGGTCGAGTACCTCGCCAAGGTCTTCGAGCAGCAGTGGCAGTCGGCTACCCCGCTCCTCGACGAGGTTCCGTACGCTCCCTCCACCGACGGCATCACCGGCGTGCAGCGCACCATCGCCAAGCTCCTCATCGAAGGTCACGTGGATGAGGCCATCGCCCGCCGCCTGGGCATGAACGTCCGTACCTGCCGCGCCCACATAGCCAAGATCGCCGCCGCCCTGGGCAGCGGCAGCCGCGCCCAACTCGGCTTTCTGATCGCCCAGTCCGGCATCCTGGACCAGGACCGTCCCAGATGACGGCGGAACCCCACTCCCACGCCCCCGGTGAGTTGTGCGACGTGGGGTCAGAGCTGTACATCCGGGCTCTACGGGAGAATCGCGTCGCGAGCCAGGACGCGGAACCGGCCCCATGCCTGGTCGACTTCGGCCTTCTGTACCCGGACGAGTCGGACCCGCAGTGGCTGAAACCCAGGGCCCCCGCCGTCGCCCTGCCACAGCTCCTGGCGACGGCCGCCGAACGCGTCGCGGACCACCGCCGCCGCGAGGCCCGGCTGGCCGCGGCGTTCGAGCCGCTCATGACGATCAGGACAGGCACCGTCCCGGCTGCGCACGACTCCGCCATCACCGTGTTGAGGAGTTTCGCCGAGATCAACGAAGCCATCGACCGGGCCGTGGAGGCGACTTCGGAGGAAGTCCTCACGATCCAGCCCGGTGGTGCCCGGCCGGCAGACCTGCTGCCGAACGCCGTCCCACCCGAGCAGTCGATGCTCACCCGAGGGGCCCGGATGCGGACCCTCTACCAGCACACGACGCGCCATTCCCTGGCGACCCTGGCCCACTTCGAGCAGCTCGATGGCGACGTCGAAGTGCGCACTCTGGACGAGGTGACAGATCGGCTGCTCGTCTTCGACCGCACCGTTGCGTTCATTCCCGCCACTACGGACCGCTCCATCGCCCTGGAACTGCGTCATCCCGCCGTCATCGACTTCCTCGTCACGACGTTCCACAGCCTGTGGCGTCTTGCGACGCCCATGTTCCCGAACACGGAACCGCAGCCCACGAAGAATGGCATCACCGCCCGCCAGCGCGCCATAGCCACTCTCCTCATCGAGGGCCTGACCGACACCGAGATAGCCACCCGCCTCGGCATGAACGTCCGCACAGCGCGCGTCCACATCGCCAAACTCGCCACCACGCTCGGCAGTGAGAGTCGCGCCCAACTCGGCTATCTCATAGGCCAGTCCGGGATTCTCGACCGCTAGCCACGAGAACGGAAGCCCGGAGAAAAACACACTTCAACCGTGCCGCAGCCTCCGAAAAGCGCTTGGCCCCTGCATAGAATCGCGTCGCTTCAACCAGGACAGGAGGGAGCGCGCATGGCCGTGCAGCACGTACCGCACACCGTCGAGCAGCTCTGTGGGACCGGCTTGGACGTCTACACCCGCGCCTTGCGTGCGGGCCGCATCCGGAGCGAGGACGCCGAGGAAACCCCCTGCCTCGTCGATTTCGGCCTCCTTCACCCGAGCCTGGACGACATTCGGTGGCTGCACCCCACTGCTCCCGCCGTCGCCCTGCCCCGCCTGCTTCGCACCTTCGAGGACCACATCGAAGACCAGCGGCAGCTCGAGGCACGGCTCACCTCGGCGCTCGAGCCCTTCATCGCTCTGGACGCGGAGCCAGAATCCGCCGAAGAGGCTCCCGCCATCACCGTCCTCGACGGGCTCGAGCGCATCAACGCGGCCATCGAGCGGGCCATGCGTGACGTCACCGAGGAGTTCCTCGCCGTCCAGCCCGGCGGCACCCGCCCTCCGGAGGCCTTGGCCGAAGCGTTTCCTCGAGACCAGGCGATCCTCAGCCGCGGCTGCCGCATGCGCACGCTCTACCAGCACACGACGCGTCATGCCCTGCCCGTGCTCGCACACTTCGAGCAGCTCGACGGAGATGCCGAGGCCCGCACCCTCGACGAAGTCACCGAGCGGCTCTTCGTCTTCGACCGAACGGTGGCCTTCATCCCGGCCAGCGGGGACCGCAGCATGGCCCTCGAACTACGCCATCCAGGCCTCGTCGAGTACTTCGCCACCACCTTCTGGCGGCTGTGGCGCCTGGCCACCCCCATGTGGCCCCAGGCCGCTCCCCAGCCCTCCGAGAACGGCATCACGCCCCGCCAGCGCGCCATAGCCACCCTCCTCGTAGAGGGCCTCACCGACGCCGAAGTCGCCGCCCGACTCGGCATGAACATCCGCACGGCCCGCGTCCACATCGCCAAACTCGCCACCACCCTCGGAAGCCGCAGCCGGGCCCAACTCGGCTATCTCATAAGCCAGTCCGCGATCCTCGACCCGGAAGCCTGAGTCGCCGCAGACGCGAACAACCAGCCCACCCGTGCGCCCACATCTGCACCATTTTGCCCCCGCCCGAACTATCCCCTCACGATTGCGCCATCGCGGACGGCGAGGTCGCGCAGTCGCCCCTCACGATGCCGTATCGAGGAACACTCGGGGTGGCACCGGCTCGATGGCCGACTCGGCCATAGCCCCGTCCCCTTACCCCCGCCGCGCCCCCGTGATCGCCTCGCTGATCGTGAACCCCTTGGCAGGCCCCTCGGGGATCGCGACCTCCGTCCCGTACGGGACTCGGTGGACGCCGATCCAATCCGCCTTCTCCGGCTGCGGCTCGGTCAGGATGGTGACGGTGCCGTCGTAGTCGTCGATGATCACGTATACGGGGATCCCGACGCGGGCGTACTCGCGGCGCTTCCGCGCCCGGTCACGCCTGCGGCGCTCGCGGCCCGGCGAGACGACCTCGACGACGAGACTCACCCCGGCGACCTCGACGCCGATGCCTTCGGCGTCGACGTGGGGCTCCAGCTCCCTGGGAGCGACGAGGCAGTCCGGGATCCACGTCTTGCGCCCGTGGACCACATTCGTGTCGTTGTAAGACGCGTACTGACTCGGCCAAGGTCAACGCCAAGGCATCTCGCAGCCGGTTGACGATCTGGGCATGGGCGATGCGACCGGTGGGCGACACCTCGATGGCTCCCTCGATGATTTCAGCGCGGTAGCCCTCGGGGAGTTCCATCGCCTTCCATGCCTGCCACAGCACCTCGTCCAGCTCGACGGCGGACGGGGCCGGCTCGGTCTCGGTGTCAGGCATGGTCTTGGGCCTCTCAGCTGCAAGAGCGGTCATGATGGCGCACCTCCGTGTGGGCTCGGCGTCCTCGCGGCACAAGCAACGCGATCACAGTAGGTACGTGGGTGGGGCCGACCAGGGGAATCTCCCCCGGTCACCCGATGCGGTGAGGGCGGAACGGTTCCCCCGCCCCGGCTTCCCCCAGCTCGAACCAGACCCCCTTCGCGTACCGCCCCGCCCTGTCGTCCGCGACGCCCCACGTGTCGGACAGGTCCGCGACCAGGGCGAGCCCCCGCCCCCAGCAGGCGGCCGCCCCGGCTGCGGGGTGCGCCACCACGATCGGGGGGTCCGGGCTCTCGTCGAAGACGGTTACCCGCAGGCGGGTGAGGGTCAGGAGGATGCGGAGCATCGCGGAGCCCTTGGTGTGCAGGTGCACGTTCGTGATGAGTTCCGAGGTGCAGAGGGTCGCCGGCATGGCCAGCGCTTCTCGGTCCAGGGTGTGGAGCACCGTGCGTACGAAGTCCCGGCAGACCTTGGGTGATGTCGCGTCGCCCGGGGTGAACAGGCTGTAGTCGTAAGCGAGTTGGGCGGGGCGGTGGGCGGTGGCGTGGGGGCGGTCTGGCGGCATGACGGTTGCTCCCGTCGGGAGGGGGTGAGGGGCCCTGCCGGGCGACGATGGCGTTGCCCACGCGTGCCTGGGGGGTGCGGTGGGTGCCTTTCGGCTTGTGGGCAGGGGGCTTCAGGGGCTCCAGTGAGTGACTGGCGCGACACTTACAGTAGGGAGTGAGGGTTACCGTGTGCAACCTATTCGTCACATTCAATGGACCCCGCAGCTCAGACGGGGCACACTGACGGCAACCTGCGGAAAGAGGACTTACGTTGGCACTCCGCACGAGCACCACTGAGCGACAGCGCCGCCTGGGCGCGGAGTTGCGGAAGATGCGTGAGCAGGCCTGCTACTCCGTAACGGAGGGAGGCGAGTTCATCGGCATGGGGCGTGCCCACCTCGGTCATGTCGAGGCTGGGCGCACGGCCATTCCCTCGGACAAGCTGCGGACCCTTTGCCGCTCGTACAGGTGCACACGGGAACCCCTCGTCGAAGCTCTGGTCACCATGAGCGAGGAAAGCGGCAAGGGCTGGTGGACCGCCTACCGCCAGGTCCTCCCTCAACCCGTGCTGGACCTCGCAGAGCTGGAGGCAGCTGCCGATGCCCTGCATTCGTACGAGTCACTGTTCATCCCCGGCGTTCTCCAGATCGCCGAGTACACACGCTCGATCTTCATGTCCAGCCAGAGCGAACGCTCCACGAGCGAACTCGAACGTGCGGTCCAGTTCCGGATGGAGCGGCAGAAGATCCTCACCCAAGAGCGGCCCCCGACCCTGCATGCGGTGATCCACGAGGCCGCGCTGCACGTGCGATTCGGCGGCACAGCAGTGATGCGCAAACAGTTGCTGCACCTGATCCGCATGGCCGAAATGCCCCATGTCACCATCCAGGTGCTGCCGTTCACGGCAGAGGGGCTCTCCGCCTTCAGCACCCCGTTCCTGCTGATCGGCTCGCACGGGGCTGCTCTGGACACCGTTCTCGTCGAGACCCCGGCGTCCTCTCTCTACGTGCACGAGCGCGAGGCGGTGGACAAGTACACGACGCGATTCGCTCGCCTCTCCTCCACAGCCCTGCCGCCCCTGGGCGCGAAGGTACCCGCGTCCGCCCACGACTCACGCGACACCCTGAGTCTGATCCAGCACCTGCTCTACAGCCTCCAGGAGATCTGACATGCCCCAACTCGACTGGCAGAAGTCCACATTCAGCGAGGACCAGGCGAACTGCCTCTACATAGCCACCGCCCCCGACGGAACCATCCGTCTGCGCGAGAGCGACACCCCGGAGACGATCCTGACCACCGGCCCCGGCACCCTCGCCGCGCTGCTGAACGCCCTCTCCGAAGAGGGCTAGGCGGCGCCCCCGTCGGTCCACTCCCGCAGCAGCCTCTCGCGATCCGCCGCCCGCGGCGAGCCCCCCTCCCGTGCCCGCCCCCACTGCGCCATCGTCGCCAGCGTCGTACGCAGAGTGGCCTCGCCCTGCGTCATGCGGGTCAGGAGCGTCTGGGACAGGTCGTACTCCGTCTGGGAGTAGCCGGCGGCTGTGGCGGCGATGTAGGCCGCCAGCTCGGTCTCGCCGGACGGTGATGCGAGACGTACCGTCATCAGCGGCGCCTCGTCCGCGCCGCCGAGGCCCACGGTGAGGGCCAGGTCCACCAGCGTGACCACCTGCCGCTTCACGGACTTGAGCAGCACGGCGCCCTGGCCCTTCAGGGACTTCACCGGTACGTCCTCCACCGTCAGGGCGCTCACCTCGTCCCAGGGGTAGAACCCCGACTGCTTGTCGCCGAGGGCCACGATGCCCTCCGGCGTCAGCCGCACCCCCGCCGCCAGGCCGGACGGCTTCGCGCCCACGTACACATCGCCCTCGGCGATCCAGAACAGGCCCACCATGGCCATCGTCGCTCAACTCCCCCGGAGAAACCGTCCGACTACGCGCAGGGGCCGGGAGGTTGCCACCTCCCGGCCCCTGCTCAGACTACTAAGCCACTAAGAGCTACCGCGCTACTGCTCCGTCGCCCGCTTGGGGCGCCACACCACCAGCGCGCTCGCCTGCTGCACGTCCTGGTACGGGACCAGGTCGCGGCGGTACGACGCGTGCACCGCGGCCTCGCGCTGCTGCATCGCCGCCGCCGCGCCCTCCACCGCCGAGGACAGCTCCGCCACCCTCGACTGGAGCGCGGCGACCTGATGCTCGAGCTCGATGATCCGCTTGATGCCCGCGAGGTTGATGCCCTCTTCCTGCGACAACTGCTGCACCGTGCGCAGCAGTTCGATGTCGCGGGCGGAGTAACGCCGCCCCCGGCCCGGCGTGCGGTCGGGGGAGACGAGGCCCAGGCGGTCGTACTGGCGCAGGGTCTGCGGGTGGAGCCCGCTCAGCTGGGCGGCCACCGAGATGACGTAGACCGGCGTCTCGTCTGTCAGTTGGTACGCCCGCCCAAAATTGGACTGTCGACGACGGCCGTCCATCTCATGCTCCCTTCGCGGCCTGGAACAGTTCTGCCCGCGGATCATCGTCCGCAGTCGCCTTGCGGTACGCCTCCAGGGCTTCCTTCGCCGTGTCGGAGAGCTCGGCCGGAACCGCTACCTCCACCGTCACGAGCAGGTCGCCCCGCGAGCCGTCCTTGCGCACCGCGCCCTTGCCCCGCGCCCGCATCGTACGACCGTTGGGAGTGCCCGGCGGCAGCTTCAGCGTCACGGCGGGGCCGCCCAGCGTGGGGACCTTCACCTCGCCGCCCAGTGCCGCCTCGGTGAACGTCACCGGCACCGTCACCGTCAGGTTGTCGCCCTTGCGGCCGAAGACCGGGTGGGTGTCGACGTGCACGACCACGTACAGGTCGCCCGCCGGACCGCCCCGTTCACCGGGGCCGCCCTTGCCGCGCAGGCGGATGCGCTGGCCGTCCGACACTCCCGCGGGAACGCGGACCTGCATCGTGCGCGACGACTTCGCCCGGCCCGAGCCCTTGCAGACCTCGCAGGGGTCCTGGGCGATGAGCCCGCGGCCCTTGCAGTCCACGCAGGGGTCCGTGAGGGAGAAACCGCCGCCGCCTCCCCGCGTGACCTGGCCCGTGCCGACGCAGGTCGGGCACACGCGCGGTGTGCCGTTCTTGTCGCCGGTGCCGGAACAGGCCTTGCAGGGCGCCTGAGATGACATCCGGAGCGGGACCGTGGCCCCGTCCACCGCCTCCGTGAAACTCAGCGTGACCTCGGACTCGATGTCCTGGCCGCGCCGGGGCTGCGTACGCGTGCCCGCGCCGCCCGCGCCCGTGCCGCCTCGGTTGAACAGGCCCCCGAAGACGTCACCCAGACCGCCCCCGAAGCCACCGGCACCGCCCGCGCCGCCCGCTCCACCGCCCGGGGCGCCGCCTCCGAAGAGGTCGCCCAGGTCGAAGTTGAACGAACCGCCGGCGCCGCCCGCTCCGGGGCCGGCCCTGAAGCCGCCGTTGCCGAAGAGAGCACGAGCTTCGTCGTACTCCTTGCGCTTCTTGGGGTCCCCGAGGACGTCGTTCGCCTCGGAGATCTCCTTGAAGCGCTCCTCCGCCTTCGCGTTGCCCTTGTTGGCGTCCGGGTGGTTCTCGCGGGCGAGTTTCCGGTACGCCTTCTTGATCTCGGCTTCGGTGGCGTCCTTGGGGACGCCGAGGACCTTGTAGTAGTCCTTCTCGATGAAGTCCTTGGTGCTCATCCCCGACGTCCCTCCTCTCGCTTCACAACAGCTCCGTTACGTCAGCCCTCGTCCGGGCCACCGGTCTCCTTGTCCTCCGCCGGTTCGGCGGAGTCCGTGGAAGCAGCGGTCCCAGAGGCTTCCGCGTCGCCCTTGACCGTCTGCGCGCCCGGCTGCGGCTCGGCCACGGCCACCCGCGCGGGGCGGATGGTGCGCTCACCGATGCGGTACCCCGGCTGCAGGATCGCGACGCAGGTCGTCTCCGTGACGTCCGGCGCGTACGAGTGCATCAGGGCCTCGTGGATCGTCGGGTCGAAGGGCTCGCCCTCCTTGCCGAACTGCTGGAGGCCCATCTTGGCGACGACCGTCTCCAGGGCCTCCGCGACCGACTTGAACCCGCCCACCAGCTCGCCGTGTTCACGGGCGCGGCCGACGTCGTCCAGGGTCGGGAGGAGCTCGGACAGGAGGTTCGCCGCGGCGATCTCCTTGACCGTGACCTTGTCCCGCTCCACACGGCGGCGGTAGTTCTGATACTCCGCCTGGAGCCGCTGGAGGTCCGCCGTGCGCTCGCCGAGCGCGGTGCGCACCTGGTCCAGCTGAGCGACCAGACCCACGTCCTGAGCGGACGGGGCGGACTGAGCCGACTGGGCGGATGTCTTGCTTGCGTCCCCGGCCGGGGCCGCCGGGCCCTCCTCGGTGGAGGGCTCGGCGGCCTGCGGCGCCGCGTCATCAGGGGTGGCGCCGGAGGGGACGTCGGGCTTCTCGGCGTTCTCGCCGAAGCCCGGAGTCTCCTCGGTCATGCGGCGCCGCCCTTCGCGTCGTTCGGCTTCTCGTCGTCGACGATCTCGGCGTCGACCACGTCGTCGTCCTTGGACATGTTCGGGGCCTCACCCTCGGGACCGGGGGCAGCGCCCTCGGCACCGGCGGCCTGCGCGTCCGCGTACATGGCCTGGCCCAGCTTCTGCGAGACGGCCGCGACCTTCTCGGTGGCCGTGCGGATCTCCGCCGTGTCCTCGCCCTTGAGCTTCTCCTTCAGCTCTTCGACGGCGGACTCGACCTCGGTCTTCACGTCACCGGGGACCTTCTCCGCGTTGTCCGCGAGGAACTTCTCCGTCTGGTAGACGAGCTGCTCGCCCTGGTTGCGGGACTCGGCGGCCTCGCGGCGCTTGTGGTCCTCGTCCGCGTACTGCTCGGCCTCCTGGCGCATGCGGTCGACCTCGTCCTTCGGCAGCGAGGAGCCGCCGGTGACGGTCATCTTCTGCTCCTTGCCGGTGCCGAGGTCCTTGGCCGTCACGTGCATGATGCCGTTGGCGTCGATGTCGAAGGCGACCTCGATCTGCGGGACACCGCGCGGGGCCGGCGGCAGGCCCGTGAGCTCGAACATTCCGAGCTTCTTGTTGTACGCCGCGATCTCGCGCTCGCCCTGGTAGACCTGGATCTGCACGGACGGCTGGTTGTCCTCGGCCGTCGTGAAGATCTCCGAGCGCTTGGTCGGGATCGTGGTGTTGCGCTCGATGAGCTTGGTCATGATCCCTCCCTTGGTCTCGATGCCGAGGGACAGCGGGGTGACGTCGAGGAGCAGGACGTCCTTGACCTCGCCCTTGAGGACACCGGCCTGGAGGGCGGCGCCGATGGCGACGACCTCGTCCGGGTTCACGCCCTTGTTGGCGTCCTGGCCGCCGGTCAGCTCCTTGACGAGCTCCGCGACGGCGGGCATACGGGTCGAGCCACCGACGAGAACGACGTGGTCGATCTCGGAGAGCTGGATGCCCGCGTCCTTGATGACGTTGTTGAACGGGTTCTTGCACCGCTCGAGAAGGTCGGACGTGAGCTGCTGGAACTGGGCGCGGGTGAGCTTCTCGTCCAGGTGCAGCGGGCCCTCGGCGGACGCCGTGATGTAGGGCAGGTTGATCGAGGTCTCCGTGGAGGAGGACAGCTCGATCTTGGCCTTCTCGGCCGCCTCGCGCAGGCGCTGGAGCGCCATCTTGTCTTTGGAGAGGTCCACGCCGTGGCCGTTGTTGAACTGCTTGACCAGGTAGTCGACGACGCGCTGGTCCCAGTCGTCACCACCGAGGTGGTTGTCGCCGTTCGTGGCCTTCACCTCGACGACGCCGTCGCCGATCTCCAGGAGGGACACGTCGAAGGTGCCGCCACCGAGGTCGAAGACGAGGATCGTCTGGTCGTCCTTGTCGAGGCCGTACGCGAGAGCGGCGGCCGTCGGCTCGTTGACGATGCGCAGGACGTTCAGGCCCGCGATCTCGCCGGCCTCCTTCGTCGCCTGGCGCTCCGAGTCGTTGAAGTACGCCGGGACGGTGATGACCGCGTCGGCCACCTTCTCGCCCAGGTAGGACTCCGCGTCGCGCTTCAGCTTCTGCAGGATGAACGCCGAGATCTGCTGGGGGTTGAACCCCTTGTCGTCGATGTCCACCTTCCAGTCAGTGCCCATGTGGCGCTTGACCGAACGGATGGTCCTGTCGACGTTCGTGACCGCCTGGCGCTTGGCTACCTCGCCTACCAGCACCTCGCCGTTCTTCGCGAAGGCGACGACGGACGGCGTGGTCCTGGCGCCCTCGGCGTTGGTGATGACGGTGGGCTCGCCGCCTTCAAGAACGCTGACGACAGAGTTAGTCGTGCCCAGGTCGATGCCGACCGCACGTGCCATTTCGATTCCTCCAGATGTACTTCTTGAGTGGATCTGGCTCAAGGATGCATGAGCGCTTCGCTGGAGTCAACAGAGCTGAGTCGGGGGCACTCAACTCTTATCCCGGGCTTACGCGCAACCTGGAGGCCCCCAAACGGTGGCGCGGCGCTCGGCTGCCGGTCCGTCGTGGCTGGTCGCGCCCACGCGGCGGAGCCGCCATGTCGCCAGCCCCGCGCCCCTGCGGGGCGCTCCCCCGGGCGAAGTGACGGCGCCGACGCGGCAAGGGTTGCCTGAGCGACGCAGATCACCGCCGTGCTGGCTACAGTGCGGCTGAGTAAGTGGGTAGTCTCAGACGGACTGCATAAGTTACCGCTTAGTAATAGTTCGCCTCGCAGGCCCGAGGAGCCCCCAAATGCAACTCGCCGCGATCATCGTGTCGCTGGTCCTAATCGCGGTCGGCGTCGCGCTGTTCGGCCGTGCCATCGTGCAGATCTACCAGTTCATGCGGCTCGGCCAGTCCGTCCCGGCAGGCACCCGCACCGATCAGCCCGTGCAGCGCACCGTCACCGTGGCCAAGGAGTTCCTCGGCCACACCCGCATGAACCGCTGGGGCGTCGTCGGCGTCGCGCACTGGTTCGTGGCGGTGGGCTTCTTCTCGCTGCTCCTGACCATCGTCAACGCCATCGGCCAGCTCTTCAAGGCCGACTGGATGCTGCCGATCATCGGCGAGTGGGCGCCGTACAACATGTTCGTCGAGTTCATCGGCACGATGACCGTCGTCGGCATCCTGACGCTGATCGTCATCCGGCAGCTGAGCAACCCCGACAAGCCGGGCCGCAAGTCCCGCTTCGCGGGCTCGAAGAAGGGCCAGGCGTACTTCGTCGAGGCCGTCATCCTCATCGTCGGCGTCTGCATCTTCACGCTGCACGCCCTTGAGGGTGCCCAGCACCACGTGGACAGCTACGAGGCGTCGTTCTTCATCTCGTACCCGTTCGTCTCGTGGTTCGGCGGCATGGACCTGTCCACGCTGCAGAACCTCACGTACTTCTTCGCCATGGTCAAGATCGCGACGTCCTTCATCTGGATGATCACCGTCGCGCTCAACACCAACATGGGCGTCGCCTGGCACCGCTTCCTCGCCTTCCCGAACATCTGGTTCAAGCGCGACGCGGCCGGCACCACGACGCTCGGCGAGCTCCAGCCCATGACGTCCGGCGGCAAGCCGATCGACTGGGAGGACCCGGGCGAGGACGACGTCTTCGGCGTCAGCCAGGTCGAGCAGTTCTCCTGGAAGGGGCTCCTCGACTTCAGTACGTGCACCGAGTGCGGCCGCTGCCAGTCGCAGTGCCCCGCCTGGAACACCGGCAAGCCGCTCTCCCCGAAGCTCCTGATCATGTCGCTGCGCGACCACGCGCACGCGAAGGCCCCGTACCTGCTCGCCGGTGGCGGCAAGGACATGGAGGGCAACGAGAAGGCGACCGAGGAGCAGCTCAAGGACGTTCCGGCCGCCGCCATCGCCGAGGCCGAGCGCCCCCTCGTGGGCACCGCCGAGGAGAACGGCGTCATCGACCCCGACGTCCTGTGGTCCTGCACCAGCTGCGGCGCCTGCGTCGAGCAGTGCCCGGTGGACATCGAGCACATCGACCACATCGTCGACATGCGCCGCTACCAGGTGATGATCGAGAGCGCGTTCCCGTCCGAGGCCGGGACGATGCTCAAGAACCTGGAGAAGAAGGGCAACCCCTGGGGCCTGGCGAAGAAGCAGCGCCTGGAGTGGCTCAAGGAGCTCGACTTCGAGGTGCCGGTCGTCGGCAAGGACATCGAGGACCTCACCGAGGTCGAGTACCTCTACTGGGTCGGCTGCGCGGGCTCCCTGGAGGACCGGGCGAAGAAGACCACCAAGGCCTTCGCGGAGCTGCTCAACATGGCGGGCGTCAAGTTCGCGATCATGGGCGGCGACGAGAAGTGCACCGGTGACTCCGCCCGCCGCCTGGGCAACGAGCCGCTGTTCCAGCAGCTCGGCCAGGAGAACGTGGCGATGCTGAACATGGCGTTCGGCGAGGATGACGAGGACGAGTCGACCAAGAAGCCGAAGACGGCCAAGAAGATCGTCGCGACCTGCCCGCACTGCCTCAACACGCTCGGCAACGAGTACCCGCAGCTCGGCGGCGACTACGAGGTCATCCACCACACGCAGCTGCTCCAGCACCTCATCGACGAGGGCAAGCTCATCCCCGTGACGCCCGTCGAGGGCCTCATCACCTACCACGACCCGTGCTACCTGGGCCGGCACAACAAGATCTACACGCCGCCGCGCGAGATCATGTCCGCCGTCCCCGGCCTGCGCCAGCAGGAGATGCACCGCCACAAGGAACGCGGCTTCTGCTGCGGCGCGGGTGGCGCGCGGATGTGGATGGAGGAGCGGATCGGCAAGCGCATCAACACGGAGCGGGTCGACGAGGCGCTCAGCCTCAACCCCGACATCGTGTCGACCGCCTGCCCGTTCTGCCTGGTGATGCTGACCGACTCCGTCAACGGAAAGAAGAACGACGGCGCCGCGAAGGAATCGCTCACGGTCGTGGACGTCGCGCAGCTGCTGCTCGACTCCGTGAAGACCCCGGTGGACCCCGCCGGTGAGTCCGAGACCGCGGACGAGCCGGAGCCCGAGCCGGTGAAGTAACACCCGTAGCGCGACTCGAAGGCCGGTTCCGCCCTCAGGGCGGGACCGGCCTTTCGTGTCCCGCGGAAGGGGGGCATCATGTGCTGGTTGTTGTCGGGTGGGGCGGTCGGGGCGGGTGATGGGCATGCGGAGTGCCGGGATACGTGGCGTTCGTAACGTCAGACACGGCGGTGTCGCGAGGCGCGGGGGTGTCATGGGCACGGCAGCCGTGGTCGGCTGCGCGCTGCTGCTGGCCGGATGCGGCGGCGGCAGCGACGACGCCGCGGGCAAGCCCGACGCACGCCACCGGCCCGTCAGTATGGCGGGCAAGGGCGCACCCCAGCAGCCCGTCCCCCAGGGCAAGGGCAGCAAGGTCGAGGACGACTTCAACGGTGACGGCGCCCCCGACCTCGTACTCGACGACCTGGTGCACAGCGGCCACGGCGACGACGCGGGCATCGGCGTCGTCTACGGCTCCGGCAGCGGACTGCGGCCCGGCGCGCGGCAGTTGCTGAGCGCGCGGGCCAACGGGGCCCGCACCAAGGGCGAGTTGCCCGCGTCCTTCGAGTCGGAGGCGGCCTGCGACCTCGACAAGGACGGCTTCACCGATCTGCTGGTCTCCACCGATCCGCCGTACGACGGCCTGGGCCAGCCGCCCGTACCGCTGCAGATCCTCTTCGGCTCGCCCAAGGGCCTGACCGGCAAGGCCGTGAAGGTGAAGGTGCCCGCGCAGTCCCGCATCGGCAACGACTGGTCCGACCAGCCGGTGTGCGGGGACTTCGACGGGGACGGCGCGAGCGACCTCGTCCTGCACGCGAGCGGCGCCCGGCTCACCTTCCTGCGCGGCCCGTTCAAGCGGTCCGGCGCCCCGCGCGCCGCGGGCAAGCCGCTGGCCGCGCCCGGCAACGACCTCGTCACCGGCAGGGCCACGGACGTCGACCGCGACGGCTACGACGACCTCCTGGTCCGCAAGGCCGCGAACGCGTCCGGCACCGCGGCAGGCGCCCTCGTCCTGGGCGGCCCGAAGGGCCCCGCAGAGACCGGGGTGCTCTTCCCCGCGGGCACGGAGACCGCCTTCGGTCGCTTCGGCGGGGGCAAGGGCACGGACGCCGCCGTCGCGGGACCGAACGGGGTCGCCCTGCGCTACGACGTGCCCGGCACCCAGCGCGGGACCATGGAGTCCAAGAACGTGGCCGTGGACACCGGCGACCTCGACGGCGACGGCCTGAGCGAGCTGATCATGAGCGGCGGGAGCAGCGGGAACGGGGGCGGCGCCGGTGAGGTGCGGGTCTTCCGGGGGCGTACGACGAAGCTCGACATGAACGCGTCGGCGAACGTGATCCCCTCCGCCAAGGGCACCACCCAGGTCCTCGCCATCGCGGACTTCGACGGCGACAAGCGGGCCGATCTGGTCCTGCGGACGTACGAGGGAGAGGGCAAGGACACGGTGGGGGTGTATCCGGGGGTGAAGGTCGACCTGGTCGCGCGCAAGCCGCAACTGACCTTCTCCACGGGGGAGTTCCTCGCCCTGGGGGACGGGGCGTAGGAGGTCCGCCGGAGAGCTATCGTTCACCCGGGCTTCACCTCCCCTCCTCCGTCGCACAACCATTCGTACGCCCCACATGTCACACCCCCGGAAGCATTTCCCCACTCCCGGGAGTCCCACGTGCGCGTACGTAATCTGGCCATCGCCGCGAGTGTCGCGGCCCTTGCCGCGGCGGGGCTGACGTTGCCGCTGGCGGGCACGGCGAGTGCCGCTTCGACGCTCAAGGACGACTACAACGGAGACGGATACCGCGACCTGGCGATCGGCACGCCCCGGTCCAACTCCGTCACGGTGACGTTCGGTTCGGCCTCCGGGGTCTCCGAGCGCCGCTCCGTCACCCTCACCCAGAACACGGCCGGGATACCCGGGGTCACCGAGGCCGAGGACGAGTTCGGCGAGAACATCACCAGCGGCGACACGAACGGCGACGGCTACGCCGACCTGATCGTCGGCGCCCCCGGCGAGCAGGTCGAGGGCAAGCCCTCCGGTTCCGTCACCGTCATCAAGGGCGGCAAGAACGGCTTCACCTCCGGCGCCCACGTCCTGAACGCCCCCGAGGACACCGCGGGGCGCTTCGGCGAGGCCACCACCTGGAACGACCTGGACACCGACGGTTCGCCCCAGCTGGCCGTGATCAGCGGCGACAACTGGTGGTACTACACCGGCGCACAAGGCCGGGCGTACGGCCTGGAGGTCGACTTCATCCCCGAGGGCGCCCACCTGGACGGCATGGTCGCGGGCCACTTCAAGTACAAGGACGTGTACGGCTTCGTCCTGTACGGCGAGCGCGCGGACGGCGGCGCCTACACCGCGTTCATGAGCGGCGGCGTCGGCGACTACGGCTACCAGGCCGAGGTCCTCGCCGAGGGCGGCGATCCGACGGCCACGCGCGACGCGGCCACCGCCGGTGATGTCGACGGCGACGGCTACGACGATCTGATCACCGGCAACTCGGGTGCCACGAGGGGCGGTTCGGTCACCGTGCGGCTCGGCGGCGACCGGAAGTTCGCCGCCCCGGTGACGTACGACCAGGCCAGCACGGGCATCCCCGGCGCCGACGAGGCGGACGACGGCTTCGGCGCGTCCGTGGCCGCGGGCGACGTCACCGGCGACGGCCTCACGGACCTCGCGGTGGGCACGCCCGGCGAGGAGGTCGACACGGTGGACGGGGCCGGCAGCGTGACGCTCCTGAAGTCCACCGCGGGCAGGTTCACCTCGGGCAAGGCCTGGCACCAGGAGACCGCGGGCGTGCCCGGCGTCGCCGAGGCGGGCGACAGCTTCGGTACGTCCGTGCGCCTGAAGGACATCAACAAGAACGGCAGGGCGGACCTGGCCGTGGGCGCGTCCGGCGAGGACATCGGCACGAAGGTGGACGTCGGCGCCGTCTGGGTCCTGCGCGGCACGTCGACGGGCCTGACCTCGTCGTACGCCGCCTCCTTCAACGGGACCGACTTCGGGCTCGGCGGCGTGAGCTTCGGCACGACATTGCGCTGACCGCCCGCCGCCTCACCCTCACCCGCCTTCACGTGTACGAGAGTTGGAGAAAGCCAGTGCTTCCAGTCCCGCAGCACCTGCGGAAGCCCGTCGGCGAGGACGCGAAGTCGGGCGGCGTCTGGTACGCCCGCACCCCCACGTACGGCCCCTCCTCGACGGTGACGTCGGTGACCCCCGGAAAGCTGGGGCTCTCGGGCGCCAGTGGGTACGGGGCGGTGCTGAGCCGGTAGTGGGCTGAGCCGGTAGCAGGCTCGGCCAGCTGAGTTTCCCGGGACGGGCGGGAGGTTCTCCACCTGTCCCGGGGTTCGACCACCCCCCTGAGCAGACCCCTGATCAGACCTCCTGATCAGACAACGACCCAGGAGCCTCCGTGCCCAAGCACAAGCGCACCACCTCTCACAGACCCGGCCGCCTGGCCGTGGCGACCGCTGCCGCCGCGGCCCTCACAGGCGGACTCCTCACCCTCACGGCGACCTCCGCGACCGCGGCCCCCGCGGCCACGCAGCCGGACGACGCCGACTTCAACGGCGACGGCGCGGCCGACCTCGCCACCTCCGCCCCGCACGCCAACGTGGGCGGCAAGGACAAGGCGGGCCAGGTCGTCGTCACGTACGGCGGTGCCGAGCAGCGCCACGTCACCTACAGCCAGAACAGCGCGGGCGTGCCCGGCACCGCCGAGACCGGCGACGTCTTCGGCGCCGACACCGCGTACGGAGACTTCGACAGCGACGGCTACGACGACCTCGCCGTGGGAGCCATCGGTGAGGACGTCGGCACGGACGTCGACGGCGGCACCGTCCAGGTCCTGTGGGGCTCCCCGAACGGACTGTCCGGCGGCTCCACGGTCAAGGACCCGCGCCCCACCAAGCACGACCGGTTCGGCGGCCCCCTCCAGGCGGGCGACTTCGACGGCGACGGCAAGGACGACCTCGCGGTCGGCGCCGCGTCGGGCGCCGCGACCATCGACATCTTCGACGGCGGCATCAAGCGCACCGGGGCGACCGGCGGCCGCTACACCGTGCTCCCGCCCATCCACAGCGGCGAGGGCGCGGGCCCCTTCAACCTGCACTCCGGTGACGTCAACGGCGACGGCAAGGACGACCTGATCGTCGACGGCTACTCCACCGCCGACGACTACAACGCCAACCTCTGGCTGCCCGGCAGCGCGAACGGCGTCACCACGACCGGCGTCCAGCGCCTGCCCGCCGGCTACATCACCGACGTGGGCGACACGGACAGCGACGGCTACGGCGACGTCATCATCGGCCTGACCTGGGACGAGGGCATCGACGGCGCCCACAAGGGCGGCACGGTGTACGTGGTCAAGGGCAACGCGAACGGCCCGTACGGCGACAGCCAGGCGATCACCCAGGACTCGGCGGGCATCCCGGGCGGCGGCGAGAGCGGCGACTCCTTCGGCTCGGAGCTCGACCTCGGCGACGTCAACGGCGACGGCCACCTCGACCTGGTCGTGAGCTCCCCGGGCGAGGACCTGGACGGGGTCGCCGACGCGGGCTCGGTCACGCTGATCTACGGCGCGGCGGACGGCTCGGGCCTCTCCACGCAGGGCGCGGTCCTCTACAGCCAGGACACCCCGGGCATCCCCAACGCCAACGAGAAGAACGACTACTTCGGCTCGGACGTCCACATCGACGACCTGAACGCGGACGGCCGCGGCGACGTGGCCGTCGGCGCCCAGGGCGAGAACGGCTCCAACGGCGCCTTCTACCTCCTGGACGCCCTCCCCGACGGCACCCTCGCGGGCACGTCCGGCACCTACACGTCAACGGTGGGCATCTCGTCCACAGGCACCCCCCGCCTGGGCACCAACTTCGCGGACTAACACCGCGGTTCTCTCAGCTCGTCCCTCCAAAACCCCGGGCCCGCACCCCTCCGTGCGGGCCCGGCTCTCCCCTCGGAGCTTCCGTGCGCATACGCACCTTCGTCCTGGCCGCGTCCCTGACCACCACCGGCCTGCTGGGCCTTCCCACCACAACGGCGTCGGCCGCGCCATCGGGCCTGTCGGACGACTTCAACGGCGACGGCTACCGCGACCTTGCCGTCGCCGCCCCCGACGCCACTGTCTCCGGCAAGCAATCGGCGGGCACAGTCATCGTGTTCTACGGCTCGGCGAACGGCATCAGCGCCACCCGCCGCCAGACCGTCTCCCAGTCGAGCACCGGGGTTCCCGGCGCCGCCGAGACCAACGACAGGTTCGGCGAGGCGCTCGCGACCGGTGACTTCGACCGCGACGGCTACGCCGATCTGCTCATCGGCACCCCGCGCGAGGACCTGGACGCCGATCGCGACGCGGGCAGCCTCACCGTCGTCTGGGGCGGCGCCTCCGGGCTCGGCGCCGGAGCCACGGTCAAACCGTCGGCCGTACCGGACGAGGGGTGCGCCTTCGCGGAAGCCCTCACCGCCGGGGACACCGACGGCAATGGGGCGGCGGACATCGCAGTGGGCTCCCGCTGCAGCGCCCAGTACTTCCAGGGACAGTTCACCCGCCAGGGTGTTCCCCTCACGCACGGGAAGGATCGTCAGCTCGGCACCACGCGCGCCGCGGTCACGGGCAATCTCGACGGCGACAGGGCCGCGGAACGCGTCATGCTGCCCGGGCTGACCGAGGGCGACGGCGGCACCGTCCTCGTCGACGACTGGACGCAGGGCCAGTACAAGCGAACCGACCTGACGCGTGCGGACGGCACGGTCGGCGCGGTCGGTGACGTCAACGGCGACGGATACGGCGACCTGGTCCTCGGCGACTCCATGGACCCGGAGGCGGGCCGGCCCGACGCCCATCTCGGCGGGGAGATCTCCGTCTGGTACGGCGGGCCCACCGGCATCGACCCCGGCCAGACTCCGACCCGGATCAACCAGGACACCGCGGGCGTCCCCGGCACGGGCGAGCGCGATGACCGGTTCGGTTTCTCGGTCAGCAGCGCCGACACCGACAACGACGGATTCAGTGACGTCGTCGTGGGAGCCCCGGGGGAGGCTGTCGACGGCAAGGACTTCGCCGGTTCGGTGACGGTCCTGCTCGGTTCCGCGCGCGGGCTCACCGGATCGGGGGCGCGTGCGATCCACGAGAACACCCAGGGGGTGTCGGGGGCCGTGGAGGCCGACGACACCTTCGGCTCGGTGGTCGATCTCGCGGACCGGAACGGCGACGGCAGGGCGGACCTCGGCGTCGGCGTGCCCGGCGAGAACGGGACCGGCTGCACCTGGAACACCCGTGGCACCTCTGTCACCGGCTCCTTCTACCTCTGCGCCGACAAGGTGGGTGTGACGGGCGACTCCGCCGCATTCGGATCGGTCATCTCCCGCTGAATCACCAGCCATCTCCCGCTGACCACCGGTCGCCTGCTGACGCCCGGCTCTCGCCCCCCTTGGAGACCTCTCATGCGCACCCGCGTCACCACAGCGGCGATCACACTCATAGCGGCTGGGCTCGCCCCACTGGCGCTGCCCGCCGCCGCGTCCGCGGCACCCGCCCGGCACGCCGACGACTTCAACGGCGACGGCTACCGCGACCTTGCCGTGGGCATGCCGGAGAAGACCGTCGGCGGCAAGAAGCGCGCCGGCGCGGTCCTGGTGACCTTCGGTTCGGCGTCGGGGCTCACCAGTAAGCGGGTGTACGTCACCCAGAACTCATCCGGTGTCCCGGGCAGCTCGGAGACGGAGGACCTGTTCGGGACAGACCTCTCCAGCGGCGACCTGGACGGCGACGGATACGCCGACCTGCTCGTCACCAGCGAAGCCGAGAGCGTCGGCGAGCTGCCCTATCGCGGTGCCGTCACTGTCCTGTGGGGCGGCCCCACCCCCTTCCGCAGCGGCGCGAACCTCGCCGACCCGGGCGCCTACGACCAGCAGTTCTTCGGTTCCGACACCGCGATCGGTGACTTTGTGGGCGACGCCTCACCCGAGGTGGTGATCTCAGACGCGTCGGGCCTCTGGCTGGTCGAGGGCGCCTTCAGCCGTACGTCCCTTCCGGTGCCGACGCCGTTGGACGCCCGTGGAGGCAACAACGGGGTGGGCTACGGCCAGTTGGCGGTCGGGAACTTCTCGGGCGGCGGCAAGGACGAACTCGCGGTGACCGTTCCCGGCACGACCGTGGTCTACGGCAGTGGCCCCACGGGCGAGTCCTCGGAGTTCTACGACCGCGCGGCACTCGCGGGCGGAACCACCTCGGCGGCGGGCGACCTGAACGGCGACGGCTGTGACGACCTCGCCGTTGGCCTGCCGAGTCCCGACCTGGACAGCAACGGGGTCACGGACCCCAGCCACGAAGCGGGTTACGTCATGGTCTTCAACGGTGTCGAGGAGGCCGATGCCACCGGCGGGCTCAGCCGCACCCGCCACACCTACCACCAGGGCACCGCCGGCATCCCGGGCGACAACGAGGCCCGCGACCAGTTCGGCGCCGACCTCTCCATCGCCGACATCACCGGAGACGGCCGAGCGGAACTGGCGATAGGTGTCTCGTACGAGTCCCTGGACGGCCGCACCCGCGCCGGCGACATCCTGGTGCTGCGCGGCTCCGCCACCGGCCTGACCACGACCGGCGCGAAGCGCTTCTCGCAGAACACCGCCGGGGTGCCGGGCGCCGCGGAGTCGAACGACGAGTTCGGCACACAGGTCCGGCTCGCCGACTTCGACCGCGACGGCCGGGCCGACCTCGCGGTGACGGCTCCGCGGGAGGATTCCGCCAGCGGCGCCGTCTGGCAACTGCACGGGGCCGGCGCGGGGATCTCGACCTCCGGCGCGGCCGTCTACAGTGCGGCGGACTATGGTCTCGCGGCGGGCTCGCACCTGGGCGAGGCAGTCAATGAGTGAGTGAGCCACGCCTGTCCGTATGAGACGCGCGCGCAGGGGCAACCCTTGGCCAATCCCAGGTGTCACACAGGTGAACCGGTCGAAGCGACTGGGTCAATCGAACGCGTTTGTAGCAGTGAAGCTGGGCAGTCCCAGCGGTCAGATCCCGTCAGATCCCTGTGTTCACTTCCCAGTTGGAGCTTCCAGTGCCCCTGCGCGCACGCACCCGTACCCTCGCCGTCGCCGCCACCGCGACCGCCCTCGCCGCCACCGGTCTCGCCCTTCCCCTCGCCACCAACGCGACCGCCGCTCCCTCCCCCGCGACCCTCACCAGCGACTTCGACGGCGACGGGTACGACGACCTCTTCGTCGGCGTGCCCAACGGCAGTGTCGGAGGCAAGGCCAAGGCCGGATACGTGAGTGTCGTGTTCGGTGGGGAGAACGGGCCCGGCCCGCACAGCGTGCGGCGCATCACCCAGGCCACCGTCGAGGTGCCCGGCACCCCGGAGAGCGGAGACCGCTTCGGGGGGTCCGTCACGGCCGCGCACGTGGACGACGACAAGTACGCCGACCTCGTCATCGGCGCTCCGGGCGAGGACATCGACGACAAGGCCGACGCCGGGTCCGTCACCGTCCTGTACGGCACCGGCGACGGCTTCGCCCTCGCCAACACCGCCGCCCGAGGCGCGAAGGCCGGGGACGTGTACGGGAACTCCCTGGTCGCCGCCGACTTCACCGGTGACACGGACGTCGACCTCGCGATCGGCGGCAAGGACAAGGTCGTCGCCAACTTCAATCCGCTCGCCGCCGACACCCAGCCCCTCATGGCCGACCGCATGGGCGGCCGCGCCCCCGTCATGACGACCGGTGACTTCGACACCGACGGGCTGCCCGACCTGGCCCTCGCCTACTACACGAAGAACCAGCCCTACACCCAGTCCCACCTCCGCCTCTACGGCTGGAACAAGGACGAGGGCTCCATGGCCAACTTCTGGAACAACTCCAACGGCGCCGCGAACGCCCTCGTCTCCGGCGACTTCAACGGCGACAACTACGACGACCTCGCCGTCGGCAACTGCCGCGAGATCGCCGACGAGAACATCGACGACCCGTGCGGCCCGGAGGAACTCACCAAGGGCGGCGGCATCCACATCCGCTTCGGCGGCCCGAACGGCAGCTTCGGCTGGGAGCAGCAGACCTTCAACCAGGACACCGCGGGCGTGCCCGGAGTCGCCGAGACCGGTGACGGCTTCGGCGACGCCCTCACGGCGGCGGACATCGACGCCGACGGCCACGACGACCTGATCGCGGGCGCCCCCGGCGAGGCCATCGGCAGTGCGGCCAAGGCGGGCAGCATCACCGTCCTGAAGGGCGGCGAGATGGGCCTGCTCGACCCGGCGGGCGCCGCGAACCCGGGGGTGGCCGCCTACCAGCAGAACTCCCCCGACATCCTGGGCGTCGCCCAGGCGGGCGACCTCTTCGGCGGAGCCCTCGCCTTCGCCGATCACAACGGGGACGGCGTCCCGGACCTCTCCGTCGCCGCGCCCGGCGAGAACGCCTCCTCGGGCGGCGTCTGGAACCTGCCCGGCGCCAAGGCGGGCGGCTCGGTCGTCACTCCCAACTCCCTGGGCCTGCCTGCCTCTTTGGACCCGTGGGCGTACGGAGCGGTGCTCGGGAAGTAGCCGGTCACACCTGACGCAGCCGCTCACCGGGACCCTGGGGAAAACCCCTCAGGGTCCCCCTAAGGGTTGTCACAGGTCAGCGGCAAAGCCTCTCTCCTCCCGAGGAGGGACGACCCGGGCCCTTGAGACCAGGTACGTTCGATTCGTGGCTGGATTCAGGATCGGACGCGGCCGGGACAACCGCACCCCGCAAGCGCGACCCCAACAACGACCGCGGCAGGAGCCGTACGGGCAGCAGGCCCCCCAGGGCCAGCAGCCGCCGTACGGCTACCCTCAGCCGCCCTCCCAGCAGTACGGCGGCGGTCAGCCGCCGTACGGCCAGGGCCAGGGCGGGCAGAGAGGCCAGGGCGGATACGGCGGGCAGCAGTGGCCGCAGGCGGGCGGCAACCACGGCAACCACGGTGAGCCGGAGTACTTCGGCGGGCCGCAAGGCCCGGGACACGGAGGCCAGGGCGGTCAGGGCGGTCAGGGCGGCTTCGATCCGTACGCCGCCAACAACCCCGGTCACACCCAGGCCTTCTCCGTAGGTGAGGACCCCTACAACCAGGGCGACACCTACCGCGCAGGCCAGGCCCCCGCCCCGGTGGGACCCCGCCTGCACTGGAAGGACCTCCTGCGCGGCATCGTGCTGCGCCCGGGTCCGACCTTCCTCCAGATGCGGGACTACGCGATGTGGGCCCCGGCCGTCGTCGTGACGTTCCTCTACGGCCTGCTCGCGATCTTCGGCTTCGACGGCGCCCGCGAGGACGCCATCAACGCCACGATCTCGACGGCCGTCCCGTACGTCCTGACGACCGCCGTCGCGATCACGATCAGTGCCTTCATCCTGGGCGTGGTCACGCACACCCTCGCCCGCCAGCTCGGCGGCGACGGCGCCTGGCAGCCGACGGTCGGCCTCTCCATGCTGATCATGTCGATCACGGACGCGCCCCGCGTGGTCGTCGCGATGTTCCTCGGCGGCGGCCAGCCCTTCGTCCAGCTGCTCGGCTGGGTGACCTGGATCGCGGCGGGCGCGCTGCTCACGACGATGGTGAGCAAGTCGCACGACCTGCCGTGGCCGAAGGCGCTGGGAGCGGCGTCGATCCAGCTGCTCGCGCTGCTGGCGATCATCAAGCTGGGTACGTTCTAGTAGCTCTAGTACTTGAGACGGAGGAAGGGCCTCGGCGGAATCACTTCCGCCGAGGCCCTTCCTCGTCATACCCCTCGTCCTGCCTCAGGCGTCGAGAACCTGCCCGGCGCGCCGCACGACGGGCGCTTCGACGCTCCACGGGAAGTTGATCCAGTCGTCGGTGCGCTTCCAGACGTACTCGCACTTCACGAGCGACTGCGACTTCTCGTAGATGACGGCGGACCGCACCTCGGCGACGTGGTCGAGGCAGAAGTCGTGCACCAGCTTCAGCGTCTTGCCGGTGTCGGCGACGTCGTCGGCGATCAGCACCTTCTTGTCGGTGAAGTCGATGACGTTGGGCACGGGCGCGAGCATGACCGGCATCTCCAGCGTCGTCCCCACCCCCGTGTAGAACTCCACGTTCACCAGGTGGATGTTCTTGCAGTCGAGTGCGTACGCGAGCCCGCCCGCGACGAAGACGCCACCTCGGGCGATGGAGATGATCACGTCGGGCTGGTACCCGTCGTCGGCGATCGTCTGCGCGAGCTCGCGCACCGCACCGCCGAACTTCTCGTACGTAAGGTTCTCGCGCACGTCACTCATGCTGGATGTCACACCTGGGTCCGATGGAAATTGAGGAAGGAACGGGAGGCGGTCGGCCCGCGCTGCCCTTGGTAACGCGACCCGTAGCGCTCCGAGCCGTAGGGCTCCTCGGCGGGCGAGGTCAGCCGGAACAGACACAGCTGCCCGATCTTCATGCCGGGCCACAGCTTGATGGGCAGCGTCGCCAGGTTGGAGAGCTCCAGCGTCACGTGCCCGGAGAAGCCGGGGTCGATGAAGCCGGCGGTGGAGTGCGTCACGAGCCCGAGCCGCCCCAGGCTGGACTTCCCCTCCAGCCTGCTGGCGAGGTCGTCGGGGAGGCTGATGATCTCGTACGTCGAGGCGAGCACGAACTCGCCCGGGTGCAGGATGAACGGCTCGTCGCCCTCGGGCTCCACGAGCCGCGTCAGGTCGGCCTGCTCGACGGAGGGGTCGATGTGTGGGTAGCGGTGGTTCTCGAACACCCGGAAGTAGCGGTCGAGCCGCACATCGATGCTGGAGGGCTGCACCATGGATTCGTCGTACGGATCGATCCGTACTCGTCCGGTGTCGATCTCGGCCCGGATGTCCTTGTCTGAGAGAAGCACGCACCGAGGATACGCAGAGCGCGCGGGCCCGCCCCAATCGGACGTCCCCGCGCGCTCCGGTTCTCCACTTTCTGTCCTGCTGTCCTGCTGTCCTGCTGTCCTGCTGGCCTGCTGGCCTGCTGTCCCGCTACCGCTACCGCTACCGCTTCTGCGACGCGACCGGCACGGCATGCCGCAATCGGGCGCATCGCGGACAGCGGATGAGCCGGCCGGGTCCGAGCCGGTCGGCCTTCTGCATCGGGAACGAAGCAGTGCTGAACACGTGCCCTTCGGCACATCGGACGACGGTGCGCTCCATCAAGTCCTCGAGTCCCTTCCCCAAAGCCGTAGTTGAACTCGTAGCGTCCCGCACTCTGCTCGTACGCGAGCTGACGACGAAAGGCCACATTACGGGACGAAAGGGGCGCCCCTCCAGGCGGCACTCCGGTCTCTCACCGTACGCCCCAACTCCCGCGTCCCGAAGCGCCATCCAAGCCCCGGACAGCACACAGACCCCACGGCAAAAGCGCCCGGGGCCTGGGATGAGGTAGAGTGTGCGACGTTACGACACCGCCACAGACGGTGTCTTTCGCGGGTGTAGTTTAGTGGTAGAACATCAGCTTCCCAAGCTGAGAGTGCGAGTTCGATTCTCGTCACCCGCTCCATAGAAAGCCCCCAGGTCATGGACCCGGGGGCTCTTTGCTGCAGCATGAAAGCCTCCGGGCATGAGCTACGACTTGGCTGTGTGGGAGGGCGAGCGCCCTGCGAACGGCAAGGCGGCCGCGCGAGCGTTCACCACCCTCTATGAGCGCTACATCGATACAGATGCGGAGCATCCACCGACCGAACGCATAGCGGCTTACGTTGCTGCCCTCCTGGAACAGTGGTGTGACGTGACCGAGGATGAAGAGGACACCTCTCCCTGGTCGACGGGGCCATTGATCGGAGAGGCACGCGGCCCGCTCGTCTACTTCCCGATGCGCTGGAGCATGGCTGAGGAGGCCTCCAGTTACGCGGCGACCCTCGCGGACTCCATGGGGCTGGTCTGCTTCGACCCTCAGCAGAACCAGCTCAGGCCCTGAAGGCGGGGGCACGCTTCCGTCTCAGCCTCCGTCTCATTCGGTGCCGTTCACGGCCGTTCAGACGGGACTCGGTGCGCGGCCGACGCTGACAGGTCTCTCCTTGGCCATCGACGAAGCCCGACCGCTGGTTAGGTCCCGGGCTGTACCCGGGCCGCCCCCATACAGAGTCGGGGATGCAGCTGCTCTATGGAGCTGGACACCTCGGAAGTCGACCGCGCGTCCGAGACTCTAACCATCAGCACTGACAACGTGCCCGCCTACGAGCACGATCGCTCACGCTCTTGCGAGTTCGATTCTCGTCTGCGTCAGAGCGGGAGATCGTCCGGCAGGACTCGGAAGGCCTTGTGGCGGCCGAGGGGGCGTACGGCTCGGAAATCGCGGCGGTCGAGTGTGAGGATCGCGTCCGTGTCGTAGTCGGCGGCCAGTGCCACGTTCACCGCGTCCGCGAGGTCCAGGTCCAGCGACTTGTAGCGCGTGCGGACGGACTGGGCGGCGTCCAGGTGGTCTTCCGTGATCTCCGGCGCGACGACGCGGCCCCGGCGCATCCAGTGCCGGATGTCGTCGACCGCGCTGAACGCCGCCTCCCGGCCCAGTTCGCGCGTCGCGACGTGGTCGAGTTCGGCGAGCAGGAGCGGGGACATGATGAGGAGGCCGGCGGCCAGGATCGCCTCGTTCGCCGCGCCGTGCTCCGGGTGAGTGGAGTCGAGCGCGGCCAGCAGGCCGGAGGTGTCGGCGACGACGATGATCACGCGGCGGTTCCGGAGTCCGTCTCACGGACCACCGCGTCGGCGACCGTGTCACGGACATCGGCCTTGGACGGCGTACGGCCCCGCCCCTCGAAGGTTCGCGAGAACAGCGGCTCGTCCCAGACCCGGTTCGCCATGGCCGCGAGGTGGATGCCCTGGCGAATGATCTCGGCCTCGCTTATCCCCCTGCGCTTGGCGGCCTCCTTGATGATCGCCAGGTCCTCGGGGTCGGCGTAGACGTTGGTCCGCTTCATAGACATGTACCAAGGGTAGTCCATGTACCTGGTGTGGGGCATATCTGTGTCGTCAGGGCCGGAGGCCTGCCCTGGTGCCCGCGATTACGGCAGCTGTGCCGCGAAGAATTCGAAGTTGTGTTCCTGCTCGCTCACCGCTGCCACCGCGCCGAAGTCGTGTCTGAGGAACACCCATGAGGCGTCCTGGGCCCGGCGGATCGTGGCGAACCAGGGGGTGGGGGGTATTCGGAACTCGATCCAGGGGGCGAGGTCCAGGTCCGTGAGCAGGTAGGCCTTGGTGTTGAAGCCTTGGTGGGTCAGGAGTTCCTCCGCCCAGGGGTCCAAGCCTTCCTGAGAGATCCCTCGTGTCGCGGTTGGTTCTGTGGTCGTGTTCCAGAATCCGCGTACGGTCTCCAGGGCTGCGGCGGGCACCTCCGCGTGCGTCAGTGTGCGGGTCGTGATGATCTCGGCGGCGGCGAGCCGTACTCGGTTGAGTTTCTGTGTCTCGCGGCGCTCCCTGAGTCTGCGCTGTAGTTCAGCGGACGTCATAGGGGCGGGTGGGCTCGGTGGGGGCCCAGTTCTGTTAGTACGTCGGCGAGTTGGGTGGGCGTCAGGGCGGGGGGCGGGAGCGGTGATGTCGTCCGGGATGCGCGGAGGCCGTCCAGGAGCAGGGTCAGGGGGCGGCGCCAGGACTCCGGGGTCGTTGCCGTCGTCAGGGCCGGGATGGCTCGGCCCAGGGCCGCCAGGGCGAACAGGACGTCTTCCGTGGTGGCGTCGGGGCGGACCGTGCCCTGCTCGCGGCCCCGGCTCAGCAGGATCTCCATCGTCTCGCGGTTGTGCGCGTGGACGGTCTGGAGCGCTTCGATGCCCTGCAGGTGCGTGGTCATGAGGTCGTTCGTGCCGCGGTCCGCGGCCAGGGTCACGAAGACCGCCTGCAGGTAAGCGTTCAGCGCCGTCCAGGCGTCCGGGGCCGTGCGGGCCTCCTCGCCTGCCGTCATCGTGCCCGTCAGCAGGTCGTGGAAGACGGCGTCGATCAGGGCGGCGCGGGTGGGGAAGTTCCGGTAGAGCGTCGCGTTGCCCACGCCCGCCCGGCGGGCGATCACGTCCAGCGGCGCCTCAAGCCCCTGCTCCGCGAACACCTCGCGGGCCGCCCCCACCAGGAGATCCCAGTTCCGCCGCGCGTCGCGGCGCCGTGGGGGCGCCGGACGGTGCGAGCGGTCTGCGTCGCCGGTCATCGTCGTTCTCAGCCTTCCCGCCGAGGGAACAAGCGGGGAGCACTCCCCAGTCGCGATGCTATCGGGCCCATCGGGACCGGGCGCGGTCTGGGGAGTGCGGCCGGCCGCCCTTAGCCGAACTGGCCCGGCTGGTAGTCGCCGGCCGGCTGCTGGACGATGACGTTCACGCGGTTGTACGTGTTGATGAGGGCGATGAGCGACACCAGGGCGGCGAGCTGGTCCTCGTCGTAGTGCTTGGCGGCGTTCGCCCACGCCTCGTCCGTGACGCCACCGGCCGCGTCGGCGATACGGGTGCCCTGCTCGGTCAGCTCCAGGGCGGCGCGCTCGGCGTCGGTGAAGACCTTCGCCTCGCGCCAGGCGGCGACCAGGTTGAGGCGCACGGAGGTCTCACCGGCGTGCGTGGCGTCCTTGGTGTGCATGTCGGTGCAGAAACCGCAGCCGTTGATCTGGCTGGCGCGGATCTTCACCAGCTCCTGCGTCGCGGCGGGAAGCGTGGAGTCCGACACGGCCTTGCCCGCCGCGTTGAGGTGCTTGAGGACCTTGCCCGCCAGCGGGCTGCCGAAGAGGTTCAGACGAGCTTCCATGGTGTTCTCCTATGCCTATGCCGAAGCCGAGGCCGCGGTTGTTGCCGTTGTCGTTGCCTTCACTTGTCTGACGGATGAGCCCGCCCAGATGTGACAGGAACCAGGAGCCAGGGGCCGAGCGTTAGTCTGAAGATCCGGTTGGTCCGGTTGAGTTCGAGTAATGGGGGGTCTCTCATGGCACTGTTCGGAAACGCGCACACGATCGATCCGATGGCCGCACAGCAGGACTACGCACGGCTGCTGGGCCACGGCGAGCAGGTACAGGCCGCGTTCCTGCTGATCCGCGACACGATGATCTTCACCGACCGCCGCCTCGTCCTCGTCGACAAGCAGGGGATAACGGGCAAGAAGGTCGAGTACCACTCGGTTCCGTACCGCAGCATCACCCACTTCTCGGTGGAGACCGCCGGTCACTTCGACCTCGACGCCGAGCTCAAGATCTGGATCTCCGGCACCCACGAGCCCATCCAGAAGACCTTCACCAAGGGCGTCGACATCTACGAGGTGCAGGCGATCCTCACGCAGTACGTGGCGCGCTAAGAGCAGCAGCCCGCAGCCGCCGACGTCGGGCGCCCCTCTCCTGTGCGCCGAAGCCCATGGGCAGCTCGTCGGCGGCTTCAGGCCTGCGGCACGCGGTCCAGGAAGCCGTGCACGAGGCGGATGCGGCCGTCGTCGGCGAGCGCGATGACGTCGGAACCGGCGAAGGGCGCGGAACCGTCCGCGACCGACACCAGCTCCCACCCGAAGCGCGCGATGTCGTGGTGACCGTCGACCGAGCCGAGCAGCCTGAACTCGAAGCCGGGGAACTGCTCGTGGGCCCCCGCGATCATGGCGGCGATGGACTCGTAACCGGAGACGTCGGCCATCGGGTCCGTGTAGCTGCCGTCCTCGCTCCAGGCTGCGGCCACGGCCTTGGCGAGGTCCTCTGCGTCCTGGGCGTTCCAGGCCTCGAAGTAGCGGGCGACGGCGGTCTCGTACGTGGATGTCTCGTGTGCGGACACGGTGAATCAGCCTCCTGAAGGGTGATCGTCCGGCTGGGCGATGACTTCAGCCTGCCTGAGCGCGGATCAATGGGCGATTACGCCCGGGGTAATGCGAGTCGGCGGTACAGGACTTGGGCCGGTTGGTGCCTTCTCATGGGCGTGCGGCTGTGCTTGCCTAGGGGGCTCTTTCGGTCGCTGGGGTGGGAGTTGGCACATGCGAAAGCCGCGCAAGCCGTGGATCGGTGCGGTGCTGGCCGCTGTTCTGCTCCTCGGGGGCTGCGGTGACCCCGGGTCCGGGTCCGAGGGTTCGCCCGCCCCCGCCCCGGAGACCCCCACCGCCCCGCGATCCGCCGACGCCCCTGCCGCGCGCGACGAGCCCTCCGCGTCGCCGCCCTCCTCGACCACCCGCCAGCGCGCCGCGAAGAAGCCCCGGGCCAAGACGGCACCCAAGGTCCTCTACCTCGGCGACTCCCTCGCCATGGAGAACCAGACCGTCCTCGGCGACCACCTCCGCTCCGGGCTCGGCGCCCGCTACCGCAGCGCGCCCTACTCCGGCACCACCCTGTGCGACTACCTCGACGGCACCGGCAAGGACTCCCTCGTCCCCGACAAGGACAAGGCCGCCACGCTCGTCCGCGAGCAGCGGCCCGACTACGTGGTGCTCCAGTTCTGGGGCAACGCGTGGGGCTACACGCCGTGCATGAGCGGCATCACGTACGGCAAGGCGCGGCAGAAGTACTTCGACCGGTACGCCGCCGACGCGAAGGCGCTGGCCTCGCAGATCCACGCCGCCGGCGGGGCGGACCGGCCGCGCATCGTGTGGGTGCTGCAGGGCCCCGACCCGATGACGCCCGACCGCGTGCGCCGCGTCAACGCCATCTACGAGGCGCAGGCGCGGGCCTCGGGCGGGATCGTCGCCGAAGCGGGCCGCGCGGTCGCCCCGGCGGCGGACCGGCACACCTGGGTCGAGAAGCTGCCGTGCACCTCGTACGAACGGAACCACCCCGCGTACTGCACCGAGCCGGGCAGCGGCCGCACCGCCCTGCACCGCAGCGACGACCCCCTGCATTTCTGCCTGGCGCCGACCACGCCCAAGTCCCAGCCCTGCCCGGTCCGTTCACCCGGCATCCGGCGCATCGCCGCCGAGATCACCCGGGCCGTCGCCGACGCGTCCTAGGAGTCATGGCCGCGGGGTCCGCGGGGCTGCTTACCTCAGCGTGCCGTTGGCCGCGGCTTCGACGAAGGTGGCGAAGGCGCGGGGGGTGGTGGTGAAGGCGGGGCCTTCGGGGTTCTTGCTGTCGCGGACCGCGATGGTCCCTTGGCGGGGGGCGAACTCGATGCATTCACCGCCGGTGTTGCCGCTGTACGTCGACTTACGCCACGTTATGCCGGTGAGGGGAGCGCATTCGATGCAGTCGCCGCCGGTGTTGCCGCTGTACGTCGACTTACGCCACCGCGCGTCGGTCAGGTCCTGACTGGTCGCCATAACGTTCCTCCATCACGCGGCTGATCAGTTCCGCCGACTTTCCCTCCGTGAGGGCGGCGGCCTGCAAGTTAGCGTAACGGCGGGCGGCTTCGCGGATAGTTTCCGGGTTGGCCGTCATGTGACCGGAGATCAAGTCCTCCGTGTAGACGAGTTCAGGGTCATCATCGAACCGGAGCAGGTTGAACGAGCCCACCAGGCTGGCGTGTTCACCAGCCGCGTAGGGAAGCACCTGGATACTCACCCAGCGCCGGTCGGCAAAGTCCAACAAGTGGCTGAGTTGGTTTCGCATGATTCGCCAGCCCCCGATCGGCCGGTGCAGTGCGGCCTCATCGAGGATGACCAGCGACAACGGTGGGCGTTCACGTTCCAAGATTCGCTGGCGTTCCATGCGCGCAGCCACCAGTTCGTCGAGCTTGCTCGGCATGCCAGTGGCTAGGACAGCACGGGCGTACTCCTCCGTCTGGAGAAGCCCGTAGACCAACTGGGCCTGATACGTGGAGATGTACGTAGCCTTGGCCTCCAGCTCCGCGTACTGCTGGAACCACGTAGGCAACTGGCTCTTCAACACCAGCCCCACCAACCGCGAAAACACCCCGTCAGTCCCGAGCGCCGCGTCCACCCGCTCGGAGAAGTCCCTCGTCGGCACCTTCTTCGCTGTCTCGATCTGGCCCACCAGCGAACCCGTACAGAAGATGCAGCCGCCCAACTGGCCCTGGTTGAGGCCCGCCGCCTCCCTCAGGCGCCGCAGTTCCGAGCCGTAGTAGTCCAGCGGGGACGCGCTGGGATCGAGTTCGTTGATGCGGACCATGGGACGGTCACCCCCAGGCTCAAACGCTCTGTTCACGTTGCTCTCGCTCTGTAGCCCAGAGTAACCATCCGACTCCACGCCGGTGCCATGAATCACGTATCTCACCCTCCCCACCTGCCTGCGGCGGGGCTCACCCATCCGGCCCAAGCCCGCTCGCGCGCCCCGTACCGCTGTCACACGCTGTGAATTCCTGTCGACAGAGAAGAGGTGCCCATGAGCAGCGGCACGAGCAACCCTCGGGGCGAGAGCCTCTGGGCGTCAGGCGGCACGATGTTCGCGGGTGTCCTGATGCTGGTCTACGGCGTCCTCGGCATCCTCGAAGGCATCGCGGGCATCGCCAAGGACGACGTCTACGCGCGCATCGGCGACTACGTCTACAAGCTGAACCTCACCACGTGGGGCTGGCTGCACCTGATCCTCGGCATCCTGGTCGCGATCACCGGCTACGGAATCCTCAAGGGCGCTGCCTGGGGCCGCGCGAGCGGTATCGCGCTGGCGTCGCTCGCCGTGATCCTGCAGTTCCTGTGGCTGCCGTATCAGCCGATCTGGGCGCTGATCTCGATCGCGATCGGCATCTTCATCATCTGGGCGCTCTGCACGGACCACCCGGACCGTCACTCCGGTCACGGCCACGGCGCATCGCACAGCGGTGACGCGGCGGCGGGTGGCGGCTGGGGCGCACGCAGCACCTCCAGCGGTCCCGGCCCGTTCGCCGAGGGCTCCGGAGCCTCGGCTCCCGGAGCGCCCGGAACCCACGGAACCCCCGGAGCGCCCGGGACCCCTGGCGCCCCTGGCGGCCCCGACCGCACACCGCCCACCGCCCCCTGACCGGAGAGGCAAGGGCAGAGGTAAGGGCAGAGGCAAGGCAGAGGCTGCCGAGGCCGACCGGAGGGTCCATGACACCGCAGGCCCGCGCCCTGCTCCCGCTCGTCCTGCCCGCGCTGCTCGTCGGCGTCGGGTCCAGCCTGGTCCTGCTGCTGCTCAGCGCTGTCGCCGAGCGGTTGCAGGACCTGCTGTGGGACACGTTGCCGGACGCGCTCGACGTGTCCGGGACGTCGGCGGGGTGGATCATCGCCGTACTGACCGTGGCGGGGCTCGTCGTCGGCCTGATCGTGTGGAAGGTCCCCGGGCACGCCGGGCCCGACCCCGCGACGCTCGGCCTGGTCGACCCGCCGCTGCCCGTCCGGGTGCTCCCCGGCATCGCGCTCGCGGTCGTCGTGGGCCTGGCGGGCGGCGTCAGCCTCGGCCCCGAGAACCCGATCACGGCGATCAACATCGCCCTCGCCTACGCACTCGGCATGAAGGCCATGCCCCGCACACCCGTCTTCGACTGGGTCGCCCTCGCGGCGGCGGGCACCATCGGCGCCCTCTTCGGTACGCCGGTCGCGGCGGCGCTCATCCTCTCCGAGACCCTCGCCGATCCCGGCCCCGATGGCGCCGACCGGCGTCCGCTGTGGGACCGGCTGTTCGCGCCGCTGGTCGCGGCGGGCGCGGGGGCGCTGACGACGGTGCTCATCGCGCACCCGACGTTCCAGATCGACGTCGAGGCGTACACGGGTCCGCACTGGGGCGACATCCTCTCCGCGATGGTCATCAGCACGGCGGCAGCGGCGATCGGCCTGTGCGCGGTGTACGCCTTCCCCTACCTCCACCGCGTCTTCCGCCAGCTCGGACACCCCGTACTGATGCTGACGGTGGGCGGTCTGGTGCTCGGCGCCCTGGGCGCGCTCGGCGGTCAGCTCACCCTCTTCAAGGGCCTGGAGGAGATGAAGGAGCTGACCACGCACGCCTCCGACCACGACGCGGGCAACCTCCTGCTGCTCGCCCTGGTCAAGCTGCTCGCGCTCTGTGTGGCAGCCACCTGCGGGTTCCGGGGCGGGCGGATCTTCCCCGCGGTCTTCGTCGGCGTGGCGCTCGGCATGCTCGCGCACGCGCTGGTGGACGCGGTGCCGCCCGCGCTTGCGATCACCTGCGCCATCCTCGGCATCCTGCTCGCGACGACGCGGCAGGGCTGGCTGAGCCTGTTCACGGCGGCGGTCGTGGTGATGGACCTGTCCCTGATCCCCGTCCTGTGCGTGGCGGCGCTGCCCGCCTGGCTGTTGGTGACGGGCCGCCCAGAGATGCTGATCAAGGAGGCGGAGGAGCCGCGGGCGGGCGAGCCGGGGGCGGACCAGCCGCAGACGGCGCGCTAGAGGCTCAGGTGCGGTCCAGGCCCGGCACGCCAAGGGCCGCGAGGCCGTCCAGGACGAGGTCGACGCCGACCGCCGCGAGGAGCAGCCCCAGGAGCCGGCTGAAGAGCTCGACCGTGGCGTGATGGGTGCCGCGCAGGACGCGCGCGAGCAGGACCACGCAGATCAGGTCCAGGGCGATCACGGTGACGTACGCGCCGACGACCGTGGAGCGCCAGGACCAGGTGTCGCGGGCCGCCGCCTCGATCAGCACGGCGGTCATGGCGAGCGGACTGACGATGTACGGCATGAGCAGTTCGCGTACGCCGCTGACGAGATCGGGAGCGTCCAGGTTCGCGCGGTCCGAGCCGAGGTGGACGCCGAGGACGAGCCCCACGGCGTAGATGAAGAAGATGACGCCGCCCGCGAGCTGGAGCGCGGGCGTGGAGATGTGGAAGAGCTCAAGCAGCCATGGTGCGGTGAACCCCGCGAGCAGGCCCACCACGACGGCGGCCCCGGACGAGACGAGGGCGATCATCCGCAGCTCGCGGACGGGATGGTTCTGCGCGAGGCCGCCGAAGGCGAGCAGCACCTTGGGCGGGCCGACGACGGAGAAGAAGGTGATGAAGGCGGCGGAGTAGGTCAGGGCAGCGGTCACGCACGGCATCCTGCCGCGCCGCGCCCTAGAACGCGGCGGGTCCGCCGTTCGCCGTCACCGTGTCGCGCACCGCGCGGACGAAGGCCTCCAGACGGGGCGTCCCCGCGGCGGCCGTACGCCAGATGAGGGCGACATCGGCGGACGGCACGTCGGTGAGGGGCACGAAGGTGATGTCGGGCCGCGAGTAGTACTTCTCCACGGACGCGACGACCGGCGACACCCCCTGCCCGGTGGCGACCAGCGTCATCAGCTCCTGGAACCCGGCGACGGACTGGCCGCGGCGGATGGGAAGGCCGCTGGGGGTGCGGGGCGGGATGTGGAAGTCCCACCAGTAGGCGGGCGCGCCGTTCACGGCCCCGAAGAAGGTCTCGCCCGCGAGCTCTTCGAGGGACACGCTGTCGCGCCCGGCCAGGCGGTGGCCAAGAGGCACGGCGAGCATGCGGGCTTCGTTGATGACGACGGGCCCGACGGTCAGGTCGGGCTCCTCGACGGGCAGGCAGGTGAACAGCGCGTCGGCGTCCCCGCTGCGGAGGGCGCCGAGCGGATCGCCGACCTGGGTCTCGCGCATCCGGATGTCGCAGCGGGGGCAGCGACCGCGGAACGTCTCCAGGATGGCGGAGGTGAGGGACCCGGCCCCCGACCCGAGGAAGGCGACCGTGAGTTCGCCGTCGACGCCGCGGGCCGTGTCCTTGGCGCGGGCGACGGCGGCTTCCATCCGCAGGTGCAGCGGCGCCAGGTCGTCGTACAGCTGACGCCCCAGCGGGGACATCTCCACCCTGCGGCTGGTGCGCTCGAAGAGCGGGCCGCCGATCTTGCGCTCCAGCTTCTTCACGGTCTGGCTGACGCGGGCCTGGGAGAGGAGGAGCCGTTCGGCGGTGCGGCCGAAGTGGAGTTCTTCGGCGAGGGTCAGAAAGGTCTCCAGCTCTTGCCGTTCCATGGTCGTCCGCCACCCCGTCGGTCTCTGACCTGCATCTATAAGCCTGAGCGTGCCAATCGTTTCACGGATCGCCGTTGATCGGGGGTGAGTGAGGGCGGATCTTGGAGGAGTCAGGTTCACGGAGGCCTCCGGTCCTCCTCCCACCACCCCAACTCCTCGGAGATTCCCATGCTTTCGCGTACTCGCACCTCTGCCGTCGCTGTCGCTGCCGCGCTCGCTCTGACGGTGACGGCCGGTCTCGCCGTGACGGGGGCTCAGGCGGCCGGCTCGAAGTCGTCAGGCTCTAAGTCCTCCGGTCCCGCCTGGACCGCCGCCTGGGCGGCGTCGCCGCAGCGGGCCAGCGTGGGGTTCAAGCCCAACTGGTCGGAGGACGGTTTCTCCGGCCAGACCCTGCGCCAGGTCGTGCGCGTCACCGAGGGCGGTGACAGGGCCCGTATCCGGCTCTCCAACGCGTACGGGACGTCGCCGCTGCACATCGCCGGGGCGACCATCGCGCGTACGAAGAAGGGGGCGGCGGTCGAGGAGGGATCGGTGCGGCGGCTCACGTTCGGGGGGAGGGGGTCGGTGGAGATCCCGGCGCACGGGCAGTTGTCGAGTGATGAGGCGGGCCTGAACCTGAAGCGGTTCGAGTCGGTGACGGTGACGCTGCATCTCGCGCGGACGACGGGGCCCGTGACGTTCCACGCGCAGTCGTTCGCGACGAGCTACCGGGCGGAGGGGGATCGGCTCGGGGATGCGGGGGCGGCGGCCTTCGACGAGTCGACGGAGTCCTGGTACCTCCTGTCGGGGGTGGATGTCAGAGGCGGCCGTGAGGGTGGTGGCGGTGAGCGTGCCGCCCGCCGTGACAGCGGCATCGTCCTCTTCGGCGACTCCATCACCGACGGCTTCGCCTCCTCCACGGACCTCAACCGCCGCTGGTCCGACGCCCTCGCGGAGCGGCTCGCCAAGGCGGGGAAGCCGCGGCCGGTGCTGAACGCCGGTATCGGCGGCAATCTCGTCCTCAACGACTCGGCCTGGTACGGGGAGCGGGGCACGGCCCGGTTCGGGCGGGACGCGTTGGACCTGCCGGGGGTGGGGACGGTGGTGGTCCTGGAGGGCCTGAACGACATCGGTTTCAGCGAGAGCGATACGCCTACCTACAAGCCCGCGCCGAAGGTGAGCGCGGAGGAACTGATCGCGGGGCACCGGAAGTTGATCCGGGCCGCGCGCGAGAAGGGGGTGCGGGTGGTGGGGGCCACGTTGCTGCCGCTGGGGGGTTCCGATCACTACGGGGAGCGGGCGGCGAAGGTCAGTGACGAGTTCAACGAGTGGGTGCGGACGTCGGGGGAGTACGACGCGTACGTGGACTTCGACCGGGCCCTGGCGGACCCCGAGGACGGGGAGCGGATCGCCCCTGAGTACGACAGTGGGGATCATCTGCACCCGAACGATGCGGGGTATCGGGCGATGGCTCGGGCGGTGGACCTGGCGGATCTTTAGTCCCCGACCCCGCCCCTTCCCACAAACCCGCTCGGCGCGGGGGCCTTGGGCGCCGCAATCACCGGCTCCGCCGAGTTCGTCCTCAAACGCCGGACGGGCTGGAAGATTCCGGCCGGGCTGGATACTCCAGCCCGGCCATCTCTTCGGGGTCTGGGGGCGGAGCCCCCAGCTCAGCTTCGTGGCGAGGCGATTGCTCTCGCCGCCACCACCTCCTGGCGCAAGGGTTCCAGGACGCTCTCCTGGGGGCCCGTGAACGTCGCCGGGACCTCCTCCAGGGTTTCCGAGTCCCTCAAGCCCTCTGCCAGCTCGCGGAGTTGGCGGGCCACCTCGCCCACCTCCGTCAGGCTCGGTTCGCCCGCCCCGTGGCGTATCCGCACCCGCGCCGCCGTCGTCGCGTCCACGATGCGTTCCACCGCGATCACCAGGGGCCACCAGGCCGCCGCCCTCGCCCCCATCGGGGGCGGTTCCGTCAGGGCGCGCTGGAACTCCGTGCGGATGACGGAGAGGTCGCGGTACAGGCCCCGCCGCATCCGCGCCCTCTCCGCCGCGCCCACCGCCGTGCCGAACGCACTCTCGACGTACGACGCCGTGTCCCCCACCGCGTCCGCCAGCCGGTCGCCGATCCGCGTGTGCCAGCTCTCCGGCCACAGCAAGTAGCCCGCCACCAGCGCGATCGCGCAGCCGATCAGGCTGTCCACCAGGCGGGGCACCACGAGACCGAAGCCCTGGTGGTTCAGGACGTCCGACAGGAGCAGGATGACCGGGGTGATCGCGGCCGTCTGGTAGCCGTAGCCCCTCGGGGTGAGGGCCGGGATCAGGGATGCCAGCGCCAGCATCACCGGTACGTCCCACCAGCCCCTCGGCACCTGCGAGAGGACCGCTGCCGCCACCACCAGGCCCGCCGCCGTCCCCAGAGCCCGCAGCACCGCCCGTGAGAACACCGAGCCGAAGTCCGGCTTCAGGACGAACGTGACCGTCAGCGCCACCCAGTACGAGCGCGGCACCTCGATCAGCGACACCAGGGACTGCGCGATGCCGATGCAGAGCGCCAGGCGCAGGCCGTAGCGCCAGGACGCGCTCGACAGGATCACGTTGCGGGCCGCTCTGCGGGCCCGGACCCGCAGCGCCGCCGGGCGGCCCAGGCGGTCGTCCACGTTCACGATGCCGTGCGGGTCGGGGTCGTTGAGGAGTTCCGTCACGTGCCGTAGCGCGTGGGCCACCGCGTCCGCCGAAGGGTCCGGGGGAGGCGGGAGGAGGGGGTCGCGGATCGGGGCCGGGGCGCGGCCCGCCACCGTTTCCGCCAGGCGCCGCACCTCCGCCGGGAACTCCGGCGGCATCGGGACCCCGCACTGGTGCGCGGCGGGCGCGGCCTCGACGACCGGCGTGATCGCGTTCAACTGGGCGATCAGGCGCACCAGATCGGGGTTGCGGCCGTGCGCGCGGGTGCGGCGGGCGAGGACGAGGTCGTACGACTGGTTCAGGGACGCGGTGACGGCCGTGCGCGCCTCGTCGTACCGCTCGGTGCCCGCCGCTTCGAGCAGCGCCGCCACGCTGCGGTAGGTCGCCGCGACGGCGGCCCGTTCCGGGATGCCCGACCGCAGGGGCCAGGCGAGAAGACCGAGGGTGAGGACCAGGAGGCCGCCGCCCGTCATCAGGACGGGAGCCAGCCACCATTCCCCCGGCATCGGAAGGCCCGCCCCCACCACCGAGTTGAGCAGCAGGAGCAGGCCCGACACGGACGCCACCGCGCCGATCGTCGACATCATCCCGGACACGAGCGCGACCAGCGTGACCACACCGACCGCGACCCAGCCGTGCCCGAAGACGAGCGAGCCGACGGTGACGCCGATCGCCCCGAAGAGCTGCGGGATCGCGATGTTGAAGATCCGCATGCGGTACGCGTCGGCCGTGTCGCCGATGACTCCGGAGAGGGCGCCCATCGAGGCGAGCGCGCCGTACGCGGGCTGCCCCGCCGCGAGGCCGATGAGGAGCGGCAGCGTCATGCCGATGGACGCGCGCGCCACGGCGGCCCAAGGGATCGGCGCCGACTGCGGCTTGAGCGTCCTGACCAGCCAGGGAGGTGGGGCGAGGGCGCTCAGAGGGCCCGGTGGTGCAGGTGACTCACGGCGGCGCATGCGGCCATTATGTCCGTCCCCATTGCCACTCCTGGTGTCGTTGTGCCCGCCCTGACCTGCGTTCTAGCGGCTCGGCCTGTGCAGCGTCAGGTCCACCACCAGGGCCCGGTGGTCCGTGTCGCCGATCTCCAGGAAGCGGGCGTCACGGGCCGAGAAGTCCGGGGTGGCGAGGACGTGGTCGATCTGCGTGCCCAGCGGCGGGATCAGGCCGGCGGGCCAGCTGGGGGTGCGTGCGGAGCCGGCCAGGCGGGCCGCGTCGCGTACGCCGCCGGTGTCGAGGATGTCGCGGAAGGCCGCGTGGTCCTGGGTGGCGTTGAAGTCGCCCGCGATGATGGTGGAGCGGTTGCCGTGCCTGCCCTCGGCGGCGTAGTCGCGGAGTTCGGCGAGTTCGGTGCGCCAGGTGCCGAGCTGCTTGGGCAGCGGGGGCATGGGGTGGGCCAGCTGGACGCGGACCTGGTGGCCGTCCTTCAGCTCGGCGACGGCGCCGGGCATGCCCAGCGTGCCCGCGAGGCCGCTCGCCCTCTTCAGCGGCAGCTTGCTGACGATCACCGAGCCTTCGGCGCCGCCCGCCTCGCTCGCGGAGCGGTAGGGGTAGTCGGCGCGGGGGAGTTCGTCGCGCAGGGTGTCCGAGCAGATGTAGTCGCACTCCGGGACGAAGAGGAGGTCGGGTTTCTCCTTGCGGACCGCCTTGACCAGGCCCTGGGTTCCCTGGCCGAACTCCACGTTCGACGCCATGACGCGGACGTCGGCGACCGCCGGTCCCTTCGGGTCGTCGGCCTTGCCGTACGGCTCCAGGAACCAGGCCACGCCGCCGAGCGCGAGGACGCCCCAGACGAGGCCGACGCGCCAGCGGGCGAGTGCCGCGAGCAGGAGTCCGGCGATGGTCGGGGCGAGGAGGAGCGGGAGGAACGCGAGGAGCTGCGGTACGGGGGTGACGCCGTCGGAGTCGGCGACGCGGAAGCCCAGGAGGGTGCTCACGCCGGCCAGGAGGAGGGCCGCCAGCCAGGCGGAGGGGCGTTGCCGGGGGCGCCTCTTCGCCTGCGGCTCGGGCCAGTCCTCCTGGGGTGCCGTCCTCGCTGCCGTTGCGCTGTCCAAGGCCGGCCTCTCCGTCTGGGGTCCTGCGCGAATCCTCCCCTAGAGACGGCGAGGGGCGGAGGAGGGTTGCATTTCGCCGGGGCCGGACCCGCCACTGCCACTGCCCGGCGGAGCCGGTGATCCGCGGCGCCGCAGCAGCCACGCGGCGAGCGCGACCGCGAGACCCACGCCCAGAATCACCCACGCCGCCACGCTCAGCGACGACGTCAGCGCGTCGTAGACCGCGCCTGCCGCCGCCCTCGACACGTCCTTCGGGAGGTCGTCCAGGGTCAGGCCCCGGCCCACGACGACCGCCGCCGCGAGGACCGCCCCCGCGAGGGCCGCGCCCAGAGCCGTGCGGACGACCGCTCGGCGGCGGTGCACCGCCAGGAGGATGCCTGCCACGGCCAGCACGACCGCCGCGCACGGGAGCCAGAGGCCCGCCACCTGGAGCATGTGGAATCCCTTCCCGAAGGGGCCGAGGTCCGACGACTCCATGAGCGTCACCTCGGTGTGCCTGACGGGGATGTTGTCCGCGAACGGCACGCCGTCGTCCGTCAGTTGCCTCTTGACCTGCTCGGTGATCGGCGCGAGGTCGATGGTGACGGCGCCGCCGTCCGACCGGTCGCTCAGCGCGTCCTGCACCGCGTCGTGCGCGGCACGGTTCGCCGCGTTCCAGGCCGCCTTGAACGCCTTCGTCTCGGTGAAGGACTTCACCGCGTCCCGTACGAACGATTCGACGGTGCCCTGCAGCGGGCCCACGTCGATCTCCTTCATCACCGAGTCGGTGACCGCACCGGACACCGCGTCCCGCACGTCGGGGTCGGAGGCGAGCGGTGCCATCGTGGCGACGTACTGGTCGGCGTCCTCGATCTCGTACTTCGCCCAGGTGGAGAGGGCGCCGAGCGGCACGAGGAGGACGGCGATGACCAGCAGGGCGGCGGACAGCGGGCGTCTGAGCACGTCCCCCACGCAAAGCCCCGGTCACGCGGGGCGCGACCGGGGCGACTGCATATGGCTGCATATGGGGCGGGTGAGTCCTCCTACTTGCGGTTGTAGAGCCGCATCGTCACCGGGCCGAAGACCGCCACGAGCAGCACCGCCCAGCCCAGCGACCACATCAGCGACGAGCCCGGCGACGTGCCCGCCATCAGGTCGCGGACCGCGGAGGCGACATGGGTGACCGGGTTGTTGTTCACGAAGGCCTGGAGCCAGCCCGGCATCGTCTCGGGCTTCACGAAGATGTCGCTGAGGAACGTCAGCGGGAAGAGCACCATCATGCTGACGCCCATCACCGACTTCTCGGTGCGCAGCAGCAGACCGAACATCGTCCACACCCACGAGAAGGCGAACGAGAAGACCAGGAGCAGGAGCACTCCGGCGAGGACGCCGAGGGCGCCGCCGTCCGGGCGGAAGCCGATGATCATGCCGACGGCCAGCATGACGACGGAGGCGATGAGGTAGCGCAGGGCGTCGCCCAGGAGGTAGCCGACCATCACCGCGGGGCGCCAGATCGGCAGCGTACGGAAGCGGTCGAAGACGCCCTTCTCGATGTCGACGTTGACCGAGACTCCCGTGTACATCGTGATCATGACGACGGACATCACAAGGATGCCCGGCAGCAGGTACTGGATGTACTCGCTCGGCGATCCGGCGAGCGCGCCCCCGAAGAGGTACGTGTACATCAGCACCATCATGATCGGGAACGCCGTCACGTCGAAGAGCTGCTCCGGGACGTGCTTGATCTTGAGCATGGCCCGCCAGCCGAAGGTGAGCGACGCGGAGATCGCGCTGGGGCGCTGCGGCCGTTCACCGGCGATGAGCAGTTCGGCCAGGGACTCGGTGCTTACGGGCGCCAGGTCCTGGGCCTCGGATGTGGTGGTCGCGGTGCTCATGCCTCTGCCTCTTTCTCCGCCATGTCCGTCGCGTGATGGGGGGTGCCCGTCAGGGCCAGGAACACCTCGTCCAGGCTGGGCTGGCCGAGGGAGAAGTTGTCCACGGTGATCCCGGCGCGGGCCAGTTCGGCCAGGGCGCGCGAGGCCTTCTCGGCGGCGCCCGTGCCGTTCGCCTCGCCGTTGCCGACGCAGGCGGTGAGGGCGACCGGGTCGGGCTCCAGCTGGACCTCCGCGCCGACCGCGATCCGCAGCACGTCGGCGGCCTGGGCCCGCTGGTCCGCGTCCCGCAGCCGTACGTGCACGGAGCCCGCGCCGACCGACGCCTTCAGCTCGCCCTTGGTGCCCTCGGCGATGACCCTGCCGTCGTCGATGACGGCGATGCGGGACGCGAGGTGGTCGGCCTCGTCCAGATACTGCGTGGTCAGCAGGACCGTCGTGCCGTGCGCGACGACCGCGCGGACGATGTCCCAGACCTGGTTGCGGCTGCGCGGGTCGAGCCCCGTGGTCGGCTCGTCGAGGAAGAGCAGGTCGGGGGTGTTGAGGATGGACGCCGCGATGTCGATGCGGCGGCGCATGCCTCCGGAGTAGTTCTTGACCTGACGGCCGGCCGCGTCGCTCAGGCCGAAGGCCTCCAGGAGCTGTCCCGCCCTGCTGTACGCCGCCTTCTTGCCGTGGCCGGTGAGGCGGGCCAGGAGCACCAGGTTCTCGGTGCCCGTCAGGTCCTCGTCGACCGACGCGTACTGCCCGGTGAGGCTGACCCTGCTGCGTACGGCGTCGGCCTCGCGCACGACGTCGTGGCCGAAGACGTGGGCGTCGCCGCCGTCCGGGCGCAGCAGGGTGGCGAGCATCTTCACGGTGGTGGTCTTGCCGGCGCCGTTCGGGCCGAGCAGGCCGTAGACCGTGCCGGACGGGATGGTGAGGTCCACGCCGTCGACGGCACGGTTGTCGCCGAAGGTCTTCACCAGGCCCGCGGTCTCGATGGCCACGCTGTTCATGTCGTACGCCCTCTCCACTTCAGTGGTCGTCCGTTACGAGGGCAGACCGTCGCGGAGGCGCAAACTCATCGTCCGGTGGAGCCTTGGTCCGAACGGGTGTTTGCTGGAGGTGGGAGAAGAGGGGCGGGATGGGGAAACCGGGGGGTAAGAGGAGGTCGATCATGCGGACCACTCCGGCCCTGAGAACCACTCCGGCCGCTCTGGCAACTCTCGCCACCGCGTTCCTGACCGCGGGCGCGCTGTCCCTCGGAGGTGCTGCACCAGCATCCGCCGCGGCGCCACCCGCGCACAACCGCAATATTGTCTGGGGGACGATCGTGGCCCCCGTCGACCTGAAGATCCGCGACATGCCGTCCACCGGCGCCTCGATCGTCGCGAAGCTGCCCGCGGAGAGCCAGGACCGCGTCGAGTGCGTGACGCACGGTTCGAGCGTCTACGGCAACACGTCCTGGTACTGGCTGGGCGGGGTGCAGGGCTGGGCGAGCGCCGAGTACGTCGACGTCGGCGGACAGCACGTGCCGAGCTGCGCATCCGCGGACCCGTGCCAGGAGTACAAGCCGTGCTGGGACACGTGCGATGGCGGCTACAACCGCTACCACTGATGCCGCCGAGTTGCCGGGCGGCGCGGGCGGGTGTGCCCTGGATGTGGGGCGGCGCGCGGCGCCGGCCCGGGGGCGAACGGGTCTGGAGGAACCGTCATGGCTCATGCGGCACCCACCTCAACGGCACCCCGCGTGCTCGGCGGCTCCGCCGTCAGCAGGATCGCGACGGCAGCCGTACTGCTCGGCATCGTCTACGGCATCTGGGTGGCGGGCATCGCGCGCGACGCGGGGCCCATCACCACCGGCAACGTCCTGCTGGGCGTCGTGGCCGGGGTCGTCATCGCCGCGGTCTTCATGGGGCTGCGCAGGGCGGCGCCCGGACTGCCGCGCGAACTGCGAGCGGCGGCGTGGGCGGGCTTCGCGGGCATCGCGTTCGGCTATCTGTACAGCCTGACCGACGCGACGGTCCTGCGGTCCACGGGCATGGCCCTCGCCGTCACGGCCGGGGTGTTCGCGGTGATGTTCTACCGCTACTACACGAGCGAGAAGGACGCGTAGGCCGAGCAGGCCGAGCAGGTCTCCGGCTCCTGAACGCCGCTGTGCCCGTCGGCGTCGAGCGCGCCGACGGGCACAGCGGTGAGGTCCGGCCGGGACTCAGCCGACCTTCTCCATTCTGTCCAGCTTGTCCAGCGCCTTCGCGAGACCGTTGGCCCACAGCTGGTTCACCTGGGCTCGCTCGTTCGCGTCCGGCTGCGCGTTGGTGCACGAAGTGCCCGGTCCGCCGCCCGACATCAGCTCGCTGCACGGGCCTTCGTAGTGGTCGGGAAGGCCCAGGACGTGACCCGTCTCGTGCGCCGTCACACGCGTCGAGTCGTACTGCTGGTTCTGCGCGTAGTCCAGGAAGATGTACCCGCTGCCGTGGCCGTCCGTGCTGGCGTACGAGCCACGCGGGTCGTTCCCCTCGCGGTACTCGAAGCTCGCACCGCCACTCCCCTCCTGGAGCTTCACATTGGACACCGCGCTGTTCCAGATGGAGGTACTGCTGGCTATCTGCTGCGCGAAGGTCGGGGCACCGGAGGCGTCGTACACCACCGTGACCTGCTTCGCGCCCGGGTTGGCCGCGCGCTTCTCGGCGACCGACTTCAGGACGGCCTCGAAGAACGCCTTGTTGGCGGCGGCTTCCTCGCCGGAGCCCGCGTAGTTGGCGTACGCGGAGCCGGCGGACGGCGCGGTGGGGGTCGCGGCCGTCGCGGATGAGGTGCCGAGACCAGCGGCAGCAAGGCCGATGACGGCCGCGACCGACAGGTAACGCTTGTTCATGTGGGGGGCTCCCTACTCGTTCTGTGAAAGGTGAACGGTTCGGTACCGGGAGTCTCAGGGAGCCGGGGGCGTCCGGGGATGATGGCAAGTGGCGATAGTGCCGGGCTATCGCCTGCCGTCCCCCGAGCTTCCCCCGAGCTTCCGCCGATCTTCCGTCGGCCGTTCGGTGACCCTTCGGCCATCTCCGCCCGGTGCCCAACTCGGCCGGTTCCCGTGGGGTTTGTGAGTCTGGTGCGGCGACGCCCGCCGCTCTACGCTCACAGCCATGGAGCTCGAGGTGAGGCACCTCCGCGCGCTGTGCGCCATCGCCGACACCGGCAGCCTGCACAAGGCCGCGCGCCAACTCGGCATGAGCCAGCCCTCGTTGACGACGCAGCTGCGCCGCATCGAGCTGGAGATCGGCGGCCAGCTCTTCCACCGCGAACGCACCGGCTGCCGCCCGACGCCGCTCGGCCGCGTCGCCCTCAGCCGCGCCCGCCCCCTCGTCAGCGAGATGCGGGCGCTGATCAACGAGACCAAGGCGGCGGCCGCCCGCACCTCCGATGTGCCGCAGCTGCGCATCGGCTCCACGGCGAGCCGTGCCATACCGGGCTGGCTGCGGAGGCTGCGGCTGCGCCTGCCCGGCACCGAGACCTCGCTCCAGATGGACGTCTCCGCCAACGCGCTGCTGCGCATGGTCGCGGGCGGGCAGCTCGACGTGGCCTTCGTGCACGAGGTGGAGGGGAGCCCGCTGCGGATGCCGGAGGGTCTTCGGCGGCGCGTACTGGTCGAGCGCGAGCCGCAGTTCGTCTTCCTGTCGGCCGACCACCCGGCCGCCGCGCAGCCCGTCGTCCACCTCACCGATCTGGCCGCCGACCGGTGGATGGTGGACCCGACGGTGGACGGCGAGTGGGACGGACTGCTTCGAGTGCTGCGCGCGGCCGGGCTCAACCCCCGTGTCCTGCACGGCGACTACCTCACCGCGTCCTCCCTCGTCGCCACCGGCGAGGTCGTCACCGTCTGCCAGCCGACCTCGCGCGCGAGACCCGACATGGCGGTCCGGCCGCTGCACGGCGACCCGCTCGGCGTGCGGCTGCTCGTGGCGGCGCGTACGGAGGGGGAGCTCGACGCGGTGTACGGGGAGCTGGAGGCCGCGTACTGGGAGGCGGCGCGGCAGGCGCCCGCTTACGGGGAGTGGCTCGCGGGGCGGGCGACGGCGGCGTGACCCAGGGCCGCGTGACCTAGGTCCCCACCAACCGGTGACCTTTGGCCTCACCACCCCTGACCTGCACTTTTGCCCGCTTTACGGTTCCGCGTCAGCGTATGCGGCCGGTTGTTACGTTCTCTACGGATGACGCACACACGGCGCCCGTAGCTTCATGTCTGTCGCCGCCGCAAAGAGGCACAAAGACGGACAGTTCGACCGACCAGCCACGAGGGATCCGCTATGCGCGCCACCCGCCGTACCTTCCGCACCGCCGCCATCGCCACCGGAGCGATCGCCGCTCTCGCCGTCCCGACGACGGCGGCCCTCGCCGCCGAAGCCCCGTCGAACCCGCAGGGCCAGGTCACCGCCCCCGACGACCAGCCCGGCACCTCGGATCAGGGCCAGGACCAGACGGGCCAGGACCAGACCGGCCAGGATCAGACGGGTCAGGACAAGTCCAAGGACACGGACAAGGGGACGGACGACACGGAGACGCCGAAGCCCGGCAGCTGGGAGTCGAAGGGCACCACGGACCTCGGCAAGGGCTGGTCCGCGAAGGTTGACGTGAACGCCTCCGCCCGCACCGCCAGGGCCACCATCTCCCTCGACGGCGCCGCCAAGGGCTCGCTCACCGCGTACGAGAAGTCCGCGAGCACCACCATCGACGGCAGCACCTTCACCCTGACGCCCGACGGCACGGTCACCGCCAAGCTCGTGGACAAGGACAAGGACAAGGAGAAAGACAAGGACAAGCCCGTCCCCGGCGGCTGGGTCTCCAAGGGCACCACCGACCTCGGCAAGGGCTGGTCCGCGAAGGTCGACGTGAACGCCTCCGCCCGCACCGCCAAGGCCGCCATCTCGCACGACGGCGCCGCCAAGGGCTCCCTGGAGGCGTACGTCAAGCCGGCGAGCACCAAGATCGACGGCAGCACCTTCACGCTCTCCGCCGACGGCACCATCACCAGGACGGGCGCCAAGCCGGCCCCGCCGAAGCCGGAGCCCAAGCCGACGCCCGACCACAAGCGCACCCTGGTCCACCAGTACGCGGACCTCGGCGGCACCGGCTTCGACGCGAAGGTCTACAGGACCAAGGCCGGGTACGAGGCGGACATGATCGCCAAGGCTCCCGACACCGGCAAGAAGGTCGTCTGGGACACGATCAAGCAGTCCGGCAGCAAGCCCGCGTACGGCCGGCACAACGGCGCGCATTTCGTGCTCGACCCGGACGGCACCATGAAGGGCTGGACCGAGGGCAAGAAGACGCGGCCCCAGCCGAAGCCGGACACGCAGACGCACACCCAGACGCACACGCAGCCGAAGAACGGCACTTCCCAGGCCGTGCCGAAGGGCGGCGTCAAGGCGGGCGCCGACGGCATGTCCCCCGCGGGCGAGAGCACCCCGCTGATCGCGGCCGGCGGCGGCATGGCGGCGCTCGGCGCGGCGGGTCTCGGCTTCGCGCTCTACCGCCGCAAGCAGAACAACTGACCTCACGGAGGCGGAAGTAACGACGCGTGGGGCGCCCCCTCCCCCGGGGGTGCCCCACGCGTCGTACCGCTTACGTATCTACCGCTCTACCGCTCTACCGCTCAGACGCCGATGTCGCAGCCGTCCTTGCGCCACACGGACACGACCGACGGACGGACGATCTTGCCGGGGCCGTCGGGCCACACGCTCGCGGGCTTCTCGACGGACGCGCCGTCGATCTCGCCCGGGTGCTGCACGGAGACGATCACGCGGCGGTCCTGGACCAGCGGGCCGCAGGTCTCCGCGCCCTTCGGCATGGTCAGGAACTGCTTGAGCTCACCGCGCCGGTCGCCCTTGGTCGCGACGCCGAACAGGCCGTCGTGCGAGCCCAGTTGATTGCCGTCCGTCGAGATCCACAGGTTGCCGTGCGGGTCGAAGGCGACGTTGTCCGGGCAGGAGATCGGGCTGACCTTGTCCTTCGGGAAGCCCGCGAAGTACGTGGCCGGGTCCTCGGGGTCGCCCGCGACGAGGAAGAGCGACCAGGCGAAGGTCGTCGACTCCGGGCGATTGCGGCGCTCGGTCAGCTCCAGGATCTGCCCGTGCTTGTTGAGGTTGCGCGGGTTGGCCTCGTCGGCACCGGCCTTGCCCGCCTTGCCGCGGTCGGAGTTGTTCGTCAGCGCGACGTAGACCTTGCCGGTGTGCGGGGACGGCTCGATGTCCTCGGGGCGGTCCATCTTCGTGGCGCCGACCTTGTCACCGGCCTGGCGCGTGAAGACATACACCTCTTCGGCACTCATGCCGTCGACGTGCGAGACGGCGTGGCCCTTGGGGCCCGCGGTGGCGAGCGGAATCCAGACGCCGCTGCCGTCGAACTCGCCGTCGGCGGGGAGCTTGCCGGTGCCGTCGATCTCGGCGGCCGGGGAGTCGCCGGTCAGCTTGGCGACGTAGAGGGTGCCCTCGTCGAGCAGCGTGAGGTTGTGCTGGTGCGCGGCGCGGGAGCTGCCCTTGGCGACGCGCTTGCTGCTGACGAACTTGTAGAAGTAGTCGAACTTCTCGTCGTCGCCCATGTAGACCACCGGGCGGCCGTCGTGCGTGAGGCGCGGCTGCGCGGCCTCGTGCTTGAAGCGGCCGAGCGCGGTGCGCTTGCGCGGGGTGGATTCGGGGTCGTACGGGTCGAGTTCGACGACCCAGCCGAAGCGGTTGGCCTCGTTGGGCTCCTTGGCGAGGTCGAAGCGGTCGTCGAACCGCTCCCACTTGCGCTCGGACGCGGCGCCGATGACGCCGTAGCGCTTGAGGCGCGCGGCGGCGGTGGGCTCGGTGACCTTCTCCGCGTTGGCGAAGTACTGGTTGAAGTTCTCCTCGCCGTGCAGGGTCGTGCCCCACGGGGTGGTGCCGCCGGCGCAGTTGTTGAGGGTGCCGAGGACGGTGGTGCCGCGCGGGTCGGCCTTCGTACGGACGTACGCGCTGCCCGCGGCGGGGCCGGTGAGCCGGAACTCGCTGGTGGCGGTGAGGCGGCGGTTGAGCTGGTGGCGGCTGACGGCGGTCAGCTTGCCGCTCCTGCGCTCGTCCTCGACGACCACGACGGAGAGGCCGTGGGCGGCCCAGGCGATCTCGACCTGCTCGCGGGTGGGGTTGGCGGCGTCGTATCCCTTGAACATCAGGATCTCGTCGGTGTACTCGTGATTGGCCACGAGGACCTGGCGCCCGCGCTCGCGGTGCAGCGGCAGGAGGCTCAGGAAGTCGTTGTTGTAGCCGAACTGGCCCGCCTGCGCCTTCGCGGTCTGCTTGTCCGGGTCGAAGGCGGGGGCGCCGCGGAGGATGGGCTCGCCCCAGCGGATGACGACGTTCTGGGCGTAGCCGTCCGGGATCGTGACGGCGTCGGTGGTGTTGGGCGCGACGGGCGTGAAGCGGAGACCGCGCGCCCCCTTTTTGCTCTTGTGCGACGAGGGTTTCCCGGCCGCGGCGGCGGCTTGTGCCTCCGGGGCGGCGGGACCCGCGACGACGGCACCGCCCGCGGCGGTCGCCACGGTCACGACCGCGGCGGCGCGCATCATGGAGCGGCGGCTGAGCGCTCCGGCTATGACGTCACCGACGTATTCGTTGTCGCTGGTGTTGGGCACCTCGTGGAAGCAGGCATCACCACAACGGAACCGGCAGGTCATGGCGGAACGGCCGCCGCTCCCCTGGTGCGAGGTGATGATCGGCAGCAGCTTGCGCACGGTTCCTCCGGTGTGTGGGCGTGTGCCACGTGTGCCCGGCGTGCGCCTGGCGTGTGTCCGGGCGTCTGTCCTGGCGTGGCTTGATACCGCCGTGACGCTAGGCGCGGAGGTCGGCAGGGCGACGGCCTGAGGGTGAACGGGAGGTGAACCGGGGGCGCACATAGGGCAGTTGAGGTGCGGTTGTCGTGCGTGTGCGCGGTAAGGGTGACGGTGGAGGGGCGGTGGGACGACCCTCACGAAGATCGCGTATTGCGGCGGCTAACCTTACGTGTCCGCCCTGGCCAGGGGTTATCGGGAATCAACTCACGCGAAGGGGTGCACCCATGGGCATTCTGAGTGTCCTGCGGAACGCGTTCGGACTGTCGTCACGTAAGGGGAACCAGGAGCGGGCTCCGGAGCCTGAGGCAGTGACCTCGGAGGCTTCGGAGGCCCCGGAGGCCCCTGCGGCTGCCGCCCCCTCCTCCGCGTCGGTGCCGGCGCCATCCTCCGAGCGGTCGCCTGCGGCGGCGGAACCGAAGGCAACGGTGCCGTCGCCCAGCAGCGAGCCTTCGCCTTCGGCGGTGGACGATCTCGTCGCCGCGGCGTTCGACCGCGACCGGGTGACGGTGCCTTCTCCGTCCCCGGAGCCGACGCCTGCGGCGCTTGAAGCGGAGCCTGCGGTTCCTGAGCCGGAGGCTGTGGCCGATGAGCCGAAGCCGGCGGTTCCGGAGGCGGAGACTGTTGCCCCGGAGCCGGAGCCGGAGGCTGTCGCCCCGGAGCCGGAGCCGGAACCGGAGGCTGTCGCCCCGGAGCCGGAACCGGAGGCTGTGGCTGACGCTGCTGCATCGGAACCGTCAGTTGTGCCCACCCGTCCCGCCCAGCGGGACGAATGCCCACAACAGGAGGCCCCCGCAGAGCCCACCCCGGCAGCAGAGGCCGAGCCGCAGCAGGAAGCCCCGGACGACACCCCGGTAGCCGTCGCCCCCACCGCAGTGGAACCCACCGCGACCATCCCCACCCCTGAGGCAGAACCGGCGGAGGAGCCCGCCGCTGCCGCCCCCGAAGCGGAGCCGGTGGAAGAGCCCGCTGTTGACGCTGCTGCTGTGGGCAATCGTCCCGCTGGGCGATTGGGGTCTCCCCTGCTCGAGCGGAGCCGAGAGCTTGGGGAAGGGCGGGCACAGCCCTCGACGCCGGGGGCCGATGAAGCGGCGCAAGTACACGTGACCCCGGCGGAGCCCGAAGCCGCCGTTGCCGAGGAAGAGGCGCAGACCACCACGCCCCCGGCGGAGCCCGAAGCCGCCGTTGCCGAGGTGGAGGCGGACGTCACAGCCGCCGCGGAGCCCGAAGCTTCGGTGGAGCCGGGCGGCCCGGCGGAGCCCGAAGCCGCAGGGGAGCTGCCCCCCGGCCTCGCCACCGCGCACAAGGCAGCCGCCGAGGCCCTGCGCAAGAGGGACCTCGCCGGGGTCCGCGCCCCCGTGTACCTCGTACTCGACCGGTCCGGGTCCATGCGCTCGTACTACAAGGACGGCTCCGCCCAGAGCCTGGGCGAGCAGGTCCTCGCCCTGGCCGCCCACACGGACCCCGCAGCCACCGTTCACGTCGTCTTCTTCTCCACCGACATCGACGGCACCGGCACCCTCACGCTCCCCCGGCACGAGGGCCGTATCGACGAGCTGCACGCGGCAGCGGGCCGCATGGGCCGCACCAGCTACCACCGCGCGATCGAAGAGGTCGTGAGCCACTACGAGAAGTCGGAGCACAAGGGCGGCCCCGCCCTCGTCGTCTTCCAGACGGACGGCCCCCCGGACGCGAAGGGCCCCGCCAACCAGGCCCTCGCGGACGCGGCCAAGCACCCCCTCTTCTTCCAGTTCGTCGCGTTCGGCGAGCACGAGGCGAAGGGCTTCGACTACCTCCGCAAGCTGAAGGCCGACAACGCCGCCTTCTTCCACGCGGGCCCCACCCCCCGCGAGCTCACGGACGCGGAGCTGTACGACGGCCTGCTGGCGGCCTGGCGCCCGTAACCCCAAGGGGTGGGCCCTTCGGGGTCCACCCCGGGTCCACCCCGGGTCCACCCCCTGGAATCGAGGTGAATCGCCCGCTCCGGGGCCGTTAGGATTTCGACCATGGCGGCCACTGGATCCGAGAAGCAGGGGACGAGCGAAGGCGCAAAGGCGTTCTACGTATCGACCCCCATTTACTACGTCAACGACGCTCCTCACCTGGGCCACGCCTACACGACCGTTGCAGGGGACGTGCTCACGCGCTGGCACCGTCAGCGCGGCGAGAAGGTGTGGTACCTCACCGGCACGGACGAGCACGGTCAGAAGATCATGCGCACTGCCGAGGCGAACGACGTCACGCCACAGGAGTGGTGCGACAAGCTCGTGGACGAGGCCTGGCGGCCTCTCTGGGAGCACCTGAACATCGCGAACGACGACTTCATCCGCACGACGGAGAAGCGTCACACGGACCGCGTGCAGGAGTTCGTCCAGGATCTCTTCGACAAGGGCGAGATCTACAAGGGCGGCTACGAAGGCCCGTACTGCGTGGGCTGCGAGGAGTACAAGCTCCCCGGCGACCTGATCGACGGCGAGGCCGGCGGCGAGTTCGAGGGGCAGAAGCTCTGCCCCATCCACAAGAAGCCGGTGGAGCTCCTCAAGGAGGAGAACTACTTCTTCAAGCTGAGCGAGTACGGCCCCAAGCTCCTTGAGCACTACGCGGCGAACCCGGGCTTCATCCAGCCCGAGTCGGCGCGCAACGAAGTCGTGAACTTCGTCAAGCAGGGCCTTCAGGACCTGTCGATCTCGCGCTCGACGTTCGACTGGGGCGTCAAGGTCCCGTGGGACGACAAGCACGTCATCTACGTCTGGATCGACGCCCTCCTCAACTACGCGACGGCCGTCGGGTACGGCGCGGACGAGGAAAAGTTCAGGACAACCTTCCCCGCCGACGTGCACCTCGTCGGCAAGGACATCCTGCGCTTCCACGCGGTCATCTGGCCCGCGATGCTGATGGCGCAGGGCCTGCCGCTGCCGGGCCGCATCGCGGCGAACGGCTGGCTGATGGTCGGCGGCGAGAAGATGTCGAAGTCGAACCTGACGGGCATCAAGCCGCAGGACCTCACCTCGCACTTCGGCGTGGACGCGTACCGCTGGTACTTCCTTCGCGCCATCGCGTTCGGCCAGGACGGCTCGTTCTCGTGGGAGGACTTCACCGCCCGCTACACGAGCGAGCTGGCGAACGACTACGGAAACCTCGCGTCGCGCCTGGCCGCCATGGTCGGCAAGTACTTCGGCGGCGCGCTGCCCGAGGCGACCGCGTCCGGCCCGGCGGAGCAGGCCGTGCGGGAGGGCCTGGCCAAGGCGGTCGCGACGGCCGACCTGAAGATCGGCGAGGAGGTCGACTTCCAGGCCGGCATCCTGGCGATCTTCGCCTTCGTCAAGCAGGTCAACGGCTACATCACGGAGCAGGAGCCGTGGAAGGTGGCCAAGGACGAGTCCCCGGAGGGCCAGGCCCGCCTGGCGACGATCCTCTACACGGCGGCGGACTCGCTGCGCGCGGTGGCCGTCCTGCTGAACTCGATCATGCCGGAGACCTCGCAGAAGCTGTGGGACTCGCTCGGCGCCGAGGCCTCGCTGGGCGCGCTCGCCGACCAGAAGGTCCAGGACGCGGGTACGTGGGGTCAGCTGCCGGTGGGTGCGACGGTGACGAAGGGCGCGGTGCTGTTCCCGCGCCTGGAGGAGACGAAGCAGGCGTAACCGGTCGGTCCGACCGTCCCGAACTGACCTGAAAGGGCTCGCGATTGAACTCGCGGGCCCTTTCTTCTTGCCCAACTTGGCTGATTCATGCGGTTGAAATAGCGATACCGATCACATTCGACCAGAACTCACGCCGTCTTCACAACTTCGTACGTACGCTTCACTGTATGACCACGACTCCCGACACCCCCGACCGGCCGCGCTCAGCGGCCGAGGTGAACGAGGAGATACGTGCGCTCTGGCTGCGGACAGGCGGGTATCTCCGACCCGAGCAACACAAGGAGTACGAACGCCTCGTCGCGGAATGGGCCGAGGCGACGGCCGTGTCGGCGACGCACACGCCGGCCGCCTGAGCTACCGCCCGGCGGCGGTCGATTCCGCCTCGTACGACGATTCCGCCTCGTACGACGATTCCGCCCCGTACGACCCCACGAGCCGCGCCAGCTGACGTCCCACCGCCCGTAGCGGCTCCTCGCTGCGGTTGACCTGGGCGGTCACCTCGGCCCCCTCGATGGCGCTGATCACCGTGGTCGCCAGCTCCCGCGCGTCCCGCGCGGCGAAGCCGGAGCCGAGCAGCTTCTCCTCGACGAGCCGCTCCCAGCTCGCCAGCGCGACCGCGCACACCCGCTGGATCTCCGAGTCCGTGCCCAGCGTCTCCAGGGCCGCGGCGGTGACGGGGCAGCCGTCGATCCAGCCCGACTCCCGCAGCCCCACGGCCAGTTCCGCCGTGCAGGCCTCGATCGCGGCGCCGGGGTCGTCGACCGTGGTCAGCGCCTGGCGCAGCAGCACGGCGAACTCCTCGCCGCTGTGCGTGATCGCGGCCACGGCAACGGCCTCTTTGCCGCCGGGGAAGAAGTGGTAGACGGAGCCGAGCGTGGCCTGCGCGTCCTTCGCGATCTGCTTGATGCCGGTGCCGACGTATCCCTGGCGCTGCAGCAGGCGTGCGGCGGCGACGACGATGCGGTCGCGGGTGCCGACGGGGGCGGCGGAGTCGGCGGTGGAGGTCGGGGCGGGGGTCTGGGCCATGGCGCCACTCTACCTCCGTCACTAATTAGAGCGTTCGTTCCAGAGTCGTGCTACGTTCTCCCCGTGCTCTAGATAGAGCGATCGTTCTAGTCCGGGAGAAGCCACATGAACGCCACCCCTGTCACCCTCATCGGCCTCGGCCCCATGGGCCACGCGATGGCCACCGCCCTGCTCGACAAGGGCCACCAGGTCACCCTCTGGAACCGCACCGCGTCCCGGGCGGACGCGCTGGTGGAGCGCGGCGCGATCCTGGCCGCCACCCCCGAGGAGGCCGTCGCCGCCAACGAGTTGGTGATCCTGAGCCTCACGGACTACGACGCGATGTACGCCGTGCTCGAACCGGCCGCGTCCGCGCTCGCCGGCCGCGTGCTCGTCAACCTCAGCTCGGACACCCCCAAGAAGGCCCGCGAGGCGGCGGCCTGGGCCGCCGGGCACGGCGCCGCGCACCTCACCGGCGGGGTGCTCGCGCCGCCGCACGGCATCGGGAAGCCGGAGTTCTCGACGTTCTACAGCGGCCCGCGCGCGGCGTACGACAAGCACCGCGCGACCCTTGAGGTCCTGACCGGGCAGACGGACTACCGGGGCGAGGACGCGGGCCTCGCGGCGCTGATGTACCAGCTCAACATGGTCATCTTCTGGACGAGCGTCTCCAGCTACTGGTACGCGGTCGCCCTCGCGAAGGCCAACGGCCTGACGGCGACGGACATCCTGCCGTACGCCTCGGAGAACATGACCGGGATGCCGGAGTTCCTGTCCTTCTACGCGGCGCGCATCGACGCGGGCAACCACGAGGGCGACGTGGACCGCCTGGCCATGGGCCTGGCCAGCATGCAGCACGTCGTGGACACCCACAGGGACTCGGGCGTGGACGCCGCACTGCCGTCGGCGGTGGCGGACCTGTTCCGCCGCGGCATGGACGCGGGCCACGCGGCGGACAGCTTCTCCAGCATCGTGGGGCTGCTGGGGAACCGCTGATCAAGCCGGCACCACCGGCGGGCTAGCGGGCCGTGTCCGCCGGGTACGGGTGCCACGATCGCGTCTCCACCGTGAACCCCAGCGGGTCGGGCAGGGCGATGGGCTGACCGAAGATGCCCTTGTCCGTCTCGACGTAGCACCGGCCGTCGAGCCGCAGGAGATGCCACGTGGCGTCGTTCGGGTCGACGATCAAGTAGACGGGGATGCCGATCCGGCATAGCGCTCGCGCTTGTCCTCCGCGGGGCGGTCGTCGCCACGGATGATGACGGCGTCCGCACGGGGGCGGTAGTCGTCCGCCACCAGCAGACCGCGTTCCGACCACGCCTCGAACGGCTCGGGGGTGTGCCGCACGAGGCTGCGGCCGGGCAGGTCGTGGATGTGGCCAGGATTCGCCGGCATGACGAGTTCGCCGTCGAGCAGCTCAACACGCAGGCCGTCGGGCACCTCTAGTTCGTGCCACATGTCGATCAGCGCGTCGCTCTTCGCCATGAGGGCCTCCGCCGCATCACATCCGTACGGCCAGCATAGACAGCACGCGAACCGGACGGGCACGAGCCGGACCCGAGGCTCCGGACTTTGACATGCAGGTAAATACCTGCATGATGGAGGGGTGAGTACGAGCAAGAGTCCTAGCCCCGGGGCAGGCAGCGCGGTGGACAAGTCGGTGGACAAGGTCTTCAAGGCCCTGGCCGACCCCACGCGGCGCTATCTCCTGGACCAGCTGCACGCCGAGAACGGCCAGACGCTGGGTGAGCTCGCCGAGCGCGTCGCGATGACGCGCCAGTCGGCCACCCAGCACCTGGCCCTCCTGGAGGCCGCGAACCTGGTCAGCACCGTCCGGCGAGGGCGCGAAAAGCTCCACTACCTGAATCCCGTGCCGCTGCACGAGATCCAGGAACGATGGATCGACAAGTTCGAACACCCGCGGCTGCGAGCCCTCAGCGCACTGAAACAACAGGCGGAGGCCACCATGACCACGAACCCGACCAACCCGGCGAAGCCGACGTACGTCTACGTCACCTACATCGAGAGCACCCCGGAGAAGGTCTGGCACGCCCTCACCGACGCGGAGCTGACGGCCGCGTACTGGGGCCACGCCAACGTCTCCGACTGGCGGCAGGGCTCACCCTGGGAGCACCGGCGCACCGACGGCTCGGGCATCGCGGACGTGGTGGGCGAGGTCGTCGAGAGCACCCCGCCCACCCGCCTGGTGACGACCTGGGGGTACCCGAACGCGGCAGCCGACTCCGCCGACCCCTCCCAGGTCACGTTCGACATCGAGCCGTACGGCGGGATCGTGCGCCTGACGGTGACCCACGAGAACCTCGCGGACGAGAAGGAGCGCAACGACGTGGGCTCGGGCTGGCCCGCGGTCCTCTCCAACCTCAAGTCCCTCCTGGAGACGGGCTCCCCGCTCCCGGACAAGCCGTGGCTGGTCCCGAGCAGCTGACCTGCGGCGCCTGCCGGGCTACGACGTCCCGTCCTGCGTCTCGTCCGGGTCGACGCCCATCGTGATCGATCCGACGACGCCCTTGTCGATGCGGCCCTTGCGGTACGTCAGCTTCAGGAGGCCGTCCTGGGTGCCGCCCCCGCCGTAGATCGTGTCCTCGTCCAGCGTCGTGCGCTCGGTCGTGCTCGTGGAGTACGGGGACACCTCCGCGGAGGCGAGCACCGCCGTCTCCGCGAAGAAGAACTGGCCCGTGTGGCAGGCGTGGCCGCCCTCATAGCCGGTGTCCGTCATCGTGCCGCCCACGTGGACCTTGGTGTGGATGTGCACGGCGCGGCCCTGGTACCAGCCGGGGAAGACGGTCTTGAACTCCACGTAGCCGTGCTTGTCGGTGAGTTGCGTGCCCCGCAGGTAGCGCTCGTCGTCGGTCGGCTCCTGGTGGCCTCCGCCGCCCCCGCCGGGGCCGCCGGAGGGCGGGGTGCCGGTGGGGGTGCCGGTTGGGCTTCCGGTCGGTGCTCCCGTCGGCGGGGTGCCGCCGCCTCCGCCCCCGCCGCTCATCGACTCGTACCCCGAGTAGATCCCCAGCGCGTCGCAGTGCCAGATGTCCACCGCCGCCTTCTTCAGCGGCTTGCAGGTGTCCGCGTCGATCACCTTGAGGCGGAGGGTGAAGGGGATGCCCTCCCTGTCCTCCGTGATGTCCTCGCGGATCTTGTCGGCGTCTATGTAGTACGGGCCCTCGGTCGTCTCGCCGGTCAGGCGGTAACACGTCTCGGAGGCCGATTCCGAAGTCGAGGCGCCGGATGCCGAGGTGCCCGTCCCCTCCGCGGACGCGCTCGCCGCCACCGCGCCGCCCACGCCGACCGCCGCCACCGCGGCCCCGCCCGTGATCAGGACCTTACGGCGCGTCACGTCCCTTTTGTGGGCCGGGCCCTGGGGTTTCTCCGGCTGGTGGTTCCTGTTCTCTGTCATGAACCGGACGCTATGGACCCCACCTGTCACCGGCGTGTGCACCGACTGTGCGTACGCACAGGAAAGGGCCCGGAACCAGATGATCGGTTCCGGGCCCTCAACTCGCCTGCTTCTCGAGGCTGCTTGGCTACTTGTCCTCGCCCTTGGCGGAGGCCACCGGCTTGCGCAGCGCGATGTTCAGCTCACGCAGGCGGCTCTCCTCCAGCTCGGAGGGCGCGCCCATCATCAGGTCCTGCGCGTTGCCGTTCAGCGGGAACGAGATCGTCTCGCGGATGTTCGGCTCGTCCGCGAGGAGCATGACGATGCGGTCGACGCCGGGGGCGATGCCGCCGTGCGGCGGGGCGCCGAGGCGGAAGGCGCGGAGCATGCCCGCGAACTCCTGCTCCACCGTCTCGCGCGCGTAGCCCGCGATCTCGAAGGCCTTGAGCATGACCTCGGGCTCGTGGTTGCGGATGGCGCCGGAGGACAGCTCGATGCCGTTGCAGACGATGTCGTACTGCCAGGCGAGGATGTCGAGGGGGTCCTTCTCCTCCAGGTCCTTCATGCCGCCCTGGGGCATCGAGAAGGGGTTGTGGGAGAAGTCGATCTTCCCGGTGTCCTCGTCCTTCTCGTACATCGGGAAGTCGACGATCCAGCAGAAGCGGAAGACGCCCTCTTCGAAGTGGCCCGCACGCTTGGCGGCCTCGACGCGGACGGCCGACATGATCTTGGAGACCTCGTCGACCTCGCCCGCGCCGAAGAAGACGGCGTGACCGGCCTCCAGGCCGAGACGCTTCGTCAGCTCCTCGACGTCTCCCTCCGTCAGGAACTTCGCGATCGGGCCCGTCAGCGAACCGTCCTCGGCGACGCGCACCCAGGCCAGGCCCTTCGCGCCCTGCTCGACCGCGTAGTCACCGAGGCCGTCGAAGAACTTGCGGGACTGCGACGCCGTGTCCGGCACCGGCAGGGCGCGCACGTGCTTGCCCGCGAACGCCTTGAACTCGGAGTCGGCGAAGATGTCCGTGATGTCGCTCAGTTCGAGCTTCGCGCGCAGGTCCGGCTTGTCGTTGCCGTACTTCAGCATCGACTCGCGGAACGGGATGCGCGGGAAGGGGGATGTGACCTCGCGGCCGCCCCCGTACTCCGTGAAGATCTCCGTCATGAGCTTCTCGATGGGCTGGAAGACGTCTTCCTGCTCCACGAAGCTCATCTCGACGTCGAGCTGGTAGAACTCGCCCGGCGAGCGGTCGGCGCGCGCGTCCTCGTCGCGGAAGCACGGCGCGATCTGGAAGTAGCGGTCGAAGCCCGAGATCATCAGCAGCTGCTTGAACTGCTGCGGGGCCTGCGGCAGGGCGTAGAACTTGCCCGGGTTCAGGCGGGAGGGCACCACGAAGTCGCGGGCGCCCTCGGGGGACGTCGCGGCGAGGATCGGCGTCGCCATCTCGTTGAAGCCGAGGGCCACCATCTTCGAGCGGATCGAGGCGATGACGGAGGAGCGCAGCATGATGTTGCGGTGCATGCGCTCGCGGCGCAGGTCCAGGAAGCGGTACTCCAGGCGCCGCTCCTCGTTCACGCCGTCGTCCGCGTTGACCGTGAAGGGCAGCGGGGCCGCGGTGCCGAGCACCTCGACCTCGGCGGCCTCGATCTCGATCTCGCCCGTGGGCAGCTCGGGGTTCACGTTCTCCGCGCCGCGCGAGACGACCTTGCCGTCGATACGGACGACCGTCTCCTTGGAGAGCTTGTCGAGCGTCTCGGCGGCGGGGGTGCCGGGGCGGGCCACCAGCTGCGTGATTCCGTAGTGGTCGCGCAGATCGATGAAGAGGATGCCACCCAGGTCTCGGCGATTGTGCAGCCAGCCGCTCAGCCGGACGTCGGAGCCGACGTCAGAGGCGCGGAGCTCGCCGCAGGTGTGGGACCTGTACCGATGCATCTTCGTTCATCCAGTCTTCGCGAATAGGGGAGAGAGCAGACAGGCCCCAAGGCTACCGTCCGGGCGGAGATCGCTTTCCGGATTACTTCCCGATCACCCCCGGAGGGCTCTTCGCCACCCCCGGCGGTGGCGCCTTGTCCGTGGATCTTCCTAAAGTGGGTCAATGCGCACCGACGATCCCTTGCAGCAGGCGGGGGACGAACCCCTGCCTCCCGTGCGGGACGTCCTTGCCGCCATCGCGACCGGCCTGTGGCGCTGGAACAACGCGACCGGCACCGTCACGCTCGACGCCGAGGCGTCCCGGCTCCTCGGGCTCCCCGCGCGTGCCCAGAGCCTCACCGAGGCGGGTGTGCGCTCCCGCTTCCACCCCGTCGACTGGAACGAGATCGACGGCATCGTCCAGCTCGCCGTCGCCGAGGGCACCCTCGCCGAGGCCCGCCTGCGGATCATGGACGAGCAGGGGCGCCGGGTCCTGCGCATCGTCCGCAGCCGCTCCAAGCCGATCGTGGACGAGACCACGCACTCGTACGAGCTCATCGGCACCCTCCAGGAGGTCAGCGAGCCCCCGCCGGGCGCCGCCGCCCGCTCCCCCGTCACCGGCGACTGGCGGCGCTCCCGCGAGGCCTTCCTGCTCGACGCGGGGCGCGCGCTCGCCGAGGCGCGGTCGACCGAGGAGGTGCTCCGGGTGGCCGGCGGGCTCTCCATGCCGGGGTTCTCGCCGGACGGGCTCGGTGTCTTCGGCCTTGAAGGCGACCGGCTCAAGGTCATCGGGCATCACGGCCACCAGCCGGGGGACGACCTGCCCTTCTCGGCGATGCCCCTGGACACGGACTATCCGGCCGCCGAGGTGGTCCGCACGGGCCGCGCGGTGTATCTCTCCTCGCCCGAGGAGTACCACCGCCGCTACCCCGCCACCTGGCCGCTGGCCCGGCCCTTCGAGCGGCAGTCGTGGGCGTTTTTGCCGCTGACCGTCGCGGGCCGCACGATGGGCGCCTGGCTGGCCGCCTTCGCCTACCCCGTCTCGTTCACGCCGGACGAGCGCTCCGTCCTGACGACGGTGGCCCGGATGCTGGCCCAGGCCCTCTCCCGGGCCGGGGTCGCCGAGTCGGAGCGGGAGCTGACGGAGGGTCTTCAGCGCTCGATGCTGCCGCTTCTCGGGCCGCGCATCCCGGGGATGAGCGTGGCCGCGCGGTACGTGCCGACCGGCGGCGGGCTCCAGGTGGGCGGCGACTGGTACGACATGATCCCGCTGCCCAACGGCCGCATCGCCTTCGTCATCGGCGACGTCCAGGGCCATGACGTGCGGGCGGCGGGCCTGATGGGACAGCTGCGGATCGCCCTGCGGGCGTACGCGTCCGAGGGCCACCGCCCGGACGCCGTGCTCTCCCGGGCGACGCGCTTCCTCTCGGGGATCACGGACGGCATCACGATCGGCTCGGACGGCGACCCCGGCGGGGACCCCGCCGACCCGCGCTTCGCGACCTGTCTCTACGTGGAGGCCGATCCGGCCACCGGTGTCCTGGAGATCGCCCGCGCGGGCCACCCGGAGCCCGCGATACGCATGAGTGACGGAACGGTCCTGCTGCGCCCCACGGCCGGCGGTCTGCCGCTCGGCATCGACCCGGACGCGGACTACCCCACGACCCGCCTCGTCCTGGAGGCCGGCGAGACGATGCTGGTCTGCACGGACGGCCTCATCGAGACCGGCGGCCACGACCTGGACAGCGGCTGGAAGCGGATTCGCAAGATCCTGGAGGAGGACGGGGGCGACGACGGCGACGACGGCCTCGAAGAGCTGGCCGACACCCTCGTGCAGGCCGTGCACGGGCCCTCCTCGCACCACACCACCGGGCCGCTCGTGGACCGCCGCGAGGACGACATAGCGGTCCTGCTGCTGCGCAGAGCCGGTCACCCCGCCCACCGCACGCCCGCACGGCGCACCGTCCTGACGGTCGCGCAGGCCGAGCCGGAGCGGATCGCGGGGGCGCGGCGCCATGTGCGGGAGCTGCTGCACGACTGGGCGGTCGCCGATCAGGTCGACTCGGCGGTCCTGATGGTCTCCGAGATGATCACGAACGTACTGGTGCACACGGACGGCGACGCCCTCTTGGTCGCCGAGGTCATCGGGGAGCCGGGCTCGCGCCGGCTGCGGGCCGAGGTGTCGGACGGCAGCGACGACCTGCCGCACAAGCGCCACCCCGGTGAACTGGCCTCGTCCGGGCGGGGGTTGGTCCTGATGGAGCTGCTCGCCGACGAGTGGGGGGTGGACCCCAGGGGCGAGGGCAAGAGCATCTGGTTCGAGCTCTACGAGGGGGACGCGGGGCCTTCCACGGGGCTGCCCGAGGCCGAGGAGGGCCCGGCGGAGCCCGCCGGGTAACGCTCCCGCAGCTCCGAGATCACCCCGAAGGCCGCCGCCGTCACCGGCACGGCGAGCAGCATCCCGAGGATTCCGGCCACCGACGCCCCGGCGGTGATCGCCAGCATCACGACCGCCGGATGCATCTGCACGGTCCGCGACTGGATCACCGGCTGGAGCACGTGCCCCTCCAGGACCTGCACGGCGAGCACGACGCCCAGCGCCCACAGCGCGATGACGAAGCCCCGGTCGGCGAGCGCGACCAGGACGGCGACGGCTCCGGAGATGAACGCGCCCAGGTAGGGGATGTAGGCGCCGATGAACACGAGCGCGCCGAGCCCCCACGCCCCCGGCACCCGCAGGACCAGGAGCCCGATCGTGATGCAGATGGCGTCGATGAGCGCGATGAACGTGGTGCCGCGCATGAAGCCCTCGACGGCCTCGAAGGCCCGGCGGCCCATCGCCTCGACGGTGTCGGCGGTGCCGCGCGGGGCGAGCGAGCGCATGGAGCCCATGGCCCGGTCGGAGTCGCGCAGGAAGAAGAAGACGAGCAGCAGCGCGAGGACGGCCATGGCGATCATCTCGCCGACGACGCTGAGCCCGCTGATCACCCCGGACGCGGCGGAGCCGCCGAACTTGCCCAGGAGTTCCTTGGCGTTGGACGCCATGTCGTCCAGGGAGGTGCCCGCGGCACCGAAGTGCTCGGACAGGTCGGCGGCGGCCTGCTTCACGGAGGCGATGATCTGGTCGCCGGTGTCGACCAGGGCCTTGACCACGATGTACATCGCGCCGCCGACGACCGCGACGACAGCCGCGCAGGTGAGCCCCGCGGCCAGCGAGCGCTGCACCTTCATCTTCAGGAGCCAGCGGTAGACGGGCCCCAGGAGTGCCGTGCCGAGGAGGGCGAGCAGCACCGGCGTGACGGCCGTCTTGAGGATGACGAACAGCCAGATCGCCACGGCGGCCACGCCGGCGACGAGCAGGAGGACCACGCACCAGGCGGCGGTACGACGTGCGGGCTCGGGCAGGAGGGTGCTCACCCTCCTACCCGAGCACGGGCCGTGCGGCCCCGCACCTTATGTACGGCTACATGCCGTGCACGGCCGGAACCGTGCCGAGCAGACCCTTCTGGAAGTCCTCGAACGCCTGCTGGAGCTCGGCCTGACTGTTCATCACGAACGGTCCGTAGTGCGCCATCGGCTCACGGATCGGCTGCCCGCCGAGCAGCACGACCTCCAGGTCGGGGGTGTTCCCGTCCTGCTTCTCGTCCGCGCGGACGGTCAGCGAGGAGCCGGAGCCGAAGACCGCGGTCTGGCCCATGTGCACCGGACGGCGCTCGGCACCGACCGTGCCGCGCCCGGCGAGGACGTACGCGAGGCCGTTGAAGTCCTCGCGCCAGGGCAGCGTGACCTCGGCGCCGGGGCGCACGGTCGCGTGGATCATCGTGATCGGCGTGTGCGTGATGCCGGGGCCGTCGTGGCCGTCGAGCTCACCGGCGATGACCCGCAGGAGCGCGCCGCCGTCGGGGGTGGTCAGGAGCTGCACCTGGCCGCCGCGGATGTCCTGGTAGCGGGGGTCCATCATCTTGTCCCGCGCGGGCAGGTTCACCCACAGCTGGAGGCCGTGGAAGAGGCCGCCGGACTGGACGAGGGACTCCGGCGGGGCCTCGATGTGCAGGAGGCCCGACCCGGCGGTCATCCACTGGGTGTCACCGTTCTGGATGGTGCCACCACCGCCGTTCGAGTCCTGGTGCACGAACGTGCCGTCGATCAGGTACGTCACGGTCTCGAAGCCGCGGTGCGGGTGCCAGGGCGTGCCCTTGGGCTCCCCGGCTCCGTACTCCACCTCGCCCATCTGGTCCATCATGATGAACGGGTCGAGGTGCTTGTAGTTGATCCCCGCGAAGGCCCGGCGCACCGGGAAGCCCTCGCCCTCGAAACCGCTCGGCGCGGTCGTCACGGCGAGCACGGGGCGGGCCACGGCGTCGCCGGACGCGGCCACACGGGGCAGGGTCAGCGGGTTCTCGACGGTCACAGCGGGCATGTCGGTGCCTCCTTCTTCGTACGTCCACTTTAGTTGAACGTAGAACTTCTTGCCACCGGGAACGCGGGACGCCCGGAGGGAATTCCCTCCGGGCGTCCTGTCTGGCCGGAAACGGCCGCCTGTGGCCGCGCGGCGGCGCCTAGCCGTACATCCGGCGCATGGCGAAGTCGACCATCTGCTCGACGGCCTTGGCGTCGAAGACCATGCGGTGCTCGCCCTCCATGTCGAGCACGAAGCCGTACCCGGTGGGAAGGAGGTCGATGACCTCCGCGCCCGTGATCACGAAGTACTTGGACTCCTTGCCCGCGTACCGGCGCAGCTCCTTGAGCGAGGTGAACATCGGGATCACGGGCTGCTGGGTGTTGTGCAGGGCGAGGAAGCCGGGGTTGTCGCCGCGCGGGCAGTAGACCTTCGAGGTGGCGAAGGTCTGCTGGAAGTCCTCCGCGGACATCGAACCCGTGGTGAAGGCGCGCACCGCGTCCGCGAGGGACGGGGGAGACGGCTCGGGGTAGAGCGGGGGCTGCTGGGCGTATCCGCCCGCGCCGCCCGGCATCTGCTGCGGCGGCGGCTGCGCCCCGGGCGGGGCGTACTGCTGCTGGGCGCCTGGGCTCTGGTCGTAGCCGTACATGTCCGCAAGAGTACTGAGCCCGCACCCGCACCGCGCACGAGTACTGAGTCACAGATGACCTATTAGGGGTTGCTTCTTATTACTGGCGGGTAGCATCATCGTAGCTACTAGCTGGTACTGATCCTGTTGATCCCTTTTCTGCTTACGGAGCCGTCGCCATGGGGCACTACAAGTCGAATCTCCGCGACATCGAGTTCAACCTCTTCGAGGTACTCGGCCGCGACAAGCTGTACGGCACCGGCCCGTTCGCGGAGATGGACGTCGACACCGCCAAGACCATCCTCGACGAGCTGCGCCGCCTCGCCGAGAACGAGCTGGCCGAGTCCTTCGAGGACGCCGACCGCAACCCGCCGGTGTTCGACCCCGAGACCAACACCGCGCCGGTCCCGGCGTCCTTCAAGAAGAGCTACCAGGCCTTCATGGACTCCGAGTACTGGCGCCTCGGCCTGCCCGAGGGCATCGGCGGCACGACCGCTCCCCGCTCCCTGATCTGGGGTTACGCGGAGCTGCTTCTCGGCGCCAACCCGGCCGTGTGGATGTACTCCTCCGGTCCGGCGTTCGCGGGCATCCTGCACGACGAGGGCAACGAAGCGCAGAAGAAGGTCGCCGCGATCGCCGTCGAGAAGCAGTGGGGCTCGACGATGGTCCTGACCGAGCCGGACGCCGGTTCGGACGTGGGCGCGGGCCGCACGAAGGCGGTGAAGCAGGAGGACGGCTCCTGGCACATCGAGGGCGTGAAGCGCTTCATCACGTCCGGTGAGCACGACATGTCGGAGAACATCCTCCACTACGTCCTCGCCCGCCCCGAGGGCCACGGCCCCGGCACGAAGGGCCTCTCGCTCTTCCTCGTCCCGAAGTACGAGTTCGACTGGGAGACCGGCGAGCTGGGCGCGCGCAACGGCGTGTACGCGACGAACGTCGAGCACAAGATGGGCCTCAAGGCGTCCAACACGTGCGAGATGACGTTCGGCGACCAGCACCCCGCCAAGGGCTGGCTGATCGGCGACAAGCACGACGGCATCCGCCAGATGTTCATGATCATCGAGTTCGCCCGCATGATGGTCGGCACGAAGGCCATCGCGACGCTCTCGACGGGTTACCTGAACGCCCTGGAGTACGCCAAGGAGCGCGTCCAGGGCCCGGACCTGGCCCAGTTCATGGACAAGACGGCGCCCAAGGTGACGATCACCCACCACCCGGACGTCCGCCGCTCGCTGATGACGCAGAAGGCGTACGCGGAGGGCATGCGCGCCCTGGTCCTGCACACCGCGGCCGTCCAGGACGACATCCAGATCAAGGAGGCGGCGGGCGAGGACGCGTCGGCGCTGATCGCCCTGAACGACCTCCTCCTGCCGATCGTCAAGGGCTACGGCTCGGAGAAGTCGTACGAGCAGCTGGCGCAGTCGCTCCAGACGTTCGGCGGCTCGGGGTACCTCCAGGAGTACCCGATCGAGCAGTACATCCGTGATGCCAAGATCGACACCCTCTACGAGGGCACGACGGCCATCCAGGGCCAGGACTACTTCTTCCGGAAGATCGTCCGCAACCAGGGCGCCGCGCTGAACGGCCTCGCCGAGGAGATCAAGAAGTTCCTCGCGGTCGGCACCGGCGGCGAGAGCCTGGCCGGGGCCCGCGAGGAGCTGGCCAAGGCCGCGGTCGAGCTGGAGGCCATCGTCGGCGTCATGCTGACGGACCTCGCGGCCACGGAGTCGGACGTCAAGTCCATCTACAAGGTGGGCCTCAACACGACCCGCCTCCTGATGGTCTCGGGCGACGTCGTCGTCGGCTACCTCCTGCTGCGGGGCGCGGCCGTCGCCGCCGAGAAGCTGGAGTCGGGCTCCGCCTCGGCCAAGGACAAGTCCTTCTACGAGGGCAAGATCGCCGCGGCCAAGTTCTTCGCCGCGAACGTCCTGCCGGGCGTGGCCAACGAGCGCAAGCTCGCCGAGGGCGTGGACCTGGACCTGATGGAGCTGGACGAGGCCGCGTTCTAGCCTTCGCGACACTTCAGGTGGTGGCCCGCTCCCGTTCAGGGAGCGGGCCACTGTCGTCTGCGGGGTGATCGGGTGGGTGGGCGGGAAAGATTCCGCGCGAGCGGCGGTACAGGCCCCCGGGATACGGGCAGATCCGGTACAGAACCTCCCAGAAATGGCCCCCCTCGCCCAGAGGAACCGCTAGCTAGGCTGGAAGCCATGAGCACACTTGCCCGCTTCGACCGCGGCCACTCCGACGACCTCATGACCTTCCTTGCGGCAAGCCCCTCCCCGTACCACGCAGTGGCGAGCGCCGCGGAGCGGCTAGAGAAAGCCGGTTTCCGGCAGGTCGAGGAGACCGACGCCTGGGACGGGTCGACCGGCGGCAAGTATGTGCAGCGCGGCGGCGCGATCGTCGCCTGGTTCGTCCCCGAAGGCGCCTTCGCGCACACCCCGTACCGCATCGTCGGCGCCCACACCGACTCCCCCAACCTCCGCGTCAAGCCGAAGCCGGACGCGGGCGCGCACGGCTGGCGGCAGGTCGCGGTCGAGATCTACGGCGGCCCGCTGCTCAACTCCTGGCTCGACCGCGACCTCGGTCTCGCGGGCCGGCTCTCGCTGCGGGACGGCTCCACCCGCCTGGTGAACATCGACCGGGCCCTGCTGCGCGTCCCGCAGCTGGCGATCCACATGGACCGCGGCGTGGTCGCCGACGGCCTCAAGCTCGACAAGCAGAAGCACATGCAGCCCATCTGGGGGCTCGGCGACGACGTGCACGAGGGCGACCTCATCAGCTTCCTGGAGGAGGAGTCGGGACTCGCCCCCGGCGACGTCACCGGCTGGGACCTGATGACGCACCCCATCGAGGCCCCCTCCTACCTCGGCCGCGACCGCGACCTCATCGCGGGCCCCCGCATGGACAACCTGCTGTCCGTGCACGCCTGTACGGCCGCGCTCGCCGCCGTCGCCACGGCGGACGACGCCGACTCCCTCCCGTACATCCCCGTGCTCGCGGCCTTCGACCACGAGGAGAACGGCTCGCAGTCCGACACCGGCGCCGACGGCCCGCTCCTCGGAAGCATCCTGGAGCGGTCCGTGTTCGCGCGAGGCGGCGCGTACGAGGACAAGGCCCGCGCCTTCGCCGGCACCGTCTGCCTCTCCTCCGACACGGGCCACGCCGTGCACCCCAACTACGCGGAGCGGCACGACCCGACGCACCACCCGCGCGCCAACGGCGGCCCGATCCTCAAGGTCAACGTCAACAACCGGTACGCCACGGACGGTTCCGGACGTGCCGTCTTCGCCGCCGCGTGCGAGAAGGCCGGCGTGCCCTTCCAGAGCTTCGTCTCGAACAACGCGATGCCCTGCGGCACGACGATCGGCCCGATCACCGCCGCCCGGCACGGCATCAAGACCGTCGACATCGGCGTGGCGATCCTCTCCATGCACAGCGTGCGCGAGCTGTGCGGTGCCGACGATCCGCACCTGCTGGCCAACGCGTTGGTGGCCTTCCTCGAGGGCTGAAGGACGATTTCCGCTTCTCCGTGTGATCGCGGCGGGTCCGGGTACCCGGGTGCACGCCACGACTTCACGACTTAGGGAGGCGGTCCTCATGGGCCTGGGCGGATGCATCATCCTGATCGCCGCGGGCGCCATCCTCGCGTTCGCCACCGACTGGGAGATGGAAGGCATCAACCTCACCGTCACCGGTCTCATCATGATGGCCGTGGGCGTGATCGGTGTCGCCGCGTTCACCAACGCACGCCGCAAGACGGTCGTGCCGCCGGGTGCCACGGTGATCAGGACGGACGACGAACACCACTGACCACCACTCACCGACGGGCCCGGCAGCCACCCCCAGGGCTGCCGGGCCCGTCGGCGCACCGCCACGTCACGGTGAACTCCCCCGGCTTCCCCGGTGCCGCGCCCGCCGCGGGGTAGTCATGGCCCCATGAAACTTCTCGTACGCGACCGGCTGCTGGGCATCGGCGACGACTACTGGATCGAGGACGACCAGGGCCAGAAGGTCTTCTTCGTCGACGGCAAGGCGATGCGCCTGCGCGACACCTTCGAGCTCAAGGACATGCAGGGCCGCGTCCTCATCGACATCCGCGCCAAGATGCTGGCGCTGCGCGACACGATGGTGATCGAACGGGACGGGGACACGCTGGCCACGGTCAAGCGCAAACGCCTCTCGCTGCTGCGCAACCACTACCGCGTGGACCTCGTCGACGGCACCGAACTCGACGTCAGCGGCAAGATCCTGGACCGCGAGTTCGCCATCGAGTACGACGGCGAACTCCTGGCCGACATCTCCCGCCGCTGGTTCCGCGTCCGCGAGACGTACGGCCTGCACGTCACCCGCGAGGACGCCGACGCGGCCCTGCTCCTTGCCGTCACGGTCTGCGTGATCCGCCTGGCGGAAAAGGAACGCGACGACGACTAGCCCCCGCGGGACTCGGCTGGGGGACTCAGCGCCGCGGGACGTCCATCCCCAGCAGCCGGTCCTTCAGCGCCGGGAACTGCTCCCGCGTTGCAGCCACCTTGGAGAGGTCGAGGTCGACGGTGAGGACCTCCTCACCGTCCCCGGCCTCGGCGAGCACCTCGCCCCAGGGGTCGACGACGACGCTGTGCCCCGCCTGGGCGACGCCGGCGTGCGTGCCGCCGGTGCCACAGGCAAGGACATACGCCTGGTCCTCGACCGCCCGCGCCCGGGCGAACAGCGTCCAGTGCTCACGCCGCCGCGCCGGCCACCCCGCGGGGACGACGAACATCTCGGCGCCCGCGTCGACGAGCCCCCGGAAGAGCTCGGGGAAGCGCAGGTCGTAGCACGTGGCGAGCCCGATCGCCGTGTCAGGCGTCCGCACCGTCACCAGCTCGCTGCCCGCACCCATCAGCACGGCCTCGCCCTTGTCGAAGCCGAACCGGTGGATCTTCCGGTAGGAGGCGGCGAGTTCACCCTCGGGCGAGAAGACGAGCGAGGTGTTGTAGAGGTCCCCCGAGGCGTCCCGCTCCGGAATGGACCCCGCGTGCAGCCAGAGCCCCGCGTCACTCGCGGCCTTGGCCATCGCTTCGTACGTCGCCCCCTCCAGGGGCTCCGCCTCGCTCGCGAACAACTCGTACGCGAAGGCGCCCGTGGTCCACAGTTCGGGGAGAACGACGAGATCCGGCCGCTCCCGCCCGGCGACCTCACGGACCAGTGAAGAGACCCGCGAGCGACGGGAATTGACCGATTCGCCCTCGTCTACGGCGATCTGGATGAGGGAGGCGCGCACACTACCACCGTCCTGGCATTCGAGCCGTCAATGCAGGCCTACGATCGTCACACGAAAGCACTGCAGGGGTGCCTGTGGGCAGCGTACTGTGATTTTCCGGGGGAGCCCCCCGGACCCCCACAGACGCGTCTCAGACACCCACCGCCCGCGTACGACCGTCGAGGGGTCCCGTGAGTCTCCATCCCAGCCTGCAAACCTACGCCGACGCCTGGACCCAATCCGTATCAGCCATATCCGAGCTGGTGTCACCGCTCGCCGAGGGAGAGTGGAGCTGGGCCACGCCCTGCCCCGGCTGGTCGGTGCGCGATGTCGTCTCCCACGTCATAGGCCTGGACTGCGAGATGCTGGGCGACCCGCGCCCCATCCACACCCTGCCCCGCGACCTGTACCACGTACAGACCGAGGGCCAGCGGTACATGGAGGTGCAGGTCGACGTCCGGCGCCACCACACCGCGCCCGAGATGACCTCCGAGCTGGAGTACACGATCATCCGCCGCTCGCGGCAGCTGCGGAACGAGTCGCGCGACCCTTCGCACAAGATCCGCGGTCCGCTCGGCACCGAGCAGACCCTCGAACTGGCCATGCGGATGCGGGCGTTCGACGTCTGGGTGCATGAGCAGGATCTGCGTACGACCCTGAAGAAGCCCGGCGACCTGGACTCCCCGGGTGCGTACGTCGCGCGGGACCTCCTGCTGCAGGGACTGCCCAAGGTCGTCGCCAAGAAGGCGGCGGCGCCGGTCAATTCGGCGGTCGTCTTCGACGTGAGCGGGCCCGTCGAGTTCCTGCGCACGGTCCGCGTCGACGCCGATGGCCACGCCACGGTCGACAGCTCCCCCTCGCTCGGCCCGCTCGCCACGCTCGGCCTGGACTGGGAGACGTACTTCCGCCTCGCGTGCGGCCGCGTCTCGTACGCGTCGGTGGCCGACCGGATCAAGATCGAGGGCGATCACGGCCTTGCCGATGCCATCCTGCGGGAGTTCGCGGTCACGCCGTAGCTCCCCCGCGGCCGCCTCGCCCTCACACGGGCACGTGCACGGCCTCGACGCGGCTGGCGACGAGCCGCTCCTTCTCCCTGCGCACCGCGCGCGTCCGCAGCCGCAGGATCTGGCTGAGGCCGAGCGCCTCGAGGACGAAGACGGCGGAGAAGGCGATCCGGTAGTTGTCGCCGGTCGCGTCCAGGAGCACGCCGACGGCGAGCAGCGTCGTCATGGAGGCGACGAAGCCGCCCATGTTCACGATGCCGGAGGCGGTGCCCTGGCGCTCCGGCGGGTTCGCGGGCCGTGCGAAGTCGAAGCCGATCATGGACGCGGGGCCGCAGGAGCCGAGCACGACGCAGAGCGCGACGAGGAGGCCCATCGGGGCGTGGTCGCCGGGGTAGTGGATCGTCACCGCCCACATCACGGCGGTCGCCGCCACCGTGCCGATGGCGAGCGGCGTGCGCGCCGCGTGGTGCCGGGCGACGATCTGGCCGTAGACCAGGCCCACCACCATGTTGGACAGCACGACGAGGGTGAGCAGCGCCCCGGCGCTCGCGCGCGTGAGCCCCTGCGCCTCGACGAGGAACGGCAGGCCCCACAGGAGCAGGAACACCATCGCGGGGAACTGCGTGGTGAAGTGCACCCACAGCCCGAGCCGGGTGCCGGGCTCGCGCCAGCTCAGGGCGATCTGCTTGCGCACGAAGGCCCCGCCGGTGTGCCGCACCGGCGCCGGTTCGTGGCCCTCGGGGTGGTCCTTGAGGAACAGCGTCATCAGTACGAGGACGACGACACCGCAGAGCGCGCTGCCGGCGAAGGCCGCGGTCCAGCCGACGGAGTGCAGCAGCCGGGCGATGACGAGGGTGGAGACGAGGTTGCCCGCCATGCCCACCAGACCGGCGAGCTGGGCGACCAGCGGTCCGCGCCGGGCCGGGAACCAGCGGGTGCCCAGGCGCAGCACGCTGATGAAGGTCAGCGCGTCACCGCAGCCGAGCAGCGCGCGGGACGCGAGCGCCATTCCGTACGAGGGCGAGAAGGCGAAGCCGAGCTGCCCGAGCGTGAAGAGGACGACGCCGATGGTCAGCACGCGCTTGGTGCCGAGCCGGTCGACCATCAGGCCGACGGGTATCTGCATGCCCGCGTACACGAGCAGCTGAAGGATCGAGAAGGTGGAGAGCGCGGACGCGTTCACGTGGAAGCGGTCGGCGGCGTCGAGCCCGGCGACGCCGAGGGAGGTCCGGAAGATGACGGCGACGAAGTAGACGGCGACGCCGATGCCCCAGACGAGCATGGCCTTCTTGCCGCCCGGGGGATCACCGGGGAGCGAGACGGGTGCGGCGGCGGAGGTCATCGGACTTCGCCCCTGGCCAGGTTCTGGAACCAGCCGACGTGCCGGGTGACCACGGCGACCGCCCCCTCCGCGTCCCCGGCGCGCAGCGCGTCGAGGATCTCCTCGTGCTCGGCCAGCGTCTTGGCGATCCGGTCGGGGTGGGAGTGCATCACGGCGACGCCCATCCGCAGCTGCCGGTCGCGGAGCTGGTCGTACAGGCGGGCCAGGATCTCGTTCCCGCCGCTCCGCACGATCTCGGCGTGGAAGCAGCGGTCGGTCACGGCCGCGGCGGCGAGGTCACCGGCGGCGGCCTGCTCGCGCTGCCGGCCGAGGAGCTCTTCGAGGCGGGCGACCAGACCCGGCGGCGCGGGGACCGCCTTGCGCACCGAGTGCGTCTCCACCAGGAGCCGCGTCTCGACGACGTCGGCGATCTCCTGCACGGACACCGGCAGGACCAGCGCCCCCTTCTTCGGGTAGAGCCGGAGAAGGCCCTCCACCTCCAGCTTCAGGAGGGCCTCGCGCACCGGGGTGCGGGACACCCCGACGGCCTCGGCGAGCTCGCCCTCGGTGAGCAGCGTGCCGCCCTCGTACCGACGGTCGAGCACGCCCTGCTTGACGTGCGTGTACACACGCTCCGCCGCGGGCGGCTGCTTCAGGGCTGGTGTGAGGGGAGAGGCGGGTGCGACAGGCATGCGCACAGCATAGATACAACACGTACCCATGAGGTCGTCCAGTCCACGATCCGGACTTCACCCCTCTCAGAGCACATCCATTCGCCCCCCTCGTGCGTCTCACCATCAAGCGGCACCCTCATGTGGCCGTATTCCAGGGGCATTTGGAGCATTGAACTTGAACACCCCCATTAAGGGCATTCGACGCGCATCGGCCGTAATCGTCACTGCGGGTGCGGTATTCGCGGGCGGAGCCCTCACGACCCCGGCCCATGCGGCCGCGCTGCCCAAGCCGTCGATCGCCGCCAAGGGCGGCTTCGTGATGAACAACGGCACGGGCAAGACCCTGTTCACCAAGGCCGCGGACACCCGCCGGTCCACCGGATCCACCACCAAGATCATGACGGCGAAGGTGGTGCTCTCGCAGCCGAACCTCAACCTCAACTCCAAGGTCAAGATCGAGAAGGCCTACAGCGACTACATCGTCAGGAACACGGCCTCGTCCGCCCGGCTGATCGTCGGCGACAAGGTCACCGTCCGCCAGCTCCTGTACGGCCTGATGCTGCCGTCCGGCTGCGACGCGGCGTACGCGCTCGCGGACAAGTTCGGCAAGGGCACCACCCGCTCGGCACGCGTGAAGTCGTTCATCGGCAAGATGAACACGCAGGCCAGGAGCCTCGGCCTGACGAACACCCACTTCGACTCGTTCGACGGCATCGGCGGCGCGGGCAACTACTCCACGCCCCGCGACCTGACGAAGCTCGCCAGCAGCGCGATGAAGAGCTCCACGTTCCGTACGGTCGTGAAGACGAAGTCGACGAAGCAGAAGGTCACCACGAAGAGCGGTGGCTACCGCTACATGTCGTGGTCGAACACGAACAACCTGCTCAGCAGCTACAGCGGCGCCATCGGCGTGAAGACGGGCTCCGGCCCGCAGGCCAAGTACTGCCTGGTCTTCGCCGCGACCCGTAACGGCAAGACGGTCATCGGCACGGTCCTCACCTCGACCTCCGCCGACAACCGCACGAAGGACGCGAAGAAGCTGATGGACTACGGCTTCAAGAAGTAGCCCCTGCGGGGATACGACGAGGGGGCCCGCCGCGTGATGCGGCGGGCCCCCTCGTCGTACTGCCTACGCCCAGGTGATGAGCCGCTTGGGCTGCTCCAGGATCGCCGCCACATCGGCGAGCACCTTGGAGCCGAGCTCGCCGTCGACCAGGCGGTGGTCGAAGGAGAGCGCGAGTGTCGTCACCTGACGCGGCTTGACCTTGCCCTTGTGGACCCAGGGCTGGAGCTTGATCGCGCCGACCGCGAGGATCGCGGACTCGCCAGGGTTCAGGATCGGCGTGCCGGTGTCGACGCCGAAGACGCCGACGTTCGAGATGGTGACCGTGCCGCCCTGCATCGCGGCCGGGGTCGTCTTGCCGTCCTTGGCGGTGGAGACCAACTCGCCCAGCGACGCCGCCAGTTCGGGCAGCGTCTTGGCGTGCGCGTCCTTGATGTTCGGGACGACCAGGCCGCGCGGGGTGGCCGCGGCGATGCCCAGGTTCACGTAGTGCTTCTGGACGATCTCCTGATTCGCCTCGTCCCAGGCCGCGTTCACGTCCGGGTTGCGCCGGATCGCCACGAGCAGCGCCTTGGAGATGAGCAGCAGCGGGTTCACCCGCAGGCCCGCAAAAGCCTTGTCCTGCTTGAGCTCCTCGACCAGCTTCATCGTCCGCGTCACGTCCACCGTCACGAACTCCGTGACGTGCGGCGCCGTGAAGGCCGAGCCGACCATCGCCTGTGCGATGGCCTTGCGGACGCCCTTGACCGGGATGCGGGTCTCGCGGGCGTCGGTGCCGGCCGCCGGGGCGGCGGCAGGAGCGGCAGCCTCGGCGGCCACCGGCTGCGGCGCGGACACGGGGGCCTGGGCGGGGGCGGTCTGGGCGGCCGGGGCGGAGGCCTGGGCCACCGCCGCGTGCACGTCCTCGCGCGTGATGATCCCGTCAGGACCGGACGGGACGACGGCCGTGAGGTCGACTCCCAGGTCCTTGGCGAGCTTGCGCACCGGCGGCTTCGCCAGCGGACGCTCGCCGACGGGGGCGGACGCGGGGGCGGCGGCTTCGGCCGCGACGTCAGCCGCGCCCGAGCCGTTCAGCTCGGCCTGGACCGCAGCCGCGTAGTACGTGCCCGCGGCCTCGGCCTGCTCCTGCGCGGACTTGCGCGCGCGGCGCTTCGTCGAGGACTCGGCGACCCCGTAGCCCACGAGCACGGGCTGGCGGCCCGTGGGAACGGCCTCCTCCTCGGGGGCGGCTTCGGAGGCAGCCGCAGGAGCGGCCTCCTGCACCGGGGCGGCGGCTGTCTCCGCGGGCGCTTCGGTCTCCGCAGGGGCGGCGGGCTCCGCGGGGGCGCTTCCGCCGGACACGTCCACCGCGATGATCACCTGGCCGACGTCGACCGTGGTGCCCTCGGGGAAGCGCAGTTCCCGTACGACACCGTTGAACGGAATGGGCAGTTCGACGGCGGCCTTGGCCGTCTCGACCTCGCACACCACCTGCCCGTCGGTGACCGTGTCACCGGGAGCCACGAACCACTTGAGGATCTCTGCCTCGGTGAGCCCTTCGCCCACGTCGGGCATCTTGAACTCGGCCAGCGCAGCGTCTGTCATCGTCGTCACGACCCTCTCCCTCAGTACGCCAGCGAGCGGTCGACAGTGTCGAGCACCCGGTCGAGGCCCGGCAGGTACTCCTCTTCCAACCGCGCCGGCGGATACGGCGCGTGGAAGCCGCCGACCCGCAGCACGGGAGCCTCGAGGTGGTAGAAGCACCGCTCGGTGATGCGGGCCGCGATCTCCGCGCCCGTGCCGAGGAAGACCGGGGCCTCGTGGACCACGACCAGCCGGCGCGTCTTCTCGACCGAGGCCTGCACGGCGTCGAAGTCCATCGGCGACATGGAGCGCAGGTCCACCACCTCAAGGGACTTGCCCTCTTCGGCGGCGGCCGCCGCGGCCTCCAGACAGACCTTCACCATCGGGCCGTACGCGACGAGGGTCAGGTCCGTGCCCTCGCGGGCGACCCGGGCCTTGTGCAGGGGCGCCGGGATGGCGTCCGTGTCGACCTCGCTCTTGTCCCAGTAGCGCCGCTTCGGCTCGAAGAAGATCACCGGGTCGTCGCTCTGGATGGCCTGCTGCATCATCCAGTAGGCGTCCGAGGAGTTCGACGGCGAGACGACCTTGAGACCGGCCACGTGCGCGAACAGCGCCTCGGGCGACTCGCTGTGGTGCTCGACCGCGCCGATGCCGCCGCCGTACGGAATGCGGATGACGACCGGCATCTTGATCTTGCCGAGCGCGCGGGCGTGCATCTTCGCGAGCTGCGTGACGATCTGGTCGTACGCCGGGAAGACGAAGCCGTCGAACTGGATCTCCACCACCGGTCGGTAGCCCCGAAGGGCCAGGCCGATGGCCGTGCCGACGATGCCGGACTCGGCGAGCGGGGTGTCGATGACACGGTCCTCGCCGAAGTCCTTCTGGAGCCCGTCCGTCACCCGGAAGACGCCGCCGAGCTTGCCGACGTCCTCGCCCATGATGAGGACCTTGGGGTCGGTGTCCAGCGCCGTGCGCAGCGATTCGTTGATCGCTTTGGCAAGGGGAAGTTTCTGTACGCCCATGGTCACTTACCGCCCTCGACCGCGAACGACGCCTGGTAGGCCTCGAACTGCGCGCGCTCCTCGTCGACCAGCGCATGCCCGTCCGCATACGCGTTCTCGAAGATCGCCATCAGGTCCGGATCCGGCATCGCCCGCACCACCTCTCGCACTCGCTTTCCCAACGCTTCGCTCTCCGCCTCGAGTTCCGCGAAGAATCCCTCATCCGCGTGACCTTCGGCCTCGAGATAGGTCCGCAGGCGCAGGATCGGGTCCTTGGCCTCCCAGGCCTCGCGCTCGTCGTCGTTGCGGTACTTCGTCGGGTCGTCGGAGGTGGTGTGCGCGCCCATGCGGTAGGTGAACGCCTCGATGAGCGCCGGGCCCTCGCCCGTACGCGCCCGCTCCAGCGCCCACTTGGTGACGGCGAGCACGGCGAGCACGTCGTTGCCGTCGACCCGCACGCCCGGGAAGCCGAAGCCCTGCGCGCGCTGGTAGAGCGGCACGCGGGTCTGCTTCTCGGTGGGCTCGGAGATCGCCCACTGGTTGTTCTGGCAGAAGAACACGACGGGAGCGTTGTAGACCGCGGAGAAGGTGAAGGCCTCGGCGACGTCGCCCTGGCTGGAGGCACCGTCCCCGAAGTACGCGATCACGGCCGAGTCCGCGCCGTCCTTGGTCACGCCCATCGCGTACCCGGTCGCGTGCAGCGTCTGCGAGCCGATGACGATCGTGTACAGGTGGAAGTTGTTGGTGTTCGGGTCCCAGCCGCCGTTGTTCACGCCGCGGAACATGCCGAGCAGGTTCGTGGGGTCGACCCCGCGGCACCAGGCGACGCCGTGCTCGCGGTAGGTCGGGAAGACGTAGTCGTCGTCGCGGGTGGCGCGGCCCGAGCCGATCTGGGCGGCCTCCTGGCCGAGGAGCGAGGCCCACAGGCCCAGCTCGCCCTGGCGCTGCAGGGAGGTGGCCTCGGCGTCGAAGCGGCGGGTGAGAACCATGTCGCGGTACAGGGCGCGCATCTCGTCGGCGGTGATGTCCGCGACGTACGCGTCGTACTCGGCGTTCTTGACCCGCTTGCCCTCAGGGGTCAGCAGCTGGATCAGCTGGGGTTCCGTGCTCTTCTTCGGCGCGGCCTTCTTGGCGCTTGCGCGCTTGCCGCCGCTGGTACTGCTGCGGCGCGGTGTGCGCGCGGCGGTGCTCTCCACGGTCACGTGTGCTCCTCCGTCGGTCCGGCCCCCGGGATTACCGGGAAGCTGGGGGTCCCCCCTGCTCTTTAAGAGCTTGGGGGCGCGGCTCGCCTGATCCGTGCCCGCGCACGGGGTGGGTGCGACTCGGCCGGGAACAGGCGTGACAGGTGCCCCGGCGAGCGCCCTGCACAATGCACGTTACCCAGTGCTTCCCAATTCTGTGAAACCCCATCTGACCTGCGAATTTGCTTGGATTTCCAAGTATCTGACTGCTTGGATTACCGAGTAAATCCAGAAAGTCGGGAACAGTTCCTGGTCACAGCACTGATCACAGCCTGGCAGGGGGCCGGAACACCGGCACGTTATCCCGGCCACCCCGCGCACGGGAAGAGTTCAGCTCAGGCACTGCGAGAGATCGTGTGTGAGACTGGCTCCGTGCGCGAAGACGGAAAAATTACGGTATTTCTCCTCGACGACCATGAAGTGGTGCGCCGTGGAGTCCATGAGCTGCTCTCCGTGGAGTCCGATATCGAGGTCGTCGGCGAAGCGGGAACGGCGGCAGACGCCCTGGTCAGGATCCCTGCGACCCGGCCGGACGTGGCCGTGCTCGACGTGCGGCTCCCGGACGGCAGCGGCGTCGAGGTGTGCCGCGAGATCCGTTCGCAGAACGAGGACATCAAATGCCTGATGCTCACCTCGTTCGCGGACGACGAGGCCCTCTTCGACGCGATCATGGCGGGCGCCTCCGGCTATGTCCTGAAGGCCATTCGCGGCAATGAACTGCTCTCCGCCGTCCGTGATGTGGCAGCGGGAAAGTCCCTGCTCGACCCCGTCGCCACGGCCCGGGTCCTGGAGCGGCTGCGCGACGGAAACACCCCCAAGGGCGACGACCGTCTGTCGAACCTCACGGATCAGGAACGGAAGATCCTCGACCTGATCGGCGAGGGCCTGACCAACCGGGTGATCGGCGAACGGCTGCACCTCGCCGAAAAGACGATCAAGAATTACGTCTCCAGCCTGCTCTCCAAGCTCGGCATGGAGCGACGCTCGCAGGCGGCCGCGTACGTGGCACGCATGCAGGCGGAACAGCAGCACTGAGCCGTCACGGTCGGCGGTTGGTGGTCGGTGGTTGGGTGGTCGGCCACGCTCCGTCACGGTTCGTGTCCTGAAACGGGACTTACGTCCCCGTCCCCCAGGGGCGAGATCCCCTTCCCCGGCCCCCCGCCGGTGCCAGAGGGTGGACGCATGCCTTCCGACGCTCAGGATCAGGACGAACGGCTCGCCTTCGAACTGCTCGGCCGCACCGACTACGGCCGGGTCGCGACCAGCATGCGCGCGCTGCCCTTCCTCGCCGCTGCCCGCCACGTCGTCGTGGACGGGCGCATCCTGCTGCGGATGCACAAGGGATACGGCTACCACCAGGCCTGCCTCGGCAGTGTCGTCGCCTACGGGGCGGACAACCTCAGCGCCGAGACCGCGCAGACGGGGCAGTGGACCGTCCAGTTCGTCGGCCTCTGCGAGGCGATCGAACCGACCAACGACGAGCTGCAGCTCTTCGGCCCCGGCCCGCACTACGTGGACGGCGAGCTCTACGACCCGGTCTACATGCGCATAGAGCCGCAGCTGGCCACGGTGCACACGCTCCAGGGCGGGCGGCAGCGCCAGCTCCAGCGCACCTTCTAGAGCCCGTACACCGCAGACGCATACACATACACAGACGCAGACGCACGCGCGCGTGGCGCCCTTTCGGGCTCCACGCGCGCGTGCGTCTCGCTGACAGGCTGTTCTACGGGGTGCTCGCCCCTGCTCAGCCGTCGCCCTCGCCGCCGGCGACATCGCCGGTGCCGCCGTTCGTCACCGGCGGGTCCTCGCTGGTCGGAGTGCTGGGGTCGTCGGTGGGCGTCGTCGGCTCGTCCGTCGGCTCGGTCGGCTCGTCCGTCGGCTCGTTCGTCGGCTCGGTCGGCTGGCTCTCGGTGGGCGTCGGGTCGTAGTCGGTGGTGGGCGGCGCCGAAGGCGTGTACTCGCCCTGGCCGCCGGAGCCGTCGCCGGGCACCGTGGTGTCCTCGTCCGAGGTCTCCTCGTCCGAGCTCTTGCTCGGCTTCTTCGTCTCGGACTGCTTGGTCGGCGCCTTCGTCGGGCCTTCCTTCTCCTTCTGCTTGTCGCCGTTCGCCGACAGCGCGAACGCGACACCCACGGCGATCGCGATGACCGCGAGCACCGCGAGAATCCACATCTTGCCCCGGCCCTTGCCGTTGCCGTCTCGGTGACCGCCCTCGAAGCCGCCGTCGTCGCCGCCCGGCGGACGCAGCATGGCGCCCGGGATCTGCGCGGTGCCGGAGTCGCCCGGGTGCTGCATCGCGGAGGTGCCCGCGACGCCCATCGCCGGGGTGTTGCCGCCCGCGTGCATGCCCGCGACGTCGACGGGTCCGGTGTTCCAGGTCCCGGTGTGGCTGCCCTGCTCGTGCAGCATCTGCAGCCCGTACTGGACCAGACCGCGCATCTCCTCGGCGGTCTGGAACCGGTCGTCCGGGTCCTTGGCGAGCGACCGCATGACGAGGCCGTCCAGCTCCGGCGGCGACGCGTCCGAGGTCTCGGACGGCGGCACGGGGATGTCCTGGACGTGCTGGTAGACCACGGAGAGCGGCGTCTCACCGGTGAACGGGGGCCGCAGCGCGAGAAGTTCGTAGAGCAGACAGCCGGTCGCGTACAGGTCGGAACGGTGGTCGACGGCCTTGCCGAGCGCCTGCTCCGGGGAAAGGTACTGGGGCGTGCCCATGACCATGCCGGTCTGGGTCATCGTCGACTGCGCGCCGTGCAGGGCGCGGGCGATGCCGAAGTCCATCACCTTCACCGCGCCGGTGTCGGTGATGATCACGTTCGCGGGCTTGATGTCGCGGTGCACGATGCCGTGCTGGTGCGAGTACGCGAGCGCCTCGAGCACCCCGGAGACGATGATCAGGGCCTGCTCGGGACCCGGCGCCTCCGCGTTGAGCAGCAGGTCGCGGATCGTCCGGCCCTCGACGATCTCCATGACGATGTACGGGACGACACTCGGCCCGACGACGTCCTCGCCGGAGTCGTAGACCGCCACCACCGCGTGGTGGTTGAGCCCCGCCACCGACTGGGCCTCGCGTGTGAAGCGGGCCTTGGAGACCGGGTCCTCCGCGAGATCGGAGCGCAGGAGCTTGACGGCGACCGTACGGCCGAGACGTACGTCCTCGGCCGCGAACACCTCGGCCATGCCGCCACGGCCGAGTCTGTGGGTCAGCCGATATCGGCCATCCCCTACAAGCCCGCCATTACCCCACAACTCCGGGGCGTCTGACATACCGCCGCCAGTCGCCTCGGGGTCGGACGGGCCCTGAGCGCGCTGCGTCTGTGCCATCAGTCCTCGCCGTCGTTTCTGGTCGTGGTGCTTGGTGGTACTGGGGGATCCCCGCCGGGCCACGCTACAGCCTCCGCGCGGCGCGGCGGTTCGAGGTGGACCGGACATCAAACCCGCCGGGCGCCCTCACGCGCAAACTTGTAACGCTTCCGAGACGCTTCTTGCGCGTACGGTCACGGAACGGGCATCGAGCTTGACGTGTCACTGCCCTCGGGCAGACTTGGCCAGGAATAGCGGGAATCGATCACCGATCGCGGAGCCGTCCGGCACACCGCGCCGATGGGGGACGCACGACATGAGCAGCCAGGACGGCGCACAGGGACGGTATGCGGGGCGCTCGCTGGCCGGTGGCCGGTACCAGCTGCGCGATCTTCTCGGTGAAGGCGGCATGGCCTCCGTGCACCTGGCGTACGACTCCGTGCTCGACCGTCAAGTCGCTATCAAGACGCTCCACACCGAACTCGGACGCGAGCAGTCCTTCCGCGAGCGCTTCCGCCGCGAGGCCCAGTCGGTGGCCAAGCTCACGCACACGAACATCGTCTCGGTCTTCGACACCGGCGAGGACGAGCTCGACGGCGCGACGATGCCGTACATCGTCATGGAGTACGTGGAGGGCAAGCCGCTCGGCTCCGTCCTCGACGCGTCCGTCGCCCAGTTCGGCGCGATGCCGTCCGACCAGGCGCTGAAGATCACCGCCGATGTGCTCGCCGCTCTCGAGATCAGCCACGAGATGGGCCTGGTCCACCGCGACATCAAGCCCGGCAACGTGATGATGACGAAGCGCAACGTCGTCAAGGTCATGGACTTCGGCATCGCCCGCGCCATGCAGTCCGGCGTCACCTCCATGACGCAGACCGGCATGGTCGTCGGCACCCCCCAGTACCTCTCGCCGGAGCAGGCACTGGGCCGCGGCGTGGACGCCCGGTCCGACCTGTACTCCGTCGGCATCATGCTGTTCCAGCTGACCACCGGGCGGCTGCCCTTCGAGGCGGACTCGCCGCTGGCCATCGCGTACGCGCACGTCCAGGAGGAGCCGGTCGCTCCGTCCTCGATCAACCGCTCGCTGCCGCCGGCGGTCGACGCGATCGTCGCCCGCGCGCTGAAGAAGAACCCGAACGAGCGTTTCCCGACCGCCGAGGCGATGCGCGACGAGTGCCTGCGCGTCGCCCAGTCCTTCCAGGCGGCCGCCCCGAGCATCGTGCCGGGCGCCCAGACCGCGAGCGGCGCGGGCGTCGGCGCGGCGGTCTTCCCGCCGGTCGACTCCTCGCTCCCGCAGCAGGGCGGCGTCCAGACGCCGTACCAGCCGGGTCCCTACGGCCCGGCCACGCCGACCCCGGGCCCCGTCACCCCGGGCTACGGCTACCCGCAGCAGGGTGGCTACCCGACCCCGGCGCCCACGAACGCGTACGCCCCGCAGGCCTCGCAGACCCCGCCGCCGTACATGCTCTCGCCGCAGCAGGCGCAGACGTCGGTGCACGGGCAGGGCGGCGGCTCCGGTTCGGGCGGTTCGGGCGGTGGCAAGCGGAACATGCCGGTGGTCGTCGGCTCGATCGTCGTCGCGCTGCTCGCCATCGGCGGCGTAATCGCGGCGGTGTCGCTGAGCGGCGACGACGGGGGCAAGGACCCCAAGGAGAAGGAATCGAGCGCGGCGCCGGTGGCGGGACATCGCGGTCCGGACCGGACGAAGACGATCGAGACCGAAGAGTGCACCGAGCCCGACACGGCGTACAACGACGAGGACAAGATCAAGGTCCCCGACTTCACGTTCAGGGACTGGAAGTCCGTGCAGAAGTGTCTTCAGGCGGCGGGCTGGCAGTACGACAAGCGCACGACGGACGAGAACACCTACGGGGAGGACACCGTCATGTCGCAGTCCCCCAAGGAGGGTTCCGACGTCGACCCGGACGACGTGGACATCGAGATCACCATCTCCACGGGCAACCCGGCCTGAGCGGTCGCGGCATCCGAGTCAGCACCTGACGCGAAGGGCCCGGTCACTTGGTGACCGGGCCCTTCGCGTTCTCTCGGTGACCGCTCAGAGATCTCAGAGGTCTTAGAGCTGTCAGAGGTCTCAGAAGCCTCAGAGGTCTCAGAGGTCTTAGAGGTCTTAGAGGTAGGGCCCTCCGGTCCGTCCCGCGATACCGCCGTCCTCGTCCTCCTCGCCACCGCCCACACCGGGCGGCAACGCGCGCCGCATCGATTCGAGCTGTGCCCGCGCCGCCATCTGCTGCGCGAAGAGGGTCGTCTGGATCCCGTGGAAGAGGCCCTCCAGCCAGCCCACGAGCTGGGCCTGCGCGATGCGCAGTTCGGCGTCGCTGGGCACTCCCTCGTCGGTGAAGGGCAGGGAGAGGCGCTCCAGTTCCTCGACGAGCTCGGGGGCGAGACCGTCCTCGAGCTCCTTGACCGAACTGGCGTGGATCTCCTTGAGCCGCACCCGGCTCGCCTCGTCGAGAGGAGCCGCGCGCACCTCCTCGAGCAGCTGCTTGATCATGCTGCCGATGCGCATCACCTTCGCCGGCTGTTCGACCATCTCCGTCACCGGGACCTCGCGGGAGTCGTCGTCTCCGCCTCCGCCGAGCGCCATTCCGTCCTGTCCGACAACCAGGACCTGGGGGCTCTCCGGCGACCGTTCGTTCCTCGGCATCTCCATGCCGCCATTCTCTCGCACGCGTACGTCACACATCGGTGGTGCCCCCATTTGCCGCTGATCCACCGTGTACGAGGGGGCCGGTCGTGTCGGCATGCGCGTCAGCGGTCGTGCCAGCGGTCGTGTCAGCCGCGGCGCAGTCGTACGGCGAAGAACGCGACACCGAGGCCGATGAGGACCAGGCCGCTGCCGAGCGGCAGGACGCGCAGGCCCGGCACGGCGGGCTCGGAGGCGGTCCGCCGGGTGGCGTGGGACGCCGTGGTCCTGGTGGCGGGCTGTCTGTCGGCCAGCTCGACGGGGGGCGGCTTCGGCGTACTACGGGCCGGTACGGACGCGGAGGGGGACGCGGGCGGTGGTGGCGGCGGCGGCTGTGGCGGTGGCGGCTGTGAATCCGCGCGCCCCGGCCGGGCCCGGCCGTCGCCGGGGACGCTGCCGGCGCGGGTCTCACCGGGGGAGGGGTCAACGGCGTACGAGGTCGGGACGAGGGAACGGGGTGAGACGGGTGAGGCAGATGAGACGGCCAGGAGCACCGTCAGAATCAACAAAGGGCGAAGCCATGGAGTCATCGCGCTGACCCCCTCCCGCTACCGGGTCGCCAAGATCAGGAAAGATCACTGAAGCTGCATCAAGCGTCACACAGTGACACAACTCCGGCATCTCGACCGTCTTGGTGACCCGGTGGCGGTGGGCCCTTCTCGAGAGCGGGTGGGCCCCGCCCCAGAGCGGGCGGGTCCTTCCCGGGCCCTAGCGGACGAGCAGCACCTTCCCGATGTGCGAGCTCTCCTCCAGTACGCGATGGGCGGTCGCCGCGTCGTTCATCGGCACCGTCCGGTCGACGATCGGGCGCACTTGGCCCGCGGCGATCAGCGGCCACACGTGCTCGCGCACCGCCGCGACGATCGACGCCTTCTCCTTGGCGGGACGGCCGCGCAGCGAGGTCGCGGTGACGGCGGCCCGCTTGTTCAGGAGCGTGGCGATGTTCAGCTCGCCCTTGACTCCGCCCTGCATGCCGATGATCGCGAGACGGCCGTTGGTCGCCAGGGACTGCACGTTCCGGTCCAGGTACTTGGCGCCCATGTTGTCGAGGATGACGTCCGCGCCCGCGCCGTCCGTTGCCTTCTTGATCTCCTCGACGAAGTCCTGCTCGCGGTAGTTGATGAGGATGTCCGCGCCGAGCTCCCCGCAGAAGTCGAGCTTCTCCTTGGTGCCCGCCGTGACCGCCACCCTGGCGCCGACGGCCTTCGCCAGCTGGATCGCCATGGTGCCGATGCCGCTGGAGCCGCCGTGCACGAGGAACGTCTCGCCGGGCCGCAGGTGGGAAATCATGAAGACGTTGGACCAGACCGTCGAGGTCACCTCGGGCAGCGCTGCCGCCGTGACGAGGTCGACGCCCTCGGGCACGGGCAGCAGCTGCCCGGCGGGGACGACGACCTGCTCGGCGTAGCCGCCGCCGGCGAGCAGCGCGCACACCTCGTCGCCGATCTGCCATCCGGAGACGCCCGGACCGATGTCGGTGACGCGGCCCGCGCACTCGAGCCCCGGATAGGGGGACGAGCCGGGCGGCGGGTTGTAGAAGCCCTGGCGCTGGAGCAGGTCGGCGCGGTTCACGGCGCTGGCCACGACGTCGACCAGCACCTCACCCTCGCCGGGTACGGGATCGGGGACCTCGGCCCACACGAGCGCTTCGGGTCCACCGGCTTCGGGGATCGTGATCGCATGCATGCGGGCGAGGCTACTCCCTGCGGATTCCAGGCGGTTCGACTACGTCCGCAGACCGCCACGTGGCGGAGTCGACCGGGTGTCGGGCGCCATCGGCGAGGTCGTCGTCGCCCGCACGATGGTGATCAGCCGGTCCATCAACTGCAGCTTCCCCACGGCAGGATCGTCGTATCCGAGCACTCGGTGCCCGCGTACGACGCTGACCACGAGGTCGTCCGTCTCGCGGACGCCGAGGCCCACCTCGGCCTTTATCACCGGCCGCTCGACGAGGTCGAGCCCGCTGCCCTGCTGGATCAGATCCTCCATGACCATGCCCGCGCTGGGGCTGAGCACGGAGAGGCCGAGCAGCCGTCCCGCCGCGCTGGCGCTGGTGATCACCGCGTCGGCGCCGGACTGGCGCAGCAGCGGCGCGTTCTCCTCCTCGCGCACCGCGGCCACGATCTTCGCCCCGCGGTTCATCTGCCGGGCGGTCAGCGTGACCAGGACGGCGGTGTCGTCGCGCTGGGTCGCGATGATGATCTGCCGGGCGCGCTGCACCTCGGCACGGAGCAGCACGTCGCTGCGCGTGGCATCGCCGATGACGCCCGCGTAGCCCTCCGCCGTGGCGGCGTCGACGACCTTCGCGCTCGGGTCGACCACCACGATCTGCTCGGGCTTCAGACCGGTCGCGCAGACGGTCTGGATCGCGGAGCGGCCCTTCGTGCCGAAGCCGACGACGACGGTGTGTTCACGCAAGTTGGACCTCCAGCGGTTCAGACGCCATTCCTCGCGCGTACGTTCCGTGAGTACTTCAAGGGTGGTACCGACCAGAATGATCAGGAAGAGCACGCGCAACGGCGTGATCAGGAGAATGTTGCAGAGCCGCGCGCTGTCGCTGTACGGGACGATGTCGCCGTAACCGGTGGTCGAGAGCGTGACGGTGGAGTAGTAGGCGGCGTCGAGGAAGTCGAGGCCGTTGTCCGAGTTGTCGTGGTAGCCGTCGCGGTCGATCCAGACGATGAAGGTCGTCAGGGCGAGCACCGCGAGCGCCATCAGGAGCCGCTTGCCGACCTGCAGCAGGGGGCGCTCGACGACCCGGCGCGGCAGTTTGATCCGGTGGGTGACGAGGTGTTCGTCGGGGTTGCGGGCGATGGCGTCGTGGCCGGGAAGTTTCACGTGAAACACTCCCCGGCCGTGCCTGTGCCCGTGGCTGTGGCCGTCCCTGTGCCCGTGGCTGTGGCCGTACCTGTGCCCGTGGCTGTGGCCGTCCCTGTGCCCGTGGCTGTGGCTGTGCCCGCCCCAGTGCCTGATGCCATGTCTGTTTCCGTGCCTGCTCCCGTGCCGGTTTCCATGCCTGTTGCCGTGCCGGTTTCCATGCCTGTTGCCGTGCCTGTTGCCGTGCCGGTGTCCATGCCGGTTTCCGAGAGGGCCCACGGGAGGTCGAGGACCTCCAGCTCCTGGCCCTGACGCCCGCCACCCGGCGGGACGACCGCGAGCCCGTCGGCCACCGCGATCCCCCGCAGCATCGCCGGGCCGTTGTAGTGCAGCGGCACCGCCTGGTCGCCGCGGAGGGTGACGGGGACGAGACGGGTGTCGTGCGGGTGCCCGTGCACGTCCTCGCGCAGCACAGCGGTGTACGGCGGCATCGCGGGGCGCCCAGAGAGCGTACGCAGCAGGGGCTCGGCCAGGGTCAGCAGGCCGGAGACGGCGGCGAGCGGATTGCCGGGCAGGCCGACGAGGTGCTGGTCGGGGCGGATGCGCGCGAGCAGCATGGGGTGCCCGGGGCGCACCGCGACGCCGTCCACGAGCAGTTCGGCGCCGATGCGGCGCAGGATCGGGTGGACGTGGTCGACCGGTCCGGAGGCGGTGCCGCCGGTGGTCACGACGAGGTCGGCGGCGGAGGTGGTGATGGCCTGGTGGAGCGCCTCGGCATCGTCACCGAGCCTGCGTACGGCGATGACCTCCGCGCCGAGTGAGCGCAGCCAGGGCGGCAGCATCGGCCCGAGCGCGTCACGGATGAGGCCCTCGTGGGGGAGCCCCTCGGTCAGCAACTCATCGCCCAGGATCAGCACTTCGGCCCTGGGCCGTGGGACCACCTGCAGCTCGTCGTAACCGGCTGCTGCCGCGAGGCCGAGGACCGCCGCGGTCACCAGGGCGCCGGGCGGCAGGAGTTGATCGCCGGACCGGCACTCCTGGCCGCGCGGCCGGATGTCCTGCCCCTGCGTGACGTCGCGCCGGGGGTGCAGTCGTCCCTTGTCGTCGGTGAGGCCGTGCTCGCTGCGGATGACGGCGGTGGTCTCCCGCGGAATCCGCGCCCCGGTCGCGATCCGCACGGCTTCCCCGTCGGCGAGCGGCTCCGGCTGCCCGTGCCCGGCGAGAATCCCGTCGGCCCGCACGTCCCAGGGCCCGGGGCCCGCGACGACCCAGCCGTCCATCGCGGAGGTGTCGAAGGAGGGGAGGTCGGTGAGGGCGACGAGGGGCGCGGCAAGAACGAGACCGAGCGCCTGCCCCAGGGGGACGGCGGCGGGAGCGGAGGCGGTGGGGACCGGCCGGGGGGCGCGAGCGGCGAGGTTGCGCGCGGCGGGCCAGGGGGTGATGTTGCGGTGCTTGGTGGGGTTGGGGTTGGGGTTGGGGGTGGGGGTGGGGGCGGCTGGGGTGCGAGTGCCGGGGGCAGTCGAGGTGCCGGGAGCGGTCGGGGTTCCGGGGGCGGTCGGGGTGCCGTGGCTGCTGGGGCCGCCGCTGCCGAGGCCGCCGCCGCTGCTGCCGGGGGCAGGGTGCCCGCTCGCGGGGGTGTGACCGCTCGGCGTCGCGCCCTGCTTGCGGGGAGCCGGTGCCGCCGCAGGGGCGGGGGGTGCCGCGGGCGCGGACGGCGGCTGGGGCACGGCTTCGTGCTCCCGGCCGCCCGAGGCGGCCGCCGCGCTCCGAGGGTCGCCCCCCGCGGGCTCACCGTCGGCGCGCCTGCCGGTCCTGCGGCCATGGTCGTCGTTCACCAGGGCGAGAGCCTCGTCGAGCTCGGCGTCCGGCGCGGGCTGCCCACTCATCCGGCATCCGGCCGCATGTCGTCCCGCGCGGCCTGCCCCGGGTCGGGGGCGGCGGAGGCGTCGGGAACCACACCCTGCCCCGGGTCGGGGGCGGCAGAGGCGTCAGGGGCCGCGCCCGGCTTTCCGCCGGGTGCCGCTTCGGAGACGCCCTCCTCCGCCCACCGCGTGGCAAGCGCCGCCGCCTTGCGGGCCGCCTCGGCCACCGCTTCGGGCCCACCGCCCTCCGCGGCCCGCGCCGCCGCGTACCCCACCAGGAAGGTGGTCAGCGGAGCCGCAGGCCTGGCCACGCCATGTGCGGCGTCGCGGGCGAGGTCGAGCAGCAAGCCGGTGTCGACGTCGAGCTCGATGCCCAGTTCGTCCTTGACTGCGGAAATCCATTCATCCAACACGTGCCCATGCTCCCTGATACGGGCCCGAGCGGCCGCGATGTCGTCCCAGGTGTCGCAGTCGAAGGACGCTACGGGATCCGCGACCCGGGTTAGTGCGAGCCGCGCGGTGAGCGACCGCAGCGGAAGCCCCGTCAGATCGTCGTGCTCGGCGGTGAGCAGGGCGATCTCGCGCTTGAGCGACGCGCTGCGGTAGGCCGCGACCAGCGGCTGGTCCCGGCCGTCGGAGTCCTTCAGCACGGCGCCGTCCGCGCCGCTCTCCCGCAGCGCGGCGAGAAGGCCCCGGACGGTGCGCTCCTCCAGGAACGGCAGATCGGCGGAGAGCACCACCACCTGCTCCGCCCCCGTGCACCGCAGTCCCGCGTCGAGCGCGGCGAGCGGGCCCGCCCCCGCGGGTTCCTCGCGCGCCCACACCACGGGGCGCGCGGTCGGGCGGGGCGCGGCCACCACCACGGTCGTACCCGCACCGGAACACGCGCCGAGCACCCGGTCGAGCAGCGCCCGGCCGCCCACCCGCACCCCTGGTTTGTCCGCGCCGCCGAGCCGCCTCGCGCCGCCGCCCGCGAGCACCACGGCGTCGTACGACGTGGCGCAGGGGGCGTCGGACGACGTGGCGTGCGGGGCGTCCCGCGGCGTGGCGTGCGGGACATCGGTCGGGGCTGCGTTCGTGGAGTCGGTCGGGGCTGCGTTCGTGGCGGCGGACACGGCGCCGTCCGGGGCCCTCTGCGCGGTCATCCCCCGAGTATGGGCGTACGAAGGATCAATGCCACCCCTCTGTACGGAGCTCCCGCCCCTCTGTACGAGGACTCACATCACCGCGCCATGGCTCGACCCTCTGCCCGGAGCCTCCTCACACCGCCCGCAGCAACACCGCCGGCTGCTCCACGCAGTCCGCCACGAACCGCAGGAACCCGCCCGCCGTGCCTCCGTCGCACACCCGGTGGTCGAAGGTGAGCGAGAGCTGCACGACGTGCCGCACCGCCAACTCCCCCTGGTGCACCCACGGCTTGGGCACGATCCGGCCGACGCCGAGCATGGCCGCCTCGGGGTGATTGATGATCGGCGTGGAGCCGTCGACCCCGAACACCCCGTAGTTGTTCAACGTGAACGTGCCGCCCGTCAGTTCCGCCGGCGTCAGCTTTCCGTCCCGCGCCGACTCCGTGAGCCGGATCAGCTCGCCGTTGACCGAGTCGGTGGTCCGCGTGTTCGCGTTCCGGACCACGGGGACCACCAGACCGCGCTCGGTCTGCGCGGCGAACCCGAGGTGGACGTCGGCGAGCCGGACCACCTCGCGCGCCTCCATGTCCACCGTGGAGTTGAGCATCGGGTAGCGGGCCAGTGCGGCCACGCTGATGCGGGCGAACAGCGCGAGCAGCGAGATCTTCTGCCCCTCGCCCTCCTTCACTGCGGCGTTCATCGCGGCGCGCGCCGCGAGCAGTTCCGTCGCGTCGGCGTCCACCCAACAGGTGGCTTCCGGTATCTCCCGCCTGCTGCGGGACATCTTGTCCGCGACGAGGCCCCTGATGCCGGTCAGCGGATAGCGGACCTCCGCCCCCGCATCGCGCGGCTCCCCGCTGACCGCTCCGACCGGCGTGGCCGTGGGCGCGTGCGTGGTCGTGGGCGTAGGCGTAGGCGTGAGTGTGGGCTCGTGCGCGGCCGGCCGCTGCGCCGCGATGGCGCTCTGCACGTCGGCCCTCATGATCAACCCGTCAGGACCCGTGCCCGTCAGCGCCCGCAGCTCCACGCCGTTCTCCCGCGCCAGCTTGCGCACGAGGGGTGAGATCACCGGTATCGGACCGTCCGTGTGCGGCAATGCGCCGCCCGAACCCGAGGCCCCTGGCGACCCGGCGGGCTTCTGTGCCGCAGGCTGGGGCACGGCCTGCGGCACCGGCACCGGCACCGGCTGTGCGGCAGGCTTCGGGGCGGGCTGCGTGACGGGCCCCGCCGAACGCACCCTCCTGCGCCGCGCGGGCGCCGCAGCCGTGCCGTACCCGACCAGCACGTTGCCAGACGACTCCTCGGCGGCTGCCGCCTGCAGGGCCCGCTCCGCCGGCTCTTCCGGAGCCGGGGCCGAGGCCGGAGCCGGGTTCCCGTCCGGGGCGCCGACGGCGACCGTCAACAGCGGTGCGCCCACCGGCAGTTCCGACCCCTCCTCACCGAAGCGGGCCGTCACCACGCCTCCGTACGGGCAGGGCACCTCCACCAGCGCCTTGGCCGTCTCCACCTCGACGACGAGCTGGTCGACGGCGACGACATCGCCGACCTCCACGAGCCAGCGGGTGATCCCCGCCTCCGTGAGCCCCTCGCCGAGATCGGGCAGCTTGAACTCGAGCACCTGCGCCATCAGCTGTCCGCCTCCCACTGCAACCGCGCGACCGCGTCCAGGATCCGGTCCACGCCCGGCAGATGATGCCGCTCGAGCATCGGCGGCGGATAGGGAATGTCGAATCCGGCGACGCGCAAAACCGGCGCCTCCAGGTGATGGAAGCACCGCTCGGTGACGCGAGCGGCGATCTCCCCGCCGGGGCCGCCGAACCCGCCCGACTCGTGCACGACGACCGCGCGCCCGGTCCGCCGCACGGAAGCGGCCACCGTCTCGTCGTCGAAGGGCACCAGGGAGCGCAGATCGACCACTTCGAGGTCCCAGCCCTCGGCGACCGCCGCCTCAGCGGCCTCCATGCAGACGGGCAGGGACGGGCCGTACGTGAGGAGCGTGGCGCTGCGGCCGGTGCGCCGCACCACCGCCTTGCCTATGGGTTCAACGGCCTGCGGCGCGTCCGGGTTCCAGTCGGCCTTGGACCAGTAGAGGCGCTTGGGCTCCAGGAAGACGACCGGGTCGTCGGATGCGATGGAGGCCCGCAGCAGGCCGTAGGCGTCGGCGACCGTGGCGGGCGTGACGACATGGAGCCCCGGAGTCGCCATGTAGTAGGCCTCGGAGGAGTCGCTGTGGTGCTCAACGCCGCCGATGCCGCCGCCGTAGGGCACGCGCACCGTGATGGGCATCGGCATCGCGCCCCGCGTGCGGTTGCGCATCCGCGCCACGTGGGAGATCAGCTGCTCGAAGGCGGGGTAGGCGAAGGCGTCGAACTGCATCTCGACGACCGGCCGCAGCCCGTACATCGCCATGCCGACGGCCGTCCCCAGGATGCCCGCCTCGGCGAGCGGTGTGTCCGTACAGCGGTCCTCGCCGAACTCCTTGGTGAGCCCGTCGGTGACGCGGAAGACTCCGCCGAGCGCCCCGACGTCCTCTCCTAGGACGTGCACGGACGGGTCCTCGGCCAGGGAGTCGCGCAGCGCGCGCCCGAGCGCCTGCGCCATGGTGGCCGGTTTGGCTGTCTTCGTGGTGGCCCGTTCGGCCGCGACCGTACTCATCGCGCGTTCTCCTCGCCGTCCGCGCCGACCGGGCCGGCCGTGCCGTCTTCTTCCGCTGCCTCGAGCTCGGCCCGCAACTGTGCGGCCTGCTCGCGCAGTTGGGTGGTCTGCTCGGCGTACACATGGCTGAACAGGTCCATGGGGTTCAGCTCGGGGTCCTGGTTCATGCGTGCGCGCAGGTCGGCCGCCATGGCCTCGGCGTCGTCCCGGGCCGACTGCCTGCGGTCCTCGTCGAGGAGGCCGCGCTCGGTCAACTCCCGCTCCAGGAGCAGGATCGGGTCGTGCTCGCGCCAGGCCTCGACCTCGGCGTCCCCGCGGTAGCGCGTGGCGTCATCGGCGTTCGTATGGGCTTCCATGCGGTACGTCACCGCTTCGACGAGCGTGGGGCCGCCGCCCGCGCGTGCGCGGGACACCGCGTCGCTGAGCACCTCGTGCATCGCCGCCGCGTCGTTCCCGTCCACCAGGCGTCCCGGCATTCCGTACCCGACGGCCTTGTGGGCCAGGGACGGGGCGGCCGTCTGCTTGTCGAGGGGCACGGAGATCGCGAAGCCGTTGTTCTGCACCAGGAAGACGACGGGTGCCTGCCAGACGGCCGCGAAGTTCAGCGCCTCGTGGAAGTCGCCCTCGCTGGTGCCGCCGTCGCCGACCATGGCGAGCGCGACCACGTCGTCGCCCTTCAGGCGGGCGGCGTGCGCGAGGCCCACGGCGTGCGGGAGCTGGGTCGCCAGGGGGGTGCACAGGGGCGCTATGCGGTGCTCGCGCGGGTCGTACCCGGTGTGCCAGTCGCCGCGCAGCAGGGTCAGCGCCTGGACGGGGTCGAGGCCACGGGCGACCGCGGCGAGCGTGTCGCGGTAGCTGGGGAAGAGCCAGTCGCGCTCCTCCAGGACCAGCGCGGCGGCCACCTCGCACGCTTCCTGGCCGGTGCTCGACGGGTAGACGGCGAGCCTGCCCTGCTTCGTCAGGGCCGTCGCCTGCGTGTTGTACCGCCGTCCGCGCACCAGCTGGGCGTACAGGCGGCCCAGGAGCTCCTCGTCGGCCTTGCCGGCGGCCTCCGTGCCCAGGACGCGGTACGGCTCCGCGTCGGGCAGCAGCGGCGCGGGGTCGGTCCTGAGCTGCCATGCGGGTGGCGGGGTGGGCCGGTAGACGCCCCGCTGCTCCATGACCGTCATGTCGGCACCTCCATGTGGAAGCGGTCTCCTCGTGGGAGCGGCAAAAGAGGCGCGGCAATGTGAGGCGCCTCACCTACCGATTGTTCGGTCGTCGGCACATTTTGGCTACAGGCACCTCCAGGCTGTGGACAAACGGTTCTCCACAGCCTGGGATGGATGCAGTACGTCCATGGTAGGGAGGCGGGGGGACATGGCATCTGAACGAATGGCCGACGGGCGTGACGGTGATCGTCCGGAAAGCCGGTCCGGCGACCGCCAGGAGGGCCTGCCCCGCCCGCTGGACCCGATCGACCGCGACATCCTGCACATCCTGCACACGGACGGTCGCGCGTCGATACGTTCCGTGGCCGAGCGCGTCCATGTGTCACGGGCCAACGCGTACGCACGCATCAACCGGCTCATCGACGACGGCGTGATACGCGGCTTCGGCGCCCGCATCAACCACGAACGGGCAGGTCAGGGCGCATCCGCGTACATCACGCTGAAGATCGTCCAGAACACCTGGCGCACGGTCCGCGAGCATCTGCGCACGCTGCCTGGCGCCTCTCACATCGCGCTGGTCAGCGGCGACTTCGACGTACTGCTCCTGGTGCACACGCCGGACAACCGCGCCCTGCGGGAGCTGGTCCTCACCCGCCTTCAGTCCATCCCCGAAGTGCTCAGCACGCGTACGTTGCTGGTCTTCGAGGAGGACGACCTGGATCCGGAGAGCTGACCCGTCAGCCGGTACTGCGCAGCCCCGCGAAGGCCATCTGGACGACGGCGTCGGCGACCTGCTGCCCCGAGGAGGCGCCACGGGCGTCCGGGCGGTACCACTCCGCGATGGAGTTGATCATCCCGAAGAGCAGCCGGGTCGCCAGGCGCAGCTCGACGTCCGAGCGCAGGTCGCCGTCGGCGACGGCCTCCTTGAGCAGATCGGCGACCTGCTGGTCGAACTCCCTGCGCCGCTCCATGGCCCACCGCTCGGTGTCCGTGTTGCCGCGCACCCGCAGCAGCAGCGTCACATAGGGCAGTTCGGCGATCAGCACCTCGACGGTGCGGCGCGTGACGTGCTCCAGGCGCTGCACGGCGGTGCCCACGCGCGCGTGCTCCTCGGCGAGAATCCCGAAGAGCCCGTCGAGCGCACGGCTCACCGCGCGGCGCAGCAGTTCCTCCTTGCCCGAGACGTGGTGGTAGATCGAGGACTTGGAGATGCCGGCCGCCTTGGAGAGGTGCTCCATGGACGTGCCGTCGTACCCGCGCTCGTTGAAGATCCGGACCGCCACCGTCAGGAGGGTCTCGGGGGTGTACGTGTCGCGCCTGGTGGTATTCATGAGTGGTCCTCTCGCGCTGCCGCGCGGCGCAGCGCCTGGGAGGGCGCGTAGCGGCCGGTGGGGTACTCCAGGTGCAGGCGCTCCAGGGTGTCGAGGACCCACCACGCGCCGAGCTCCTGGCCCCACGCGAGCGGTCCGCGCGGGTAGTTGACGCCCAGGCGCATCGCCGTGTCGATGTCCTCCTTGTCGGCGACACCGCGCGCGACGGCGTCCTGGGCGAAGTCGACGAGCATGGCGACCGTACGGGCCACGATCATCCCCGGGACGTCGGCGACGACACTGACCTGCTTGCCCAGCGCCTGGAAGAGGCCCACGGCCTCGTGGAGCTGGTCCTCGCCCACCCGCGCGGCGGGCGCCAGGGCGATCCTGGTCGCGGACCCGTAGTCCAGCGCGAGATCGAAGTGGATCACTGGCGCCTCGGCGTCGTCCGCGGGGGAACCGTCGGCCAGGAAGAGCCGCACCCCGCTGGGGAGTTCGATCCAGCCGGGAAAGTCGGGGTCTAGAGGGTCCTCGTGGGCGACGTCGATCCCGGCGGCGCCGATCAGCTCGACCAGGGCCTGCGCCTGGAACAGCTCCCCGTGCACCGCGACGGACGCCGGAGCCGGTGCGGGCGCCGCCGTGTGCGGCTCCGCGCGCGGGGCGTCGTCCCCGTAGGCGTACCAGCCCTGGCCCGACTTGCGGCCCAGACGGCGCGATTCGACGAGGCGGCGCTGGGCGAGCGACGGCGTGAACTTGGGGTCCTGGAAAAAGGACTCCCACACCGAGCGGGTGACGGCCTCGTTCACGTCCTGCCCGATGAGGTCGGTGAGCTCGAAGGGGCCCATCTTGAAGCCGCCGCATTCGCGCAGGACGGCATCGATGGTGGCCGGGTCGGCGGCCCGCTCCTCGTGGACGCGCAACGCCTCGGCGTAGAAGGGGCGGGCGATCCGGTTGACGATGAAGCCAGGGGTGTCCGCGCTGCGCACCGGCGTCTTGCCCCAGGTGCGCGCCGTCTCGTACGCGCGCGTGGCGGCCGTTTCGTCGGTCGCGAAGCCGCTGACGACCTCGACGAGGGGCAGGAGCGGCGCGGGGTTGAAGAAGTGCAGGCCGACGAAGCGGCCGGGCTTCTTGAGCGTGCCCGCGATGGCGGTGACGGAGAGGGAGGACGTGTTGGTGGCGAGGAGACAGTCCTCGGCGACGATCTCTTCCAGCTCTTCGAAGAGGCGCTGCTTGACGGGCAGTTGCTCCAGGATCGCCTCGATGACGAGTCCGCACCCGGCGAGCCCGGCAAGGCTCTCGACCGGTGCGAGCCGGTCCCCCGCGGCGGACCGGTCGTCGGCCGTGAGCCTGCCCTTCTCGACGAGCCGGTCCAGGCGCGCGCCGATCGCGGCTGCCGCGGATTTCGCCTGGCCCTCCACGGCGTCGTACAGCCGCACGGGGTGGCCCGCCAGCAGGGCGACCTGGGCGATGCCCTGCCCCATGGTGCCGGTGCCGACCACGGCAACGGGGCTGCTGAGCTCGAGTGCTGTCATGCTCGCGATCCTCCCGCACGAGGTGTCCGCCGGAGGGTGCGGGGTGCCCGGCGAGAAGTTGTCCACAGGTTCGGCGGACCCCCTTGTCCCGACCGATCGTTCGGTTACTCTAGCTCTGTCCGTCTGTTCCTGCCCACCGCCCTGCCCAGCTCGCCGGCTCGACGAAGAGCCGGCTCGACGAGGAGTTGGTCCGATATGGCCGCCGAACTCACCGCGCACCAGCTGATCGAAACGCACCGGCCCACACTCGACCAGGCGCTGGAGACGATCCGCACGCGCGCGTACTGGTCGCCGCACCCCGAGCACCCCAAGGCCTACGGAGAGAACGGCAGCCTGAGCCTGCCCGAGGGCAAAGCCGCCTTCGACGCCCTCCTGGGCAGCCGCTTCGACCTCGACCAGCCGGGCACGGACGACTGGACCGGCGCGGAAGTCTCTCCGTACGGGCCTGAGTTGGGCATCACGTACCCCCACCCGGACATCGACACGCTGCTGCCCGCCATGCGCGCCGGAATGCGCGCCTGGCGCGAGGCGGGCGCGGAAGCGCGCGCGATGGTCTGTCTGGAGATCCTGTCGCGCATCAGCGCGCGCACGCACGAGCTGGCGCACGCGGTGATGCACACCAGCGGCCAGGCCTTCATGATGGCCTTCCAGGCGGGCGGACCGCACGCCCAGGACCGCGGCCTCGAAGCGGTGGCGTATGCGTACGTCGAGCAGGCGCGCACCCCTGACGCCGCCGAGTGGTCCAAGCCCCAGGGCAAGCGCGACCCGATCGCCCTGGACAAGCGCTTCACGCCCGTCGGCCGCGGCATCGCGCTCCTGATCGGCTGCAACACGTTCCCGACGTGGAACGGCTATCCGGGCCTGTTCGCCTCCCTGGCCACCGGCAACCCGGTCCTGGTCAAGCCCCACCCGCGCGCGGTGCTGCCGCTCGCGCTGACGGTGCGCATCGCGCGCGAGGTCCTCGCCGACGCGGGCTTCGACCCGAACCTGGTGTGCCTGGCCGCCGAGCGACCGGACGAGGGCATCGCCAAGACCCTCGCCGTCCGCCCCGAAATCAAGATCATCGACTACACGGGCTCGACGGCCTTCGGTGACTGGCTGGAGGCCAACGCCCGCCAGGCGCAGGTCTACACGGAGAAGGCCGGCGTGAACACGGTCGTCGTGGACTCGACGGACAACTACAAGGGAATGCTGTCCAACCTGGCCTTCTCCTTGTCGCTGTACAGCGGCCAGATGTGCACGACCCCGCAGAACCTCCTGATCCCCCGGGACGGCATCGCGACGGACGCCGGAGCGAAGTCGTTCGACGACGTGGTGTCCGACCTGGCCGCCTCGGTGAACGGCCTGCTCGGCGACGACGCCCGGGCGAACGGCATCCTGGGCGCACTGGTCAACCCGGACGTGAAGTCCCGCCTGGAGGCCGCGGCCGGACTCGGCGAAGTGGCCCTGCCCTCACGGGAGATCAGCAACCCGGAGTTCCCCGGCGCCGTGGTCCGCACCCCGGTCATCGTCAAGCTGGACGGCGCGAAGCCGGACGCCGAGGCGGTCTATCTGAACGAGTGCTTCGGCCCCGTCTCCTTCGCCGTCGCGGTCGACTCCTCCGCGGACGCCGTGGAGCTGCTGCGCCGCACGGTGCGCGACAAGGGCGCGATGACGGTCGGCGCGTACACCACGTCGGACGAGGTGTCCGCGGCCGTGGAGGAGACCTGCCTGGAGGAGTGCGCCCAGCTCTCCTTGAACCTCACGGGCGGCGTCTATGTGAACCAGACGGCGGCGTTCTCGGACTTCCACGGCTCGGGCGGCAACCCCGCTGCGAACGCCGCCCTGTGCGACGGCGCTTTCGTGGCCAACCGCTTCCGCGTGGTGGAGGTGCGCAGGGACGCCTGACATCCGGCGGCGGGTTCAGGCCTCCGAGCCCGGGGGCCTGCCCGCCGACCAGTGGAAGAGCGTCATCCCGACGCTGGTGGCCAGGTTGTAGCTGGAGACCTGGGGCCGCATCGGCAGGGACACCAAGTGGTCGGCGCGCTCGCGCAACCGCGCGGACAGACCGCTGCGCTCGGACCCGAACGCGAGCACGGCGTCGTCCGGCAGCTTGAGGCCGCGGATGTCCTCGCCCTCCGCGTCGAGCGCGAACACCGGCCCCGGCGGCAGCTCGGAGACGTCCATCCGCTCGACGGCCGTGGCGAAGTGCAGACCCGCGCCACCGCGTACGACCGTGGGGTGCCAGGGGTCGAGCGTGCCGGTCGTGACGACCCCGGTCGCCCCGAACCCCGCGGCGAGCCGGATCACGGCCCCGGCGTTGCCCAGATTGCGGGGGTCGTCGAGGACGACGACCGGCGCGGTCCTGGGCCTGTGGGCCAGCGCGTCGAGGTTGGCCGCACGAGAAGGACGGACCGCGAGAGCGGCCACCCCCGTGGGATGCAGACGCGGCACAAGGGCGCGCAGGATGCCGTCCGGGACCTGGACGAGGAGCGCGTCGAGGGCGTCCTTCACGTCCGGTGCGAGCTCGTCGGCCAGGGCCAGCACGGCGGCCCTGTCGACGGCCAGCGCCGAGGGAATCGTCGCTCCGAAGCGCAGCGCGTGCTTGACGGCGTGGAAGCCGTCGAGCAGCACGGACGTGTCGGCGACCTCGCGCCAGGCACGCAGGGCATCGTCCGGATCACGTCGGCGGTGCGTCCCGTTCATCCCGCGTACGTCCTGCTCATCCCTGGTACGTCCCGTTCATGAGGGGAAGCCTACGCGCGCGTGCTCGGTGGATTCCGGGGCCGGTTCCTGGTCCGCTCCGCGCTGCCCCGGCACCGCACCGCCGCGCGAGAACCGCGAGTACAGCGCTCCACGCGCGCGTGCCGCCCAGCCTCCGACGCGCCGCAGGAACGACGTCGGCAGGAACACCGCGTCGGCCGCGATCATCGCGAGCGAGAAGAACGGCAGGCCGAGGACGACCGCGATGACGGCGTGCTCGAAGATCATGGCGGCCAGCAGGACGTTCTTGACCCGCCGGTTGAAGAGCGTGAAGGGGAAGGCGACCTGCACGGCGACCGTCCCGTACGTCACCAGCATCACCATGAGGCCGTGCGAGGTGAGCAGGTCGGAGAGCACGGGCCAGGGGGAGAAGTAGTCGAGCTGGAGCGGGTAGTAGACGGCCGTGCCGTCCTGCCAGCGGCTGCCCTGGATCTTGTACCAGCCCGCCGTCGCGTAGATCAGACACGCCTCGACCATGATGACCAGCAGTGCGGCGTTGTGCGCGAGTTTCACGACGACGTCGAGCAGCTTGAGCGCCTCACCGTCGGGCGCGCGCCGTCCGACGGCCCACCACAGGCCGTGCGTCAGCCACAGCCCCCAGAAGACCAGCAGCCAGCCGCCGCTGAGCTCCCCCATGAACGTCACCACGGACAGGCCGAGACCGAGGACCCACCACAGCACGGGCCCGACCCGGTCGGCGGGCTGAGCCATCTCCCCTGGGCCGACCGTCGCCGCACGCGCGCGTGCCGCACGCCGGGCGTCGAGCGACCAGACCTGGCCGCAGCGCGTGAACACCAGGTAGGTGGCCATGAGGTGGATGACGTTGTCGCCGCCGTCGCCCATGAAGATGGACCGGTTCTGCAGCGAGAGCACGCCGATCATGAAGAGCACGGACATCGTGCGGGTGCGCCAGCCGAGCATCAGCAGCACGCTGCTCAGGACGGCGAGCGCGTAGAAGGCCTCGAACCAGATGCGCCCGTCGGACCACATCAGGGCCGTGAAGGCGTCGTTCTCCGCGATGAGCTGCTGGGCCATGTCCCAGTTCCACGGGCTGTCGGGCCCGTACAGCTCATGGCGGTTGGGGAGTTCGCGCAGCAGGAAGAGCAGCCAGGTGGCGGCGAACCCGATGCGGACCACGGCGGTCTGATGGGGGCCGAGAGCGGATGCGGTGATCCGTTCGATGCCGCGCCCGAGCGCGGGGCCGAAGCGGTTCATCGGGCGTCCCCCTCGGACTTCCGAGCCTTGTCCAGGGGCAGGTCGTCGGGCGTCACCGACCACCAGGGCAGTTGGCGGAGCACCGGTTTGGTGCTGACCTTCTCGTCGCTCCACGCGGGGGCGGGCACGTTCGTGGTCCTGGAGCGGACCTGGACGCGCTCGATGGTGGCGCCTGCGCCCATGGCTTCCTCGCGCTCGACGCGCATCACGACGATGCGGCGGATGTAGCGCTCCGAGAGCTGTCCGCGCAGGCCGCGGGGACGATTCTGCGCGTCGTGCGCGGAGACGTAGAAGTCCCAGGCCCTGCGCAGTTCGTTCTGCTGCGTGTGGCTGGGCAGCAGATTGCCGTCGATGGCGGCGCCGTCGCGCGCGGAGAGGTCGTACCAGCCGGTGGTCCGGGTCGTTCCGTCGTCCCCACGGATCTCGGCGCGTGCCTGCACCGCGATGTTCTGCTGCATCGGGTTGGGCGCGAAGAGCTTCCAGTTCTGCTCGAACTCGGGATAGATCCAGTCGTCGACGGCCTGACCGTGCTGCTTGGTCATGGTGTTCGCGGGGGCGACGTGCAGGAAGAGCATCCCGACGTGGACGCAGGCCGTGACGGCGATGAGCGCCAGCGCGAGCGCGGCCACGACCTGACAGCGCGGCGAGAGGGCGGCGATGCCGGCGCGGGGCGGGGACGTGGACGCGGTGCCGGGGGGCGGCGGGGCGGCGGGGGGCGGGAGGGCGGTGGGAGACGGCGGGGCGGCGAGGGGCGGCGCGGCGGAGGCAACGGCGTCGGCGTCCGCGGGTGGGGGCGCGGCGGCGGCGTTGTGGAGTGGGGGCGCGGGGACGGCGTTGAGGGGTGGGGACGGCGACTCGTTCGCGTTGTTGTCGTTCGCGTCCATTCCGCCCCGATTCCCGATCCCGCACGGGGGTGCGCCCATAGGCCCCGCCCGTCACACGGCTCTCTACCGCTCTCTACCGCCCGCTTCGCACCGGAACGGTACTCATGCCTGCGCGCCAGGCACAGCGTCCGTGAAGTTATCCACAGGGTTGACACCTTATGGCGCTGAGCCGCACCATTGAATTCCACGAACCGAACGATCGGTCGGTAGCTAGCTAAAGGTCGAGGGGGACCGCGATGGCGACAGCAGCCGAGCATCAGACGGCCCGGTCCGAGCCGGACCAGGCAGCGGCCGACGCCGCACGCACAGCGGCGCACGAATCCGCCTTCGACGCCGCGGTCGCGGCCGACGAGCGCATCGAGCCGCGGGACTGGATGCCCGACGCCTACCGCGCCTCACTGGTCAGGCAGATAGCGCAGCACGCCCACTCCGAGATCATCGGCATGCAGCCGGAGGCGAACTGGATCACGCGCGCCCCCTCCCTGCGGCGCAAGGCGATCCTGATGGCCAAGGTGCAGGACGAGGCCGGCCACGGCCTGTATCTGTACAGCGCGGCCGAAACCCTCGGCACCAGCCGTGACGAACTGCTCGACAAGCTGCACTCGGGCCGCCAGAAGTACTCGTCGATCTTCAACTACCCGACGCTGACCTGGGCCGACGTCGGCGCGATCGGCTGGCTGGTGGACGGCGCCGCGATCACGAACCAAGTCCCGCTCTGCCGCTGTTCGTACGGCCCCTATGCCCGCGCGATGGTCCGCGTCTGCAAGGAGGAGTCGTTCCACCAGCGCCAGGGGTACGAATCGCTGCTCGCCCTCAGCCGGGGCACCGAGGCGCAGCACGCGATGGCACAGGACGCGGTGGACCGCTGGTGGTGGCCGTCCCTGATGATGTTCGGCCCGCCGGACGACGAGTCGTCGCACTCGGAGCAGTCGATGGTCTGGAAGATCAAGCGTCACTCGAACGACGAGCTGCGCCAGCGCTTCGTGGACATCTGCGTCCCCCAGGCCGAGTCCCTCGGACTCACCCTCCCCGACCCGGACCTGGTGTGGAACGAAGAGCGGGGACATCACGACTTCGGCCCGATCGACTGGACCGAGTTCTGGGCGGTCCTCAAGGGCAACGGCCCCTGCAACGAACAGCGGATCACCCAGCGCAAGAGCGCGCACGACGAAGGCGCGTGGGTGCGCGAGGCAGCAGCGGCGTTCGCCGCCAAGCACGGGGAGGCGACGGCATGAGCAGCTCGACCGACTGGCCGCTGTGGGAGGTGTTCGTGCGCTCCCGCCGCGGGCTCTCGCACACCCACGCCGGCAGCCTGCACGCGCCGGACGCGGAGATGGCCCTGCGCAACGCCCGCGATCTGTACACCCGCCGAAGCGAGGGCGTCTCCATCTGGGTCGTGCCGTCCACCCAGATCACCGCATCCTCGCCCGACGAGAAGGACTCCTTCTTCGAACCGGCGGGCGACAAGCCCTACCGCCACCCGACGTTCTACGACATCCCGGAGGGGGTGAAGCACCTGTGACCGCGCCCCTGACCCCGACGGCCACCGCCTCAGCCCTCGCCCTGGGCGACGACGCACTGGTGCTCTCGCACCGGCTGGGGGAGTGGGCGGGGCACGCACCCGTCCTCGAAGAAGAGGTCGCCCTGGCGAACATCGCCCTCGACCTACTCGGCCAGGCACGCGTCCTGCTCTCCCTGGCGGGGGACGAGGACGAACTGGCCTATCTGCGCGAGGAGCGCGCCTTCCGCAACCTCCAGCTGGTCGAGCAGCCGAACGGCGACTTCGCCCACACCATCGCCCGCCAGCTCTACTTCTCCACCTACCAGACCCTGCTGTACGGCCAGTTGGCGAGCGGCGACAGCACGTTCGCCCCGCTGGCGGCCAAGGCGGTCAAGGAAGTCGCCTACCACCAGGACCACGCGGAGCAGTGGACGCTGCGGCTCGGCGACGGGACGGCGGAGAGCCACGAGCGGATGCAGCGCGGACTCGACGCGCTCTGGCGGTTCACCGGCGAGATGTTCCAGCCGGTGGAGGGCCTCGACGGCGCACATGGAGCGGACGGCTCCGACGGCGTCGACCGGCAGGCGATGCGCGAGAGGTGGACGTCTTCGGTCACCGCCGTCATCGAGAAGGCGACCCTGACCGTGCCCTCGGGCCCCCAGGAAGGGGCCTGGGCGGCGGGCGCGGGCCGCCAGGGGCTGCACACCGAATCCTTCGGACGGATGCTCGCCGAGATGCAGCATCTGCACCGCAGCCACCCGGGGGCGTCATGGTGACCACTGCCCTGGAGGACGAGCTCATGGCCCTGGCGGGCTCCGTGCCCGACCCGGAGCTGCCGGTCATCACGCTGGCCGAGCTCGGGGTACTGCGCGGCGTCCGCGTCCGCGGCATCGGCAAGGTCGACGTGGAGCTCACCCCCACGTACACAGGCTGTCCGGCCATAGAGGCCATGACCGCCGACATCGAGCAGGTGCTGCACGAGCGCGGCATGGCGGAGGTCTCCGTACGCACCGTGCTCTCCCCCGCCTGGTCGACGGACGACATCAGCGCCGAGGGCCGCCGCAAACTGGCGGAGTTCGGCATCGCGCCCCCGCGCCCCCACAGCGCCGGCGGACCGATACCCCTCACCCTCTCGGTCCGCTGCCCGCACTGCGGCTCGACCGACACCGAACTGCTCAGCCGCTTCTCGTCCACGGCCTGCAAGGCCCTGCGCCGGTGCGTCGCCTGCCGTGAACCCTTCGACCACTTCAAGGAGTTGTGATGGCACGCTTCCACCAGCTCCGGATAGCGGCGGTCGAGCAGCTCACCGACGACTCCGTGACGCTGACCTTCGAGGTGCCGCCCGCCCTGCGGCAGGAGTACCGGTACGCACCGGGCCAGCACCTCGCCATCCGCCGCTTCGTCGACGGCACGGAGATCCGGCGGACGTACTCGATCTGCGCCCCCGCGCCCCACCCCGAACGCCCCTCGGAGCCGCAGACCTTGCGGGTCGGGGTGCGCTTCGTCGAAGGCGGCGCCTTCTCGACGTACGCCCTCAAGGAAGTCGCCGTCGGCGACGAGCTGGAGGTGATGACCCCAGCCGGGCGCTTCACGCTGGAACCCGCACCAGGGCGCTATGCGGCCGTGGTCGGCGGCAGCGGGATCACGCCGGTGCTCTCCATCGTCACGACGCTCCTGGAGCGCGAACCGCACGCCACGTTCTGTCTCATCCGAAGCGATCGCACCGCCGCGTCGACGATGTTCCTGGAGGAGGTCGCCGACCTCAAGGACCGCTGGCCGGACCGGTTCCAGCTGGTCACGGTGCTCTCCCGGGAGGAGCAGCAGTCGGGGCTCGACTCCGGGCGGCTCGACGAGGAGCGGCTCGCCGGGCTGCTGCCGGCGCTGCTGCCCGTCGAGGAGGTCGCGGGGTGGTTCCTGTGCGGTCCGTTCGGCCTGGTGCAGGGCGCGGAGAAGACACTGCGACGCCTCGGCGTGACGCGTCAGCGCATCCACGAGGAGATATTCCACGTGGACGACGGCCTCACGTCCGCCACGCCCGCCGCCGCGACAGCCGCCCCCGCGCACAGCACCGTGACGGTGACGCTCGACGGGCGCTCGGGCACCTGGCCGGTCCAGGACGGGGAGTCCCTCCTCGACACCGTGCTGCGCAACCGCGCGGACGCGCCGTACGCCTGCAAGGGCGGGGTGTGCGGGACCTGCCGGGCCTTCCGGGTCTCGGGCGAGGTGCGGATGAACCGCAACTTCGCGCTGGAGCCGGAGGAGACCGAGGCGGGGTATGTGCTCGCGTGCCAGTCGCATCCGGCCACGGACACGGTGGAGTTGGACTTCGACCGCTGAGACCTTCGCTGTTCCCTTCCCGTAGAACCTGTTCTATCTTGACGACCCGTCAGAAACGGCGGGCGTCGCAGTGGAGACAGAGCCGTCGGGCCGGTGCACGGGAGGACAAGCAGTGGACTTCACCTTCACCGAGGAACAGCAGGCGGCCGTCGAGGCGGCGAAGGCACTCTTCGCCTCCGTCGCACCCGACGGAGTACCGAGCCCCGCCCTCGTGCCGGGCGCCGTCGCCGAGGACTTCGACCGCGCACTGTGGGCCAAGCTCGCCGAAGCCGACCTCCTGAGCCTGCTCCTCGACCCCGGGCACGGCGGCGCGGGCCTGGACGCCATCGCCCTGTGCCTGGTCCTGCGCGAGTCGGCGAAACGGCTCGCCCGGGTCCCGCTCCTGGAAAGCAGCGCCGCCGCTTACGCCGTGCAGACGTACGGCAGCGCGGAGTTGAAGCAGCGGATCCTGCCGAAGGCCGCTCGCGGAGAGCTCGTCCTGACCGTCGCGGCGAACGGCCGCAGCGGCCACGACCCCGCCGAACTCGCCGTCACCGCACGGCAGGACGGCGACGGCTGGCTGCTCGACGGCACCCAGACAGCCGTGCCCTGGGCGCAGAACGCCGACTTCATCGTGGTGCCCGCCCACACATCAGCCGGCCGGTCCCTCCTCGCCCTCATCCCCCGCGTATACGAAGGCCTCACGCTCGCCGATCAGGTGTCCACGAGCGGCGAGCGCCTCGCCGAGCTGAACCTGGAATCCGTACGGATCGACGGCGCCGACGTCATCGAGGCTGGCGGGGCCTGGGACTGGCTGCGCGATCTGCTCGCCACCGGGACCTGCGCCCTCGCGCTCGGCCTCGGCGAGGGCGTACTGAGCATGACCAGCGAATACACCAGCAAGCGCGAGCAGTTCGGCTTCCCCGTCGCCACCTTCCAGGCCGTGGCCGTACAGGCAGCCGACCGTTACATCGACCTGCGCGCGATGGAGGTCACCCTCTGGCAGGCTGCCTGGCGCATCAGCACCGGCGCGAGCGGCGCCCTGCCCGCCGCGGGAGACGTGGCCGTCGCCAAGATCTGGGCGTCGGACGGCGTACGCAGGGTGGTGCAGACAGCCCAGCATCTGCACGGCGGCTTCGGATCCGACACCGACTACCCCCTGCACCGGTACCACGCGTGGGCCAAACAGCTAGAGCTGTCCCTCGGCCCGGCGGCGGCGCACGAGGAAGCACTGGGCGACCTGCTCGCGGCCCACCCGCTCGGCTGAAACCGCTGCCGAGGAGACCCGAGGACTAGATCACGGTGCCCGGCTGGCCCTTGTCGTCGACGACGGGCCGGCCCGCGGCCTCCCAGCTCTGCATGCCGCCCTCGACGTTCACCGCGTCGATGCCCTGCTGGACGAGGTACATCGCCACCTGCGCCGAACGCCCGCCGACCCGGCAGATGACATTGACCTTGCCGTCCTGCGGAGCGGCCTCCGTCAACTCGCCGTAGCGCGAGACGAACTCGCTCATCGGGATGTGCAGCGCGCCGGCGGCGTGGCCCGCCTGCCATTCCTCGTCCTCGCGCACGTCGAGGAGAAAGTCGTCGGGTGCGAGTTCGCCGATACCGACCGTGGGCACCTGTGATCCGAAAGCCATGCCCCCGACGCTACCCGACGGCCTAGGCCGTCAGCCTCGCAAGCTCCGCCTCGCGCTCGGTGACCTGCGCGAGCAGCTGCTCGGCGATCTCCTCAAGCAACTGGTCCGGATCGTCCGGCGCCATCCGCAGCATCGCGCCGATCGCACCCTCCTCCAGCTCACGGGCGACCACGGTGAGCAGCTCCTTGCGCTGGGCGAGCCACTCGAGGCGGGCGTAGAGCTCCTCGCTCTTGTTCGGCCACCGCTGCTCGGCCACGGGACCAGCGGCCCACTCCGCGGACAGCTCACGCAGCAGGGGCTCGTCCCCACGGGCGTACGCGGCGTTCACCCGCGTGATGAACTCCTCGCGGCGGCCGCGCTCCTCGTCCTCCTGGGCCAGGTCCGGGTGGGACTTGCGGACGAGCTCGCGGTAGAGCTTGCGGGCCTCGTCGCTGGGCCGCACCCGCTGCGGCGGCCGCACCGACTGATCGGTCAGCATCGCGGCGGCCTCCGGGTAGAGGCCCTCGCCGTCCATCCAGCCGTGGAACAGCTCCTCGACACCCGGCATCGGCATGACCCGCGCCCGTGCCTCGTCCGCCTTGCGCCGGTCCTCCGGGTCACCGCTGCGGGCCGCCAGGGCCTCGGCGATCTCCGCGTCCAGCTCGTCGAGCCGGGCGTACATCGGGCCGAGCTTCTGATGGTGCAGCCGGGAGAAGTTCTCCACCTCGACCCGGAACGTCTCGACGGCGATCTCGTACTCGATCAGCGCCTGCTCGGCCGCCCGGACCGCCTTCTCCAGCCGGTCCTCGGGCCGCGCGGCGCCGCCCTGCCCCGCCGCCCCGCCAGGAGCTTCGTGACCAACGGTCACGGGATCGGGATCGGGCGTCTGGGGCTGCGTCGGCTCGGCTTCCGGGGTCGTCACCCGTCCAGCCTAGGCCACCGCGCCACCGCCCCGACCGAGCGGCGTCCCGGACCGCCCGGCCCCGCCACGCCCTCGCCGCACAGCTCCGGGGGCCCCTCCCCCCTCCCTCCCCTCCTCCCCCCCGCCCCCTCACACCCCCGCCTCCGCCGCCACCCGCCCCTCCTTCACCGCACGCACCAGCTCCGTGTGGTCCGCCTCGGTCCGGTTCGCGTACGCCACCGCGAAGGCCGCCATCGCCGTGTCCAGCTCGTCGTTCTTGCCGGCGTACCCCGCGATGAGCCGCGGGTCGGCGCTGTGGGCGTGCGCGCGGGCCAGCAGGGCGCCGGTCATCCGGCCGTAGTCGTCGATCTGGTCGGCGGCCAGAGCCGCCGGGTCCACGCTGCCCTTGCGGTTCCTGAACTGCCGTACCTGGAAGGCCCTCCCGGCGACCGTCGTCCACCCCAGCAGGAAGTCGCTGACCACCTGCATCCGCTTCTGCCCGAGCACGACCCGGTGCCCCTCGTGCGCGACCCGCGGCACCGCGAAGCCCGCCGTGGGCAGATGCGGGAGCAGTGCGGACGGCCGTGCCTCCTTGACCTGGAGCACCAGTGGCTCGCCCCGGTGGTCGAGCAGCAGCACGACGTAGGACCGCAGGCCGACGCTGCCCGTGCCCACGACGCGGAACGCCACGTCCTGGATCGCGTACCGCGCGACGAGCGGCAGCCGGTCCTCGGACAGCGTGCCCACGTACTCCCCGAGGGCGGAGGCGACCTCGGCCGCCTCCGCGTCCGGTATTCGCCGCAGCACCGGTGGGGCGTCGACGAAGCGCCGCCCCTCGTGGCCGGCCTCGTCCCGGACCCGCTCGGTCGACTTGGCGGCGAACCGGGCGCTCGTGTTGTGCCGGGCCTTCTCGGAGACGCTTTCCAGGGTGCCGAGCAGGTCCCGGGCGTCCGTGTGCGAGACCAGCTCCTCGTCCGCGATGGCGTTCCACGCGTCGAGTGCCGGGAGCTTCGCGAGCAGCCGCATCGTGCGGCGGTAGGCGCCCACCGCGTCGAACGCCGCTTCCCTGCAGACGTCCTCGCTCGCACCCGCCTCACGCCCGGCGAGCACGAGGGAGGCCGCGAGGCGCTTCACGTCCCACTCCCAGGGTCCGTGCGCAGTCTCGTCGAAGTCGTTCAGGTCCATGACCAGACCGCCCCGCGCGTCCGCGTACAGGCCGAAGTTCGCCGCGTGTGCGTCGCCGCATATCTGGGCGCCTATCCCCGTCACGGGGGTCCGCGCGAGGTCGTACGCCATCAGCCCCGCGGCTCCGCGCAGGAAGGCGAAGGGCGACGCGGCCATCCTGCCCATCCGGATCGGCGTGAGCTCGGGGAGCCTGGTGCGGTTGGACTCCTCCACGGCCTCGACCGGGTCGGGGCGGCCGTCGTCCACGGTGAACCGCTCGTGCGAAGCGCGGCAGACGCGTCGACGCAGCGCCTTGCCCTCCTGCTTCGGCGAGGTCCGGGACGGCTGCGAGGCCTGCGAAGACCACTGCCCGAACCCCTTCACGTGCGGCAGCCGTGCACCTTTGAACTCCGCCATGACCCACCCCCAACGTCCAGGCGGCCCCTGTGGGCCTCGCCTGGCATTGAAGGTACCGCCGGGGTGCCGATCGGCATCAGCACCTGTGGACAACCCGCTGTCTGTGGAAAACCGGCCTCACCAGCGTGGGTGACCGGCATCACAAAAGTTGGACGGATGGCTAACGCCTAGCGGCACATGCCTTATTGTCCAAGGGAGCAAGCTACACACAATAGGAGAGTGGATGAAGACGCGCGCGGGCCTGACCGTCGACAAAATCATCCAGGCCGCTGCCGCCCTGGCCGACGAGCGCGGCTTCGAAGCGGTCACCCTCTCGGCGCTCGCCCGCAGCTTCGGCGTCAAGGACGCCAGCCTGTACTCGCACGTCAAGAACCTCCAGGACGTACGGACGCGGGTGGCACTGCTGGCAGCCGAGGAGATGGGCGCCGAACTCGCCGCCGCCATCGCCGGCCGTTCGGCCGAGGACGCGCTGGCGGCCTTCGCCGACGCCTACCGCGACTTCGCCCTGCGCTGTCCGGGCCGGTACGCGGCGACACAGATGCGGATGGACCTGGAGCAGATCGCCGACGCCAAGGGCTTCCTCCTCAACATCGAGCTGACGTACGCGGTGCTGCGCGCCTACGACCTCAAGGAGCCCGATCTGACCGACGCGGTGCGCTTCATGCGCAGCACGTTCCACGGCTTCATCAACATCGAGGCGGTCGGCGGGTTCGGGCATCCGCGCGACCTCGACGCGTCCTGGCGCAAGACCGTCGCAGCGGTGCACTCGGTGCTCCGGCAGTGGCCCCGCTCCACAACCGCCTAGCGGCGCCGGTCCCGGATTCGCCGACCGCGGACGCGCCGATCGCGGCAACCGGTGGCGCGACAGGGGGACACCCCTCTGTCGCGCCGGCCTGCTTCCCGTCTCCCGTCACTCGCCCCACTTCATGTAGATGACCGGCGGCTCGCGGCCGGGGAGCTGACGCAGGGGGGCGTGGTCGAGGCCGAAGACCTCCCGCAGGGCTGTCGTCTCGCCGGGCCACTTGGGGTGGGTCAGCTCGTCGAAGGCGAGGATGCTGCCCTTGGTGAGGTGCGGCTTTATCGCCTGGAGGAGCTCCTTCGTCGGCTGGTAGAGGTCCAGGTCGAAGTAGGCCATGGCGATGATCGTCTCCGGGTTCTCCTCCAGATACCGCGGCACGGTCTCGCGTACGTCGCCCTGGACGACGAAGGAGCGCTGGGTGTGTCCGAAGGGCTCGGTGGCCTCGTGGGCGGCAAGGACCTCGCGCAGGTGGTCGACCTCGCCGTCGGGCGTCGCGAAACGTCCCGGGACGGCACTGGTGCTGACCTTGTCGACGTCCTTGATGTCGTCGGGGAAGCCGGTGAAGGTGTCGAAGCCGACGATGCGACGCAGCGAGTTGTACGGCTCGTAGATGCTGCGCAGCGCCGTCATGGTGGCCAGGTGGCGGCCGTGGAGCACGCCGAACTCCATGATGGTGCCGGGGACTTCGGGCAGCATGCGGTAGAGCGCGTCCATGGACAGCAGGTCGGCCAGTTGGTGCCTTCGCATGTAGACCGACAGGTTGTCGATCAGGTACTCCGGCGGGATCGGGGACTCGACGAGCAGCTTGGTCAGCCGCTCGCGCGCCTCGCGGTCCTGCGCCGACTCGTGCGGGACGATCCGCGGGTCCGTGTAGCTGTTCTCGGCCATGGGTGGATTCCTTTCAGCCCAGTTCAGGTCTGGTCAGGTCAGTTCAGGTCTGGCCCGGTCTGGTCAGGTCAGGTTGGGTCAGTTCAAGTTCGGGTCGGGTCGGGTCGGGTCGGGTCGGGTCGGGTCAAGTACGGGGCAGGTCAGGCGAGTTCAGGTCAGCCAGCAGTCGGGGGCGGGGCCACCGCGGCCGACCGGCGGGAAGAGCGCGTCGAGCCGGGTCAGCAGGGACTCGGGCAGGTCGCACTCCAGCGCTTCGAGTGCGCCCTCGATGTGCTGCTCCGTGCGCGGCCCGATCACCGCGGCCGTCACACCCGGGCGCGCCAGCGTCCAGGCCATGCCGACGACCGCCGGGTCGAGGCCGTGCTCGGCGCAGAGGTTCTCGTAGGACTCGATGGTGGCGTGGTGCACGTCCAGGGCCGCCGCCGCACGGCCCTGCGCCGACTTGACGGCGGAGCCGGCCCGCTTCTTGCGGAGCACGCCGCCGAGCAGGCCGCCGTGCAGCGGTGACCAGACCAGCAGGCCCAGTCCGTGCGCCTGGGCCGCGGGCATGACCTCGAGCTCCGGATAGCGGGTGACGAGGTTGTAGACGCACTGCTCCGAGACCAGGCCCAGGGTGTTCCTGCGCTGTGCGGCCGCCTGGGCGGAGGCGATGTCCCAGCCCGCGAAGTTGGACGAGCCGACATAGCGCACCTTGCCCTGGGTGACCAGGAGGTCCATCGCCTGCCAGACCTCGTCCCAGGCCACGGACCGGTCGATGTGGTGCATCTGGTAGACATCGATCCAGTCCGTGCCCAGACGTTTGAGCGACGCCTCGCAGGCCGCGACGATGTTGCGGGCCGACAGGCCACGGTCGTTCAGGCCCTCGCCCATCGGGTCGCCCACCTTGGTGGCCAGGACGACCTGGTCGCGGCGGGCCGGGCCCTTGTCGAGCCAGCGGCCGATGACCTCCTCCGTGTGGCCCTTGTGGACCCGCCACCCGTAGGTGTTGGCGGTGTCGATCAGGTTGATGCCCCGCTCCAGGGCATGGTCCATGAGGCGGTGCGCCTCCGGTTCCTCCACCCGGCCGCCGAAGTTGACGGTGCCGAGGGCCAGCCTGCTGACGCGCAGACCGGTGCGGCCCAGCTGAGTGTGGATCACGCGTGGTCCCCTTCGTCCCGCATCCGTGTCTCCGATGCCCGTGTTGTCCGTGCCGCCTGTGCCCTTGGTGCCTGGGCCCGTGTGGTTCGTGCCTCTGGTGCCTGTGCCGCGTCGGCCGTGCCGGGCCGCAGCCGGATGCGGCGCGCGATGTCGCGCGCCCCCAGGACGGAGAGCGCGACGCTGGTGAGGGTGGGGTTGCAGGCCGTCCGCGTCGGTATGACGCCGTTTCCCGCGACGTAGAGGTTGTCGACCCCCCACACCCGGCTGCTGGGATCGCAGACGCTGGTGCCGTCGTCGACGGCGCCCATGCGCACGGTCCCCTGGTAGTGCAGGGAGCTGCCCGACGGGAGGATCCAGGGGGTCTCGCCGTCGGCGGGGCGGCCGAGGACCTTGCTCAGGCGCAGCGCCTCGGCCTCGGCCTCGGCGAGCGTCGCGCGGTCCCCGTCGTCGAGGGTGTGGTGGATCGTCATCGCGGGCATGCCGATCCAGTCGCGTTCGGTGTCGCTGAACTCCAGCCGGTTGTCGGCCCGTGGCTCCTGCGAGGTGAACAGGTGCACCGAGACCAGCGGTCTGCCCGCCCGGCCGCTGTCGGCGCTCTGCGCGACCGTGGCGGGGTCGATCCGGGTGAGCATGCAGTGGAACGGATATCTCTCGCCCTCGTAAGGGATCCAGGTCACCCCGCTCGGAGCCTCGCTCGCCCCTGAACCGCCCGAGCCGCCTTCGCCGCCTGAACCGCCCTCCCCACCGTCGCCGCCCTCGGCGCCGCCGAAGCCGTGGACCTCGGCGATGACCGAGACCTGCGGGTGCTCGTTGAGGTAGCGGCCCAGGGCCTGGGGGCGTACGCCGGAGGCGAAGAGCAGCTGCGGGGTGCGCAGCGGGTCGGCCGCGACGACGACGTAGTCGGCGCGCACAACGTGGACGGCTCCGGTGGCCCGGTCGCGCAGCCGTACTCCGACGGCCCGCCCGTCCTCCACGAGCACCTTCTCGCACAGCGTGTCCGCGCGCAGTTCGACGCCCGCGCCGGGTCCCGTCGGCAGCTCCCGCAGGATCACGTCCGTGCCGCTGCGCCGCACCTGGTTCCCGGTGCGTACGGCGGCCATGGGCATGGCCCGCACCCTCCGGTCCTGCGCCCGCCCCTCGTCGAGCTCCTCGCCCAGGACGCGTTCGAGATGGGCGGCGAAGGCCGAGTCGGAGAACTGGGTGCCGGACACCTGGAGAAGCCGCTCGGCGATCGCGTACGCCTCGTCGAGCCCCTCCGGGTCCACGCAGTCGATGCGCTCGGCGTCGCCGGGCCGGGGGGACGCCCCGAACCAGAGCGCCCCCATGCCGCCCACGTTGCAGGACTGCTGTGCCGCGGGCAGCCCGTCGCCGGTCAAGTCCCCCGATCCGACGGGGAACATGCCCGGCCTGGTGACGAGGGCCCGCCCCCGCTCCTCGCGGGACTGGTTGTGCGCGATGGCCGACGCCGTGGCGATGCCGTACGGGTGCTGGAACGGCCCTTGGGCGGCGACCCGGGCGCGGTCGTGCTCATCGGCGTCGGCGACGGCGGTCAGGTGCAGTCCCGGCGGATCCGTCAGGGCGGGTCCCGCCTCGACCACCAGCACGCCGGCCGAGGGGTGCGCCTGGTGGATCTGGTGGGCGTAGGTCGCGCCCGTCGGACCGCTGCCGATGATGACTACGTCGACGGCTTCCGTGCTCTCGGTCGTCCCGGTGGACTTCTGGACCGACACGCTGCTCCTGTCTGCGGGTCTATGGCTCTACGGCTCTACGGGTCTATGGCTCTACGGCTGCTCACAGCTGCTCTACGGCTGCTCTGCGGCAGCTCTACGGCTGCTCTACGGCTGCTCAACGGCTCTAAAGCGAGCGGGCGATGACAACGCGTTGGATCTGGTTGGTACCCTCGATGATCTGGAGCAGCTTCGCCTCGCGCATCCAGCGTTCGACCGGGTGATCCTGGACGTATCCGTAGGCGCCCAGGGCCTGTACGGCGTCCGTGGTGACGCGCATGGCGGTCTCGGTGGCGAAGAGCTTGGCGCGGGCCGCCGCGGCGGTCACGGCCGAGGCGCTCGCGCCGGAGTCCAGCGTGCGGGCCGCTTCGCGCACCAGGGCGCGGGCGGCGTCGACCTGCGTGGACATGTCGGCGAGCATGAAGGCGAGGCCCTGGAAGTCCGCCACGGGACGGCCGAACTGCCGCCGGGTCTTGGTGTAGGCGACGGCGTGGTCCAGGGCGGCGGAGGCCAGGCCCACCGCGCAGGCGGCGATGGCCAGGCGGCCCCGGTCGAAGAGGCCGGTCGCGATGAGGAACCCCTTGCCCGGGCGGCCGATCAGCCGCTCGGCCGGGATCTGGGCCCCGTCGAACGCGACGGCCGCGGTGGGCGACGAGCGCACCCCCATCTTCTTCTCGAGCCGCTGGACATGCAGGCCCGGCGTCCCGGCGTCGGCGAGGAGCACGGAAAGGCCCCGGATGCCGGGCCCTCCGGTGCGGCAGAAGACGTTGTAGTGGTCGGCCTGCCCGGCGTGGCTGGTCCATGCCTTGGTGCCGTCGACCGTGTAGGGGCCTTCCTCGGCGGCCTGGCGTGCCGTGCAGGCGATGGCCGCGATGTCGGAGCCCGCCTCGGCCTCCGATATGCAGTTGGCGCCCAGTTGTTCGCCGCCGAGCATGCCGGGCAGCCACCGCTCACGTTGGCGCTCGGTGCCGTAGGCGGCCAGCGGGTAGCAGGACAGGACGTGGATGTTGACGGACTGTGCGACGCCCAGCCACCGCTTGGCCAGGATCTCCAGCACGGTGAGGTAGACCTCCTGGCTCTGCCCGCCGCCGCCGTACCGCGTGGGGTACGGCAGGCTGAGCAGCCCGGCGCGGCCGAGGGTCCGCAGGATCTCCCGCGGGAACCGCGCGCGGGCCTCGAAGTCGTCGGCGTTCGGGGCGAGTTCCTTCTCCGCCAGCTGTACGGCCAGCGCCACCAGATCGCGGACCTCTTCGTCCTGCGTCCCTGTCCTGCCCGGCGAGAGGGCTTCGGCGTACGGAGGGCTGGTCATCGTGACACCGCTCTTCTCTCTGGTGCGGGGGCGGAGGTGAGGTGGTGGGGCCCGGCTTCCGGGGCCATCAGGGCGAGGCGGACCGCGGCCGGGCGGTGCGGCTGGTCGAAGGCGACGGCCAGGGCGGTCGCGGGGAGGTGCTGCAGCACCCGCCACCGCAGGCCCCGCCAGCTCCCGGCGTCCGCCAGCAGCGCTCCGGGGCAGGTCTCGGGCCTGCGCGTCAGCCCCGTCCCGGTGGCCTTGGCGCACGCCTCGTGGATCGTCCAGCGCCGGGCCAGCACCGCCGCCTGCCGCTCGGGCGGGAGCACGGCCAGCTCGCGCCGCTGTTCCGCCGAGCAACAGCGGTTCAGCAGGCCGGTGGTGGGCGGTACCGGCCCCTGGATGTCGATGCCCACGGCGCGGCCCACGGCGACGGCGACGGCGACCGTACCGCCGCTGTGGGAGACGCTGACGCCCGTGGACGGCAGGTCGTCGAGGACGGGTTTGCCCCGGTCGGTGCGGCCTATCCGGCAGGCCCGCGTCCAGCTGCCCAGGCTGCGCTCCAGTGCCCAGCGCAGCAGGGCCCGGCCCGCGGTGAACTCCCGGGCCCTGCCCGGCGCGAAGGCCTGCGCCCGGAGCGCCTCCTCCGCGCTGAGCAGGTGCGCGTGGCGTGCCGCGGCGGTGGCCGGCGCGCAGGCCACGAGGATGTCGTGGCGCGGGCCCGCGGTCACCATGAGGCGGCTTCGGGCCAGACGCCGCGGACGCGTCGGACGGCGTAGTCCCAGTAGGAGCGCACGGAGAGGTCCGCGTAGATGAAGTCCCGTTTGAGGGCGACGTCCGCCTCGGAGGCCCAGGTGTAGGGGGTGCCGCTCTGTTCCGCCAGCAGTTGCAGGCGGCAGGCGCGCTCCAGGACCTGTGCGAAGACCGCGGCGTGCCGCACGCTCTTGCCGACGATCACCCCGCCGTGGTTGCGCAGCAGGACGCCCTCGGCGTCGCCGAGCGACTCGGCGATGGCGTCGCCGGTCTCCTGGTCGAGCACCGTGTTGCTGGTCCGGGTGAACAGGCCGAGGGCGCCGGTGAAGTGCGCGCCGTCGTGCGAGAGGGGCCGCAGCTCCAGGTCCGTGGCGCCGAAGACCAGGGTGTGCGGGGCGTGGCTGTGGACGATGCCGTTGACGTCCGGGCGGGCCCGGTAGATCGCCTGGTGCAGCGGGAGTTCGGGCGGGGCGAGCGGGTCGACGGGGGCGTCCGCGTGGATGGACGCGGCCACCACCTGGTCGGGGGTCGCCTCGTCGAAGCCGCACAGGGCGTTCTTGATGAAGAAGGTGTCGGAGTTGGGCATCCGGGCCGATATCTGGCCCTGGTTGAAGTCGTCGTGCCCGTCGAGGGAGAGCATGCGGGCTCCCGCGGCGATCTGCCCGGCCAGCCGGGCGGGTACGCGGGGCAGGGTGCGGCGGTCCTCCGCGGCGGCTGCGGCCGGTGTCATCGTGGGTCCTCCTGCCGGTCGGTCACCGCGCCGCCCATGGTGGCGAGCATGTCGTCGAACACCTCGTGGATCGGATAGGTGCCGGGGGCGCGGCCCACGCTCCAGCCCGCGGCGCCGATGGCGCCGGACGCGGCCGCGTCGAGGGAGTGGACCTGGTGGCCGATGGTCAGTGCCTGTTCGGGCCATGCGAGCCGGATCTCGTGGTCGCTGACGGCCGGGCCGCTGCGCAGCGAGGCGACGTCGGCGGCGGAGCTGCCGGTGTGCCGCAGCCACTCCTGGGCGAGGCGGGTGGCCGTGGTGCTGGGCCGGTGTGCCTTGGTGGCGGGGTGGCGTTCCAGGACGGCGGCCTCCGGTACGGCTCCGGTGATGCCGGCCCGTTCCATGGTGGCGACCACTTCCGCGATGTGCCGCAGGGCGCGGGTCTGGAGGTAGTTGCCGAGCGACAGGTTGGGGGCGAGGACGACCGGGGTGCCGGCCGCGTGTGCGTCGAGCAGCCGGAGCCGTTCCTCGTCGAGGCCGGAGACGCACTCGACGAGGGGCACTCCCAGGCGGGCGCTGAGGGCGACGGCCTGGGCGACGGCGGCGGGCGCGGAGCAGTCGACGAGGACGTCGGGCACCGGCGCGGCGTCCCACTGGTCGGGGCGCCGCGCGTCGTAGAGGTGGACAACGGCCCCTTCCGCCGTGGCCGTCCGGTGGATCGCCCGGCCGAGGCGGCCCGCCCCGAAGACGCCGATGGCGGGTTCAGGCATCGGCCGACTCCCGAAGGTGCTGACCGATCAGTTCGACGAGGCTGTCGATGGTCTGGAAGCGCTCGTTCTCCTCCTCGGGGTCGAGGTAGACCCCGAGTTCGTTCTCGACCGTGTCGATCATGCGTATGTAGGCGAGCGACGAGTAACTCACCTCGGGCAGCGACCAGTTCGCGGCCGCCAGGTCCCGCTCGGTCAGGTCGCCCTCTGCCGAGCTGAGCACGATGCGCACGATGCGCGAACGGATGTCGTCCGGGGAGGCCGGCATGGCTGCGTTCTCCTTGAGCGTGGTCACTGGATGTCCTCGGTGTCGTCGAACATGCGGCGCAGGGCCGCGGTGGCGGGCTTGCCGCTGGAACTGCGGGGGATCTGCGGCACGATGCGTACGAGGCTGGGGATCTTGTACGGGGCCAGGCGTTCGGCCAGGTGCCGGCGCGGCACGGCCGGGTCCAGGCCGGGGGCGGCGGCGAGGACCGCGGCGAGTGCGGCGCTCCCGTGCCGGTCGGGGATTTCCAGGACGATCGCGTCCCGCACTCCCGGCGCCCCGGCGAGGGCTTCGGCGACCTCGACCGCGTCGATCTTGCGGCCGCCGACGTTGATGACCTGGCTGGTGCGGCCGGTCAGTACGAGGCTCGTGCCGGACAGGTGGCCCGTGTCGCTCGTGCGGTAGAAGCCGTCCGCGCCGATACGGCTCTCCAGCACTCCGGGGGCGTTGAGGTAGCGGGTGCCCATGGACTGGCTCCTGACCTCGACGACGCCGGGTTCTTCGGCGCTGCCGGCCCGCAGTTCGACGCCGGGAAGCGGCTGGCCGAGGCCGGGGTCGGTCAGCGGGTCGGTGGCGAAGGTGAGTGGTCCGGCCTCGGCGATGCCGAAGTAGTTCTGCAGCGGTACGCCGGTGCTGTGCACGAACCGCTGCTTGGTGTCCGGGCCGAGCGGCGCCGCCGAGGAGATCGCCATCCGCAGATCGGGCAGCGCCTCGGGAGACAGCGGGCGCCGCACCAAGGATTCGTAGAGCGCGGGGAAGCCGACCAGGCGGGTGGCGGCGCTGCCGCGCAGCATCCGCGAGACCGCGCCGGCCGTGGGCAGTCCGCTGCCCAGGTGCAGCCGTGCCCCGACGAGGAACGCCGACAGCAGGGAGGTGTTGAAGGCGAGGCCGTTGGACAGCGAGGCGAAGCACAGGATGCTGTCGTCGTCGCGGAGTCCGGTGCCGTCGGCCCAGTTGGCGGCGGCGCGGTGCACGGCACCGCCACGGAACTCGATGCAGTTGGGGCGGCCGGTGGATCCGGAGGTGAAGCGGCAGACCTCCGTCTCGTCGTGCAGGGCGGGGCGGTCGCCGCGGGCCGGGAAGCGGGTGGCGTGCAGGGGTCCGAGGGTGCCGCACGGGGTGCCGTGCTCCGGGACCGGCGTGCTCTCCTCGTGGACCAGCAGATCGAGCCCGCAGTCCTCCTGGATGACGCGGGTCTCCTGCGGGCCCGCGGCCCGGTCGATGAGGAACGGTACGCATCCGGCCTTGAGGGCGGCCAGATACGTCACCACGTACGCGACGGAGTTGCCGGCCTGGATGCCGACGCGCGGCCGGTCCCGCCCGGGCAGCAGTTCCCTTACGGCGAGCGCCAGTTGGCCGCTCGTCTCGTCCAGCTCCCGGTAGCCGAGCGCCGAGCGGCGGTCGGCGACGGCGGGGGCGTCGCCGTGGGCGCGCAGGGCCTGGGTGATGACGTCGATCAGCATGGGCGTCACCGCTGCCCGTGGGCGTGGGCGGGCTGCAGGCGGTCGATCTTGACGGCGGAGGTGCCGGGGGTGCCGAGCATCGCGACGTAGAGGACCTCGTCCTCGTCCGCCAGGCCCGCCAGAGTGTGCCAGCGTCCGGCGTCGAAGCCGCCGATGGTGGTGACGGCGATGCCGGTTCCGGTGGCGCCGAGGTACAGCAGGTGGGCCAGGCTGCCCGCGCGCAGCAGGGCCTCGTCGACGCCGCGCATGCCGAGCCGGAAGATGTCCTGGTGGCGGGCGTGGAAGACGACGGCCGCGCCGGTGTGGCGCAGTTGCTCCTGCCCCATGCAGATCCGCACGATGTCGTCGCCGGTCGCCTCGGTGGTCCCGGCGGGCTCGACGGCGATGTCACCGGTGGCGTGGATCGGGTACGCGCCCGGGGCGAGCCCGGTGACCCGGCGGGCGATGAGGGTGGCGCCGAAGCCGTCGGAGGGGGACAGGTCGGTCGTCAGCGGGGTGCCGAGGACGGCGAGCGCCTCCCGCACCCGGTCGGCCGGCAGGTCGGCGTCGCCGAAGTCCTTCGCGGAGCGCCGCCAGGCGGTGAGGTCCGCAAGGGCCGAGTGGAGCGCGGGGACGCCCGGGTCCGCTCCGCCCGGACCGGTCAGCAGGGGGCGCGGGCGCGCGGCGGTGGACTGGGCCGGCGGCTGCTGGAGGTGGGACACCAGGCCCCGCCAACATCGTCCTTCGGAGCCGTCCGCGAGACGGTGCACCGGGGGCACGCTCCGCCAGTCCGTACAGGTCCAAGTGCCCGGCGAGCGCTCGTGTTCGGTGACGGGGTCGGCCGCCAGCAGGACGCTGTGCGGGAAGACGTGGTTGTCGCCCAGGCGCAGCAGGCCGCTGAGGGGTCCGGTCGCCGCGCGGGTGAGCCACTGCGCACGGCGGTGGCTGCGCTCCGCCAGGCACAGCAGGTGGGTGCCCAGGTGTGCGGCGTCCAACTGGGCGTAGAGGTAGCCCCGGTCGTCGTACTTGCGTATGGACAGCCACGGGCGGACCGCGATCAGCACCAGGAAGGCGTCCGGTCCCGGCAGGGTGAGCCCGCCGCCGTCCAGCGCCTTGGCCACCTGCTCGCCGCGGTGCAGCAGCCGGCAGCTGCGCCGGGTGACGTCCACGGAGAACACCGCGGGGCCCGCGGGGCCGCCGGTGACCACGTAGTGCTCGTACGGGTAGAGGGCGCCGGCCGACGGCACGGAGGGGCCGCCGTTGAGGGACCCCTCGGCGGACGCCTCGAAAAGGGCCAGTGCGGCGCGCAGTTCGGCGGGGACGGCCATCCCCTGGGGCCGGGGGGCGCCGTCGGGAGCGGCGGCGAGCGCCATCTGCTGCCAGAAGCGCAGGGCGTCCCGTTCCGCGTCGGCGGGCCGGTCGTCCATGACGGAGCCTTTGTCCTTCACCGGTATCGCTTCTCCTTCCTGCCGAGGCGGGCTCGACGACTACGTGCAGTAATGCCGAAAAGCAGGACCAATGCTTTCTCCAACAACGGTTGCAATCTTGCCAGATAAGCGCAGAACCGTGTAGACCCTTTAGTGACCAGCAACGGTCGTGACCGGAAAAGGACAGGCGGGGGAAAGGATTAATTAAGTGCTCCTGCAGGCAAATACAAATGGAGAGAACTCCACCCTGGAAACGCTGTCGGAACTGATAGGAAGGCAGCAGCGGGCCTTGGTGGAGGCCGGTGAGGTCACCCATTCCCTGCAGTTGCAGCTGTCCGCCATCGCCCTGCACCACAGCGGGGCCCCGGGCACGGCGGCCACGGCCGTCGCGGGCGTCGAGGAGATCGACGACCCGGGCCGGGTGCGCGCCCTGCTCGACTCCGTGGCCACGATGGCCCGGCACCGGATCCGTGTCATCCAGCCGTCCGCCGTGGCCCGGCACCTGATCGCGGACTGGCTCGGCAACGACCGATACGGGCCCGAGGACGGCGTCGAGGTCCGCACGATCCACCAGAGTTCTTTGCTGCACAGCGAGCGGGCCGCCTCCTACCTGGACCGTCTCGCGCGGCGCGGAGTACGCGTCCGGGTCGCGCCGTTGCTGCCGTTCCGCCTGATCATGGTGGACGAGACGTTCGCGCTGGTCTGCCCGCCGGACACGACGCTGCTGGTGCGCCAGCCCGCCCTGCTCCAGCTCCTTGCCCGGATGTTCGAGTTCTGCTGGGACGACGCACGCGACCTGTGCAAGCCGGCGGCGGAGACCCCGCACGAGGAGATGTCGGCGCCCGGCGCCCCGCCCGGTGGGGGCCCGGCGCCCCTGAGCGAGCAGCAGTTGGTCATCCTCAGGCTGTGGGCGAAGGGCCGCCAGGACCCCGACGTCGCCCGTGAGCTGCGGGTCTCCGACCGCACACTGCGCCGCATGGTGTCCGTGCTGCTGCGCCGTCTCGGGGTGAGCAGCCGCTTCGAGGCCGGTGTCGTGGCCGCGCGCACGCATCGGCTCCTGGAGGACACCGAGCGGGTGCCGCTGCCCTGACCGCCCACCTCCCCCACCGCTTTGCCCTCTGGGCCCGCACGGGCCGTCTCTGTTCACCTACCAGGAGTGCGACATGTCTGTTCAGCCGTCCTTGCCGACCACCGAGGTGGAACTCGGTGACCCGCTGCCCGTGCTGGGCGCCGATGTGACGGTGCCGCTCGTCACCGGGGGCGAAGTGCCCTATGCCGCCCTCGACTACGCGGCCAGCTCCCCGGTCCTCGCCTCCGTGTGGAACGACGTGGCCTCGTACGTGCCGTACTACGGCAGCGTGCACCGCGGCGCGGGCTATCTCTCGCAGCTGTCCACCGACCTGTTCGAGCAGAGCCGGGAGACCGTCCGGGAGTTCCTCGGATGCCGGGCCGATGACGAGGTCGTCTTCACCCGGTCGACCACCGACTCGCTCAACATGATGGCCGCGGTGCTGCCCGCGGGGACCAAGGTGTACGTCTTCGAGACGGAGCACCACGCCGCCCTGCTGCCGTGGCGCGACACGGAGTTGACCCTGCTGAGGGCGCCCGGCACCCGCCACGAGGCGGTCGAGATCGTGGCCGAGGCCCTGGCGGGCCACGACCCGGAGCGGCCCGGCCTCGTCTGTGTCACCGGCGCCTCCAACGTCACGGGCGAGCTGTGGCCGGTCGCGGAGATCACCGAGGTGGCGCACGCGGCCGGGGCGCGGGTCGTCCTGGACGCCGCCCAGCTCGTGCCGCACCGCCCGGTCGACATCGGCGAACTGGGCGTGGACTACGTCGCGTTCTCCGGGCACAAGATGTACGCGCCGTTCGGAACGGGTGTGCTGGCCGGGCGCGCGGACTGGCTGCGCGAAGCCGAGCCGTATCTGGCCGGGGGCGGGGCGAGCAGGCGGGTCGTGCGCGGCGGCGACGGGTTCTGCGTCGAGTGGCAGCACGGCTCCGCGCGGCACGAGGCCGGGTCGCCGAACGTCGTCGGCGCCTACGCGCTGGCCTCCGCCTGCCGCGCGCTCCGGTCGCAGGGTTTCGCATCGCTGGTGGCGCGCGAGGAAGCGCTGCTGCGGCGGACCCTGGCCGGTTTGGCGGCGATACCGCAGGTCAAGGTGTTGTCGCTGCTGGGCGATTGCGCTCCGCGGGTCGGTGTCGTCAGCTTCGTGGTCGAGGGCTGGAACAGTTCGCACCTGGCGTCGGCGCTCTCCGCCGAGCACGGGATCGGGGTGCGTGACGGCATGTTCTGCGCCCACCCGCTGGTCCGCGCCCTGCTCGGCAACGCCCCCGACCAGCCGGACGAGTGCGGCGCCCCGGAGCCGCTGGCGCCGGGCGAGCGGCCGGTGAACGCCGTGCGGGCGAGCTTCGGCGCCGGCACCCCCGTCGAGCACGTCGACCGGCTGGTGGCCGCGGTCGCCCGGCTCGCCCGCGACGGCGCGCGGTGGACCTATCGCACCGAGGCGGGGCGCTGCGTTCCGGTGCGCTGAAAGGGCCGCTACGACATGTGCCCGCCTGTCACGGGACAGGCGGGCACGCCGCTGTTATCGGTGATGCCGATAGAATGCGAATGCATTCTTCACGCACGGTCTTCACACACGGCCAGATCCGGGAATACAGAATTTCGGACCCCGCATTTCGCCGCGGGTCCGGGAGTTGCCTGTCGGGGGTCCGTCCGGCACGGAAATCTGCACGGAGAGTAGTCGTGCCGGGGGTGCGGGCGGATCAGTAGGAGGGCATGGCGGTGTCGATCCGCTCGGCCCAGGCCAGGATGCCGCCGCCCAGATGGACCGCCTCCGGGTGGCCGCTCCTCTTGACCACCGCGAGCACCTCCGCCGAGCGGATGCCCGCCCGGCACAGCAACACGGTCCTGCGGTCCCTGGGCAGCCGGTCGGCGGCGTCACCGCGCAGGAACTCCCCCTGCGGGATGAGCACCGAGCCGGGCAGATGGGCGAAGGCGTACTCGTCCGGCTCACGGACATCGACCAGAGTGACCGGCTCGCCCCCGTCGAGCAGGGCCTTGAGTTCCTCCGCCGACACGGTGGACTCCCGTGCGGCCTGTGCCGCCTCCGGGGAGAGCAGGCCGAAGAAGGGCTCGGCGGCCGTGAGTTCGTCCGGCCGCCGGGTGCGGGCGTCCGGCCGCAGCGGCACGGTCACACAGGTGGCGGCCATCGCGTCGTACTTCATCACGCGGCCGACCAGGGGCTCGCCCGCGCCGGTGAGCAGTTTGACGGTCTCGGTGGCCAGCGTCACGGCGAGCCAGGCCCCCACCACCTTCAGCGTCCCGGCCATACCGCGGAAGTAGGGGGCGGGGGGCTCGGGGTACAGGTCCCGGAAGCCGGGCCCGTGCGGGTCCCAGAAGACGGCGGCGCGACCGCCGGTGGCGTCCATGGAGCCCCACACGAAGGGGATGCCGGCCTGGGCGCAGACGTCGTCGACGAGCCGGCACCTGGCCTGGTCCTCGCCCGCGCACACCACCAGGTCGTAACCCTCGACCAGTTCCCGTGCCGAGGTCACGTCGAACCGGCCCTCGACGGCCGTCCGCACGGAGGGATGGGTGCGCCGCAGGGCCCTGGTCCAGGCGGACGCCCGGTCGGTCGGCTCCTCGCCCGGAATGCCGAGGTAGCGGTCCCAGGGGTTGAGCGGTGATCCGTCGGAGACGCCGATGAAACCGACGCCCGAGTCGGCGAGATGGGCGATGAGCGGCGCTCCGATCTCGTCGGCGCCGATGACCAGCACTCTGCCGGCGGCGAGCCGTCGCTGGCCCGGTGCGCCGTGGCCGGACAGGATCAACTGGTGTGCGTGGCGGCGGACTTCGCTGTCGGACAGCTCGGCAACGGGCCGCACGAGGGGCGGAAAGGGCATGGCGGTCAGCTCCTCTTCACTTCTGGGGTACGGGAGCCGACGCGGCCCGGTCCCCGTCGGCGGCGGTGGCCCAGGAGGGCAGGTGCAGGATCTCGATGACCGCGGCGCCCCAGTTGAAGCCGTATCCGGTACCGGCGAGCACCACACGGTCGCCGGGCTCCAACTGGCCGGTGGTGAGGAGGTGTTCGAGCCCGGCGCACTGGTCGCCCGACCCGAGGTGGCTGACCTGGCGCCCGAACTCCCAGGTGGTGCGCTCCTGTCCGACGCCCATGTCGGCGAGCATGTTCCACCAGCGCACGGTCTGGCCGTTGTGCGGCATGACGAAGCGCCGTACGTCGGCGACGTCGGTCTTCGCCTCGTCGAGCGCCTGCTGGAGGCAGTCACCGATGCCCCCGGCGATCTGCAGGGAGATCGACTCCAGGTCGTTGAGGTTCTTGCGCATGAAGTCCGTCTTGCGGGCCCGCATGTTGAGGGGTTTGTCGCCGGAGGCCGGTGCGTCCTTGAGCCCGCGGCCCCGGTACATGTGCTCCAGCGACGAGTCCGACGTGAGGACGCAGGAGACGACCCGGGCGAAGCCGGGGGTCCGGCCGAGCACGAGGGCCGTGCCCCCGTCGGCCATGACCGTGCCGCTCTCGGTGCGGAACCGGTCGAACCCCGGCAGACAGAACCGCTCGCCGGTGGTGACCAGGACGGCGGCGTCGTCGTCGCAGCCCGCGAGGAACCCGGCCGCGAGCGACAGCGCGGCCATGCCCCCGTTCGACTTCTGGTCGATCTCGACGGCCGGTGCGTTGCCCCCGATGGTGTGGTGCTGGATGTAGGAGGCAGGCGTCCACATGTCCTGGCCCTGGAAGTACGCGCTGGCGTGCAGCAGCAGCCGTACGTCCTCGGGGGCCAGATCGGTCCCGGCGCGTTCGAGTGCCACACGGGCCGCGTCCACGGCCAGGTCGGGGGCGAACACGTCGTCCGACACTGTCACCCCCAGGAGGGCGTTGGCGACGTGCTCGGCGGAGGCGTAACGCCCGTCGGCCACGGCCTCTTCGAGGTCGAGGCGCCGTCCCAGACGGACGCCGAGGGATGTGAGGTAGATGTCGTTGAGGAGCAAGACCAGGCCTTTCTGACGTGCAACGGCGGTTCACAGCGGGACCGGAGGGATCTCACAGATAGGCGCCCCCGGTGGTCTCCACACGCTCTCCGGTGATCCACCGCGCCTCTTCCGAGGCGAGGAAGGCGACGGCGTCCGCGACGTCCTGCGGCTGTCCCAGCCGTCCGAACGCGGTGAGCGCCGCCGCCTCGGCGGCGTCCTCGGGGTGGGCGCGCAGCCGGGCGCGGTGGAAGTCCGTCTCGATCAGGCCCGGCGCGACGGTGTTGACCGTGATGCCGCGGGGGCCGAGCTGCGCCGCGAGCGAGCGGCTGAACGCCTCCAGGGCGCCCTTGCTCATGGCGTAGGCCAGCACGTGCGGGTGGGCGATCCGGTTGGCGACGGAGGAGACGTTGACGATCCGCCCGCCGTCGCGCAGCAGCGGCAGGAGCCGCTGGACCACGAACACGGGAGCCTTCACGTTGATCGCGAAGACCCGGTCGATGTCCGCACCGGTGAGGGTGGTGATGTCGGCGCGGCATCCGACGCCCGCGTTGTTGACCAGGACGTCGAGCCCAGCAGAGCCCGTGTGCTCGACCAGGCCCTGCTCGACGCCCGCGGCCAGCGCGTCGAACGCGGCCTCCTCGGTCAGGTCGGCGCGCACCGGGAAGGCCTGTCCGCCCGCGGCGCGCACCGCGGCCACGGCCTCGTCCGCCGCGGCGGTGTCGTGTCCGTAGTGGATGGCCACCACGGCGCCCGAGCGGCCCAGCCGTTCGGCGACGGCCCGGCCGATTCCCCTGCTGCCGCCGGTTACCAGAGCGGTGCGCGGTGCGATGTCCGCTGCCACGGTCGTCTCCCCCATGTGAGTCGGTTTCGAGTGATGGATCGGCTGATGGATCGGGTGGTGGGCCAGGTGGTGGGGCGGGTGTGCCTCAGGAGGGCTGTGCCGGGCGGGCGACGAGCGCGGCCAGGGCTTGTCCGAGCCGGATTGCGGGCGCGTCGTCGACGCTCCGGGCACGCCAGGCGACGAAGCCGTCGGGGCGCACCAGCAGGGCGCCGGAGTCCTCGATCCCGACCTGGGTGGTCCAGGGGGTGCCCGTCCCGTCCGCGGCGCCCTCGCCTTCCTCGACGCGGTGCCCGTCCACCGGCACGCCGATCCGGGCCGCCGCCTTGCCCAGGGCGTCGAGCCACTCCTGCCCGCGTGCGCCGGTGAGGAGGGTGAACCGGTGGTCGATCAGGTCGAGTGTGGAGACCCGGCCGTGTCCCCGGGGCAGCCAGTGGTGCGGGAGCCGGGAGCCGGGGGATCCGTCCAGGTCCCGCTCGACGTCCTCGCCGGAGGGCAGCTCGGGGTGCGCGTCGAGCACGGCCGCGGAGTCGTAGCGGTAACCGAGGTGGACCACCGGGGCGTTGAGCGCCCCGGCGCCGGCCCGGCGCTCGCGGCCTTCCTGCCCGGACGCCCAGTGCAGGGAGGGATCCTCCAGACGCAGCATCGACTGCTCCAGCGCGGTCCTCGCCACCGGCAGCCGCTCGGCCTCGTAGGTGTCCAGGAGCGCCTCGCCCGCGGTGCCGTCCAGCACGTGGGCGAGTTTCCACGCGAGGTTGTGGGCGTCGGCCACCCCGGTGTTCATGCCGAAGGCACCGACCGGCGGGATGACGTGGGCCGCGTCCCCGGCGAGGAACACCCGGCCGCAGCGGAAGCGGTCGGCGACCAGTCCGCGTACCTGCCAGGGCAGGATGCTCACCACATCGGGCCGCACGTCGGCGGCGGGGCCGATGGCCTCCCTGATCCGTTCGGCGCACTTCTGCGGGGTGAAGTCCTCGGCCTTCTGGCCGGATTCGGGCGCATAGCGGAAGTGGTAGATCCACTCCGTCCTGCCGTCGACCGGCAGCAGCCCGCCGGGGGCCTTCGGGGTGGTGATGTCGCAGACGACGAACGTGTGGCCGTGCGTCAGCTCCGTCAGGTCGGCGCGGAAGAGCACGCTGATCAGGGGGTCGCCGAGCGTGCCGGGGCCGCTGGTGGCGATGGAGAGCCGCTCCCGTACGCCGCTGCGGGCGCCGTCGGCGGCCACCAGGTAGCGGGCCCGGATCTCGCGGACACCGTCGGGGCCCGCGACCCGTGCGGTGACTCCGTCGTCGTCCTGCACGAAGTCCAGGAGCTCGGTGCCGAACTCGACGCGTGCGCCCGCCGCGCGGGCCTCGTCGGCGACCACCTGGTCGAGGCGTCCCTGGGGGCACGTGCCGCGCAGGGTCTGCGGTGTCAGCCGGCCGAAGGCGTCCCCGCGGGGCGGTGCCTGCCGGGACAGGGCGTCCAGGTCGGCCTCGGCGAGGGTGGGCGTGGCGAACATCTGGAGGTCGTCGCCGGTCATGTCCACGCACTGGGCGTCCACCGCGTCGGCGATCCCGGCCGCGCGCAGGATCTCCACGGTGCGCGGGCCGATCCCCATGGCGCGCGGGTGCTCCGGCGGGGCCTGGCGCCGCTCGACGACCAGGGTGCGTATCCCGGCCCGGGACAGGAACAGGGCCGTGCACAGCCCCACCGTGCTGCCGCCGACCACCAGGACGTCGGGATTCTCGCTGCGCATTCGGTCTCCGCTCCATTCGTACGGCTGAACTGGCACTGCGACGGGGGGAGTCACGTGTCGGACACCGCGTCGAAGACGGGCATCTGCGGGGCCCCGGGGTCCCAGGACGCGACGAACTTCCGCTGCCGCGATACGTCCATCAGTTCCAGGTCGATGCCGAGGCTGCGCACCTTGTGGTAGGCGTACGGGCGCCCGAACGGGCAGGCGCTGAACTCCTGGGTGAAGCCCGCGTCGGACAGCCGGGCGGAGCTGCGGGTCACGTCCTCGGTCCAGTAACCGAGGTGGTGGCAGCGGGCTCCCAGGGAGGAGTCCCAGGGGCTTCCCGGGGGTCCCTGGACGAGTTCGATGTACGGCGGGCCGCCGCGGGTGAACGCGAGCCGGTAGTCCCACTCCCCGAGGGAGTCCTCCAGGATGCCGGACCACTGCGCGCCGACGCTCTCGGTGAGGTCGCTCATCGCCTGTTCGATGTCCGGTACGACGAAACACACGTGGTAGAACACGAGTTCAGACCAACTTCTCGATCAGGTTCAGGACCTCGGCGGGGGCGGGCATGGCGTTGGCCTCGACCGCCAGCGACCGGGCGCGCTCGCGGTAGGTCTCCTTCGTCAGCAGATCCTCCGCCGCCGTCGCCACCGCGTCCGGGGTGTCGTCGCCCGGCAGGATCGAGCGGGCCGCGCCGTAGGCGGCGAGGCGCTCCGAAGGGGCGATCAGCTTGGGCATGTTGGGGACGAGCAGCTGAGGGATGCCGTAGACCATGCCGGTCAGCGCCGTGCCGCCGCCCGCGTGGTGGACGAGCAGGTCGCAGCTGCGGGCCACCGTGTCGAAGGGCAGCCAGCCGACCTTCGTGCCCGTCGCCCGGCTGAGTTCACCGGCGACCGCGGGCGGCGCGCTGACCAGCAGCTCGGCGTCCAAGGGCCGGAGTTTGTCGACGAGTTGGACCAGGTAGTCGAAGAAGTAGCCGGGGGCGGTCTTCGTGCCGGCGGTGATGGCGATCCGGGGCGCGGAGCCCTTCGTGTACATCCACGGTTCGAGCTGGGGCTGGAGGTTGCAGGGGACCCAGAGCATGGAGGTCCCCTGCGGGGCCTCGGGGTCCCGGACGCTCGGCGGACAGACGTCGATCCACAGGGCGGAGTCGGGGATGCCGCCCAGGCCCAGTGCGTCGAGTTCCGGCCGCATCTCGATCTCGGCGGCCACGTCGACGACCTGCGGCTCGCCGGAGTCCCAGGACTGCCGTACGTAGGGCACGCCGATGCGGGCGGCGAGGACCGCGGCCGAGTAGGTGAGGGTGCCGCCGACGATCAGATCGGGGCGCCAGGACCGGGCCAGTTCGTACAGGGGCTCCTGGTAGAGCGCCGCCATCCGGCCGAAGGCGTGGCCGATGGACCGCATCTGCTCGTCCGGGTCGTCGGACTTCGGGACGGGGTCGCCCGCGCGGTCGGTGGTGATGAGGTGCCGGATCGGGACGTCGGAGACGCAGACGCCGGGGAGCCCGGCTCCGGCGATCGCCTCCATCGTCTCCTTGTTGGAGGCGACGAGGACCTCGTGCCCGGCGTTGCGGGCGGACGTCGCCAGCGGGGTGAGTGCGTAGACGGTGGCCGGGCTGCCACCGGTGACGAAGAGGATGCGCAAGGAAGAGACCTCGTCTCGGTGTCGGAGGGGAGTCGGAGCCTCAGTCGCAAGGGCAGAGGCAAGAGGAGAGGCAGGGGTGGAGGAGAGGAGCGGCGCGGCTCGGTTCACGCGGGCGACGCGCTCTCGTCCGCGCGGCCCGGTGCCGGCTCGGGGAGCGCCGCGGCATCGGCCGGTGCGGCGGCCTTCCGGTGCCGGGAGCGGCCCCAGAGGCGCATCGCGGGCGTCTCGATCCAGTGGTACATGGCCAGCGCGAGCCCCAGGCTCACGGCGAGGGCGAGCAGCGAGAGCAGCACGCTCTCCAGCGTCGTCAGCGGCCGGCCCGCGGCCGCCACCTGTTCTCCCGCGTAGGCCAGGACGATGCCGTGGACGAGGTAGAACGCGAACGACGCCTCCCCGAGGCGACGCGTCACCGGCCCGGCGAGGACCGTACGGCCGCCGCCCGCGTCGGTGGCCGCGAGGGCGGCGGTGAGCAGCGCCAGCGGAACGACGGTCACGGCCGCGGCGGTGAACAGCATGGGCGTGTAGATCCCCGCGACGTACGCGACGGCGGTCAGCAGCGCGGCCAGGACGGGGCTCAGACCGATCCACCGTCCGCTGAGCACGATGCGCGCCATCAGCATGCCGAGCACGAATTCGAGGAGCCGGGTCAGCGGAAAGATGTAGACGAACCACAGGCCCTCGATGGACACGCCGTCCAGCCACGAACCCACCGCGGGGAAGGCGGGGGACCGCGGCAGCAAGCCCATCGCCACGAGGGGGAGCACCATGACCGCCGCGGCGGCACCGGCCGCCCACCACCACAGCCGTGCGGCGCGGATCCGGCCGACCAGCGGGAGCAGCACCGGGAACAGCGCGTAGAAGAGCAGTTCGCAGGAGAGCGACCAGCTCGCGCCGTTGACGCTCAGGAACACCGCGGGGTCGGACGACCAGGACTGGAGCAGCAGCAGGTTGAGCAGGGCCGTGCCCAGCGGGGTGGCGGCCGCGGCGTACACGACCATCGCCAGGGCGAAGGTCACCGCGTGGTTGGGGAGGATCTTCACCAGGCGGCGGCGCAGCAGGCTGCCGTAGGTCTCGCCCGGGCGGGCCGACCAGGTCAGCACGTAGCCGCTGAGGACGAAGAAGAACGAGACGCCGATGGTTCCGGCGGTCTTGGTGGCCGTCATCAGTCCGTCGGCCGGTCCCGTCCCGGCGGCGAAGAGGCCTCCGGTCGCGATGTGGCACAGAAACACGAGGCCCGCGGCGACGAAGCGCGCGCCGGTGAGGGAATCCAGACGGGGGTGGTTGCGCGGAGCACCAGCAGCGCTCTCCATAGATGTCTCCTGTGTCGATGGCCCGTTGCTCCGTGCGTCCTGTCGGGAGTCCGGGCTTCCGGTGGCGAGGTGCCGGGGGATCAGGCCTGGACCAGAGATCGCACGTGCCTGCCGTACATCGAGCCGGAGGAGAACCGCTCGGCGAGTTCGCTGAGCTGGTCCATGCCGATGTACCCCATGCGGAACGCGGTCTCCTCCAGGCAGGCGATCTGCATGCCCTGCCGTTTCTGCAGGACCTGCACGTACTGGCTGGCCTCCAGGAGGCTGTCGTGGGTGCCGGCGTCGAGCCAGGCGTTGCCGCGGCCGAGTTGGACGATCCGGCCGCGGCCCTCCTGGACGAGCAGCCGGTTGACGTCGGAGATCTCCAGCTCGCCCCGGGCGGACGGCGAGATCTTCTCGGCGTAGGGCAGGGCGTCGTTGCTGTACATGTACAGCCCGGTCACGGCGATGTTGGACGGCGGATCGGCGGGCTTCTCCACGATGTCGACGAGCTCGCCGTCCTCGTCGAGCACGGCGACGCCGAAGCGCTCGGGGTCGGAGACCGGGTAGCCGAAGACCGTGCAGCCGTCGACGGTCTCCGCGGCCCTGTGCAGCGCGGCGGGCAGGCCCTGCCCGTAGAAGATGTTGTCGCCCAGGATCAGGCAGACGTCCTCGTCGCCCGCGAACTCCCGGCCGATCAGCAGGGCTTCGGCGATGCCCCGCGGCTCGTCCTGGACGGCGTACCGCAGATCGAGGCCGAGGTCGCTGCCGTCGCCCAGCAGGGAGCGGAAGGACTCGATGTGGAGGCTGTTGGTGATGACGAGGATCTCCCGCATCCCGGCGAGCATCAGCACCGACAGCGGGTAGTACACCAGCGGCTTGTCGTAGACGGGCAGCAGCTGCTTGGAGTTGATCGTGGTCAGGGGCAGCAGCCGGGTGCCCGAGCCGCCGGCCAGCAGTATTCCGCGCATCGCGATGGGTTTCCTTGCCTAGGGGCGATCAGCGGTCAGTGGGCGGTGGTGGCCAGGGCGACGGGCGGCGCGGTGCGGGGCAGCGGGTCGGTGCCGAGCGGGCGCCACCAGTCGCGGTTGTCCCGGTACCAGCTCACGGTGGCGGCCAGCCCGGAGTCGAGGTCGTGCAGCGGCCGGTAGCCGAGCTCCTCCCGCGCCTTGCGGCAGTCGACCGAGTAGCGCAGGTCGTGGCCCTTGCGGTCGGGCACGGGGCGTACGGACGACCCGTCGCGGCCGGTGGCCAGGAGCAGCCGTTCGGTCAGCTGCCGGTTGGTGAGTTCCGTGCCGCCGCCGATGTTGTAGACCTCTCCGGGACGGCCCGTGCGGCGCACCAGTTCGATGCCGCGGCAGTGGTCCTCGACGTGCAGCCAGTCGCGGACGTTGCCGCCGTCGCCGTACAGCGGTACGGACAGCCCGTCGAGGAGGCGGGTGACGAAGAGGGGGACGACCTTCTCCGGGTGCTGCATCGGGCCGTAGTTGTTCGAGCAGCGGGTGATGCGGACGTCGAGGCCGTGGGTGCGGTGGCAGGCCAGCGCCAGGAGGTCGGCCGATGCCTTCGACGCGGAGTAGGGGGAGTTCGGCCGCAGGGGGCGGTTCTCGTCCCAGGACCCGTGCTCGATCGACCCGTACACCTCGTCCGTGGAGATGTGCACGAAGGTGCGTACGCCGTGCCGGAGCGAGGCGTCCAGCAGGCTCTGGGTGCCCAGGACGTTGGTGCGCAGGAATGCGCCGCTGTCCTCGATCGAGCGGTCGACGTGGGACTCGGCGGCGAAGTGCACCACCGTGTCCACGCCGGGCAGCAGCGCGTCGAGGACACCGGGGTCGCAGATGTCGCCCTGCCGGAAGCGCAGCCGCTCGTCGTCGGCCAGGTCGGCCAGATTGGCGAGGTTGCCCGCGTAGGTGAGCTTGTCCAGGACCGTGACCGTGCGCACGTCCGTGTCCGCGCCGCGCAGCAGCGTACGGACGTAGTGGGAGCCGATGAAACCCGCGCCCCCCGTGACGAGCAGGTGCGTGCCCTTCTGCATGTACTCCCCCTGGAAATGAAATGGAAAACGGGCCGCCAATACGGCAGAGCGACGTCAACCTAATCCTTTTCGGCGGCGACTGTAAAGCCTTGATCCATCAATGGTCGAGTCAAGCAAAAGCAAAGCGGTGCATGTAACCGCACACGCTTTGAAAGATGCGCGCAACCGCATTAAAACCGTGTCTGTACAGGCACTCTGCGCCCGCCAATGATCGCTTGACGAAGCCCACGGCATCTGCATATGTTGCAGATCCATTGCGTGTCGCATTGCCGAAAGTGCCCGTCACCAATTCGGCGGCGACTTAATTCGAAGCCCGAATTCGGAGCACCGGATCGGACGTTCTGCATATTCAAAAAGGGGGAGCTACGTGGGGCGAGATACGGCCACAGTCCACGCCGCGAACGTGGAAGAGGTCCCCCCACCCCTGGCCGCGGAACAGCAGCCCGTCTGGCGTGACCGATGGCTGCTCGACCGGGTCCGCGCGAACCTGCGCGACCGCCCCGGCCTCGTCACCGCCGAGGACACGGCCCGGCTGCTCGCACTCCTCGGCGAGGTGGTCACCGGTGACCGGCGCATCCTCCAGGCGGGCGACTGCGCCGAGGACCCGGCCGAGTGCACCACGCCCGGCGTCCGGCGCACCCTGCGCCTGCTCGACGAGCTCGCCGGGGTGATGCGCGAGGGCACCGGACGCGAGGTGCTGCGGATCGGGCGTCTCGCCGGCCAGTTCGCCAAGCCGCGCTCCCAGCCCGTCGACCGGGTCGGGGGCCTGGAACTGCCCGCCTACCGGGGCCCCATGGTGAACGCGCCCGAGGCCGATCAGGTCGCCCGGGAGCCCGACCCCCGGCGGCTCCTGACGGGCTACGACCTGTCCCGCACCGTCCAGTCGGCCGTGGCGGCACAGGGCCGCGGACCGGCGGCGGACGCCGCCTCCGCCGTGTGGACCAGCCACGAGGCGCTGCTGCTCGACTACGAACGGCCGCTGCTGCGCAGGCTGGACGACGGCGGACTGCTGCTGGCGTCCACCCACCTGCCGTGGATCGGGGAGCGCACCCGGCAGCTGGACGGCGCCCATGTCCATCTGCTGTCCCGGGTCGTCAACCCCGTGGCCTGCAAGGTCGGCCCCTCCATGACGACCGGCGAACTGCTGGCGCTGTGCGCCGCGTTGGACCCCGGCCGCACCCCCGGCCGGCTGACCCTGATCACCCGGATGGGCACCGCCCGGGTCCGCGACCGGCTTCCGGAGCTGGTGCGGGCGGTCCGCGCCGCGGGGCATCCGGTGATCTGGCTGTGCGACCCCATGCACGGCAACACCGTGCGCGCGGCGGACGGGCGCAAGACGCGGATCGTGGCCGCGCTCATCGACGAGGCCGAGGCCTTCCAGGACGTGGTGCTCGCCGAGCGCGGTGTCGCGGGCGGCCTGCACCTGGAGGCGACCGCCCAGCCGGTCGCCGAGTGCGTCTGGGCGCCCGACGACCTGCCGGGGCTCCCCTACACGACGCTGTGCGACCCCCGGCTCAATCTGACGCAGGCCCGCCACCTGGCACTCGCCTGGCACGCCTGATCCACCCCGAGCGACCCAAGGAGAAACGCTGTTGAAGGGCAAGGAGCACACCCTCAGGGAGCGCCCCGGCACGGGGCACGCCGGCACGGAGCACGCCGGCACGGAGCACGCCGGCACGGAGCACGCCGGCAAGGTCACGCTGGTGACGGGGGCCACCGGCGGCATCGGACGGGCGGTCGTGCACGCGCTCGCCGAGGCCGGTGCCTCGGTCGCCGCGGTGGACCTCGACACGGCGGCCCTCGAAGAACTGGAGCGGACCGCCGGGGACAAGGGCCTGTCCGTGACCGGGTTCCCCGCGGACGTCACCTCCGCAGCCCGGGTGGAGGCCGTGATCGCCACCGTGGAGGAGCGGCTGGGCCCGATCGACCAGCTCGTCAACACCGCGGGCGTGCTGCGTGCCGCGCCGGCGCTCTCGCTCACCGAGGAGGACTGGGAGCAGACCTTCGCGGTCAACACCGCCGGTGTCTTCCGGGTCTCCACCGCCGTGGCCCGCCGCATGAAGCGGCACGGGCGCCGGGGCTCCATCGTCACGGTGGCCTCCAACGCCGCCGTCGTGCCACGGGTCCACATGGCCGCCTACGCGGCCTCGAAGGCCGCGGCCGTCGCGTTCACGAAGAACCTCGGCCTGGAGCTGGCGCGCGACGGCATCCGCTGCAACGCCGTGTGCCCCGGCTCGACCGACACGCCCATGCTCCGCTCCCTGTGGGAGGACGAGTCCGGGCCCGCCCACTCCCTGGACGGCGTGCTGTCGGAGTACCGGGTCGGCATCCCGCTCGGCAAGTTCGCCACCCCCGGCGACATCGCCGACGCCGTCGCGTTCCTGCTGTCCGACCGTGCCGCCCACATCACCATGCACGACCTCCACGTCGACGGCGGCGCCGCTCTGGGTCGCTAGACACCCGCCTCGAACCCCCAGGAGAACCCCCTCATGGCCATACCCGGCATCGCCCCCTACCCCATGCCCCATCAGGACGTCCTGCCGGCCAACACGGCCTCGTGGCGGCCCGATCCCCGGCGCGCGGCCCTCCTCGTGCACGACATGCAGCGCTACTTCGTGGCTCCCTTCCCCGCGGCCGAGGAGCCCGCGCTCAGCCTGGTCGGCAACGCCCGCAAGCTGGTGGAGCGGTGCCGGTCGCTGGACATCCCGGTCTCCTACACCGCGCAGCCGGGAGACATGACCGAGGACCAGCGCGGGCTGCTCAAGGACTTCTGGGGTCCGGGCATGCGGACGACGCCCGAACACCGCGCGGTCATCGACGAGGTGGCGCCCGCCGCGGACGAGACGGTCTTCACGAAGTGGCGCTACAGCGCCTTCCACGGCAACGGCCTGATGGACCATCTGCGGCGCGCGGGCCGCGATCAGTTGATCATCTGCGGTGTCTACGCCCACGTCGGCGTCCTGATGACGGCCGTCGAGGCCTTCACCCACGACATCGAGACGTTCCTGGTGGCGGACGCCGTCGCCGACTTCTCCGCGGACCACCACCGGATGGCCCTGGAGTACGCCGCGTCCCGGTGCTCGGTCGTCGCGTCCACCGACACGCTGCTCAGCCAGTTGGGCGCCGCCCAACTCATCGGACAGGACTGACACGATGGCGCCCGAAGACCGTCGGTTCACCGACCTCCTGGGACGCGTGCTCGGACCCGACGCGCCCGCCTTCGCACTGCTGCACCGGCCCGAGGCGGTCGGGGACCGGGTGGAGCTGCTGCTCGGCGACGTCGACGAAGTGGCCCGCCTGGCCGACCTGCCGCTCACCGCACCCCATGAGGGCCCGCCCGGACCCCACCACGAGACGCTCGTCCTGGTTCCCTACCGCCAGGTCTCCGAGCGCGGCTTCGTCTGCCACGACGACGGCGCACCGCTGCTGTCCCTGACCGTGACCGAACAGGCCGCCCACCCCCTGGACGACGTCCTGGCGCTGCTGCCCGACGTGCCGGTCGACGTGTCGGACGCGCACTTCGACGTCGACGACGAGGAGTACGCCTCCATCGTGCGCCGGGTGCTCGAGCGCGAGATCGGCAACGGCACGGGCGCCAACTTCGTCATCAGCCGCTCCTTCACTGCCGACATCACCAACTGGTCCCCCGCGGTGGCCCTGAGCCTGTTCCGTCGGCTGCTCGGCGGTGAGCGCGGTGCGTACTGGACGTTCGTCGTGCACACCGGGGACCGCACCTTCGTCGGCGCCACCCCCGAGCGGCACGTCAGCCTCTTCGACGGCACCGCCGTGATGAACCCCATCAGCGGCACCCTGCGCTATCCGCCCGAGGGCCCCGCGCTCGGCGACGTGATGCGGTTCCTCGCCGACCCCAAGGAGGCCGGTGAGCTGTACATGGTGGTGGACGAGGAACTGAAGATGATGGCCTGGATCTGCGCCGAGGGCGGCCGGGTCGTGGGTCCGTATCTGAAGGAGATGGCCACCCTCGCGCACACCGAGTACCTCATCAAGGGCCGTACCACCTGCGACGTGCGCGAGATCCTGCGCGAGACGATGTTCGCGCCCACGGTCGTCGGCAGCCCCCTGGAGAGCGCGTGCCGGGTGATCCACGCGTACGAACGCGGTGGCCGCGGCTACTACAGCGGGGTCGCCGCGCTGGTCAGCCGTGACATCAACGGCGGTACGTCCCTGGATTCGGCGATCCTGCTGCGGACCGCGGCGGTCACCGCCGGGCGGCTCGAACTGACGGTGGGCGCCACCCTGGTGCGCGACTCCGACCCCGAATCCGAAGTGGCCGAGACGCACGCGAAGGCGCGCGGTGTGCTGCGCGCCCTGGGCATCGCCGAACCGTCGGCCGCCCGGCGGTCCGTGGCCCCCGCGCTGGCAGGCCACCCCTTGGTCCGCGGTGCCCTCGAAGCACGCAACGAGAGCCTCGCGCGCTTCTGGCTGAGCTCGTCCCCGGCCGACGACGACCGGCCGCTCACCCGGACACCCGGTGGCCGGCGCGTCCTCGTGGTCGACGCCGAGGACAACTTCACCGCGATGATCGCCCACCTGCTGCGCGCGCTGGGGTTCGAGGTGGACGTGCGCCGCTTCGACGCGTCGTACGCCACGACGGCGTACGACCTGGTGGTCATGGGCCCGGGTCCCGGCGACCCCCGCGACACCACCGACGCCAGAATCCGCTCCCTGCGCGGGACGATCCGGCACCTGCTCGATACGTCGACGCCCTTCCTCGCCGTCTGCCTCAGCCACCAGGTGCTCGGCACCCTGCTCGGGCTCGACGCCGTACGCCGCGAACGCCCCAACCAGGGCGTGCAGAAGAAGATCGACCTCTTCGGACGGCCGGTCGTCGTCGGCTTCTACAACACCTTCGCCCTGAGCAGCGCCGAGGACACGATCGGCTCCGACGCGGTCCGGGGCACCGTCGAGGTGAGCCGCGACCCGGCCACCGGTCAGGTGCACGGCCTGCGCGGCCCCGGCTTCGCCTCTCTGCAGTTCCATCCGGAGTCGGTGCTCAGCCGGGACGGGGCGGCCGTGCTCGGCGAGACGGTCACCGCGCTGCTCACGGCGGCCCCGCCGGCCCACCGCGAACCCACCCACCTGACCCTGTCCCTGCCAGCCACAAGGTAAGAAGAGTGCTGAACATCGCGATAGCGGGCGGCGGGATCGGCGGCCTGGCGGCCGCCCTGGCCGTCGCCCGGTCCGGCCACACCGCCCATGTCATCGAACGCAGCGCCGAGTTCGTCGAGCTCGGCGCGGGCATCCAGCTGGCGCCCAACGCCTTCCACGCCCTGGAGCGGCTCGGCGTCGAGGAATCCGTACGCGCCCGTGCCGTCCACGTCGACGCCCTGCGGCTCATGGACGGCCGCTCCGGCGCCGCCCTGGTCTCGCTGCCGCTCGGCGAGGCGTACCGACGGCGGTTCGGCAACCCGTACTCCGTGGTCCAGCGCGGCGATCTGCACACCGCGCTGCTGCGTGCCTGCCACGACCACGACCGCGTCACGCTGCTCCCCGGCGTGGCGGTGACCGGCTACCGCGACACCCCCGGCTCGGTGGATGTCCTGACCTCCGACGGCCCCGGCATCGAGGCGGACGCCCTGATCGGCGCCGACGGGATGCGCTCCAAAGTGCGCGCCCAGATGGTGGGCGACGGCCCGCCGCGGGTCTCCGGCCACACCATCCACCGCACGGTCGTGGCCATGGAGGAGGTGCCTCCTGCGCTGCGCTGGAACTCCGTCAACCTGTGGGCGGGCCCCGGCTGGCACTTCGTGCACTACCCGATCGCGGGCGGCACCAAGCTGAACCTCGCGATCACCCGCGACGACGGCGCCCGGGACGCGGTGTCCGGTGTCCCGACCGGCCGGGACGAGGTGCTCGCGGGCTTCCCCGAGCTGCACCCGGACGCCCGCCGCCTGCTCGAACTGGGCCGGGACTGGCGGACCTGGGTGCTCTGCGACCGTGCGCCCACCGACACCTGGACCGACGGGCGGGTCGCCCTCACCGGTGACGCCGCGCACCCCATGCTTCAGTACGCCGCCCAGGGCGCCTGCATGGCGCTGGAGGACGCGGTGGTGCTCGGCGAGACGCTGGACGGCGCGTCCCCGCACGCCGCGGGCCCGGACGTCGCGGAGCGTCTGGCCCGGTTCGCCGCACTGCGGCGGGAGCGCACCGCGCGGGTCCAGGAGGTGTCCCGGTGGATGGGCCACGCCCTGTACCACCCGGAGGGTGCCGAAGCCGGCACCCGCGACGCGCTGCTCGCTTCGCTCTCCCCCGACGGCCTGATGGACGCCATGGACTGGCTCCACGCCGGCCTCGCGCCGGCCGCGGCGCTCCGGTAGCGGCCGTACCGCCCTCCACCACCCTGGACAGGAAGGATTCCCAACGTGTCACACACGGACCGAGGTCTGGGGCGTCGGCTGCAACTGCAGCAGGGCCTCATATGGCTGGCAGCCGCGCAGGGAGACACCTACGCGGCGCTGCTGCGGGGACTCGACATCGACCCCCGGGACCACTGGCGCGCCCTGCGCGCACAGCCGCTGTCCCGCAGCGCCACCGGCGACTGGGTCGCCGCGCGGCATCCGGTCGCGCAAGCCGCCCTGACGGCGCCCGAGTTGCGCGGCCTGCCGCTGTTCGACGCCCACGACGACGCCTCCTGGCCCGACGCCGTGGCGGCCGCGGCCCGCCGCGCCGCGCCGTCCTGGGAACACACCCTGGACCGGACGGCCTCCGACGGAGCCGACCTGGTCGCCGTCGCCCGCGACGCGGCCGTCAGCGCGCTGGCGCGGGCCTGCGGGCTCGACGAGGCCGCGGAACGCGCCCTGCACACCGCCGTCCTGCGGACCCGTGGCGCACTGGACGCCCCGTTCTATCCGCAGAGCCGGACCCGCACCCGGGAGATCGTCGACGGCCTGGCGGCCCTGCGGGCCCTGGTCCCCGCCGGGTTCGACATCGCCGTGGCCGGCATACCGATGGCGACGGACCTGGTGGCCGACGCCGTCACCCATGGCGCCGCGACCGGCGACGGCGCCCCCGAACTGTGGGACCGGCTGACGGCGGAGCCGGGCCACGCCGATCGGGTGGTGCGGGAGACCCTGCGCCTGGCCCCTCCCCTCCGGCTGCACGTCGCCGTCGCCGACGCCCCCTGCGAGCTCGGCGGGCAGCACATCGAGGCCGGTGAGCGCGTGGTGACGGTCCTGGGCGCCGCCCACCGGGACCCCGAGGTGTTCCCCGATCCCGACCGGTTCGACGCGGACCGTCCCCGGGAGCAGCAGGACGCCGTCCTCGTACCGGACACGGCCCGGTCGTCGGTGCTGCCGTTCGCGGTGGCCTGCGCCCGGGAAGGGCTGCGCGCCCTCGCCGCTCGTCGCCCCCGCCCGGTCGGCACCGAGCCGCTCGTCCGCCGCGCCGCCGCCCCGGTGTCCCCGTCGTTGGTCGCCCGCCCCATGGCCACGGTCTGAGCCAGGAAGAACACGTCATGAAGATTCTGTTCGCCAGCATGCCCCACCCGACGCACTTCCAGCCGATGCTGCCGCTGGCCTGGGCGCTGCGCGCGGCCGGGCACGAGGTGCGCGTCACGGGGCACCCCGACCTGACGGAGACCACCACCGGCAGCGGCATGACCGCCGTGCCGGTCGGCGAGCCCGGCTGGTACCGCAACGACACCTACGAGCCCGAGCTGTACGGACAGTTGATGGGCAACGGCGCGTCCGACTTCCTCGGCACCTTCGACTGGCCGATGACCGACGCCGCGGCCTGGAGCTGGGAGGGGCTGCTCGGCCTGGAGAAGGTTCTCGTGTCCGCCCTGTACGCCGGGATCAACAACGACCCGGTGATCGACGAGATGGTCGCCTACGCCCGCCACTGGCAGCCCGACCTCGTCGTCTGGGAGCAGCTCACCGTCGCCGGCGCCGTGGCCGCCGAACTCATCGGCGTACCGCACGCCCGGTTCGTGTACGGCCTGGACTTCATCGGCCGGGCCCGCGAGGCGTTCCTGCGCCGCCACGACGAGCAGCCCCCGGCGCACCGCGAGGACCCCACCCGCGAGTGGCTGGAGGAGACCATGCACCGGCTCGGCGGCACGTGGACCGAGCGGCTGCGCACCGGCGATTTCACCATCGACACATCGGTGCCCGGCACCCGCCTGGACACCGCGGGCCCCGTCGAGAGCCTGCGGTACATCCCCTACAACGGGCCCTCCGTGGTGCCCGACTGGCTGCGCGAACCGGCCGGGCGCAGGCGGGTGTGCCTCACGCTGGGCCTCTCGAACGAGATCGAGAACACGACGACCACGGTCGGCGACATCCTCGCCGGTCTCGCCGGCCTGGACGTGGAGGTCGTCGCCACCCTGAGCGCCGACGACGCGGCCGGGCTCGGCCGGCTCCCGGACAACGTCCGCCTGGTGGACTTCGTCCCGCTCCACGACCTGCTGCCCACCTGCGACGCCGTCGTGCACCACGGCGGCATCGGCTCCCGTCTCACCGCCGTCCACCACGGCGTGCCCCAACTGGTCCTGGGCCACGGCTACGACACCCTGATGATCGCCCGGCGGCAGGAGGAGCTGGAGGCGGGGCTCGCCCTGCCCGCCGACAGCGCGACCGCCGACACCGTCCGCGATCACGTCGCCCGGCTCCTGGACGAGCCCCGCTTCGCCGCGGGCGCCGCCAGGATGCGTGCCGAGCTGCTGGCCCAGCCCTCCCCCGCCGACCTGGTCGCGACGCTGGAACGCCTGGTGGGCGAGCGGGCGGAGGCGGCCTGATGACGGCGCTCTCCGACTACCACCGGTGGTTCGCCGCGTGCGCCGAACGGTCCTCCACCGAGGTGGAGCCCGTCCCGCTCGACGAGCTGACCGGCTGGCACCGCGAGCCGGGCACCGGCAACCTCGTGCACGAGAGCGGGCGCTTCTTCTCCGTCGGGGGAGTCGCGGTCGAGCGGCCCGGCGCCGCGGTCCCCGGCTGGAGCCAACCGGTCATCAACCAGCCCGAGACCGGCATCCTCGGCATCCTGACGTCCGAGTTCGACGGCGTCGCCCACTTCCTGATGCAGGCGAAGGTGGAGCCGGGCAACCACAACGGGCTCCAGCTGTCACCCACGGTGCAGGCCACCCGCAGCAACTACACCGGCGCCCACCGCGGGCGTCCGGTCCCCTATGTCGAGTACTTCCGCGACGCCGCACGGCACACGGTCATCGCCGACGTACGCCAGTCCGAGCAGGGCGCCTGGTTCTACCGCAAGCGCAACCGCAACATGATCGTCGAGGTCCGCGAACCCGTCCCGGTGCACGACGGTTTCCGCTGGCTGACGCTGAGTCAGATCCATGAACTGCTCGCCCTGGACGACATGGTGAACATGGACTCCCGCGCCGTGCTGTCCTGTCTGCCCATCACCGGCCCCGGCGTCGCCCGCGCCGCGCCCCGGGAGCCGGACGCGTTCCAGGCCGCGCTGCTCAGGTCCTGCGAGATCGGCGCCGACGGCGGCCGGCACACCACGGCCGAGATCCTGAACTGGATCACCGAGTCGCGCAGCACCACGGAACTCCTGGTCCACCGGGTGCCGTTGGACCAGGTCACCGGATGGCACGAGACGGACGGCCGGATCAGCCACGAGAGCGGGCTCTTCTTCGACGTGATGGGCGTACGGGTGCGCGCCAGGGGCCGCGAGGTCGACCGGTGGACCCAGCCCATGATCGCCGCCGAACGGACCGGTCTGATCGCGTTCCTGACCCGCCGGATCGACGGCGTCCTGCACGTCCTCGTGCAGGCCAAGGCCGAAGCGGGCCACAACGACGTCATCGAGCTGGCCCCGACGGTGCAGTGCACCCCGGACAACTACACCGTCCTGCCGGCCGAGGCCCGGCCTGCCTTCCTCGACGAGGTGCTCGCCGCCGACCCCCGGCGCATCCGGTTCGACACCGTCCTGTCCGAAGAGGGCGGGCGCTTCTACCGCACCCGCAACCGCTACCTGGTCGTCGAGACGGACGACAACGCCGACACCGACGGCCACGCCGCCGACGACCACCCCGACTTCCGCTGGGTGACCCTGCGGCAGCTGACGGACCTGCTGCGCCACAGCTACTACCTCAACGTGGAAGCCCGCAGCCTCGTCGCCTGCCTGCGGAGCCTGCTCACCGGGCCGCAGTGACGCAAACACACCGAAAGGACTTGAAGATGGTGTCTGCCCGCGCCCGGCTGATCCGGGACATGGTGCGCATCCGCACGGTGGAGGAGATCCTCGCCGACTACTACCGCGACGAGCAGGAGATGCGTACGCCCACGCACTTCTCCATCGGGCAGGAGGCGACCGCGGTGGGGGTGTGCTCGGCCACCACCACCGCGGACTGGCTCTACTCGGGGCACCGCTCGCACGCGCCCTACCTCGCCAAGGGCGGCGACCTCGAAGCGCTGGTGGCCGAGCTCTACGGCAAGGAGGACGGCTGCTCCCGCGGCCGTGGCGGCTCGATGCACGTGATGGACCAGTCGGTGGGCTTCGCGGGCTCGGCCGCCATCCTCGGCGAGATGATCTCCGTGGCCGTCGGCACCGGCTGGACGTTCGCCCGCACCGGTGAGAAGCGCGTCGCGCTCACCTTCTTCGGTGACGGCGCGGCCGACGAGGGCGTGTTCGCCGAATCCCTGAACTTCGCGGCGGTGCACCGGATTCCGGTGGTCTTCGTCTGTGAGAACAACCTGTACTCGATCTCCTCGCCGCTGGGTGTCCGGCATGCCGAGGGCACCTCGGTGCACGGGCGCGCCGAGGCCGCCGGAGTGCGGGCCCTGTCGGTCGACGGCAACGACGTGTTCGCCGTCGAGGCGGCGGCGCGGGACGCGGTGGAGCACGCCCGCCGCGGCGAGGGACCGGTCCTGCTCGAACTGGCGACGTACCGGTGGCGCGCCCACGTGGGGCCCGGTCTCGACCACGACCACGGCTACCGCTCCCAGGAGGAGATCGACTCCTGGATGGCGGGCTGCCCGATCCTGCGGGCCACGGACGCCCTGCGCGCGGACGAGCCCGACATCGACGCGGCCGTGTCCGCCTGGCGCACCGAGTTCCGCCAGGAGATCCACGCGGCGATCGACCGCGCCAAGGCGCTGCCGTTCCCGGACACCGCCCGTCTGCTCGACGGCGCGTATCTGCCCGCGACCCACTGACCACCGCACATCCCAGGGAAGAGAGACCGGATATGCGCACCCTGACCTACTGGCAGGCCATCAGCGAAGCCACCGTGCAGTGCATGGAACGCGATGAGCGGATCTTCGTCGCCGGCGAGGGCGTCGACGACGTGAGCGGCAGTTTCGGCACCACGAAGGAGGCCTTCGCCCGGTTCGGCCCCGGCCGGGTGGTCGACATGCCCAACGCGGAGAACGCCACGGCCGGCTTCGCCATCGGAGCCGCCGCCGCGGGACAGCGCCCCCTCGTGGTGCACGTCCGCGCGGACTTCATGTTCCTCGCCATGGACCCGATCGTGAACATGGCCGCCAAGTGGCGCTACACCTACGGCGGCGACAAGGGCGGCGTCCCGGTGGTGACCCGCGGTGTCGTCGGACGGGGCTGGGGGCAGGGTTCCACCCACTCCCAGAGCCCCCACGCGACGTTCGCGCACTACGCGGGGCTGCATGTGGCGACGCCCGCCACCCCGGCCGACGCCAAGGGCATGCTGGTGCAGGCCCTGACCGGTGACACCCCCGTCGTACTGATCGAGAACCGCAACCTCTACCAGCTCACCGGCGAGGTCCCCGAGGAGCCGATACCGACGCCGTTCGGCATCGGCCGCATCGCACGCGCGGGCAGCGATGTCACCGTCGTCGCGGCGTCGTTGATGGTGCACGAGGCGGAGCGCGCGGCCGAGCAGCTGGCCGAGCGCGGCATCAGCGTCGAGGTGGTGGACGTACGCAGTCTGCGTCCGCTGGACGAGGGCATCATCTGCGAGTCCGTCGCCAAGACCGGGCGGCTCGTCGTCGCCGACACCAGCTGGGCCCGGTACGGGTTCACCTCCGAGGTGGCCGCGGTGGTCGCCGAACACGTCCCGCACATGCTGCGCGCGCCGGTACGCCGCGTGTCGCTGCCGGACAGCCCGGCGCCCGTGTCGCGCCCGCTGGAGGAGGCCTTCCACCCCGGCGCGAGCAGCATCGTGTCCGCCTGCCTGGACGTGTGCGGCGAGCGGGAGGCCGTGCTGCCGCAGCTGGCCGATGTGTCCGCAGGGTTCCAGGGTCCGTTCTGAACGCGTTCGGTGTGCCGTCCCGGGGCGGCACACCGTCACTACATGAGGAGAAACCGGTGCAGGTACGCCAGTTGAAGATCGAAGGGGCCTACGAGTTCACCCCGCAGGTGTTCGGGGACGCGCGCGGCGTCTTCCTCTCGCCCTACCAGGAGGACGTGTTCACGAAGGCCGTGGGGCGCCCGCTCTACCCGGTGGTGCAGTCCAGCTACAGCGTCTCCAAGCGGGGCGTCGTGCGCGGCATCCACTTCACCGCGATTCCGCCCGGCATGGGGAAGTACGCCTACTGCACGCGCGGGAAGGCCGTCGACTACATCATCGACACCCGGGTGGGCTCCCCGACCTTCGGCATGTGGGACTCGGTGGAGCTCGATCCGCAGGACCGCCGGTCGGTGCACATCCCGATCGGGGTCGGGCACCTGTTCGTGGCCCTGGAGGACGACACCACCATCTCCTACCTGCTCTCCACCGGCTACGAACCCCAGCGGGAGCACGCCATCCACCCGCTGGACCCCGACATCGCCCTGCCCTACCCGCAGGGCCTGGACCTCGTCCTGTCGGACCGCGACCGCGCGGCCCCGACGCTGGCCGAGGCGAAGGAGCTCGGCATCCTCCCCGACTACGCGCAGAGCCTGCGCCTCGACGCGCGGTCGGGAGCGGTGCGCGGCGGCTGAGGGCCAAGACGCACGAACGCCGTGGCGGGAGGCTCCCTGTGAAGGGCCTCCCGCCACGGCGTTCGGTGTCTGTGCCGGGGCGGGCCGTCCAGGGTCCGTCCGGGCCGCTATTCGCCCTTGGTCTTCGCGATGATCTCCTCGGCGACGCTCCGGGGGACCTCGGCGTAGGAGTCGAACTGCATCGAGTAGTTCGCCCGGCCCGAGGTCTTGCTGCGGAGGTCCCCGACGTAGCCGAACATCTCCGACAACGGCACCAGACCGGTGACGAGCTTGACGCCGTGGCGGTCCTCCATGGACTGGATCTGACCGCGGCGGGAGTTGATGTCTCCGATGACATCGCCCATGTACTCCTCGGGCGTCGTCACCTCGACCTTCATCATCGGTTCGAGCAGGGCGGGGGAGGCCAGGCGCGCGGCCTCCTTGAAGGCCATCGAACCGGCGATCTTGAAGGCCATCTCGGAGGAGTCGACCTCGTGGTAGGCGCCGTCCAGGAGGACCACCCGGACACCCGTGAGGGGGTAACCGGCGAGCACGCCGAAGTCCATGGCCTCCTGGCAGCCGGCGTCCACGGACGGGATGTACTCGCGCGGGACACGGCCGCCGCTGACCTTGTTCTCGAACTCGTAGCCGTCGCCGTCGAGGGGTTCGAGTGCGATCTGCACCTTCGCGAACTGGCCGGAGCCGCCCGTCTGCTTCTTGTGCGTGAAGTCGTGCTTCGGGACGGTCCTGCGCAGCGTCTCGCGGTAGGCGACCTGCGGCTTGCCGACGTTCGCCTCGACCTTGAACTCGCGCTTCATGCGGTCGACGAGGATGTCGAGGTGGAGTTCGCCCATCCCGGCGATGATGGTCTGCCCGGTCTCCTCGTCGGTCTTGACGCGGAAGGACGGGTCCTCCTCGGCCAGGCGCTGGATGGCGACGCCCAGCTTCTCCTGGTCGCCCTTGGACTTGGGCTCGATCGCCACCTCGATGACCGGGGCCGGGAAGTCCATGGACTCCAGGATGACCGGGCTCTTGTCGTCGCACAGCGTCTCGCCGGTGGTGGTCTGCTTCAGGCCCATGACGGCGACGATGTCACCGGCGCCCACCGAGTCGATCTCCGTGCGCTTGTTGGCGTGCATCCGGTAGATCTTGCCGATGCGTTCCCGCTTGCCCTTGACGGAGTTGAGCACCGCGGTGCCGGCGTCCAGGCGGCCGGAGTAGACCCGGATGAAGGTGAGCTTGCCCAGGTGCGGGTCGCTGGCGATCTTGAACGCGAGCGCCGCGAGCGGCTCGTCGTCGGCGGGCCTGCGCAGCACGACCTCCTCGGGGTCGTTCACCGCGTGGCCCTCGATGGCCTCGACGTCCAGGGGGGACGGGAGATAGCGCACGACCGCGTCGAGCAGGGGCTGGACGCCCTTGTTCTTGAACGCGGTGCCGCAGAACACCGGGGTGACCGTGGTGTCCGAGGACTTGCCCGACGCGATGGTGATGCGCCGGATCGCGGCGTACAGCTGCTCCACCGAGGGGTCCTGGCCCTCCAGGTACAGCTCCATGAGCTCTTCGTCGTTCTCCGCGACGGCCTCGAGCAGCTTGCCGCGCCACTCGGCGGCGGCCTCGGTGTGCGTGGCGGGGATCTCGACGGTGTCGTAGGCCTCGCCCTTGGCGGCATCGGCCGACCAGACGTACGCCTTCATCGTCACCAGGTCGACGACGCCCTTGAAGTCGGCCTCCGCCCCGATGGGCAGCTGCATGACCAGCGGGGTCGCGCCGAGCCTGTCGGTGATCATGGTGACGCAGCGGTGGAACTCCGCCCCGGTGCGGTCCAGCTTGTTGACGAAGCAGATCCGCGGCACGCCGTAGCGGTCCGCCTGGCGCCAGACGGTCTCGGACTGCGGCTCGACACCGGCGACGCCGTCGAACACGGTCACGGCGCCGTCGAGCACCCGGAGGTTGCGCTCGACCTCGACGGTGAAGTCGACGTGGCCGGGGGTGTCGATGATGTTGATCGTGTGGTCGACGTCCTCCAGCGGCCAGTGGCAGGTCGTCGCGGCGGACGTGATCGTGATGCCGCGCTCCTGCTCCTGCTCCATCCAGTCCATGGTGGCGGCACCGTCGTGGACCTCGCCGATCTTGTACGAGACACCGGTGTAGTACAGGATCCGCTCGGTGGTCGTCGTCTTGCCCGCGTCGATGTGGGCCATGATCCCGATGTTGCGGACCTTGGCCAGGCCAAGCGAAGTGATAGCCATGACTGAGTACTTTCCTGGACGGAGGGGTGGGGCGGGTTCCGCGGGCTCGGGCCCGCGGGGCCTGCTCAGGCCTGCTTGGGGGCGCCCGACGGGAGGAACAGCGCGGGAATCGCGGTGACGACCACGAAGGCGAGGGCCCACCAGAACACGGGGCCGAAGTCCGCCGCCGTGCCGTCGGCCGAGTAGACGTAGTGCTGCAGGAGCAGCGCGACGACGGTGGTGCCCACGGCACCGCCGAGCTGCTGCGAGACCGCGTTGGCCGTGGTCGCGGCCGGCACGCTGGTGACCGGGAGCGAGTGGTAGAGCGTGACCATGATGGGCGCAGCCGCCAGCGCCAGGCCGATGCCCTGGGCGAACAGGGCGCCGAGCAGCAGGGCGTTCACCTCCGCGGTGTCGGCCATGGCGAAGGTCGTGAGGCCCACCGCGACCAGGAGGAGCCCGACGAGGACCAGGGCCCGGGGGTTGCTCTTGGTGTCGATGACCCGGCTGACGAGCAGCACCGCGGCCGCCGTTCCCACACCCTGCGCCACCATGATCGCTCCGGCGCCCAGCGGGCCCTTGCCGCCGGCCTGCTGGAAGAACAGCGGAACCAGCACCACGACTCCGTACAGACCGAAGTTGTTGAGCAGGGTGATGGAGGTCGAGGCCGTGAACATCCGGTCGCGGAAGAGCGAGAAGTCCACGACGCCAGGGGTCTGGGCGCGGGCGGCCCGCACTCCGTGCACCGCGAGCAGGACCGCGCCCGCCGCGACCGGCAGGAGTACCGGCGTGCTGGTCAGCGACGTGCCCTTGGCCAGGTTGCTGAAGCCGAGGATGACCGCGGCCAGACCACCGCCCATGGTGAGCAGTCCGACGAGATCGAGGCGCCCGGGCGCCTGCCCCTTGGAGTTCGGCAGGAGCCGCGCGGACAGGACGATCACCGCGAGGATGATCGGCACGTTCAGGAAGAACGCCCACCGCCAGGAGAACTCCTGGATGAGCGTGCCGCCGAGCACGGGGCCGAGCACCGGCGCGACCAGGAGCGGGACGGCCATCATCGTCATCATCCGGCCCATCTGGGCCCGGCCCGCGACCTCGACCACGATGATCCGCATCAGCGGGAAGAGCATGCTGGCGCCGAAGCCCTGGAGCGCCCGGAAGGCGATGAGGCTGCCCAGCGACCAGGCGGCACCGGCCAGCACCGAGCCCAGCAGGAAGACGGAGAGCGAGGCGGTCCAGGTGGCCGCCGCGCCGAAGCGCTGAGCCGCCCATCCGGTCGCCGGGATGACCGACGACATCGCGAGGAGATACGCGGTGGACGCCCACTGCGCGTCCGCGAGGCCGGCGTCGAAGTACTCGGTGAACGAGTGCATGGCGACGCCGACGATCGTGGTGTCCAGCAGGGCGACGAACGCGCCCAGGGCCAGGACGAGAGCCACGACGACCGGTGAGCGCTCCACTGGCGGAGCGGCCGCCGCTTCCGCCGGCGCCTCCTCCTGGGCGCTCGTGGTGCTGATCTCCTCGGACATGAACTCTTCCTTTCCTGTACAGCGTCGGGGCGGTGACGCCTGGGCTCTAACCTAGACCCCCTTGGGCTTTGCCTAATATACACAGGCATTGCTAGGGTCCGGGATCATGAAGGAATTGACCGACCCGCAGATCCGCGCATCGTTCGTCAACTGCACGAAGGGCGAGGCCAGTCGGCTCACGGTGCCGCGGGATCTTCCCGAACTGCCCTGGGACGACCTGGACTTCCTCGGCTGGCGTGACCCGGGCGCGCCGCAGCGCAGCTACATCGTGGCCGAGCACGAAGGCCGACTGGTGGGCTTCGCGCTCCTGTTGGCGCCGCGCAGCGGCAACGCGTACCACCGCGCCATGTGCTCCATCTGCCTGACCACCCACCCCGCGAGCGGGGTGACGCTGATGACCGCCCGCAAGGCACGCGAGAGCGGCAACAACGAGGACACGGTGGGCGAGTACATCTGCAGCAATCTGGCCTGCTCCCTGTACGTGCGGGGCAAGAAGCGGGCCCAGCCCGGGGGCCGCCTCCAGGAGTCCCTCACCGTGGAGGAGAAGGTCGAGCGCATGCAGACGAAGCTCGCCGACTTCCTGAACAAGCTGTTCTAGCGGCCCTGCGGGGCGCCCGGGGCTCCGCGCAGGACGTCCAGCGTCTGGGCGAGCGCCATCCGGTAGGCGGGCACCGCGGCCTCGTACAGGTCGCGTCCCCGCTCGGTTATCCGGCCGTGCACCGTGCGCCGGTCGCCCGTACTGGGCATGCGCACGGCCAGCTCGTCCCGGACCAGGCGGTCCACGACCCGGGACGTCGACGAGGGGCTGAGACGGATCTCCTGGGCGAGTTCCGCGATACGCAACTGCCCGGGGTGCAGAGCGAGTTGCTCCAGGGCGAGATACGTCGACGGGGACAGCCCGAGGCGGGCGAGCTCACGCGTCAGCGCCCGCTCGAAGTGACAGCGCAGTTCCTCCATGCGCTGCCACCAGGTGAGCTCCCCCTCGGACGCCTCGCGTCTGGCGCGACGGGAGCCGGGCAGGACGGACGCCTCCGGCAGGGCCGGCGCGCCTCCCCTGCCGCTTCCCTCGCCACAGGCCGGGGCGGCGAGCGCGACCCGAGGGGCAGGACGGCGGGAGTGGCCGCCGCCCTGATCGCCCGGGTGGACCGGGCGGTGCGCGGCGAATGTGGTGGTCGGTTCGGGATATGCCGTCGTCACTGAGGATCACCCAATCTCGGTCGATGCCAGGTGGGGGGCGGCGCCTGCAACGAGAAAATCATTCCTTCGAGAAGGTTTCAAATTGGATCAGGGATCCCGATAACAGGTGTCCCGGGCGCCCGACAGCCTGCGCCGACACGGCCCCCGCCCCTGCCCCTGCCCCTGCCCCAACGCGAACGGCCCCCGGCAATGCCGGGGGCCGTTCTTCGGAAGGGTGCGGGCCGTGCGGTGGGCGGGCTCACCGCACGGCCCGTGACCCCACCACGTCGGCGCAGCGCGTCAGCGCAGGTCCGCCCCGGCCGCCGCCCACCGGCCGTAGGCCGCCGCGGCGGGCGCCAGCCGCAGGGCGCCGTGCCCCGCGAGGGCGTGCACATCGCGCCAGAACCTCTGCAGCGGCTCCCCGTCGGCCTGGGCGCGTGCGCCGCCGCTGCGGATGAGCCGCTCCACGGCACCGACCAGCATCTCCACGGCGACCGCCGCGTCACGCATGTTCAGGGCCACCGGCAGGTCGTCCAGCGGCGCCCGGTCGGCCCGTTCGGCCGCGCGCCGCAGCAGCAGATGCGCCGCGTCGACCTCGGCGGAGGAGACGGCCAGGGTCTGCTGCGCGACGGCGTCGTCGTCGAGGAGGCGGCCACCGCCCGCCGTGGCGCGCCCCGCGGCCAGCGCGGTCCAGGCGCGCAGGGCGCCGCGCGCCGCGCCGAGCGCGGGCGCCGCGAACATCAGAGACGCGACCAGGGTGTACGGGATGCGGTGGCAGCGCGCGGCGTCCTCCTCGTCGCGCCCCGCGGCCAGCGCGTCGCGCAGGACGGTGCGGTGCTCGGGCACGAAAGCGGCGTCGACCGTGACGCTGTGACTCCCGGTGCCCCGCAGGCCGCTGTTGTGCCAGGTGTCGTGGATCAGGAAGTCGGCGCGCGGCACGGCGAGTATCCGCTGACCACCACCGCCGCCGAGGTCCGGCGCGGCGAGCAGGATCCAGCGGGCGTGGTCGACCCCGCTCGCGAGGTTCCACCGCCCGGTCAGCAGATAGCCGCCGGGCGCCGCGGCGAGCTCCCCGGCAGGCGGCACCACGGCGGCCGCGACGGGCGTGTCCGCGCCGGTCTCCCACAGGTCGGCCTGGCCCTGGCGGGGGAGATGCGCGGCGAGTCTGCCGTGGGCGGCCTGCAGCGCGGCCCACCAGGCGGCGGAGGTACACCCTTCTCCCACCTCGGCGACCGCCTCCAGGAGTTCGGCGAACGTGCCGGTGGAACCGCCGAATTCGGCGGGCACGAAGTGGCGCGCGAAGCCGGCCCGGACCAGGGCGTCGGCCACGGCCGGGTGCAGGGTGCGCGCCTGCTCCGACTCCGTCGCGTACCGGGCTCCCAGAGCGGCGGCGTCATGGGCACGGACGGCGCGCGTCGCCGCGGCCTGCGTGGTGGTGGGCATCAACTTGTCCCCTTCTTGCGGCGTCTCGGGGCATCTCGCGGCTGCACGCAGCTGGATTGTCCGAATACGAAGCTGTTTACGATCGGAATTACGGGATTGACTTGCCCTCCAGCGCCCCTACAGGAAAAGATTCCGTTGCGTAGGAATTTTTGGAGAGCGACGGTGCCGGCTGGGGGCCTGACCATGGGGAAGCAGGACAGGGCGCGGCGTACGCACGCGCTGGTCCTCGACGCGGCCGCCGTGGAGTTCGCCGCACAGGGGTTCGCCGCCACCAACTTGCAGGTGGTCGCCCGGCGTACCGGCCTCACCAAAGGGGCGCTCTACGGACACTTCGACTCCAAGGCCGAACTGGCCGCCGAGCTGACCCGGCAGTTCGAGGAGCGCTGGCAGGCGCTGCTCAACGCGGCCCAGGCCTCGGGGGCGCAGCCCCTGCGGGTGCTCGACCTGCTCCTGACCCAGCTCACCGACCACGCGCAGCACGACACGCGGTTCCGCGCGGGCCTGCGTCTGGTGACCGAGAAGGCTTGGGCCGAGGGCACGAACACCGTGCAGGTGGAGCAGTTGCGGACCCTGCTGCTGCACCTGGTGGCGGGCGCGCAGGAAAGCGGCGGGATCGACCCGGGCCACCGGCCCGAGGTGCTCAGCCAGCTGTTCCTGGCCGTACTCCTCGGGCAGACCCACACGGTTCCCGCCGGGCCGCCGGAACAGGACGGCCGGCAGACACATCACCTGTGGAAGACGTTGCTGCCCGCCATGCGCCACCCGGCGGCCGGACCGGCCCGGCAAGCAGCCCCCATCCCTCGCTCCGCGCAAGGGAGTTGAGCACCGGGTCGTCGCCGACCACCACCGGGTGACCGACGGCCCGCAGCAGATCCACGTCGCTGGCGTGATCGCCGTAGGCGTGGCAGTCGCGTGGGGACGCCCGGTGACCGCTCATCGTCCGCCGGGCGAGCTCCGCCTTCCGCGGACCGATCACCGGGGTGCCGACGTTCCCGGTCAGGACCCCGTCGTGTTCCTCGGCGGTGGTGCACAGGACCACGTCGGCCCGCAGCTCCTCGGCTATCGGCGCCAGGCACGGCAGGAACGACCCGGAGACCAGCGCGACGAGGGCTCCGTCGCGGCGGTGGCCTCGCAGGGCGTCCACGGCAGGCTGGTGGAAGAGGCCTCCCCCCGCCTGTTCGGCCGCGAACCAGGCACGCCCCGCCCGGTTCAGCTCGGCGACCGGGACTCCCCGGAAGTGGCGGTAGAAGGAGCGGTTGAGCCGGCTGCGCGGCACACCCGCCGCCTGGTCACGGAGGTGCTCGTCGCGGGCGCGCAGGAAGCGGGCCCGGTCCTCGCCCGCCCGGTCCCAGTGGAAGGCGAGGAAGCGGGAGAGGCTCGTGACGTTGATGAGCGTCTCGTCCACATCGAAGAATGCGACGGCCGGCGGAACGGCGTTCATGGAGTCCTTGCCACCGCCCGCGAGCGGGCGGCATCGAGTCAGGAGAGAACGAACGGAAACGAACGGAAGCAGACGGAAGGGAGCGAAGGACGGCGCGGCGGCGACGCCCTGCCCCTACAGCGGGTGGGCGTGCGCATGGTGGACCGGACGCCGGACCAGGTCGCCGCGGCGGCCGACCGCGCCGCGGACCTCCCGGCCCGTCGTGTCGACCGCCTGGAGGATCTGGTCCACCCGGCCCTGCAGCACCGCGCCCGCCGGTGTCAGCTCGATCGGGCAGCGCCCGCGACGCAGGAACAGCACGGCGTCGAGGGAGGACTCCAGACTCTTGATCTGGCCGGTGACGGTGGACTGGGCGCAGTGCAGGTTCCTGGCCGCCCGGGTGAAGCTCAACTCCCGTGCCACTTCACGGAAGACACGCAGCTGCTGAAGTTCCATCGCTCGTCCCCTCGGGGTGCGCGCTCGGTTCCGGATGCCGGTCAACAGGCCGGCACGACGCGGTGCGGCCGGTACACGGAAGTCGCGCGGGCGAGGGTGCGTTCGCCCTGGACCGCAGCCAGCCGGATCAGCCGGTCGGCCGGGGCGTCCGCGAGCCCTTCGTGCGCCTGGACCGTGACGGGCGCGTCCAGTTCGCCGAAGCAGTCGAAGCTGACCTCGCACGCCGTCATCAGATGGGACCGCGGGTCGCCGGACTGACGCAGCAGCTGGTGCCCCGCCTGCCGGAAGGCCTCGACGAGGGCCATGCCGGGCACGTGGTCGCTGGCGTGCTCGAAGTACCCGGGGTGCTTCGTGTCCAGGTGCATGCCGTACGTCCCCGGTCCCTCGCTGCTCAACAGGACGTTCTCCGGGCGGACCTGCCCCACCTCGGCGGCCGGGAGCAGCGTCCGGGACCACGGCGGCTGCGGACCGCCGGCCGGGGCGCTGCGGTAGCGAAGGGTGCTGTAGAGCTCGTCGCCCACCGACAGGAGCCGCACCGAAGCCCGCCCGCAGTGCAGGCCGTTGACCTTGAGCGCGGTCTCGAAGCGGGCGCCGAAGCGCTTGGTGGACTGGTTGGTGTCGGGCGTGAACCGCCCGTCGAGCACGACCCGCAGCGGGGCACCGCCCACGCGCAGCGGGGCCGGATCCTGGATCTGGAAGTCGAGGTCGCAGAAGATGAAACGGTGGGCCAGCGGCACCTCGTGGAAGCGGTGCGCGGTGTAGATGGCGGCCTGGCGCACGGTCTCGACCAGCAGCACCGGATCACTGAACCCCGCCGCGTCCGGCTCGTACAGCGCGTGGCTGCGCGGCCACTGGGCCGCGATGAGGACCCGCTCCGAATCCTCCATCCTGCAACCGTCCGTCAGGAAGACCTCGGTCACGGCCGCACGGTGGACCAGGGTGCGCGGCACCGTCTGGTCGTACGTGAGGAGATGGCGTACCGGCTTTGCGTCCTCGGTACATATTTCCGGAAACGTGCTGATCGACATAGGTGAACCCCCCCGGCCCAGTCCCAGAATGTGGGACTACCAATCGGCTAGCGGAAGGAAAATATACCTTCTCGAATGTATATTACAAGGCACGTACAACCGCAGCTCACTCGTCGGGATCCCGGAGTGCTGACCCAGGAAGGGGACGGAGCCGGTGCGGAACACGAACAGTTCGGGCGCGACCCAGCAAGCCACCAGCCAGCCCAAACAGGAGCGCTCACGACGCACGAAGGCCCAGATCCTGCGGGTCGCGGCGGAGATCTTCGCGGAGCAGGGGTATCCGACCGTCACCCTGCAGGCCGTCGCCGAACGCGCCTCGATGACGAAGGGTGCCGTCTACTTCCACTACGCCAACAAGCAGGCGCTGGCCGTCGCCGTCATGGAAGGGCACTACGCGCACTGGCCGCCCCTCGTCGAGCAGGTGGAGGCCATGGAACTGCCGCCGCTCCAGACCCTGCTGACGATCCTGGACCGCACCGCCGAGGCCTTCCACACCGACAGCATCGTCCAGGCCGGCGCCCGGCTGCAGATCGAACGCTCGTTGATCGGCACCGACCTGCCCCAGCCGTACGTCGGGTGGTCCAAGCTGCTCGTCGGGTTCATCGCCGCGGCGAAGGAGGCCGGACAGCTGCGTCCCGAGACCGACCCGCAGGCCCTGGCCCGGGTCGTCGTCGCGTCCTTCTTCGGCGTGCAGCACATCTCGGACGTCCTCACGGGCCGCGCCGACTTCATGGAGCGCTACGCCGAGATGCGCGACGCCCTCTTCAAGGGGTTCACCGTCACCTGAACCGACCGCGGACCACGTGAACCGTCGGGTCCCGCCACCAGCTCTGAGGCGTTCCTCACACCGACGCGACACCCCTGCCACCGCCGACGGCGCCGAGCCGTCGGCGGTCGGCTTCCGCCCGCGACTCCGCCCACCCCGTCAACGTCCGGCCCGCAGTCCGCCCCCAACGCGAGAAGCGGGCCCCCACCAGGACTTCCGTCCTGGTGGAGACCCGCTCCACATGGTGCGCGAGGGGGGAGTTGAACCCCCACGCCCTTTCGGGCACTGGAACCTGAATCCAGCGCGTCTGCCTATTCCGCCACCCGCGCATGGGTGTTGTCTTGGGTCTCTCACTGCTTGGTGCGAGCGCCTTCCGACATCCAGAAGATTAGCACGCTGCCGGGGGTGGATTCACATCCGTATTCGGGGGCACCTGCCCGAGTGATGCGTAGAGATCCGGAGGGATCCGGGACCCGGGCGACCGACTTGCGCCGTACCCGGCGAAGCTCCGCGGCCGGGTGCGGGACACTGGTTTGAGGCCCCCTCTACGATCCCTGGTAGAGGAGCCCGAGAGGAGTCCGGAAGGATCCCGGAACCCTGGTGCGGGCATGCCTTGTGAGAGGCGACACTCATCGACTGGGCGGACAGGGGGAACCAGCCGATTTCCCGGCGCGTGGATACGATCAGTAAGCAGTACCAGGATGACTACGACGGAGGAGGTGCCCCATGGGAGTCATGAAGAAGTTCGAGCAGCGACTCGAAGGTCTCGTCAACGGCACCTTCGCCAAGGTGTTCAAGTCCGAGGTCCAGCCCGTCGAGATCGCCGGCGCCCTGCAGCGCGAGTGCGACAACAACGCGACGATCTGGAACCGCGAGCGGACCGTCGTCCCCAATGACTTCATCGTGGAGCTCAGCGCGCCCGACTTCGAGCGTCTGAGCCCCTACTCGGGACAGCTCGGCGACGAGCTCTCCGGGATGGTGCGCGAGTACGCCAAGCAGCAGCGGTACAGCTTCATGGGCCCCATCAAGGTCCACCTGGAGAAGGCCGAGGACCTCGACACGGGGCTGTACCGAGTGCGCAGTCGCACGCTCGCGTCCAGCACCTCGCAGAGCTCCGAGCGCGCTCCTGCCGGTCCCCCCGGGGTCGGCCCTTCCGGGGGCCCCACGAACGCCGGCCAGAGCCCCGCGAGACCGCCCGCGGGCGGCCAGGGCGGTGGCTACGGCTACCCGCCTCCTCAGCCCTCCGGCGCTCCCCCCATGCCCGCCGCGCCGCCCCCGGGCGGTCGCCCGGGCGGGCCCGCTCCGGTACCGAGCCGCCCCCAGGGGCCCGGCGCCGGGCCTCTTCCGGGTGCGCAGGTGCGGCGCTGGATCGAGATCAACGGCAATCGCCATCAGATCTCCCGCCCGACGCTGGTGCTGGGACGCAGCACCGACGCCGATGTGCGGATCGACGACCCCGGCGTATCGCGCCGGCACTGTGAGATCCGGACCGGAACGCCCTCGACGATCCAGGATCTCGGGTCTACCAACGGCATCGTGGTAGACGGGCAGCACACCACCCGCGCTACGCTCCGCGACGGCTCGCGGATCGTCGTGGGCCAAACCACCATCGTTTACCGGCAAGCCGAAGGGTGAAGCGGGGGCAATGTCAGAGCTGACCCTGACGGTCATGCGGCTGGGTTTCCTAGCCGTTCTGTGGCTGTTCGTGATCGTGGCCGTCCAGGTCATCCGAAGCGACCTGTTTGGAACACGTGTCACGCAGCGCGGTTCGCGCCGCGAGAACGCGCGACCGCAGCAGGCCGCACGCCAGCAACAGCAGGCGGCGGCCGCACCACCTCCCCAGCGCCAGCAGCAGGGCGGCGGGCGGCAGCGCCGCGGCGCCCCCAGCAAGCTGGTCGTGTCCGAAGGAATCCTGGCGGGCACGACGGTCGCCCTGCAGGGTCAGACGATCACGCTGGGCCGAGCGCACGATTCGACGATCGTGCTGGACGACGACTACGCGTCCAGCAGGCATGCCAGGATCTACCCGGACCGTGACGGCCAGTGGATCGTCGAGGATCTCGGGTCCACCAACGGCACGTATCTCGACCGGACCCGACTCACCACCCCGACGCCCGTTCCGCTGGGCGCGCCGATCCGCATCGGCAAGACCGTCATCGAGCTGCGGAAGTAGTACGACAATGAGCGAGCGGAGCGAGCGAGCCGACGCGGTCCACACACTGGACGCCAGCGCGCTCCCGACCGGAGGGTGGGCACCGTGCGGATGTACCCGGAGCCGACGGGCGAGGTGCGCATGAGTCTGTCTTTGCGCTTCGCCGCCGGATCGCACAAAGGCATGATCCGGGAGGGGAACGAGGACTCCGGTTACGCCGGTCCGCGTCTCCTCGCGATCGCCGACGGCATGGGGGGCCAGGCCGCGGGTGAGGTGGCGAGCTCCGAGGTGATCTCGACGCTCGTCACCCTCGACGACGACGTGCCGGGGTCGGACATCCTCACGTCGCTCGGCACCGCCGTGCAGCGCGCCAACGACCAGCTGCGTCTGATGGTCGAGGAGGACCCCCAGCTCGAGGGCATGGGGACGACCCTGACCGCCCTGCTGTGGACGGGACAGCGGCTGGGCCTCGTCCATGTCGGCGACTCGCGCGCCTATCTCCTTCGGGACGGCGTCCTCACGCAGATCACCCAGGACCACACCTGGGTGCAGCGGCTGGTCGACGAGGGCCGGATCACCGAGGAGGAGGCCACCACCCACCCGCAGCGCTCCTTGCTGATGCGCGCGCTGGGCAGTGGTGAGCACGTCGAGCCGGACCTCTCCATCCGCGAAGTCCGCGCCGGCGACCGCTACTTGATCTGCTCGGACGGTCTCTCCGGCGTCGTCTCGCACCAGACGATGGAAGACACCCTCGCGAGCTACCAGGGCCCCCAGGAGACCGTGCAGGAGCTCATCCAGCTCGCGCTGCGCGGCGGCGGCCCCGACAACATCACGGTGATCGTCGCCGACGTCCTGGACATCGACAGCGGCGACACCCTCGCGGGCCAGCTCTCCGACACCCCCGTGGTCGTCGGCGCGGTCGCCGAGAACCAGCTCCAGGCGCAGGACGACGGCGCCATGCAGACCCCCGCGGGCCGCGCGTCCGGCCTCGGCCGTCCCGTCCCCCCGCAGCCCTCCGGAGGCGGCTTCGGGCCGCCCGGGAGCGGCGACACGGCGGGATACGTCCCCGAGGGGAGCTTCGGCGCGTACAGCGACGAGGACTTCGTGAAGCCCGGCGGCGGCCGCAAGTGGCTCAAGAGATCGCTCTACACCGTGCTCGCCCTGGCGGTCGTCGGCGGCGGCCTGTACGGCGGCTACCGCTGGACCCAGACCCAGTACTACGTCGGCACGAACGACACGAACGTCGCCCTGTACCGCGGCATCGACCAGGATCTGGCGTGGGTCAGCCTGTCGAAGGTCGAGGAGAACTACCCGAAGATCGAACTCAAGTACCTGCCGCCGTACCAGCGCAAGCAGGTCGAGGCGACCATCGCCGAGGGCAACCTCGACGACGCCAAGAGCAAGATCGAGGAGCTGGGTCTGCAGGCCTCGGCCTGCGAGAAGGACGCCAAGCGCCGCGAGGCCGAGCGGGAGAACGCCAAGCCGGGCGAGGGCGAGGCGGGCGGCACCACCGGTCTGGCCGCCAAGGCGCCCACCGACGATCCGACCGACCCGGCGGACACGAACGACAAGAACGACAAGAACAGCTCGACCGACAAGAACAAGTCCAAGACCGCACCGACTCCCACACCCGGCCCCAGTCTCTCCGAGGACGAGGAGAAGCTGGTCCCGCTGTGCGGTAAGCAGTAAGCAGCCGTTGGGGGCCTTTGCACGCCATGAGCAGTAGCACTACACACACGTCGACCATCGGCGCGATCGGGGCGCCGAGCAGGCGCAACACCGAGCTCGCGCTCCTTGCGTTCGCCGTCGTCATCCCGCTGTTCGCCTACATCAACGTGGGCCTCGCGATCGACGGCAGGCTGCCGTCCGGCATGCTCGGCTACGGCTGCGGGCTCGGACTCCTTGCATCCGTCGGTCACATCGTGGTGCGCAGGTACGCGCCCTACGCGGACCCCCTGCTGCTGCCGATCGCGACGCTGCTCAACGGCCTCGGTCTGGTGGTCATCTGGCGCCTGGACCAGTCGGAGAAGCTGCAGGGTCTCGCCAAGGCGGCGACCGGCTCCTTCAGCCCGTCCGCGCCCAAGCAGCTGATGTACTCCGCGATCGGCATCGCGCTCCTGGTGGCCGTGCTGCTCGTGCTGAAGGACCACCGCGTCCTGCAGCGCTACACGTACATCTCCATGGTCGCGTCCCTGGTCCTGCTGCTGCTGCCGCTCGTGCCGGGGCTCGGCATGGATGTCTTCGGCGCCAAGATCTGGATCAGCGTCGGCGGATTCTCCATCCAGCCCGGTGAGTTCGCGAAGATCGTCATCGCGATCTTCTTCGCGGGCTATCTGATGGTGAAGCGCGACGCGCTCGCCCTGGCGAGCCGCCGCTTCATGGGCATGTACCTGCCGCGTGGCCGTGACCTGGGCCCGATCATCGTCGTCTGGGCGATGTCGATCCTCATCCTGGTCTTCGAGACCGACCTCGGTACGTCGCTGCTGTTCTTCGGCATGTTCGTCGTGATGCTGTACGTCGCCACGGAGCGCACCAGCTGGATCGTGTTCGGTCTGGTGATGTCATCGGCCGGCGCGGTGGGTGTGGCCACGTTCGAGCCGCACGTGCAGGAGCGTGTGGACGCCTGGCTGAACCCGTTCTCGGACGCCGTCATCGCCTCCACGGGCAGCGACCAGATCGCCCAGTCCCTGATGGCGTTCGGCTCCGGCGGTGTGCTCGGCACCGGCCTCGGTCAGGGTCACTCCGACCTGATCGGCTTCGCCGCCAACTCCGACTTCATCCTCGCCACCTTCGGCGAGGAGCTCGGCCTGGCCGGTGTCATGGCCATCCTGCTCATGTACGCACTGATCGTGGAACGCGGCGTGCGCACCGCCCTCGCGGCCCGTGACCCGTTCGGCAAGCTCCTGGCGATCGGCCTGTCCGGCGCCTTCGGCATCCAGGTGTTCGTCGTCGCGGGCGGCGTCATGGGCCTGATCCCGCTGACCGGTATGACCATGCCGTTCATCGCGAACGGCGGTTCCTCGGTGATCGCCAACTGGGCGCTGATCGGAATCCTCATCCGCATCAGCGACACCGCGCGCCGCCCGGCGCCCGCCCCCGCCCCGAACCCCGACGCCGAAATGACCCAGGTGGTCCGACCGTGAACAAGCCCCTGCGCCGGATCGCGATCTTCTGCGGGCTCCTCATCCTCGCCCTGCTCGCCCGGGACAACTGGCTCCAGTACGTGCAGGCCGACACCCTCGCCGAGCACACGAAGAACCGCCGTGTCTCCATCGAGCGGTACGCCCAGCCGCGCGGCGACATCATCGTCGACGGCAAGGCCATCACCGGCTCCAAGGAAGCCGGCGGCGGCGACTACAAGTACCAGCGGACGTACAAGAACGGGCCCATGTGGTCCCCCGTCACCGGCTTCGCCTCGCAGCGCATCGGCGCCACGCAGATCGAGAGCCTCGAGGACGGCATCCTCACCGGCAACGACGACCGGCTCTTCTTCACCCGCAGCCTGGACATGATCACGGGCAAGAAGAAGGAGGGCGGCAACGCCGTCACGACCCTCAACGCCGCCGCGCAGAAGGCCGCGTACGACGGTCTCAAGGGCCGCGGCAAGGGCGCGGTGGCCGCGCTCGACCCGTCGACCGGTGCGATCCTCGCGCTGGCCTCGGCTCCTTCGTACGACCCCTCGACCTTCGCGGGCAACACGGACAAGGAAGCCGAGCAGTTCGGGAAGCTGGACAAGGACAAAGACCAGCCGATGCTCAACCGCGCCCTGCGCGAGACGTACCCGCCCGGCTCCACCTTCAAGGCGGTCACGGCGGCTGCGGCCCTTGAGCACGATCTGTACACCGACATCGACTCGCCCACCAAGTCGCCGCTGCCGTGGACGATGCCCGACACCCAGACCCCGCTGCCGAACGAGGGCAACATCCCCTGCAAGAACGCCTCGCTGCGCGAGGCGCTGCGGGTGTCCTGCAACACGGTCTTCGGCAAGATCGGCTCGGACCTCGGCAAGGACAAGATGCTCGAGACGGCCGAGAAGTTCGGCTTCAACGAAGAGCAGTTCGTGCCGGTCCGTTCGAACGCCTCCGTCTTCCCCGAGAAGATGGACCGGCCGCAGACCGCCCTCTCCTCCATCGGCCAGTTCGAGACGGCCGCGACGCCGCTGCAGATGGCCATGGTCGCCTCGGCCATCGCCAATGACGGCAAGCTGATGGAGCCGTACATGGTCAGCGAGCTGCAGGCGCCGAACCTGGACGTGATCGAGAAGCACGCGCCCAAGGAGATGAGCCGGCCGCTCTCCGAGGAGAACGCGCAGAAGCTCCAGGACATGATGCAGACGGTCGTCAACGACGGCACCGGCACGAACGCCAAGATCCCCGGCGTGACGGTCGGCGGCAAGACCGGTACCGCCCAGCACGGCGTCGACAACAGCGAAAACCCCTACGCCTGGTTCATCAGCTACGCCAAGACCGACTCCGGTTCGCCGGTGGCCGTCGCCGTGGTCGTCGAGGACAGCAAGGCCGGCCGCGACGACATCTCCGGTGGTGGTCTGGCCGCCCCCATCGCCAAGGACGTGATGCAGGCGGTGCTCGACAGCAAGAAGTGACCCCCGTCACGGCCCCTTCACATCAGTGCACGTTGCGATACCGGTCCTGTATCGGGTGACGGTGGTGGCCGGGTCACGTAAGGCGAGCCGGGTACGGTATGCCCGGACAGCACACCGCCGGACCACACAAGGGTGCGGTCGGGACTGACGGAGAGGGCTGGATTAGCTATGGAAGAGCCGCGTCGCCTCGGCGGGCGGTACGAGCTGGGCCAGGTGCTCGGCCGAGGCGGGATGGCGGAGGTCTACCTCGCGCACGACACCCGCCTCGGACGCACCGTGGCGGTGAAGACGCTGCGGGTCGACCTCGCGCGTGATCCGTCGTTCCAGGCCCGGTTCCGCCGTGAGGCCCAGTCGGCCGCCTCGCTCAACCACCCTGCGATCGTCGCGGTCTACGACACCGGCGAGGACTACGTGGACGGGGTCTCCATCCCGTACATCGTGATGGAGTACGTCGACGGGTCCACCCTGCGTGAGCTGCTGCACTCGGGGCGCAAGCTGCTGCCCGAGCGCGCCATGGAGATGACCATCGGGATCCTCCAGGCCCTGGAGTACTCCCACCGCAACGGCATCGTCCACCGCGACATCAAGCCCGCGAACGTCATGCTGACGCGCAACGGCCAGGTCAAGGTCATGGACTTCGGCATCGCCCGCGCCATGGGCGACTCCGGGATGACGATGACGCAGACCGCGGCGGTCATCGGCACCGCGCAGTACCTCTCGCCGGAGCAGGCCAAGGGCGAGCAGGTGGACGCGCGAAGCGACCTCTACTCGACCGGCTGCCTGCTCTACGAGCTCCTGACGGTGCGGCCACCCTTCGTGGGCGACTCCCCGGTCGCGGTCGCCTACCAGCACGTACGGGAGGAGCCCCAGGCCCCGAGCGTCTTCGACGGCGAGATCACGCCGGAGATGGACGCCATCGTCCTGAAGGCCCTCACCAAGGACCCGGACTACCGCTACCAGTCGGCCGACGAGATGCGCGCCGACATCGAGGCCTGCCTGGACGGCCAGCCCGTCCAGGCCACCGCTGCCATGGGCGCGGTCGGCTACGGCGGCCACCCGGACGACCAGCAGACGGCGATGCTGCGCCCGCAGAACGGCGGCGCCCAGACGTCGATGATGCCGCCGGTCGGCCCGGACGACGGGTACGACGACCACTCACGGCGCCGCCAGAAGAAGAGCAACACTTCTACGGTGCTGCTGATCCTGGCGGGACTCCTCGTCCTGGTGGGCGCGATCCTGATCGGGAAGTGGGCGTTCACCGGGGGCGGTGGCGACGACACGATCAAGGCACCCGACTTCGTCGGCGAGAAGCTCGCGGACGCGAAGGAGTCGGCCAAGAACGTCGACCTCGTACTGGACGCCTCCGAGCGCAAGCCGTGCGAGAAGTACCCCGAGGGCGAGATCTGCGACCAGGACCCGGGCGCGAACGCCACGGTCAAAAAGGGCGACACGATCTCGGTGACCGTTTCGACGGGGGCGCCGAAGGTGGCTGTGCCGAGCGTCATCGGCCTGGACATCGACGAAGCCACGGAAAAGCTCGAAGCGGACAAGTACCAGTTGAGGGTCAAGCCCAACCCGGTGGAGTCCCCTGAGACTCCGGGCGAGGTCCTCGAACAGGATCCGACCTCGGGTACCGAGGTGCAGAAGGGCAGCACCATCACCCTTGACGTCGCCAAGGAGGCCGCCAAGTCCACGGTCCCCGACGTCACCGGCAAGACCTGCGCCGAGGCCAAGGCTCAGCTGCAGAGCAACGACCTCACCGGTACGTGCGAGGAAGAAGAGAGCGACTCGGTCGATCCCGGCAAGGTCATCTCCCAGAGCCTGCCCCCGCAGAGCCAGGCCGACCCCGGCTCCACGGTCACGCTGAAGGTCGCCAAGGCCGCCGAGAAGACCACCGTTCCGGCGCTCGCGGGCCAGAAGCTCAAGGACGCCCGCAAGGCCATCGAGGACGCCGGTCTGACGGTCGGCACCATCACGGGCCCGCAGGAGGACGACGCTCTCGTGGTCCTCTCCGACCCGCCCGCCAATCAGGAGGTCGCACCCGACACCGCGATCAACCTGACGACCGCCGGCGGCGGTGGCGGCGGCGACAACGGTGGCGGCAACGGCGGGGACGACGGCGGAGGCTTCCTCGGAGGCAGCGCCGGGTTCTCCCGCCACAACGAGGACTAGCCCCCTCGGCAGTACATGAGAGGAGCCCCGGACCCGCCTGCTCGGCGGTGTCCGGGGCTCCTCTCGTGTCCGGGGGGGCTCAGTCCAGCTCCGCCGGCGGCGTCCGCTTGTTGTCGACCTTTTCGATGCGCTCCAGCTCGCCCCACACCACGTAGCGGTAGTTGGACGTGTAGACCGGCGTGCACGTCGTCAGGGTGATGTAGCGGCCGGGCTTCTTCGCGCCTGATTCCTTCGGGACCGGGTTGAGGACGTTCACGTTGTACTTCGAGGTCTCGGGGAGCGTCGAGTACACCTTGTACACGTACCACTTGTCCCGGGACTCGAAGACGATCGCGTCGCCCTTCTTGATCTTGTCGATCTTGTGGAACTTCGCGCCGTGCCCGTCGCGGTGCGCGGCCAGCGTGAAATTGCCTTCCTTGTCCTGCGGGAGCGCCGACTTGATCGGGTCCGTGTAGTAGCCCGCGACACCGTGGTTGAGTTCCTTGGTGCCGGTGCCCTTGGTGACGAGGATGTCGCCGTTGCCCATCGCGGGCACGTGCAGGAAGCCGATGCCGTCCTTGGTGTTCAGGTTCCCCGGGCCGCCCGCCCAGCGGTCGCGCACCTTGTCGCCCTGCTTGTGCGCCTCGCGGTCCGCGACGACGTTGGTCCACCACAGGGAGTAGACGACGAAGAGACCGAGCACCAGGCCCGCGGTGATGAGGAGTTCGCCGAAGACGCTGACCGCCGTGGCGATGGGTCCGCGTCCCCGCGGCCGCGGTGCGCGCACGGGTGCGGGTGCCTCGGTCCGCTCCTCGGTCCGCTCCTCGGTCCGCTCCTCGTCGTGGTCGGCGTGGTCGGTCGTCGCTGCCACTGGATCTGCCCCGTTCTCACCGTGCTAGTTGACGAGCGCGCTCGGCTTTCCCTTGCCGCGCGGCCGTTCCTCGACCATCTTGCCCCAGACGATCATTCGATACTTACTCGTGAATTCCGGGGTACAGGTGGTCAGTGTGATGTACCGGCCCGCTTTGGTGAAGCCCGACCCCGGAGGGACCGGCGCGATCACCGAGATGTTGCTGGGCTGGGTCTGCGGCAGGATGCTCGCCATCTTGTAGACGTAGTACTTGTCCTGCGTCTCCACGACGATGGGGTCGCCCGGTTCGAGCTGATTGATGTAGCGGAACGGTTCGCCGTGGGTGTTGCGGTGCCCGGCGACCGCGAAGTTGCCCGTCTTGGCGTCCGGCATGGGCGTCTTGGTGCCGCCCTCGTTGTAGTGGCCGACCATGCCGCGGTCCAGGACCTTCGACTTGTCGATGCCCTCGGCGATCGGCACGACCACGTCGAGGCGGGGGATGTGCAGGAGCGCGAAGCCCTGGCCGGGCTCGAAGGCGCCCGGTTTGCCCTTGCCGTCGGCCCACCTCTGCTGGAGGTCGCTGGCGGCGCCGTTGGCCTGCTGGTGGGCACGGATGTTCGTCCACCACAGCTGGTAGGTGACGAAGAGAAGCATCAGTACGCCGACGGTGATGAAGACCTCGCCGAGGCCCCGGCTGATCACCGTGCCCGCGGAGGGCTTCCTGGCGCGCTCGGCGCGACGGGCCTCCACGCGGGAAAGGGGGGCCGCGGAGCCTGCCGTCGCGCTGGAGGCGCGCGGGGCGCCCTTCTTGGCGGCCTTGCGGCGGGCGGCACGGCCCTCTGTGGGGCGCTCCGGTGCCGGCTCGGCTATTCGGCGCGTGTCCGCCGCCCGCAGGGCCACCGTCTCGTCGTCGACCGGCTCCGGGGGCCGCGGCGCGGATCGGGGGGCGTACGCGCCGTACAGCTCCTCGTACGTGGGTTCCTGGGACGGCGGTTCCTGGTACTGCTGCGGCTGCCGCTCCCCGTGCCAGTCGCGGGCGTACCCCTGCGGGTCGTACCACTCCTGGGGCTGGACGACCGGCTGTTGGACGACCGGCTCAGGGGCGGGCGTCGGCGCCGGCTCCGGCTCCGCGGGCCCGCTGCGGAACCACGGCGAAGGGTGCTGACCCGGCTGCTGACCCGGCAGGGGATCGGTCAGCGGATCGGCGAGGTCGTCCACGGCCGCCTCGTACGCGCCAGGCTCCTCGTACGCCCCGGGCTCCTCAAACGCCCCAGGGTCCCCGTACGCCGCGTGGTGCTCGTCGTACGGAAGTCCGGAGGAGTCGCGCTCGGGGCGCAGCGCGGTCACGCCGTGGCCCTGCCCACCACCGGGGCAAGACCCCTCGACCGACCGATCGCCCCCTTGTCGCCGCACTCGACCAGCCAGTTGGCGAGCATGAGGTGGCCGTGCTCGGTGAGTACCGACTCGGGGTGGAACTGCACGCCCTCGACCGGCAGTTCACGGTGGCGCAGGCCCATGATGATGCCGTCCTCCGTGCGCGCGGTCACCTCCAGCTCGGCCGGGACCGTGGCCGGCTCGGCGGCGAGCGAGTGGTAGCGCGTCGCGATGAACGGCGACGGCAGTCCGGCGAAGACACCCCTGCCCTCGTGGACCACCGCGGACGTCTTGCCGTGCAGCAACTCCGGCGCGCGGTCCACCACTCCGCCGTACGCCACCGCCATCGACTGCATGCCGAGGCAGACGCCGAACACGGGCACACCGGTGCCGGCGCAGTGCCGCACCATGTCCACGCAGACGCCCGCCTGCTCGGGCGTTCCGGGGCCCGGCGACAGCAGGACGCCGTCGAAGCCGTCCTGCGCGTGGCGCAGCTCGACCTCGTCGTTGCGCACGACCTCGCACTCGGCGCCCAGCTGGTAGAGGTACTGGACGAGGTTGAAGACGAAGCTGTCGTAGTTGTCGACGACCAGGATGCGGCGGGGGCGCTCTTCGGTCATCACTGGCCGTCCACCGTCACATCGTTGAAGGGAAGCAGCGGCTCGGCCCAGGGGAAGACGTACTGGAAGAGCACGTAGACCACAGCGAAGACGAGCATCAGCGAAAGCAGCGCCCTTACCCAAGCGTTTCCCGGCAGATGCCGCCAGATCCAGCCGTACATGCCGTCCCTTCCGTAGCCGTACGGCACCAGACTAACGGCGCAGTGCCTCCGGTTTCCCGGCCTCGACGGGCTGGGTCGCGTCGAGGTGCGCCCAGGCGATCAGCCGGTGGCTGTGGCCCCACTCTGGTTCACAGGTTGTAAGGGTGAGGTAACGCCCCGGCCCCTCGTATCCGGACTTGCGGGGAACCGGATCGATGACCCCCGTGTCGCCGGGGAGCGTCTTGTAGGGCTTCTTGTCGATGCGGTACGTGAACCACGTGGTGCCGTCGGTCAGGACCACGGGGTCGTTCGGCCGCAGCTTCGGGAAGTCCTTGAACGGGTCCCCGTACGTGCGGCGGTGGCCCGCCACGGAGAAGTTGCCCTTCTGGCCGAGCTGCGCGGTGTCTGCGTAGTGACCGAGTCCCTTCTTGAGGGTGTCGGTCCCGGTGCCCTGGAGCACCGGCTTGTTCCACGTGAAACCAAAGCGCGGGATGTACATGACGGCGAAGGGCTTGCCGTCCTCGTAGGGGCCCGGTTTCTTCAAAGAGGCCTCGGCGGGCTCGTCGTCCGTCCCCGAGGGCACCGAGCCCTGCGCCCACTGGTCCTGCAGGGTGTCGATCTGGCTGTCCATGGCGTTGTCGGCCTTCACGCCGGTCCAGAACAGGACGTACACCACAAAGAGCACGATCAAGGTGCCGACGGTGATGCACAGTTCGCTGAACGTCCTGACGAGCACTCGCACCGACACAGGCTTCCCCCAGCGGCTTGCTCCACGGGCGGCTTACTCCACGGGCTTCGCGTAGTGGAGATCCACTGTGCCCGAGTAGCCGGGAAGAGTCATCGCCCCGTCGTCATCGACTTTCCAGCCGAGGCCGTACGCGTTCACGTACAGCATGTAGTTCTGGATCTGCGGGGACGCGGCGAGCGCCGTCTTGAGCTTCTCCGGGTCACCGACCGCCGTCACCTTGTACGGCGGCGAATAGACGCGGCCCTGGAGGATCAGGGTGTTGCCCACGCAGCGGACGGCGCTGGTGGAGATGAGCCGCTGGTCCATGACCTTGATGCCCTTGGCGCCGCCCTGCCAGAGCGCGTTGACCACGGCCTGGAGGTCCTGCTGGTGGATGACCAGGTCGTTGGGCTGGGGCTCGGGGTAGCCGGGGAGCTTGGCGGTGGCGTTCGGCGGGGCGTCGGCGAGGGTGACGGAGACGGCCTCACCGCTGAGCTTCTTGGTGCCCGCGTTCTTCTCCAGGGCCTTGAGCCGGGCGTCGTCGGCCTTCGTGCCGCCGTTGTCACGCTCGGCCAGGGACTCGACGTCGTCGCGCAGCGAGCCGTTGGACTCGTCGAGCTTGCCGTTCTTGTGGCTGCGTTCCTCGATCAGGTCGGAGAGCTTCAGGAGCGAGGCGTCGGTGCGGATGTTCGTGCCCTTGGCCGTGTTGAAGCTGGTGAAGAAGAGGAGGCCCGCGAGCGCGAAAACGGCGGCCGTGAGGAACCGGACCGCCCGCCAGCGTGGACGACGACCCGGACCTGTGGGGGAGTCGGCAGAATTGCTCAACGTACCCTTATCTCCTTCAGCGCCGCGGAAGCACTACGCTAACGGACGCCCGGGGGAGGGCTCAGCTCCCCGTATCGACAGGAGAGACCCTCGTGCCGAAGTCACGGATCCGCAAGAAGGCCGACGATTACACGCCGCCCGCCAAGAAGGCGACGAACATCAAGCTGACCAGCCGTAGCTGGGTGGCTCCGGTGATGCTCGCGATGTTCCTCATCGGGCTCGCCTGGATCGTCGTCTTCTACGTCACCGACGGCAAGCTGCCGATCGACCCGCTGGGCAACTGGAACATCGTGGTCGGCTTCGGCTTCATCGCCGCAGGGTTCGGCGTCTCCACGCAGTGGAAGTAGCGCGCATCCCACAGGGCCGCGCGCAAGCCTTGCCCTGAGTTATCCACAGCGCTATCCACATCCCGGCCCCGGCTGGGGAAAAGAAAGACGATCTGTGGATAACCCACTGGGCGTTGACGCCGGTACGACTGGCTGATCGCCATGCAAGCCCTCGCAGGCCCCTTGTCCTTCCTGGGGAAACCCAGGTCAGCGACAAGGGGCACTGTTGTTCCCCACAGAATGCACAAGCGTGGGCACACGCTGTGGACAACCTTGGCCATCGGACGACATCGGTGAGCTTCGGAGGGACCTTCGAGGGCCTTCAGCCGAGCTGAGCGGTCCTGATGGCCACAGCCGCCAGGACCACGATCAGCACCACGGCACAGGTCCCCCACTGCACGAGCGCCCGCCGCTCGCGGGGCGCGTGCACCATCCCGTACGCGATCGCGACACCGGCGACCAGACCGCCGACGTGCGCCTGCCAGGCGATGCCGCTCCACGTGAAGGTGAAGAGCATGTTCAGCGCGAGCAGCGCGATCACGGGGCGCATGTCGTAGTTCAGGCGCCGCATCAGGACCGCGGTCGCGCCGAGCAGACCGAAGATCGCTCCGGATGCCCCGAGCGAGGCGTCGCTCGGGCCGACGAGGAGATAGGTGAGCGCGCTGCCGGCCAGGCCGGAGAGCAGATACAGCGCCAGGTAGCGGGAGCGGCCGAGCGCGGCTTCCAGCGGGCCGCCGAGCCACCACAGACCCAGCATGTTGAACGCGATGTGCCAGATCTCCTGGTGCGCGAACATGGACGTGACCAGGCGGTACCACTGGCCCTGGGCGACGCCCTCGTCCGGCGCGTACGGATAGGGCGGCCATTCGCCGATCAGGACGAGATCGCCGACGAGCCGGTCGTTCGTACTGATCGCGATGAACAAGAGAACGTTGATCGCGAGCAGGATCTTGGTGATCAGACGCGGGTCCGCGGCGATCGAGCCGCCCGCGATGGTGCGCGGCTGGTTGGCCGCGGGCGAGTGGCCGGTGCCCGATCCCTCGCGCACGCACTCGGGGCAGTGGAAGCCCACCGAGGCGTTGATCATGCACTCCGGGCAGATGGGGCGCTCGCAGCGGGTGCAGCTGATGCCGGTCTCACGGTCCGGATGCCGGTAGCAGCCGGGCAGGTCCGGTGCGTCCTGTGGCCCCTGCGGGCTGCCTGGTGCCTGGTCCATGGGGTCCCCTCAATATCCGTACGAAGGCACAGCTACGCGCACGCGGCGAACGCACCGCCCCGCCCTTCCTTACGGATGGGCGGGGCGGTTTGGTTCCCTCGCGGGGTGCGCCGGTGTCAGGCGGCGCGGGTCTCGATGACGACGGACTCGATGACCACGTCGTTCACCGGGCGGTCGGTGCGCGGGTTGGTCGGCGTGGCCGCGATCTCGTCGACGACCTTCTGGCTCGCCGGGTTCGTGACCTCACCGAAGATGGTGTGCTTGCGCGTGAGCCAGGCGGTCGGGGAGACCGTCACGAAGAACTGGGAGCCGTTCGTGCCCGGGCCCGCGTTGGCCATGGCGAGCAGGTAGGGCTTGTCGAAGGCGAGGTCGGGGTGGAACTCGTCCTCGAACTCGTAGCCGGGGCCGCCCGTGCCGTTGCCCAGCGGGTCGCCGCCCTGGATCATGAAGCCGCTGATGACGCGGTGGAAGACCGTGCCGTCGTAGAGCCGGCCCGTCGTCTTCTTGCCGGTCTCCGGGTGGACCCACTCCCGCTCGCCCTGCGCGAGCTCGACAAAGTTCTTGACCGTCTTGGGCGTGTGGTTCGGGTGCAGCAGCACCTCGATGTCGCCGCGGTTGGTCTTCAGGGTGGCGTAGAGCTGCTCGGCCACGATCTGCCTTCCGTTGTCTTCTGTGACGCCCCGATCCTCGCACGGACCGGATTGCGACGAGTAGCCACCGAGTGGGAGCGCGCCGCGACGATCCGTGGCATTGTCGGCGAAGAACTCTCCTTGTACCGATTTGATCAAATTGATCACACCCGGATGCCCGCCCTCTCATGCCTCGGAGTCATCCGGAAGGCATGATCCTTGAAAGGGTGGAAAGGTGACATACCTATAAGCCACCGAGGAGGAGGATCCCGTGACCCGCATCGACAGCGTGCGCGCCGCGACCGGTTCGGCGAGGGACAGCGTGCGGCATGCCGCGGAGGCGGTGGCCCCCTACGCCGGCACGGCCAAGGGACAGGCCGTCCACTACGTGCATGAAACTCGCGTCCGCGTCGCGCCCAAGGTCTCGCAGGCCGCCGAACAAGCCCGTGCCCAGTACGGCGCTCACGTCGGACCGCGCCTCGAACAGGCCCGTACGCATGTGCCGCCGAAGGTCGACCAGGCCGCGCACGAAGCAGCCGTCCGCACCCGCAGGGCGGCCAAGCAGACCCGCAAGGCCGCCCGACAGGCCGCCGACTACTCGAAGCCGCGGATCGAGCACGCCGTGGCCGTGGCTCAGCCCGTCCGTGACGAGGCTGCGTCCCGCGGGGCCGCGGCACTCGCCGCGCTGCGCGGCGAGGTCTCGCCCAAGGAGATCCAGCGGCTGGCCCGCAAGCACAACCGCCGGGCCCGCGCCGGACGTGCGGCCAAGGGCCTGATCGTCCTGGGCGTCCTGGCGGGTGGTGCGGTAGCTGCCTGGAAGTGGTGGGACAAGCAGGCCAACCCGGACTGGCTCGTCGAGCCGCCGGCCGCGACCGAGGTTCCCGACAGCGCGCCGCTGACCTCGGTCGACGGCAGCGGTCAGACCTCCCTCGACCCCGAGGTCCAGGCCAAGCAGGCCGAGTCCGAGGCCGCGGACCACGACGACCTGCGCTGACCTGCACTTATCTGCACAGCAACAACGCCGTAGGGCGGGAGAACCTCAGCTGAGGTTCTCCCGCCCTACGGCGTTTCTGTGGAGCCTAGGAGATTCGAACTCCTGACATCTGCCTTGCAAAGGCAGCGCTCTACCAACTGAGCTAAGGCCCCGAAAAGGGTGCGCCCAGCCGGAAGGATCTCGCTCCGGTGAGCAACGCAGACCAGAGTACCGGGTCACCCCCCAGATCTCGCAAAAGGATTGGGGGTCCCGGTGAACGACCACGCTCCGTAAGATGCTCGGCGTGGTTCGCGGCAGCGAACCACGGTTTTTGGGGAAGCGATGGGGAGACGCAATGGACGCCGCACAACAAGAGACGACCGCGAGAGCACGAGAGCTCCAGCGGAACTGGTACGGAGAGCCGCTGGGGGCGCTCTTCCGTCGTCTCATCGATGATCTGGGCCTCAACCAGGCACGCCTCGCCGGCGTACTCGGTCTGTCCGCGCCCATGCTGTCCCAGCTGATGAGCGGGCAGCGCGCCAAGATCGGCAACCCCGCGGTCGTCCAGCGCGTCCAGCTCCTCCAGGAGCTGGCGGGCCAGGTCGCCGACGGCAGTGTGAGCGCCGCCGAGGCCACCGAGCGCATGGACGAGATCAAGAAGTCCCAGGGCGGCTCCGTCCTGACCAACGCCTCGCAGACGACGACGAGTTCGGGTGCGCCCACGGTGAAGCGTGTGGTGCGCGAGATCCAGTCGCTGTTGCGCTCCGTCGCGGCGGCGGGCGACATCATCGATGCCGCTGACTCGCTCGCCCCGACCCACCCGGAACTGGCAGAGTTCCTTCGGGTATACGGCGCCGGACGCACCGCGGACGCGGTCGCCCACTACGAGGCGCACCAGAACTGAGCCGTCGGCCGGGCCACCGGGCGGCCCGGAGGGGAAGCAATGCGCGACCATGGGTGAGGTCTTCGCCGGCCGCTACGAACTGGTCGACCCGGTCGGACGTGGGGGAGTCGGAGCGGTCTGGCGCGCCTGGGACCACCGGCGGCGTCGGTATGTGGCCGCCAAGGTCCTGCAACAGCGCGACGCGCACGCCCTGTTGCGCTTCGTGCGGGAGCAGGCGCTCCGGATCGACCACCCCCATGTGCTCGCGCCCGCCAGCTGGGCCGCCGACGACGACAAGGTCCTGTTCACCATGGCCTTGGTCGGCGGCGGCTCGCTGGCTCATGTGATCGGTGACTACGGTGCGCTGCCGCCCCGCCTGGTCTGCACGCTTCTGGACCAGCTGCTCTCCGGTCTCGCCGCGGTGCACGCCGAGGGGGTCGTGCACCGTGACATCAAGCCCGCCAACATCCTGATGGAGGCCACCGGCACCGCGCGTCCGCATCTGCGGCTCTCCGACTTCGGGATCTCGATGCGGTTGGGCGAGCCCCGGCTGACCGAGACCGACCATGTGGTGGGGACGCCCGGCTACTTCGCTCCCGAGCAAATGATGGGTGCCGAGCCGGACTTCACCGCCGACCTCTTCGCCGTCGGCCTGGTGACCCTCTATCTGCTTCAGGGTGCCAAGCCGGACGCCAAGGCCCTGATCGAGCACTTCGCCGCGCACGGCACGCCCAGGGCGCCGCAGGGCGTGCCGGAGCCGCTGTGGCAGGTCGTCGCCACGCTTCTCCAGCCGGACCCGCTCGCGCGGTTCCGCACCGCCACGGGCGCGCGCAAGGCGCTGAATTCGGTCACCGAGCTGCTGCCCGAGCCGGGGCCCGACGACGAGATCGTCGAGATCTTCGACCAACTGGGGCCGCTCCCCCGGGGGTTCGGGCCCGACGGCCCCCTCACGACCCCGCCCCCGCCGGATTTCGCTCCCCCCTCCGTACCGCCCCCGCCCCTCTCCGCTCCGCAGACGGGAAGCTTCCCACCGGCTCCACCACCGCAGTCCACGCCACCGCAGAGCACGCCACCGCAGGCCATGCCACCACAGAGCACGCCGCCGTCGGGCCTGCCGGTACAGCCCGTCCAGGCCCAGCCGGTGCCGGGTCAGCCGGTCCCGGCACAGCCCGTCCCGGCCCAGCCGATCCCGGCCCAGCCGGTGCAGACCCAGTCCCTGCAAGCCCAGCCGGTGCAGGACCAACAGGACCAGCCACAGCAAGCGCCGCCGCAGCAGCAGCCGGCCACGCCGCCCCCGCCTCCGCCCCCCGCTCAGTTCCCGCACGTCCCCTCCCCCCATCAGATGCCTGCTCAAGTGCCGGCTCAGGTGCCAAATCAAGTTCCGGCCCAGGTGCCGATTCCGGTCCACGCCCAAGCCCCGACTCCGACCCCGGCCGCCCAAGCTCCCACGCACCTCCCGGCTCACGATCCATCACTCTCCGTGACACCATCGGTGCACCACGTATCCACCCCTACTTATCCATACACCGCTCACGCCCCGCAGGTTCCGCTCGCAAGCCGACCGGTTCCGCAGCGCCATCGGCAGAAACGACCGGGGCCGCCCCTGAAAGTGGCGATCCCGATGCTGCTGGCCTCGCTGGCGTGCTTCGCGGTGGGCATCTGGGCCCTGACCCAGCTGACCCAGAGCTGACCCAGAGCTGACCCTGAGCTGCCCCAGAGCTGACCCACCGCCTGCCGCGCCCAGCCCAGCCCTGCCCAGCCCTGCCCTGCCCCGCTGCCCGGCGCCGCCCCAGCTACCAAGCCGGTGGCGGCCCGTACTGCGAAGCCGGAGCCGAGCCCGAAGCTGCCGCTGAATCCGAAGCCGCGGCCGCAGCCGAAGCCGCGGCCCGCCTCCGCCCGATCAGCGTCCACACGCCCAGGACCAGCAACAGCGCGGACCCGGCACCGAATCCCCCGGCAGCGACCAACTTCATCCCGTCCCGGTTGCCGCCCGAGCCCCCGTCCCCGCTTCCGTCCCCGGCAGCCGTATCGCCCCGCACCGCCGCGTCCTTGTCCTGGCCGGTGACGCTGAACTGGTCCGCGGGCCGCGCCCTCCCGACGTACGCGGGCCCCGACTTCGCTGCTCCGTCGACATTCACCCGCAGCGTCAGATCCAGCGGCCCCTTGCCGAACTGCGGGGCGACCTTCGGATTGAGGTGGACCGAGAGGTAGTACCACCCGGCGAACCGCGTTCCGGCCACTCCGTCGATCGGGGAGTATCGGTTCTCGTACGCAACGGGAGCCAGTGGGTCGAGCGTGGTCGTCTTCTGCTGGCCGTCGTACGCCGTGTCGACGTCGTCGAGGCGTGCGCGCACCGGATTGGACAGCGACATGACAAGCGCTGACGCGACGAACTCGGACCTGCCCCCGCTCGCACTGCCCAGCTCGGCACTGGCGGAGATCTGCTGCCCCCAGTCGACCGGCACGCGGTAGAAGAGCGTCTGACCGGGCTCGATCCGGTCGCCCCACACGCCCGTCCGCAGCGCCCTGGCGTCGTTGAAGCCCGTGCCGCCCCTGCGTTCCGCGCGGGTACCGGTGGGAGGCGTGGGCGATGCGGAGTTCCACGACTCGGGCGGCGTCGTGGAGGCGCTCTTGGCCACTCCGGGCTCCGAGACGACGCGCAGCTCCGTGTCCCACGTCTCCGTGCTGGAGCCCGGATCGCTGTTCCGCTCGACCACTACGTAGTAGGTGCCGGCCACCTTGCACCGGTTCTCGGCGGGACCCACGGCCCGTACCGCCCAGGCGGTGATGGGCCGCGGGCTCTGCGACGTACCGAATCGCGCGTCTCCGGAGTCGCACCTGTTGCCGTTCGCGTCCTGGAGGGACACCTCGACGCCATCCCCGTAGACGACCTTGGCGTCGAGCCCGGGAACGGCGGTGGCAGAGACGTACACGGTCTCCCTGCCATCGAGTTGCAGCTGGTAGTAGACCTTTCCCCCGCGCGCGAGGGAGCTCTTGTACGTCGACCCTGGCGTGAGTTTCACGCTGTCGACGGTGTTCCGCGCGCCGTCGACCGGCATGGCCCGGCCGTCGAAGGCGTACGGACTCGGCGTGCCCGCCGCGGCCTGGCCCGGCAGCGCCATCACCACGCACAGCGCCGCTCCCGCGGCCAGCGTCGGCCGGACTCTGCGCAGCCGCCCCATCACGTGCCACCCCTCCCCGAAGACCCGCCCACCCCGGCCATCCCGGTCACCCCGACCGCCCCAGTCGTCCCGGCCACACATGCCCGCGCGGCGGCGCGACAACCTTTGCCCGCGCGCGGAGATGGCTTGCGTGAGCAAAGACGAGGGGCCGGAAAGATCCGGACAGCACAAAGCCCCAGCCGCAGAAGCGACCGGGGCCTTGTGAAGAGACTGTTGCCAGTACTCACGAACCCGTGGGCACGGAGTCAGTCGCCTCCGTCCACAGATCCTGCTCGGCGCGATCCGCCTGGATCTGGCGGTACACGAGGAGCCCGCCGATGGCGGCCAGTGCGACCAGGAGAAGCTTCTTCACCGCGCGACCTCGTCTTTCTTGACGTAAGGGACTTCTGGCGCCCGACTATACACACCGATCGATACCGATCGGTGACCTGGATCCACCCCAACTCCCGCCCCGAACACAGCAGTCGAATCGGGCGCCGCCACTCCTCGGCGTCTCACGGCCCGTCGCGACATTCGCCGCTCTGAACCTCACCCGGACCTCTCCCAGGCCCCTCAGAGGCCGTTTACGGCCATCCGGGTGGTGTTCATCTGAACATCGACGCGCCACGAGCGTCGGTCCCCCACTCTCGGCCCCGCATACACATCATGAGGAAAGTACGCAAATCGCCCAACCCGAAAGTGAGAAGCCATGACCGGCACCAAGGCCATGAAGCTGTGGACCACGCTCATCACCGCCTTCCTCGCACTCTTCGCCACACTGGGATTCACGACCACGGCAACGGCGGCCACGCCGGTACAGCAGGCCACGGAAACGTGCAAGAGCGCGCCGACCATGACGGCTCCACTCGCGGCCTACTGGGCAGCAGCGTACGAACGGTCCTTGCCGCCCACGATGAAGCAGCGCATCCGCGCCGAGGCACACGGATCATCCCCCAGCTGCCGTCAGATCCCCACGGACGACACGGAGACGGCCGTTGAGGCCGAGGCCCATCCGGGCGGGCTCGCCGCGGAGCCGTAGTCACGGCCCCGGCCGGCCCGGCCGCTGCCCCCCCCAGGGGCACCACAGCCCCACAGACATGAAGAAGACCCCCAGCCCGTATCGGCTGGGGGTCTTCTTCATGTCTGTGGGGCTAACAGGATTTGAACCTGTGGCCTCATCCTTATCAGGTCGATCACGAGGCACTAATGACCTTGGCTCTCGGCTGCTTGGCGGCCTGGTGCTGATCGCCAAGGTGCGGCCCGGTCCGGCCCAGTACGCGGTTGTTGGTGTCAGCCGGTGATGTCAGACAGCAGTGAGCGCTTGACAGCTACTGCTTGGGCAGTTCGGTGACGAAGGTTCCGATGCCCGGCTGCATGTACGCCAACCCCGCCTTGCGCAGCTCCGTCAACACGCGCTTGGCCGTGACCTGGCTGATCCCGAACTCGTCGCAGATGTCCATCGCAGACGGAAGCCTGCCCTCAGGCGGATAGGTCCCGTCCAAGATCCGCTCCGACATGACGGCATACACCTGCCGCCACCTCGGCACATCCGGCTCCCACCTCATGATCCTGAAGTTAGGCGGGCTTACCCGTACACGCGAGATCAGACGACCCATACGACCTATACCGCCTATCCCGCAGCGGTACCCTGCAAGAGCAGGGCCCCGACCGCCTGGACGGCCCAGGGGAGTGGACGACCGAAGACGGAGTCGACGTGAACGAGGGCACACAGGAACCGAACGTCGTGGACAGCCTGAACATGGCGACGACGGCGCCGGTCAGCTACGGCTACTGCAACTGGCACCACGGCTATAGCGAGGGCACCCGCCTCATCAACGTGCAGGAACAGGGTTCCGGCCCGGGAGGCGTGCAGTTCGCTTGCGCCCCTTGCCGCCAGAAGTACCGCCTGGTCCCCTTCGCCGACCGCCCATGAACGAGGCTTCGCGGCCGGAGCCGCCGCCCGCCAAGGGGCTCAACGCCTGGCAGTTCCTCGGCTGGCACTGCTGCTGGTGCGACGAGTTGCTGAGGAAAGGGGCTCGGTCCGCGGGTCGGGCAGAGGGGCGCGTTGGTGCGCATGACTTGTCCATCGAGGTGTACGAGTGCGGGCCGGACTGCCCGAAGCGCCCGCCGGATGGCAACGTCGAGTAGATAACTTGAGCCCCGACCTAAGCCGGGGCCCTGAGCCGTCATCCCTCGCAGTAGTCGAGGGAGTCGCGCGGGTCGTAGCCGTAGTTGCACTCGGGGCAGAGCGTGAGGTCCTCAGGGTCGTCGGAGTACGGATTCGGGACGATGCCGCCGTTGCACTGCGGGTTGGTGCAGGTCACGGTGTGCTCCTTCGAGGTCGGTGCCGTTGTCCTGATGGGCTTCGCCCGGCACGGTTCTGGGAGGGCGCACAAGGTGGAGCACTCCACGACTGAACGACCTTGTGCGCCCTCCCAGGTTCGTGCTGCCCTTGGGCATCAGGACAGCGGTGCCGACCGGCAGCCACCCCCCGCCAACCTGGACAACGACGGACCCCCGCACGGCCGCCCCCCACCGCCACACCATGGGCCGCGCACCACCGCTGGTCTGCTGACGGCCTCCTCCTCAGCCCACTACCGCCCCCAGCTCCCATCCCGTCTGCCGTCGACCCACATACCGTGGAGCGGGCGTGGTTCAGGGCGTCAAGGTGGAGCGCGCCACTGTACGAACGACCTTGACGCCCTGGGCCTCGTCCGCTCGGCTCTGCCTGGGTCGATGGCAGACGGGATGGGAGCTTCCCTACGCCCGCCCCATTCGGCCGGCACTCGCAAGCGGCGCCCCCGCCATCCCAGAGTCAGAGCGCCCCCGCCGGAGGCATGTCCTTGACCAAGGCCGCCGTGGTTGCGGTGTTCGCCTTATGGCCCCGGGCCCTATCCACAATGGGCGGGCGTAGGCGCAGCCGGGGCGGAGCGGGCCGAAGGCAGGAGCGGCAGCCCCGAGCGGAGCCGAGAGCCCGCCCGGCGGAGCGGAGCGCAGCCGGGGCTTGATGAGGTAGAGAAACTTGTAACAGCTCTCAGGCCCTGAGGGCAGGTGGGCTAGGCACCGTACGGGGTTGCTGGCCTTAGACCGAGGGGCGGTTGGTGGCGAGGAGTCGGCTTGTGAAGCCTTCGGCGCATAGCCGCTCGTAGGCCTCAAGCACGTCGTCCGGCACGGACTGGCTGATCATGAATCCCTGATCCGGGTAGATCAGCAACCGCTGAAGCGCACCCACAAGCATGTCGATCACCAGACGGGCGTCCTGGATCGAATCGACGTACTCCGTGAACGTCATCGGGGTGGACGCGCTGATGACCTCGACTTCGGGCCACAGTTTCCGCGCCGTGGCGTATGCGCGCCTCTCTTCATACGGCTTGCTGATCAAAAGCACGGAGGACACGTCCACTCCGGCTTCCTCAAGCACGGCCTTTGAGAAGTGGATGTTCTCGCCGGTATTGCGCGCTCGGGGCTCTACAAGCACCGCTGAGCCGGGGACACTGAGTTCAAGAGCCCGCTCACGGTAGTGGACGGCTTCACCCCGAGGCATACGTTCTTGACTCGTGGGGCTTGTAGCGCCGGTGAACACAAGCACTGGAGCCAGTCCGCGCTGGTACAGATCTACCGCCGTATCGGCCACACCCAGATCGTGGCTGCCCAAGCCGATCGCGACTGAGCAGGGCCGGAGGGTGTGGCCCATCAGGTGGTAGTCCCACAGGCGTCGTGCGTCAGCCCATGCCTGCGTCGAGATCATTACTGTCCCTTCTCGCCCTTCGCCGAGTCCGGAACCTTGAAGTCGTACTCCCAGGCGAAGCGCGAAGCCGCGTGTACACCGATGGCGAATTCGACCACTGTGCCAGAGGCCGTGTAGGTCGTCCGATGCAGCTCGACGACGGGTTCGCCTGCCGGAAGCTGCAACAGCTTCACTTCGTCTGATGTCGCGGCCCGAGCGAAGATCGCTTCCTTCATGTGGTCGATCTCGTATCCCGCGTCGTACAGGACCCGGAATCCGCCGCCACGGCCCGCCGGTCCCGGAGTCGGGTCCACGATCCGAGTGCCCTCAACGTGCTCAGGCCTGTAGTAGCTGGTCAAGGTGTGGGTCGGCTGGTCGCCTTCCTTCACGAGACGCGCTCGCGCATACACCTGCGCGCCTTCGGGCAGCCCGTGTGCGGCTGCGACTGCGGGCGAGGCCTCGACGAGGCTGACCTTCTGGGTTTGCTCATTCCGGCGGTAGCTGCGTCCGGAGGCCACGCGGTCTGCGATGAACGCGACCTCATCGCCATCTCGCCACTTGGCCTTGTCGTACCGGGCAATACCGAGTCGCTTGAGAGGGACTTGCTGCCGCACAACCGTGCCGTGGCCTCGGGACGAGGTGACAAGCCCTTCGGCCTCAAGGGCTTTGTAGGCCGCGTGAACGGTCGACTTAGACCCTTCGCCCTCTGCTACTAGCTCCCTGATCTCCGGAAGCTTCTTGCCCGGCGGGTAGTCACCTCTCTTGATCTGCTCAGTCAGCTTGTCCGCTAGCTCTCGCCACTTCGGCGCCATCTGACGACTCCTTTCGACGAGTCCAGTCAAACACAGTCCTAGGACTGTTGACAGTCCCAGGACTGCGTGCCACAGTCTCCCTCAGTCGCTCGCAGTCCTAGGACAGCGAGCTAGGAGCCTCCCTTTTGGGGCTGCTCCAACGAATCGACTCAGGGAGTACTGCATGCCGTCCTTCAAGATCGACGTTTCGACCGCTGTGGTGTTCGTGGCGACCGCGCCGACGCCCAAGGTCATCAACAAGCAGACCGGCGAGCGGGCCATGGACCGGGAGACCGGCGCGGCTCTGTCGACGGTGGGCCTGCTGATCTCGGACGAGGGAGAGGGCAACCTCTACCAGGTGACCGTGCCGGAGACGGGCATCCCGGAGAGCCTGACGCCGGGCATGCCGGTCTCGGTTATCGGCCTCAAGGCGCGTGACTGGGAGAACGAGTTCAACGGCCAGAAGCGGCACGGGATCTCGTTCCGCGCGGTCGCGATCACGGCGGGGTCCTGATCATGGAGAACCTGAGCGGCTGGTTGCTGCTTGCCGCTGTCGCGGCGGTGGCCGGTGGGCTCGGCTTCGCGAAGGTCCGCGCTCCGCGCGTGTACTGGTCGCTGGTCGGCCTGCCGCTCACCTGGGGCCGGTTCATCCTGACCTACCGCTCCACGATGGAGGTCTGCGGGCTCACGGTCCAGCCGTCGGGCTTCCGGGCGTTCATGACCCGCAACGTGGCCCGCCGGGAAGTCCGGCCGCAGCCCCCGAAGGTCCGCCGGGTGCGGCCCACCTCGACTGGACTGCGGATCTCCCTGCGGCTTCCCGCTGGTCTGGAACCAGCGGACGTGGCAGCGGCCTCTGAGCGGCTGCGGCACGCCTGGGGAGTGCGCTCGGTGATCGTGGGGGAGACCCGTCCGGGCATCGTGGAACTGCGGATGACCGGCTACGACGTGCTCGCTCGGGTCCGCATGCCGCGCTCGAAGGCTGAGGGCCCGATGGTCGTTCCCGTCGCGCTGCGCGAGGACGGCTCGGTGTTCGCCCGGGAGTACCGCAAGGTGCCGCACGCCCTGACGCTGGGTGCCAACCAGTCGGGCAAGTCGATGTATCAGCGCAACCTGGTGGCCGGTCTGGCCAAGCTGCCGGTGGGCCTGGTCGGCATCGACTGCAAGCGCGGGGTGGAACAGAGCCGGTACGCCCCTCGCCTGTCGGCGCTGGCGACCACCCCGCACGAGGCCGGGCGCCTGCTGGATGTGCTGGTTGCCGAGATGGAAGACCGATTCGATCTCCTCGGCCTGCACGACGTCTCGGACCTGTGGGATCTGCCGGAGGACGTCCGGCCGGTGCCGCTGGTGGTGCTGGTCGACGAGGTGGCCGAACTGTTCCTCGTGGCCTCGAAGAAGGACGAGGCGGCGCGGGATCAGATGGTCATGCAGATGGTCCGGCTGGGGCAGATGGCCCGCGCGATCGGCATCTACCTCGAAGTGTGTGGCCAGCGCTTCGGCTCCGAGCTGGGCAAAGGCGCTACGACGCTGCGCGCTCAGCTGACCGGCCGGGTGGTGCACCGGGTCAACGACAAGCAGACCGGGGAGATGGGCCTGGGAGACATCGCCCCCGAAGCGGTCCAGGCCGTCACGACGATCGCCCCTGATCGCCCCGGTGTGGCGGTGGCCGGTGACTCTTCGGGCGGCTGGTCCCGCATCCGGACCCCTGCCATGACTCCTGCTGAGGCCGCTTCGGTCTGCCGGAAGTTCGCGCACTTGACTCCTGAGCTGGCCTTTCTGGCCCCGTTCCGGCCGCTGGTGCGACCCGAGCCGACGCCGGAGCCTGCTCCGCCGCTGGTGGCTCCCCGGCCGGTCACCGAGTAACCGCGCACCCCATCCCCGGTCGGCGTGACCGTCTCGCGCCACGTCCCTACCCGCCCCTGCTCAATTCCCCGAAGGAGGTGAGGACATGGCCCGCTCGATCCGCGTGGATGCGGTGCTCGTACAAGCCGTCATCGCCGGTGCACTGTCCTTCTCCCACCTGCACGACCTGGCCGAGGCCGCCGGACAGGACGGCTGGCAAGCCTGGGCCTACCCGATCAGCGTCGACCTGCTGCTGGTGGCGGCCTGGCGTCGACTGCGCGCCGCCCGTGGTGACCGTGCTGCCTGGACCTGGTTCGTGATCGCCCTGTTCGCCTCGCTCGGCGCCAACATCGCCACCGCCGGACTCCTCGACCTGGACGCCGTCCCGGCCTGGCTGCGCATCACGGTCGCTGGCTGGCCCGCGCTCGCCTTCCTGGGCGGCACGCTCCTGGTCCACACCCCCGCCGACAGCGCCCCGTCTCCGGCACCGCAGCCAACTGAGGAACCGGCCGCCGTCGACCTGCACCGCACCGACCCTTCGCCCGCACTCGACGAGAGCCCAGCTCCTCCCGAACCTGCTGAGCTCCCGGCCGCCGAACCGGCACCACTCCCGGCGCCAAAGCTGGATCCGGTGAGCGTTCCGCCGGCACTTCTGGAGCACGCCCGAAAGCTCGCCGACAACCACCGCGCGACCACCGGCACACCGCTCTCGGCCGCCAACCTTCGCGCTCAACTCGGGCTCCCCGCGCCCGTCGTCGACGAGATCGCCACGCACCTCCAACTCGCCTGACCCGAGAGGAGATCCACCATGCCCCGCCCGAACCGCTTCTACGACCTGATCCGTATCGGTCCCGTCCAGGTCGGCAGCTACAACGACGGACGCGGACGCACCAAGCACACCGCCGCCTGCACGGCGCCGAACTGCGGTTTCTCCACGGACTTCCCTGACCGCTCGGCGGCCGAACTCGCGGCCCGCACCCACCGCTGCACGGCCTGACAAGGAGCGCCGTCCCATGCGACTGCCCGACGAACAGTTCCGCGCCGGTCACATCCCCACCGACCTCTACGAGCGGCTCCCGCCCGGCACCGACCCGCGAGCGATCGTGATCGTGCAGGAAGCACCCCGCTCCTACAAGGGCCCGATCTTGCTCACCCTGGCCATTACCGCCGGATGCGCGGTCGTGCTGCTGGTGCTCGCCTTCGTCGTCCAGATCATCGCCGCATCGATCATCGCGGTCCTGTCCGCGAGCTGCGGCCTCAGCTACACCCTCAACCGCGCATCCAAGAGCGGCGGTTCATCCGCCCGCGCCTCCAAGGGGCGCTCTCGCCCGTCTCGCAAGCGTCCTGCGCGCTCTTTGCCCGTCCGGTCCAAGAGCGCCTACCGCAAGCACTAGCGCCCCCCGGGGCGGCCTCGGTCGCCAAACTTCCGCCGCCCCGGACGGCTTCACCCATCCAGATCCAACGGACCCGAAAGGGAAGTCTCATCATGGCCCAGCTCGCCCCTGCCCGTCGTATCTGCCGCGACTGCGACGGCTTCGCCACCGTCGCCATCACCACCGGCACCCGCAACCTGGATGGCTCCCGCGTGACCCTTCAGGCCGACTGCCGCACCTGCCAGGGCCACGGTCACACCACCCCGGCCGCCGCCTTCGCTCGCGCCGGTCGGTGACCTGCTGATGACCGACACCGCCACCATGGCGGGCCTGGACCCGGCCACCCTCGCTGATGTGCTGAGGGTGGCCGGGTCCCCGGGCTTCGACCGTGTACGGGACCAGATCCGCCGCACCGGCGGCTGCTCCGACCCCATCCACCTCCAGGGCGCCACCGTCACCCGCGACCGCACCACCGGTCAGGCCCTCTACTCCTACTCGACCGACACCGAGCCCGGTGGCCGACTCCGGGTCGCCTGCGGCAACCGCCGCGCCTCGCGCTGCCCCTCGTGCGCCTGGACCTACGCCGGGGACACCTACCACCTGATCCGCGCCGGACTCGTCGGAGACCCGGCCAAGGGCACCCCGCCCACCGTCCGCGAACACCCCCGCGTCTTCGCCACCCTCACCGCCCCCAGCTTCGGCCCGGTCCATAACCGGCCCGGCACCCGTGCCTGCCGCTGCGGCACCCGCCACCCGGAAGACGCACCCGAGCTGGGCACCCCGCTCGACCCGGACACCTACGACTACGCGGGCTCGGTGCTGTGGAACAACCACGCCTCCGACCTGTGGCGCTACTTCACGATCTACCTCCGCCGCGAGATCGCCGCCCGCGCCGGACTCACCCAGAAGGCAGCCAAGGAACAGTCCCGGCTCTCCTTCGGCAAGGTCGCCGAATACCAGAAGCGCGGCGCCATCCACTTCCATGCCGTCATCCGCTTCGACGGCCCCGAAGGACCCGACACCCCGCCCCCGGCCTGGGCCACCCTCGCGCTCCTGACTGACGCGATCCACGCTGCAGCTGCTCGCGTCCGCGTCGACCTCCCCGCCTCCGGCGACCACCGCGCCCGCGTCCTGGGCTGGGGCGACCGGCTCGACGTCCAGCCGATCAAAGCCTTCGGGGACGGTACGCAGATCACCGAACAGGCCGTCGCCTCCTACGTGGCCAAGTACGCCACCAAGGCAGCCGAGACCACCGGCACCGTCGACCGCCGCATCGGCAACAAGGAAGCCCTCGTCCTCCTCGGCGTGGCTGACCACCCCCGGCGCCTTATCGAGACCTGCCTGGACCTCCACCACGCCTACCCGGACCGCAAGCTCCGCGACTGGGCCCACATGCTCGGCTTCCGCGGCCACTTCTCCACCAAATCCCGCCGCTACTCCACCACCCTCGGCGCCCTGCGCCAGGTCCGAGCCGACTACCGCGCCGCCCAACACCGAGCCGCCCTCGGCCTCCCCGACCCCGGCGAGATCCCTGAGGAGATGACGCTCACGCTCGCTCACTGGACTTATGCCGGCCACGGCCACACCCCCGGCGAATCCTGGCTCGCCGCCAACATCCGCCGGGATATCGAGCAGAACCGAGAACTGGCCCGCGAGGAGAAAGCCACGCTCCTCGACATGGAAGGAGCCGTCACGTGACCACCGCCGTCCCCGAGCTGCTGACCGTGCCCGACGTCATGGCGCGGCTCAAGATCGGACGCTCCAAGGTGTACGACCTGATCCGCACGCACCGTCTGGTGTCCATCAAGATCGACGGGTGCCGTCGGATCCCAGTCCAGGCAGTCCGCGACTTCATCACCAGTCAGATCGGGGAGGCCGCCTGATGGCGAAGCGTCGGCCCAACGGCGGCGGCACGATCACCAAGCGGTCCGATGGCCGGTACCAGGGCGCTGCCTATGTGACTGACACGGACGGCAACCGGGTCCGTAAGTACGTGTACGGCCGGACGTGGGACGAAGCTAACGAGAAGCTCGGCAAGCTCCAGGACCAGGAGCGGAACGGTGTCCCCGTGCCGTCTCGCTCGTGGTCGCTCGGCGAGTGGCTGGCCTACTGGCTGGAGCACATCGTGAAGCCGGAGAAGGAGCACAACACGTACGTGAAGTACGAGTCGAAGGTGCGGCTCTACCTCGCGCCCCACCTGGGCAAGAAGTCGATGATCAAGCTCACCCCGGCGCAGCTCCGTGCGTTCATGAGTGCCCTCACGCGCGCGAAGGTCGGTGCGGCTACCCGCTTCGAGGTGCTGCGGACCCTCCGCAACGCGCTCAACCGCGCCGTGAAAGAAGAGCTGCTGACGCGGAACGTCGCGCTGCTGGTCGACATGCCCAAGGTCAGCAAGGACAAGGGCAAGGCGTGGAACGCCCCTGAGGCGATCACCTTCCTGCGGGCGTCGCGTGCCCACCGCTTCTACGCGGCCTGCGTCCTGGTGCTCGTCCTCGGGCTCCGCCGCAGTGAGGTCCTGGGCCTGCGCTGGCAAGACATCGACTTTGAGACCGGACAGTTCACGCCGACCAAGCAGGTACAGCGCGAGAAGGGCGTGGGCCTGGTCCTCAAGGACCTCAAGACCGAGTCCTCACAGGCGGTGCTGCCCCTGCCGGAGTTCTGCGCCCGTGCCCTGGAAGAGCGGCGTGCGCTGCAAGAGCTGGAGCGGAAGATCGTCGGTGATGCCTGGGTGCAGAGGCCGGGTCATGAGGTGATCTTCTCGTCCGAGCGGGGCGGGCTGACGGATCCGGTTGGGTTCTCCCGAATGTTCAACGCCCTGGTGAAGCGGGCCGGAGTCCGACGGATCACGGTGCGGCTCGCTCGGCACACCTGCGGCACCCTGCTCGCCTTCCTGAAGGTGCATCCCAAGGTCGCTCAGGCGATCCTGCGGCATAGCCAGATCAGCATGACCATGGACGTCTACACGCACGTGGTGGGGGACGGTGAGCGGGAAGCCGTCTCGCTCCTCGCGGACCTATTGGAAGATCCACTCATCGGCTGATGTCAGCCGTAGATGTCAAAGACCCCCAGCCGTAATCGACTGGGGGTCTTTGCGCTGGTGGGGCTAACAGGATTTGAACCTGTGGCCTCATCCTTATCAGGGATGCGCTCTAACCAACTGAGCTATAGCCCCGCCGCGCTGCGGTGTGTCCCGCGCGCTGACCTCTGAAGATTAGCGCACGTGCGGGCCAGTCCCAAAATCGATAGCTCCGTGGGGGCCGGACACCCCGTGAGCGGCCCCCGAGCAACCGGTGCGCGACCGTACAGCCACGGCAGAGCCTCGGGACAGCCACGGGAGAGCCGCGGGCAGAAGAACAGGGCCCCGCCCGGTACGGACGGGGCCCTGGACCCAAGACAGCTCAGCAGGAGAGCGCGGAGCGAGCGGGGAGAAGAGCGGTAAGAAGAACTACTCGTCTTCGGCCAGCGTCAGCTCGACGCCGCCCACGAAGCCCGCGGAGAGGTTGTAGATGAAGGCGCCGAGCGTCGCCAGCGCCGTGGCGAGGACCACGTCGATGACCGCGATGATCGTCGTGAACATCAGGACCCGCGGCAGCGACAGGAAGGACTGCAGGTCGAAGCCGTTGGACTCGTTCGAGCCCGTCGCCTCCGAGATCGTGCCGCCCACCGTCGAGAAGACGCCCATGGCGTCCATGACCATCCACAGCACGGCGGCCGCGACGATCGTGCAGATGCCGAGCGCGATGGAGAGCAGGAAGCTGACCTTCATCACCGACCACGGGTCGGCCTTGGCCACCCGCAGTCGCGCCTTGCGCGTACGGGGCGTCGTGCGCGCCCCGGTCCGCGGCCTGCGCACGGAACCCGTCTGGGAGTCCTGCTGGTAGGCCTGCGGCGGATGGTACGCCTGGGACCCCTGCTGGGCCTGCTGGGGCTGGCGCTCCCCGGGAAGCGCACCAGTGGCGCCCTGAGAGCCCTGCGAGCCCTGGGACCCCTGGGTCCCTTGAGCACCGGCCGCATAGGACCCCTCGTACTGCGCTGACTGAGCCGACTGCGGCCCTCGGGTGTCGGTCACGGTTCCCCCCTGGGATCCACGAGGCTCATGCGATTCGGGAGAATCAGTGGCGGAGCCACGGACACCGTCTGTACCGGCTGGGCCGGTTCCACTTGCTCCGGCGCCCGTGGCTCCACTCACGATGACTCTCTCCTCGCGCTACTCGGCCGTGGACTCCGTGCCCTCGTCCGTACCGACGACCGGCTCGCCGTCGGCCGATTCGTCGACGATGCCGTCGACTTCCTCCGCCTCGCGCCCGGCCTCGGCGTTACGAGCGATACCGACCACGGCATCGCGCTTGCCCAGGTTGATCAGTTGGACGCCCATGGTGTCACGGCCCGTCTCCCTGACCTCGTTGACTCGCGTACGAATCACACCGCCGCCCAGGGTGATGGCGAGGATCTCGTCGGTCTCCTCCGTCACCAGCGCGCCCACGAGTTCGCCGCGGTCCTCCACGATCTTGGCGGCCTTGATGCCGAGGCCACCACGACCCTGGACGCGGTACTCGTCGACGTTGGTGCGCTTGGCGTACCCACCGTCGGTTGCGGTGAAGACGAACGTACCCGGCCTGACGACATTCATCGAGAGCAGTTCGTCGCCACCGCGGAAACTCATTCCCTTGACGCCCGAGGTCGCACGGCCCATGGGACGCAGCGCATCGTCCGTTGCGGTGAACCTGATCGACTGCGCCTTCTTGCTGATCAGCAGCAGATCGTCCTCGGCCGACACGAGCTCGGCGCCGATCAGCTCGTCGTCCGAACCGTCGTCCGTCTCGCGCAGGTTGATGGCGATGACGCCACCGGCGCGAGGCGAGTCGTAGTCCTTGAGCGGGGTCTTCTTCACCAGGCCGCCCTTGGTGGCGAGCACCAGGTAGGGCACCGCTTCGTAGTCACGGATCGCGAGGATCTCGGCGATCTTCTCGTCCGGCTGGAAGGCGAGCAGGTTCGCGACGTGCTGGCCGCGGGCGTCGCGTCCGGCGTCCGGCAGTTCGTACGCCTTCGCGCGGTACACGCGGCCCTTGTTCGTGAAGAACAGCAGCCAGTGGTGGGTCGTCGACACGAAGAAGTGGTCGACGATGTCGTCCTCCTTCAGCTTCGTGCCGCGGACGCCCTTGCCGCCGCGCTTCTGGGAGCGGTAGTCGACCGTCTTCGTACGCTTGACGTAGCCGCCGCGCGTGATCGTGACGACGATGTCCTCCTCGGCGATCAGGTCCTCCATGGACATGTCGCCGTCGAAGGGCACGAGCGCCGAGCGACGGTCCTCGCCGAACTTGTCGACGATCGCCGCGAGCTCCTCGCTGATGATCTGACGCTGCCGCTCGGGCGAGGCCAGGATCGCGTTGTACTCGTTGATCTTCGCCTGCAGTTCGTCGTGCTCGGCGACGATCTTCTGGCGCTCCAGGGCGGCGAGCCGGCGCAGCTGCATCTCGAGGATGGCGTTGGCCTGGATCTCGTCGATCGAGAGCAGGCCCATCAGGCCCTCACGCGCGACGTCGACCGTCTGGCTGGCCCGGATGAGCGCGATGACGTCGTCGATCGCGTCCAGGGCCTTCAGCAGGCCACGCAGGATGTGGGCCCGCTCCTCGGCCTTGCGCAGCCTGAACTTCGTACGCCGCACGATGACCTCGACCTGGTGCGTCACCCAGTGGCGGATGAACGCGTCGAGGGAGAGGGTGCGCGGCACACCGTCGACCAGGGCCAGCATGTTGGCGCTGAAGTTCGACTGCAGGTCGGTGTGCTTGTAGAGGTTGTTCAGGACGACCTTGGCGACCGCGTCCCGCTTCAGGACGACGACGAGGCGCTGGCCCGTGCGCGAGGACGTCTCGTCGCGGACGTCGGCGATGCCGCCGACCTTGCCGTCCTTGACCAGGTCGGCGATCTTCTGCGCGAGGTTGTCGGGGTTGGTCTGGTAGGGGAGCTCGGTGACCACCAGGCACTGGCGGTTCTGGATCTCCTCGACCGCGACGACCGCGCGCATCGTGATGGAGCCACGGCCCGTGCGGTACGCCTCCTCGATGCCCTTACGGCCCACTACTAGTGCGCCGGTGGGGAAATCGGGGCCCTTGATGCGCTCGATCAGCGCGTCGAGCAGCTCCTCGTGCGAAGCCTCCGGGTGCTCGAGCGCCCACTGCGCGCCCGCCGCGACCTCGCGGAGGTTGTGCGGCGGGATGTTGGTGGCCATGCCGACCGCGATGCCCGCCGAACCGTTGATCAGCAGGTTCGGGAAGCGCGCCGGCAGGACCGTCGGCTCCTGGTTGCGGCCGTCGTAGTTGTCCGTGAAGTCGACGGTCTCCTCGTCGATGTCACGGACCATCTCCATGGCCAGCGGCGCCATCTTGCACTCGGTGTACCGCATGGCGGCGGCCGGGTCGTTGCCCGGAGAGCCGAAGTTTCCGTTGGAGTCCACCAGGGGCATCCGCATCGACCACGGCTGGGCCAGGCGGACCAGGGCGTCGTAGATGGAGGAGTCGCCGTGCGGGTGGTAGGTGCCCATGACGTCGCCGACGACGCGGGCGCACTTGTAGAAGCCCTTCTCGGGGCGGTAACCGCCGTCGTACATCGCGTACAGGACGCGGCGGTGGACGGGCTTCAGGCCGTCTCGTACGTCGGGCAGCGCACGCGACACGATGACGGACATCGCGTAGTCGAGGTACGAGCGCTGCATCTCCGTCTCGAGCCCGACGGGCTCGACACGCATGCCCACGCCGGGGACAGCGGGCTCCTCTTCGGGCATCACAGGGGTGTTCTCGTCGGCCATTGCTGGTCAAAGTCCTTTCGAGGTGCGGCTTGTACGGCCGACTCAGATGTCGAGGAAGCGGACGTCCTTGGCGTTGCGCTGGATGAACGAACGCCGTGCCTCGACGTCCTCACCCATCAGCACCGAGAACAGGTCGTCGGCCTGCGCCGCGTCGTCCAGGGTGACCTGGCCGAGAACGCGGTGCTCCTGGTCCATCGTCGTGATGCGCAGCTCCTCGGCGTTCATCTCACCGAGACCCTTGAAGCGCTGGACCGAGTCGTCCCTGAAGCGCTTGCCGGCCTGGCGGCCGAGCTCGACCAGGGCGTCGCGCTCACGGTCGGAGTAGGCGTACTGGAAGTCGTCACGGGACCACTTGATCTTGTACAGCGGCGGGCGCGACAGGTAGACGTGGCCGGACTCCACGAGCGGCCGCATGAAGCGGAACAGGAAGGTCAGGAGCAGGGTGTTGATGTGCTGACCGTCGACGTCGGCGTCCGCCATCAGGATGATCTTGTGATAGCGGAGCTTCTCGATGTCGAAGTCCTCGTGCACACCCGTGCCGAAGGCCGAGATGAGGGCCTGGACTTCCTGGTTCTGCAGGATCTTGTCGATCCGCGCCTTCTCGACGTTCAGGATCTTGCCTCGGATGGGCAGGATCGCCTGGTACATCGGGTTACGGCCGGACTTCGCCGAACCACCGGCGGAGTCACCCTCGACGATGAAGATCTCGCACTTCGTCGGGTCGTTCGACTGGCAGTCGCTGAGCTTTCCGGGCAGCGAGGCCGATTCGAGCAGGCCCTTGCGGCGGGTCAGGTCGCGCGCCTTGCGGGCGGCGACACGGGCCGTGGCGGCCTGGATGCCCTTGCGGATGATGTCCGCGGCCTCGTTCGGATTGCGGTCGAACCAGTCCGTGAGGTGCTCGTGCACGACCTTCTGCACGAAGGTCTTCGCCTCCGTGTTGCCCAGCTTGGTCTTGGTCTGGCCCTCGAACTGCGGCTCGCCCAGCTTCACCGAGATGATGGCCGTCAGGCCCTCGCGGATGTCCTCACCCGTGAGGTTGTCGTCCTTCTCGCGCAGCAGCTTCTTCTCGCGCGCGTACCGGTTGACCAGGCCCGTCAGCGCGGCCCTGAAGCCCTCTTCGTGCGTACCGCCCTCATGCGTGTGGATCGTGTTCGCGAAGGAGTAGACACCTTCGGTGTACTGCGAGTTCCACTGCATGGCGATCTCGGCCGAGAGCATGCGCTCCTTGTCCTCGGCCTCGACGTCGATGACGGTCGGGTGGATCATCTCTCCCTTGCGGGAGTTGAGGTACTTCACGAAGTCGACGATGCCGCCTTCGTAGAAGTACGTCACCGTGCGCGCCTCGTCGGCCTCGTCGTCGGTCGCCTCGGCCGAGTCCGCACCCGCCGTCGCCTTCGCCGAATCGCGCTCATCAGTGAGTTTGATGGTCAAACCCTTGTTGAGGAACGCCATCTCCTGGAAGCGCCGTGCCAGCGTCTCGAAGGAGTACTCGGTCGTTTCGAAGACGTCCGGGTCGGCCCAGAAGGTGACCGTGGTGCCCGTGTCCTCGGTCGCCTCGTGCTTGGCCAGCGGGGCCGTCGGCACACCCAGCTTGTAGTCCTGGGTCCAGCGGTAGCCGTCGGTCTTGATGTCGACGGCGAGCTTCGTCGACAGGGCGTTCACGACGGAGACACCGACGCCGTGCAGACCACCGGAGACCGCGTAGCCGCCGCCGCCGAACTTGCCGCCCGCGTGGAGCACGGTGAGCACGACCTCGACGGCCGGCTTCTTCTCCACGGGGTGGATGCCCACCGGGATGCCTCGGCCGTTGTCGACGACGCGCACGCCGCCGTCGGCGAGGATCGTGACGTCGATGGTGTCCGCGTGACCGGCGAGGGCCTCGTCGACGGAGTTGTCGACGACCTCTTGCACGAGGTGGTGCAGGCCGCGCTCACCGGTCGACCCGATGTACATGCCGGGCCGCTTGCGGACCGCGTCCAGACCCTCGAGGACGGTGATCGCGCTGGCGTCGTACAAGGCTGTGACCTCGCCGTTCTCGCCAACGACGGTAGACGGGATGTTCTCGTTGGGGTTGCCGGAATCGGCCACGAAGCGCCCTTTCTGGCACAGCACAAGCCAAGCACCCGGCGGTGGCCGGAGCGGCTGCGTCGTTCAGCGATAGTCAGCGTTGTTCTATGCGTCCCACAAGTGGGGCGGGATTAGCTTCCAGTCTACCGGTAGCGCCGACAGTGATGGGGGTTTGCCGGTACCTGAGTCCGCATGTGCCGTCCTGAAGCGGCATCCTCCGACTCCCCATATGCGGAGCGGGGCCCTAGGAGGCTCACAGCGGCACTCAGCGCTTCGGAGCGTCAACCCCGAGCTACCACCCGGTACGGCCTCAGCCGTAGGTGTCACCGGGGCCCGTGCTGCCCGGGGCGCGCAAGGGTCCGAAGCGGCGCGGGGGGCCGCCGGGACCGAGGACTTTGATGAGGCGCACGGTGCCGTGACCGAGGTCTTCGTTGAGGCGCGCGACCAGCTGGGGGGCCATGAGACGCAGCTGCGTCGCCCACGCCGTGGAGTCGCACTGCACCGTCAGGATGCGCTCGCCCTCGTCGTACTTCTGCGGGACGCAGTGCTTGGCCAGGTCCTCGCCGACGATCTGCGGCCAGCGGCCCATCACCCCGCCGACCGCGGCCGGCGTCTCCCAGCCGCGCTCGGTGATCAAACGGTTGATCGCGGAGCCGAGCGGCTGCGGGTCGCGCCCGTCGGCGCGCGCACCGGAGCGAAGGCCGCCCCTGCGGGCCTGCTTCTTCTGCTGCGCCGCGTCGCCACGCGCGCGTGCCTGCTCCTTGGCGGCACGCAGGGCGACCCGGGCCAGGTCGATGCCGGAGGGCTCGGGCGTCTTCGGCGTGTCCTTGGGAGCGTCCTTGGGGGTGTTCTCGGCGGGCTCTTCGGCGCTCATACGGACTCCCCGTTCCGACGCGTCATACGCGTTCCACCGCGCCGTCCGCCACCGCGAACCGCGTCCCGGCGAGCACGCCCGGTACGTCGTCGTCCACCGCGGCCGTGACCAGGACCTGCTCGCCCGGCGCCACCAGCTCCGCCAGGCGCTCCCTGCGGCGCGTGTCGAGCTCCGCGAACACGTCGTCCAGGACGAGCACCGGTTCGTTCCCCTCGGCGCGCAGCAGGTCGTACGAGGCCAGCCGCAGCGACAGGGCGTAGGACCAGGACTCGCCGTGGCTCGCGTACCCCTTCGCGGGGAGCTGGCCCAGCTTCAGGAGCAGGTCGTCGCGGTGCGGCCCGACCAGCGTCACGCCCCGCTCGATCTCCTGCTTGCGCGCCTCTTCGAGGGCGGCGATCAACTGCTCGTACAGAACCTCGCGCGTATGGCCGTCGCCCGGCGCCGACGGCTTGTACTCCAGCGTGACGGGGCCGCCGCCGGGTGCCAGCTGCTCGTACGCCTTGTCGGCGAGCGGCTGCAGCGCGGCGATCAGGTCGAGCCGCTGTGCGAGCAGCTCGGCGCCCACGGTCGCGAGGTGCTGGTCCCAGACGTCGAGCGTGGACAGGTCCATGGTTCGCCCGCCGTGCCGCCGGGCGAGGGCGGCCGACTTCAGGAGGGTGTTGCGCTGCTTCAGCACACGGTCGTAGTCCGAGCGCACGCCCGCCATGCGCGGGGAACGCGCCGTGATCAGCTCGTCGAGGAAGCGCCGACGCTCACCGGGGTCGCCCTTGATCAGCGCCAGATCCTCGGGCGCGAACAGCACCGTACGGACGATTCCCAGTACGTCACGGGGCCTGACCTGCGATGACCTGTTGATACGGGCGCGATTGGCCTTGCCCGGATTGAGCTCGAGCTCGATCAGCTGCTGGCGCTCGCCCTGCCGGACCGCGGCCCGGACGACGGCACGCTCGGCGCCCATGCGCACCAGCGGGGCGTCCGACGAGACCCGGTGGCTGCCGAGCGTGGCGAGATAGCCGACGGCCTCCACGAGGTTCGTCTTGCCCTGGCCGTTCGGGCCCACGAACGCGGTGACGCCCGGGTCGAGAGGGACCTCGACCCGGGCGTACGAGCGGAAGTCGGCCAGCGACAGATGCGTGACGTGCATGGTGTGCGCCGACCTCCCCCGGCCCTACTTCACTTGCTGTCAGCCCCGCGCGGTTTCCCGCACAGGCTGTGGATCAGTGCTCGCTCTTGGACTCGACGGCGTGGCCGCCGAACTGGTTGCGCAGCGCCGCGATCATCTTCATCTGCGGCGAGTCGTCCTGCCGCGAGGCGAAGCGGGCGAAGAGCGAGGCCGTGATCGCGGGCAGCGGCACCGCGTTGTCGATGGCGGCTTCCACCGTCCACCGGCCCTCGCCGGAGTCCTGCGCGAAGCCGCGCAGCTTCGCCAGGTGCTCGTCGTCGTCCAGGGCGTTGACCGCCAGGTCGAGCAGCCAGGAACGGATGACCGTGCCCTCCTGCCAGGAGCGGAAGACCTCGCGCACGTCCGTGACGGAGTCGACCTTCTCCAGGAGCTCCCAGCCCTCGGCGTAGGCCTGCATCATGGCGTACTCGATGCCGTTGTGGACCATCTTCGAGAAGTGGCCCGCGCCGACCTTGCCGGCGTGCACGGAACCGAAGTCACCCTCGGGCTTGAGGGCGTCGAAGATCGGCTGGACCTTCGCGATGTTCTCGGCGTCGCCGCCGTACATCAGCGCGTAGCCGTTCTGCAGGCCCCAGACGCCGCCGGAGACGCCGCAGTCGACGAAGCCGATGCCCTTGGCCGCGAGCTCCTCGGCGTGCTTCTCGTCGTCCGTCCAGCGGGAGTTTCCGCCGTCCACGACGACGTCACCGGGCTGGAGCAGCTCGGCGAGCTCGTCGACGGTGGACTGGGTCGCGGCTCCGGCCGGAACCATCACCCATACGACACGCGGACCCTTGAGCTTGCCCACAAGCTCTTCGAGGCTGTGGACGTCCGCGACGTCCTTGTTGCGGTCGTATCCGATGACGGTGTGGCCTGCGCGGCGGATGCGCTCGCGCATGTTGCCGCCCATCTTGCCGAGGCCGACGAGACCGAGCTCCATCAGTGGTTCCTTAAGTAGCGATGTGGCGTGGAGGCACCTTCGTACCCGCGTCCGAGCCTACGCCCGGACGCCCGCTCACACCTGTGGGCTCAGCCGCTCAGACGTACAGGCATGATCAGGTACTTGTACGCCTCGTCGGCCTCCGCATCCACGGCCGGCCGACCGCTCAGGAGTGCGGGCTTCGTCGACGTCGTGAACGACAGCTGGGCGACCGGGGAGTCGATCGCGCTCAGGCCGTCGAGCAGGAACGTCGGGTTGAAGGCGATCGAGACGTCGTCGCCGTCGAGCTGGGCGTCGACCCTCTCCACAGCCTGTGCGTCGTCGCTGGAGCCGGCCTCCAGGATCAGCACGCCCTGCTCGAAGCTGAGCCGGACCGGAGTGTTGCGCTCGGCCACCAGGGCCACGCGCTTCACGGCCTCGACGAACGGGGCGGTCTCGATGACCGCGATCGAGTTGAACTCCGTGGGGAAGAGCGTCTTGTACTTCGGCAGGTCGCCCTCGAGGAGACGCGTGGTCGTACGCCGACCGGCGCCCTCGAAGCCGATCAGACCCTCACCGGCACCGGAGCCGGACAGCGCCAGAGTGACCGTGTCGCCGCTCGTGAGCGCCTTGGCGGTGTCCAGGAGCGTCTTGGCGGGCACCAGGGCCACCGCGGACGCCTCGGGGTTCTCCGGCTTCCACAGGAACTCGCGGACCGCGAAGCGGTAGCGGTCGGTGGAGGCCAGGGTGACCGTGTCGCCCTCGATCTCGATGCGTACGCCGGTCAGGACGGGCAGCGTGTCGTCGCGGCCCGCGGCGATGGCCACCTGGGCGGCGGCGGAGGCGAAGACCTCACCGGGGACCGTGCCGGTCGCCGTGGGCATCTGCGGCAGCGCGGGGTACTCCTCCACAGGAAGTGTGTGGAGTGTGAATCGCGAGGAGCCGCAGACCACTGTGGCGCGCACACCGTCTGTGGAGATCTCCACCGGACGGTTGGGAAGGGCGCGGCAGATGTCGGCGAGCAGCCGGCCGGAGACGAGGACCGTGCCCTCGTCGTCGATCTCGGCGTCGACGGAGACCCGCGCCGAGACCTCGTAGTCGAAGCTGGAGAGGCTCAGTGCGCCTTCCTCGGCCTTCAGCAGCAGGCCCGCCAGGACAGGTGCCGGAGGCCGGGCCGGGAGACTGCGCGCCGCCCACGCCACCGCCTCTGCGAGTACGTCGCGTTCCACCCGGATCTTCACTTAGCCGCCCTCCTGCTGTTGCTGGCACTGGGGACCAGTCTGACGCACAGCACTGACAGTGGGTGCCTCTCGGGGTCAAGTCGTGACGAGGCGCGCTGGAGGTCCGGAGCGAGAGTTGTGCACAGGCCCCTCTTCGAAGCCAATTCCCCGGTGACTCTAAGTGGGAGTAGTAGTAGGGCCTGTGGAAACCGTGGATAACCGTGTATTCGCAGGTCAGAGCCGGTTTTTTATCCACCGCGCCTGTGGGCGGAGACGGTGGACAACCGGTGGTTTCTGTGGACGGGCGAAAGTTCTGCACACCCGGTGCACAGGCAGGGGGTACTTCTCCCCAGCGCTGTCCCCAGCTTTACCCACCTTCCCCACAGGCCAACCGACCTCCTTGGTGTGACGCCTTTCACTCGGCACGGTGACGGGGCGCGTTGCGTTGCCGAACAGTGGACAGCCGTGTGGAGAAGCTGGGGAAAGCTGGGGACAACCGGCCCGAGCCTGTGGGTTGCCGGTGGACAAGTTCATGCACACCCTGTGGGTGAAATTCTTATCCACAGCCTGTGGAGGACCGTCGTCCACGAATCCACAACCACCTGACCTGGCTTGATGATCCTTCAGCAGGGTCCCCTGTGGACAGCATCTGGACAACTTCCCGGTCCCCAGGGTGTGGAAGGAAAAAAGACCCCGGATCTGTGGAGAACACGCCTCTCAGCTGGGGAAATCGAACAGTGGAGGGCGACGGACGGGGGCCACGGGGGGCCACGGGCGGGTGCGCAACGGCAAAGGGCGCCCCGGAAGTTGTCCCGGGGCGCCCTTTGATGACGTGTCGTCGCTGCGTCTGCGTGGCTCTCAGCGAACCGCTCGACGCGTCCGTCAGCCGTTCTTGATGCGGTTGGTGAGTTCGGTGACCTGGTTGTAGATCGAGCGCCGCTCGGCCATCAGCGCGCGGATCTTGCGGTCCGCGTGCATGACCGTCGTGTGGTCGCGGCCGCCGAACTGCGCGCCGATCTTGGGCAGGGAGAGGTCCGTCAGCTCACGGCAGAGGTACATCGCGATCTGGCGGGCCGTCACCAGGACGCGGCTGCGCGAGGATCCGCAGAGGTCGTCCACCGTCAGCCCGAAGTAGTCCGCCGTCGCGGCCATGATGGCCGGAGCCGTGATCTCCGGAGAGGCGTCCTCGCCGCCCGGGATCAGGTCCTTGAGGACGATCTCCGTCAGACCCAGGTCCACCGGCTGCCGATTGAGCGAGGCGAAGGCCGTGACCCGGATCAGCGCGCCCTCGAGCTCACGGATGTTGCGTGAGATGCGGGACGCGATGAACTCCAGGACCTCGGGCGGGGCGTTGAGCTGCTCCTGCACCGCCTTCTTACGAAGGATGGCGATACGCGTCTCCAGCTCCGGCGGCTGGACGTCGGTGATCAGTCCCCACTCGAAGCGGTTGCGCAGCCGGTCCTCCAGGGTCACCAGCTGCTTGGGCGGCCGGTCACTGGAGAGCACGATCTGCTTGTTCGCGTTGTGGAGCGTGTTGAAGGTGTGGAAGAACTCCTCCTGCGTCGACTCCTTGCTCGCCAGGAACTGGATGTCGTCGACGAGCAGGATGTCCATCTCGCGGTACCGCTTGCGGAAGGTGTCGCCCTTGCCGTCGCGGATGGAGTTGATGAACTCGTTCGTGAACTCCTCGGAGCTCACGTAGCGCACGCGCGTGCCGGGATAGAGGCTGCGGGCGTAGTGCCCGATCGCGTGCAGGAGATGCGTTTTGCCGAGCCCCGACTCTCCGTAGATGAAGAGGGGGTTGTACGCCTTGGCGGGAGCCTCGGCGACGGCGACGGCCGCCGCGTGCGCGAACCGGTTCGACGCACCGATCACGAAGGTGTCGAAGAGGTACTTCGGATTGAGGCGCGCGGTGGGCTCACCGGGGGCCGACGCGGGCGCCGGCTGTGCGGCCAGCGGGCCGGGAGAGCCGCTGCCGTGGACACCGTGGCCGCCGTGGCCCCCGTGCCCGTTGCCGTGGCCACCGCCCCCTCTGGGGTCGTGTCCCCCTGACCCGGGGGACTGCTCGTGCCGCTCCCGCCGGTCGTGGCGTTCCTGCTGGTCCTGCCGCTCCTGGCGGTGCTGCTCGTACGGGGAGCGCCCCTGCGGCGGCTGCGACCGGTAGTCGTGCTGGGGCTGCTGGGGGCTCGCGTACGGGTCCCGCTCGGGGAAGCCGAGCCGCTGCTGCTGCCAGCCGTAGTCGTCCTGCTGCTGGGGCTGCTGCTGCGGCCAGGCGCCGGGCCCGGGGCGCTGGTAGTCGGGGTACGCGGGGCGGGCGGTCGGCAGCTGGTCGGGCCCGCGGCCCGAGGAGTGCTCGTCCGGGGTGCGGCGGCCGTAACCGTCGTACGACTCATGTCCCTGACCGGGGCCCTGGTGCTGCTCCGGCTCGTCGTAGCGCTGCTGTTGTTGCTGGCCGGACTGCTGCTGGAGGGGCGGCGCCGGCGGGGTGGGCCGGTCCATGGGGTCGCCGACCGAGTCGTCCACCGTGATGGCGATACGGATCGGGCGGCCGCACTCGCGGCTCAGCGACTCGCTGACGATGGGTGCGAGACGTCCTTCGAGCACGCCCTTGGCGAATTCGTTCGGTACGGCCAGCAGCGCGGTGTCGGCCACCAGCGCCAGGGGCTGGCAGCGCTTGATCCAGCGCTCGTCCTTGGCGTCTACACCGTGCCCCCGCCCCTCGCCCAGCAGCTGCTCCAGCACTCGTGGCCACACTGCGGCAAGATCGGCAGGTACGTCAGCCACAAGGCACGCTCTCTCACGGGGTCCCACGAAGGTGTGGTTCTTGGGACGGAAATCGGGATGGGCAGGGAGAAGGGAATGAATCGGAGTTTGGCCACGGTAGTCAGGGCAACGGCTGCGGTTCAAGTTGTTGTCCACAGGCTGTGCACAGTGTCTCTCCCTGACGGTCGGTTTGACCGGATGGCGTAGCCCCGCGTACCGTGACCAGGTCGAGTTGTCGATGGCTGCTGCCGCCTGCCTCCGATGGGCAAAGATCACGATCTGTGATTGTGAAGCGGTGCACTCGGTGCGTATTCGCGAGCTTCTCGTGGGCGCACGGTGACAGCCAGGCGATGTCCCGCCACCACACAATCATTTCTGGAGCCCCCGAGTGAGCAAGCGCACCTTCCAGCCGAACAACCGTCGCCGCGCCAAGACCCACGGCTTCCGCCTGCGGATGCGCACCCGTGCCGGCCGCGCGATTCTCGCGAACCGTCGTGGCAAGGGTCGCGCCAGCCTTTCCGCTTAATCGCATTAGGTCATGACGTCGTGCTGCCTACCGAGCATCGGCTGAGGCGGCGCGAAGACTTCGCGACCGCGGTACGCCGAGGACGACGAGCCGGACGCCCGGTTCTCGTCGTCCATCTGCGTAGCGGTCCAACGGACCCGCACGCGCCTGGGGAGAGCGTTCCCCCGACGCGTGCGGGTTTCGTCGTGAGCAAGGCCGTTGGCGGAGCAGTCGTACGCAACAAGGTGAAGCGCAGGCTTCGCCATCTGATGCGTGACCGGGTGGCCCAGCTGCCCCCCGGTAGCCTGGTAGTCGTACGAGCGTTGCCCGGTGCGGGCGACGCCGCCCATGCACAGCTGGCCCAAGACCTGGACGCCGCCCTTCAGCGGCTGCTGGGAGGGGGCGCTCGATGAAGTACCCACTGCTGGCTCTGATCAAGCTGTATCAGTGGACGATCAGTCCGCTGCTTGGTCCGGTGTGCAAGTACTACCCGTCGTGCTCCCGCTACGGCTACCTGGCCATCGACCGGCACGGTGCGATCAAGGGAACGGCGCTCACTGCCTGGCGCATCCTGCGGTGCAATCCGTGGTCGCTCGGTGGTGTCGACCATGTCCCGCCGCGCAAGCGCCCGCGGTGGCACGAGATGCTGCGTGCCACGTGGCAGGAACGCAAGGGCGGGCCCTCCGCCGCTGGCGTGCCGTCCGGGGAGACCTCCCCGGATACTCCGAGCCCGGCCGCCGAGACCCCGTCCCATGCTCAAGGAGCCTGATTAGTGGACACGATTGCCAGTCTGTTCAGCTTCATCACGACACCCGTTTCCTGGGTCATCGTCCAGTTCCACTCGCTGTACGGGGCGATCTTCGGCCCTGACACGGGCTGGGCCTGGGGCTTGTCCATCGTGTCCCTGGTGATCCTGATCCGTATCTGCCTGATCCCGCTCTTCGTGAAGCAGATCAAGGCCACCCGGGCGATGCAGACACTGCAGCCCGAGATGAAGAAGATCCAGGAACGCTACAAGAGCGACAAGCAGCGTCAGTCCGAAGAGATGATGAAGCTGTACAAGGAGTCGGGCACCAACCCGCTCTCCTCGTGCCTTCCCATCCTGGCGCAGTCGCCGTTCTTCTTCGCCCTCTACCACGTGCTCTCCGGCATCGCGTCGAACGACACCGTCGGTGTCATCGACAAGCCGCTGCTCGAGAGCGCGCAGAAGGCGCACATCTTCGGCGCCCCGCTGGCCGCGAAGTTCATGGACAGCGAGGAAAAGGTCGCGGCGCTCCACGCCTCGCTGACCGACGTCCGCGTCGTGACCGCGATCATGATCGTCCTGATGTCGTTCTCGCAGTTCTACACGCAGCGCCAGCTGATGACGAAGAACGTGGACACGACGGTCAAGACGCCGTTCATGCAGCAGCAGAAGATGCTGATGTACGTGTTCCCGATCATGTTCGCCGTGTTCGGCATCAACTTCCCCGTCGGTGTTCTCGTCTACTGGCTGACCACCAACGTGTGGACCATGGGCCAGCAGATGTTCGTGATCCGCCGGAACCCGACTCCGGGCTCCAAGGCCCAGGCCGCGTTCCTGGAGCGCCTGCAGAAGCAGCTCTCGCACACCAAGAAGGTGCGGGGCCGCGGCAACGCGAACGTCATCAAGGCGATCGTCGCCAAGGGCCGTGACCGCAACGAGTTCGAGCGCAAGTTCATCAACGGTCTGAGCAAGGCTGGCCTGGCGGCCCAGGCCGACGGCTCCGTCGCGCCGAGCGAGTCCGTCGCCACGGAGACCGAGGACGGCGCCACCGCCGCCGGCGCCCCGAAGCGGCAGCAGCCCAAGCGCCAGAGCAAGTCGCAGCGCCAGTCCGCCGCCGCACACAGCAAGGCGGAGAGTGACGCGGAGACGCCTTCGGATGCGAAGACGTCGCTGGAGAAGACTCCGGACGAGCCTGAGGACGCCGCTCCCAAGGGCAAGGCCGCGGGCGGCAAGACCGGGTCAGGGAACGCACGCAGCCAAGCCAAGTCCGGGCAGCGCAAGGGCCAGCAGCGCCCCAAGCACCCGTCCAAGAAGTAGAAGGAGTCCATCCCGTGACGGAAGGCACCACCGCCCCCGCCGAGGCCGAGGTCGAGGCCGGCGACACTCTCACCCGCCTTGAGCAGGAGGGCGAGATCGCGGCGGACTACCTCGAGGGTCTGCTGGACATCGCCGATCTCGACGGCGACATCGACATGGACGTCGAGGCCGACCGCGCCGCTGTCTCGATCATCAGCGACTCGAACAGCCGCGATCTGCAGAAGCTCGTGGGCCGTGACGGTGAAGTCCTGGAGGCACTCCAGGAGCTGACGCGCCTCGCGGTGCACCGGGAGACCGGTGACCGCAGCCGCCTGATGCTGGACATCGCGGGCTACCGCGCCAAGAAGCGCGAGGAGCTCTCCGAGCTGGGTGCCAAGGCCGCGGCCGAGGTGAAGAGCTCCGGTGAGCCGGTGAACCTCAAGCCCATGACGCCCTTCGAGCGCAAGGTCGTGCATGATGCGGTCAAGGCCGCCGGTCTGCGCAGCGAGTCCGAGGGCGAGGAGCCGCAGCGCTTCGTCGTCGTGCTTCCCGCCTGATCGCACGTCGTTCCCCCGGCCCCGTCTGTTCGCAGGCGGGGCCGGTCTTTGTCAGCCTGATAGTCAGCCACCCCAGTGCGGTACGGAAGGACGGTCCCCGTGACGGAGGCAGCGGAGCTCCCCTCGGCGCCCGAGCAGGCCCGGGCGGTATTCGGTGAGCGCTTCTCGGACGCGGTCCGGTACGCGGAGTTGCTTGCCGACGCGGGGGTGCAGCGTGGCCTGATCGGCCCCCGCGAAGTGCCTCGGCTGTGGGAGCGGCACCTGCTGAACTGCGCGGTCCTCTCCGAGGTCGTACCCGAGAACGTGATGGTGTGCGATGTCGGCTCGGGCGCGGGTCTGCCGGGCATTCCGCTGGCACTCGTGCGGCCGGACCTGAAGATCACCTTGCTTGAGCCGCTGCTGCGGCGCACGAATTTCCTCACCGAAGTGGTCGAGCTGCTCGGACTCGACCACGTGACGGTCGTGCGTGGGCGCGCCGAGGAGGTCCTTGGCAAGCTGCCTCCCGTCCACGTGGTGACCGCGCGGGCCGTAGCGCCACTGGACCGCCTCGCGGCCTGGGGCGTGCCGCTCCTGCGTCCCTACGGGGAGATGCTGTTGCTCAAGGGCGACACGGCCGAGGAAGAGGTCAAGGCCGCAGGTGCCGCTCTGAGCAAGCTCGGTGCCGTGAACACCTCGGTGCTGCATGTCGGTGAGGGTGTGGTGGACCCGCTGTCCACGGTCGTGCGGGTGGAGGTCGGGGAGAGCCCCGGCGGTGTGCGCTTCGCGGCCAAGCGCGCGAAGGCGGCCCGGACAGGGCGGACTCGGCGTCGTCGCTGAGCGGTCACCCAGCCTCCTGTCGAGGCGTGCCGCGCTCGTCGTTCATCCGTCCTGACGACGAGCCGTACTCCACAAAAGCTGCCAAACGTACGCATACCGGGGTGTCGCGCAAGCGGCACCCCGGCTGCCGTGCATCGTGTTTCACGTGAAACGTCGCTCACTGCTGCATGGCATCATCAGTCGCGGCCGCGCTGCGGAACCTCGCGACCGGCGGCCACTCGGTTCCCTCGACAAGGGGACGGAGTTGTCCACAGAGGTGGATTCGTCCACAGAAGACCGGGCCTCGCTGGTTCACGAACCTCAAAGCATGGGAGGCTCTGTTCATTGCGAGCCTGAAGTCGAGGAGAGTGAATCCTTGCGGTCCGACGCCAACATCGCGGGACCGATGACCGATCCGGTCCCCGGTCCCCGTACCGAGTCGGCGGGGGAGGATGTTTCACGTGAAACACCGCCCCCGATGGACGACACCCCTATCGGTCGTGCTGCCCAACTGGCGGTGGAAGCCCTGGGCCGTGCAGGCGAGGGCCTGCCACGACCCGAGCAGACCCGAGTCATGGTGGTTGCCAACCAGAAGGGTGGAGTGGGCAAGACGACGACAACCGTCAACCTCGCCGCTTCACTCGCTCTGCACGGCGCGCGCGTCCTGGTCATCGACCTCGACCCGCAGGGCAACGCCTCCACGGCTCTGGGTATCGACCACCACGCGGAAGTGCCGTCGATCTACGACGTGTTGATCGACAGCAGGCCGCTCTCGGAAGTCGTGCAACCGGTCCCCGATGTCGAAGGACTCTTCTGCGCCCCGGCCACCATCGATCTCGCCGGTGCGGAGATCGAGTTGGTGTCGTTGGTGGCACGGGAGAGCCGACTCCAGCGGGCGATCCAGGCGTACGAGCAGCCGCTGGACTACATCCTCATCGACTGTCCGCCGTCGCTGGGACTGCTGACGGTCAACGCCCTGGTTGCCGGCGCGGAGGTGCTGATCCCCATTCAGTGCGAGTACTACGCACTGGAAGGCCTCGGTCAGCTCCTGCGCAACGTCGACCTGGTGCGGGGGCACCTCAACCCCCACCTGCACGTCTCGACGATCCTGCTCACCATGTACGACGGCCGGACCCGGCTCGCCTCACAGGTGGCGGACGAGGTGCGCACCCACTTCGGTGAAGAGGTCCTGCGGACGAGCATTCCCCGCTCGGTCCGCATCTCCGAGGCGCCGAGCTACGGCCAGACCGTGCTCACCTACGATCCGGGATCCAGCGGTGCCCTCTCGTACTTCGAGGCGGCACGGGAGATCGCGCTACGCGGCGTCGGCATTCGCTACGACGTCCAGCACGCCCACATGGGCGCTCAGAATGATCAGCACAGCACGACGGAGGGGATGCAGTGAGCGAGCGACGGAGAGGGCTGGGTCGTGGCCTCGGCGCCCTGATCCCTGCGGCCCCGACGGAGAAGTCGACCGCCCAGGCCATGAGCGGAGCTTCGGCTTCGCCCGGTGCTGTACCGGTACTCACCGCCGAGCGGGGTGTGGCGGCCGCGAAGGTGACGGCGCTCCCGCAAAGCCCCGTTTCACATGAAACGGAGCAGCCGCCGAACGGGGCGGTGGAGGTCGAGGAGAACCCGGCCGGTGCGCACTTCGCCGAGCTGCCTCTCGACTTCATCACGCCGAACCCGAGGCAGCCCCGTGAGGTCTTCGACGAGGACGCCCTCGCCGAGCTCGTGACCTCCATCAAGGAGGTCGGGCTTCTCCAGCCTGTCGTCGTACGGCAGGTAGGACCCTCGCGCTACGAGCTCATCATGGGCGAGCGGCGCTGGCGGGCCTGCCGGGAGGCAGGGCTCGAGCGCATTCCGTCGATCGTCCGCGCGACGGACGACGAGAAGCTCCTCCTGGACGCGCTCCTGGAGAACCTGCACCGTGCGCAGCTGAACCCGCTGGAAGAGGCTGCCGCCTACGACCAGCTGCTCAGGGACTTCAACTGCACGCACGACCAGCTGGCGGACCGGATCGGCCGTTCCCGGCCGCAGGTCTCGAACACCCTGCGGCTGCTGAAGCTGTCGCCGGGGGTTCAGCGCAGGGTCGCTGCCGGAGTGCTCTCCGCGGGCCACGCCCGCGCTCTGCTGTCCGTCGAGGACTCGGAGGAGCAGGACCGCCTGGCGCACCGGATCGTGGCCGAGGGGCTGTCGGTGCGGGCCGTCGAGGAGATCGTGACGCTCATGGGTTCGCGGCCGCAGAGTGCTCCGCGGGCCAAGGGGCCGCGTGCGGGCGCGCGAGTGTCGCCGTCGCTGACCAGCCTTGCCACCCGTCTCTCCGACCGGTTCGAGACCCGGGTGAGGGTGGACCTGGGGCAGAAGAAGGGCAAGATCGTCGTTGACTTCGCCTCGCTGGAGGACCTGGAGCGCATCCTCTCGACGCTCGCCCCGGGTGAGGGTCCGGTCCTGAAGAACGGACTCGCCGAGGACTCCGCCGAGGACGACACGTCCGAAGGCGACGAAGCCTGATCCTCATCAGTCAGTCCGCCTGGAGCGGGCCGTGTCCGGTGTGTACCGGAACACGGCCCGCTCTTTGCTTTCTTACGGTATCGGTGCAATCGCATCGTGGATACGATGCGATTGGGTATGGCGCATCCAGCTGGCGACACCTCACTGGGGAGGGGAGGGGCCATGCGATCGGTGAGCCGCACCGGACTGATGACTGCGGGCCTTGGGCTGGGAGCCGTCGGCGGATTCGTCGGCAGCCTGCTGAAGGAACGGAGCGCTCTGACTGCCGCCCGTGATGCGGCGGGCGAAGGAAGTGAGGAACAGCCTTCATGGGGCGTCGGCTCGTACCGCTCACGCTGGACAACCTTCCGGACCTTCCCCAGCGTTGCCGGACGTGTGTCTTCTGGGAGCTGGACCCGGTCAGCGGCCAGGCCGCGGTAAAGGCCGGTACACCGGAGCTCGAGAAGGAGGCGTGGATCTCCGCCGTCCTGCTGGAGTGGGGATCCTGCGGCCGAGTCGTCTACGTCGATGACGTGCCGGTCGGCTTCGTGCTCTACGCCCCGCCGGCGTACGTGCCGCGCGCCACCGCCTTTCCGACGAGCCCCGTGTCCCCCGATGCCGTGCAGCTGATGACCGCCTGGATCATGCCGGGCTATCAGGGCCAGGGGATCGGCCGTGTGATCGTCCAGACGGTCGCGAAGGATCTGCTGCGCCGCGGGTTCAAGGCGATCGAGGCCTTCGGGGATGCGCGATGGGAGAAGCCCGCCTGCGTCCTGCCCGCCGACCATCTACTGGCGGTGGGCTTCAAGACGGTCCGTCCGCACCCCTCGTATCCACGGCTGCGGCTTGAGCTGCGTACGACGCTCTCCTGGAAGGAGGACGTCGAGTTGGCGCTCGACCGACTGCTTGGGGCGGTGCAGAAGGAGCCCGTGCTCCGGCCGCTCTGACGCACCCTGTCCCTCACGCCTGGCGATCACCCCGGTCATGCGAATGGGCCAACCCCGGAGGGTTGGCCCATTCGTGTTTCACGTGAAACAACGCGTCGCTCGTCGCGACGCCGCTGCTCGCTACTCGGCGATGAAGTCCGCGAGGTCGCGCTCCAGAGCAGCCTTCGGCTTGGCGCCGACGATCGTCTTGGCCACCTCGCCACCCTGGTACACGTTCAGGGTCGGGATGGACATGACGCCGTACTTGGCCGCGATGCCCGGGTTCTCGTCGATGTTGAGCTTGACGATCTCGATCTTGTCGCCGTGCTCAGCCGCGATCGCCTCGAGCGACGGGGCGATCTGGCGGCACGGTCCGCACCAGGCGGCCCAGAAGTCCACCAGGACGGGCTTGTCGTTCTTCAGGACGTCTTCCTCGAAGGAGGCGTCGGTCACGTTCTTCAGAGTGCCGGCCACGGCGGGCTCCTTAACTTGGTGGTGCGGTGGGGAGGATGGGGTGTCAGACGGTGGCTGCGGCCGTCTCGCTGTCCACGAGGGCAGCGAGGAACCGCTCGGAGTCGAGGGCGGCGGAGCAGCCGGTGCCGGCCGCCGTGATCGCCTGGCGGTACGTGTGGTCGACGACGTCACCGGCGGCGAAGACACCGGGCACGTTCGTCCGCGTCGAGGGCGCGTCCACCTTCAGGTAGCCCTCGTCGTCCAACGTGAGCTGGCCCTTGAAGAGCTCCGTGCGCGGGTCGTGGCCGATGGCGATGAACAGGCCGGTCACGGGCAGCTCGGAGGTCTCGCCCGTCTTCAGGTTGCGCAGCGTCAGTCCGGAGAGCTTCTGCTCGCCCTTGATCTCGGCGACCTCGCTGTCCCAGATGAAGCTGATCTTCGGGTCGGCCAGTGCGCGCTCCTGCATCGCCTTGGACGCACGCAGGCTGTCGCGGCGGTGCACGATCGTCACGGACTTGGCGAAGCGGGAGAGGAAGGTGGCCTCCTCCATCGCGGTGTCGCCGCCGCCGATCACGGCGATGTCCTGGTCCTTGAAGAAGAAGCCGTCACAGGTCGCGCACCAGGAGACGCCGCGGCCGGAGAGCGCGTCCTCGTTCGGCAGGCCGAGCTTGCGGTGCTGGGAGCCCGTGGTCACGATCACGGTCTTCGCACGGTGCACGGTGCCCGCCGTGTCCGTCACGGTCTTGATCTCGCCGCTGAGGTCGACGGAGATCACATCGTCCGGCACCAGCTCGGCGCCGAAGCGCTCCGCCTGGGCCCGCATGTTGTCCATGAGCTCGGGGCCCATGACGCCGTCCTGGAAGCCGGGGAAGTTCTCCACCTCGGTGGTGTTCATCAGCGCACCGCCTGCGGTGACGGCGCCCTCGAACACCAGGGGCTTCAGCGACGCTCGCGCGGTGTAGAGCGCCGCCGTGTAGCCGGCGGGCCCGGAGCCGATGATGATCACGTTACGGACGTCGGTCACGGCTTGATTCCTCGTCTCTGGAGACTGCTGCGTACTGCTGGTGGGTGCCTGTCTCAGGTCTCTCACCCCACCCAACGGATCCTACGGGGCGTGCATTCCCGACGTGTCCGAGCGCACGGAAGCATGTCAGGGACGTCAGGATGCCACGCTGGGCCGAGTCCATCGCCGCGGCGGCGAGAGGGTCAGGGCCGCGTGTAGGAGTTGGTCAGCAGTACCTTGCCCGCAGCGGTGGCCGAGGACGCCTTGTCCACGCACGTCGCGTCGATGACGTACGCGGAGACCTTCGTGCTGTCGGAGTCATGGGACGCCACGACGAGGTAGGCGTCCTTCCCCTGGTAAGTGCCCTCTTCGGCGGCGAGCGGTGTGCGGTCGCCGATGCCGAGCTGGATGCACTGCGGGACGGTGACCGTGGGCTCGCGCTTCGGCACGGTCTTGTCCTTCGGGGACTCCGGGCTGGAGCGCACGTCGAAGGACGGCTTGTCGCTGCTGCCGGACTCGGGCGCCGTCGTGGGGGCCTTGGCGAGTAGGTCGGTCACTTGGCCCTTGAGCGTGCCCTCGGAGAAGGCGTGCGCGGAGTCGGAGTGGCCCGATGCCGTGTCGCCGTTACCGCCCGAGTCGCTGCCCACGTTCTGTATCAACAAGGAACCGAGGCCGATGGCGGCCGCCGTGAAGACGGCACCGAGTACGACGTTGCGCCGACGGCCGTTCCGGAACCTGCCGCCGCGTCCGGGCCCCGTGGCGGCACGGGGGTGGCCGGCGGGCCGGTCTGCGGGCGGGCTGGAGGCGGGCGTTGTTTCACGTGAAACACGCACAGCGGCTGCGGGCTCGCGTACCGGCTCCGGATCGATCAGCTCGACGGAACCGGGCGCGATGGAGTCCAGCAGTGCTTCCGCCGCCAGTGCCGCGTCGATGCGCCCGGCGATGTCGGCCGGCATCCGTGGCGGCCCCGGCAGCGTGCCGAGCATGCCGCGGATCTCTTCCAGGGAGTCGTAGACATCGGCACAGAGCGTGCAGTCGTCCAGGTGGCGTCGGACGTCGACGGTTCGGGAGGGGGTGAGCAGGCCCTCTGTGAGGTCGGAGATCTCAGCGACTTCTGGGTGCTCGGCCGAGTCGGTCGTGGTTGTCACGCTCGCCCACCTCCGCCCTTCACAGCAGCTGAATCGCTTGGTCCCGCATCCCGTGGTCCCGCTGCAGGTGGGACGGATGTCCCCTGCGTCCGGTTCCTTCCCGGGCCCGACTTCTTGTCGTCCTTGTCGGTGGCGCCGTCTCCACTCTGAACACGGGGCTCCGTACGCAGGTGGGTGAGCAGCGGCAGCAGTCTTGCTCTGCCGCGTGCGCAGCGGCTCTTCACGGTGCCGGTGGGTACATCGAGCACACGGGCGGCCTCGGCGACCGGATAGCCCTGCATGTCCACCAGGACGAGGGCGGCGCGCTGGTCGTGCGGCAGCGTGCCCAGTGCCTCGACGAGCTCGCGGTGCAGATCGCCGCGCTCGACGGGGGCCGCCGCGGACTCGTGCGGCTCCAGGAGCTGCTCGAGCCGTTCGGTGTCGTCGATGGGGGAGGTCTTGCGGGAGGCCGCCTTGCGTGCCCGGTCGAGGCAGGCGTTCACGGTGATCCGGTGCAGCCACGTCGTGACGGCCGACTGTCCGCGGAAGGTGTGCGCGGCACGGTAGGCGGAGACCAAGGCGTCCTGGACGGCGTCAGCGGCCTCCTCGCGGTCTCCCAGCGTGCGCAGGGCCACGGCCCACAGGCGGTCGCGGTGGCGCCGGACGAGCTCGCCGAAGGCGTCCTTGTCCCCTTCCACGTGGCGGGCCAGGAGTTCCTGGTCGTTCATCTCGCCGTGCGTGGTGTCGTCCACCGTCGAACCCCCCCTCCCCCGGTGAGCCTCGGCCTCAGCCCGCGAACTTCACGTCCGTGATGGCCTGCTTGTACCCGGCGCTGCTGTACTCATCACGGGGCGACTTCGGTACATCCGTGATCCAGACGAGTACGTACTGCGTCGTGACGGGTTTCTTCGCCTTGATCTTCGCAGTCGTGCCCGTGGTGGTGACGCCCCCGATCTTCTTCATCGAGGTCGGGGGCGTCGACGAGGACATCGAGTCCGCGGCATACAGCTCGACCGTCGTGTGGTCGCCGGGGTATCGGAGCCCGAGCGACGCGGTCGACACGTGCTCCTCCTTGCCAAGGTCGTAGACGATACCGACGCCGGGCTTGTACGGGGCCAGCTCGGGGCCCTCTATGAAGCTCTTGGACCGCCAGTACGTCGAGTCGTCGCCGTCGTAGGTGTTGGGGACGCCCTCAAGATCCTGCGGGTTGCCGTCGAGGGAGTACTCCTCGCCCTTCGCGATCTTGATCGGATGAGCGGTCTTCGGCTTGCTCTTGTCGCCTTCGTCGGAGGTGTCCGCGCTGCCGGGGTCATCGGAGTTCTTCCGGTCCATCAGTGCGTCCGCCAGCTGCCAGCTGCCAAGACCCAGGGCTGCGATGAGCAGCGCGGACACGGCCCACTTGAGGGCCTTGCCCGTACGGCTCTGCAGCGGGGGCGGCGGGGTCGCAACGGGCTGGGTGACGCCCGGGCGGGGCGCGGTGCGGCCGTAGGTGCCCTGCTGATAGGTCGTGCGCTGGTACTCGGGCGGTGCGGTGAACGCGGGCTCCGGCGGGCGGATGCGCGGCATCTCACCGATCGCCTTCACCAGCTCCTCCGGCGTCGTGCACGGCGGCTCCTGGCGGGAGGCGGTCGCACCGTCGTTCACGAGCGCGCGCATGGCGAGCTCGGACAGGCCCCTGTGTACGCCCGCGCGCACCTGGTCGGGGGCGATCAGGCCGACGCCCTTGGGCAGTCCGGAGAGGCCGTAGGCATCGTCCTCGTACGGCCAGCGCTGGGTCAGTGAGGCGTACAGCAGCGCGCCGATCGCTTCGGTGTCCGTGCGCTGCGGGGTGTCGGAGCTGATGCCGCGCAGCGCCGCGTTCACGGCGAGACCGCGGATGCGGTACTGCCCGGAGGACGTCCGCAGGACCGCGCTCGGGGTCAGCCGCAGGTGGGCGAGTCCCTCGCGGTGAGCGGCCGCCATGGCCTGGGCGACCTGACTGACGAGCTGGTACGCGTCGTGCGCCTCAAGAGGGCCCGCGGCGAGCAGCGCGGTGAGTTCCGTGGCGTCGGGCAGCCACTCGTGCACCACATAGACGAGGTCGTTCTCCTCGACCGCGTCCAGGACGTGCACGAAGCGGGGGTCGCCGAGCAGCGCCGACGAGCGGGCCGCTGCGAGGACCGATCGTGCCCGCGGATGGTCGGCGGGCAGCAGATGCACGCCGACGGCCCGGCGGAGCTTCTCGTCCACCGCACGCCAGCTGCTGAAACCGTCCAGACGGGTGACGCATTCTTCGAGTCGGTAGCGTCTGGCGAGCTTGTGACCGCTGTGCAGCTCGGGGGGTGATGCCGCCCCCGGGCTTGTGGGCTCACCGGTCTCCGCTACGCCTTCTTCTGCCGTTTCCCGCTCCCGGGTCTGGGCCACCCCGTCGGCCGTGGCCTCGTCCGCCTTCGCGGTCAGCGGCTCATCGCCGCTGTTGTCTGCCACGTCGACGGCAGCCGTGCTCCGTTCCGCCACCGTCGTTCCTGCCTCCCCATCCGTTGCGCTTCGTCAGACGCCAAAGCCAATTGTGCCCACAGTCCGGCGCTATGCACGACACGCGGTGGCCGGTGATGGTTGTGCGAACCCCTGCATCTCACCGTCCGAGACGGCCGCGGACCATCCCGACCATCGAATTGAGCTCCGCAATCCGCATCTTTCGGGCGGCGATGAAGAAGACGCCGCCGAGGACGATGCCGCCGACCACCAGAGCGATGAGGGAACCGCCTGCGCCGTCGCCCAAAGTCTTGAGAATCCCGAAGCCGGCGGCGCCGGCAAGAAGGGCTGCCGGAATCGACGCCCCGATGAGCCTCGTGTACGTACGTGCCACCTGTGCGCCGTCCAGGTCGCCGCCCAACCGCTTGCGCAGCCGGCTCCAGGCGACGCCGACACCGACGGCGTAGGCGAGGCCGTAGGACGCGGCCATGCCGACGACGGCCCAGCGGGCGGGCAGGACGAAGAAGCAGGCCGCCGAGGCCGACGCGTTGACGGCCGCCACGATGACCGTGTTGTAGAACGGCGTGCGCGTGTCCTCGTAGGCGTAGAAGCCCCTCAGGACGACGTACTGGACCGAGTACGGGATCAGGCCGAGGCCGAAGGCCATCAGCGTGTAGCCGATGTTCAGCGCGCCCGAGCCGGAACTGGCGTAGAGCAGGGTGGCCATCGGAACGCCCAGGGCGACGAAGGCGAAGGCGCAGGGCACGATCGCCACGGCCGAGGTGCGCAGGCCGTAGGAGATGTCGTCCCGGACCGCTGCGGGGTCTCCGTCGTTGGCGGAGCGGGAGATGCGGGGCAGCACCGCGGTCATCACCGAGACCGTGATGATGGCCTGCGGCATCTGCCACAGCAGCAGCGCGTAGTTGTACGCGGTGATGCCGGTGCCGGGGTGCCCCAGATCCTCGGCGGTCGCGCCCGCGCTGGTGGCCAGCTGAGTGACGACGACCATGCCGAGCTGGTTGGCGAGGACGAAGAAGAGGGTCCACTTGGCGAGCCGGGCGGCCTTGCCGAGGCCGTGACCGCGCCAGTCGAAGCGGAGCCGGATCTTGAATCCCGCCTCGCGCAGGTACGGCACCATCGCCAGGGCCTGCACGGCGAGGCCGAGCAGGGTCCCGATGCCCAGCAGCCGGGCGCCTTCCGGCGTGATGGTGGAGGCGTCCATGTCGGTCGAGTTGAAGCTGCCGAAGGCCCAGATGAAGGCGCCGAAGGTGGCGATGACCACGACGTTGTTGAGGACCGGCGTCCACATCATCGCGCCGAACCGGCCGCGCGCGTTGAGGACCTGGCCGAGCACGATGTGCACGCCCATGAAGAACATCGTCGGGATGCAGAAGCGCGCGAAGGTGACCGTGACGTCCAATCGGACGGGGTCGTCGGCGATCGTCGGCGACATCATGCGTACGAGCAGTGGCGCGGCCACCACACAGATGACGGTGACGCCCGCGAGCAGGACCATGACGAGCGTCAGGAGGCGGTTGGCGTAGCCCTCGCCGCCGTCGTCGTCGTTCTTCATGGCGCGCACGAGCTGCGGGATGAAGACCGCGTTCAGGGCGCCGCCGCCGACGAGTACGTAGATCATCGTCGGAAGGACGTTGGCGACCTGGTACGAGTCGTTGAGGGTGCCGACGCCGATCGCGGCGGCCATGACCAGGGTGCGCGCGAAGCCGGTGAGCCGGGACACCAGCGTGCCCGCGGCCATCACCGCGCTCGACTTCAGCAGGCTCGCCGCGCGACCGCCGCCGCCCGACTTGGGGGCCGGGGCGGGGGTCGGGGGAGCTGCCGGGGCCGGGACCATCGGGGGCTCGGGGGGCTGGTAGCCCCCGGGCTGCTGCGGATAGCCGTTGCCCTGCGGGTATCCAGTGCCCTGGGGATAGCCGTCCTGCTGCTGGTAGCCCCCGGACTGCTCGCGGTAGCCGCCGGGCTGCTGGTCCCGGAAGAGGTGGGCGAAGGCGTCCGGCTCGTGGCGCTCCTCGCCGGCCTGGGTGACCAGGTCGTCGACGCCCACGAACTGCGTCGTACGGGCGTCGTCGCCGTACGGGAGGTGCCGGGTCGGGCCTTCGGGTTCGGGGGCCGGGGTCTGGGCCCACACGCGGGGGTCGGGGGCGTGCTGCGGGGAGGGCGGCTGGGCGTAGAGCGGCTGAGGGTCCTGGTAGTAACCGGGAGGCGGCGGGGGGTGCGCGGCGCGGTCGTACAGCGCCTCGGTCACCGGATCCTGGGCGGTGAGGTCCTGGGCCCGGTAGGGATCCTGGTCGTAGGCGTCCTGGAGGTACACGTCCGGGGCAGGCTGGGGTGGCACGTGCCCGTCCTCAGGGGGACCGGACCCGCCCGCGCCCTGGCCACGGTCACCGTCGTACGGCGCGTTCATGGATTACCCCACCTCATCGTCCCCGGGCCCACCGGCCACGACATCGCTCAACGGTCCACTCTCTCACCCGTGTCCGACGGGTCGGTGCTTTCCGGAGCGGTGTCCGGTGTCGGGTCACTCGGCTGCTCGGGGTCGTCCTCCCCCGACTCCGTGCCGGACTCGCCGTCCGGGCCGTCCTCCGGGCCTTCCTCGGCCTGCTGCCGGGCGGCCCGCTTGCGCTGCGTGTACATCCGGAATCCGGCGAGCACGAGGAGCAGTACGCCGCCCGCGATGACCAGCATCACGGTGAGGGTGATCTCGGTGACGTTCACGTCGAAGCGGACCGGCTTGCCGTACGGCTGGCCGTCCTCGGTGTAGAGCTGGGCGTATACCGGGACCGGGCCGTTGGCATTGGCCGTGGTGGTGAACTTCACCGACTGGGCGTGCCCGCCCGCGACCTTCACCGGCTGTTCCCAGTAGGCCTTGTCGCCGATCTTGAGACGCGTGGGGTTCTCCGAGGTCAGGCGCAGAACCATGTGATCGACGTCTTGGACCAGGTTGTTCTGCACCGTCACCGGGATCGTCGCGCTGCGCCCCGAGAGCTTCGCGTCGGACTTGTCGATCAGCGCCACCTGCTTGACGAGCGTGGTCAGGTAGTTCTCCACGCCCTCCCGGAAGGTCGCGGCCTCGGCGGCCCTGCCCCGCCAGGACGTCGACATCTCGCGGTCTATGGCCCGCCCGAAGGGGGTGATGACGCGGTCGGGCTCGCTGAGGATCGTCTGGAAGCGGTTGAGCTTGTTCTGGGTTCCCTGAATCGACTTGAAGGCCGACTTCGGCAGCTCCTGCTTGCGCAGCGACGCCGGATAGGCACCGGCCGAGGGCACCTGGGTCGTGGCCCGCGGGTCCGGCTTCGCCTTGGCCGCCGCCGATAGGTCCTGCGGCTCCGACCAGCGCTCGTCGGAGAGGGCGGTCAGCGCCTTCGCCATCGACTGGGCCTGGCTGGCGGACGGCATGCGCTGCGGGGCGACGACGACGGTGCGCTGCTTGTCCGGATCCTGCAGCGTGACCATCAGGCTCTGGGCGAGGAACTGCTGCACGGCGAGCGTGGAGTTCTCGGCCCCCGTCATGTCGCCCTGGAAGGCCGTGGAGAGGCGTGCGTCGGCCACCACGGCCGTCGTGCCGCCGCCGATGGGCCGGGCGGCGTTGGGCGTGTACGGCAGCGCGCTGGAGTCACGCAGGCTGTCGCTCCGGGCGATCACCGTGTGGGCGCCGGCGGAGGTGGAGACATCGACGATCGACGGATCGAGGGCACCGTCCACGGGCCACGCGAAGTCCGACTGCGGCTTGACGTGGAGGATGGACTCCACGGCCAGCGCCCCCGCGTCGGTGGCGTCCTTGAGCTGGCCCAGGGAGCCGGTGACGGTCTTGCCGTTGTGGGCGAGCGAGGCCAGGTCGGGATCGGCGAAGGGCAGGGCGACGACCTTCTTGTCCTGCTTGTCCTTCACGGTCTGCTCGAGCTTGTTGAGCCAGTCCTTGGCGACCGCCTGGCCCTTGCCCGCCGTGGTGCTCTTGCCGTCGGCGGTCTGTACCCGGTAGTTCCGCGTCATCGCGTCGACCGAGGCCAGCAGGTCGGGATCGATGACCCAGGTGACATCGAGCTGGCGGCCCAGGGCCAGCATCTGCTCCAGGCGACCGCCGGGAGCGAGTTCCTTGGCCAGGTCGTCGTCCGTGAAGACGGGCGTCTGCTGCTCGTCCGAGCCGGTCTCCGCCGTGAGGTGCGCGGTGGAGATGAGCGGCCACAGATAGGTCGTCCTGGTCTTCGTGCCGGTGCCGCCCGACTGCCACGGCAGGAAGGTCCGCTCGAAGCCGAGTACCTGGGACCAGGGCTGGGTGGTGGTCCGGCCCGTGAGTGAGACACCGAGCTGGTAGACGCCGTCGGCGCCGAGGTCCAGGGCCTTGACCGGGACGGAGATGCTGAAGTCCTGGCGGATGCCGGGGGCGAGCTTGGAGAACTTCTTGACGTACTTGCCGCCGACCTCCGTGCCGTCGGCGCCCGACTGGTAGCCGGTGCGCTTGGCGGCGGAGTCGATCTGGCTCCGGCCGTTCAGGACCGGCCCCAGGCGCAGCCCGACCGTGGCTCCCGCCACCGTCTGCTTGCCCTCGTTGGTGACGGTGCCGGAGACGGTGAGCGTGTCACCGTCCGACGGGGCGGTGGGTGTGAGTTTGTTGAGCGAGACGTCCACGGTGTTCGAACCGGTGGCGTCCGCCGCCGCGCTCGGTGCCGCGGCGTGCGCGGTCGGCGCCGCCGACAGCTGCAGCATGCCGGTCAGCAATGGGGCCCCAGCCAGCAACGCTGCCGTTCGCCGCAGCCACCGGCGGGCAGGTGAGGGACTGGTCCCCGGGAAGTCTGCCGCCTCGGCCACGCGTTGCCCGTCCTCGTTGTCGTCAGTGGTCGTCGGTTGTGCGTCCACGCATGGTAACGAGGTGCGCTGTGGCGAAGTGCCGCGGACTGCTCCACATGATCGGAAGACCTGGCCGGGGAGGGGCGCGCGGCCCCGGCGGCCCCGCTGAAAACCGGGCGGCTGCGGGCGTCCGGGGCACGTACCCTTTTCTGTTGTGCCGAACGCCAATGAAGAAATTCCCAGCGCACTGAGTCAGGTGCAGCGCCGCGCGGTCAGCGAACTGCTGCGTGTGTCCCCTGTCGCGGACGACCTTGCCCGCCGTTTCCAGGAGGCCGGGTTCTCCCTCGCCCTGGTCGGTGGGTCGGTCAGAGACGCGCTCCTTGGCCGGCTCGGCAATGACCTGGACTTCACGACCGACGCCCGCCCCGAGGACGTACTGAAGATCGTCAGGCCCTGGGCGGACTCGGTGTGGGAGGTCGGGATCGCCTTCGGCACGGTCGGGAGCCAGAAGGACGGCTACCAGATCGAGGTCACGACCTATCGGTCCGAGGCGTACGACAGGACCTCGCGCAAGCCCGAGGTGTCGTACGGCGACTCCATCGAGGAAGACCTCGTACGCCGTGACTTCACCGTCAACGCGATGGCCGTCGCTCTCCCCGAGAAGGAGTTCGTCGACCCGCACGGGGGCCTGGAGGACCTGGCGGAGCGTGTCCTGCGTACTCCTGGCGCCCCGGAGGACTCCTTCTCCGACGACCCGCTGCGCATGATGCGGGCCGCGCGGTTCGCCGCGCAGCTGGACTTCGAGGTGGCCGCGGATGTCGTCGCCGCGATGAAGGCGATGGCCGAGCGCATCGACATCGTCTCCGCTGAGCGCGTCCGTGACGAATTGAACAAGCTGATCCTCTCGCCGAACCCGGCGAAGGGACTTGCTCTACTTGTCGACACGGGCATCGCCGACCGCGTACTGCCCGAGCTTCCGGCGCTGCGTCTGGAGAGTGACGAGCACCACCGCCACAAGGACGTCTACGACCACTCGCTGATCGTCCTTGAGCAGGCGATGGCGCTGGAGGAGGACGGTCCGGACCTGACGCTGCGGCTCGCGGCGCTGCTGCACGACATCGGGAAGCCGCGGACGCGGCGCTTCGAGGACGACGGCCGGGTCTCCTTCCACCACCACGAGGTGGTGGGCGCCAAGATGACCAAGAAGCGCATGACGGAGCTCAAGTACTCGAACGAGCTCGTGAAGGACGTCTCGCGCCTGGTGGAGCTGCACCTGCGCTTCCACGGCTACGGGACGGGCGAGTGGACGGACTCGGCCGTACGCCGCTACGTACGCGACGCGGGGCCCCTCCTCAGCCGGCTGCACAAGCTGACCAGGTCCGACTGCACGACGCGCAACAAGCGCAAGGCCAACGCGCTCTCGCGTGCGTACGACGGCCTGGAGGAGCGCATCGCGCGGCTTCAGGAGCAGGAGGAGCTGGACTCGATCCGCCCCGACCTGGACGGCAACGAGATCATGCAGGTCTTGGATGTACGGCCGGGACCGGTGATCGGTCAGGCCTACAAGTTCCTGCTGGAGCTGCGGCTGGAGAACGGGCCGATGGAGCGCGACGCGGCGATCGCGGCGCTCAAGGAGTGGTGGGCCGCACAGGAGTGAGATGCGGCTCGATGCGATGTTTCACGTGAAACATCGCACCGCATCCGGACATGCGAAGGGGCACTGTTTCACGTGAAACAGTGCCCCTTCGCGTATGCCGTTACTTGGTGGTCTTCAGGCAGAGCACCACATCGTGGCCGCCACCGGTCTGGTAGTAGGAGACCTCGGTCCCCTTCACCGTGTCGCACTTGCTGACGCTGCTCGTGTCGTCGAACTTTTCGATGACCTCGAACTCGGAGTCACTGGAGGAGCAGTCGGTGTTCTTCAGATCCGGCTGCGACTGCGTGCCCTTGTTGTGCAGGCAGTCACCGACGGCGGTGGTCTCGGCGTCGCTCTTGCCCAAGTAGAACTTGCCGACAGCGATGAGGATGCCGACGACGATGACGCCACCGATCCGCAGGGCCAGCTTCTTGCCTCGCCCACCGCCGCTCGGAGCAGCCGGGGGAGGAACCGGCGCCCCCTGGTTGTACGGCGGGTAGGGCTGCTGCGGCGGAACACCGGGCTGGCCGGGCTGTGCCGGCTGGCCGGGGTGCGGCGGCTGCACGCCCTGGCCGTACGGATTCTGGCCCTGGGGCGGAGTAGTCACTTGGGGGTCCCCCTCGAACGGAAGCGCGATGGCGCGGATACGACGTCCGTAAGTTATAGGGATGTGGTGACATCTCTGAAGTCCGAAGAGGCTCTGTGGCATTGATGTGACACTTACTGCGCGTCAAACCTGGTCATAGCGGCAGCAATTGCTGCGTAGATAACGGCCACCGTGACCACCAGCGGCACCGAACGGCCGTCAGGCGGCAGCATCAGGGCGGCAACTCCGGCCGCGCCGACGAAGGCGACGTTGAACAGGACGTCGTAGACCGAGAAGATCCGGCCACGGAAACTGTCGTCAACCGCCGACTGCACCACCGTGTCCGTGGCGATCTTCGCGCCCTGGGTCGTCAGGCCCAGCAGGAACGCCGCGATCAGCAGCGGGACAGGTGCGAAGGGGAGGGCGAGCGCCGGTTCAAGGACCGCCGCCGCCCCCGCGCAGGCGATGATCCAGCCGCCGGCCGTCAGCCGGTTCACCGCCCAGGGCGTCACCACGGCCGCCACGAAGAAGCCCGCCCCCGAGACCCCCACGGCGAGCCCGAGCAGGGCGAGCCCGTCGGACTCCGAGGACGACCAGGCGTACCGGCAGAGCATCAGGACCATGACCGACAGGGCGCCGTAGCAGAACCGCATGAGCGTCATCGCGAGGAGCGCGCGGGCCGCAGGGCGCCGCTGCGACAGATGCCGCACCCCGGCCACCAGATCCCGCGCCGTACCGGCCAGTGCGGCGCCGAGCCGGGGACGCATCAGCTCCGGGTCCGGACCGAGGAGTTCACGGGCCATCCGCAGCGAGGCGAGTGCCGCGCAGAGGTACAGGGCGGCCCCGAGCATCACCACCGCCGCGTCCGAGTCGGACCCCAGCAGGCGCACGGCGAACGCGAGACCGCCGCCCGCGGTGGCGGCCAGCGTCCCCGCGGTCGGCGAGAGGGAGTTGGCCATCACCAGGCGCTCGGCGTCGACCACGCGCGGCAGCGCCGCCGAGAGCCCGGCGAGGACGAAGCGGTTGACGGCCGTGACGCAGAGCGCGGAGGCGTAGAAGAGCCAGTCGGGCACGCCGCCCAGCATCAGCAGCGCGGTCACCGAGGCGAGAGCGGTCCGCAGGAGATTGCCGTAGAGAAAAACCTGACGGCGTGGCCAGCGGTCCAGGAGCACGCCGGCGAAGGGGCCGATCAGCGAGTACGGCAGGAGCAGCACCGCCATCGCGGAGGCGATCGCGGCCGGTGAGGTCTGCTTCTCCGGGGAGAAGACGACGTACGTGGCGAGGGCCACCTGATAGACGCCGTCCGCGCCCTGGGAGATCAGCCGCACGGCGAGCAGCCGCCGGAAGTCCCGCAGACGCAGCAGTACGCGCAGGTCACCGACGACAGCCATGGAGCACAGCCTCACATACGAGGAGGGTCCCCGGACGGATTGCCCGGGGACCCTCAACAGCCGTTCAAGCGACGAGCTTTAGCGCTCGACCTCGCCCTTGATGAACTTCTCGACGTTCTCGTAAGCCTCGTCGTCGAAGTACTGCACGGGCGGGGACTTCATGAAGTACGAGGACGCGGAGAGGATCGGGCCGCCGATGCCGCGGTCCTTGGCGATCTTCGCGGCGCGCAGGGCGTCGATGATGACACCCGCCGAGTTCGGGGAGTCCCAGACCTCGAGCTTGTACTCGAGGTTCAGCGGGACGTCACCGAAGGCGCGGCCCTCGAGGCGGACGTACGCCCACTTGCGGTCGTCGAGCCACGCGACGTAGTCCGACGGGCCGATGTGGACGTTGTTCTCGCCCATCTCGCGGTCGCGGATCTGCGAGGTGACGGCCTGCGTCTTCGAGATCTTCTTGGACTCGAGGCGGTCGCGCTCCAACATGTTCTTGAAGTCCATGTTGCCGCCGACGTTGAGCTGCATCGTGCGCTCGAGACGGACACCGCGGTCCTCGAACAGCTTCGCCATCACGCGGTGCGTGATGGTGGCGCCGACCTGCGACTTGATGTCGTCGCCGACGATCGGGACGCCCGCCTCGGTGAACTTGTCGGCCCACTCCTTGGTGCCGGCGATGAAGACCGGAAGAGCGTTGACGAAGGCGACCTTGGCGTCGATGGCGCACTGCGCGTAGAACTTCGCGGCGTCCTCGGAACCGACCGGCAGGTAGCAGACGAGAACGTCGACCTGCTTGTCCTTGAGGGTCTGGACGACGTCGACCGGGGTCTCGTCGGACTCCTCGATGGTCTGGCGGTAGTACTTGCCCAGGCCGTCGAGGGTGTGGCCGCGCTGGACGGTGACGCCCTTGCTCGGCACGTCGCAGATCTTGATGGTGTTGTTCTCGCTGGCGCCGATGGCGTCCGAGAGGTCGAGGCCGACCTTCTTGGCGTCGACGTCGAAGGCGGCGACGAACTCGACATCACCGACGTGGTACTCGCCGAACTGGACGTGCATCAGGCCCGGGACCTTGGCGTCCGGGTCTGCGTCCTTGTAGTACTCGACGCCCTGGACCAGCGAGGCGGCGCAGTTGCCCACGCCGACGATGGCTACGCGAACCGAACCCATTCCGGTTGCTCCCTGTGTGATTCGTGTATTCCGGATGAGACCCTGCGGACCGCTGGGCCTCACTTGGCGGTGTCATCGGACGGATCCGGCGGCGGGTTCGTGTCCCGCCGCCGGGGCAGGCCGCCCGACTCCCCAGATGTGCTGTCGTGCTGAGCGGAGCTGTCCGGGGCGGACCGTTGCTGGTCCCGCCCCGCTCGCTCGCTCTCGATGAGCTCGTTCAGCCAGCGCACTTCGCGCTCCACGGACTCCATTCCGTGCCGCTGCAGCTCAAGCGTGTAGTCGTCCAGGCGCTCCCGGGTACGGGCCAGGGAGGCGCGCATCTTCTCCAGACGCTCCTCGAGGCGGCTGCGACGCCCCTCGAGCACCCGCATGCGTACGTCCCGCGATGTCTGCCCGAAGAAGGCGAAGCGGGCGGCGAAGTGTTCGTCCTCGTACGCGTCGGGGCCGGTCTGTGAGAGCAGCTCCTCGAAGTGCTCCTTACCTTCCGCCGTCAACCGATAGACGATCTTGGCGCGGCGCCCGGTGAGGGGGGCCGCAAGGGCCTCCTCGGGGGTGCCACCCGATTCCTCGATCAACCAGCCGTTGGCGACCAGCGTCTTGAGGCAGGGGTAGAGCGTCCCGTAGCTGAAGGCGCGGAACACTCCCAGCGATGTATTGAGGCGTTTACGCAGCTCATAGCCGTGCATCGGGGACTCGCGCAGCAGACCGAGCACGGCGAACTCGAGGATGCCGGAGCGTCTGCTCATCTTCGCCCTCCCGTCTGCCAGCGTCTGTCTGCACGGTCTTTATGCCGAGCTGATGTATCGACTCGATACATCGAGACGATAGAACGGCCCACCTGCTGAGGCAAGGGGGGAAACGGTGAACGGCATCACATCACCGATTCGTAGGAAGTAACTTGCCTGATTTGGGGTGAACTTCTGCCCTAAGAGGGTTTTGACGGTGCGTAGTCTGTGCGCCATGCAGACCGCCGGGAACCAAGTGACGCGTGAGGGCGTCGTTGACCCTGGTGTAGTGCGGGTGAGCGCTGGGATGGGCGCATCCGTACTTCGGGGGGACCGGAAACCAGCCGCCGTTTCCAGGCGCGGATACCTGCGCCTGCCCGAGGAGTAATCGTTCGATGAGCGAGCACCGTCGCAAACCGCCGCAGCCGCAGGGCGGCGGACGCGCCGCGGCCAGACGCGGCGTCCCAGGCGCGTCGTCGGGTCGCCGCGCGGCACCGCGTGGCGCCACTGGATCACCCACTTCCTCAACCGGCTCGCACGGAACAGGGGCCCCCGACGACGGGGACCGTTCCTACGGCGGCCGCGCCGAAGCCCGTCGTGCCGCGCAGCGCAGTGGCGCTGTCGGCGCGGGCGGAAGCCGCCGCAGAGCTCCCGACGGGTCCGGTGCCGGGCGCGGAGGCGCCGGTGGCGGCGGTCGGCGTGGTGGTGGCGGCCCGAACGGGCCCGGCCGCGGCCGTGGCCGTGGCGGTCATGAGCCCCGCAAGAAGCGGTTCATCGACTACCCGCGCGCGGACAAGGACGGTCTGCGGCGCTGGGTGCCGTCCTGGCGCCTTGTCACCGGCCTGTTCGTCGGGTTCGTCGGCAGCCTGATGGCGGTCACGGGGATCGCGTACGCCCTGGTGGAGGTGCCGAAGGTCGACGAAGCGGCCAAGGCGCAGAACAACGTCTACTACTGGGCCAACGGCAAGCAGATGGTCGCCACCGGCGGCGAGACGAACCGCCAGATCATCGACTACGACAAGATCCCCAAGGAGATGCGGACCGCCGTCATCTCCGCCGAGAACAAGACGTTCGAGGACGACAAGGGCGTCGACCCGATGGGCATCACGCGCGCCCTGGTCAACATGGCCAAGGGCGGCGAGACCCAGGGTGGCTCGACCATCACTCAGCAGTACGTGAAGAACGCGCGCCTGGGCGACCAGTCGCAGACGTTCACGCGTAAGTTCAAAGAGCTCTTCATCTCCATAAAGGTGGGCCGGCAGGAGTCCAAGGAGAAGATCATGGCGGGGTATCTCAACACCGCCTACTACGGCCGCGGCGCCTACGGAATCCAGGCCGCCGCCCGTGCCTACTTCGGCAAGGACGCCCAGGAGCTGAACCCCAGCGAGTGCGCGCTCCTGGCGACGGTCCTCAAGGGCGCCACGTACTACGACCCGGCGGGCTCCCCCGAGGTCGACCCTGCCGCCTCGCGGGAAGCCAACACCGCGCGCGCCACGAAGCGCTGGAAGTGGATCCTCGACGAGGAGGTCAAGGACGGTCACCTGACCGCCGAGACCCGGAACAAGTACACGAAGTTCCCGAGGCTGGAGAACCCCCGCTCCAACGCTCAGCTGGGCGGTCAGGTCGGTTACCTGGTCGACCTGGCCAAGGCGTATGTGATCAACAACAGTGACGGGCAGATCACGGCCAACGATCTCCAACAGGGCGGCTACGAGATCCACACGACCTTCGACAAGAGCAAGGTCGACAAGCTCGAAAAGTCCGTGGAGAAGGTCCGCCAGGCGAAGATCAAGCCCAAGCTGCGCCCCAAGAAGGACACCCACGTCCAGTTCGGCGGCGCGTCCGTGAATCCCAAGAACGGCGCGATCGAGGCCATCTACGGCGGTGAGGACGCGACCAAGCACTTCACCAACAACGCGGACCAGACCGGTGCGCAGGTCGGCTCGACGTTCAAGCCCTTCGTGCTGGCCGCGGCCTTCAAGGACGGGACGCGCGACAAGGAGGGGTCGCCGGATCAGGGCGAGGGCCAGCGCACGATCGTCAACCCCAAGAGCCTCTACAGCGGCAAGAACAAGCTCAAGATCGAGAACTACGACGGCAGCATCTGGACGGACAAGGAAGGCAAGGAGTGGCTCCAGACCAACGACGGTGACCAGAGCTACAACGCGCCGACCTATCAGATCGACCTCCGCGAGGCGATGAGGGAGTCGGTCAACTCGGCCTATGTGCAGCTCGGCATGGACGTCGGCCTGGACAAGGTGAAGGAGGCGGCCATCGCCTCCGGCATCAAGGAGAACAGCCTGGCCAGCGCCAACTATCCGTCCTTCTCTCTCGGAACGTCCTCTCCGAGTGCGATCCGCATGGCCGGCGCCTACTCCACCTTCGCGTCGAGCGGCGAGCAGAACGATCCGTACTCGGTCACGAAGGTCGAGCACAAGGGCAACACCGTCTACCAGCACAAGTCGCAGCCCAAGCGGGCCTTCGACAACTCGGTCGCCGACAACGTCACCGACGTGCTCAGGACCGTCGTCGAGAAGGGCACGGGCACCTCGGCCCAGCTGAGCGGCCGCCAGGTCGCGGGCAAGACGGGTACGACCGACGGAAACAAGTCCGCCTGGTTCGTCGGGTACACCCCGCAGCTGTCCACCGCGATCAGCATGTACCGCCTCGACGACAACGAAGGGAACAAGAAGCGCGAGTTCCTGGAGATGTTCGGCACGGGTGGCGAGGAGAAGATCCACGGAGCTTCGTTCCCCGCGCAGATCTGGAAGGACTACATGGAGCGGGCCCTGAAGGGCGAGCCTGTGCGGAACTTCCCGGTCCCGGATCCGATCGGTACGGTCGTCGGGGAGACTCCGCCGCCGGCCCCGAGCCCGACCCCGTCGAAGACCGAGGAGCCGGAGAAGTCCCCCTCGCCGACTCCTTCGGACACCGGTCCGTCCCCGACCCCCTCGGGGAGTCCCGACCCCACTGAGTCTTGTGCCGACTGGGACTTGCAGTGCAACAACAACGGCGGTGCGGCAGAAGGCGGCGACAGCGACGGCAGTACCGGCGGGGAGTCGCCACCGGCCACCGATGAGCCATCGGGTGGCGGTGGCAACAACGGAAGCGGCAACGGAGGCTGGCTCGGAGGCCCGACAGGCTGACTGGGGTTCCCCGTGCGTGTGTTTCACGTGAAACGCACGGTTTCACGTGAAACATGCGCCGCCAGGCGCTGACGAGGGCCGCCACACCGCACCGGTGTGGCGGCCCTCGTCGTGTTCTCAGGTGCGTACGGCAGGATGTGCGGCATGCCCAGTGCAGAGACGACGCGCACGAGCGTGCACAAGACCCCAGGTGCACACCAGCCGGAGCCCGTACGGCCGACCAAGGAGGACGAGGTCGCCGCGGCCGGCAGCGAGCTGATCGGTGGACCCATCGGCCGCAGAGTGCTGTACGCGGCGACGTGGTGGACTCCCGTACGCGTCATCGCGCTCGTGGCGATCGGGATGTTCGCGCTCGGCATGGTGCAGAAGATGCCGTGCTACGACGGCGCCTGGTTCCAGGGCGCGAGCTCGCAGTACACGCATGCCTGCTACTCCGACATCCCGCACCTCTACCAGGGGCGCGGCTTCGCCGACGGGCTCGTGCCCTACTTCGACAAGCTGCCCGGCGACATGGAGTACCTCGAATACCCGGTGCTGACCGGTGTGTTCATGGAGGTGGCCTCCTGGCTGACCCCGGGCAGCGGCAGCATCCAGCACCAGGAGAAGTTCTACTGGATGGTCAACGCGGGGATGCTGATGGCCTGTACGGCCGTCATCGCCGTCTGTGTCGCCCGCACCCACCGGCGCCGCCCCTGGGACGGCCTGATGGTCGCCCTGGCGCCCGCCTTCGCGTTGACGGCCACCATCAACTGGGATCTGTTCGCCGTCGCTCTGACGGCCGCCGCGATGCTGATGTGGGCCCGTGGGGGGACGCTGGCCGCCGGTGTCCTGCTCGGCCTGGCGACCGCCGCGAAGCTCTATCCGGCGCTGCTCCTGGGCCCGCTGCTCATCCTGTGCTGGCGGGCGGGGCGCTGGCGGCCCTTCTTCATGACGGCCGGGGCCGCGGTGGGGGCCTGGCTCGTGGTGAACCTGCCCGTGATGATCACGCACGACGCTACGGGCTTCCACATCCGTGAGGGCTGGGCGAAGTTCTACACCTTCAGCCAGGAACGGGGCGTCGACTTCGGCTCGTTCTGGCTGATCCTCTCGCAGCGCATGGACGATCCGCTGTCGACGGACACGGTCAACACCCTGGCGGCGGCGCTGATGCTCCTGGCCTGCCTCGGGGTCGGCGCGCTGGGCCTGACCGCGCCGCGCCGCCCGCGCTTCGCGCAGCTCGCCTTCCTGGTGGTCGCCGCGTTCATCCTCACCAACAAGGTCTACTCGCCGCAGTACGTACTGTGGCTGATTCCCCTCGCCGCGCTGGCCCGGCCGCGCTGGCGTGACTTCCTCATCTGGCAGGCGTGCGAGGTCGCGTACTTCCTGGGGATCTGGCTGTATCTCGCGTACACGACAAGCGGAGACGCCCACAAGGGACTGCCGACCGAGGGCTATCAACTCGCCATCGTGGTGCACCTGCTGGGGACGCTGTACCTGTGTGCCGTGGTCGTGCGCGACATCCTGATGCCGGAGAGGGACCCGGTTCGCCGGTCCGGTGACGACGACCCCTCCGGGGGCGTCCTGGACGGTGCGCAGGACGTCTTCGTCCTCGGGCAGGCGGCCCATCCACCGAGGCACGCGGCGCACTCCACCGAGGGGACCTACGTGCGCTGGGGAACGACGTCGACCGACGTTTCACCCTGAGCGAACAGGCCACCGAAATGGCCGGAAATGGCTGAAGGGCCGGGAGCGACAACCGTCGCTCCCGGCCCTTCAGTCTGTCGTCGGCCCGGCTGTGATCAGCGGTCGACGATGCGGTCGAACTGCGTGGTGGTGTGCCGCAGATGGGCCACCAGCTCCTCGCCCACCTTCGGCTCGGGTGCGTCCGATGGCACGAAGAGGATGGAGACCTGCATGTGCGGCGGCTCGGCGAACCAGCGCTGCTTGCCGCCCCAGACGAACGGCGACAGGTTGCGGTTGACGGTCGCGAGGCCCGCGCGGGCCACGCCCTTCGCACGCGGCACCATGCCGTGCAGCGCCTTCGGGGCCTCCAGGCCGACGCCGTGCGACGTGCCGCCCGCGACGACGACCAGCCAGCCGTCGGAAGCGACCTTCTGCTGGCGGTAGCCGAAGCGGTCGCCCTTGGTCACCTGCGTGACGTCCAGGACGGCACCGCGGTACTGGGTGGCCTCGTGGTCGCCCAGCCACAGATGCGTACCGATGCGCGCGCGGAAGCGCGTCTGCGGGAACTGCTGCTGCAGGCGGGCGAGTTCGTTGGCCTTGAGGTGGCTGACGAACATCGTGTGCAGCGGAAGACGGGCGGCACGCAGCCGGTCCATCCAGCCGATGACCTCCTCGACGGCGTCCGAGCCGTCGGTGCGGTCGAGCGGCAGGTGGATCGCGAAGCCCTCGAGCCGTACGTCCTCGATGGCCGCGTGCAGCTGTGAGAGCTCCTGCTCGCTCACGCCGTGCCGCTTCATCGAGGACATGACCTCGATGACGACGCGGGCGCCCACGAGGCCGTGTACGCCGTCCAGGGACGACACGGAGCGGATGACGCGGTCGGGCAGCGGCACGGGCTCCTCGCCCCGCCGGAACGGGGTCAGGACCAGCAGATCACCGCTGAACCAGTCCTTGATCCGGGCGGCTTCGTACGTGGTGCCGACGGCGAGGATGTCGGAGCCGAAGCGGGTCGCTTCCTCCGCGAGGCGCTCGTGACCGAAGCCGTAGCCGTTGCCCTTGCAGACCGGGACGATTCCCGGGAACTGCTCCAGCACGTGCTTGTGGTGTGCCCGCCAGCGCGCGGTGTCGACATAGAGCGTGAGCGCCATGGCCGGATCCCGGAACCTTTCTCGTGGCTGCGGTGTATCAGAGGTATGAAGACTATTTGTGATGCTGCGAATTGTGCCCGGGCAGTGCGGTCAGCGGCGCGACATGTAGATGTCGAGCGCCTTGTGGAGCAGCTTGTTGAGCGGGAAGTCCCACTCGCCGATGTACTCGACAGCCTCTCCACCCGTGCCCACCTTGAACTGAATCAGTCCGAACAGGTGGTCGGTCTCGTCCAGGGAGTCGGAGATGCCCCGCAAGTCGTAGACGGTGGCGCCGAGCGCGTAGGCGTCCCGGAGCATCCGCCACTGCATCGCGTTCGAGGGCCTGACCTCGCGGCCGATGTTGTCCGACGCGCCGTAGGAGTACCAGACGTGTCCGCCGACGACGAGCATCGTCGCCGCGGACAGGTTCACGCCGTTGTGCCGCGCGAAGTACAGCCGCATGCGGTTGGGGTCCTCGGAGTTGAGGGTCCGCCACATCTGCTGGAAGTAACCCAGCGGCCGCGGCCGGAACTTGTCGCGGATCGCGGTGATCTCGTAGAGGCGCTGCCATTCGGCGAGGTCCTCGTAACCGCCCTGGACGACCTCGACGCCGGCCTTCTCGGCCTTCTTGATGTTGCGTCGCCACAGCTGGTTGAAGCCCTTGAGGACCTCGTCCAAGGAGCGGTTGGCCAGCGGCACTTGGAAGACGTAACGCGGCTGGACGTCGCCGAAGCCGGCGCCGCCGTCCTCGCCCTGCTGCCAGCCCATCTTCCGCAGCCGGTCGGACACTTCGAAGGCACGCGGCTCGATGTGCGTGGCCTCGACGTCCCGCAGTCGCTTCACGTCCGGGTCCTGGATGCCCGACTTGATCGCGGGGGCGTCCCAGCGCCGGATGACGACCGGCGGGCCCATCTTCACGGAGAAGGCGCCCTGCCGCTTCAGATGCGCGAGCATCGGCTGCAGCCAGTCGTCCAGGTTCGGCGCGTACCAGTTGATGACCGGGCCCTCGGGAAGGTAAGCGAGGTAGCGCTTCACCTTGGGCAGCTGCCGGTAGAGCACAAGGCCCGCACCGACGAGTTCGCCCGTCCGGTCGTCGAACCAGCCCAGGTTCTCCGAACGCCATTCACTCTTCACATCCGCCCATGCCGGGACCTGGCAATGACTCGCCGACGGCAGGCTCTGGATGTACGCCAGATGCTGCTCGCGACTGATGGTCCTCAGGGTCAGACTCATTCGGGGCGCTCCTCGGCTGGTGTGTCCCCATGGGTACAGGGGCTCCGGCTCTCGCGCCGAAGCCTACTGTGCCCCGAGAGCGCCCCGTCTGGGCGTACGGAACCTTGGCCCCCGGCCTCTGTGTGGCGGGGGCGTCCAGGGGGCGGCTACCAGAGGCCGCCGAAGAGGCCGCCGTGTGCCATGCCCAGGAAGAATCCGACCGCCGATGCGCCCAGGCCGAGGATCAGACCGAAGCGCTCGCGGGTCGTCTCGGAGATGAACTGTCCCCACGCACCCGTGGCGATCCCCACCAGACCGGCCCAGGAGCTGAGCAGGTGGAGGTTGTGGAACATCGCCGAGACGAAGGCGATCGCACCCAGGATCAGGGTCACGCCGAGCAGCGTGTCCTGCATGGGATGGGCCTTGCCGTCCGTGGCGAAGAGAGAACCAGCGGTGTTGGGTCGCAATGTCTGTGCCATGAGGCACCTCCTGCGTAAGGCGGCGCATCGTAGCGCCATACACACCCGATGTGTACAGATTCTGCCCGTCGCCCGCCGGATTTCAACCGGAAGCCCAGGTGCGGGTAGTCTGTACCGTCTGCACCGGTGTCTGCCCAGGCCATGGCAGGGACTCCCGATCGGTCTACCGATCGGGGAGCCCGATTGTCAGTGGCTGCCGATACCGTTGCGTACGCATCACGACCCTCCTGCCACGGAACGACCGTGGCCGCTGAGTCCAAAGGAGGTGGGTTCCACATGCGTCACTACGAAGTGATGGTCATCCTCGACCCCGATCTCGAGGAGCGCGCTGTCTCCCCGTTGATCGAGAACTTCCTCTCCGTCGTCCGTGAGGGCAACGGAAAGGTTGAGAAGGTCGACACCTGGGGCCGTCGTCGTCTCTCGTACGAGATCAAGAAGAAGCCCGAGGGCATCTACTCGGTCATCGACCTGCAGGCCGAGCCTGCGGTCGTCAAGGAGCTCGACCGCCAGATGAACCTGAACGAGTCGGTCCTCCGGACCAAGGTCCTCCGTCCCGAGACCCACTGAGCTTCCCAGCTCAGCGGTACTCGGGATCCGAGTAGCAGCAGCAAAAGCAGCCAGCAGCAAACCCGCCGAGAGGTTCCCCCATGGCAGGCGAGACCGTCATCACGGTCGTCGGCAATCTTGTCGACGACCCCGAGCTGCGCTTCACCCCGTCCGGTGCGGCGGTCGCGAAGTTCCGTGTCGCGTCCACTCCCCGCACCTTCGACCGTCAGACCAATGAGTGGAAGGACGGCGAAAGCCTCTTCCTCACCTGCTCGGTCTGGCGTCAGGCGGCGGAGAACGTCGCGGAGTCGCTTCAGCGAGGCATGCGCGTCGTCGTGCAGGGCCGGTTGAAGCAGCGGTCCTACGAGGACCGTGAGGGCGTCAAGCGCACGGTCTACGAGCTGGACGTCGAGGAAGTCGGCGCCAGCTTGAAGAACGCCACGGCCAAGGTCACCAAGACCACGGGTCGAGGCGGCCAGGGCGGCGGATTCGGCGGCGGTGGCGGCGGCCAGCAGGGCGGCGGCAACTGGGGCGGCGGCTCCGGTGGCGGTCAGCCTCAGGGCGGCGGCGGTGCTCCCGCCGACGACCCCTGGGCGACCGGTGCGCCGGCCGGCGGCGGCCAGCAGCAGGGCGGTGGCGGTGGCTGGGGCGGAAGCTCCGGCGGCTCCTCCGGCGGCTCTGGCGGCGGCTACTCGGACGAGCCCCCCTTCTAGGCCTCAGGGCCAGGGGTGGGCCGTTCCCACACTTCTTGATCACACAGGAGAGACACAATGGCGAAGCCGCCTGTGCGCAAGCCTAAGAAGAAGGTCTGCGCATTCTGCAAGGACAAGGTCACGTACGTGGACTACAAGGACACGAACATGCTGCGGAAGTTCATTTCCGACCGCGGCAAGATCCGTGCCCGCCGCGTGACCGGCAACTGCACGCAGCACCAGCGTGACGTCGCCACGGCCGTGAAGAACAGCCGTGAGATGGCGCTGCTGCCCTACACGTCCACCGCGCGATAAGGGAAGGGTGACCGAATAATGAAGATCATCCTCACCCACGAGGTCTCCGGCCTCGGTGCCGCCGGCGAGGTCGTAGACGTCAAGGACGGCTACGCCCGCAACTACCTGATCCCGCGGAACTTTGCGATCCGCTGGACCAAGGGTGGCGAAAAGGACGTCGAGCAGATCCGTCGTGCTCGCAAGATCCACGAGATCGCGACCATCGAGCAGGCCAACGAGGTCAAGGCCCAGCTCGAGGGCGTCAAGGTCCGTCTGGCCGTCCGCTCCGGCGACGCCGGTCGTCTCTTCGGTTCCGTCACCCCGGCTGACGTCGCTTCGGCGATCGAGGCCGCCGGCGGTCCGAAGATCGACAAGCGTCGTGTCGAGCTCGGCGCGCCGATCAAGACGCTGGGCGCCCACGCGACGTCCGTGCGTCTGCACCCCGAGGTTGCCGCCAAGGTCAACATCGAGGTCGTCTCCGCCTAAGCACTGCGCTTGGCAGAGCTGAAGCACAACCGTTGGGCCGCACCCTCAGGGTGCGGCCCAACGTGTTTCACGTGAAACAGCGAGCGGTCCGGGGTCAGCGGGTGGCGCCGGTGACGATCCAGTGCCCGGAGCGCGTACGCATCCACAGGGTGACCATGCGCACCGTCATCATCAGCGTCATCGCCGCCCAGACGGCAGTCAGTCCGCCGCCGAAGGTCGGTACGAGAAGTGCCACTGGGGCGAAGACCGCCAGCGTGGCCAGCATCGCCCAGGCCAGGTACGGGCCGTCCCCCGCTCCCATCAGGACGCCGTCGAGCACATAGACGATCCCGCAGATCGGCTGGGAGATGGCCACCACCACGAGCGCGGGCAGGGCAGCGTCCTGGACGACGGAGTCGCTGGTGAAGAGCGGGATGAACAGCGGCCGGGCGAGGACGACAAGGCCGCCGAGCACGACCCCCGAGGCGATGCCCCACTGCACCATGCGGCGGCAGACGTCACGCGCACCCTGGGCATCGTTCGCGCCCAGATAGCGGCCGATGATCGCCTGGCCGGCGATGGCGATGGCGTCGAGCGCGAAGGCCAGCAGGCTCCACAGGGACAGGATGATCTGGTGGGCGGCCACATCGGCGTCACCGAGACGGGCTGCCACCGCGGTCGCGATCATCAGGATCGCCCGCAGCGAGAGCGTACGGACGAGGAGCGGTGCGCCTGCTTGGGCGCAAGCCCTGATACCGGCTGCGTCGGGGCGCAGGGAGGCGCCGTGGCGTCTGGCTCCGCGTACGACGACGAAGAGGTACACGGCGGCCATCGCGCACTGGGCGATGACGGTGCCCCAAGCGGATCCGGCGATGCCCCAGCCGGCGCCGTAGACGAGGGCCACGTTCAGGACGCCGTTGGCGACGAAGCCGCCGATCGCCACGTACAGCGGAGTCTTGGTGTCCTGCAGACCGCGCAGGACACCGGTGGAGGCGAGCACGACGAGCATGGCGGGGATGCCGAGCGAGGAGATGCGGAGGTACGTGATCGCGTACGGGGCCGCGGTGTCCGATGCGCCGAAGAGCTCCACGAGCGCGGGTGCGGTGGGCAGGACGACGGCGATGACGGCGGCCCCGAGCAGGAGGGCGAGCCAGATGCCGTCCATGCCTTGGCGGATGGCGGACTGGAGATCTCCGGCGCCGACCCGGCGGGCCACGGCGGCCGTGGTCGCGTAGGCGAGGAAGACGAAGACGCTCACGGCGGTGGTGAGGAGCGCCGAGGCGACGCCGAGACCGGCCAGTTGTGCGGTGCCGAGGTGGCCCACGATGGCGCTGTCGGCCATCACGAAGAGAGGCTCGGCGACGAGTGCGCCGAAGGCGGGAACGGCGAGGGCGATGATCTCTCGGTCATGCTGTCGCCGAGCGGCCTTGGGTGCCGCGGGAGCCTGTGTCATGGACACCAATCTAATCTTCCACAGGTAAGAGATGCAATGTAGTAGGGACCCTTACTTGGTCTCGAGTGGGACACTCTTCGGGGCGCTGTTTGGCACGATCTTGGTCCGACTGGGGAAGTTTTTCTTCTGCACAGCCGGTGGATGGGAAAGTCGCAGGTCAGGACGTGTTTGTTCGGAACGCTGAGTGCTTGTTCACAGGCCTGTCCACCGAGCCGTGCACAGGTTTGGCGGGGTTCTCCACAGCAACGCGCCCGTCATCCACACCGCCTGTGGATAACCAGATTGGCTGACGGTGCCCACGGGCCTACCGTGGTGCGGCGCCCCCCTCGTGATCCGACCTCGGAAAGCCTGTAAAACCGACGCGTCAGAACCGGAGTTGGGCCGCCCATTTGTCAGTGTCGTGCCGTAAGAAAGAAAGGCACGGCGAGGTCCGCGTGGCGGACGTGAGGGAGGTGGCCCGGTGAGCATTTCCGAGCCCTTGGACGACCCCTGGGCCGACAGCGGTCCCAGTGACCGTCTGCCCGCCTCCCGGCAGCGCCGCGACGGGGGCAGGGGCCGCGACGAGCAGCACGACCGCGGCCGTGAAGGCGGCGGCTGGGACGGCGGAGGCACCGCCTTCGAGCGCGTACCGCCGCAGGATCTCGACGCCGAGCAGTCCGTGCTCGGCGGCATGCTGCTCTCCAAGGACGCCATCGCCGATGTCGTCGAGGTGCTCAAGGGCCACGATTTCTACCGGCCGGCGCACGAGACGATCTACACGGCGATCCTCGACCTGTACGCCAAGGGCGAGCCTGCCGACCCGATCACCGCGGCGGCCGAGCTCACCAAGCGCGGCGAGATCACCAAGGTCGGCGGGGCCTCGTATCTGCACACGCTGGTGCAGACGGTGCCGACGGCGGCGAACGCCGAGTACTACGCGGAGATCGTCCACGAGCGGGCGGTCCTGCGTCGCCTCGTCGAGGCGGGCACGCGCATCACCCAGATGGGATACGCGGCCGACGGCGACGTGGACGAGATCGTCAACAGCGCCCAGGCCGAGATCTACGCGGTCACCGAGCAGCGCACCAGCGAGGACTATCTGCCGCTCGGCGACATCATGGAGGGCGCGCTCGACGAGATCGAGGCGATCGGTTCGCGCAGCGGCGAGATGACCGGCGTGCCGACGGGCTTCACCGACTTCGACTCGCTGACGAACGGCCTGCACCCCGGCCAGATGATCGTCATCGCCGCCCGTCCCGCCATGGGTAAGTCCACGCTGGCGCTCGACTTCGCGCGCGCTGCCTCCATCAAGCACAACCTGCCCAGCGTCATCTTCTCCCTGGAAATGGGGCGCAACGAGATCGCGATGCGTCTGCTGTCCGCGGAGGCACGGGTGGCGCTGCACCACATGCGCTCCGGCACGATGACGGACGAGGACTGGACGAGGCTCGCGCGCCGCATGCCCGAGGTCTCCGCGGCCCCGCTCTACATCGACGACTCCCCGAACCTGTCGATGATGGAGATCCGTGCGAAGTGCCGTCGTCTCAAGCAGCGCGCGGACATCAAGATGGTGATCATCGACTATCTGCAGCTGATGCAGTCCGGTGGTTCCAAGCGCGCCGAGAGCCGCCAGCAGGAAGTCTCGGACATGTCGCGAAACCTGAAGCTGCTCGCCAAGGAGCTCGAGGTCCCGGTCATCGCGCTCTCGCAGCTGAACCGTGGCCCCGAGCAGCGCACGGACAAGAAGCCCCAGGTCTCCGACCTGCGTGAATCCGGATCGATCGAGCAGGACGCGGACATGGTGATCCTGCTGCACCGCGAGGACGCGTACGAGAAGGAATCGCCGCGCGCGGGCGAGGCGGACATCATCGTGGGCAAGCACCGTAACGGTCCGACGGCGACGATCACGGTCGCTTTCCAGGGCCACTACTCACGCTTCGTGGACATGGCACAGACGTAGCAGTGACCGAGGTACCTCAGGGCGGGTGCCGCGAGGTTTCGCCGAGGGCTGCCATGCCTCGGCGCCACGGGTACGCGTTCCGCGTAGCGCGGTCGGTGGAATTCGTTCGACGTGCGGCTTCTTCGCGGGTGGACTAGGGCCATGACATCACCCCGTGAAGAGTTGCTGCCCACCACCCGCCGAGCTTTGCTGCACCGTGTCGCCACCGCTCAGGCGGAGGGGCGGGCCCCCTCGCTCGTCGCCTCGGTGCTCAGGGACGGCGAGTTGGTGTGGACGGAGGGGCGCACCTGCGTCGAGGGGCACGCGCCGGACGAGAACGTCCAGTACCGCATCGGCTCGATCACCAAGACCTTCACCGCCGTGCTGGTGATGCGGCTGCGCGACGAGGGCGCCCTTGATCTCTCCGACCCGTTGGAGAAGCACCTCCCGGGCACGGCCGCAGGCGACGCCACTATTCTTGAACTCCTCGCGCACACCAGCGGGTTGGCGGCCGAGACGCCCGGGGAGTGGTGGGAGCGTACGCCCGCCTCACAGCGCCCCGAGCTCGGGGACGTACTCGGCGAGCAGCCTTTCAAGCACCCCACCGGTCGCCGGTTCCACTACTCCAACCCCGGCTATACGTTGCTCGGTTCGTTGATCGAGGCGCTGCGTGGGGACTCCTGGGAAGCCGTGCTGCGGCGGGAGGTCTTGGAGCCGCTGGGCCTCGACCGTACGAGTGCGCAGCCGCAGGCGCCGCACGCGGGCGGCTGGGCCGTCCATCCGTGGGCGGACGTGATGATGCCCGAACCGGCCGAGGATCTGGGCCTCATGGCTCCGGCCGGGCAGCTGTGGTCCACGACGGCGGACCTGGCGCGCTTCGCCGCCTTCCTTCTGAAGGGCGACGACCGGGTCCTGTCCGCCGATTCGGTACGGGAGATGCGTGCGCCGGCGTCGCCCGCGCTGCCGGGGGACTGGGACGTGACGTACGGCCTGGGCACGCAGCTGATCCGTGGGGAGGGGCGCACGCTGGTCGGGCACGGGGGCTCGCTGCCGGGCTTCATGGCCGGGCTGTGGGCGAGCGAGGAGGACGGCCTGGTGGCGGTCACGCTGACCAACTGCACCTCCGGTCCTGCCGTGACGGCGTTGGCTTTCGACCTGCTGAAGATCGTGGCCGAGGCCGAGCCGCGTATCCCCGCGGAGTGGCGGCCCCTGCCCGAGCTGGACGAGGGGCTGCTGGAGCTGGCGGGGCCCTGGTACTGGGGGACGAGCACCTTTGTGCTGAGGCCGAAGGCTGACGGGGCGCTGGAGCTGACGCCTCTTACGGGTTATGGCCGCGGGTCGTTGTTCCGGCCGCACGGCGACGGCGCCTGGACCGGGCTCGACGGCTACTTCGCCGGGGAGGTTCTGCGGGCGGTGCGGCGGCCCGACGGGTCGGTGAGCCATCTCGATCTGGGGTCGTTCTTCTTCACGCGGGAGCCTTACGACGCGAGGACTCCCGTGCCGGGCGGTGTGGACCCGCAGGGTTGGCGCGGGCTGCCTCAGTAGGAGTTTGCGACAGGCCGGTGGTGGGGGGGTTTTTTAATGAAAAAAACAAAAACCCCCCCCCGTAAAATAACAATTTACAACCCCACCAAACGTAAAAAAAAAAAACCCCCACAAAAAAAAAACAAA
>NZ_JBVJKV010000004.1:0-636947 GCF_055585065.1 Streptomyces sp. NPDC054047 | reverse complement strand
GCCACCACAACAACCCACCCACAGCACCCACCCCCACCCCACACCCGGCAGAAGACACCAACCCCGCACCCAAACCACGGAGTTGAGCACACCCCCGGCAGCGCACGCGCATCCCGAGCCGGAGCCGGAGCAAGGAGTGCAACCCGGTGCCCGGCGCGGGGCGCAAGACGTTGGACCCGCGCCGAAGCGGGGAGCTGACTACACCCCGACACCCGGCAGCGGACGCCGAACCCGTCCCGGCCCCAGGAACACGCCCCGACGCAGGGCGCAGGACACCGACACCAGACGGGGGGGACGCCGGACCCGCACCGGACCCGGACCCGGTCGCGGTGTCCGGCGGGGGACGCCGAACCCGCGCCCGGACCCAGGACTGCACCCCGACGCAGGGCGCAAGGACGCCGGACCCGTGCGGGCCCCGGTCGCCGTCGCCGCGGTACCCGCCGGGGACGCCGATCCCGCCCCGGAGCGCGGAGTTGACTACACCCCGACACCCGGCAGCGGACGCCGAACCCGCACCGGACCCAGGAACACACCCCGACGCGGGGCGCAGGACACCGACACCAGACGGGGGGACGCCGGACTCGCGCCGGACCCAGCCGTAGTCGCGGTATCCGCGCCGGGGTCAGGACTGGCGCGCGGGCGGGGCAGAGGGGACGCCAATCCCGTCCCGGAGCGCGGAGTTGACTACACCCCGGCCCCCAGCAGCGCACTCCAAACCCGCACCGGACCCAGGAACACACCCCGACACGGGGCGCAGCACACCGACACCAGACAGGGCGACGCCCGACCCGCACCAGACCCAGGAACACACCCCGACGCAGGGCGCAAGGACACCGGCCCCGTGCGGGCCCCGGTCGCCGTCGCCGCACCCGCCGGCCCACCTACCACCTCCCACAGGCCTGTCACCACACCCTCAAGAAAGCCCCACCCGTGGCACACCACCACAGTGACCCCCCGCCGACCGCGCAAAAGCCCCTCCAACCACATCACAGCAACCCCGACCAAATAACTGAACGACCCACCCACCAACAACACCCCCACCACAACCACCAACACCCCCACCAACCACCAGCCACCAGCCACCAACCACAGAGCGGATGGCGTTTTTGTGCAGCTGTGGGCCCGGTTAGGCCGGAGACACCCGCTCCTCGCGGTGTCCGTCTGGCATCGCGAATACGCCGGATGACGGATATGCAGCCGACGGCAACAGGCAGATTGTTGCTCTCGACGGTCCTCACGCCACGAGAGTCGCAACGACCTGCAAGTGAGCCAGCGACGGTGTTCGTCCCAGGTGGGAGGGCAGCGCAGGGGCCCAGTGCCTTCCGCGACGAACTGCCAACTCTCCACCGCCCGCCACGGAACTTGGTCCGCACAGCCACCCGATAGGAGTCACGACATGGCGCACCACGTCTCCGGCCTGGGCATCAGCCCCACGAGCATGGATCCCAGGAGCCACATCACCGACCTCTACGCATTTCAGAAGCCAGGTGATGCAAGCAAGACGATCCTGGTGCTGAACATCAATCCGACCTCGCCGATCACCGACGACGCCGTCGATCACGAGTCGGTCTACGAGCTCGGCGTGGACACCGACGCCGACGCGGTCACCGACATCGCCTTCCGCATACGCTTCTCACCAGTGCGGGAGAGCGCGCAGACCGCAAGCCTGCAACTGGCGACCGGCCGGGAGGCTGCGGCCGACCTGGACGCCGGGGACACGGTCCTTCTCGACGCTCCGGTGAGCTTCGGCTCCGAGCCGCAGATCACTGCGACCGGTGACTTCAGGTTCTTCGCGGGACTTCGCAGCGACCCGTTCTTCGCGGACCCCGTCGGTGCGAACGACAAATTCCAGTGGACCGGCAAGGACTTCTTCACCGACAAGAACGTGTTCGGCATCGTGCTGGAAGTCCCCAACAGTACGCTCGGGCCGAACCCGCAGGTGGGTGTCTGGGCCAGAGTCCTGGTTCCACACGAGGGCCGACTGGTCCAGGGTGACCGGGCCGGGCGGCCCGGGGTCGACGCCAACTTCAACCAGAGCGACGACGCCAAGCGAGTCTGGAACCAGCAGGAACCGTCTCATGATCGCGAAGGCTTCCTCGACAAGTTCACCCGCGTCTTCGAACAGGCGGGCCACCCCAAGGATCGGGCGACCGCACTCGCGGCAAGCTTGCTCCCCGACCTTCTGACGTATGACTACACCAGCGCCGAAGGATTCCCCAACGGCCGTAATCTCACCGACGATGTCATCAATATGGGGATCGCCCAGCTGAGCAACGGCACTGTGCCCCACGACGGGCTGCGGCCCCACACCGACCTTCGCACCGACTTCCCCTTCCTGGGCAATCCGCACGAACGTGACTGACGCGAACAAGGCTGGGCCCCTGCTCTGTGAGCCAGGGCCGCGGCATCGCCTGGGATGCCGTGCTGATCAGACGAGGGGGTTGGCGGCGAGGCGGATGGTGCGGGGCTGGTGTTGTGGGCCCGGATGCGGATCGGTTCGGGCTTGACGACGGCATCCTGTTCGACGGGGTGGGGCTCGCTGCGCGGAGGTCGGGGCGGCGGGTGAGGCAGCGGACCATGAGCGTGATCATCGTCTAGGCGAGGTGGGCTTCGCTGTCAGAATGAACCGCTCAGTTCGGCGTCGAAACTGACAGGCCGGCCGCCCCGGCTGCCCTTCCCCTTGTGGTTGGCGGCCTGGTCCTTCTTCTCCGGGATGACTGCTGTGATGTGTCATCTGCGCAAGTAGGCGCGGTCGGCTCGGGAGGATTAGGCCTCGTCGCCGGTGACGGCGTTGGGTGCGGGGACGTCCGACCGGCAGGCGGACCCGCACGACCCGCACCTTGCAGAGCACGGGGATGAACTGCGGGCTGTCGGCGGCCTGTCCCGCGGTCAGCACGAGCGACAGCGGCCGGCACCTGCGATCTCCGGCGAGATGGACCTTGCTGGTCAGCCCGCCCCGGGACCTGCCGAGCAGAGCTTGGTTCAAACGGAGCCCGCAGCGTCGGCGGACGCGTCGCCGTTCTTTCCTCTTGGGGTCGTTCCCCTCGTCCTGTCCGTTCTGTCCCTCCAGGCTCCCCCCTATTGCCGGCCTGTTCCTGCTCGGCGGCGGCCTCCTTCAGTGCGTCCAGGATCTCCTTGCCGATGCGCATTCCGGCCGCGTCGCGATGGGCACGGACGGTCGTGGAATCCACGCTGACCAGGGACAGGGCCGTCTCACCCCGATGGGCGGCGTCGGTGATCAGGCCTTCCAGCAGCGCACTGAAGACGCCGACGTGCCGCCAGACCCGGATGCGTCCGTAGACGGTGGGCCAGGGGCCGAACTCACCAGGTATCTCCCGCCACTGGGCACTGGACCGAAACCGCCAGATCACCCCCTCGAACTGGTCCCGCAGCCGCTGGGGGCACGGACCGTACTCACCGATCGGCGGGCACGGCTCGATGAACTCCCATTGCTCGTCGCTCAGTTGCCTCCGCGTCACACCCAGCGTCCTACCAGTCCCCTTCCCTCACAGGGATGGAACCTGGTTCGGTTCACAACATCGAACAAGCCTTGTGTCGTCGGTGGTACGACCAGGTCACCGCCGCCAGGAGCGGGCCCCACAGCAGCAGTGGGGCGTAGGCGGCGAAGAAGAGCACTTCGCCGGCCGAGATGCCGGGGTCCGGGCTGGGCGAGGTCAGCAGTCCTCCGAAGAACAGGACCCACCACAGGACAGTGACCGCGAGGGCTCCCAGCGAAGCGGCGAGGACCGCGAGCCTTCGGTCGACCGGGCGTCCTCCGAGGAACGGAATCCAGCAGGGCACCACCTCTCCCCAGGGCCGTACCAGGCCCAGAGTGAGATACGAGGCGGCCTCGGCGATGGCGCCGATCAGCAGTACGTAAGCCATGCCGATCAGCGGGGAGTTGTGGGGGAACGCGGCGAGGAAGTCCTCTCGCTCCATCACTCCGACCGGCACCCCGAGCACGAGCGCGACGCGCCACACCCCGGAGGGGACGGTCGACCAGGCCGCGACATGGGCGGCACGCACCGCCCAGCGCGGCGGCGGCGGGGCCGGCTGCGACACGCGGGATACGGGCCAGGCGGGATCCGTCGTCATCATGACCCGAACCTCTCGCACCGCCCGGCCCGGCATGTCGAACCGCATGATGACCCACCTCCGCCGCACGGGGGAGTACAGCCCGCCTCGGCACAGCAGGGGAATACGAACATTGATCACGCCCTCACACAGGCCCTCGTCTCGGCGCTCCGCGGCCACGGCCCGATGCGGAACACCCCCGTGTCCATGGGGTGTCCCGACCCTCCAAGGCATCCTGGGGCACCGTACGAAATACGGCTCGCGGTATGACGGAATGCCGGCGCGCGGCCCAAGCTTCGATCAGTCCTGGCGGTCCTTGCGGGATCTGGCCCGTTAGGGCTGGGCGGCAAGCCATTGCTGTAGTTCCCGGTGGCGTAACTGGCAGGCGTTCAAGTTCAACACCGTGAAGGACCCGGCGGCAGCAGCACACGTCTGGCTGATCCAGAACAAATCGAAGGTCAAGGGCGGCGGAGCGTCGCTGTCCGACCCGCTGCAATACCTGCCGCGCAAGGAACGCAACGAGAAGGCCCACGAGCGCGAAGACAACCGGAAAGAGGTGATGTACTCGAGGTACGCGGGCAAGCGCGCCGACGGCTGGGTGCCCAAAAAGCGGTTCGTGAAGCACTCACGGACCGCGCTGCACCCCGAGATCGTCGAAGGCGATGCGGAGACGATCTCATGTGACGAGTTCCCGTTCTCTTCCACCTACCAGTCCCCCGGAGTTCCGACGGCCATCGGCGGCCATCGGCGGCCAGAACTATGAACCGACCGACGGCGGCGGCGCGTGCACCCAGACCGTAGCGGCCAAGACCGACGACGGCAGTGATCATCTCCTGGACGACACTCGCTACGACGCGCCCTCGTTCGACGAGAAGTGCGGCCGGTCGTCGATGTCGGGGAAGGTCAACTCCGGTTAGATGAGCCTGGATAGCTTCTACACCCCGTTCCTGCAGGAGTTCCGCATCATCGATAAGGACAAGTACCTGCTGGATCCGGGCAACACCTGGTTCAAGGGCTGTGACCCGTCCACGGCAGACCTGGTCTGCGCGATGGCCAAGCCCTGACGACCTCATCGCATCACGGGCCCCGCTGCCGCAGCACGCGGCGGCGGGGCCTGGCTGCACGGTCAGTGCACCGGCCGCCAGTAGGCGGACGCCTCGTCCAGAGTCCGGCGGGCCGGCTCCCGTGTCGGGTCGTCCCAGATCAGGCAGCCCCACACCAGACCGGGCACATCGGAGCCCATCCGGTCGGCCGGCCCTTGGGTGAGGGTGCCAAACACCTCGTCGAAGTAGGCGGCCATCGACGGAAATTGAGGGCCGTCCGGCGGCTCGCTCAGGTACCAGTGGCCTATCCCGTCGTCGGACACCCAATGACCGGATTCGGGCCCGGCCTCGTCACCGGTCAGCCACGGAACCGCGGCCAGACCGCCCCAGGGATCCGGTCTCCCGACGCCGGGGAGCCGGGGCCCCAGCGCCTGGCCCGGGGACATGATGATCCCGTGAGGCAGGAACGCCCCGGAGCCGACCTCGCCTTCCTCGTCCTCCTCGATGACCTGGTGATCCACTCCCCCGCACAGCCGCCACAGGGCAGCCAACTCCACAGGAAGCCCAAACCCCAGCTGCTGGCGCAGCTTCGCCTCTGCCGTACCGACCTCCTCTTCCGACGCCGGCGGCAGCAAGCTGCGATGCGACAGCGGCGCGTGCTCCGCCAGCCACTGCTCGAGCCGGGCCCACGCCGCCTGCACTCGCTGTATCTCTTCGCTCATGCAGGGCACCGTACCGACGACCGGGAACCCACCAACCCCGGTTCCAGCCACAACCGGGCCGGCGGTGTACCAGACGAACGGCGAGGCACTCGAGCCAAGCATCGTCGTGATATGCGGCTTGTCCCTCAAGGTTTGTCCCTCAAGGTTGCGCCGCTTCGTCAGCGACCGGCGCGTACGGACGACACCCCGTGCATGACGGCCAGAGCCCACTGCTTTCAGATGTGTCCGCCCTGACGAACGTTGTCCACTCCACCTGCGCATCGGCACTGTCCTCCGAGCGCATCGAGCAGCTGTCCAAGGTCAGGATGCGGTGGACATGACGGGCATCGTAGTCACCACGGCCGCCGCGCTCGCGGCCGGTGAGCTGTTCGCCCCATGGCACCGTGCTGGGTAGCCCAACTCTTTCCGGTCACGAACGTTGCGTAGGGCGGACTGCCTTTGCGGCGACGGTCCCGGCTGTGCTCTGTCGGCCCGTGAACGGCGAGCAGCGACAGCCCGAAGATGCTTCGCATCCTCGGCGTGATCCGATCGCTCAACGCATCGGGTTCACGGGACTGGTGCGTATAGAGCGAGATACCCAAGAAGCATGCATGCAAAGAGGATGTGTGACGCCGTATGAAGGAAACGGGAAGAGCAGCTATCAAGCGGAACTGAACTCGTACCGCCCCACCTGCCACAGAGGGCGGGTGAGTTCTATCAGGCGCGGGACGGTTCTGTTCGGGTCGCGGGCGCCTAGGTAGTTGAACACCAGCAGCACGGGCGGTCCCGTCGCTGTCGCGGCTTGACAGACGGCATTAGGAATCAGTTACTCCTTCTGGTCGTCCCATGACGTCCGATACCAGCCCCTGAATGATGTCAGCAGCGCCGCGAGCGCGGCGCCGACCCGGGGATCAAGGCCTGGACCACGGAGCAGTACCGCGTTGGACGACGGTTTGTGCTCCATAACTATCTGGCCGTCCGCACGCCATCTCACGCGCCGTGGCGCGCGTGGGAGGTCGCCGTTATCCAGCACGGCGGCGACGAGGGCGAAAGGAAGCAGAGGGGACAGCAGCCAGCAGAAGGCCCACCAGAACAGCCGTCCCTTGTAGCCCACGGCGTCCGGCACACCGGCCTGCGACACCGTCCAGCGGACACGCAACCCGCCGCCCCTGAACGCCTTCCGCCGCGTAATGGTGCCGATGATCTGCCCGTAGGCGTCAAGCACCTGATAGGTCACACGGTGCCCCTCGGTGGACTGCGTGACCAGCCGGGCCAGCATCTGCGCACGTCCCTCGTCGGCCCACAGGAGGAAGGATCGGGTCCCCCTCTTGCGGTCGCCGCGGTACGCGGGGATGCCGCCGGGCGGAAGTTCGCGCTCCACGTGCGCCAGGGCATGGGGCTGCACTCCCGGACCCGCGATGTGGACGGGATGCAGAGGCGGCACCAGGAGCCCGGTGGCTTGCGCGCTCCTGCGGGGTCGCGGGGTGTCGTACATGGTGAGACTGACGGTCATGCGCCCTGCTTCCCATCGGTGGTACGGCCGGGTGAAATCGGCGGCCTCCGGGCGGCGGCGTGAGCGGTGGTGTCCAGCGCCGCTGGATGCGGCCCGGGGCTCCGCTCAGCAGTCACGTCGCGCCTGGAATTTCAACAGGACTGTAGTTCATCCTCGGAGGACGCCTGACGTGGTACAGCTGCGACCACCTCCCCTGCGACATGTGGCCTGCCCCCTCGGCCGCAGTGACTTTGCCCGTCGTCAGCTTGAGCCCTCGCGGCCTGCAGACGGCTGAGGCGTCCCAGACAGCCTCATCCACCACATCCCGTCGGCATGATCGATCACGATCCGCCTGTCTGTCTGTCTGTCTGTCGATCAGCATCGAGGAATCGACAAGGCACGCCTGCGCCGTGGGTTCCCCCAGCGTGACGGCGGGGGTCGCAACGTCGTTGGACGTTGCGACCCCGAGCCAGGCCCCCGGAAGTGTCGTAACCGTCCCCGGTGCCACGCTGCACCGGGGACGGACCTGATCGAGCCCAACGCCAAGGCTGCCATCACCCAGTGCAAGAGATACTCGGGGCCAACTACACGCAGGACCGGGCGCAAGAAGGCAACGAGTACCCGTTCGCCTCCACCCGGAAAGCCTTCCGCCGAGCACGAACACGATTGATCGACAACGGTGACTTCGATTTCTGCTGGCGCCATCACACCGCGCGTGAGCACCAGCGTCTCTATCCGGCGCCCGATCAGCAGGAGTACGGTCTCACGGCTTGATCACACGCTCGGTTACGTCCCGGTCTTGAACAACTACCGGTGCAGATCCGGGTCATGTGAGTGGGCGCCAGGGTTCCAAGCGCACACGCCGTGTCAGAGCAGTCCCGGGGCATCGCACCGCTCTGACTGACCGCTCGCGCGGGTGACACGAACGCCCTTTACGGCATGGTGGGGAGCACCGACTCGCTACGAAGACCACGAACACTCTGTGACCTTCGAGATGTCTTCGGTCTGGCGATGCCGCCACTGGGCGATGTCGTCTTCGCCCAGAGCGAGATGGTGGAGGTAGAGGCAGTAGGCCGCGGCAGGTTGGCCGGCGCCAGCATTCCGATGCGTGTAGAAGGGGCCGCCCCTCGGCAACGGGCTCGCCCCTGACCGTCTGGCAGCGCCGCGCAACGCCTCAATGCCCTGCTCGCACCAGGCCCGCCGCCAGCCCTCCACCGAACGAAGGCTGACCCGCAACTCTTTGGAAGTGACCGCGTTCTTTACACCCCGGCCAAACCCCTCCCCCGCGAGCATCCGTATCCGCTCCCGGGCAACCCGCTGGCCTGGCCCAAGCCCACCACCCTGCGCATACCGCATCACTGCGACATACCACAGGGATCAAACACCGTCACCCTCCACGACAACCCACCGGAAAGATCAGTAAGAAAATTCGATATGCGGGGGTTGCTCCACAAAGAGGGCGAACCGCCCTCCGCCCTTGCCGGCCGTGCCTGATCCCGCTCCTCGGACAGTTCATCTGACGGCGCGGGTTCCGCAATCCGGATCTGCCGGCGGGCAGTAAATCCCAGGCCCACGAGGGCGTCAAGGTCGGCCAGGGCGTGGTGACTTGATGCCCCGATGCGCGCACGCCTGCGTCGACGCCTCGCCCTCCCCCAGCCGCGGCCAAATTAGCCATCTTGCGCTGAGCGGACGCCTCTCGTCCGTGCTTCGCCTTGCCGGCCCGTGTTCCGGTACAGGCATCCGGTCACAAGGTGAGGGCTCTCTGCGCTGCGGAAACTCGGACAGCACACTGCTGGGCGACTCAGTGCGCGGCCGGCTGCTGTGAGTCTCCACGGCGCGCTCACATCTTCTTCACTGACCTGGGCATGGCTTTTTCGCCAACGTGGCCACGGCGTGGCGTACTTGACAAAGCGTCATGATCGTTTGGTGTTACGATCTCGGGCACATGCCACGTGGACTTCATCCTCGGCTTGGCTACAGCCAGGGGGCTCTCCGGGTGGTGAAGGCTGCCCACGTCGAGAGTCCGCATGGATAGATTCCGAGAGCTGGACTCCAGCCGCTCAAAGAGAGTCACATGACAATTTTGCAGGATCCGACGGTCTGGGCGCTTGCTGCCGGCGTCCCTGTCGCCACCATGGTGGTCGTTCGCCAGCGAAAAACGAGTGAGTCGTTGCGCCGTCAGAAGCGGGGACTCGAAAGCGATCTGACCGAACTGCAGGGCAGCCACGCTGACCTCCAATCCACCATCGCAGAGCTCCGCAGAGGCTATGACGAGGTGGTCCGACAGGCAAAGGAAGAGGCGGAGAACGCCACCAATACCGTACTGAAGTCTGCGATGCAGACCCTTCAGGGCCTCGCGGCGGAACAGCAGCGGGCCATCTCCGGGCTGCAGAAGAAGTACGGCGATTCGGCCGTGCTGCGAGATCTGCTGGACGTCGACCACATGAACTCGCAGTTCAACCGGCGTGCACAGTCCATTGCCGTGCTCTGCGGCGGGTGGCTCGGCCGGCAGCGGGATGCGGCATCCATCTACGACGTGATCCGCGCAGCTCAGGGCCGTATCCGGCACTACCAGCGCATCGACATCGCCTCGCGGGTGGACATCGCGGTGACCAGCCGCGCCGTCGAGCCGGTCGCGCTGACGGTGGCCGAACTGCTCGACAACGCCACCAGCTATTCGGCGCCGTCCTCCATGGTCGACGTCGAAGTGCGGACGGTGCCCAAGGGCATGTGCATCGTGATCGACGATGCAGGCGTCGGGATGAGCGAGGAAGAGAAGACGGCCGCCACAGCTCTGCTGTCCAGTGGGTCCGCGGTGAGCGTCTCCGAACTCGGCAATCCTCCCGCGTTCGGTTTCGCGGTGATCGGTGCGCTGTGTGCGCGCTTCGGGTTCACGGTCACCATCGACAGCACTTCTCCCTACGGCGGCGTCCGAGCGGTGGTGATGGTGCCGAAGGAGTTGCTGACCGACATGCCGGAACCCGCGAGGCCCGCCGCAACGCAAGGAGCCAACGCGGGCACAGGGGAGAGCGGTTCGGCTCCCGCGACGACAGCGGGCGACCTGCCCCGGCGACAGAACAAGCGCCGCGCCATGGCACTCGTACCGGACAACCAGCCCGATGAAGCGACTGCGCCGCCGGCCCGGTCGGCGGAGGCACGGGTGGCGGCCATGGGCGCATTTCAGCGCGGCACTCTCAGCGGCCGAAGTGCGGGGGTACCGGCCGCCGAACGCGACACTCCTGCCGATACACACGAAGGATTCGATGCCCCGTGAGCGACGACCTGTCCTGGATGCTCGAGGACGCGCTGGCGATTCCCCATGCCCTGCACGCGGTCCTGATCTCTGCTGATGGCCTGCAGATGTCCCGCACCGCGGAGATCGGCCGGGACGACGCCGACAAGGTGGCCGCCGCCGTGAGCGGACTGCAGTCGCTCAGCCGGTCCGTCGGATTCTTCTGTGGTGACGACGGCACGACCTGGCGCCAGACGCTCATCGAGTTCGACGGTGGCTGGGTGTTCCTGAATGCCGCAGGAGGTGGCTCCTACCTCGCCGTGGCAGCGTCCGCCGAGGTCGACATGGGAGACATCACGTATCGGATGCAGCAACTGGTCAGCCGACTGGGCAAGGCCATGTCGACCGGCCGCCGCACCGACACGGTCACCTCATGACGGATGCGGACCGTCCCGAGCCCGAGCTCGTGTCCGAGGCCGGAGAATTAGTCCGGCCCTATGTCATCACCCGTGGGCGTGACCTGCTCGACGAGGGCGCGTTCGCCCTCATCACTCTCGTCACGTCATCCACCGATGATCAGCAGCGTCCCCAGCGGCTCTCGCCCGAGGAGCAGCAGATCCTGGAGATGTGCTCCAGCGGCTACCTCTCGGTCGCTGAGATCGCCGCTCATTCTCAACTGCCTCTGGGTGTCGTCAAGGTACTGCTCAGTTCCCTCGCCGAGGGGGGCTATCTGGTCACCCGTGCGCCGGTGCCCTCGGCTCGTCTCGCCAACAAGGCCTTGCTTCAGGAGGTGCTCGATGGTCTCAAGGCTCTCTCTGTCTGAGAACGCCTACGTGCGCGACGGTGCACAGCAGACTGCGGTGAAAATCCTGGTCGTCGGGCACTTCGCCGTCGGTAAGACCACTCTGATCGGCTCGCTCTCCGAGATCGCGCCGCTGTCCACCGAGGAGCAGATGACGAGCCTCTCGGAGAGAGTCGACGACCTCAAGGGAGTGCAGGGGAAGACCACGACTACGGTCGCCCTGGACTTCGGTCGCCTGACCCTCAGCGAGCGCATCGTGCTGTATCTGTTCGGGTCACCGGGCCAGCAGCGGTTCGTCAATCTGTGGGACGACATGGCCCGCGGAGCGCTGGGCGCCCTGGTCCTGGTGGACCCCGAGCGACTGGCCGACAGTTTCGAGGTCATGGATCTGGTCGAGAGCTACGGCCTCGACTTCGCCGTGGCCCTCAACCAGTTCGACGGCAGCGCGGTACACACCCCCGAAGCAGTCCGGGAGGCGCTCGACCTGCTGCCCGACACCCCGGTCGTCACCATCGACGCGCGCGACAAAGCGTCGTCCGTCAACGCCCTGATCACCATGGTCCGCTATCTGCAAGAGCGCGCCGCTCTGGAGCACGCATGACAACCCCTCCCGTACCTCCGCCCGGCTGCCCCGCACACGGCAGTGGGCAGCGCATATCCCTTGACACCCCGGAGTTCGCCGCCAACCCGCACGCGTACTACCGTTACATGCACCAGCTCGGCCCCACGGCGCCGGTCACCATCGCGCCCGGCGTGGAGGCGACCCTGGTGACCGACTACAACGCGGCTCTTGGGCTGTTGCAGGATCCCACTATCTTCCGCAAGGACGCGCGCCGCTGGCGTGCGCTGAACGAGGGCCTCATCCGCCCCGACAGCCCGGTCCTGCCGTTGCTGGCCTACCGGCCGAACTGCATGTTCACCGACGGCGCCGAGCACGTGCGACTGCGGCAGGCCATCACCGAGAGCTTCGCCCGCGTCAGCAACAGCCGGCTGAGCCACATCGTCAACCAGGCCGCCCAGTTCCTCATCAACCAGTTCAGCGCTCGCGGCAGTGCCGACCTTCTCAGGGATTACGCGCAACAGCTTCCCCTGTACGTCTTCAACGAACTCTTCGGCTGCCCGGCGGAGATCGGCGACCGGGTCCTGTTCGGCATCTCCGGCATGTTCGACGGCGTCAATGCCGAGCAGGCCAGCCAGGTCCTGCTCCAGGCGGTGGGCGAGCTGGTGGCACTCAAGCGCGTCCATCCCGGGAAGGACATCACGTCCTACCTGATGCAGCACCCGGCACAGCTGACCGACGAGGAACTGGCGCACACGCTGGTGCTGCTCCTCGGCGCGGGCGGCGAACCGGAAGGCAACCTCATCGGCAACGCCTTCTACACGATGCTGACCGTTGAGGAGTACGCGCGCAACGGGCAGTTCGACAAGGCCCTCGATGACACCCTGTGGCGCAACGCGCCCATGTCCAACTACGCGCCGCACTACCCGGTCTCCGACACGGACGTGGCCGGCGACAAGGTCCGCGCCGGCGAGCTGGTCCTGGTGTCCTTCGGTGCCGCCAATACGGCGCTCGCGGACCAGGGGGCCGACACCCGCGGTCACCTGGCCTGGAGCGCAGGCCCGCACGCCTGCCCGTCCAAGGAACCGGCCAGGCTCATCGCCCTGACCGGCTTGGAGGCTCTGTTCAACGCGCTGCCGGACGTTGAACTCGCGGTCCCCGCGGAGAGTCTCGCCTGGCGGCCCGGCCCCTTCAACCGAGCTCTGGCCAGCCTGCCCGTCCGCTTCGGTGCGGTCACCCCGCGCCCCGCGGCCGCGCCGGAGCCGACGGCCGCGTCCCCTGGCCACCAGGCGCACCCTCCCCTGTCGCCCACGCCCGCGCCCGCGGAGCCACAGGCCGCCACCGGCAAGCCGGCGCGCTGGAGCAGCTTCGTGAGGTGGCTGACCGGCCAGTAGCCGATGCACCCCCTGTGATGCAGGCGACACGGGCAGTTGTTGTAGCCTGCATGAAAGATCAACTGCTGGGGTAGGACAGCGCGGAGTGTCTGGAGTGACACGAGATGAAGGAGAGGCAGTGAACCTCGCAACCTCCGCGCCCCGTTCCGCAGGCAACCGGCCGGGCCAGCGGCGCACCATATCCAGCAGCAGGAACTCGTCCGGGTACGACGACCCCGAAAAGGCGCAGGGCCGAATACCCGCGGCTTACGACGGATCGGCCCTGGTCTCCCGCCTCGTTGGCGCAGCACGTCCCCGTACCTCCGCGCCATGCAGAGGCTTGTTGCGCCGTGCCGTGCGAGGAACGCGATGATGTCCCTGCCGGAGGCGGGCATAGCGGCAGACGAACCCGGTAAGGCCACGCTCGGCGATCACGTGCTGGGTCAACTACAGCGCCTGGGCGCCGCGGTGGGCCTGAGCGAGGCGGACACCGCGCTGTACGGGCAGGTCCTGCTCGACTCCCTCGCGGACTCCGTCCGGCGACCGTTGTCTCTGCCCCCGGCATCGCCCAGCTTCCTCTCCGACGACCACACCCCCGTCGAGTTCTCCCTGGCCTGCACGTCGGACGCCGCCCCGGCACTGCGGGTGCTCGTGGAGCCCGGATGGACCCACGCGGACATGGGCGACAGCGGCCGCGCCGGACTCGAGGCCATCCACGCGATGGCCGCCCGCTGGAACTTTTCCACCCATCAACTCGACGCCCTGCAGGACTTGTTCCTCCCCGCTGCGGCCGAGGGGCCGCTGTCACTGTGGTACGCGCTCGATCTGCGCGCGGGAGGGGTCCCCGGCGTCAAGGTCTATCTGAACCCCTCCGCCGCCGGACCCGAGCACGCTGCACACACCGTGCAAGAGGCGTTACGCCGACTTGGCTACGACAAGGCCTTCGCGCAGCTTCCCCCCGCGGCGGGCTATCCGTTCCTCGCACTGGACCTGGGCTCCTGGGAGTCACCTCGCGTCAAGGTCTACGTGCAGCACCCGCGTATGTCGGCCGACGACGCCTGCGCGCTCGGCCATGCCTCCGGGGTCGCAGCGGCAGACATCCGCCACTTCTTCCACGCGGCCGCCGGACCCCTCCCGCCATCCGGGCAGCAAGGGGACGGTACGCCGCGCCTGCTGCGGCGGTCAGCGCTCACCTGCCATTCCTTCACCGAAGGCGACAGCGACCCCAGCGGCTTCACGCTCCACATCCCCGTCCGTGACTACGTCCGCGACGACGAGGAGGCCCTCGACCGGGCAACCGCCCTGCTGACCCGGTTCGGCATGGACCCCACGGTCCTGCGCCGGAGTCTGCGCGCTCTCACACAGCGACAGCTCACCGACGGTGTGGGGCTGATCGCCTACCTCGCTCTCGTGTACGAGCGAAACCGGCAGCCCCGTATCACGGCCTATCTGTCCTCTGAGGCCTATCTGACCAGGGCGCCGACAGAGCAGTACGCGCAAGTCGGCCTGTTAGCTGTACAACGCACCCAGAGCGCTCTGAACTCCGGTCGCACGGCCGCCGGTTATGCCAACCCGCACACCGCACCAAAGGAAGTCTCGTGGAACCGTATCGCATCAAAGTTGTAGAACCGATCGCGTTCACCACCCGAGCGGAGCGCGAGGCCGCGCTGAAGCGGGTCGCCTACAACCCCTTCGATCTGCGTGCCGACGAGGTCACCATCGACCTGCTGAGCGACTCGGGGACCGGTGCCATCTCCGCGGACCAGCTCGCCGCGGGCATGCACGGCGACGAGTCCTACGCCGGCAGCCGCAGCTATTACCGGTGGCACGAGGTCGTCTCCGAACTCACCGGATATCCCCATATCCTGCCGACACACCAGGGCCGCGCCGCCGAGCGCATCCTGTTCTCCGCCCTGCTCAAGCCCGGCACGAGCGTGCTGTCCAACACCCACTTCGACACCACCCGCGCCAACGTCGAACTGACCGGCTGCCAGGCCTACGACTTGCCCTGCGCCGAGGCGAAGGACCTCGACAGCGATTACCCGTTCAAGGGCAACATCGACCTGATCGCCCTTGAGCAGGCGTTGGAGAACGCGCATCAAGCGCCCGTGGCGGCCGTGCTGATGACCATCACCAACAATGGTGGCGGTGGCCAGCCGGTCAGCATGGAGAACCTGTACCGGACCGCCGAACTGTGCCGCCGCCACGGCGTCCCCCTGATCCTGGATGCCGCGCGTTTCGCGGAGAACGCCTGGCTGGTGATCCAGCGCGAGCCCGGCTATGCCAACCGCACCCCCCGGCAGGTCGCCGAGGAAGCCTTCCGCCTTGCGGACGGCTGCGTCATGAGCGCGAAGAAGGACGGCATCGTCCACATCGGCGGCTTCATCGGTCTCAAGGACCCTGAACTCGCCGAGAGGTGCGCGGGCCTGCTCATCGCCACCGAGGGCTTCACCACCTATGGCGGCCTGGCCGGCCGTGACCTCGACATGATGGCCCGCGGACTTGTGGAAGTCACCGAATCGGCCTACCTCGCCGAACGCGCCGACATAGCCGCCTACCTCGCCGCGCGCATCCGCGAGGCCGGAGTCGACATCGTGGAGCCGGCAGGCCTGCACGCCCTTTACGTCAACGCCGGGCGGCTGTTGCCCCACATACCCCCGCACCAGTACCCGGGCACCGCACTGGTCTGTGAGCTCTACCTACGCGGAGGCATCCGCTCGGCGGAGCTGGGCAGCCTGTACCTCGGGGAAGAGGACGAACAAGGCAACTCCATCAAGACCGCACCTTATGAACTCGTGCGGCTGGCACTCCCCCGTCGGGTCTACACCCGCAGCCACTACGACCATGTCGCCGCCACCCTGGCCGACATAGCCAAGAACCCCGAATCGGTGCACGGCTACCGCATCGTGGGTCAGTCTCCGATCCTTCGCCATTTCAGCATCAAGCTGGAGCCCGTGCAGTCCGGCGGCTGATCTCTACTCGACACGTCGCGTCGCGCAAGAGTGGGGCCGGCAGCGCCGGCTCCCACTTCTTGAGCTCGACTCTGTCGGGGATCTTGGAGTTTCCCGGTGCGGCAGCATGGTCAACGGGCATGCTCGGGACCCCTGCCCGTGGATCAGCAAGCTGTCCGAAGCCGCCCGGCTGCTGGATGAAGGTTGTGGGTGCCGAATATTACGTCGGTGCAGTTCAACACCGCCGGGCCGAAGTCGACCGTGCCGCTGAACGGCAGCGCGTAGCCCGCCTGCACCGAACCGCCGCCTTCCACGTAGGTGAAGTCGCCCCGGTCCGGCACGGCGCCCGTCTCGTCGGAGCCGACCTTCATGCCGATGAGCTTGGAGCCGGTCAGCGGCCAGTCCTCGTAGCGGACGACCTGACTGCCCTGGTAAACGGGTTTCAGGGGTGCGGTCGCGCCGAACGGGGTGGCGGTCACCCGCATCGCCCGCAGCTCGCGCAGCGCCGACGGTGCCGTGGCGTCGGCCCGCCGCCACGCGTCGAAGAGACCGTCGCGCAACCGGGGATCGAGCCCGGCCAGCAGGTGCGGGCCGAGGTCGGCGCCGGGCGCGAAGACCTGCGCGGGGTGGCGGGCCAGATGGCGGGCGTTGAGCGGCGGCCGCACGGGGGCCTTGCGCAGGGCGGGCAGCAGCGCGCCGAGCGCCGCGAGGGCCGGTTGGGCCGGTCCGGGGCCGCCGTCGCCCGGGTCCTCCTCGTGTTGCGGCGGTTCCAGCGCACGGGCCTGCTCGCTCAGCCGGTCGAGTCCTTCCGCGAGCCGGGCGAACCAGTCCGCCACCTCTTGGTGACCGCGCGCCAGTTCCTGTGTCTCGTGGGACGCCGTTGACGGCGGGCGTTCCCGCCGGTTACCCGTGCTTGTCCGGTTCGGCGCCGGCGAAGGCGCGGTATCCGCCGAGGGCCCGGGCTGGGCGAGGACGTCGCCGCGGTGTACGGCTCGGACCGGCCCCGGGGCCATCATCGGATGCTGATCCGCCGGCGTAGCGAGGTCGTGTCGGACATGCAGCAAGGCCGCCGTCGTCATCACCGCGAAGTCCGCCGGGGGGGGCAAGGTCTTCGGCCTGGCCACCGCGGGCGCCCGTCTCGCCTGGCCTCTTGCGCGTCAGTCCGGCAGCCAGTTCAGCTCGTGCGCCAGGGTTTTGGCGGCGGCACGGATGCGGCGGTGCAGCGGCGACTGCTCGCGTGGCAGGACCAGGTGGATCGTCAGGCTGGGCGCGCCTCGCAGCGGTCGCCAGGTGAGACCGGCCGGTAGTGCCGTGGCCGCGGCTTCTCCGGCCGGGGCGAGGGTGACCCCGTCGTGCAGATCGCGCTGAGACATGTCGAAAGAGACTGCGGGCGTGTGGAATCGGGGGCGTGGTCGGGTGTCTTGGAACAGTGCGGACAGCTGATCGTGGATCACGGGGTTGGCCGCACGGTCCGGGAGTCGCAGCGGGTACGCGGCCGCGTCGGCGATCTCGATCTGCGGGTGTTCGGCCAGCGGATGGTGCTGCGCCAGCTGGACCCCGATGCGCGCACGGCGCAGCAGGGATCGGCGCACGCCGCGGCCCGGCTGTTCACCGCGAGTGATCCCGGCATCGATGCGGCCGTCGGCGACCGCGGGGGAGATCTCCGGTGTCGCCATCGGGACCGCGCCGACCTCGAGTCCGGGACTGCCGCGCATCAGCCGGTCCACCAGGGCCGGTGCCGTCTGGGCCCCGGCACTGAGGCTGTATCCGATGCGCAGCGTGCCCAGTTCACCGGCCGCCGCGCTGCGGGCGGTGTCCCATGCCCGGTCCAGCGCCGCCAGCGCGGGCGGCGCGGACTCCGCCAAAGCCGCACCGGCCGGGGTCAGTTGGACGCTACGCGTGTTGCGGACCAGCAGGGCCGTACCGAGTTGCGTCTCCAATCGGCGTATCCGGGCGCTGAGTGCGGGCTGTGCGATACCGATCCGTGCGGCCGCGCGGGTGAAGTTCAACTCCTGCGCCAGCACCAGGAAGTACCGCAGGCTCACCGTATCCGGCGCCACGTGCCCTCCCCGCCGATTGATAACGATCCGTTCTGAGCCTATCCCGTACCGGTCTTTCCCTCGGCCGCATATCAAGCCCTAGCCTGCGCATACGACGATCCAACTGACCGCGGTGCCTGCCGCCGGGAGCGGCCGGTCTGAGTGTCAATTCGACGTCGGACGCGTCCGGCCGAACACAGGAGGTTTCCATGGCTAAGGGCTACTGGGTCAGTGTCTATCCCGCCATTTCCGCTGAGAGGCTGACTGCCTACGACCAGCTGGCCGGCCCGGCTGTCCAGGCGGGGGGCGGGCGCGTCCTGTCCCTCCTCCCGTCCCGTGGCGGTCGAGTCGTCGCCCACGAGGCCGGAATCACGCAACGCGTCGTTCTGATCGAGTTCGACAGCTTTGAACAGGCCGTCGCGGCATACGAGAGCGAGGCATACCAGAAGGCGCTGGTGGCGCTCCCCGACGGCGTCGAGCGCGACTTCCGCATCATCGAAGGCATCGACTGACCGCCGGGCCCAGCCATCGCCGGGCATCCGTAAGCCGGCCGACCCGCACACGGGGCTGCAGCCCGAGCACCTGGCGGTCGTTCGGGCATGGGTTGCAACCCATGCCCGAGCAAAGATCCCTTGACGCAGCCTGACAACACCGCCCGCGCTCACGTCGCGTGTAACCCACGGCGGGTTGTCTCGAAAGCTATCCTGCCCGCCGCCCGGGAGCGGCTGCCCCGAGCGGCCCGCCCTGAAGCAGCCCGCTCCCCCGCCCCTGCCTTTTCTCTCCCGGCAGGCGCCGGGAGGACGGGAGGAAGGCGCGGGGGCGCACGGTTGGGGCTGCGGGAGGAAGCCCCCCAACGAGGTCGTGCCAGCCTGGCCCTTCGGGGCGGGTCTCACGCGACTCTGCGTCACAGCATGATGGAAGCTCTAAAACTACTGATCGCGCCCTACCTAGTGTGGTCAAGGGATCTGGAACAGCTCTTGACACCCCAACGGGTACGCCCCGCGGCCGTGGAATTCTCCGGAGGCGTCGGGGGCATGCCCGTCGTGTGGAGGGGGCGGGAGCAGGGTCGGTGCCACTGTGGGGCCGGGTGCCAGGGTTCGGGCGCTGAAGGCAGCTTGCTGAACGCCAGGAGGGAGACCCGGTCCGTTCGGGACGTCGTGTCCTTACCGGTCTGGCCCGTGTCTGGCCGCCTCGTCGTGGCCCTCACCGCCGTCCACGCGCTGTCCGGCAAGGAGATCCAGACGCTGCACAGCTCCGACCTGGGTCTCTCCCGGGCACACTCGAAGTCCGGCGCGAACTCTGCGGCACACCCTCTACCTGGAGGAGCTCACCCACCAGCTCGCCGCCGACTGGACGGCCTACCGCCACCACCGCTGGTCGGCCTCGTCCAACGCCCACCTGCTGGTCAGCCAGAAGACCGCAGGACCCCGACCACCCGGACGTCAGCATCGGCACCCTGCGCGGAGCCCTCCCCAGAGGGCTGACACTGAGCGGCCTGCGGCAAGACCGCATCCTCAACGAAGCAGCCCAAAGCGCCGTCCCGCTCCGACTGATGCGGCTCTTTGGCATCACGGAGCAGACCGCCATGCACTACGTCACCGCCGCCCACCCTGAACGAACCGCCAAGCTGCCCCGGTGACCGAGCCCAGATCAGGCGTCCTGGGAGCTATCGGTACTGTCCTTGGACTCGGCCATCACTCTGCCGCCGACGAAAGCGACGCCAAGGGCGACTGCGGCAGTGGCGCCGACCAAGACCTTTTTGAGCGCCCCGTCCAGGAACTGCTTGCTCTCGCTGTCCTTTTGGAACTGCATCCTTGCGGTTCCCTGGATCTGCTCGATCAGAAACTTCTTCTCTTCCCAGCTCAGGTCGTTTTTGTTGAGTTCGCCCCTGAGAATGTCCCTGACCTCCTGGCAGGCCCGGTGCACATGCTCCTGGCTTTGGTTGTTGGCCGAGAGCGTGGACTCGTGCGCTCTCTCGATCGCACTTACAGCGTCCTTGGCGAAGTCCTTGAACGCGGGGAACTGCTCAACGATCTTGAGAGCCACCTCGGTGTCCATGTTGGGCATCATGGCTGCGAACCTGACCATCTTGTCTTTGGAGAGGTTCCTCCAGGACTCGATCCCAAGCGCCTTCATGATCTGAGCTTCGTTCTTGTACTTCATGCCACGAATCCCCCTTGACTTCCGCCGGGCAGCCGCGGGAACCAAGGCCCACAGACGCCGCCAACCGCACCAGACCCCCCTGGGCTGATCTGCCTGCAATCTAACGCGAGTTAGCCCCGAACCCATGCGTCTCCTGGAGCAGGGCCACGAGTATGCAGAAGCCCTGCTCATCGTCCTCGGAGCGCCGGTTCCGCGGGCTGGCTGCAACCGGGCCGTCTGGCTCCGGGAGGCCCTGGTCGCGGCCGGTGCTCGCAACGTACGCCACTCCGGTGCTCACCGCTTCCCCAGACAATTGACGCGTGTTGCCGCTCTGCGACCAGCCGCAACAGCACCACTCCGTCAGGCCATTTCACTCTTCAGCGCATGATGAACGGGGTCAGTCGAACTGCTCAAGCGCGCCTTGCGACGGCTTCGCCTCCAAGCTGCCACATCTCATAGTTCCCGCACTCTGCCGTGATCTCGGCCGTCGACCGAGCCGCGGTGACGAAGTCATCCACTACCGGCGAGGTGTGCGACGTCGCCACCGCGAGGCACACCTGGTCGGGCGCCAGTTCCGGGATGGGCACATAGACGACGTCTGGATGCGTGTAGAACACGGACGCCGAACGGGCCAGGAAGGAGATGCCCCGTCCGGCCGCGACATGCTCGAGCGTCTCGTCCACCCCGCGCACCGGGTAACCGGCATCAGGGTGCGGGCGCTTGGTGGGCTGCGTGCTCGGGGCACCGTGCCAGACCAGCGGTTCACCGGCCAGGTCGGCCTCCGTGACCTCCTCCTTGCCGGCAAGGCGGTGCCCGGCGGGCAGTACCGCCACCCGGGGCTCGGCGTACAGCGGGGTGACGCGCAGGCCGGCCTCGTCGATGGGCAGCCGCACATAGCCGACGTCGATGCGCCCGTCGAGCAGCATCGCAGCCTGGTCGTCCCCTTCGATCCGCTGCACGTCCACGACCACGTCCGGGTGCCGGTCCTCGAACGCCCGCGCCGCCGGGATGACGGGGATGCCGGCCCGGAAACCGACCATCAGCCGCCGCTTGCCGCCGGCGGCCGCGGACACCCGGCGGCGGACCGCGTGGGTCGAGGCGAGCAACGGGCCGGCGTCGGCCAGCAGTTGCCGGCCCGCGTCCGTCAGCTCCACGCCGTGGCGATCCCTGGTGAACAGCGAGGCTCCGAGATCCTGCTCGAGCGCGCGGATCTGCCGACTGAGCACCGGCTGCGCGATATGGAGCTCATCAGCGGCGCGGCCGAAATGCAGCCGGTCGGCCACGGCGACGAAATAACGCAGTTTGCGCAGATCCAGATCCATGGCATCTCCCGGCCCGGTGATGCCTTCAGGGTATCACCACCGCTTAAAGAGGTCTTGGACACCGACTCATCCCCAATGGCAGCCTCAAAGCAGGCGCTTGAGGGTGCCGAAGTGAATTCGACCCAACAATTCGACAGTAGAAGTTGGCAGCAGGGCCCAGGCCCGGAGAGCAGGAACACCGATGAGCAGCATCAGCATTATCGGACTGGGAAACATGGCCCGTGCTTTGGCCGGCCGGGCGCTCGCCGGCGGTAACGCCGTCGAGATCATCGGCCGCGACCCGGCCAAGGCCAAGGAGTTGGCCGCCACGCTCGGCGGCGCCACGGTCGGGGCGGCCGGGGCCGCCCCGGCCGGGGACATCGTGATCCTCGCCGCGCCGTACGCCGGCGCGGCGGCGGTGGTGAGGGAGTACGGGGACGCACTGCGCGGCAAGGTCATCGTCGACGTCACCAACCCCGTGGCCCCCGACCTGCAGGGCTTCGTCGTCCCCGACGGCAGTTCCGGCGCACAGGAGATAGCCAAGGCTGCTCCCGACGACGCGCATGTCGTCAAGGCGTTCAACACGGTGTTCTCCCACGTTCTGGCGGCCGGCCCCGCCAAGGGCCGCCCTCTGGACGTGTTCATCGCCGGTGACGACGCGCAGGCGAAGGCACGCGTGTCGGCGTTCGTCGAGAGCCTGGGGCTGCGCCCCTGGGATACCGGGGATCTGTCCATGGCGCGGGCACTGGAGAACGTCGGCCTGCTGGAGTTGGGCCTCATGAACCACTCCGTCAAGCACACCGATTTCTCCCTCGGAATCACCCTTCTCGGCTGAGCGCACCCCTGCCACCACCTTTCGTGCCGCATTGCGTCAGTTCATTTACGGCACGAAAAATTCTGCACCTACTCTCATAAGGACAGTTGGATGCGCGTATTCGTCGCTGGCGGGACCGGCCATTCCGGTTCGTACATCATTCCCGAGCTCATCGCCGCCGGGCACGAGGTCACCGGCCTGGCCCGGTCGGACGCTTCCGCGGCGGCCCTGTCCGCGCTCGGCGCGAAGGTACGTCGGGGCGATCTCCAGGATCTCGACGGGCTCAAGGAGGCAGCCGCGGACTCCGACGGCGTCATCCACGTTGCCCACAGGCAGGATCTGCTGCCCTCCGGCGGGATGGACGCCGTGGCCGCCGCGGAGCTCCCGATCGTGCTCGCGTACGGCGAGGCACTCGCGGGAACCGGAAAGCCGCTGGTCACGGCGGGAAGCATGGGCTCGCCCGGGAACCTACAGCGGCCTGCCACCGAGGAGGACCCGGCCCTTCCCGCCGGCGAGGAGTACAAGGGCACCTTGCGGGTCCGCAACGTCGTGGAAAGGGCCGTTGTCGACCTCGCCGAGCAGGGGGTGCGGTCTTCGGTCGTGCGGATCGCCAACATCGCGCACAGTACGACCGATCGTGCCGGCTTCCTCCCCACGCTGATCGCGCTCGCGGAGGAAAAGGGCTTCGTCGGCTACCACGGCGACGGCGCAAACCTGTGGAACGCCGTGCACATCCGCGATGCCGCCACCCTGTTCCGCCTGGCGATGGAGAAGGGGCAGGCCGGCACATACTGGCACGCGGTCGAGGACGGCGGCACCCCGTTCCGCGACATCGCCGAAGCCATCGCCGGACGCCTGGGCCTGCCCGCCGTGAGCATTCCCGACGATGCCCTGATGACGCCGGGGCATTTCGGGTTCCTCACGAATATCGTCACGCAGAGCTACCCGGCGTCCAACCTCATCACCCGCCGGACCCTCGGCTGGGAACCCGCCCGGCCCGGCCTGCTCGCCGATCTGGACAACGGCCATTACTTCCCCGCCGGCTGACAGCGGGAACCTGGATCGCAGCGAGCCCGGCAACCGGCAAGTCCGGCTCTTGTGAAAGACCTTGAGACTATGACGACTGTGGGGAACTGGGGCCGCGGCCGTGTCCACGGCGACGAGTGAAAAGGCCGCGGCGGCCGGTGACATTGTCGTGGTCACGGTGCCGGTCAGCGCCTTCCCTCACCTGGAGCGAGCTGCTTCTGCGGCAGCACGCGACGCCCGCCCGCCTAGTGGGCGGCGCATCCCGTCCCGTGGGGAGTGCAGGCCCGACTGTTCAAGGCCGGTCTGACGCCGCGTCTGACTCATCTGGCCCCGAAGGCCGGGTGCGGCCGCCGGCGCCTCGCCCGGCAGATCCCACCCTGTGCAGTCACGGCCCGGCAAAATCGCTCCGGCATTGTGCTGATTGGGTGCGTGTCCCGGTACGGACAACTGGACATTTAGGGCGCCGAGCCTACGGTTTCCTCCAGCGCAGAGCTTCCGGTTCTCTTCGAGGGGTCCGGAGCCGTCACGAGGAGAAGAGACGAAATGATGGTTCGCAGAGCAGTGACCGGGTGCGCGTCGGTGGCGCTGGCATCGGTAGCGATGGCGGGCTTCGCACAGGCGGATGCTCAGCCGGCGCCGGCATCTGGTGCATCGCAAGCGGCGCCGAGGGTCACGCTCACCCCGGCTACGGCCAAGCAGAAGAGTGCGGTCACGGTGAAGGTCGTGGGCGCCCCGAAGACGTGCCGTTCGGTACAGGCCAGGTCCGATGCCTTCGTCAGGACGGTGGCGCTGGCGAAGAAGGGCAACCCGCCGGTGTACTGGGGCCGGGCAGGGGTGAAGGCGAAGGCCGCCCCTGGCTTCCACCAGGTCACGGTGGGGGGTGTCGGCTGCGGCAAGTGGGTGGCAAAGGCCAGGCTCACTATTCTTGCGCCGCCCAAGCCGACGCTGGTCAAGGGCACCGTCACCTCGAAGACCGGGCTCAACGTACGCAAGCAGCCGACCTCCGGCTCGGCGGTCACCGGGGCCTACCGCAGTCGGCAGACCATCGACCTGATCTGCAAGAAGGCCGGGCAGCCGGTCGGCGGCAACCGCACCTGGTACCAGGTCAAGACGCCCAAGGGCTGGGTCAGCGCCCGCTACGTCAAGGCCCACGGCACGGTGCCCACCTGCAGGTGACCTCGGGTGGCTGAGCCCCAGCACGCCGCGGCTCAGCCACCGCGCAGCCGGACGCGTCAGCGCGTCCCCTCGACCGCTTTTCAGTGGAGTGTCGTTCCTCTCGGGGATGGCTGAGCGGAAAAGACGCAGGTTCAGGACGGCTTATTCGAGGACAACCACGCCCCATCACCCCTTAACAACCCTCTCCATTCCATAAATTGACAACGCCCCACGCCACCCTCCCGGCCGCGACGCCGAGTCCGTACAGCGCCGCCGTAGGAATGAACTTCTCCAGCCGTGCGGCATGGGAAGGCAAGGGCAGGTGACCGCCCGGTGTTCGGATTGACCTCTCCGATCGTCGGGTGATGACAAGCGGACAACGGACAGGTGGCAGGTATGACGGAGACAGGTCGAGTCCGCTATCCCACCCGGAGGTCTGTGCTGGGCCTCGGGGCGGCGGGCGCGGGGGTGGCCCTGATCGGCGGGCAGGCGTTCGCGGCGGTGGGCGCGGTGCCGCAGCGGCAGGCAGAGCTGAGATGGTCGGAGCCGGGCAAGGTCTGGTTGCGGGGCGTCAGGCTGCACCACAGCACCGTGCTGCAGTCCTTCGCCTTCGACGAGCGCAACCGGCAGATCTACGCGCTCCAGGTGATCCCGTCCGGCAGACGGCTTCCGGGCGAGTCCCGCACGTACTCGCACGATGAGCGCGTACGCAACGGCGATTTGTGTCTCAACAGGCTCGCCATGGACGGCACGCGGCTGGACCATATGTACCTGAAGGGCTTCGGGCATGGCACCACCGTCGCTGTCGAGCGAGCGCCTTCAGGTGGGACGGCGCTGTGGACGGAGTGGGATGCCCAACCGTCCTCCGGCTACGGGCGCGGAGTGTGCCGGTTTCGCTACACGGCGGGCAAGGTGCTCACCGGCAACAGCGCGGGCCTGGACACCTTCCGGCCCCAGCCCGGCAGCATCAACAACAACGCTGCTCTCGACACGGCCCACGGGCGCCTGCTACTGCGCTACCGAAGGTCTCGCCTGCCCCGCTACGCGCTCTACGACCTCGCCCGGTTCGCCGCCCGTGACTTCCGCCCGCTCGCCGACTTCCCGCAGCCCGGTGCGGAAAGCGGTCTTCCCTTCCAGGGCATGGCCCTCCACGGCGCCTACGCCTACCAGCTCCTGGGCAGCGCGTACGGCCCGGACAATCCACGGGAGGGGGGCGGCAACACCCGGCTGTTCCGCATCGGTATGCCGGACGGCCGGTACGTGAGCGAGAAGCTCGACCGGACGGACCCGGAACTCGGCAGGCGCGAGCCCGAGGGGCTTGCCGTCAGGACGGGCCGCAACGGCGGGCTGTACATGGGCTTCGCCCACGGACCGGCCGGGGGCCGCAGACTCTCCCTGTACCGCAAGACCCTCTGAGTCTTCCCCGGCCGGCTTCCGCCCCTGCTGCCGATCCCGCGATGTCGCTCCCAGCTTCTTAGAGCCTGTTTGCGAGCCCCTGATCTGGATCTTTGGGCAGGTCTAGGCTGGCGGTGTGTCCGGGGTCGTCGGGCAGCCGCCGCAGCGGCACTGTCCGGTGTGTGACTCCCCGTTGGAGCGGGGGGCCGCGCCGAGGGCGGTGTACTGCTCGGAGGCCTGTCGGGCCAGGCAGTGGCGGCATGCACGGCGGATTCGGCGCCGGGCCGCGGCCGAGCGGGACGGTGAGGGGCGGCAAGTCTGCCCGGTCTGCGAGGCGGTGTGGGTGGCCGGAGTTGATCACCGTAGTAACGCCGTGTACTGCTCGGCGAAGTGCCGTGGGAGGGCTGCGTACTTGCGGAAGAAAGCGTTCGCCGAAGCGCCGAATCCACGCTTGGACGAACGGCCCGACTGACCGTTTACTGTCTCATTCGGTCATTTCCGGTCAGCTCTGGTGTTCGATCTCCGGACGGGTTCACGCTAGCGGCAGCGCGGACCTGGCCATGTCGCCGGCACTGACGCCGCCCCCGGGCCCGCGGCAGGTGGTGATGAGGATGCCCACCATGATCGGCAAAGTCACCGAGGACCGCTACGCCGAGCTCGTCGCGGAGTCGAAACTGCTGGTCGAGTCCGAACGGGACACGTACTTCAAGCTGGGTGACAACGCGCTGGAGATAGAGCCCCTGCAGGAGAAGGGGGGTGCGCGGGCGGCGATGGGCGAGGACGTCCAGTCGGTGGAGGAGACCATGCGCCGCTTCGCCGACGATGTCGGCGTGAACGTCGCCAGCGTCATGAGCTTCCGCTACACCGCGGCCCATTGGCCGCCCGAACATCGGGCCAAGGGCGTCTCGCTGGACATTCACCGGATTCTGATCGGGCATCCGGACCGGTTCGAGATCATCCGCAACCCGCCGTTCAATCAGCGGTACGGCACAAAGCGGTGGACCCACGACGCGGCCCGGCGGGCGCGGGGCTGGAACGTCCACAACCCGGTGTCGGTGCAGGAGAAGGTGGCCGCGATCCACGGCCTGGCGGCCGATGACCAGGTGGCCGCCCAGGTCGCGGCGGATCTGCTGCGCAGGCCGGCGGTCGCCGACGAGGTGCCGGCCAAGGCCCGCATCGAGGCGATCCGGGACCTGGCACACGACGAGCAGGTCGCCTCCGAGGCGGCCACCGATCTGCTGCACCGGCCCGACGTCGCCTTCAAGGCGATGTCGGATGACCGTGCCAGGCAGTCGGTCAACCATGCCCAGGTCGAGCGCGGCCGTCAGGCCCGCGAGGAGTTCGAGCGGACCAGCGAACTCGCCCCGGCCATCGAGCACTTCAAACGCTCCAGCGAGTTCCTGGACCTGGTCACGGCCTGCCACACCTTCGTGGCCGCCGCGGGCAGGGTCGTCCCCGGACTGCGCGGACGCACCGTCTCGCCCGAGGAACGCTCGCTGCTGCACGAGAACATCGCCCGCTGCCGCGCCACCCTGGACTGGATGGAGCACGCCGTCGACACCGGCAACGTCGACGTCGACGACGCGCTGGCCCGGCTGCTGCGAGGCGAGTAGCCATGGCGCGCTCCAAGATCCGGGAGCGCGACCGCCGCCGCTCACCGACCGCCGCACGTCACGCCGACACCATCCGGCTCGCGCTGATGGAGACCGCACCGTCGGGGCTGAAGATGCCCCGGCTGATGGCCGTCACCGAACTGTCCCGCTCGCAGATCGTGCGCGGTCTTGCCGCCTACCGCGAGCTGGCGGGCGAGAAACGGTGGCCGCCCCTGATGTGGTCATGGGAGCGCGGCTACCACTTCTGCGAGGACGCTGACGAGCTGGAGCAGTGGGAACGCCAGTGGGCCGAGGTGAAGTACACGCAGATCACCAGCTTCATGACCAACGCCCTTGCGGGGCATGAGCGTTTGTTCCCCAAAAGCCGCTGGGTGGCCTACCTCGCCGCGCAGATGAACGCCATCCAGAGCTCGCTGGACCTGATCGCACACCCGCAACTCCAGTAGCTCGAAGGAGGTGGTCCGCCTCAGACGAAGGAGGCCAGGGCCGACCCCGGTCCACCCATCCGCGCTCCTCCCGCCGGGTCGGCCCTGGCCTTCTGGCATGCGTACTTCCCGCTATCCCTCCGATATGACGGACGCCGAATGGGCCCTCATCGAACCCCATCTGCCGATGCCCGCCTGCCGGACGCCCAAGGGCGGCGCACCGGAGAAGTGGCCCCGCCGGGAGATCGTCGACGGCATCCGCTATCTGGTGGACAACGGGATCAAATGGCGCGCAATGCCCTGTGACTTTCCTCCCTGGCGCACGATCTACGGGTTCGCGAGGAGATGGGCCGCGGCCGGTGTCCTGGGAGTCATCCGTGACCACCTGCGCCGCCGCGTCCGCCTCGCAGCGGGCAAGACGGCCCAGACCGCGTCGGTCATCGTCGACTCCCAGTCGATCAAGGCGTCCGAGACCGCCAGCAGGGCGACGCGGGGCTGGGACGGCGGAAAGATGATCAACGGGAGGAAGCGGCACGTCATCTGCGACCATCGCAGCCTCGTCCTGCTGATCATGGTCACCCCCGCGGATGCCCAGGACTCCCTGGTCGCCAGGGAGTTGCTGTTCCGCCTGGCTCTGATGCACCCGGAGATCGCCATTGTCTGGGCAGACTCCGCCTACGCCAAGAACGGCCTGGTGCCCTGGGCAAAGAAGTACCTCGACATCACCGTCAAAACGGTGCGGCGCCCGCCGAACACCAAGGGGTTCATCGTTCTGCCGCGTCGGTGGGCGGTCGAGCGGTGTTGGTCCTGGGTCATGAGAGCCCGCCGGCACTGCCGTGACCACGAACGGCTACCCGAGATGAGCGAATCACTCATCACCTGGGCCGCCATCACGTTGATGACGCGCCGCTTGACCCGCCGCACGGCCCGGCCCGCCGAACGCCGCGACATCACCCACGGCTATACGCTGCCGCAAGCCGCCTGATCACTTGGGTGTCTTTCCGCCGGGCGGCCCAGCCTCGCGCCCCAGGCGCTTGCGCAAGTACTCGGCGCCGGCCGACACCACAAGGCTGTGACCTGCAGAGAAGAGGCGCGATACGGGAACTCAGAGATCAGGCCACATCTGGACAACCCACACCTCAAGCGGGTCCTCATGAGGTGCTTCCGGCGGAAATGGATCGAGCGTAAGCAGAGCTTCCACATGATCCCGCCCGCGGCAGAGCAAACGCAGGTGATACCGCCCTGGCTGGAGCACGATTCCTCCGTAGTTGCAGCCGTGCAGGTCGAGTACCTCGAGGCGGTCTTCCATCGGGGAACGGAAGGATCGTTCATACTCCCAGGAACCTGTTGGCTTGGGAGCGGGACCGTCCCATATCTCCAACCGCACCAGCGGGAAGAAGTCGTTGTCGCTGGAAGTCAGACTCCAACCTTCTCCCGGGATCTGAACAATGTCGTCTTCCGCAGGCGCCTCTTCGAAGAGGATCGGGCCGACTTGGATGGTCCTGTGACGCACACGTGGACGGACATCAACAGCGTTGATCAGACTAGGCACTTACTCTCCCCACGAGGTTTAGCGAGCAGGCGCCATCAGGCTAGCCGCTGATCCGCACTGGAAGACCCTTCAGTTTGTCATGCAAGGTCCAGGAACAGGCACTTAGCTTGTTCTTTATGGTCTGGGTCGGTTTCGTTCGGTGATGCTCTCGGGTCGTTTCACGGTCTTGCCCACGTCGTAGCGGGTGGCGGGCTGCCGGTTCTTCGATCCAGGTGGCCGTCCAGGGCCGGGAGTTGAGGGTTTCGGCGCACTGGCCGGACAGTGCAGGTGCGGGCGGAGGTTCCGAAACCCTCGGCGGACTCGGGCCGGGGTGAGCCGGCCGGGCTCGGCGGGCTTCTCCCACGGCCGTCGCAAGTCGGCGGCGGCCTTGCGCAGGAGGCGGAGCTGCGTGTGGGCGGCGATGATCAGCCAGGTCCAGCGCTCGGCGGCCTCGGGGGTGCGCAGCTTCGGCCGGGTCCAGCCGAGGGTCTGTTTGATCATTCTGAAGAGGTGCTCAAGATCGAACCTCCTCAGGAATGCCTGCCAGCGCACGTCGACGTCCTCGCTGTTCAGGCCGGTGGCGGACGACCAGAGCCAGAGCGGGAGCGGGTCGCCTCCGCCGGGCAGGCGGTTGACCTGGAGGCGGATCAGTGTGCCCTCGATGATGGGGAGTTCGCTGGTGTGGTCGATCCACGCGGAGCGGGTGGTCAGTCGGGGGTGGATGCGGCCCCAGGCCAACGCGCGGGCGGCGCCGTACCGGTCGGTGACCTGCACGGTTGCCGTGTCCGGCTCGCCCCAGGTCTCCGGCTTGGCGAAGCGGAACTCCTTGCCATGCCTTGGCGGTCGCCCGCCCTGGGGATAGGCCAGGGCGTACTCCTTGAGCGAGGGCGTCGGCCGTCGCATGACACGGTCGGAGCGCATCCGTCCCAGGACCTCGACCGGAAGGCCGTCGAGGAGGTGGGCCATGCGCGGGGCGTCGTAGCCGGCGTCGAAGACGATCAGGATGTCGCGGTCACCGACGTGCCACCGGCCCATCTCGATCAGATCCACGACCACCCGCCGGACCTGGCCGGCGGTGACCTCCGCGACGTCGTCCTCGGGTCCGAGACGGGTGGCGTCCAGCAGCTGGCACCAGGACGTCCGGCCCGATTCGAGGGCGGCGACGAACGAGTAGGGCCAGCCGGGGATGAACTGGTCCGAGGACCGTCCGCTGCGGCCGTAGACATGACAGAACAGACGGTCCGCGCTGGTCGGCGCGTCGGGGCGAAGCCAGTTGCTGACGTCGACCGCCAGGACCAGGCGCCCGTCGGCGGCCCGCGGCATTGGCAGTCCGGCCAGCACCTGCCGCAGCCGGGGCACATCCACGTTCCCGCTGTTGAGCGCGTCGTACATCGCGCCGTGCCCGCGCCGGTGCTCGGCCACTAGGGTCAGGTCCACCGGCGCCCTCACTGGCCCGTCCGCGCACAGCAACGCGTCGACAAGCTCGAACAGTTCGTCCCCGCGCGCGGTCAGAGAGTCGAATAAGTCGTCCCGGAAGCGTGACGCTTGCGCGAACGCTTCCCCGGGACCGGGCTCAGGCAACAGAATCACCTTCACGGCCTTCGTCTGGATCCGTGCACCTTGGTCGGAGCACAGGATCGGACGAAGGCCGTCCCAGCGTCCGGCGAACGCTTAGGTCAACGGCCTAGTTCGAGGCCCAATTCGACCTCAGACCATAAAGAACAAGCTTATTCGACTCTGTCGCTGATCTTGTGACCCGTCCCCGGGCGAGTGTGCGTCGGTGGGATTCGGGCAGTTGTCATGCTGATGGCGCCTTGGGGCCCGACCCGGTAGGTTAGCGATCTTCGGGTGGTTCACACGCCCGGAGTCCCCGAAGGTGAACGCCCATGATGAACCTCGATCAGTCCCGCGCACGACTACGCCTCGACGCCGCGCTGGACGGTCTGGCCACCACTTTCCGCGGGATGACCGCCCACCCCGACGAGCACAACTGCGAGTGTCACTGGGGCAGCCGGGAAGACCTCGCGCAGCTCAAGGTGCCGGACAGGGAGCTGGACCACGATCTCCTGCAGCGCACATGGCAGGCCATCGACTGGAGCGACCACGCATCTGTACTGCGCCGCATCCTGCCCCAGTTCGCGACGACCCTCGTCAGCGGCCTCATCGAGCCTCACTTCGGCCCGGACCGGGCCGGGCTTTCGTTCGCTCTCGGTCACTGGCAGCAGTGGCCGGCCGAGCAGGCCGCGGCGGTCAGGGAGTTCCTGGGCGCCTGGTGGGCGCACACGCTCACCGATCCGGATCCGGCCGTACCCGCGCACGACGTCCTCATACTGAGCGCGGAGGCGTCTGCCACGCTGAGCCCGTGGCTCAGCCTCTGGGAAGCTCAGAGTGGCCCCGTGGCCGACCAGCACCTTGCCGAAGCGGCGGCGCACTGGGAATACGACCTACTCGGTGACCAACTTCCCTGGGACGCTTGGGAGAGCGAGGAGAAGATGCGTGCGGAGCTGACTGCCTGGCTTGTCCGCCATGCTCCAGCCCGGCTCCGTGCCCACGGGGTATCCGAGGAACTTCTTCACCGGATACGGCTGCTCGGCGTCACCGGTCTCGATCGCTGGCAGGACCCGCACTGGCCCGGCCACCGCTACTGACCCCACCGAACCGCGCGGTGCTCCCTGTCCACGTACCGAGGCACGTACGCCCGAGCACGCCGCGTCACAAGGTCAGCGCCAGACCCGAAACCCTTGATCGTCGACACAAGGTACGGCGGATTAGGTCTCGGTGTTCAGTGCTGTGCGTGCGGCGGTCTGGAAGTTCTTGTCCGGCTGACGCTTTGCTCTGGCGGCCGCCAGAAATCGCTCGTTGAACTCTTCGAGGTGCTCGCGTCCGGATGCGCCGGCGGCTTCGTACCAGGCCAAGCCGATCATGTCCCAGTCGTACATGGCCTGCCGGAACATGTCCGCGGCGTCGGCTACGGGTCGGGGCCCCACGACAGATACAGCGGCTGCAGCGCTGCTGAACTCGGTCCATGCATCGTGCGCTCGGACGAAGCCGGCCTGCCGCTCGTCCGGGGCGCTGCCGTCGTCGCCGAGGAGGTCGGACATCTTCCACAATGCCGCCGAGAGCTGCTTCGCGGTGCTGAGGTAGGTGCTGTAGGCGTCCCTCCGGGCCTCGTCTCGCCAGCGTGCGTGTTCGGCGCGCTGCTGGCGAGACTGGCTCAGCACCGTGAGCCATCCGCCACTCACCCCTCCCAGCGCCCCGATGAACGTCCCTAAGACCGTCGCCGTGCTCCCGTCCATGACAGCGGATTAGAACGCAAGCGGAGATCGAGCGCCAGTACGCGTGGTTCGCTACGTGGGCCCTTACGAATCACCCACATCCAGCACGAGGGCGATCCGGGCGCACGCCGAGAGCACGCACCAGACGCTGCGGCCTGATCCGCAAAGATCAGAGAGACACTCCTAGCCGTGAAGGGCGGCGAGACCGTGCAGTTCTTCCGCTACTGCCTCCGGCCCATACGCCATCAAAGGCCGTAGAGCACTTGTCTCTCGCGCGCTATGCCACATACCGTCCAAGGGCGTGAGGAAAGGGATCACGGCAGAACCACGGCTGTCGACCACAGCGTCGAGTTGCGGAGAGCGCCCGGGCCGACGCAGCGTTCGCCGCCGCCGTCCAGCCGCTCGCTCGTCTCCTCATCGACCCGGGCCGGCCGGAGATGACTTCACTGCTCGACCAGCCGCTTCACAGGCCTTGCCAAGCCGTGTTCACCCTGCACTACGCCGCCTCAACCGCAGGTCGAAAGTGCCTCACTGGCGGGTACGGTTGACGCCAAGTCGCCGTAGATCGCCGGAGTTTGACGGTGTGGAGGCGCTGGCTTGATCTTGTCTCGGACACGATGAAAGAGTGTTCTTGTAGGTTGCATCCCGCATGTTTTCGCAGACAGGAACGTTTGTCATGAGCACTCTCAGTCTCGCCGGAAAGTCGTCCGTCGCCCTCGCACTGGCCTGCGCGGCCACGCTGTTGATGCCGGCCACTCCGGCCAGCGCCTCGGACTGGGACCGGAACTGTTACAGCATCTCCGCCCCCTACAAGGGCATCAGCGAGATCATCGGCAAGGCCGGCAAGACCCGCAGCGGCTGCACGGACGCCACGATATCCCTGCAGCGTCACCGCTGGTACGGCTGGGAGGAGATGGACTGGACCCCGCTGGAAAGCGGCACCAAGTTGGCGTACTGGAACTGCACGGGTTCTGGCACCTACACCTACAAGACGGTCGTGGGCGTCGACTCCAACCTCGCCTCCTACGAAAGCGCCGAACGCCGCCTGACCTGCTGAAGAGGCAGGCGCGATGGATTTCCGCGAGACGGCCGGTGGCGGTGCGTGGTGACTCAGGGCGCGGCCGGCCGCGGACCTGGAGATCCCCGACAGCGGCGCCACCTGCCGCACCGCGCGGCACGCCCCGCCGGGGAGCCACCGATACCACCCCGCGTGCAGGTCCTCGCCGGGCCATCGGTTGTCCGGGCGGATCCCGGTGCAGGGGCGGCCTGAGCATTGCCCATCGCCTCTGCACTGTCGCCCGGGCCCGTACGGCGAAGGCAGAACACGTCGCCGCCGGGACACCAGAAGACGACCTGTCCTCCCCCAGCCGGCCCCACGGTGGCACGCACTGCGGCGGCCGGCACAACGGCCTCGCGGACCCCATGCCCCGCGTCCCGATCTGAGGTCACCCGCTTCAGCCTGCTCAAGGGGGACTCGGTGACCCCGGCCTCGGCGCCTGCCGGGCACACCGGGCACAGCATCTGGACCGGCCCATGTCATCACCAGGCCGCGGGACGGCGGGTTTCGTCATGGGGGTGAGCTTTACCGGTCTCCCCCAGCCCCAGCAGCCACGCCCCTCCCAACCGGTCCCCCGTGCTTGGGATTTACCCTCAGCGATCACCTGGGGGCATGGGAAGGGGGCCGCCGCGCACGTGAGGGGCGGCCCTGTCCGGGTACTCGGACAGGGACATCAGGAGGACTTTATGCCGCTCACGTTCCGCAAGAGCTTCCGGATACTTCCCGGCGTACAGCTCAACATCAACAAGCGCTCGTGGTCCCTCACCACAGGCGGCCGCCACGGCCCCCGCCGCACCCACAGCAGCACCGGCCGCCGCACCACCTCCATGGACCTGCCGGGCCCGTTCGGCTGGCGCCGCACAACGAAGCGACGGTAGGAGGACAGCAGGAAGAGAACCCCTGAGCCGGCTCCGGGGCCCGCCCGGAAAGTCTGCTCCCGCGACGCACTGCGCTGCGCCCTGTTGCGGCCGCCCACACCCAAGCGCTCGGCCCGGAATCCCCGGCCGAGCGCTTACGGGCTCTGCCACGAACTGTTGATCATGAGACTGCCGGCCCCGTCTGCACGCAGGTGTGGGTAGGGGAATCCGTCAGTGGCGGCCATGGACCGTCTCCGACCAACTGTGGCCGCTGACCGATCCGTTGCTGCCGAAGCCAGGCCCGAAGAGGGCGGACGGCAGACCGCGGGCGTTGGCCCGGTAGGCGGCGTGGTGCCACGTCGCGCCCTGACCTCCGCCGCAATGTTGTGGCTTGTCCGGACGAAGACTCAATCTCCTTCCAGAGGATCAACGTCCTGACGCCGGCGAGTCGGCCCCAGGCCGCCCAGAGCCCGCAGAGATGGAACGTCCGTACAACCATCGGGACCCCCAAAAGGTCAACTCGTCGGCCCAGCCGCACGTTGACCAAGGGAAGTCGTATGCCGCGCGCCAGTCGCACCGCCCGCCTCACCATGCCCCTGCTCGCCGCGTCCCTGCTCGCCGGCGGCGGTCTGTCGGCCCTCACCCTCGGACAGGGCAGTGCCGAGGCCGCCGCCGGCACGGGCCGCGCGGACGCGGCGGCCAAGCCCTCAAACGACTTCAACGGCGACGGGTACGCCGACCTCGTCGTCGGCGCCCCCGGCGGCACGGTCTCCGGCAAGGCCGAGGCCGGGTACGTGGCGGTGACGTACGGGGCGAAAAACGGACTCGACCCCGCCCGCAAGAAGGTCGTCAGCCGCTCCACCAGCGGGGTGCCCGGGGCGGCCACAGCCAAGGAGTCCTTCGGCAGCACGTTCACCAAGGGCGACCTGGACCACGACGGTTACGCGGACCTGGTCATCGGCATCGGTGGCAGGTACGCCGACGCGGGCTCGGTGATTCTGTGGGGCTCCCCCTCCGGCCTGACCGGCGCCACCAAGATCACCACCTACGGCCGGACGCCGACGGCCGGGGACTTCGACGGCGACGGCACTAGCGACCTCGCCCTGTTCGCCGGGGTGCCCTACCACGGCGACGACCCGGTCCCCCAGCAGGCTCGCCTGTGGAAGGGCCCCATCGCGCGCACCGGCACCCCGGCCAAGACCCTCGACTTCATGGACGCCTCGCAGTGGGACCACGACAGCGAGCAGCGCCCCGACCCCACCTGCGCCGACCGGGAGTGCGAGGACGGCCCCAGAAGCCTGGCGGGCCCGGTCGTCCCCAACGCCGTCGGTGACCTCAACGGCGACGGGTACGCCGACATCGCCATGGACCGCTACTCCGGTGACGGCGAGTGGGGCAGCGGCGTCCTGTACGGCTCGCCCACCGGCTTCACCCGCGGCCGCACGCACGGCTCGTCCGGCGCGATGGCCATCGGCGACATCAACGGCGACGGCTACGACGACCTGGTGACCGGCGACGCCGACTACCAGCTGGACGGCGACTACAACTCCAGGGCCTACGTCTCCTACGGTTCCCCCGACGGCCTCAAGGAGGCGAGGCAGAAACTCGACCAGAACATGCCGGGGGTGCCGGGCGTCGAGGAAGAGGGGGACCTCTTCGGCACGTCGGTGGCCGTCGGCGATGTGACGGGCGACGGATACGCCGATGTGGCGGTGGGTGTCGTGGGCGAGGACGTTGGCACCGTCACCGACGCGGGAGCGGTCGTCCTACTACGGGGCAGCGCCGACGGCGTCACCGGCGCCGGGGCCCAGGCCTTCCACCAGGACACGGCGGGCACCCCGGGCGTCGCGGAGAACAACGACTCGTTCGGGCAAGCGACAGCGCTGCTCGACGTCACCGGTGACGGCCACGCCGACCTCGCCGCTTCCTCCGTGTCGGAAAACGCGCAGGCGGGTGCCCTGTGGTCGCTGCGCGGCACCGCCACAGGCCTGACGGCCACCGGTTCCCTCGCCTTCGGGCCCAAGGACGTCGGGGCCCCGCACACCGCGGCGCGGTTCGGCAGCACACTGCGCTGACCACCCGCCCGCGCAGCCGGCCGCCCGGTCCGAGCCCCACCCCCTGTGAGGTTCAGACCGGACGGACCAGCCTCCAGGCGCCGGGCGCACGGTCCCCTGCCTGCCGTGCCGCTCCCCCAGCGCGAAGGCGCCGTCCCTGTTGCCCGCGACCACGCCCAGACCGATACGGTCACCGCCCCGCGCCGCGCAGTGCCCGACGGCATCGCCGCGAGGGGGACTAAGACTCACGGGCCATCAGGGCACGGCCGGCGGGTCCGGGGCGTGGCGGGCGCGTGAATGCGTACGCAGGCGAACTGCCCCGCCCCCACCGGATACGCCGTCAGGGATACTGCAGATCAGCACCCCGCGGAAATCCCCCTGCTCGCTCCGCGCAGAGCAACGGCCGCTGCATGGTCGGCCAAAGAGCCGGGTGAAGCCACCTCACCAGAGGTGGCGCACCACTACCCGGGCTGGGACTGGGGCTGGGGCTGGGACTGGGACTGGGACTGGGACTGGGACTGGGACTGGGGCTGGGGCTGGGGCTGGACGACGCTTGGCTACCGCTGTGTGCCAGATCCCCCCGACCGGTGCGGCCAGACCAGCGCCTGCGCGACGATGACGCTCTCACCGTTGAAGGTTACGGTCGGCCCTGCGTGCAATTCATAGCCCAGGTCCATCGCTTCGCTCACACGCCTACAGAACCGGGCGTCGTCCGGGCCGGTTATAACGCGGTAGAGGGGCAGGCCATCAGGTGGTGTGCTCATGAGGAGAAGAATCCCAGACGCACCCACCCCCCGAGCCTGCGGGCCAGCAGACACCCACCCAAAGCAGCGGGCAACAGCCCACCCACACACCGGATCAAGGGCACCCTGCACGGAAGAGACCACGGAATCGGGCCTGGGGGCCTGGGGCCTGGAGGCCTGGGGGCCTGAGGGTCGGATGCTTGCGCGCCACGGCCCAGGACTCCACCCGGCCGGCGCCCCTTTCGCATCGCCCAAGGTGTTCTACGCCGCCGTGGCGGGTGCTGGCACCGGCAGATACGGCCGGAGCCGACTTCGGTGACCCGTGACGAAGCCACCGGAACCCGCGGCCCATCACCGCTGCGCGGTGGGCCCTGCCACGAGGGGACGCTCCTTCTTCCGGACACCTCCGTGTGAGCCTGTGCCCCCCCCCGCCCCCCCGGCTGCAGGGCGGGCGGATGCTGTGGCGCGCGCTGGGCGGCTTCCGAAGCTCGCGGGAGGCAGTTCGGTGCGAAGCAGTGGCCCCGAGGTCGCATCGTGCAGCAGCCGTGCGAAGTGCACAGGATCTGCGCCCGACCTGCCCCGGCTCCGGACCCTGCGGACGGGGCACGCCATGTGGGTCGACCGGCTCGACGAGGCGATCGAGGCCGCGGAACGCCGCGAGGCCGAGCGGGTCCGCGGCGAGCAGGCCCGCCCCGCGGTGTACGTGCATGCGGGGCACTGCGCCATGACGCCGAAGCCGCCGCGAGCGAAGGGGATCACCGTGGATCAGGCGCGCCGCGCCCTGCACGAGCGGGTCGCCGCGTGCCCGCACTGCCGACCGGACACCGAGCTCGGCATGCTGGAGTGGTCAGACCAGCGGCACCTCAGGCGGATTGGGGTCGTCCTCCGGGTAGACGCCGTAAATGTACTTGTAGTGCTCGCGACGCTCGTCCTCTTCGCCGTCATCGGTGTCAGGGCGGTCGAGCAGCCACTCAATGAACTCGAATAAGCCCATGGGTGCTCCCGTGATGAGTGCTCCTGCATCCAGCGTTGCACCGACCGGGCCAGGCGCCTACGGCCGCGCCAACTTTGTCGGCTTCCGTGGCACCATCTCCTCGTTGGCGTCCACTTCTTCCGGATCTTGTGGACCGTCGGAGGGCCTGCTCGCTGATCCTGCTGTGCATGAAGTCGGCTTGCGGCTGAGCGCCTGCTCGCACAACACAATCCTTGAATGGCACCCTTGGATTTCCTCGCTGCTCAGCGCTCAGCCAGCGGCCTGTTGCTCGGCGCGGGCGCGGGTGGTGGCGAGGCGGTAGGAGTCCGTGCCGGTCTCGATGATGTTGCGCGGTGCCGTACGCACGGCGCCGCGAGGGCGAGCTAACGGGGTGCGGGCTGGTGCGCCGGGCGGTGGGCGTGGATCCGGCCGCGTCGGCGGCGGCCGTGCTCACGCCGCAGGAGCGCGCGGTGTCCCGGCCGACCGCGGCGGGGCTGACGAACCGGGAGATCGCGCGCGAGCTGCTGCTGAGCGCGAAGACGATTGAGCATCATCTGGGCCGCGTGTACGCGAAGTTGAGCATCCGCTCGCGGGCGGCGCTCGCCGCGACGCTCGGCGCGTAGGCGGGGCGCGTGACCGTTCGGGGCCGCCGGCCCGGGTGGCCGGGTTAAGGGCGCCGGGTCTGTGACGGATGCGCCCACCCCGTCCGCTGCCACCTCGGGTCCGCGAGCCAGGTCTCCAGAACTCTGAGGATCTTGGTGGAGTTGAGGGCCACGGTCACAGCCAGGTACGGCTTCTTGTTCTTGTCCAGAGCAGGCCTGGCGGAGAACTGCTTGGTGTCGGCCCGTAGGCCCACCCGGTCGAAGGGGCCCGCGGTGTCCCTCATCATGACGAGGTCCGCCACCGGTGTGGACCGGAAGGTCTCGACTCCGGTCTTGGGGTCCATCTCCCAGTACGTGATCACCGATCCGGGGACGGTTCCGGCCTTCAGGATCCGGTTGTACAGCTCGGTGATCTGTTCCTTGAGGTCCCTGCGGCCGGTCACCTCGGACTTGAACTCGTGGCAGGCCGGCAGCTTGCGTCCGTCGCCGTTCCCGTAGAGGCGGCCGTGGTCGAAGTACTTCCGTCCCTTCTCCTGGTGCGGTTCTTTGATCCACACGTCGCGCACCTCGGTCACGGTGGTGAAGGGCTTGGCCACCTTGACCGCCTGTCCGCGGCTGTCGGTGAAGTCGGCCTTGCCGCCCGTCACCGAGGTGTTGGCCAGGCGCAGCAGCGCGTGGTCGGCGAAGCCGAGGACGACACGGACCTCCTTCAGATCGGGGAAGGCGATCTCCAGGTACTCGCCGAGCAGGGCACTCGCCGTGACCTTCTCGTCGCCCAGGAGGGCCAGGGCCCGCTGGAGCTGGCGGTCGAAGTGGTCGAAGCCGCCGCGGCCCAGCTCCCATTCGGCCGAGACGTGCCGGGCGACCGCCTCGCGCAGCGCCGCGGTGCGCTGCGGGTTGCGGCGCCAGGCCGGCTCGATGCGCCGCCCCTTCACACCGCCCACCACGTCTGGCTTCTTGGGGACGCTCACCTGGGCGTCGTGCAGGACCTCCGCCACCGCCAGCTTGCTCACGATCATCGGCGAGTAGGCGCGGGGGCGGCCCGAACCAGTCTTCGTACCCAGGGTGCTCACGGCGTCTCGGCCCCTTCCGGAACCGGTGCGGGCCCGAACAGTGTCTCCAGGTCGCCGAGGGTGTCGTCGGCCTCCAGAGCGGCGGCCAGGATCTTGAAGCGGGCCAGGCCGATCCGGAACAGCACGGTGAGCAGCCCCTCACCGAGGCCGCGGCGCAGCGCCTCGCTGCGGGCCACCAGGGCGCCGACCTCGCGCAGCGCGCCGGGGTCGTCGCGGCCGAGGCGGAACAGGCGGGCGCGGGCCTGGGCCTCCACCGTGCCCGCCGTGGCCAGGGTGCCCAGGATCTCGTGCAGCAGGAGCATCACGATGCCGAGGAGGACGGCGGCGTGGCCCAGCAGGCCGAGGCCCGCCGCGAGGGCCAGCGGGGCGCCGGGCACCAGGGCGCCGAGCGCGAGCAGCGACAGGGCGGCCGCTACCCGGGCCAGCACGTCCCAGAACGCCGCCCAGGCCGCCCGGTCCCTGGCCTGTTCCTTCAGCCGGGCGTCGAGTCCTGCCCGGTAGCGGCGCAGCACGATGCGGTCCCAGGGGCCGGCCCGGTCGTCCCGTACCGCGAAGTCGGCGAGCAGGTAGGGATTGGCGAGGACGCCGAGCTCCTCGCTGCCCTTGGCCAGGACGATGTCGAGGGTGCGCGCCTCGACGTGGGTGATGCCCCGGTCGGCGCGCTCGTCGGTACGGGGAGCCTCGAAGGTGATCCATTCCGTGTCCGGGGCACGGTGTTCCGCTGCGTGGGTCAGCCGGTCGAGTTCGGCGATGAGCCCGTCCAGGCGCACCGAGATCTGAGCGGCCACCGTGTACGGAAGATGCGGGTCCTTCGGGCTGGTGCGCAGCGTGTCGGGCAGGTCGTCGAGAACCAGCAGCGCGGCCGGACACGCCGCGTGAACCTCTCTCAACGCGCCATGCATGACGTCGAGTTCCACCTCCTGGGCGTCCGCGTACGTCTGGTACCACAGGGCGGCGCCGCTGCCGGGGACGCGGGTCCTGGGCGGGTCCTTCCGGTCGCGGTCGGCCATCTTCTCGCCGAGTCGCCGGGCCTCCTCGAGCGCGACGAGATAGGTGTGGCCGTGTTCGAGGACGGCGTCCTGGGCCGCCTTCCGCACGAACCGGATGCCCACTGTCCGCCAGCCCTCGTACGGTGGCCGGAAGTCGGCCTTGTGGCCGACAAGCGTGCGACGTGCGTCCGCCCAGGCCGTCTTGGCGTACGCGGTGGCGCGCCGTTCGACGCGGACCAGGGCCTGCCCGATCATCAGCTCCAGGACGCGACGGGTGAGCCGGTGGAACCGCACCAGCCCGTCCGGCAGGCCCAGTTCCCTCATCCGCGGCTCGACCAGCGCCACGGCGTCCCAGCCGAGGTTCGCGTAGGCGGTGGCCAGGTCGTCGAGGTGGTCGGCGCCGAAGCGCACGAGGAAGGGCCGCTGCCTGCCGAGGTGTTCGACCGTCGGGTCGGCCGTCGGGGCGGCCGTCGGGTCGGCCGTCGGGTCGGCCATCGTGGTCAGGAACAGCGCCTGCGCGACGGTGTGCGGGGCGAGCACGTGCCGGCGCCACCAGGCGTCGAGCGCGCCGAGTTCGGGCTCCTCCTCGGGCGTCGCCGGGAGGTCGGTGACGGGCACGGCGGGCGGCCCCGCGCCCGCCGCGGCGCGCGCCGTGATCATGACGTTCTGCATCAGCCGGTCCCCGTCTCCCGCGGCTCTCGTTCGCGTTCCGCGCGCTCCGCCTCAACATCGGGCAGGCCGTCCGCGCTTCCGTGCAGGTACACCAGCGTCGTGGGCACGGTGAAGGTCCACGGCTTGCCGTCCGGGGCGCCGCCGAGCCGGTCGTCGGTCTGTTTGCGCAGTTCCTCGTGGAGTGGCAGGAACAGCGGATCGCCGATGACGGGGGCCGGGCCGCCGGTCCATGCCTCGCGGGTGGCCAGGTAGTGCAGCGCCGCCTCCTCGTAGGCGGGGGTGACGGCGACCAGGACCCGTGCCATGCCCGCCCGCAGGAACGCGGTGAAGTCCCGGTCGGCGTCGTCGCCCTGGTTCATCAGCTCGACCCAGCGCGGCAGTTCGGCCCAGAAGTACGGGTAGCAGAGGTACGAGATGTGGTGCCACTCGAAGGCCTGCTCCAGGAACTGGACGATGGTGCCCTTGTCGCGCGCCGCGCCGATGTCGATCGCGGGGACGACGACGCCCTGGTCGCGCTCGTGCGTGAACCGGGCCCGCGCGGGCGGCTTGCCGCCGGGCTGCTCGGGCAGGGCGAAGCGGGTCCACTCCATGTCGGTGGTGCGGGTAAGCATGGCGTCGATCTGGAGCAGGTCGTCCGCGTCGTCGGAGTCGAACTCCTTGGTGATCAGCGTCAGGCAGTGCTTCTTCAGCTCCTCGTCCATGACGAGCCGATTCGCCTCGCTCGAACCGCCCTGCAGGACGTCGCGCACGGTGAGCGCCTTGAGCTGGTCGAGTTCCTCCTGGTACTGGGTGAGGGCCGCCTCGTACTCCTGGGTGCGCCGCTGGTTGAGGGCGTCGACGCGTTTGCGTTCGGCGCTGAAGACGACGTCGCGCACCTTGTGCTGCCAGTCGAGCAGGGCGTCGGCGCGGAGGTGCAGCGTGGCCGAGACGAACAGCCCGTAGCTCTGCACCCAGCGGAAGGCGAGGCCGAGCGTGACGGTGTCGGAGTGCAGCGGCAGCGGGCCGCCCTGCGGGGCAGGCGGGGTCTTCTCGTAGTGGGCAGGGAAGTACCAGACGTCGGTTCCGCCGCCCTCCTGGTTGTAGCACTGCACTCCGTTGACGGTGACGCGCAGCAGCCGGCCGCCCTGGTCCTCGAAGTCGACGCTTCCGTCAAGGCGCAGTTCCGTCAGCTGGTACATGGCGGCGTCGTCGATGCGGCACTGGTAGGTCTTGCCGTGCCACAGGTGCTCGCGCTGGATGTCCTTCTCGGCGAGATAGCCGTCGCTGCCCTCGTTCACGAGGATCGGCACCTGGCGCCACTCGGTGGGGAACGTGAAGCCGGACAGGTCGTGATCGCGGCGCAGTTCGCGGAACTTCGCCTCGTCGATGTCGCCCGGCGCGAAGTCGATCCGGGGCTTTTCGAGGACGGGCGGCACCGGCGGCTCGGGCAGGACGAGTCCGTCGGTGTGGGAGCGCAGCTTCGACTCGGCCCAGAACGCGGCCGGTTCGGGCACCAGGAACTCGAACATGAGGCGCTTGCCGTACGTGTAGACCTGCGCCGTGTACTCCTTGTCGACCCAGCGGTAGATCCCGGAGACGTGCCCCTCGCCCCTGATGTTGCTGAACTCCTGCCGGTTCTTCTCCTCCGTCTCCCACTGCCGCGTGGAGGAGCGCTGGGACGTGGTCTGGGTCGTGACCCGGTCCACCGCCTTGTCGACGATCTCGCGCGCGAAGTTGTGCGCCGCCTTCTGGGTGGCGTCGGAGGAGCGGTTGTACGAGAATCCGCCGCCGAGTGAGGCGACGACGGTGCCGCCGTTGTAGCTGACGCTGGCGTTGGCGGTGACGCCGAGGGCCGTCTTGACGACCTGTTCCGCTTCCTGTTTCACCTCGTGGCGGGTGGTCGACTGGGTGTCCCGCGTGTGTTCCTCGGTGCTGGTGTCGCCGAAGGAGTAGGTCTCCTCGTTCTTCTCCAGGCGCCGGTGGTCGCGCAGTTTGCGTTCGCCGAGCATCACGTTGTGGATGTGGGAGATCTCGCCGGGGACGTAGGCGGTCAGCCACTGCCGTACGACCTTCAGGTCGCCGACGCCGATCGGTTTCACGTCGTTGAAGGGGCGGGTGTAGCGGAAGAGCTGGGCGAAGACCGGGTGGACGACCGGTGCGGCCTCGAGGTAGGCGGTGAGGTCGTCGCGGGTGGCCACGAGCGGCAGCCCGGGGACCGCCGTGGCACCGGTCCAGCCGCGCAGTCCGGGGTGGAAGGCGGCGAGGGCGGTGAGCAGCGCCTTCTCCCCCGCGCCGGGCGCCGTGCCGCCGCGCACCGCCGCGTAGATCCCGTCGATGACGAGGGCCTCGGCCAGGTGCAGGACGCGCAGTCCGTCGATGATGTGCTCCAGGTTGACCGTGACCCTGCGGCGCATCATGTACAGCAGGTAGAGGGCGTCGAACAGGGCGCGGCGGGCCGTGCGGTACGGCTCGCTGTGGGCGCCGTCCTTCGTCAGGACGAGGCTCTTGAGTCCGCCGGCCGGGGCGCCGAGCGCGGTCTCGATCCGCTGGGCGAACCGGGCGGGGTCCCATTTCCGGGTGTCCGCCCCTTCCTCCCGCGCGACGGTGGCCGCGCGGTGCAGTACGGCGAGCAGCGGATGGTTGCCGGGGACGTCCTCGGGGCGGTCGGGCAGCAGGACGTACTGGTCGCCGTCCTTGACGTAGGTGCGCCGGTCGAGCTGCTCGAAGGGCAGCACCTTCGTGCCGCCGTCGCCGCATGTCCCGTACCGGGGCAGGTTCTTGACGAGTTCGTGCAGCAGGTCGGCGATGCGGGTGGCCATCGTGTCGTCGTCGCCGGCCGGGTCGCAGAAGACCCGGCGGAAGACGACCCTGCCCGGCTCGGATTTGCTCGTCGGCGTGTGCAGGTCCTCGGGCTCGAAGGCGACGACGCCCTGGTCCTTGAAGACGATCGCCTCGTCGTGGACGTGGCGGCGGCGCCGCACGGCCACGTCGACGGACTCGGGAGCCCGCACCACCATGAAGTCGAACAGGGGTTCCTGGTCCAGGGCCATGACACACCTCACCGGTCGCGCGGACGGACTGCGCAGGACATTAGGAGGGGGCCGGGGCCGCTCGCATCGGGAGGCGTATAGGGGATTCCCCTGGCCGCCTCGGACCCGCGGGCGATCAGAGCAGTCCGCACTCCTCCTCCGCTCCGGAACACCAGTGGGACCGCGTCCGCGATCGACCGCGAATCGGCTGGGAGGAGAGGCGCTGACACACCCGCCCGGGGGTAGGGGCGCCGACCGGGGCGTACGGCGATGATCGGCGGGGTGGCCGGGCTCACCGCCGCGCACATCCTGAGCCGCGCGCGTCACGCCACGCTGGACGAGGCCGAGGAACCGCTCGGCGGCCACGCCCACACCCTGACGGCGCCGGACGGCTCGGCCCACCGGGTCGACCCCGGCGACCATGACCTGCCGGCCCGGGGCCGGCCGAACGGCTTCGGGGTGTCGATCCGGGACTGCGTCTTGATGGGCGCGCGGCGCGCCCGGCCGCCGTAGCGGCCGGGGACGACCATGCGGAGGGGGAAGCCGTGCTCGAACGGCAGGGGGTCGCCCGTTCATGCCGACCGGAAGCAGCGCGTCCCGGCCGTCCATCACGTCGTCGACGGGCGTGCCGAAGGGCATCCCGTCCAGCGAGCGCGACACCCGGTGCCCGAGACCTCTAGCACTCCGAAGCAAGGCATGCGGGTGGAGCACCGCACAGGTCGGCAGGCGCCGAGCGTAGTGGCCGGAGCGGCAGCCGATCCGGGGCAGGGAATCGAGGCAAGGGGACGTTGCGGGCTCGGCCGCGCCCGGCCGCGCTGTCAGCGGACGTGAACACCATTTCGAGATAAGGGCATCGCCATCTGCCAAGGCAACATGCCCAGATCGGGCCCCTGCGGGAAATCCCTGTGTGGGGCCCCGATTGCATGTCTTCCCACAGCCGCCCGCTGGGACACTACTTCCACGCGACGGCCACCACGGCCGCGGCCGCGCTGTACGCCCCAACAGCGTAGAAGGCCCACGGCCGCTTGTTGCGCATGCCGATCAGCGCGGTCACTGCCACCAAGACATCCAGGGCCAGCTTCACTGCCATCTTCGCGCCAACTACCGGTACGTCCAGGGATATTCGGGTCCAGACGAGTCCCGCGCCGGTGACCAGCTGGACGACCGCGCTGCTCACCATGTACCCGCTGGCCACCGGGTCCTTCCCTCTCAGTTGGAAGAAGACTCCGCCCATCAGCGCGGCGAACCCGAAGAGGTGGAAGACAAGGAACACATACCGCAGGATCTCCATGCCGGTGATCTTTCTCTAGAGTCAGAACGCGTTGCTGCTTCTTTGCGCAGGACCTCGGCCACGCCCACATCAACTTGCCGACCGCTACCGCTACCGCCGTGGCCGGCGGTCTCCCCCGAACGGCCATCGAGTCACTCACCGCCCTTTGACGGGCGCTGTGGTTTCAGGCGAGGTGAACCGTAGGAGGTCCAGTGCTGCGCCTGATGTTCAAGTCGCCGGCATGCCATGGGGCGTTCATCGCAGGGTGAGCAGGGTCTCGGATGCGATGCGGGACAGCTTCTCCGGGTTGCGGACGACGTACAGGCCGGTGATGCGGCCCGCCTCTACGTGGGCCGCGATGATGCTGTCCAGCTCACCGTCCAGGTGGAGCGACAGCGCCGGGCTGCCGTTGACCATGGTGGGCAAGAACGAGATCGGGATCGTGTTCTTTCCGAGGCCGCCGACCAGCAGGCGGGCCACCTTGTCGGCGCCGGCGATCGGCCGCAGCGCAGCGTGCTTCACGCCGCCGCCGTCGCCCATATAGACGACGTCAGGCGCGAGTACGTCAAGCAACCCCTGCAGGTCCCCACCTTCCAGTGCCCGCACGAACGACTCGACCGCCGCCCGCGTCTGGCGCTGGGACACCACGGCGCGTGGGCGCCGGGCGTCCACGTGCCGGCGGGCACGGTGTGCGATCTGGCGGACGGCTGCCGGGGTCTTGTCGACTGCCGCCGCGATCTCGTCGTAGTCGACGTCGAAGACCTCGCGCAGTACGAAGACGGCCCGCTCGGTCGGTGACAACGTCTCCAGGACCAGCATCACCGCCATCGACACGCTCTCGGCGAGTTCGACGTCCTCGGCCACGTCCGGCGTGGTCAGCAGCGGCTCCGGCAGCCAAGGGCCCACGTAGGACTCCTTGCGCCGCGACATCGTGCGCAGCCGGTTGAGCGCCTGCCGGGTCGTGATCCGGACGAGGTACGCGCGCTGGTCACGCACCTGCTCGAGGTCGACCGCCACCCACCGCAGCCAGGTCTCCTGCAGGACGTCCTCGGCATCGGCCGCCGAACCGAGCATCTCGTAGGCGACGGTGAACAGCAGGCTGCGGTGGGCGACGAAGGTCTCGGTCGCCCGGTCGACAGTGTGATCATCACTCATGTCTGGATCATCTCTCCCCCGGCCGCATCGGACCTAGCAAATCCGTTCACTGGCCGGTGCCTCGGCGCGTGCGGCCTCCAGCGCCTCGCGGCGTCCTGCGCCTCCCTTCATGCGGTGCAGCTTGTACCCGCCGGGCTTGTGCGCCTCTTCCGCCAGATGCCTCACGATGCCCTTGCACACGCCTTCCTTCATTTTCGCGCCGAGGCGACCGTCGATGTGCAACCACACCGCGACGTCGGACCTGTTGCCGAACTGGAAGATGCCCGTGCGCCGGCCCAGGCTGATGCACTGCGCTCCGAACGACTGGTTGAGGGTCTCGGGCTGTTCCCCCGCCAACCGGCTGAGCACCGTGTCGGCGGCCCGCGCGCCCAGCGGCATCGCCGTCTGACAGCTCATCCGCAACGGCAGACCCGACGGCGCCGCCGAGTCTCCGGCCGCGACAATGCGGTCGTCGTCCACGCTCGTCAACGTCTCGTCCGTGAGCAGGCGGCCCTGCACGTCGGTACTCAGCCCACTGCGGGAGGCCAGGTCCGGCACGCCGAAGCCTGCGGTCCAGATGGTCAGCGCGCTGGGCAGCTCCCGACCGTCAGCGAGTCGCACCGCGTCACGCGTCACCGCCGTCACCTTTGCGTCGGGGCCTTGCACCACCCTCACCCCGAGCGCCGCCAGCCGCCCGGCCACCGACCGCCTCCCCCGCCGATGCAAGTACGGACCGAGCACCCCACCGCAGACCAAGGTCACGCTGCGGTCCTGCTCCGCCAGCTCAGCGGCGGTCTCGATGCCTGTCGGACCGGCCCCGACGACCGTCACCGCGGCCGATGCGGGCGTGGCATCGAGGACCGGCAGCAACCGCTGCGCCTCCTCCAGAGCGGCGATCGGGTAGGCGAACTCGGCCGCCCCAGGCACCTGCGGATCGGCGCTCCCGCTGCCCACCGCATAGACCAGGTACTCGTAGCCGACCGCACCACCGCTCACCAGTTCCACACCGCGCCCGGCCGCGTCAATCCGCGTCACGCTGTCGACCACCAGCCGCACTTCCTCCGCCAGGACCTCCTGGAAGTCGACGACAGCGGCGTCGGTCCCGCCCACCATCTGGTGGAGCCGGACCCGGTGGACGAAGGTGGGGCGCGGGTTGATCAGCGTCACCCGCACGCCGTCACGCTGCGTCAGGCGATTGGCCGCCATGACGCCGGCGTACCCGCCGCCCAGCACAACCACATCGATGTTCTCCACCATGATGATGTCTCCCTCGTTTCGAGCGGGTCGACCTCAAGACACCACCGGCGCGCCCCCTGTGACAGCATGTGATCCAGTTCACTTTTCCTGCGTGGCCTACGGACGGCCTTCGTCCCAACTCCCGTGCCACTGGGCACTGTCCGCGATCCGTGCGGCGTGGGCTTCTCGCCGTCTTGCTCGTGATCCTCAAGCTCTGATCCCGCACCCCTACGCATCACGTCCCGAGCGGCCCGGAAGGGCGCGAGAGGGTGCGGGAGGGTGCGGGAGAAATACGTCCGGAGGGCGATTGCCGGAGCCAGCGGCGCCCCGGATCCTGCGGGGATGGACAGTGCTCTACTGGCAGCGGTCATCGGTACGGTGGGCGGTGGCCTGGCCACCGGTGGCGCGGCGTGGCTCCGGGCGCGGGCCCATCTGCGTACGGCGGCCCGGTTGATCTATGCGGAGCTGACGCGCGACAGCGCAGCTGTGGCGTACTTCTGTCGAACCGGGCACTGGGCGGAGCCGACGCTGTCGCGGACGGCGTGGGACGGCCACGGTGCGGTGCTGGCGCGGCGGCGTGACGGGCGATCGTTCGAGACGGTGCACCGCGGGTACGAGGCGCTGGAACTGGTGCCGTACATCGCGGACGACACGCTGGCGGCCGAGACCCGTGAGCGGTGGCTGGCTGAGGAAGCCCGGCGGGTCGCCGCCGCCATCGAGGAGATCGGTGCGATCGCGCAGGTATCCAAAGACCAGGTCCAGGCGTGGACACGCCGCCTCGAAGGTGGGCGCCTCACGGACAGCCGCACTGTGCCGATGCTGGTCTCCGGCGTCGTCTCTCTGCCGTTGCTGGAGCGGCTGACCGGGGATATGGCCATGGACCTGGTCTACGAAGGGCCCGGCGTGGTCCTGCGAGACGGCGCGCTGGAGATCCTTCCGGGCGTCGAGAAGGTCGCCCAGCACATTGTTTTCGATGCCGCAGGCGGCGAGTCCCACCACCGCCTGCGAGCTGCTCGCTACACCGGGCAACCGCCCACCGGCGACGCCGCGGTGGACGAGGCGTACGACGGCCTTGTCGCCGCCTCTACGTTCATGGCGGAGGTTCTCGGCCGGGACTCGATCACGGGGTCGAACTTGCCGCTGGCGGCCGTCGTGCACCACGACAGGCGCTACAACAACGCCTACTGGAACGGGGAGTATCTCGTCCTCGGGGACGGCGACGAGGAGATTTTCAGCCGCTTCACCCAGTGCCCTGAGGTGATTGCGAGCGAGGTCTGGCCGGGAGTTCCGGAGGTATCGGCGATCTCCTTCGGCGGAGAGAGCGGAGCCCTCAATATCTCCATCCGCGATGTCTTCGCCTCGCTGACCAAACAATACGCACGTGGGCAGAGTGTGGACGAAGCCGACTGGGTAGTGGGTGCCGGGCTGCTCGCGCCCTCACTCCACGGCGTCGGTCTTCGTTCGCTCAAGGCGCCAGGCACGGCATACGACAACGATGTACTGGGCCGGGACCCCCAGCCGGACCACATGCGGAACTATGTCCACACCGAGCGCGACAACGGCGGTGTCCACCTCAATGGCGGCATTCCAAATCGAGCCTTCTATCTCGTTGCCGCAGCCCTGGGCGGCAACGCCTGGGAGCGTGCCGGCCGCATCTGGTGGGACGCGCTCACCTCGGGCGAAGTCGGCGAGCTCCCCCTCTTCGCCGACTGGGCCCGCCTCACCACCAGGGCCGCCATCGCCCGCTACAGCGAGGGCAGCGAAGAACACCGCGCCACCCTCGCCGCCTGGGACGCTGTGGGCGTTCCCATCGGCATCGACGGTGCCTGACGGGCGGCAGTGCAGGACTCGAAGTGCCCCAGCGCCCGAAGTTGACGGACGGGTTCGTACCGAAGTTCGCAGTGGAGCTGGATGTAATGATCATGCAGGCCGGAAGTGTCGTTGACCTCGAACTGCCGGGCAAAGTCCAGCGTGAAGACGGGCGGGCCATCGAAGGCGTGGGTCCCGTACTGGCAGAGCAGGCCATCTGCGTCGGGTGTGTTCACGGTGTCGAAGCGTTGTGAGCCGAAGCGCACGAACCTCAGCCACACCTCGTCCAAGGCCAGTTCGGCGAGAGGTTGTTGTCCAGGGCTCAGTTCATGCCGAAGTCGCTCCTGGGCCTGCTCTATGGGCAGGCGGCCGCGACGGCGAGGTTCGAGCGCTCTAGCCAGCGGCAGCGGCCCAGGACGTGCACCAGCGCTGCGGCGCGCGCGTAGGGGTCGTCGTGGACGGGTGGCAGACGGGTAGGCGGCGGGATACCGATGCAGTTCTTCTTCTCTCCGTCGTTTCCAGCACCGGCGCACATCAACTTGGCCGTCGAAGCGGCGTACTTCACCGCTCCCCTCTCGTCTGGGAGGACCCCGTCATCGGCTGCACCGTCGCTCTAGCAAGCGCCGAGCGCACTCCGGGTGAATGCGGTGTACAGAAACGCATGGGGAGACAGGCGGCGGCTTCGGCGGCCGGGCGGAGGAGACACGGTGCTGACGCGCAGACAGATATTCAAGGCGGGAGCTGCCACGGGACTTGTGGTGGCCGGATCCGGCGCCGCGCTGGCTGTCAATACGACGGGGACGGCGTCCAAGGCGGTCGCGGCCGAGCCGATGTTCCGTGTGCCGCTGCGGGTGCCCCGCGCGCTGCGCCCGGCCCGTACCAAGGGCCGTCCCATCGCCGGGTTCACGGAGTACGACTACTACCGGCTGGCGACGCGCGAGGTGGAGACCACCATCCTGCCCGGGACCACCACCAAGATGCGCACCTTCAACGGGGAGCTGACCCCCGTCATCCGGGCCACCCGGGGGCGCCCGGTGGTCATTCAGCAGGTCAACGAGCTGGATGTGCCGTTCTCCATGCACCTGCACGGCGGACACGTGCCGGCCCGGTACGACGGCCACCCCCACGACGAGAACGCGCCGGGCATGAGCCGGGCGTTCATCTACCCCAATACGCAGCAGGCGTCGACGATGTGGATCCACGACCACTCGCACGAGGCGCACGCAGAGAACATCTACCGGGGTGTCGCCGCCGGCTATGTGCTGACCGACGAGTTCGAGGAGCGGCTCCCGCTTCCCAAGGGCCGGTACGACGTCCCGCTGTATCTGCGGGACGCCAAGTTCGCGGCCGACGGAACACTCGTCTACGACCTGGAAGACTTCAGGGACCGGCCGACCATCCTGGTGAACGGCACCCCGCGCCCGTTCTTCAAGGTGGCGGCCCGCAAGTACCGGTTCCGGCTGACCAACACCGCCAACGAGCGTGCCTTCCTGCTCCAGTTGGGGGAGGAAGGCCACGAGATGACGCACATCTCCTCCGACGGCGGTCTGCTGCCGGCCCCGGTACCGACCAAAGCGGTGGAGATCTGGCCGGCCGAGCGCCAGGAGGTCGTGATCGACTTCTCTCGCTTCCCGGTCGGCTCGAAGATCGTGTTGCGCAACCTGATCGCCTTTCCCGGCGAGCCCCCCGAGATCATGCGGTTCGACGTGGTGCGCGACGCCGAGGACCCGAGCCGGGTTCCCGATGTGCTGCGTCCCGCCCCTGACTTGGGCAAGGCCACCGTGGAGCGCAACTTCGTCATGTCCTTCGACCCGGCCTCGGGTCACCACCTGATCAACAACAAGCATTTCGACGTCAACCGGGTGGATCTGAGGCCCAAGATCGGTGACACGGAGATCTGGACGATCGAGAACACGGACACCAGGTTCGGCATCCCGCATTCCCTCCACACGCACCTTGAGCACTTCCTGGTGGTGGACCGGGACGGTCAGGCACCCGGGCCGAGCGAGGCCGGGCTGAAGGACACCATCACGGTGATGCCGGGCAAGAAGGCCCGAGTGAAGATCAAGTTCACCGACTACACCGGCAGGTTCATGTACCACTGTCACCTGATGGGTCACCTGACCATGGGCATGATGGGGCAGATGGAAGTGAAGAACTGACATGGCGTGGCGAACATCCTGATCAGGATCGACCGGTCGGCCCGGCCTGGGGCGCCACGTACGGGCGGCGCTGGGGCAGCAGGCGGAAGGGGCAGGCGCGAGCGCCTGCCCCTTCGGGTAGTGACCCCAGCGCCTCGAATCTCGGTGGGGGCGGACGGACCGTTGCTGCCTTGCTTGTGAACGCGTCCCCATCGTCGACGCCGGGTGATCAGGCCGGAGAAGGGGTCCGCCCCGCCGGGAGCGTAAACGAGGAGTGCGATCGGACCGTCGTACTCCCGAGCCGTGGCCCGCATCGCAGCAACGTCTGTCGGGCTCGGCCCGGATGGTGCGGGATGGCTGTACCCCTCGCCGGCGTAGCCGGAGCTGGTTCGACGTCCCGGTGGTCGGAACGGCGCCAGGAACAGCCGGGAGACACCCCGCAGCAGCGCACCACGACACAGACGGCGTAGAACTGCGACAACAGGACCTCCGGGGCAGACGAATTGGCTTCGCAACCCTCGTGCTGCACCGGAGGCCCTGCCTTCATGCGCCCAACCAGCCGAAATCACCTGCCCAGGCAACCTGTTCGACCAGAACCGCCCTCACGATCGACAGGACTGCGGCTGCCGTGCGGGTTCGCCAGTGATGGCCCACGACAGCCACTGCTGGTGTCAGCCGGTGATGTCAGCGGGCACTGGAGGTGGTCCGGGCAACGGGGTGGAAGTTGATGCGTTCGCGCACCACGGGGAAACCGGCCTTGGTGAAGTTCGCGGCCATGGGGAAGTTGCCCCGGTCCGTGGCACCGGTGACGGCCTCCGCGCCCTGGTTCACCAGGAAGTGGGTGCACTCGGCGAGGAGGTCGTAGGCGTAACCATGGCCGCGGTGCTCCGGCAGGACGCCGATGAACCCGACGGTCGGTCCGGAGGGGTTGTGCGCCGGGATGTGGATGCCGGCCATTTCGCCTTCCGGGGTGCGGGCGAGCTGCCACCATTCCCGCGGGGAGGGGCACCAGTGGAAGAATTCCAGTTCTTGCCGCGCGGCCTGGTCGAGGCCGCCCTCCTCGATGGCCTTCAGCGCGTGGGCGTCCAGCGTGGCCGCGTGGATGCGGCGCAGCGCGTCGAAGAAGACCGAGTCGTCGGGCTCGGGGCCGAAGACGAGGCGACCGGGTCGCTCCGGCAGCCCGAGTTCCGGGGTCCAGCGGTACAGGAAGCGTTCCACCAGGAGTTCGTAGCCTGCGGCCCGGGCGGCGGCGAAGCGAGTCTCGGCGGCCGCGGCCAGGGCGGGGTCCTCGCGCCAGTCGCCGGGCAGGTTGAGCTCGAGTTCGACCCGCCACGGGGCGGAGCGCAGGAGTTCGGCCCCCGCCTCGACCTCGCCCTCGGCGACGTCGAACCAGTTGAGGTTGATGGGTTCCTCGTCATCGGGACCGCCCCACCAGGCGCCGCGGGCGACGACGACGCCGTCGCGCAGGGCCACCCGCTTCCAGTGGGGACGATGCGTGGTCCGCTGGTGCGCGGCACGAGCGTTCAACGGGTCGGGGTGTGCGTCGAACAGATGGGCGTCGCTCTCGTCGAGCGCGCGAATGACCGTATCGGTCATGGGTTCCTCCGGGATGCGTACGGCAGAGCGCTCCCGGTCGGATCAGAGGTGCCACACCGGGCTAACGGGGAGGGAGCGCTGGATGGTTGAGAAATGCACGGCACTCGCCTCCTTCCGTTCGTCTCACGCGGCGTGGTCCGGAGTCATACGGTACCTGAACACCGGTGGGTCCGTCCTGCGAATAACCAGGCGTATGTGGAGATCCCGCGCGCGCTCCGACGTCGACGCCCTGACGACACTGCGCCGTGCGCTCAACTAGCGAGCGGGACGGATCATCGCCGTGAAAACCGGTGAGGCCGCTGACGGCTGACTCTGCCCGATGTCCTTGTATCCCCACGACCGGTGCAGCGCGTGAACCTTCCCGTCACCGGCCGCCTTGCTGACCATGAGCGTCACGTAAGGCTCGTCACGGCTGGCGAGCAGGGCATCGTGGATGCGCCGCGCGTTCCCCGTGCCCCGCCATGCGAGGCTCACCCCGATATCTTTCAACGCCACGGCCCGACGCTCGGTGTACTCCGCCGCCGGCGCCGGACTGATGCGCTGCCAGTCCCGGTCGCCGTGCTCGATGGTGTTGCCGTAGGCCTAGCCGACCGGCTGGCCCTCCGCATAGGCGAGGGCGGCCACGAAGCCGGGATCGGTGCCTTGCCCCGGTCCAGGCGCTCACCGAACACGGTGGCCGCGTAGTTGGGCAGGTGCAGCAGCGGGGGACGCACCTCGGCGTACACGTCGAGCAGGTCGCCGCGGGCGGCCTCGAGCGCGGTGAACGTGCGGAGGTCGATGGGGGCCGTGGTCATATCGCGGCTCTCCAAGCGGCAGTGCGCTCGGTCCAGGTGGGCGCGGTGGAGCTGGCCGGCGCGGTGGCGCGCAGTGCAGTCCCGAACTCCTGCAGCATCCTCGATACACGCGCATGGTGGGTAGCCGCGTCCTTCGGCACCGACATCGCGGTGACCGTGGCGGCGTCGGCATCTGCCTGGGCTAGCTGGGCGTGGGCGAGGCGGCTGGCGGTGATCGCCCGGGAGCGGAGCATGTAGGGCCGCAGAGCGGCCAGGCATCGGTGCGCATGGTATTCGGCGGTGGGTAGTCGCCGAGCGAAAGGTGGGCCGAGAGCGCGCCAGGGAGTGCAGGTCGGCTTCGTCGTAGAAGGCGAGCAGCCACACGGGGCGGTAGGCGCCCGGGGCGGTAGGCGCCCGGGTCGGCGTGGTCCATGGCGTCGTGGGCCTGGTCGTACGCCCGGCGCAGGCCGTTGCGCTCCTGGGCGACGCCCTAGATGGCCATCTGCCGGGCCATGCCGAGGGAGGCGAACAGAGGGTCGCGGCGTGTGATGTACAGGCCGCGGGCGGCGTCGTTGGCGGCGAAGGCGTCGGCGAGTCTTGGCCGTCGTCCGGCTGGGCGAGCATCCGGCGCCCTTGGCTGGGCAATTCGGTCGTCTGGTCAGCGGTCTACCCAGTCCGGCACCCACACGTCGTGCGGGGTTCGCGGGCCCGCAGTGCGCAGATACTCGCGTAGCGCGGTCAGCACGGGGTGCTGGTCTCCGTCGCGGAACAGCAGCACGTGCGGGTAGACCGGAGTCGGCTCGTGCAACGGGATGCGCCGCAGGTCGTGGGTCTGGGGCCACAGGTACCGGTCTCCGCTGCCCACGAGGGTGGCCAGCGAACCCGAGTCGGCCAGTGCGTCCATCAGGGCCTCGTCACCGAAGTTGGGGCCGAGCGCGTCGATGCTCAGGCCGAAGCGCTCGGACAGCGCCTGGTAGAACGCCGCCCACTCGGTGCCCGGCCTGATCCCTGGAATCCAGATCCGGTGGCCGGCCAGGTCCGCAGGACGGACCCAGGGCGCCCCGGCCAGCGAATGGCCGGGGCCGACCAGGAGCTCCAGGGGTGCGTCCAGGAGCCGTTCGGTGCTGATCCCGGCCGGGATCTGGTCTGCCGGCAGGGCACGGAAGGACGCGTCGACGGTCCCTTCGAGCACCGCCTGGGCGGCCTGGGTGGCGTTCTCCTCGCTCAGCGTGACCGCGTCCAGGTCCGTCTCGGGGTGGGCGCGGTAGAACCGGTACACAGCCTGGGCTGGGGAGATGCGCCGGTTAAGGACATCGACGCGCAAGGGACGGCTGCCGGGGCGCACGGCCTGCTCGGCCTGCTCGATGGCCGCCAGGACCTTCTTGGCGTGCGGCAGGAAGACCTGTCCGTCCAGGCTCAGTCGGGAGCCTCGGGAGGTCCGCACCAGGAGCGTGACCTCGATGTGTCTCTCCAGGGCCGCGACCCGCTTGGAGACCGCCTGCTGGCTGATCCCCAGTTCGTCGGCCGCAGCCTGGAACTGGCCGGTCTCGGCGACGGCCACGAACGTCCGCAGCCCTTCAATATCCACGCTTCCACCCTACTTCCACAACTTCTGGTTGTGTCTGGTGTGGTGCAGGGTTGTTTGATCGAGTGTCCTGCGCGGTGGTGGGATCAGCGCATGTCTACCCGTACAGAGCAGGTCATGTATGTCCAGACACCCGAGTTCGCCCGTCATGTGGAACGGATCGTGGAGGTGACCGATGCGACGTCTCGACTGAACGTACTTCCGTTCAGCGACAGCGAAGGGCGTCAGGAACTACTTTCCGTTGTGTTCGGCGGGCCGCTGCCAGAGTCGGTGATGATCTACCCGCCGTTCTTCACCGAGTGCGGGCTGCACACGACGTTCGGGGAGAACGTCTTCGTCAACCAGGGATGCACCTTCATGGACAAGGGAGGCATCCGTATCGGCAACGGTGTCATGATCGCGCCGAAGGTCAGCCTCATCACCGGAGGCCATCCACTGCCCCTGGCCGAGCGCCGCGAGTACCTCTCCTTCGCCCCGATCGTCATCGAGGACGACGTCTGGATCGGGACGGCTGTCGTGATCACGCAGGGAGTGACCATCGGTGCCGGGGCGGTGGTCGCTGCCGGTGCGGTGGTCACTCGTGATGTTCCTGCCGGCACCGTGGTCGCGGGGGTGCCCGCCCGGGTGATCAAGACGATCGGCTGAGCCGGGCCGCCGCGCTGCCGAGCCGGGTGCACTGCACCTCTGCGGTCTGATCCTGATGCCTCGTCACGTCCGGCTGACCAGCTAACCGACCGGTGGGACCGCATTCGGCTGCTGCCGCCCTCCAGTGCCGGTCGTCGTGGCAGGTCGTGGGCCGATCACCGCCGCATTGCGGAGGCGATCGTCCACCGGTGCCGCACCGGTCTTCCCTGGCGCGACCTCCCAGCCAGGTTGGGATCTTGGGAGACCGTGTGGGCCCGCCACCGCCGCTGGGCCGCCGACGGGACTACAGAACGCCACGGCCTCCCGGGGGGCCACCGACGAGATGGCGGCGAACCGGGCGGCGAAATCCGTCGATCGTAGGTCAGGCGGTGCTCTCGCGCTTCGGCCAACCTCCCTCGATGGCCGGGCCGCTGCCTGCGGGAATGTTCGCCGCCACCAGCGCTGCGGCCTCGCTGGCGCTGAGGCGGGCACCGAGCACACGTGACGGTGTCTGCGCAGATCCCTCTGCAACCACGTCCCACAGCCCGTCTATCGTCGGAATCACGCGCGGAAGCTCGTTGTGGAACGGATCAGCGGTGCTGCTGAGCAGGCTGAAATGGCCGTGCGACGGCCACGGGAAGAAGGCGCGCAGGGCCGGCTGCGCATAAAGCGCCTCGGCAAGTTCGGTGTCGCCCAGCCTGATCACTTGCGAGCGTTCCAAGGTCAGTCGCCAGGCGGTCGCCACGACCCTTCCAGGCGGTGCCGCCTTCAGCGGGTCATCCGCGAGGAGCGTCCACTCGCGGCGCAGCTGACCGATCGATGCGCCCTCACACCATTCGTGCAGGATGGCGGCCACCACCGCGAGGCTATCGGTGCTGCCGAAGGCGCCCCAGAGCCATCCGGAGTCCGCGGAGATCTCGATGCGGAACTCGCGTTCGTCGTCGTTGGTCGCGTATACCGCGAACCGCGCCTTTCCCCGAACACGGCATGCGGCTACCGCTGGGGCGAACCCCTCAACGGGTTCCATGGGGCCGACAGCGTGCCCGTGGCGAGCCGCTTCGCGAGCCAACGCTTCTCCCAAGCCACCCGGCTCAGCCAACTCTGGATAGAGGTCGGTCGGCACTTCGCTTGAACGTTCCTTCATGCGCATACGGTAGGTCGTGGGGTGGAGGTGTGACCTCTCCGAAGCCCGGGAGCAAGCGCACTGCGTCACGGGATCGGCGGCCCTCCTGAGGTGTTGCTGAAACTCATCGACACGCTCATGACCCGCAGACTCACCCGACCCGCCGTCCAGCCAACGCATCCCTGCCCCGATCTGCCGAACCCGTCCACGCTGCTTGAGGCGTCACAGGTCCGACGGGAGCGGCATCGCGATGGACGCGACGATGCCGTCCATCGCGTCGTTCAGGACCGCCTCGCGCTCGGCCGGATCAGTGCAGGACGCCGACCAAGCCGGGGGCCGGGATGTTCGCCTGGGTCATGCCCCCAGGTCCTCCGTCACGGGCAGGCACTCGGCGAGCAGATCGACGACGTCGCGCCAGGCTCGCTGCGCGTGCTGCGGGTGGTAGCCCACGCCGGGGACCGTGGGGTGGTCGACCGGCGGGTGGTGGAAGGCGTGCAAGGCGCCGCCGTAGACCGCCAGTCGCCAGTCGACGCCCGCGGCCTGCATCTCGGCGGTGAACGCCTTCCGTTGCGCGGGCGGCATGATCGGGTCTTCCGACCCGACCCCGGCCCACACCGGGCAGCGAATGCGCGCCGCCTCGCCCGGTCGGCCCGTGGTCAGTGCGTTGACTGTGCCGATCGCGCGCAGGTTGACGCCGTCGCGCCCGAGTTCCAGCCCGATGGCGCCCCCGGTGCCGTAGCCGACGGCGGCGATCCGGTCGGGGTCGGTCCGCGGTTCGGTGCGCAACACGTCGAGCGCTGCATGACCGATGTTCCGCATCCGGTCGGGATCAGCGAGCAGTGGCATGCAACGGGCCAGCATCTCCTCGGGGTCGCTCAAGTAGCGCCCGCCGTGAAGGTCGAAGGCCAGCGCTATGTATCCCAGCTCGGCGAGAGCATCGGCCCGGCGGCGCTCGACGTCGCTGAGCCCTGTGCCCTCCGGTCCGATCAGCACCGCGGGTCGGCGGTCGACACCGGCCGGGAGCGCGAGGTGCCCGATCATCGTCAGACCGTCGGCCGGGTACTCGACCGTACGCTTCGTAATCGTCTTCATGAGACTGGACTGTAGTGATCGTCGAGTTCGGTCCGGCCGCTGTTCTGCCGCTGGCAGAGCAGCGCGGGCGTCTCCCTGAAAGACGGCGAGGGCTTACAAGAACCGTCACTTAGAGCCGTCTCCGGCGCCACGGTGGGCGGCGCGATGCCGGTACTGAGCCTGCCCAGAGGACGAAGTCTGCAGAGCCGGCGGCTGCGGCGAGGTAACGCGGGCGCCTCATTCGAGGACGGCGAACAGGTCGTCAGGCCCCGTCTCGGCGGACGTCAGGCGGGCTGCCGCGGCCTTGGCGGCGCTCAGTTCCGTACTGACCACACGCCCCTCCCGGTGTCGCGCACCGCGGCGGCGCCATGGAGCGCGGAGACACCGAAGGACGTGCCGAACGTGACGACGGTGGCGGGGCAGGGCGGGCTGCCCGAGTCAAGTTGCAGTGGGGGCGCGGGACCCTGGGGTCACGCCGCCCGGATCCGTCTGCTGGTCGCCTCGTCCTGCTCGGCATGCCGGTACTTCCGGTCAAGGGCGGAGGCGACGCAGAGGACCTCGAGGCTGTTGGTGGGCGCCATGAACCTAAGCTGGACGCATTTCACCGACCGCCTCGTCGAGGCGTTCCTGCACCGCGCTGACGTAGCCGACGCAGGGGAAGACGCAGGGGAAAAGGGGAGCAGATGACTCTGAAGGCAGGCCAGCGTGTGGTGCTGGCAGCGGACACCCGGCTGTCCGATTCGGCCGAGGTGTCGGGGGTCGTCGTCGGGTTCCTGACCCTGGCGGCGGGCATCGGCGGGACCGTCGAGCAGGTGATCGGCCAGCAGGACGAGAGCGACGACGTGCGCGAGTACGAGCGGCTCAAGTCGCTGCTCGACTCCTTCGGGCGCGAGATGCCCACGGAGAGCAGAAGACAGCTCGAAGACAAGGTCGGCTCCCTGGAACCCGCGTGGACCGCCTTCCAGGAACGGGCGCCTCGCGTGAGCGTGCGGGTCCGCTTCGACAACGGGTTCATCCTCGACGGGGCCGACGAGGACGTCTTCGTCCCTGCCTGAGGGCGCCCCCCGGGTCAGGCCGGTGGCCGGCGGTGGTGCTCGTACCAGCGGGCCCACAGTTCGGCTGGGGCGCGGCGAAGGCGTGGGGGCGGAGGGCCACCGCTCGGCCCGGGTGAGCGGGAGGACTGGCATGAGGTCCGACTGCCCGTCGGCCTCCAGGTGCCCAGCGGCGCGCCACCGGGTATATATCCGCGCGCCCGACGCGAACCGTGCAGGGGCCGAGGGGGGACGCCGTCCTGTACTGGCTCGCCCATTGCCTTCCGTGTAAGGCCTGAAGTGGGTTCGTGGCCGCCTCCGGAGCCGGTATGGCTCCTTGGACGTGTCCTGTCGATCTGGCTGGCTGAGTAAAACCAGGTGCGGCCGGTCGCCGCGACGGTGTGAGATGCGGGCCATGACGATCGTTTTGAACGAGCCGGGTGTTGACGGGTTGACCGGGGCCGTGGATGCCCTCCGGGAATGGCAGGACGACCGTACGCCGCTGCAACTCCATCCGGGAGACCTCGGCTGGGCCTGGGCGCTGGGTGCAGAGAAGCTGGCCGCGGAGGTCCGTACCTGGAGCGTGGACGGGCGGATCGTTGCCGTCGGATTCCTGGACGGCCCTGATGTGCTGCGCCTGACGACCGCGCCGGATCTGCGACAGGACAGTGAGCTGGCGCGCCAGCTGCTGGCGGACCTCGATGATCCGGAGCGCGGGGTCCTGCCGCCCGGGAAGGTCGGCCTGGAACTCCCCAACGGCGCCCTGCTCCGCGAGGTCCTCTTGGAGGCGGGCTGGATTCTGGACGAGCCGTGGACGCCGCTGCGCCGCGACCTCGCCGAGCCGGTGAAGGACTCCGGCCTGCGCGTCGAGGTGGTCGGTCCGGAGACGGCGGGGGTGCGGACCGCAGTGCACCGCTCGGCATTCGGCGGCCAGAAGTTCACCGAGGAGGTCTGGCACGTCCTCGCGGCCGGGCCGGTCTATGCCGACGCCCGCTGTCTGATCGGCTACGACGACCAGGACAACGCGGTGGCCGCGGCGACGGTCTGGTCGGCCGGGCCCGGCAAGCCCGGTCTGCTGGAGCCGATGGGCGTGCACGCCGACCATCGCGGTCACGGCTACGGGACGGCGATCAGCGTCGCCGCTGCGGCGGCGCTGCGTGAAATGGGTGCGTCAAGCGCACTCGTCAGCGCAGAGAGCTCGAACACTGCCGCCGTCGCCACCTACAAGGCGGCGGGATACCAGCCGTCGTCCGAACGGCTGGACGTCAGCCGAGCCGCCTGAAAATGATCAGGCGGCGGTGTCGGACAGGCCGCGTCGCTGACCCTGGCTGGGCCCGAACGCCCTTTGAGGACATGGGGTAGGGCGGGGTTCGATGCTGGTCGGATCATTCGTCGTGGTGAATTGACCGGTGCGGCCTGGGCGCGGATCATGCCGCTGTTGCCGCGCTCCAATGGGCGTCGTGGGCGGTGGCGGGATCACCGCCAGGTCATCGACGAGCTCTTGTGGAAGGTACGCACGGGTGCGCCGTGGCGGGATCTGCCGGAGCGGTATGGGCCGCGGAAGACCTGCCATGAGCGGCTGTGCCGGTGGACGGCAGATGGGACCTGGGATCGGAGCCTCACGCAGGTCCTGGCGGCAGCGGATAATCGCTGATGGAAGTGTGTCCGCCATGCGGCAGGACACGTGCGGAGACGCCACGCACCTGATGACCCCGTCCTCGTCGACCGTTCGCAGCCGCTTGAGGGACAGGCGGACGAAGCGGATCGGCCATCCCAGCATGGCCAGGACCCGCCGTCCTGACCTCGCCGCGGAAACTTCCGCCGCCTTGCCAAAAGCCTCTGCCCCTCCCGGGCGGGGCGATACTGAGGTGGCAGTTGCCCCGCCGCTGGACCGTCCGCGGACGCGGGCCCGGTCGGCGGGGACGCACCCCGGTCGATGTCTCCGAGGGGAGCCGTTCATGACCACGGCAAAAGACCTGTTCATCGTCGCCATGGACCTGAAGCATTCCGTGGGACAGGGCGACCTGTCCCTGGCACTGGCGGGAGCCGAGCTGATCGATCTCATCGGTGCGGGGGCGGTCGCCGTGGACGGCGACCGCATCGTGCCGGGTGAACAGCCGACGCTGGACGACCGGTTGATGGGCGAGGCCGCGGCAGGGCTCACTCGGCAGGCGCCCTTTGAGCAGATCGAGGACTGGCTGTGGCGACGGGGCCGAGACCTCTCGGCCGCGTACCAGGCCGCCCTGGAGGAGAACGGTGAGCTGAAGCCGCAGCGCAGCGGCCGACTGCCCTTCGGCTCGGAACGCTTGGAACCGGTCGACACACCCGCCAGCCGCCGTGCAGCCGACCGCTGGAAAGAGAAGGAACCAGTCCTGGCCGCCCTCGCCTCGGCCGCGGGCATCGACGACGATCGATCCGACGAGGAGCCCGGCCTCGATGACGAGGCGGTGACGACCGTTCTGGCCGCCGTCCACGACGCGGTGATGGAACTGGAGGCCGTACGCCAGAGGCGGACCATCGAGAACGCCGCCTTCGCCAACCTCTGGCGCGGACCGTGAGCCGAACCCGCCTTCCGGGGCGCGGTCGAGTCCGAACGGCGACGGCGCCGCGATCGCACGACCGTCGGGCGGGCGCCTACAGCGTGTCCGTGGTCCAGTTCCGGTCAGGGTCGCGCGGCCTGCACCTGGAAACTGGGGGTGTGCCCCGGCGAACTCCGCATTCGACCGCGTGGCGCCGCTCTCGGTAGTCGATCTTGTCGAACGTCGGCGGTCGGCCGCCGCTCCCACCAGGTCTTCGACCTCGTCGACCGGGGTCTCGCGCACCCACTCCCCCACCGGAACGACTCGATCAGCACGCAGGCCAAGTGCCCTGGCTGGAGCGGCCCCTGGCCTGGTGCGCTGTGGCCGGCGCTGGACGAGCCCGCGCCCGAGACCGTGCCGAGCTGGGCGGTTGCGGAGTGAGAGGTGGGGGTGTCGCCGGTGTTGCCGCCGTCACCCCTGCCTCGTCAGTTGTTCCGGCCCGCGTCCAGGGCACGCAGCGCTTTGGCCGCCGCCTCGCGCACGTAGTCGAATGGGTCCAAGTCCAGGGCCGTGAGCCGCTCGCGCAGCCGTTCCTGGCCCGGGGGGAGCGTGCCCCCCTCCTCCACCCAGTGGGCGACCCCCTCCGCGGCGGCCTGGCGCACCCACGCATGTTCGTCGTCCAAGTGCCGTACGAAGAGCGGCAGATCGTGCGGGGTGTCGGCGTCCGTCGCATTGTGCGGGTCCAGGAGCGACAGCACTTCGGCTCGGACATAGGCGGAGGTGGTCCGGTCCACCAGTTCCCGCAGGCCAGGCAGGGCTTCCACCAGGCCCTTGAGGACTCTTGCTGCCACCCCGGCCAGGGCGGGGTCGACGCCGAGACGGGCCACCAGCGCCCGGGCGACGGCCGCGCGTTCCCACGGCCGGAACCCGGTGGACGCCATGGCGTCCAGGCCGCGCAGCGCACCTTCGTACACCTCGGACGCGGGATGCTCCAGTAGAGGGAGCAGCAGCCACACGGCGTCCCATCTCCCCACCTCGCCGTAGGCCGTTGCTGCTGCCGCAAGCGTGCTGGCGGCCGTGGTCGGGTCGGTGAGGACAGCCCGGAGGAGCTTCGTGGCGGCCTTGCCGCCGACGGCCCCCAGGGCGCCGGCGGCCTGCGGCCCGGCTCGCTCGTCGCTCAGCCAGCGCGAGGCCGGGCCCAGCAGCCGTTCATCACCCGATCGCCTGAGCCAGAACAGCAGTCGTGACACCATCTCCGGGGCCGGCTCCGCCTCCAGGGCAGCGAACAGCGCGTCCTGCGCCTCTGGGCGGTCCACGCGCGTCAATCGGAAGGCCACGGCGGAGCGCACCTCGGCAGAAGGGTCGTCCGTCAGATCTCTCAGCAGTGACAGCAGCAGCCGGTCGACGTGCTGGTCCGGCAGCATCCACAGGGCGCGCACGCGGGCGGCTTCCTCACCCCACTGGGCCGTACGGACCAGTTCCGCCTCCACGTCCGGGTCCTTCTCGCGCTCGTGGACGATGTGCCACGCCAGACCCCAGATGCCATGTGCCGGATCGCCCAGCAGCCGGACGAGCGCGGGGACATCACCGGGCACGCCCAGCTCCCGCAGACCCTCCAAGGCGTTGATCCGCAGGTGATGGTCCGGATCGCTGAGCAGTCGCCCATAGGCGTCCACGACCTCGCGATCGCGCAGCCCCAGCCGGAGAGAGGCCAGAGAGGCCTTCCTGCGCACCCACGGATCGTCGTCGTCCATCAGCGCGGGCAGGGTCTTTGCCCCGGCCGCAACAACCCCCAGCCTGCCCAGGCCCACCGCCGCGCCTTCTCGCACCTCGGGCGCGGGGTCGGCGGCTGCCCGGACGAGCACCGCGGCGTGCTCGGTGTCGCCGAGTTTGCCCAGCCCCTTCGCCGCTGCCGCCCGTCGCCAGGTGTCGCCCGTCTCCAGTTCCCTCAGGAAGAAGGCAATCTGATGCTCTGTCGTCATGTGCACCCCGGGAAGTAAGACTGCCGAAGCGGGGGGAGGTTGCCCCGAGACGGACGCCTATGTCATTCGTCCAGGCCGCGTACTGAGTCGTGCCCATCGGGTGGTCCTGGTGAGGTCTTTGATCCAGATCATCGAGGCGTGCAGGTGGAGACTGGCGATGTAGCTGTCCGGAGTCCTGTCGTATCGGGTGTCTCACCGTCCCGGCTCCGGCCTCTTGGTACGTCACGCTCTGGGGCGGGTGAGGCACGTGGAGCCGACGCGAGCCGACCGTTGCACTGATGTCCGGGCGGGGGCTCATGGGACATGGCCCGGCCCCGGCTCAGGTTCCGGGGAGGATACGGCGCGTTTCGTAGGCCCACATCGCGATCTCGACCCGGTTGCGGGCGCCGAGTTTGGCCATCAGGCTGGCCAGATGCGTCTTCACCGTGCTGAGGCTGATGTGCAGTGCATCGGCGATCTCGGTGTTGGTCAGCCCACGGGCGACGGCGAGGAGCACCTGCTCCTCGCGGGCGGTGACGGGGGAGACCGGCTGGGCCGCGGGTCGGCCGGCGGGCAGGTCCGCGAATGTCTGGAGCAGACGGACGGTGACGCTGGGCGCGATGAGCGCCTCACCGTCGGACGCCGACCGTACGGCCTGCGCCAGAAGGTCCGGTCCCGTGTCCTTGAGGAGGAATCCGCGGGCGCCGGCACGCAGTGAGCCGTAGACGTACTCGTCGAGGTCGAACGTGGTGATGACGACCACGGCCAGCGGGTCGGCGACGCCCGGGCCGGCGATCAGCCGGGTGGCCTCGAGCCCGTCGAGTACGGGCATGCGGATGTCGAACAGGCAGACGTCGGGGCGTAGTTCGCGGGCCTGACGTACCGCTTCCTGCCCGTCGGCGGCCTCGCCGACCACCTCGATGCCGGGCTGGGCGTTCAGCATGATCCGCAACCCGGTGCGGATGATCGTCTGGTCGTCAGCGACGAGGACGCGAATGGACACCGCTCTCGTTCCTCGCTCTCGGCAGTTCGGCGTCGACATGCCAGCCCCGGTCGGTACCCGGGCCGGCTCGTAGTGTGCCGCCGAGCAGCGTCGCGCGCTCGCGCAGTCCGGTAAGTCCGTATCCGTCGCGGCCCCGGCCGGTGCGCCGGCCGTTGTCGCGCACGCTCACCCATACCGTGTGCCGTTCCGCGGCGACCCGGACGACGACCTCGGTCGCGTCGACCGCATGGCGCAGCGCGTTGGTCACCGACTCCTGCACGATGCGGTAGACGGCCGCGTCCACGGCCGGGGGCAGCGCGTCCAGTTCGCCGTCGAGCCCCAGGTCGACCCTGAGGCGACCACCCGGGGTGCGCACCAGGCGCTCCAGATCCGCGACTCCGGCAGGCGGCGCCAGCTCGGCGCCGACCCCGCGGTCGCGCAGCGCGGCGACCATGGCGCGCATTTCCTCCAGCGTGCGCGCCCCTTCCTCCTCGACCCCCTCCAGCGCCTCGACGGCGGCGGACGGGTCGATGCCCGCGAGCACCCGGCCCGCCTGGGCGATGATCACCATGGCCGACACGTGGTGGGCCACCGTGTCGTGCAGTTCCCGGGCGAGCTGTTCGCGCTCGCGGGAGCGCACCTGCTCCACCTGCCGCTCGCGAGCGGTCACACGGAACCGCACGGCAGCCCCGACCACGCCGGGCAGCAGCAGGAAGACGAAGCCCACAACGTTTTCGACGACCGGGGTCTCGTCCGTGACGGAACACAGCGCGCCGGCCGCGAGGATCACCGCGCCGCCCAGCACGATCTCGCGTCCCGATCCCCACCGGGGCAGCGCGTACACCAGCACGAGCACGACCGCGCCGGTGTACAGGCCGACGGGCTCGCGCGGTGCGGCGACGAGCGAGGCCATCTGAAGCAGGATCACCGAGCCGAACGCCAGCGTCACCATCGCCAGCGGGCGGGTCCGGCGCCACAGGGGCAGCAGGCACAGCCATACGGCGAACACCACCGCCACCGGCCGCCACACGACGTTCTCGCGCAGGGTGACCTCCAGCGCCACACCAGCAAGGCCCGCGGCGAGCAGCGCCCAGTCCCGCCGCACCCGGACGGGCGCCTCGGGCGGCCGGGGTTCGGTCCACAGGGTTCGCAGGTCGTCTCGGAGCACGGTTCTCAGCCTAGGGACCGCGGCGTGCCGCGCATCGGCCGAAAGGACGGGTCGTCACTCCGACTTGGGGCCGACGGATCCGCGGCCCGCGGGCCGATGCCGCACAGCGCCGTGGCGACGAGCCTCGGCATCGGCGGCCGTACAAGGACGGCCGACGAGGTGGTTGGAGGACCCGATGCTCTCGAAAGCCCTGTTGCGCCTGGGCGCAAGCGCCGCCCGCCATCCCTGGCGGGTGATCGCAGCATGGCTGATCGCCGCCACGCTCGCCGTCCTCGCCGCCGTCGCCTTCGGCGGGCGGACCGCGGACTCGATGACCGCTCCGGGACTGGACTCCCGACGGGCCGCGGAACTGATCGAGCGGGCAGGCACCGGCCAGGAGGGGATGACCGCCCAAGTGGTCGTCACCCCCCTCGACGACGGTGCGACGTTCTTCGACGACGACGGCGCGCGTACCTCTCTCACGCGGCTGCAGGCCGAGGTGAAGCGGCTGCCGCACGTGCTCGGCACGAGCGACCCGGCGGGGGCGCTCGACGCGGGCGGGGACACCGCCGTGCGCGGCGGCCTCGTTTCGGCCGACGGGCGGATCGCGGTCGTCCGGGTGCAGTACCCCGACCAGAGCCGGCTGTCGGCCGAAGACCTCGACGCCCTCGTCGATCTCGGCGACCGGCTGCGCGCCGAACTGCCCCTGCGCATCGAGATGGGCGGGAACCTCTTCTACGCCTTCTCCAACGCCGACGGCGGCGTGAGCGAGCTGATCGGCCTCCTCGCCGCGGCCGCGATCCTGTTCCTGGCGTTCGGTTCGCTCGTCGCTGCCGCGCTGCCGATCGGCATGGCGGTCTTCGGGCTGACCGTCGGGGTCGCCACGATGACGGTACTGGCGGGGGTGACAGAGGTCCCCACCTTCGCACCGGTCCTGGGCAGCATGGTCGGGCTCGGAGTGGGCATCGACTACGCGCTGTTCGTGCTCGCCAGGCACCGGGAGTACCTCGCGCGCGGGCTCGATCCCCGCGAGGCGGCGGGGCGAGCGGTGGCCACGGCGGGGAGGCCCGTGGTCTTCGCCGGCGGCACCGTCGTCGTATCGATCCTCGGCCTGGCGGTCGCGAACGTGCCGTTCATGACGGTGGGCGGGTTCGCCGTCTCGATCGTCGTCCTGATCATGGTGCTCGCGTCGGTGACGCTGCTGCCGGCCTTCCTCGGCGCCGCCGGCCCACGCCTGGCCCGGGTCGGCCGGATCGGCCGGGCTCTGCGGACCAGGAAGCCGGGCCGACTCGCACGGCGGCGGGACCCGGCGGCAGGCGCCGCCCACGCCGCCGGGTGGCGTCGCTGGATCGGGCACGTCAGCCGGCACCCGGTGCCGTACGCGGTCGGCGCGGCGGGGCTGCTGCTGACCGCGACGCTGCCCGTGCTCGGCCTGCGCGTCGGCCTGCCGGACGACGGCTCACTGCCCCACAGCCGTACCGAGCGCCGGGCCTACGACCTCGTCGCCGAGGGGTTCGGCCCGGGTACCAACGGTCCCCTCGTCATCGCCGCGGACCCCGCCGGTGATCCGGGAGTGCTGGACCGACTCGTCGGGGCGGTCGCGACGGATCGGGGCATCGCATCCGTCGGGCCGACGCACATCGATCGGGCCACCGGCATCGCGACCCTCGTGGTATTCCCGACCACCAGCCCTCAGGACAAGGCCACGGCCGACACCATCGCCCGGCTGCGCACCGACGTGCTGCCCACGGCGATCGAGCACGGTCCGGCCAGGGCCCACGTCGGTGGCGCCGCCGCGAGCCTGTCCGATGTGGGCCAACGCACCAGCCAACGCCTGCCGGTGTTCGTCGCCGCCGTGCTGGCGATGTCGTTCCTGCTGCTGATGCTGGTCTTCCGCTCGATACTCGTACCGCTCAAGGCGGTACTGCTGAATCTGCTGAGCATCGGCGCGGCCTACGGCATCATGGTCGCGGTCTTCCAGTGGGGCTGGGGAGGCGCACTCATCGGGCTGGAATCGACGGTTCCGATCGTGTCGTTCATCCCGATGTTCCTCTTCGCCATCCTGTTCGGCCTGTCGATGGACTACGAGGTGTTCCTCCTCTCCCGCGTACGCGAGGAGTACCTGCGCACCGGCGACAACGGCACAGCGATCGTCGAGGGCATCTCGCGCACCGCCCGGATCATCACCTCGGCCGCCCTCATCATGGTGGCGGTCTTCCTGTCCTTCGCCGTCGCCGAGGACCCCTCCACCAAAATGTTCGGGCTCGGCCTGGCCACCGCGATCTTCATCGACGCCACGGTCGTACGCATGGTGCTGGTACCGGCGACCATGACACTCCTCGGCCGGACCAACTGGTGGCTGCCGAAGTGGCTGGACCGGATGCTTCCCCGCGGCCCGGTCGGCACCGACGACACCGACGAAACCGACGCCGAATCCACGGGTGAGGCCCCGCGTCCACGGCTGGTCGACCGTTGACTCAACTCCTGCCCGCCCTTGGCGTCCGGCACCTCAGCGCCCGCCTCTGGAACGTCCGAGGAGGGCAGCCTTCAGCCGGAGTTTCCGCCGACGCCGCATGCGTCGTCGCTCTTCCAGCGCGGGATCACTTTCGGTCTCTTGCCCGTTTTGCTCTTCGAGGCCGCCCCCTTTGACCCGGCCTTCTTCTCCTCGGCCGCGGCTATCTCCAGGGCGGCGAGGACGTCCTCGTCAAGGTGCATCAGGGCCGCGTCGTGGTGGGCTCTGGCGGTGGTGGAGTCGATGCCGACCAGGGACAGGTCCACCTCACCCCGCTTCGCGGCTTCCGTGATCAGGCCCTCCAGCAAGGCCTCGAAGACGCCGGCGTCCCGCCATTGCCGGAGGCGGTTGTGGACGGTCGCCCAGACGCCGAACTCCGTCGGCATCTCCCGCCACTGCCCGCCCCGTCTTGAACCGCCAGATCACGCCCTCGAACTGCTGCCGCAGTCGCTCGGGGTACGGGCCGTACTCGCCGATCGGCAGGTACGGATCGATGAACTCCCAATCCGGAGCGGTCAGTTGCACCCGCGTCACGCAAGACCGTCTATCGGACCGGACCGTGCCACGAAGGCACATCCCGCAAATTGATTCTGGCCTGGCCCATATAGCCAGGACTCGGTGCCGGTCCCGGTGATCGCTCCGTTGCAGGTGAGGCGATCAGCGATGCCGCGCAGAGCCGTGAATCAGCTGTTCGTGGGACGGGGGCCAGTCGGTTCCGTCATGGACCTCGACTGTGATCAGGAGTGGGCACCATCCGCGTCGGTGGCGTCGATATTGCCGGTAGCGTGATCGCCTGACGCATGGAATGTCCATGTGGTCGGCCAGCCCGTGAGAGGGACTCCGGTGGCGAACGATGGGACCGTGATGAGCGAACTGACGAAGCCCACAATCGAGGTTCCGGCGGGTGACGCGCCCACCGAGCTGACGACCCGGGACCTCGTGGTGGGAGACGGACCCGAGGCTCAGCCGGGCAGGGTCATCCGAGTTCACTACGTAGGAGTCACCTTCGCGTCCGGAAGGGAGTTCGACTCCTCCTGGGAGGAGGACCGGCCATTCAAGTTCGCCGTGGGCGGTGGCAGGGCCATCAAGGGCTGGGACCGGGGAGTGCGGGGAATGAAGGTGGGCGGCCGGCGCGAGATCATCGTTCCGCCGCGTCTCGGTTACGGCAGGCAGTCGCCCTCTGCGTTGATCCCGGCGGGCTCGACGCTGATCTTCGTCGTGGACCTGCTCTCGGTCGTGGACGGGACCGCCGCAGCGCGGCCCGGCTCGACCGGCTCGGCCTGAACCTGGCGCCCTTGGCGCTCCTAGCGTTCTTGGCGTTCTTGGCGTTCCGGTGTGAGCAACCCCGGTCATCCGCTCGGGGCCCCCTTCGAGCTGAAGACGCCGTCGGTCGAGCGGGCAAAGGCACAGGGGCGCTGGATGCCGGCGCCTCTGCGCCTGTTTCACGGCTGCCCGTACCTCACCGTCGCCGTGCGGGGCGCAACCTTGGCGGCCCCGCCGGCCCACGAGCAGCCCGGTGCGGGGGCCGGGTGTGGGAGGGGGCGTGTGGCGGCAACCAGCCGGGCTGACGGCTTCACGGCGTACGCGGTGATGTTCTGGTGGGGAAGTCGCCGTGCTGACGCAGTGCTTTCTCGGCGCTGCCGGCGCGAGTGAAACGGTCGCGGTGAGCACGCTCGATCTGGTGCTCCGTCATCCAGACCATCGATCGCCAATGGTTCGACAAATGACGGCCGTTCACATCCCGTTGACGTGCGCCGCCCATCCCGCCAGGCTCGCCATGCACGTGCGTACCTCCCCTCCCCCGCTTCTCATGGAGTGCCCTGATGATCAGACGCACCGCACGACTCGCCCTCTCAGTTGTCATGCTCATTGCCGCCACCTTGGGTGGCCTCGTGGCGTCCACGGGAACCGCTCAGGCCGACGGCTGCTACACGTGGTCGCGCACCCTGTCCCAAGGGGCCTCGGGTGCCGACGTAACGCACTTGCAGATACGTGTGGCAGGCCACGCCGGCAGCGGCGGCGCGCTCGCGATCGACGGCGCCTACGGGCCGGCGACCACTGCCGCGGTCAAGCGGTTCCAGACGGCTTACGGACTGGCCGCCGACGGCGTTGCCGGCCCGGCGACCTTCAGCAAGATCTACGCCCTGCAGGACAACGACTGCACACCGATCCACTTCACCTACGCCGAACTCAACACCTGCAACTCCACCTGGGCGGGAGGCGCGGTGAGCGCAAGCACCGCGAAAGCCAACGCGCTGCGCACCATGTGGAAACTCGAGGCTCTGCGACACGCCCTGGGCGACCAGCCCCTTCGCGTGACCAGCGGCTTCCGCTCGCATGCCTGCAACGACGCGGTCGGCGGAGCAGCCGGCAGCCGCCACCTGTACGGCGATGCGGCCGACCTCGGCGCGGGCCCTCACTCGCTGTGCCGCCTCGCCCAGCAGGCCCGCAATCACGGCTTCAACGGAATCCTCGGCCCCGGCTACCCGGGCCACAGCGACCACACCCACCTCGATCACCGCGCAAGCCGCTTCTGGTCGGCATCGGCCTGCGGCATCTGAACGCACCGGCGGGCACCCCTGCCCCACCCAGAGGGCACTTTCGAGTCAACTCTGGGCAGGATCGGCCCCGTTCTCTGACATGGGCGAAAACCCAGCCGCCGGATGCGCGAGAGGCGCGCTGAGGCGTGCCCACCACTGGGGCAAAGCAGGCCCACGACCGCAGGAAATCATTCGCACCCCGGCGCCGCTTATCTTCGTCACCGAGCACGGCTCGGGCTCGGGCCCGGGCCCGGGCCCGGGCCCGGCGACGAAGGTAGGCGGCGGCTAGCGGCACTCCGCCCGCCTCCGCCTGGCTCCACGGCCGGACGCCAACTCGCAGGCGCGGACGCCGGCTCGCAGACGGCATCAGCGCGCTGCGCCCGCATCCCGGTCGCCGGTCAGGGCCTGCCGCCGCGCCCAAGCGCCGATCGCGTCGGCGATGGCCTGGGGCTGGTCCTCGGGTGCATGGTGACCGGCGGGGCCACAGTGCTCGGTCTCCAGCGCGGCGATGTTCGCCGCACACCAATCGGCCATGTCCTTGCCGATCAGCAAGGTGGGCGAGGAGTCGAAGGTGAGCAGCAGTTTGGGGACCTCCTCGCTGCTCGCGAGCCATGTGCCGTACTGGTCGACCCGTTCGGCGACGTCGCTCGGCTCCCCGTCCAGCGGCAGCGAGCGTGCCCATTGCAGCACCGGGCGACGGCTCTCCCGCGTCGGGTACGGCGCCCGGTAGGACCTCATGTCCCCCTCGCTCACCGGATTCAGCACCCCGCCGGTGAAGGCTGACTCCAGGAAGACGTTCTCGTCCAGCGCCAGCGCCTCGCCCTGTGGCCCGCGCATGGCCTGGGCGCGCGAGCGCGGTCCTTCGCCCAGTTCGCTCCAGGACATCGGCCGCACGATGGTCTCGAAGAAGGCTATGCCGCGGACTCGGTCGGAATGGCGGGTCGCCCAGTCGAAGGCGAGTGCTCCGCCCCAGTCGTGACCGACGAGCACCACCTCCTCCAGACCCAGCCGGTCGAACCAGCTGTCCAGATAGCGGGCGTGATCGGCGAATCGGTACGGCACGTCGGGCTTGCCGGAGCGGCCCATGCCGATCAGATCGGGGGCGAGCAGGCGGGCGGGAAGGTCCACTGCGGGCAGCACCTTGCGCCACAGGTGGGATGAGCCGGGGTTGCCGTGCAGAAAGACGAAGGGAGTGCCGTGGCCGACCTCCTCGTAGTACAGCGTCGAGTCCAGCACGTTCGTCTGTGGCATGACCATCCCCAAGTCGTTGGTGGCACTAACGCTATTGGCGTCGACGGTAGTTTGTTAGTGGGACTAACGCAACGTACGATGGGCCCATGAATAACGGCACGGCCGACGCGACGAGCTCGAGCGGCGGGCAGGCCTCTGCCGCACGGCTGCGGAATCTGGTGACCCGGCTCCTGTCGCTGGCCGCGATCCAGTCGGATCGCCTGGTGAACGAGGAGCTGGCGCGCGCGGATGCCCGCAAGTGGCATTACGCGGTACTCGCCACCCTGGAGGAGTTCGGATCCGCCAGCCAGGCGGAACTGAGCCGCCGAACGCGGATCCACCGCAGTGACGTTGTCGCGGTGGTCAACGAGCTGGCCGGCCGGGGGCTGGTGGAACGCTCACCCGACCCTGCCGATCGCCGGCGGAACATCGTCACCCTCACCGAACAGGGCCACCGACACCTACTGAGGCTGGACCGACTGCTGACCGATGCGGATGACGAGGTGCTGGCGCCCCTGACTCGGCCGGAGCGCGAGCAGTTGGCCCGCCTTCTCTCTGCTCTTGTGGATCACCACGGCAAGAGCATGTGAGCAAGGCGCGTACCGTTGGGCGTCGAGCTCCGACTCGGGGAAGCACATCGAGAGATGCCACCCCGCAGGGGCACGACTTCACGGGGGCTGCACCGCCTCTAGGACCGCCCGACATGGCCATGAACACGACCTGGGGTCCAGGGCCCACCCACCCGGCCCGCGAAGCGCAGCAGGCCGGAAGCAGCATCCCCGCCAAGCGGCCGGGCGGATGGGGAGCTCGCGGCTACCGTCCCGACTGGGAACTCAACTGGCGGGCGGCCACCGACACCTTCCACCCGGCCGGCCTGGCCCGGCCCCTGCTCCAGCTGGCCGCCCTGCTCGACGGCAACGGCATCCCCCAGGACGTGCTGACCGGCGGACCAGCCCGCGCACACCTCGCCTCACACCGCGCCGCCACCAGCCCCACCGCGGAACGGACCCCCGTCTCCCGCCCCGATGCGGTACGCGCGCTACGCGCCCTGTACCGGCTCAACCTCATCGACCACACCCCGGAGACCCCCCACCAAGCCGTCCGCGTCCACCAGCTCATCCAGCGGGCCGTCCGCGACACCCTCACCCCCGACCAGCACCACCAGTACGCCCGCACCGCCGCCGACGCCCTCCAGACCGCCTGGCCCGCCGTCGAACGCGACACCGTCCTCGCTCAGGCCCTGCGCGCCAACACCCAAGCCCTCATCCGCATCACCGAGGGCACCTTGTGCCGGCCAGACGCCCATGAGGTGCTGTATCTCCTCGGTGAGAGCCTCGGCGGCAGCGGTCAGGTCGGCGCTGCCGCCACCTACTTCCAGCACCTGGTGGACACGGTCACCTCCAACCTGGGCGCCGACCACCCCAAGACGCTCACTGCCCGGGGGCAGCTCGCCCACTGGCAGGGATTTGCCGGGGATGCGGCGGGGGCGGCCGAGGCCGTCGCCGATCTGTTGCCCGACCGGGTACGGGTACTCGGTCCCGACCACCCCGACACACTCGCCCCGCGCAGAGAACTCGCCCGCTGGCGGAGGGTCACATGGGACTTGACGGGATCGGCCACGATCCTTGCCGATCTGCTGTCCGACTGCTTACGGGTACTGGGTCCCGACCACCCCGACACCCTCACCACACGATGGACGATGGCCCGACTGCAGGCGATTTCCGGAGATGCAGCTGGCGCAGCGATCGCATTCGCCGAGCTGCTCGCCGACCGGGACCGCGTGCTCGGCCCTCACCATCCCGACACCCTCGCCACGCGCCGGGAAGTCGCCCGCTGGCGAGGTGTGGATGGCGATGCGGAGAAGCGGCGACGATTCTCGCCAATCTGCTGCCCGACTGCCTGCGGGTACTCGGCCCGAACGACATCAACACGCTCATCACGCGCCGGCTGCTCGCCCGATTTCAAAGGGACGCCGGAGATGCGGCCGGCGCGGCCGCCGCACTTACGGAACTACTGCCCGACTGCCTGCGGGTGCTCGGTCCGGATCACAACGACACCATCATCACGCGCCGAGAGATGGCCCTGACACTCGGGGCAACTGGGAATGCCAGAGGTGCAGTCGAAGCGTTCGCCGATCTTCCACCCGACTGCCGCAGGGCGCTTGGCGCAGATCACTACGAGACCCTCATCGTCCGCCGGGAACTGGCCAACTGGCAGGGCGTGGCGGGGGACACGGCGGGCGCCGCGAAGGCTTACACCGAGCTGGCGCCGCACCTGGCGCGGGTGCTAGGTGACGACCACCCCGACACCTTCGCCACCCGCCGCAGCCTGGCCCACTGGCGAGCACGAGGGAATCAGCCATGAGCAGTTCGGGGGCCATCAGCGGATCACGAGGGAACTGGCCGTAGAGAACGAGTTGCAGCCCGCGTGCACAGCGGCAGGAATGCCGTCTCCCAGCGTCTTCCCAAGCCACTGAATGCAGGGATGCGAACGGGCGATCAATCGAAGCGCTGACTACGGACTGCTCCGCTTCCCTAGTTCCCATCACGGCTCTCCACGTATTCTTTCGCGCGGTCATTCCAGTAATGCTTTCGCCAGAGGTCGAATTCCTCTCGAGAGATTCCGGATGGAAAGAGGAGCCAGTCCCTACGGGCCCCTTGGGCCGTCCCCGGCTTGCACGGCGGCTGCCGCCTCCAGCAGCTGCCAGCCGTCGATCTCCACCACCCGCCGCTCCGCCGGCTGCCATCCACGGTCCAGCGCCACGTCGAGCAACGCCCGGACGGCGCCCGGCTCATGCAGGTTCAGGTCTGCGCCTTGAGTGAGGCCCACGTCCCCGGACCCGAACGGGGCACCGCCCGGGACATACCGGCCGGGCCCGTCGGCAAAGACAATGCGCAACGGGCCGCCGGTGCCGGCCGGCTGCGGGGACAGGGTGAGAATCTGGCGGCAGTCCACGGCCCGGCCGTCGTGGTCCCTTTGGTGACGGTGGCGCAGCGTCCACATGTACACGCGCCCGTCGGCGACCAGTTGGCGGGGTTTCTTCGAATGGCGAGGCACGCAGCCGAGGGTATGCGGCCTGGTTCGAGAACAACGGTTGGGTAGCGGACTCGGCCAGGCTCAGCGCACGCCGTAGGAGCCCGCGGGTTCCTGCCACGTGAGCGGGCGTGCCTCCGATGGCACCCCCGCTGACTTGGGAGTGCTGGGCGGAGGAGTGTGGGTGCGCCGCTGGGCGGACATGCCTTGCCGGCGACGGCCGGGACGCGAGGGGTCGAGGCTCTCCCTGGATCGGTCCTCGCGCGAGGTGCCCTTCGGGCAGCAGAGGCTGAGCGTCTTGGATCTGCCCGGTCTCGCGCCGACGAGGACTTCGGCGGCCCCGAAGACCTGGCTGCGCAACGCGTCGGTCACCGGCTGCGCAACGTCGCCAGGCAGGCGATGAACGGAGTGGCCCATCGTCCCGACGGGTTTCCCGTTCGCCAACTCGGCGGGCTGAAGCAGCACATCAACATTGTGCGGGGAGTGCGTCGGATCGATACCGATGCGTTCTCGAGTGCCGTACGCGGAAGGCAGAACACAGCAAAGAAGATCAGTATTGGCAGTGTGTCCCTGGTGGCGTCTTCCCGCTGGGTAACCTTGGCACTCCTCGGGCTGGTGGAAGAAGTGTCGTATGCGGCGGGTCGGGCAGACGGAATAGAGCGACAGTGCACTTCCCGATTGACGTTCTCAGAATGAGGCAGAGAGGGGCTGAGGTCTTCATGACCACGTACGCGGCACCCGAGATCCAGGAGATGGCGTGCCACGACGCGCGCGCCGAGGTCAGGGCAGTCCTGGCCCCCGCCTGCCGGGCCATGCCTTCGGACCAGGCCAGGCATTTTCGTGATGATGCCCTGCTGGTGGCCAGTGAGTTGGCGTCCAACGCGATCCTGCACGGCGGCGGGCTCACCCGGTTCCATGCCCGCATCGAGAATGGAGCCTTGTTGGTACAGGTGAGCGACCGCAGCACGACGCCGCCTCACCTCGTTCGCCCCAACCCCGGACTGCCCGGCGGCTTCGGCTGGATGATCACTCAGCGCCTCGCCTCGTACGTCTCCGTTGACATCCAGCCCGGCGGTAAGACCGTCACCGTCGCCCTGGCTCTGCCGTAACGCCGCCGTTCACTCGTCTCCGGACACGTGAACGTCACCGGACACCCAAAATAATCACTCGGTCTTGTCGCATGCATGACTGTCTCCTTGCCGGGTACTCGGGCCAGCACCGTTAGCGGCAAGCAAGCTCGGAACTACCAGAGGCGGGGCGCATGATGACCGTGACGACGCAGGAGACGACCACGACCACGGCCGCTCAAGCTCGGGAGGAACTCGTCGAGCGTGCTTACGCCGACCCCTCTTCCATAGCGCCGAAGGATGCTCGGGAGATCGGCAAGAGGTTCTTCCACCGGCTGACCCAGCTGGAGGAGGGCACGCACGAGTACCAGTACGTGCGCAACTGCCTGATAGAGATGAACCTCTCCCTCGTGCAGTACGCCGCCTCACGGTTCCGCCACCGCGGCCAGGAGGAGATGGAGGACATCGTTCAGGTCGGCACGATCGGCCTGATCAAGGCGATCGACCGCTTCGAGCTGACCCGCGAGGTCGAGTTCGCCACCTTCGCCGTCCCCTACATCACGGGGGAGATCAAGCGGTTCTTCCGCGACACCAGCTGGGCCGTGCACGTGCCGCGGCGCCTGCAGGAAGCCCGTATCGAACTGTCCAAGGCCAGCGAAGAACTGCGCACCCGCCTGGGCCGCAACCCCTCCACGGCCGAGCTGGCGGAGTTGATGCAGCTGGAGCCGGCCGAGGTCGCCCAGGCCCAGATGGCGTCCAACGGCTACAACGCCTCTTCTCTGGACGCCGCGGTGACCAACGGAAGCGACGAATCCGACACCGCGCTGGCCGATTTCATCGGCTTCGAAGAGGACTCCTACGAGCTCATCGACAACTTCAACTCCCTGGCCCCGCTCATCGCCGACCTGGACGATCGTGAGCGCACGCTGATCCACCTGCGGTTCGTCGAGGAGCAGACCCAGGCACAGATCGGTGAAGCACTGGGTGTCTCGCAGATGCACGTCTCCCGGCTGATCACCCGCGTCGTGGCCAAGCTCCGCACCGGCCTGATGACCACCAACTAGGCCCGGCGGCACAGCTCGCCGCGTTCTCCTCAGCTGCCCCCACCCTGTGGTCCCGTGCGGACCGGAGGGTGGGGTGCGTTCGGAGCACGCCATGTGTAAGGGTGCTGTGCATGACATCAGGCAGCGGGAACGTGCGTCTTGACCAGCAGGAACGTGTGGCGGTGATCACTCCGTTCGGTGACGTGGACCTGGAGCATCTCGCCGACGTCACCGTGAGCTTCGCGCAGGTACTGTCCGACCCGTCGACGGACGCGACGCTGATCGATTTGTCGGAAGTGACCTTCGCCGACAGCACCTTCCTCAACCAGCTCCTCCACACTTTCTCCGACCACACTGCCGCAGCCAGGCCGCTCGTGTTTACCGGTCCCCTGCAGTCGGCAGTGCAACGACTGCTGCACATCACCGGAACCGACATGATCCTTCCCCTCGCCGACACCGCGCTCGAGGGGCTGCAGCGACTTCGCGCAGCCGACCCGTCCGCGGCGAGGGGCCAAGAGCCTTCCGCCGGCATCTGACCGCCGTCGGGACAGGCAGCACAGACATCGATCGCACCGTGCCGCTCAGCTGTCGATCGCACATGCCGTAGCGCAGCATGCGCAGCTCGAGTTCCAACCTTCGACTGGCAGGCCGACAGGGCGGTGAGCGCACTGGTTCAGCCACTGACCGAAGGCGCGCCTTCAGAGGCCCTCAGCATGGCCTGTGGCAAGGCCGAGTGGACGCGCATGTCCCAGCCATGCACTTGGACTGCCTGTGCGGCCAGGGCGACGGTCTTGTGCGGCAGGAGGCTTCGGGGCGGCGCATCGAAGGGTTGTGCTCTCCCGGTGCTGGACAAGCCGGTGCTCCAGGGTTTGCTCGAAGGCCGACTGGTCATCCTCCAGGAGTACGCACAGCAGACGCTGATCCGGCGTCAGCGATTCGAGCGCATTCAGCGGCCGCTGTGTGTCGGCGCGCTCGCCGGCAGTCGGCCTGCACAGCGTTACCGACGGCCAGCGGCGGGGAAGATGGCCCTCAGCCTGGGTGAGGTAGCCGCACAGGGCGTCCATCTCCGCCAGCTCGCCTGGATCCGACTTCGATTCCAGCTTCGAGTGCGGCACCCCGCTGCGGATGTCAGGCGCGATGTCGCCGCGCAGCAGCAGCCCGATGGCCAAGTCCCGTTCCCGGATCATGCCGCTGCTCACAGCCAACGTGAAGGCGTCCAGCCAGGTCCTCGCGGTGGCCACCTGCGACGAAGACGGTCCTGGCCGCGGCCGGCCTCTCCCCCGACGACGCACTGCGGGTGTGGGTCCTCGTACATGAGCAGTCGGACGGCACTTGGGGCGCGGGCGGCTCCGTCATCCGCCACGCCGATCTCGTCGTCCTGGCGAAGGGGCAGCAGGCCGATGCGTGAACTGCCCTACGTCGCCCGGAACTCGGTCGAATGGCGCGAGGCCCCCGACCCCCAACTCCGGTCCGCCGGGCAGGCGATCGTCGCCCCGGTGGCCGCGACCTCCTGCGACGTCGACACGGCGATCCTGGCCGGACACAGCTTCATCGACCCGCCGTTCGCCCTCGGCCACGAGTGCGTCGCCCGCGTCACCGACATCGGCGACGCCGTGACCACCGTGGCGCCCGGCGACCTGGTGGTCGTGCCCTGGTCCATCAACTGCGGCAGCTGCGACCACTGCCGCACCGGACTGACCGCCCACTGCACCACGGTCCCCCACATCCATGTACTGGGCGATGAGGCGCCGTACCTGCGCCTCCCTCTGCCGGTCAGGAGCGGGCCAGCCTTGAGGACACCGCTGAACTGAGCCGGCGGCCGGAAGACCGGGCGGTCGGGCGGTCGGGCCGCCGAGAACTCCGTCGGATCACCCTTCGCCGACTGCGATGTCAGAGATATGACTGAGTATCAATAGGGTGTCCCCCATGCCGTCACCCCTGCCAGACACGCTGAGTTCCGCAAAAACCGCCGCCGCGCTCCGCCGATCGGCACGGGTCTCCGTCGAGTTGCTCCTCGTTCTTGTGGCCGCCGCGGCGGCCCTGTGGGTACTCGGTCGGATGTGGTCGGTCGTCTGGCCGGTCATAGTGGGCCTCTTGCTGACCACACTGACCTGGCCCTTCGCCCACTTCCTGCGCCGGCGCGGATGGCCTCCTGCCCTGGCCGCCTCGGTGGTGACCGTGCTGTTCCTTCTGGTCGCTGCGGGCGTCGTGGCGCTCATCGCGGTGCCGGTGGCGTCCCAGTCCGGCGAACTGTCCGACGGCGTGACCGAAGGCATCGAGAAACTGCGCGAGTGGGCCGCCGGGCCGCCCCTGAACATCGACGACGCCCAGATCTCGGACGGAGTCGACTCGGCGACCGCCCGAATCAAGGACAGCGTCGGCAGCATGGTGACCACTCTCTTCACGGGAGTGAGCACCGTGTTGAACGGTGTGGTCACCGCGGTCCTGGCGCTCTTCCTCATGTTCTTCTTCCTCAAGGACGGTCCGCGATTCCTTCCCTGGCTCACCCGCCAGCTCCCCGGGCGGCTCGCCCATGACGTCCCGATCGTGGCGACGCGCAGCTGGGACACTCTGGGCGCGTTCGTACGTTCCCAGGCCTTCGTCGGCCTGCTCGACGCGGTCTTCATCGGTCTGGGCCTGTGGATCGTGGGTGTGCCCCTCGTCCTCCCGCTGGCGGTGCTGACCTTCGTATCCGCGTTCGTGCCGATCGTGGGTGCCCTGTTCGCCGGCTTGGTAGCGGTGCTCATCGCGCTGGTGTCCAACGGTCTGACAGACGCGTTGATCGTGCTGGCGATCATCGTCGCGGTGCAGCAACTCGAGGGCAACGTGTTCCAGCCGATCATCCAAAGCCGCGGGCTGGGTCTGCATGCGTCGGTGGTCCTGCTGGCGGTCACTTTGGGAGCGAGCTTGGCCGGCATCGTGGGCAGCCTGCTCGCGGTACCGGCGGCCGCCCTGATCGCGGTGGTCTGGAACTATCTGCGCGAGCAGCTCAGCGACCCGCCACAGGAGCCTGAGACCGACGACGCACACCCGGATGCGGCGCTCTCGTCGTAACGGTCGGTAGGTTCGAGTCCAGCAGAGAGGTGCTCGCCGAGCGGACGGGCTGGCTGGCTGGCTGGCTGGCTGGCTGGCTGGCTGGCTGGCTGGCTGGCTGGCTGGCTGCGCCGGGGTGTCCGTCACCTGGGGCAAACACCCTTCGATCGGGGCGGAGTTCGATACGACCCCGATGGTCCAAGGTGTGCTGGAGCGATCAGGAGTCGCCCCGCTCGGCGGCCGCACCCCCCTCGTCCACGATTCAACGAGCCGGAAGGCCCCCGGCGGCGAGACAGATCATGGAGCGGCACGCCCGCATCGCCGGTACCGGCCGGACGACGACCGCATGAGTCGGCCTACCGACCTGTGTGGCCGTGTCGCCCAGCGCTCTCGGCTCACCAGGGTCGTATCCACCCGTGACCTCGCGGCACCGGCACGACCTGCACGTCTCAGCGCCACGTCTGCTGCGGCTTCCACCCGGCACCAGCCGTGAGGTTCCGACACTCGATCGCCGAGCTTGGCAACAACGTGGACGTGCACGGCCCGGACTCACGGGAGACCGGGCCGTGCACGGTCCCCGGAAGTGGCGTCATTCGATGGTGCGCAACCCCGTGACGAGCAGCGCGACCATGTGGCGTGCGTCGTAACGGTGGTGCGTGCCCGCGCTCGCGCAAAGCCCTCCGATGCCCCGCATGAGCTCCTGGGCGTCCTGCCCGGGGCGGATCTCGCCCGATTCGCCCGCGGCGGCGAGCAGCTGAGTGCACACCGGCACCAGCCGCTCGACGAAGTAGTCGTGCAGCGGATCGAAGCAGGGGTCGTCGGACTGCAGTACGGCGGCGAGTCCCTGCTTGGTGACCACGAAGTCCACGAAGAGGTCGATCCAGCGCTCCAACGCGGCGTACGCGGTCGCGCTGTCCGCGAGCAGCGCGGGGCCGGCCTGCGCGAGCGCCTCGACCTGGTGCCGGTAGACGGCGACGATCAGATCCGCGCGGGTGGGAAAGTGGCGGTAGATCGTCGCTGTCCCGACACCGGCCTCGGCAGCGATGTCGCGGATCGGCGCCTCCACCCCTGATCTGACGAAGACCGTGGCGGCCGCGTCGAGGAGCGCCTCTTCGTTGCGTCGTGCGTCCGCCCGTTTGGCCCGGACTGCCGGCTGTGCGCCCCGACGGCTCTTGTCGCTCACCGCGCCTCCTCCATCAGCGAACTTGTTAACCGGGACAGTGTCCCATATTGTAAGTGGGACAGTGTCCCGTTTCAGTGAGGGTGGACGATCGATGGCGACATATCTGTTGGTGCACGGTGCTTGGCACAGCGGGGAGTGCTGGGAGCGGGTGGCCCCGCTGCTCGCCGCGGGCGGGCACCGGGTGGTCACGCCCACGCTGACCGGCTACGGCGACACGGTGCACCTGGCCGGTCCGGAGGTCGGTCTCGACACGCACATCGACGACATCGCCAAGATGATCGTCGAGGAGGACCTCACTGAAGTCGTCCTGGTGGGCCACAGTTATGCGGGACTCGTCGTCTCAGGCGTGGCCAATCAGCTCCCGGAACGCATCGCGTGTCTGGTGTACCTGGACGCCATGTTCCCCGCGGACGGGGAGAGCGCGGCCGATGTGCTCCCGGTGACGCAGCAGTTGATCGACCAGGCGTTGGCGTCCGAGAGCGGCTGGCGGCTCCCACCGCCTCCGGAGATGCCGCCGCCCGCGGGCCTGTTCGGGGTGACTGACCCGGCGGATCTCGTCTGGCTGCGCGGGATGTTGTCGGATCAGCCGGTGCGCTGCCTCCAGCAGAGTGTCCGCCTCGACAACCCGGCCATGGGCGCGATCCCGCAGGCGCACATACACTGCACCGCCGGTGGGCCTGCGGGCTTCACCCGGCGGCCTGTCCCTGCGACACAGCCCAACGGAACCCCGTCCCTGGTGTGGGAGTTGGCGACCGGCCACGACTGTATGATCACCGAGCCGACCCGGCTCGCGGAACTGCTGCTCAAGCTCGGCTGACCCAGCCCGTTCCACCGCCCTAAAGGCGCGCGGGACGCGTCACTGATGAGCCCTCAGGTCCTCACCAGGCTGGTACGGATCTCTGGTGAAACAGCCGACCGAAGTCCGCCTTCGGTGCGGACACAAAGTCCGTGGATACGACCAGGCCGACGACGACGCTCTGGATGATCCGCAGGGCGCTGGACCTTGCCATCCGCTCGTGGACGTTGTCCGGCCGGAGAGGTTGCGGCTGACCGGTCCTGCGGTGTGCCGTCACCGTGGTCAGCCGCGGCCTGCCCTGCCCACCGCTGCCCCGGCGTGCGTCCGGGGCGGCGAGAGCGACGAACGCTGTTGCGACGGCCTCCGGATACGCCTGGGACTCCCCGTGGCCGACCAGGGCCCGGTAGATCCGGAGAGGCCGGGGCCCCACCCCTCGCGACGGTTTGATCAGTCCTGCGCCACGTTCGCCGCGGCCACATTCTCGATCACGTGGCCGAGTTTGGTCTTGGCCCGGGTCAGGTCCTGGATGCGTGCGGCGATGCGGTCGCGTTCGACGATGAGCTGATCGAGCATGGCGGGGGTCGCGACGCCGGTGCTCACGCACGGCAGGAGTTCGACGACGGTACGGCTGGAGAGGCCGGCCGCGAAGAGGTCCTGGATGAGCTGGACCCGCTCCAGGGCTTCGTCGGGATAGTCACGCTGCCCACCGGACGTCCGCGCCGATTCCAGGAGCCGCTGTTCCTCGTAGTAGCGCAGGGCCCGCACGCTGACCCCTGACCGCCTGGCAAGCTGTCCGATGCGCATGACGCAGGTCGCTCCCTTCCCGCTCGTACCTCACGTGGATGTCAGGTTCAGGCTAGCGGTACCGGCTCCGGAGGCAGCCCTGGGGGCCGACCGCACCGTTGCCGACACCGAGATTGATCACGACCCGGCGCCCGGTGGCGAATCCGAGGGCGTTCACCCCGTTCACGTCCACACGACAGTCCTCACGTCGTGCCGGGAGCTCCGAGCCCGCCCGAGGGCACATGGGTGTCGACCGTGACGGGCGGGCTAATCCCTCGTACGTCACGGGCGGCGTGATCCCTCGAAGTGGCGCAGGCCCCCACGCTCACCCCCGCCCGCTCGACAACATCACCCATCCGTGCCTGCCCTCCTCCGGCGGGGCGGCAGTTGCGGCTTGCACCTCACGTCAACGTCAGGTTCTAGAGTGACGAACACCGGATGAACACGTCATTCCGGCCCGTCAAAGTAAGGCGACCACTATGCGCGCAGCCCGGTTCCACGAATACGGCGGAGCAGAGAGCCTGGTGATCGAGCAGGCCCCCGACCCGCACCCCGGAGTTGGTGAGATCCGTGTCCGCGTCGCGGCGGCCAGTGTCAATCCCATCGACTGGAAGCTGCGCGCCGGAGCCCTGCAGCAGCTGATTCCCCTGGAGCTACCCGCCATTCCCGGGCGCGACGCCGCCGGGGTGGTCGACGAGATCGGTGACGGAGTGCAGGGGGTGAGCATCGGCGACCGCGTCTTCGGGCTGGGCGGCGTCACCGGCGCAACCGCGGAGCTGGTCATCCTCTCGGCCTGGGCCCGCTCCCCCGACACGTGGAACGACGAGCAGGCCGCGGGCGCCGGTCTCGCGTCCGTGACCGCGATGCGCGGCCTGAACGCGCTCGGCTCCCTCGCGGGGCGCACCCTTCTCGTCGAGGGCGCCGCCGGTGGCGTGGGCAGCGCGGCGGTCGAGATCGCGGTAGCGCAAGGTGCCACTGTGATCGGGACAGCCAGCGAACGCAACCACGAGTTCCTCACCGCACTCGGCGCCGTTCCCACCGCCTACGGCCCCGGTCTCGCACAGCGTCTGGCCGCTCTCGCCCCGCGCGGAGTCGACACAGCGCTCGACACCGCGGCCTCCGGATCGCTGGACGACCTCGTCGCGATCACAGGGGACCCGAAGCGCGTCGCGACGGTCGCCGACCACGCGGGCGGGCAGCGCCTGGGCACGCACGTGGTCAACGCGGAGAACGATTCCAGCCTCCTGGCCGCGGCCGCGGAACTGGGCCGGCAGGGCCGCTACACACCCCGTATCGAACAGACCTACCCCCTGAAGCAGAGTGCCGACGCCCACGCGCACGCCGAGCGTGGGCGCACCCGAGGAAAGATCGTGGTCTGCGTCTGAGCAGCCCGATCCGTATCTGAACAGGCCCACAAGGTAGGTACCTCGCAACGTGCGGGCCTGCGTGCCCTCGACCGGTACCGGCGAGCGGGCGGTCCGGAGCGGGCCGGTCTCTACGGCGCCTCGTCAAGCAGACCTCCCCCGCTCTCACGGTTACGGGTGTGCCACGTGGACGGCCGTTTCCACGCGGCAGACCCGTAACCGTGCTCCTGATCACGCAGGTGTGCTGGTGAATCCGTGAAGCTCGCCCGGCCGCAGCTCAGGTGCCGGCCAAATGGAACTGCGTCCGCCCCTCCACCTGTCATCACCAGGTACCCGTATGCCCGCCCGCAGACCGTGATCCGCGCTGTGGTCAGACCCGTCCGACGAAGCCGCCTCCGCCTTAACTCCGGATCAGCGGAGGGGGGTTGGGACATACTGGGGGTGCGCTCACGCGCTCAACTTCGACGGCAGGGGGCCGGCCGGTGTTACGCATTCACTTCACGGCCGAAGACCTCACCCGGACCCGGGTGGCCGCAACGATCGGCGTCGCAGCGGAGGTCTACTACAGCCTGGAACTATTGAGGGAACACCGGGAGTTTCCCCACCTCCGCTCGTGGCGGGCGGCGGTCGCGGGCCGGATGGGAGCCGACACGCGCCCCCTGACCTCTCTGGTTCCGGTGCGTGGTCCCGGGCTCGATCTGCTGGCCCTGATGGGTGACGCGCCCTCGGTGGACCACGCCGTGGACAACCTGCTGCACGCCCCGGTGTCCCGGCTGCGGCGCGAGCTCGAGGAGCTCGACTTCCACCCCCGGCACCTGCCATGGGCCAGACGGGTGTCCGAGGGCGACCGTGACGCGCGGCAGCAGCTCGCCGATGCCGTACGCGCCTGCCATCGGCTGACCGTGGAGCCCTACTGGCACCGAGGGCGGTCCGACCTGGTCGCACTGACCACCCGCTGCGCGAACCTGATGCTGGAGGGAGGCATCGATCTGCTGCTGCGTTCGATCTGCCCACCGCTGGTCCGCTGGCGTCCACCGGTGCTCGAAGCTCCCTACCCGCGGCGAGTCGAAGTGCGCCTCCAGGGACGGGGGTTGGTCATCACGCCCACGGTCTTCTCCAAGCACCCGGTGAGTTTTCTGTGGGACCCGCTCGATCCCGCCCAGCCTCCCCGACTGACCGTGCCGGCCCTGCGCCGGTCGCTGACCGGCAACGAACCGGCAGAAGGCGAGGGCTCCGCCGTGCGGAACCTGGAGTCTTTGCTCGGCCGCACGCGAGCCGCCGCCCTGCACGTGACGGCGGAGGGCTGCACGACGAGCGAACTGGCCCGCCGCCTCAACGTCACGGCCGCAGCGGCCAGTCAGCACGCGAGAGTGCTGCGGAACACGAACCTCATCACCACGAGCCGCCGAGGCGGGTCCGTCCTGCATTTCATCACTCCCCTCGGGCTGGCCCTGCTGGGGGCCGGTGCCCTGACGGAACTGTGAGACCAGCGGGGCCGTGGCGTCAGATGAGTGGGCGCGGCGCCACCCTGCACCCGGGTGCCATCAACTACGGGTGCCAGGCGCGCAGGGCGCCGCGCCTGCCGTCTCCCGCCCCCTCCCTTTAAGCCGTGACTTAAGAGGTAGGCCACAGGCGGCCGACCCGCCCAGGATGTGAAGCCGCAACCGGCTCACCCCACCTGGAGATCCCATGAAGACTCATCTCGCCGCCGCCTTCGGTTCCGCCGTGCTCACCGCGGGCACCTTGCTGGGCGCCCCCGCCGCCGGCGCCCAGACCTCCGCCAGCCTGCCCACCGCCTTCACCGTCCCCGTCGGGAACACATGGACGAAGGGAACGGTCACCTGGTACAACCGGTCGGTCGAAGTGACGGGGACGCACAAGTCGGTGAGCACGGCCGGTGAGGCATACTGCCGGCGCACCTGGGCGTACACCTACGACGCCCACGACAACAGAATCGATTCGGCCGGTTCCGCCTCTTCCGACACGGCGTGCGGCAACACCAAGAGCTACCGCTTCACCGTGCCGGCCGACGTCGTCGGAGGAGCCACGTTCGTACGCGTCTGCCTCGACGACGGCCGTCTCAAGGACCTGCTCTGCAGTCTCCCCCTCCAGCGGCGCTGACCCACCGCACCGCGACTGCTCGGCGCCCCCGAGGGCCTGAACGGAGGTCCGAGCAAAAGCTGATAGGGGACCAGGGCCGCGACCAGGCCGTGCGGGGTCTGCCCGGTGACAGGCAAGACCGGACAGGCCCCCGCTCTGGCCCCGACACACCTTTCGGCATCCGGGCCAACGCCCACCCCGATCTCGTTGATCTCGTCGATACCTCCGGCGACGCCACCGGAAAGGTCTCGGTTCCCGCCCTGCGCCTCCAGATCCCGCACACCTCACGCACGAAGGCTGCAACCTGGTCTGCGCCCAGGCGGGCAGAACGAACCGGCTCATCCCATCCTGGAGATCGCATGAAGACTCCTCTCGCCGCCGCCCTCGGTTCTCTCATGCTGGCCGCGGGCACCTTGCTTGGCGCTCCTGCCGCCGACGCGCAGACCGCCGCCTATCCGACCACCCCTTTCGACGTCGCATTCGGTGCCAGCTACCTCCGCGGCACCCTGACTTGGTACGACCGATCGGTCGCGGCCGATGGAACACTCCGGGCCGTCGGCTGCCACAGGGCGCGGTTCGGCGTCTACGGTGCTTCCGGCGAGGAGCTCGGCGTCTGGAGCACCGGCACCAAGTGCAACGGGACGTATCCGTTCAAGAGCCAAATCCCTGCGAATGCGCCCGGCGGGGCCGCGTACGTCAGCGTCTGTCTGGACGACGTGAACGCGCATTCCAGCAAGTGCGTACGGTACAACCGGCCCTGATCCATCCTTCGGATAGGCTGCGCCCTCCACACAGGTGAGGGAGTGATGCCGGGATGCCTCGTCAAGGCTATGGGTCGTCGCTCGCGATAGCCGAGCGGGGATGGCGGGGACGGCTGGTGCCTGTCCCCCACCCGGCCAAGGAGCCCGCCTTCCTGACGATCCGTTCGGGCGGACCGTTCAGTTGGTTCTCCGTAACCGGGGCCATCGACACGCCCGAACTCCATTCCCGGGACGCTCAGGTGGGGCTCTCCACCTACGGTTCCAAGCCCTTGCCGTTCATCGTCCCCGCCGAGTACACCCATGTGGAGGTGCGGCGGAATTCCGGCGGTGTCGCCCGCTGGTACCTGGACACGCTGCCACAGACGCAGATCGGCTCACTCGCCTTCACCGGTGAAACCGCGGGGACCGGCCCCACTCTGCTGCGCTGGTCGGGCCCACGCCGCACCTTCACCTACACACTGGACGGCAACGAGAACCACAGCGGACTCATGGTGAGCGACGCCCAGGGCCGTTACATGTCCGCGGATCGTGAGGGGACTCTGCGGGGGCGCCTCACCATGCCGGCCGCCGGCTACGTCATGGTGCGCTCGGACGGGCCCTGGGCTCTGCGCTCCGCCTGAGGCTCCCTGTGCCCCAAAAGGATCCGGCGCGCTGGGTGCCGGCCTCCTGGCCAAGGCGGTCTCGACGAGCAACCAGCAGGCGCATGACGCGTCAGATGGAACGCTCGGTGAGTGCACATCACTCCGTCGCGGTGCGGCGGGCGTAGGCGCGGGCGGCGCGGACGCGGTCGCCACAGCGGGTGGAGTACCGCTGGCGGCGGTCGTGCGTCAGCGCAGGGAGCGGTCGCAGAGCGCGGAAGCGCAGGCGGTCAAGCGGGCGGCGCCGGTGCCTTCTTCGGTCTGGGTACACGGCCCAGCGCCGGGCGTAGGACCGGTGCATGGCGCTCCAAGAAGTCCCACAGCTGGTCGGCGACCGGCCCGTGCGGCCGGTCGCGTCGCCGCGCTGCCGAGAGTTCCTCGACCACACCGGGGAAGTGCCGTCCGGCGATGGAGAGCAGTCTTCCGTCACGCAACTCGGTCTCGATCATGAACCGGGGCACGTGTCCCCACGCCATGCCATGCAAGATCAGCTCCTTCTTCATGAGGTGGTCCGGCACGGAGCTCCGGAGCGCGCCTTCGACCAGGAAATGGCCTTGCTCGGACGGGTGCCGCGCCGAATCCCGGACCACGCATTGGGTGAAGGCCTGCATCCGCTGCGGGGTGATGTCGTCGTCCGGGGCGAAGGGCAAAAACCCGGGCGCCACGACGGGCACCAGCGCGACGCTGCCGAGATCGATCCACTCCATCCGCACGTCGCTTTTGGGGACGCGGTGCACGATGAGGTCGGCTTCGTCCTCCAACAGCCGCTCCCAGGGGCCGGTGACCGTCTCGAACTGCAGGTGCAGTCGTGTCTGTGGGCACTGCGCGAAGAAGCGGCTGAGCAACTCCAACACCGGTGGAAGGGGGCACAGGTCCCCGAGCACCACGCGCAGTTCGGCTTCCTCACCCATCGCCAACTGCGCGGCGTAGGTCTGCAGTTCCTCGGCCTCGTGCAGCAGGAAGCGCACCTTGCGGTGGAAGGCGTGCCCCGCCTCGGTTAGCTGGACCCGATAGCCCGAGCGATCCAGCAGGTCCAGGCCCAGCTGGCGCTCCAGCTTGGCGACGGCCGCGAATACGGAGGGGTGCGAGCGGTGCAGCCGCTCGGCGGCGGCCTGGAAACCGCCGTCGAGCACAACGGCGTTGAAGCACTGCAACTCGTGGAGCGTGAAGTTCGACATTGTTCAAACAGCCTACAGAGCTCTTTCGATCTTTTTAATAGAACTCTGCAAGGAGCGTTCCTAGGCTGTGTGCATAGCCGCTAGATCACTGGAGCTGACATGACTTCTCAGACCCGTACTGCCATCACCACCGGGGATGGCGTGCGCATCGCCTACCGCTTCGACGGCGACGAGGACAAGCCGGTGCTGCTGCTCTCGAACTCCATCGGGACCGACCTGCACATGTGGGACGGCCAAGTGTCGGCTCTGACCGAGCACTTCCGGCTGCTGCGCTACGACGCGCGCGGCCACGGCGCCTCCGATGTCCCAAGGGGCGCGTATTCCCTGGACCGCCTGGGGCGCGACGTGGTGGAGCTGCTGGATGCCCTTGGCCTGCAGCGGGTGCACGTGCTGGGCCTGTCTCTGGGCGGAATCGTCGCGCAGTGGCTGGGGATCCACGTTCCGGAGCGCCTCGACCGCCTGGTGCTCTCCAACACCGCTGCCTACCTCGGCCCGGCGAATCAGTGGGATCGGCCGATCGCCGAACTGCTGGCAGCCCCCGACATGCAGGTCACCGCGGAGATGTTCCTGCACAACTGGTTCCCGGCCCGCATGTTGGAAGGCGACGACGAGGTCGTCGAGGGCTTCCGCCGCACTCTGCTCGCCACGCAGCGCGAGGGCGTGGCCGGGAGCTGGGCCGCGGTGCGCGACTACGACCTGCGCCGCACGGCCACACTCATCCACAACCCGACACTGGTCATCGCGGGCGAGCACGACACCGTGACGTCCGCCGACCACGGGAAGGAGCTCGCCGCGACCGTCCCCGGCGCGCGGTTCGTCGTCCTGCCCACGGTGCACATGGCGAACGTCGAAGGGCAGGCGGAGTTCCTGGGTGCTGTGCTGGCGTTCCTCACAGAACAGTCTTGACGCCACTGCCTCGTGCCTGCGCATGCCCCCCTGGACAGGATCACCGCATGGGGCGCTCGAGGCCGAGGGACAACCGACCCGCCGCAGACGCCCGCTGCCTGCGCCACCTCCTCTGTCTGCGCCACCTTCTCGATCGCGAGCGAGGGCGATCGATGCCCCTGCCCCCTCGTACCGCTCAGGCCAGGTGGAAGACCTCGGTCAGAGGCCGCATCGCCGCGTCGGGTGCCTGCCCGTCCAACTCCTCGAAGAAATCGGCCATCTGGGCCTGCCAGCGGGCGTTCACCTCGGTGGCGTCCATGGCGGCGCGGGCCTCTTCGAAGTTGTCCGTCTCCAGGTAGCCGACAAGAAGGCCGTCCGCACGCAAGAAGAGCGAGTAGTTGCGCCAGCCGGCGGCGGTCAGTGCCTCGCGCATCTCCACCCATATGTTCTCGTGGCGTGCTCGGTACTCGACGACACGGTCGGCCTTGACCTTGAGCAGAAAACAGACGCGCTGCATGCTTATCTCCCTTTACGGACAGTGCAGTTGCCGCCGCCGTGCATGAGGTGAACGGCGCTCCGGCCTCCGTGCGTACAGATCAGGACTTGAAGCCGTCGGCGTGATGCTGCTCGCGGCCTCTGCCGACGACACGATGGCACGACGGCCAAGGACCTGCTCCGACTCGTTCACGGCGGGAGATGCCAAGTGAGCCGCGGGCCGGGGAGGGAACGCGGCTGGTGCGACCGGGTGGGAGGCGCGCTGGCCCCAACCGGTGCTCAGGTCTGTGGGCAATGATCACCCCGTGCGGCAGGTCCGCTTCGTCGCGGGTCGCGTCGGGCGCCGCTCCCCCGGCTCGGCGCACCGGTCGTCTATCGTGATCAGGGCAACTCCCTTACCCAGAGGAAGCGTTCATCCTGGTGACAGCGCACATGGCCGCCCTCCACCCCCTGCCTGATCTGCTCCGGGAGCAGGCCCGGCGCTTCGGGACCAAGACCGCCTTCGAGGACGGCCGTTGCCGTGTGACCTACGGGGAGCTGGAACGGCGTACCGGTCGGCTGGCTGGACATCTGGTCAGCCTCGGTCTGCGGCATGGGCAACGAGCGGCGGTCCTCTTGGGCAGTCGGGTGGAGGCTGTCGAGAGCGTCCTTGCCATCACCAGGGCGGGCGCTGTCGGTGTGCCGATGGACCCGCGGAGCACCACCGGCGAGTTGGCACATCTACTGGACGACAGCGGGGCCCGGTTTCTCTTCACCGACCGGTCCTGCCTGGGGCAGATACGGCCATTGCTGCGGTCGCGCCCCGGGCTGAGTGTGGTGCTCGTCGAGGATGCCGGGGCACCAGACGGATCGCCGGCAGCGTCAGCGGCAACGGAGGCGAGTGATGGCTCGGCCGGCGAAGCGAGCATGCTCCGTTACGCGACCCTGGCCGTCACCGAGCCGCCTGTACCGGCTCCGGACGATCTCGGGCTCGACGAGGTGGCCTGGCTCCTGTACACCTCCGGATCGACCGGCCTGCCCAAGGGGGTGCTGTCCACCCAGCGCCAACGGCTGTCGTCGGTGGCTGCCGGTTTCGTCGACGCCCTCGGCCTGTCGGCGGACGACCGCCTGCTGTGGCCCCTCCCCCTCCACCACGCCATGGGGCAACTCCTGTGCGTCCTTGGGGTGACCTCCACGGGAGCGTCCGCCAAGCTCCTTGCGCGGTTCTCCGTGACGGACGTGCTGGGTGAACTGCGCCGGACCGAAGATCCGTTCACGCTGCTGGCCGGTGTACCGGCGACGTACCGCAAGCTCGTTGACGCCGTAGGGGACGGGGGCCTTGGGGCGCCCGCCCTGCGTGCCTGCGTCAGCGGGGGTGCGACCGCTCCGCCCGCCTTCCAGCGGACCTTCGAGGAGGTCTGCCGGGTTCCGTTCCTCGATCACTACGGAAGCACTGAGGCGGGCCCGGTCACCATGACAGCACCGGGTGCCGCCCAAGTGGCCGACTCCTGCGGCCGTGTGCTGCCCGGCATACGGGCGCGCATCGGCGACGGCCACGACATCGAAGCCACCCAAGAAAGCGGCGACGAGGGCGAGTTGTGGGTCTGCGGACCCGGTGTCATGACCGGGTACCACCAGCGGCCCGACGACACCGCCGAGGTCCTGCGCGACGGGTGGTACCGCACCGGTGACCTGGCCCGGATCAGCGCCGACGGTGAGCTCACCCTCACGGGCCGGGTCAGCGAGCTGATCATCAGAGGCGGGGAGAACATCCACCCTTCCGAGGTGGAGGCGGTGCTGCTGGCTCTGCCGGGAATCCAGGACGCCGCCGTGGCCGGCCTCTCGGACGACGTACTCGGTGAGATCCCGGCCGCCTACCTGGTCCCGGTGAACTCCGGTGTCCTGGACAGGAGAGAGATTCTCGCCGCCTGCCGGGAACGCCTCTCCCCGTTCAAGGTGCCCGCCGCCCTCTACGAGGTGGCATCGATCCCTCGTACGGCCTCGGGCAAGGTGAAACGGTACACGCTCGCAGAAATGTCCGCGCGCCCTCTGCCTGCCCATGCCCTCACACCGCACGAGGTGGAGACGGTGGACCTGACGGCCCTGGTGCGGGCCGAGGTCGCCGTCGTGCTCGGCTGCGCCGTGGACGAGGTGGAGCAGGGCACCGCCTTCCGTGACCTGGGTCTTGACTCATTGACGTCGACGATGCTGTGCGAGCGCCTGTCGACGGCGACCGGCCTCGCCCTCTCCGAGGCTGCGCCCTTCGACTTCCCCACCGCGGCCGAACTCGCCGCACATCTGCGGGCGCGGCTCACCAGTGAGACGGCGCCTGTCACGCCCAGCCGTCCGCCAGGGGCCGGGACGGACGAGGACCCCGTGGTCATCATCGGCATGGCCTGCCGTTTCCCCGGTGGCGTACAGAACCCCGAGGACCTGTGGCGGCTGGTCGAGGACGGCATCGACGCCATCACCCCCTTCCCCGCCGACCGGGGGTGGGACGTGAACGGGCTGTACGACCCCGATCCCGGGCAGCCGGGCCGTACGTACGTACGCGAGGGAGGCTTCCTGTCCGGCGTGGACCGCTTCGATCCGGCCTTCTTCGGGATCTCGCCCCGCGAGGCCCTGGCCATGGATCCGCAGCACCGACTCCTGCTCGAAGTCGCCTGGGAAGCCTTCGAACACGCGGGCATCGACCCCGGCACCGTACGCGCCACCCCCACTGGGGTGTACGCCGGACTCATGTACAGCGACTACGCCAGTCGTCTCGCCCGCACGCCGGAACGCGTGGAGGGCTACCTCGGCATCGGCAACGCAGGCAGCGTCGCCTCCGGCCGAATCGCCTACACCCTGGGCCTGGAGGGGCCGGCGGTCACCGTGGACACGGCGTGCTCGTCGTCACTGGTGGCCCTGCACCTGGCAGCCCAGGCCCTGCGCGGAGGCGAGTGCTCGCTGGCGCTCGCAGGAGGCGCCACCGTGATGTCGGCGCCCCACTCCTTCGTCGAGTTCAGCAGGCAGCGCGCACTCGCCCCCGACGGCCGCTGCAAGGCGTTCGGGGCGGCGGCGGACGGCACCGGATGGGCCGAAGGCGCGGGAATGCTGCTCATGACCCGGCTCTCGGAGGCCCGGCGCGCCGGCTACCGGGTTCTGGCCGTGGTGCGCGGTTCCGCGGTGAACCAGGACGGCGCGAGCAACGGCCTGACCGCGCCGCACGGACCGGCGCAGCAACGGGTGATCCGCCAGGCTCTGGCGGACGCCCGCCTTGAACCCGCGGACATCGACGCGGTGGAGGCGCATGGCACGGGCACGCGGCTCGGTGACGTGATCGAGGCGGAGGCCTTCCTGGAAGTCTACGGACGGGCCGGAACCCGTGAACACCCGCTGATGCTGGGCTCGGTCAAGTCCAACATCGGGCATACGCAGGCGGCGGCAGGCATGGCCGCCGTGATGAAGACGGTCCAGGCGATGGCGCACGGTGTACTACCGCGTACGCTCCACGCCGAGCAGCCGAACCCCGGCGTGGACTGGTCATCGGGCGCGGTGTCGCTGCTCACGCGTCCGCAGCTCTGGCCGCCGACCGGGCGGCCCCGGCGGGCTGGTGTGTCGTCCTTTGGCATCAGCGGGACCAACGCACATGTGGTGCTCGAGCAGGCGCCCCTGGAGGAGTCGGGCGCCGGTGCCCCGGGCCGGCCGGACAGCGGAACCGCGGCCCCTGAGGTGATCGCCCGGCCGGTCCCGGTGGAGGCCGTGTCGTTCCCGGTGTCGGCACGAAGTGCCCCGGCGCTGCGGGCGCAGGCCCGGCGACTCCACGCCCACGTGGCCGAGCGTCCCGGAACGGATCTGCTGGACCTCGGTTTCTCCCTGGCCACGACCCGCGCCCATTTCGAGCATCGCGCGGTGCTGGTCGCCGGTGACCGCGAGGAACTGCTCGCCTCGCTCGCAGCGTTGGCGGAAGGCCGCCATCGGCCGGGCCTGAGCACGAGCGGCCCCCGCCCGGCGGGCCCGGTCGTCTTCATGTTCACCGGGCAAGGCAGCCAGCGGACCGGCATGGGCCGGGAGCTGTATGAGGCCCACCCCGTCTACGCCCGTTCCTTCGACGAGACATGCGCCCTGCTGGACCCGCTTCTGCCAAAGCCGCTACGGGACGTGGTGTTCGCCACCGCCACCGATACCGCCGAGGGTGGCGGCGCTGACGACGGCTCGCCGGCGGGCAGGTCCGGCGGGCTCAGCGGACTTCTGCACACGACGCGCTTCGCGCAGCCCGCGCTGTTCGCTCTGGAAGTCTCCCTGTTCCGGCTGCTGGAGTCCTGGGGCGTACGCCCCGACCTGGTGGCAGGGCACTCCGTCGGCGAACTGGCGGCGGCCCATGTCGCCGGGGTGCTGTCCCTCGCGGACGCCTGCACCCTGGTCGCGGCACGAGGCCGGCTCATGGACGCCCTGCCCCCCGGCGGGGCGATGGCCTCGGTACAGGCCGACGAAAGCGAGGTCACCGCCTACCTGGCAGACCGAGCGGACCCTGCCCGAGGGGTGGACGGTGCCCGGGGACTGGACATCGCAGCCGTCAACGGTCGCTCCGTGGTCGTCTCCGGAGACGAAGCCGCAGTGCGGGAGGCCATCGCGCACTGGCGCGCACAAGGGCGCGAGAGCAGCAGGTTGCGGGTGAGCCACGCCTTCCACTCAACGCACATGGAACCCATGCTCGATGCCTTCGGCCTGGTCGCACAGGGCATCACCTACTCCCCTCCGACCCTGCCCCTCGTCACCGCGGTGGCGGGCCGGCCCGCGACCACCGAGGAGATCTGCTCGCCGCGGTACTGGGTGGACCACGTACGCCGACCGGTCCGGTTCGCCGACTCGGTGCGGTACCTGCGGGAGCAGGGGGCCACGCACTTCGTGGAACTCGGCCCGGACAGCGTCCTCACGGGCCTGGCACGCGACTGCCTCGCCGGTCGCCCGGTGGCCACGGCCGACGCGGCCTGGTCAGATCGGGCGACGACGACATCCGGTGGCGGTACGGACTGCCCCGCGCCCCTCACCGTCCCGACGCTGCGCGGCCCGTGGCCGGAGGCAGCGGCGCTGTCCGCCACGGTTGCCGCACTCCACGCCCACGGTGTGGACGTGGACTGGCACGCGGTCTTCGCCGGGCGCGGCGCACGGCCCACAGCACTGCCCACCTACGCGTTCCAGCGTGAGCGGTACTGGTTGGAGGCCGACGCGGCTGCATCGCCGACGGAGGCCGACTCCTCGGCGTCCGCGGCGCAGCCCGGCCTCGCGTCCCACCCCTTCCTGCGCGCGGTGACGTCGACGGCGGACGACGACGGCCTGCTGCTGACCGGTCGGCTGTCCCTGCGCGACCAGCCCTGGCTCGCCGACCACGCGGTGCTGGACACGGTGCTGCTGCCGGCGACGGCCTTCGTCGACATGGCGATCCACGCCGGGGACCAGGCGGGTGCCTCCACACTGGAGGAACTGACGCTGACGGCACCGCTCGTGCTGTCCACCGACGAGCCGGTCGAGCTCCAGGTGAAGGTGGCGCGAGCGGACAGGGACGGGCGCCGAGCGGTGGCCTTCCACGCACGGACGCACACTCCCGGTCACCACGACCGTCCTTGGACCCGCCACGCCTCCGCAGTCCTGGCCCCCGCGGACTTCGGCCTTCCGCAGCAGCGGACCTCGGCGGACACGCCCTCCCCCTGGCCCCCGGCGGGTGCCGTACCGCTTGCGCTCGGCACCGAGGCGGGTATCGGCCTGTACGAGGGGCTTGCGCACAGCGGGCTGCGTTACGGGCCGGCCTTCCAGGGCCTGCGAGCGGCTTGGCGCCTGGGTGACGACCTGCTCGCCGAAGTGGAACTCCCGGAGCCTGAACACGCAAACGCCGACCTGTTCACGTTGCACCCCGCGCTGCTGGACTCGGCCCTGCACACCCTGGCGCTGGATCAGGCCCTTGCGGGCGGCGAAGACGGGAGCGAAACCGGGGCAGTGCTGTCGCTGCCGTTCGCCTGGAGCGGTGTACGGCTGCACGCGTCCGGCGCCCGCACCCTGCGGGTGCGGGTGTTCCGGGCGGAAGGGACAAGTGTCCGCCTGGAGCTGACCGACGGCGCCGGAGCCCCTGTGGCCACGGTGCGCTCGCTCGCCCTGCGGCCGTTCGCCCTGGAGCAGTTGCGCGGCGTGCGCGCGCCCAGTGACAGTTTGTTCCGCCTTGAGTGGACCCCTCTGCCGGGTTCCGGTGCCTCGCTGCCCGCGGGGCCGCCTCCGTGGGGGCTCCTCGGCGAGCCGCTCCCACAACTGCGCGCAGCATTGGCTCAGTTGGGCATCCGGACGGTGGTCTACCAGGACCCTGCCTCGGCGGCAGTCGACGCACCGGCCGTTGTGATCGCATGTCCCACGCCCACCGAGGTGGACGAACCGGACCGCGCGTTGGCCGCACGCCGGGCAGCCGGCTGGGCGCTGCGGCTCGTACAGGACTGGCTCGCCGAGGACCGGCTCGCCAACTCACGCCTTGCCGTCCTCACTCCGGGCGTCGTCACCCCCGGAGCCGATCCGGACGCGAGCATCGGCAATGCCGATGCCGCTCTCGTGCACGCACCTGTGTGGGGGCTGCTCCGCTCGGCGCAGACCGAGAACCCGGGCCGCTTGTCGCTGATCGGCATCGACGACCATGCCGCGTCCGCAGCCGCCTTGGCCCGAGCCCTGACGAGCTCCGAGCCGCAAGTGGCCGTACGTCACGGGGTCGCGTACGTACCGAGACTGGTCCGAGCAACCGAAGCGGCGACGGCCACGGCCGCGACGGCGACGGCCGATGGCGCACCACGTCGGCTGCACCCGGACGGCACCGTCCTGGTCACCGGGGCCACGGGCTCCCTGGGCACGGCGTTCGCCCGTCACCTCGTGGTCGCACACGGCGTACGTCACCTGCTGCTCGTGGGACGGCGCGGAGCAGACGCGCCCGGTGCCGCCGCACTCCGCGCGGAACTCACCGAACTGGGCGCGGAGGTCACCCTGGCGGCCTGCGACGTCGCCGACCGCACGGCGCTCGCCGCCCTGCTCGCGAGCGTGCCGCAGGCACACCCCCTGACCGGAGTGGTGCACACCGCGGGGATATTGGACGACGGTGTGGTACCCGCACTCACCCAGGAACGGCTTGACCGCGTACTGCGGCCGAAGGTGGACGCGGGCCTCGCCCTTCACGACTTGACCCGGAACAGCGACCTGGCGGTGTTCGCCCTGTTCTCGTCGGTGGCCGGGGTGTTCGGCTCCGGCGGCCAGGGCAACTACGCGGCGGCGAACTCGTTCCTGGACGCACTGGCACAGCACCGGAGGATGCTCGGACTGCCCGGCACGTCTCTGGCCTGGGGGCCGTGGCAGCAGAGCGGCGGGATGACGGCCGGGCTCCGGGGCGCGGACCTGCGCCGGATCGCCCGTTCCGGTTTCCTCCCGCTGCGGACCGAGGAGGGCCTTTCGCTCTTCGACGCCGCCATCGAAGGGCAGGAAGCCGTTGTGGTGGCCGCACGTCTCGACCCGGCGGCCGCGGCGGCATCCGGGGAACCTGGGGCACCGCTCTCACGTCTACCGGGCCGAGGGTTCGTACGGAGGGCCTCCGCATCGCCTACGGGGTCCGGCACCGGAGGCGAGGACTCCCTGCGCCGGCGGCTGGCCGCCGCTCCCGCGGCCGAACGCGGCGCGCTGCTCCTGTCGCAGGTGCGAGCGGAAGCCGCCCTGGCACTCGGACATGGCTCGGGGGATTTCGCGGTCGAGGCGGATCGCGCGCTGGCCGAGCTGGGCCTCGACTCACTGGCCGCGGTCGAGTTGCGCAACCGGCTCGCGGCGCTGACGGGACTCGCCTTGCCCGCCACGCTCCTGTTCGACTACCCGTCGCCGCGCGGGGTCGCCGCCCACTTGGCAGAGCTCTGGTCCCTGAACGCCCCTGAAGCCATCGACGCATCGGCCGCACCCCAGCGGCAGGATGAGAATGGCGCGACGCGAGGCGCTTCGGCCCCGAAGGGCACGGACGCCGACTCCTTGTCCGCGCTCTTCCGTACGGCGTGCGCCCGGGGCAAGGCGTGGGACGGGATGGCCCTCCTGACGATCGCGGCACGTCTGCGTGAGGTGTTCGAGGACGCCTCAGCTCTGGGCTCGCCACCCTCGGCCGTCACCCTTGCGACCGGAGGCTCCGGGGCCCGCCTGATCTGTTTCCCCGCCCTCAGCGCACTGTCGGGGCCGCACGAGTACACCCGGTTGGGGATGTCCCTCCAGCGCCTGCGCCCGGTTTCGGTCCTGCCCAACCCGGGCTTTCTGCCGGGGGAACTGCTGCCCGCCGCACTGGACGCCTTCGTGGGGGCACAGGCCTCCGCCGTGCGCGCGTGCGCGGGAGACGAGCCGTTCGTCCTGCTGGGGCGGTCGGCCGGCGGATGGGTGGCACACGCGGTCGCCGAGAGGCTTGAGAGCACGGGCCTGATTCCGTCCGCCGTCGTCCTGATCGACACCTACCCCTGCGAGGAAAACGGCTCCGGCGGCCTCAGTGGCGACGGACCCGCGCTCTCGGCGATGACCGCGGGCATGCTGGAGAACCCCGCGCAGTTCGCCTCGGCCGAGACCGACCGGCTCACTGCGATGGCCGGCTACCTGGAGCTCTACACCGGCTGGAAGCCGACCGCCCTGTCGGCCCCCACCCTCTTCGTCCGGGCCGGCGACCGCCTGCCCGGCATCGGCGCAGCCGATCCATGGAGCCTGCCGCACGTCGAGATCACCGTGCCCGGCGACCACTTCACTGTTCTGGAGGATCATTCCCGCACGACCGCTCTGGCCATCCACACCTGGCTCTCCGAGCACCTCCGAGTGGACGCCTCCTGAGGCGCGTCTCTCCGCGCCACGGCGGGCAAGCCGGAGCGCAGCCGAGTCCCCGGCTTCCCCCACCGACGGCGTATGGGCAGCGGTGAACCTGCTCGTGGTTATGACGGTGCGGGGCGTGCGCGCTCGGACCCGACGGATCACACAAGGTCGGGCGGCATCAGCGCGGTGGCGTCAACGGTCCTCGGCTGCGGCAGAACCCGGACCCAGGTGCGGGCGCCGCGGAATCTCCGCGGCGCACGACACTAGTAACTGTCGTAGCTGGGCTTACCGTTCGGCCGGTAGACGCCGACGACGGTGCCGCCCTTCGTCGTCGAGACGCTGACCGGCTCCAGTGCGGTGGGGATCGCCCCTTCGGCGAACAGCCGCTTGCCGGTGCCGATGATCACCGGGTGAATGGTCAGCCGGTACTCGTCGATGAGGCCGTGCCGCATGAGGGTCTGGGCGAGGTCGCCGCTGCCGACGACGTTGATGTTGCCGCCGTCGGACGCCTTCAGCTTGCGTACGGCATCGGAGACGTCGCCCTCCAGCAGTGTGGAGTTCTGCCACTCGACGGACGTCAGGGTCCGGGACGCCACGTACTTGCGCATGCTGTTCATCCGATCGGTGAACGGGTCGCCGGGATCAGCAGTCGGCCAGTACGACGCGAAAATCTCGTACGTCTTGCGGCCGAGCAGCATCGCGTCCGAGCGCTCGTACCAGCCGGCGATGGCCGCCCCGACCTCGTCGTCATCCACTGGTTTCTGCCAGCCGCCGTGATGGAAGCCGCTCCCCGCGTCCTCGTCCGGACTGCCCGGCGCCTGCATGACGCCGTCGAGCGTCAGGAACGTGCAAAGGATGATCTTGCGCATGGTGTGCTCCCTTCCTCAAGGGGTGGACCGTACGACCGCCGCAAACTCATCGGCGCAACCTCCGCGGTGACTGGTGCAGCCGGGCTTACCCGTACGCGGCCGGGGCCGAGGCCGGGGTGACGGTCACGCCAACGGCGTCGGGGGCCCAGCCCATGTGCATCACCCCGTGCATGGTCTTGTTGGCGTACTCGGCGGCCCACTCCTCGTGTGTCTGGACGATCGAGGTGAAGGGCGCCGCGCTGAGGTCGGGGCCGCCCGGTGCTGGCAGGGCCCACACATCCTCATGGCGGTGGGTCGGCGGGCCTTTGCCGACGCTGCGCGGCCGGCGCACCCGGCTGCCGACTGTTCGCGTGGTGCCACCGCAGATACGCTCGACTCCCTCTCGGCCGCACTATGACCCGGCCTCGGGCCTCCAAGATCCGTGGAGAAAACGCATGAATGATGTGGGCTTCGGCACCGGCAAAGTGGTCGTGAACCGGGCGATGTCGCTGGACGGCTTCATCGCCGGTCCTGGCCACGCGATGGACTGGATCGCCGAGTACCTGACCGCGGCCGAGGTCCCGGAGGTCATGGCGGCCACGGGCGCCATGCTCGTCGGCCGGGGCACCTACGAGGTCGCCAAGCGCATGGCCGGCCAGGAGGCCGCCTACGAGGGGGGAGCACAGTTCGTCCTCACGCACGAGCCTCCCGACGAGCCGGACCCTGCCGTCACCTTCCTCACCTGTGGACTTGAGGAAGCCGTTGCCACGGCACGCAGCGCCGCGGGCGGCAAGAACCTGGAGATCCTCGGTGCCGACGTGGCCGCCCAGTGCCTGCAGCGCGGGCTCGTCGACGAGATCCTGGTGTATGTCCTACCGCTGCTACTGGGCGACGGCGTCCGCTTCTCGCCCCCAAGCCTCGGCAGGATCGACCTGGAGCCTTTCAGCAACACCCAGTCGGGCGCCATCACGATGCTCCGCTTCCGTGTGCGGAAGCAGGCGCGACCCACCAACAGCTAGGGCCTCTCTGGGAGTGCGGAACGTGAGCTCTTGTCCGTTTCGTGATTGCGGTTGGGGAAGGATCGCTGGTCGCGGGCCGGGTGTGATCCTCAGGCGCCGGGCCGGGTGAACAGGCCGGGTTCGGCTTCGGTATCGCTTCCGCTGCTCGGGCAGCTGCCAGCGCAGCAGGTCGTGAATGTCCTGGTCAGTGCCCTCATCGCGTGCAGGAGGTAGAAGTAGTGCTTCACCGCTCCGGGCGGAGGCATGTCGTGCGGCAGGAACTCCCACTGCTCGTCGGTGACGTCGCTCGGGTACGGCTTGCGCATGCTCATGCCACAACCCAGCGAACCCCGAACGCCCGACCGGCAACGATGCCCCAACATCACATCATCGAACGATCACAAGCCGGAGGGAAGGTCACGTTCCGCACTCTCACGTCATCGAGACGACGACCTTGCCGGCCTTCGCCCGGCCCTTCTCGACGTACTCCATGGCCTGGAGGGTCTCGTCGAACGGGAAGACGCGGTCGACAATGGGGCGGATCTTCCCTGTGTCGACGAGGGAGGCGAGCTCACGGAGCTGGTCGCCGCTGGACTTCATGAACAGGAAGGAGTACGTGACGCCGAGCTTCTTGGCGCTGCGCCGCGTCTTGGCACTCAGGACGGTCGTGACCGCGCGCATCACCGGGTTGAGGCCCAGCTCGCGGGCGACGTCCGCGTCGGGCGGGCCGGCCACGCTGATGGCCAGGCCGCCGGGCTTGAGGATCCCGAAGGACTTGGCGAGGTTCTCGCCGCCGAGGGAGTCGAGTACGAAGTCGTAGCCCTCGAGCACCTCGGAGAAGTCCTGCGTGCGGTAGTCGATGACCTCGTCCGCGCCGAGCTCCTTCACCAGGTCGACCTTGGCGGTGCTGGCTGTGGAGGCCACGTGTGCGCCGAGCGCCTTGGCCAGCTGGACGGCGATGGAGCCGAGGCCCCCGGCGCCCGCGTGGATGAGGACCTTCTGGCCCGGCTGCACCTTGGCCCGCTCGACCAGGGCCTGCCAGGCGGTCAGCGCGACCAGGGGGAGGGAAGCGGCCTCGGTCATGGTGAGCGTGGCGGGCTTGGCCGCCAGGTCGTCCTGGTGGATGGCGAGGAGCTCGGCGAAGGTGCCGATGCGGTCCTTGTCGGGGCGGGCCCACACCTCGTCGCCCACCGCGAACCGGGTGACGGACGAGCCGACCTGGACGACCTCCCCGGCGAGGTCGTTGCCCAGGGCGAGCGGGAGCCGGTACGGCAGGATTGCCTTGAGGGAGCCGTCGCGGATCTTCATGTCCAGCGGGTTGACGCTCGCCGCGTGGATCCTGACCAAGACGTCGTCGGCGCCCACCTGCGGGTCGGGTATGTCCGCGGCATGCATCCCGGTGGCGTCACCGTACTTCTCGACCATGAAGGCCTTCACCGACTTCTCCGTTCCTTTTCCCGCCCGGGCGGGGCCGGGTTCTGTCGCCGCCCCGGGTTTGTCCCCGAACGGAATAGATTGCGCTACTTTCCCTACCTGCACCGCTTCAGGCCACCGGCACCGCCGGGGCAAGGACGCGGCCCGTGTCGCCGCCCTGGAGCCGCCCCAGCGAGCCGGCGATCCCCTCGTGGGGCACGCCGAGCGGCACCGCACTGACCTCGGTCAGGCGGGTGTACTGCTCCTCGGTCAGCTGGACATCGAGGGCGCCGAGGTAGCTGTCGAGCTGGGCGAGGTTGCGCGGGCCGATGATCGGGACGAGCGTGGCCACGGAGCGGGCGGCGCGCTCGCGCACCCAGGCCACCGCCACCTGGGCGGGCGTCACGCCGGTCTCCTCGGAGATGGCCAGGACAGTGTCGACGACAGTGGTCTTCTGGTCGGTGCTCTCGGTGTGGATGACCATGCCCAGGTCACTCAGGCGCCCCTCGGCGGAGCTGCGGTACTTGCCGGTGAGCAACCCACCGCCGAGCGGGGACCACAGGGCGGCACCCAGGCCGAGGCTCTCGGCCATGGGCAGGAGTTCGCGGTCGGCGGTGCGTTCGACGAGGCTGTACTCGTGCTGGATGCCCACGATCGGGGTCCAGTTCTTCAGGTCCGCGAGGGTTGCCGCGCGCGAGACACGCCAGGCGGGGAAGTTCGACAGCGCGGCATGGTGGATCTTGCCGGCGCTCACCAGGTCGTCGAGTCCGCGCAGGAGCTCTTCCATCGGGGTGAGCTCGTCGGGGAAGTGCACCCACAGCAGGTCGATGTAGTCGGTGCCCAGGCGCTTCAGGCTGGCCTCCACCGAGGCGACCATGCTCTTTCGACTGTTGCCGGTCTTGGAGATGTCCGGCTGCGGGGCGGCGCCGAAGGCGAACTTCGTGGCCAGGACGAAGTGCTCGCGGTCGGCGGAGATCACCTTCCCGGCCAGCTCCTCCGACTCGCCGAACTGATAGCCGTCCGCGCTGTCGAGGAAGGTGCCGCCGGCCTCGGCGAACCGGTCGAAGATCCGGCGCGCCTCGTCCGGCTCGGCGCCGGCACCCCAGCCGGTGCCGAAGTTCGCGGTGCCCAGCGCGTACTCGGACACGCGCAGTCCGGTCCGGCGTCCAAAGGTCGTGTAACGCATGAAACGTCCTTGCATCAGGGGTGGGGAGGCGGGCACGCCGGGGTGGAAGGCTGAGCTCAGCCCGCGTTCGGCTGGGGTGCCGCGGACAGGCTCTGCTTGACGTACCGGCTGGTCTCGTCGGCGAGGATCTCGGGCAGGCCGGTCTCGATGCCGTGCAGGGCCTGGGCCGCGACGTCGGCGGCGGCGACCTTCTGATCGGCAGGCACGCCGGCGGCCATGTCGGTGTCCATGTAACCGACGTGCAGTGCCGAGACGGTGATCCCGCGCGGTGCCAGCTCCTCACGGGTCGCGTCGCTCAGCGCCCAAGCTGCGGCCTTGGAGGCCGCGTAGGAGCCGAGTCCTGCCGGGTGGAACCAGGACAGGGCGGACAGGACGTTGAGGACGGCGCCGCCGCCATTGCCCTCGATGACCGGGGCGAAGGCGCGGGTCGCGGCGAGCGGCCCGAAGAAGTTCGTCTCCATCTCCCGGCGGACCTCGTCCAGGTCGCCACCGATCAGGGTGGCGCCGGTGGAGATACCCGCGTTGTTGATCAGCAGCGTCGCATCGGATGCGGTGACGGCGGCCTCCCGGATCGACTGCTCGTCCGTCACGTCGAGGTGCAGCGGCGTGACGCCCGGCAGGTCGATCGACTCGGGGCGGCGGGCCGCCGCGTAGACCTTCGCGCCCTGCTCGACGAGCTGGACGGCCAGCAGCCGCCCGAGACCCCGGTTGGCGCCGGTGACCACTGCGACCGCGTTCTTCAGTTCCATGTCTGCTCCCAGCGTGATGGGCACCGTGTGGCCCGTGAAACTTAGATGTCGTTTGAAATCTATCCCCCAGCTTAGGATAGATTTGCCTAGACATCCAATCGGGAGTTCGGCATTCAACCGGGAGGTGGCTGATGGGCCGCGTATCGCAGGCGCAGGCGGACGAGAACCGCAGGCGGGTCGTGGAGACGGCCTCCCGGCTGTTCCGGGCGCAGGGCACGCAGGTCAGCGTCGCCGACCTGATGAAGGCGGCCGGACTGACCCACGGCGGCTTCTACAAGCAGTTCGCCTCCAAGGAGGCGCTCGTCGATGAGGCCACCGCCCACGCCTTCGCGGAACTCGCCCGGCGCCACACAGCCGGGCTCGAGCGTCACGGCGGGCAGCGCGAGGCCACCCAGCAGGCACTGATCGACACCTATCTCTCCCTCGCACACCGGGACGACCCGGGGGATGGCTGCCCGGTCGCCGCGCTCGCCAGCGACATGGCGCGCGAGGGCGCTGACGGCGAGGCCCGTCGCGTCTACACCGAAGGGGTGGGCGACTTCGCCGAGTGGCTCGCCACGGACGACCAGGACGGTCTCGTCCGGCTGTGCACCCTGTTCGGCGCGCTCGTCCTGGCTCGCGCCACCAAGGGGTCACCCCTGTCGGAGGAGATCCTCGCCACCGCGCGCGCGGCCCTGACCGGGCCCGAGCCCGCACCGGCGACGTCACGGTAACCATCGCCGCTGCCGTAGCTGTGGCTGTATCCGCACCTGTCGGCGTCAGCGGGGCAGGATGGCGCCGATCCGGGCCCGGACGTCCCGCAGGATCTCGTCGGTGCTCGCGGTGGCGTGCGGGCCGGCCGCCACGGCGAGGAACAGGACGGCGGACACGACGCGAACCGAGCCGCGTCTCGGCATCGGCCTGTCCCGCGCGGCCTTGCTGTGCAGTACATCGGCGATCGCCGCCTCGGTCCGCGCGGTGATCTCCAGGGCCTCGCGATGGCGCGGCTCGGTGGGATCACCGAAGACCATCTCGATCGCGAAACACTTGCGGACCGCGATGGGTGCCATGGGTGGCGCTCACGGCTCTGGTCGGGGTCCTGCTCTTCGACCTGCTGCCCGGTCGGAGCCGTCTCCCGCGACCCCAACGGCTCGAAGCCCGGATGCGGCTCCGGCGGCCCGTCTACCCCAACAAGAAATACATGCTCCTGTGCATGACCACCTCCCCCGGTACCGCCTGCTCCACCACCGAGCTCTGATTCCATGCCTCTGCTCCTGGGCCCGGAGCGGGGGCGCAAACGACCGGTCATCGCTCGGGCGCGGCAGGTCCCTCCCGCCAGTGCGTCCGCGACCTGACACGTGGACGTCGGCGTCGCCAGGTCAGCTCATGCCAGTCTGCTCAGCGCCGCCGACACCAGGGTTTGGACGCCGGGGACAAGCACCGACGGGTCGGGGGCGAACGACGGACTGTGGTTTCCCGGTACGTTGCCGATCTTGTCGGCCAGGCCTGTTCCGGGCGCCGCCTCCCACGCCGTGGGCGGGGTCGACGTCACGTACCAGTAGTCGTAGGGCACGCCCTCGGGCGCGAGGAGGGAGAAGTCCTCGCTGCCCATCGCCGGACCGAAGTCGAACACCGTGGGCGCTCCGAACAGTTCGCGGTGGACGGCAGCGATCTCGTCGTCGAGGACGGCGTCGTTGACGGTGTTGGGGTATCCGGGCCGGACCACGACCTCCGGCGGGGTCGGGCAGCCGGCGGTCCGGCACTCGCCCTCGACGATGCGGCGGACGGCCCCAAGGACGCGGTCCCGCACATGTACGTCCTGAGTGCGCAGGTTGAGGGAGAGCCGGGCTTCGGCGGGGATGATGTTGTGCTTCGTACCTGCGTGGAACTGACCCACGGTCAGGACCACCGGGTGGGCGGCCGCGACCTCGCGGGACACCACGGTCTGCAGGCGCGTGACGATGTAGGCGGCCGTCACCACCGGGTCGGTCGTCGACTCGGGGCGGGAGCCGTGACCGCCGACGCCGTGCACGACGACGTCGATGTCGTCGGCGGCCGACATGGTGAGTCCCGGGGTGTGCGGGTAGAACCCGGCGAGGCCGGGCGTGACGTGCTGGCCTAGCAGGACGTCGGGGCGGGGGAAGCGGGTGTGCAGGCCGTCGGCGACCATGGCCGATGCTCCGCCGCCGGACTCCTCGGCGGGCTGCCCGACGACCACGAGCGTGCCCGACCAGGTGCCGCGGGCCGCGGCCAGCGCGTCGGCGGCTCCGGCGAGCCACGTGACGTGCAGATCGTGGCCGCAGGCATGCATCACGCCGTCGACGGCCGAGGCGTATTCCAGACCGGTGGCCTCCTGGACCGGCAGTGCGTCCATGTCTCCGCGCAGCCACACGGTGGGACCGTCGCCATTGGCAAGTACACCGACCACTCCGGTGCGGCCGACGCCTTCCGTGACGACGTAGCCGGCCGTACGCAGCCGCGAGGCGAGCTTCGCGGCGGTGCGGTGCTCCTGGAAGGCGAGTTCCGGGTGGCGGTGGAGGTCCTGGTAGAAGTCCTCCAGGGCGGCGGGCTCCAGGCCCGCGGTGATCTCTTGTGTGAGGCGGGCGACGGCGGTCGGTGCGCTCATGCCGCCTCCTCCTTCAGGTTTGGTCATGCCGCTTCCTCCTTCTGTTCGAATGTCGGCACGCTCGCCAGGAGACGGCGCGTATAGGGGTGTTGCGGGGCTTGGTAGACGTCGCGCACCAGGCCCTGCTCCACCAGCTCGCCCCGCCGCAGGACGGCGACCTCGTCGCTGACATGGCGGACGACGGCCAGATCGTGGGAGATGAAGAGCATCGTCAGGGACAGGGAACGCCGCAGTTCCGCAAGGAGGTTGAGCACTTCGGCCTGTACGGAGGCGTCCAGCGCCGAGGTGATCTCATCGGCGATCAGGACTTCGGGCTCCACGGCCAGAGCGCGGGCCACCGCGATGCGCTGGCGCTGGCCGCCGGAGAACTCGTGCGGGTACCTGTCGGCAGCGGAGCCGTCCAGCGCGACGGTCCCCAGCCACCGCCCGACCGTCGCCGCGTGTTTCCTGGGATCGGCTCGCACGGGGTCGATGGCCTCGGCGATGGCCTGACCGACCGTCATGCGCGGGTTGAGCGAGGCGTAGGGGTCCTGGGAGACGAGCTGCACCCGACGGCGCACCGCGGCGAGCTCCCTCCTCCGGAGGCCGGTGAGATCCACTCCGTCGAGGAGGATGCGGCCGGCCCGCGCCGGGTGGATGCCGACGATCGCCTTGGCGATCGTCGACTTTCCGGAGCCGGACTCACCGACCAGGCCGAGGGTCTGCCCGGCCCGGACTCCGGTGGACACGCCGTGCAGCACGGTTCTCGCGCGCCTGCCGTGTCCGAAGGCGACGGTCAGCTCCTCGACGCGCAGCTTGTACGGGGATGCGGTCATGGGGCCTGTACCTCCTGGCGTACGGCATGGCAGGCCACGTCGTCGTCCAGACGCGGCCGCAGTGTGGCGCAGACCGCGTCGAGCACCACGGGGCACCGGTCGGCGAAGGCGCAGCCGGAGGGCCGGGCGGCGGGCACCGGGGGTCGGCCCGGAATCGTGGCGAGCGGTGCGCGGTGCCCCGTGCCGGTGTCCTCCAGGCGGGGGCTCGCCGCCAGCAGTGCCTGCGTGTACGGATGCCGGGCGCGGCCCGCCCGCAGGTCGGCTGCGGACAACTCCTCGACGACCCGTCCCGCGTACATGACCATCACCCGGTGGCACACGGTGCCGACGACGCCGATGTCGTGAGAGATGAGGAGCACGCTCGTGCCGCGTGTGCGGTTGATGTCCTGCAGGACATCGAGGACTTCGGCCTGGACGGTCACGTCGAGGGCGGTGGTCGGTTCGTCGGCGACGATCAGCCGCGGGCCGGGCAGGAGCGCCGCGGCGATCATCGCGCGTTGCCGCATCCCGCCGGACAGCTCGTGCGGGTACTGCTTCATGACCCGGGCGGGTTCCTTGATCCGTACCTGCTCCAGGGCCTCGACGGCCCGACGGTCGGCCTCTTTCTTGCGGACGCCTTGGTGGACGCGGAGTGTTTCGGTGAGCTGACCGCTCATCCGCAGGGCGGGGTTGAAGGAGGACGACGGGTCCTGGAAGACGATGCCGATCTCGGTCGCCAGACGCCTGGGGTCGGCTTCGGGGGCGGCCAGGTCGAGGTCGTCCAGGGTCAGTTCCGCCGTGTGGGCGGACAGCCCCTGTGGCAGGAGCCGGGCCACGCTCATCGCCGTGAGCGACTTGCCCGAGCCGGACTCGCCGACCAGGCCGACGATTTCGCCGGGCATGACGTGGAAGGAGACGTCGTCGACGAGCCGGGTGCCGTCCGCCAGGACGACGGCCAGGCCGTCCACCGTCACCAGGGCGCCGTCGGGGGCCCGGTGCGAGGGCGCGGGCTCGGTGGCCGGTCGTGGCGCCGTGGTCTTCGTCCCGCCTGCGCGGGGATCGAGGGCCGCGGAGAGGCCGTCGCCGACGAAGCCCGCGAGGACTCCGGTGACGGTGATGGCCACGGCCGGGCCGATCGCCTCGGCGGGGTTGGTGTAGAGGGATTCCAGGCCGGTGTTGAGCAGCGCGCCCCAGTCGTAGTCGGGTGCCTGCACGCCGACTCCCAGGAAGGAGAGACCGGACAGTGCGACGAGCACGTTCGCGAAGGCCACCGACAGCAGCACGAGCAGTGGCCCGGAGATGTTCGGCAGGAGGTGCCGGACGAGCACGCGGTAGGGCGGTACGCCCATCAGGCGTGCCTGCGCCACGAAGTCGCGCTGTGCCACGGAGGCCGCCATGTTCGCCGTGAGCCGGGCGAAGGCGGGGGCGCCGCCCAGGCCGATGGCGAGGACGGAGGCGGTGGGCCCGGTCCCGAGGACCGTGGCGATCACCAGGGCCAGGATGAGCGCCGGATAGGAGATCATCACGTCGATCAGGCGCAGCCCCAGCTCGCGGGCGCGCCTGCCCGACACCCAGACGCCGGTGCCGAGCAGGATGCCGGTGACCGCGGCGATCGCGGTCGCGGCGAGGGTCATCTCCAGGGTGAGGCGGGTGGCGACCAGGGTCCGGGCCAGCACGTCGCGGCCGAGGGCGTCGGTGCCGAGCCAGTGTTCGGCGCTCGCGTGGGCGCGTGCGGCGCCGCTGAGCGCGGTCGCCTCCTCCTCCAGGAGCAGCGGCGCGACGATGCCGAGCAGGAGGATCAGTCCGAGGCCGGCGAGGGCCACGACCAGGGGTGTGTTCCAGCGTATGCGTCGCATCAGTGGCCTGCCTTTCCGGCCAGGGTGCGGGGGTCGAGCAGCGCGAGGACGATGTCGACGATGAGGTTGAGCAGGGCGGCGAGCAGACCCAGGATCAGGACGCAGCCCTGGATGACGGGGTAGTCGCGGACGAGGAGCGCCTCGACGACGCGCTGGCCGATGCCGGGCCAGGCGAAGACGGACTCGACGACGACGGTGCCGCCGAGCAGCCCGGCGAGGATCAGCCCGCCGAGGGTGAGGGTCGCGGTCAGCAGATTGGGCAGCGCGTGGCGGGCGTACAGGCGCAGCGGAGACAGGCGGCGGCCCCGGGCGGTGCGCATGTAGTCCTGGGCCAGGACGTGTCTGGCTTCGCTGCGCACGATGCGGGCCATGACGCAGGTGGCCGGCAGCACCAGGGCGGCGACCGGGAGCAGCATCGACGAGACGGTCTCGGCACCGGCCGCCGGGAACCAGCCCAGCTTGATGGCGAAGCCCAGGACGAGGAGGGTACCGATGATGTACTCGGGGGTGGCGCCGACCGTTCCGGTGACGAAGGTGAAGGCGCCGTCGGTGCGGCGGCTGCCCCGTGCCGCGGTGGCGAGTCCGATCGGCACGGCGAGCACCAGCACCACGAGAACGGCGATGAGCGCGATCTCGGCGGTGAACGGCAGACGGCCGCCGATGATCTCGGCGACGGGCTCCTGCGTCTGGAAGGAGGTGCCCATGTCGCCGCGGAACAGATTGCCGGTGTAGGTGGCGAACTGGGCGAGCAGCGGCTGGTCCAGGCCGAGTTCGTGGCGGGCCCTGGCCACGTCGGAGGGTGTCGCGTCGGAGCCGACGACCACGCGGGCCGGATCTCCGGGGATGAGCTGCACCATCAGGAACGTGCCGGCGACGAGCGTGACCGCGACGGTGGCGAGCCCGGCAAGACGACGGACGAGGTAGGTGCCCCAGGGGCCGAGCAGGGATGAGCGCCCGGCCCCCGCGGTCGTCCCGGCGGCCGATGTCGCCGCCATCAGCCGGTGATCCGGAGGGTGGAGAGGGTCAGGGACCCGCTCGGCGTCGCGAAGGAGATGCCCTTGCGGGCGATGTAGCGCACGTCGACGGTGGCCAGCGGGATCACGTCGTTGGCTTTCAGCAGTGCTGCCTGGGCCTTTTGCCAGGCGGCGCACTTGGCGTTGCGGTCGGTGGTGGAAGTGGCGGCGACGTAGTTCTTCGCGTACTCCGCGTTCTTCACCGCGCCGTAGTTGAGGCCGCCCTTGGCCGGTTCGGGCCCCAGCAAGAAGGTGCCGCCGCGTGCGAGGGCGCCGGTGATCAGCGGGTAGACGGTGGCGTCCCAGTCGCCCTGGTTCGCGGTGACGTCGGTGGCCCAGGTGGCGTTGTCGGCGTTGGTGAGCTTCACCTCGGCACCGGCGGCGCGCAGGGCCTCGGCCACGTAGGAGTTGCCGGCGCCGCCGGCCACCGCGTTGGACCCCTCCAGCTTGATCGAGACGCCCTTCAGTACCTGCTTCGCCGCGGCCTTGTCGGTCTTGGTCAGCAGGGATTTGTCGGTGGAAACGCAGGCCGCCTTATCGTCCACGTACGAGGTCAGGGCTTGTCCGGTGCCGCCGAAGACCTGGTTGAACGCGTCCGCGCTGACTGCCCGCGCGATCGCCTTGCGGACCTTGGGGTCGGTGCCCGGGCGCCCGGGGCGCTGGTTGAATCCGATGTAATTGCGGATGATCGGCGCGGACTTGGTCGTGAAGGTGTGGTCGCCCTTGAACCGCGTGGCGTCCGTGCCGGTGATGGGGGCCAGGTCGAGTGCGCCGGTCTGCAGCTGGTTGGCGAGCGTCGATTCGTTCTTCGAGATCTGGATCCGCAGGCGGTCGGCCGGCTTCCCCGCGGGCATCGAGGCGAATCGCGGATACGCCTCGAAGCCCTTGCGCAGCCGCAGTTCGTAGGAGGCTCCGCGCCGCGCCGTCGCCATCTCGTAGGGGCCGGTGGCCGCGCCCTTGACGGCGCCCCGGGCGAGCGCGGCGACGCCCGCATCGAGGCCGGCCCCGCAGATGATCCCGGCGCCGGTGCCGGACAGGCCGGCGAGGACCTCGCCCCACGGGGCGGCGGTGGTGATGGTGACGGTGCCTGTCGCGTCGTCGCCGGTGATCCCGGTCTTCTTTCCGGCGTTCGCGGCGCCGAAGGTGAGCAGGGCATTGGCCGAGGTCGCCCGGTAGCGCTTGAGGGAGGCGACGACCTGCGCGGCGGTGAGCGCCGATCCGTCGGAGCAGGTCAGGCCCTTCTTCAGGGTCAGGGTCGTCTTCGTCGGTGTGGAGGTCCAGGTGTCGGCGAGGCCGGGGACGAACGTTCCGCCGTCGTCCTGGCCGATCAGCGGCTGGTACAGCAGTGACGTGACGAGGTAGTCGGTCGCGCCCGCGCCTTTCGCCGGGTCGAACGAGGTGACGTCGGAGGTGACACCGATCTTGACGGTGCCCCCGCTCCTGGCGCCGCCCGAGGAAGGGCCGCCGGCTGGGCCGGTGGTGCAGGCGGAGGCCAGGAGGGACGTGGCGGCGGCCATGACGGCGCCGGAGAGGAACCGCGAACGGGGCATGGAGGACTCTCCAGGGCTGAGGACTGAGAGCGGGTGCTGCGGTGTGTTGCGGCATACAGAACAGGCCACTTCCCGCCCGGCCCCGCAATTGCAAGAATCCGCACCGGGAAGGTGATCACATGCATGAATCCGCAGCACTCAACGGCCCGACGACACAAGACACCCCGTCCCGGGGAACACTCGATGAACTCGATCTCGCACTCGTCAACGCCTTGCAGATGGCGCCCCGCGCCCCCTGGGCGCAGCTGGCCCGTCCGCTCGGCGTGGACGCGGCCACGCTCTCCCGCCGCTGGGCCCGGCTGCGGGAGTCCGGTGACGCGTGGGTCACCTGCTACGCCGCCCCCTCCCAAGTCACCTACGGCGCACTCGCCTTGATCGAGGTGTCGTGCCTGCCGCAGGCTCGGGAGACGCTGGCCGAGCAGCTCGCCCGACACCCGCAGGCCATGAGTGTGGAACTGGTGGCGGGATCGTGCGACCTGCTCCTGACGGTAGCCACGGCGACCATGTCGTTGATGAGCAGATACGTTCTCGCCCTCGGCCGGATCGAGACGGTGACCGCCACGCGCACCCACCTGGTGCAGCATGTGCACCGGGACGCGAGCGAGTGGCGCATGGACTCCCTCTCCCGTGACCAGAGGCGCGACCTGACGGAGACCGAGGACGGCGGCGCCCAAAGCACCGCCGCCACACTCACGTCCGAGGACCGCGTCCTGCTGCTCGCCCTCGCGGAGGACGGCCGCCGCTCCGTCACCTCGATCGCCACCGCACTGGGCCGCCCGGAGTCGACGGTGCGACGGCTGCTGCATTCGCTCCTTCACGGCGGCAGAGCGGTGCTGCGCTGCGACGCCGCCCATCTGTACGCGGGCTGGCGCAGTTCGGCGACGCTCTGGATGTCCGTCCCGCCCGCTCAACTCATGTCTGCGGGCGACGAGTTGAGCCGCCTGCGGAGCACGCGTATGGCGGCGTCGGTGTCCGCCGAGGCGAACCTGCTGAGCGTCGTGTGGCTGCACGCCCTGGACGACCTCGCCCGCTACGAGGTGCAGGCAGCCGCCAGGATCACGGCCCTGCGCGTGCTCAACCGGGCCGTGAACCTGCGCTGGATCAAGCGCATGGGCCGCCTGCTCGCTGAGGACGGCCGCAGCACAGGCTGTGTCCCGATCGATCCGTGGCACCCGGTCGTCTGAAACGCTCCCCGCCCGCATCGCTCCGTCCGGCCGACTCCCTTCCTCCCTTCCTCCCTCGCTCCGGCCGAATCTCCTCCTTCCACCGCACCTCTCCTTCCCTTGCCTTCCCTTCCCGAGCACGCTGCGTTTTCCGGCACGCCGCCCACCGGTCCTGGCGGATCCATGCAATCCGCGGACCGAGCGGGGCCGGTCCCCGAGGCTGACCCCACCGCCGGACGACCGACCGGCACCCTCGGCCTCCGAACGGGAAGGACGCCCATGTCCAGTCGCGCGCCCGCCGGTGAAGACCTCGTCCGCCTCAGCGCCACGCAGGCTCTGCGGCTCTTCGCCCGCCGTGAGCTGTCACCCGTCGAGCTCATGCGGGCCGTCATCGAGCGTGCGGAGAAACTCGAACCGCGGATCAACGCCTTCACCGAGCGGCTCTTCGACGAGGCGCTGAAGCAGGCCCGGCACGCCGAAGACCGCTACCTCGGCACACGCGGCCTGGCCCCCCGCCCGCTGGAGGGGATTCCGGTGGCGGCCAAGGAGAAGCACGCCCTGGTGGGGCGCACCCTGACCGAAGGCTCCCTCGCCCACGCGGGCCGGGTCGCCACCGAGAACGCTCCGGTGATCGACCGCATCCTCGACGCGGGCGGCATCATCCACGCACGCACCGCCACCCCCGAGTTCTCCCTCGCCACTTTCACCCACTCCCGCATGTGGGGCATCACCCGCAATCCCTGGAACCTCGACTTCAGTCCCGGCGGCTCCTCCGGCGGCGCGGGTGCCTCCCTCGCGGCCGGCACGACCCTGCTCGCCTCCGCCTCCGACATCGGCGGATCCACCCGCATCCCGGCCGCCTTCACCGGAACCGTCGGCTTCAAGGCCCCCTACGGACGCAATCCCGGTCTGGGTGTGCTCACAGCCGACCACTACCGCGGCGACGGCCCCATGGCCCGCACCGTGGACGACGTCATCGCCTTCCAGAACGTCCTGGCGGGCCCCGACCCGCGCGACCACACCTCGATCCGACCCAAGTTGACCCTGCCCACCTCCTTCGAGGACGTGACCGGGACTCGTATCGCCCTGTGCATGCGGCTGGGTGAGTACGACATCCATCCGGAGGTCGAGGCCCACACCCGCGCCGCCGCCCAGGCCCTCGCCGACGCCGGCGCGCAGGTGGAGGACATCACCCTGCCCTGGACCCGCCTCGACCTGCTGACCGCGGTCGCCGGTCATTTCTCGACCATCTTCGGCGCGCTCGTCATCGAGGCCGCCGAGACCCATCGTGAGCTGCTCAGCCCGTACGCGGTCGCCTTCGCCGACACCATGACCCACGTGCGCGCCCGGGTGAGCTATCTCGACTCCCTCCGCGCCGAACACCGGTTGCAACGGGCGCTTGCCACCGCCATGGACGGATTCGACGCACTGATCTGCCCCACCACCGCCATTCCCGGATGGCACGCGGGCGATGACCTGGCCGGCGACAGGGTCGTGGTGCACGGCGAGGAGGTGGCCGACACCCTGTGGAGCGCCATGACTACGCCTTTCAACATCAACAACCGCTGCCCGGTCCTCAACGTCCCTTCCGGCATGTCGAGTTGGGGCGTCCCCACCGGCCTCCAGATCGTCGGCCACCCCTACGACGACCCCGCTGTCTTCCGCGTCGGCAAGGCTCTGGAGGCTCTCCGGCCCTGGTCGTACGCACAGATCGAAGACGGCCTGGCGTGACCACGGCCGGGGCGCACGTGCGACCGCACCGGCCGTTCTCATTGCCGTTTGCCGTGGAAGCGCGGTCGACCGGCATCACAGTCGGTGCCCGATGCCCGACCAGCGACACCGGCCGGGCGGTCAGGACTCCCCCATCCGCGCGGGAATGCCCGGGCAGCGACCGGCGCCCGGGCCGCGCACCCACCAGCCCACCGTCGAAAGGCAGTTCCTGTGAACGCCCCTCAACCCGATCTGCTCTGGCCGGTATACGACCAGCCGGGCGCCCTGGCGACGATCGAGTCCATCGCTCTCGAGGACCGCGGCCTGCCCGGTTCCACGTACGACGTACTGGCACGCGCCGCCGTGTTGTGGCCCGACCGGACGGCTCTCACCGTGCTGCCCAGCGCGCAGCAGTGGACACGCGGCGAGAGCGTGTCCTTCGCGCAGCTGCGCGACCAGGTACACCGCATCGCCAACCTCTTCCACCGACACGGCGTCCGCCGTACCACCGGCGTCGGCCTGTTGACCCCCAATGCCGGGCTGCTGCCCGCCACCCTTCTGGCCGCCCAGCTCGCGGGCTGCGCGGCACCGGTCAACCCGGCGCTCGCCGCCGACCACGCCGAACGGCTGCTGGGTCTGGGCGGGGCCAGGGTCTTGGTTGCGGCCGGACCCGAACTCGACGCCGACGCCTGGCGGACGGCCCGCACCGTGGCGGCATCGCTGCGCTGCTCGGCACTGTTCGCCCTGCGTCCCGTCGGCGCGCCCGATCCCGCGCCCGAACTGGAGCGGGTCGAGGGGGTCCACGTCGCCTATCTGCACGCCGAGGCCGCCGCCCAGCCGGCAGAGCTCCATCCTGGCGTGGTGCCCCCGCAGGCCGGTGACCTGGCTGCGTACTTCCACACCGGCGGCACCACCGGCGCCCCCAAGCTGGCCGCGCACACCCACGCCAACGAGGTGACCGACGCCTGGATGATCGCGGCCAACAGCGTGTTGGAATCCGATTCCGTGCTGTTCTCCGGACTGCCGCTGTTCCACGTCAACGCGTTGGTCGTCACCCTGCTGGCACCGCTGTTCCGCGGTCAGCACAGTGTGTGGACCGGCCCCCTCGGCTACCGTGAACCGGCGCTCTTCACGGTCTTCTGGAAGATCGTCGAGCATTTCCGGATCGCCACCCTGTCCGCGGTCCCGACGGTCTACGCCGGTCTCGCCCGGATGCCGCTCGACGCGGACATCACCTCACTGCGCTTCGCGATCGTCGGCGCGTCCCCGCTGCCGCCGGCGGTACGGACGGCGTTCGAACACCACACCGGCGTCCCCCTCTGCCAGGGGTACGGACTCACCGAGGCCACCTGCGGCAGCGCTCGGAGCTTCCTGCACGAACACCAGCGCCCAGAGGCCGCGGGCCAGCGCATGCCCTACCAACAGGTGAAGACGGTACGGATCGGCGACGACGGCACCTGGCACGACCTCCCGCAGGGGGAACCCGGCATTCTCGCCATCAGCGGCCCCACCGTCTTTCCCGGCTATGTCGTCGGCCACGACGACACCGGGCCGCGTCTGGACACCCTGGGCAGTGTGCGCGAGGGCTGGCTCAACACCGGCGACCTCGCGCGCGTGGATCCGGACGGGTTCATCCACCTGCTCGGCCGTGCGAAGGACCTGATCATCCGCGGCGGCCACAACATAGACCCCGCCGTCATCGAGGACGCGCTCCTCGCCCACCCGGCCGTCACCGGCGCAAGCGCCGTCGGGCGCCCCGACCAGCACTCCGGCGAGGTTCCCGTTGCCTACGTCACCCTCAGGCCCGGCGCGACCGGCACCGGGCCCGACGAGCTGATCGCCTTCGCCGCGCAGCACGTACCCGAGCGAGCCGCAGCCCCCAAGGACGTCATCGTTCTGCCGGCCCTGCCTCTGACCGACATCGGCAAACCTTCCAAGGTCCCGCTGCGTCTCGACGCCACGCGGCGCGCGATCTCCGCGGCCCTGGCCGACCTCGGCATCGCTATGGCCGACGACCAGATCCGATGTGAACTGGCAGACGGCCGTCCGAAGGTGTCCCTGCCTCCCGTCACCGACCCCGGCCAGCGCCGCCGGATCAGCGCCCAACTCGCCCCGTACAACGTGAACTGGGCCTTCACCCCGTCTCCCCGGGAAACAGCCGAACAACCCCGGTCGGCCAAAGCGGCGTTCCTGGAGTCGCCCCGCACCGCTACGCCGTGAACCTGAGTCACGCCCTGGAAGCCACCCCTATCCGAGTCGTGGGATGCCGGTAGGAGGCCGGCCGCAGCGAAGTCTCCTACGCCACGAAGCCGGCGAAGGGCATTCGGAAGCGTCGACGGCGTGCGACGGAGCCGCGGTTCAGCGCAGGGAACCGGGCGACGGCGCAGCTGCTTCCGGAGTCGCGTTCCGTCCCGCTCCCCCCTCGGTGCGGTACCTTTCAGTGGACACGTAAATCGATCGGATGTTCGCTTACTGGGATCTCCGAGACGTCCGTTGTCGGCAGTAGACGCTCACGTTCTCCGACGTGCGGCGTGCCACACCATCGGACCGGGTGACAGCTCATGGCAGGAACCGACCACGAAAAGGCGCTGGACACCGCGCTCGCACAGATCGAGCGGAAATTTGGCAAGGGTGCGGTCATGCGCCTCGGCGAGCGGCCCAATGAGCCCATCGAGGTGATCCCCACCGGATCTACCGCGCTGGACGTGGCGCTCGGCGTGGGCGGTCTGCCCCGCGGCCGTGTGGTGGAGGTGTACGGACCGGAGTCCTCCGGCAAGACGACGCTGACGCTGCACGCCGTGGCGAACGCCCAGAAGGCAGGCGGCTCGGTGGCCTTCATCGACGCCGAGCACGCCCTGGACCCCGAGTACGCCAAGAAGCTCGGCGTCGACACCGACAACCTCATCCTGTCCCAGCCGGACAACGGCGAACAGGCGCTGGAGATTGTCGACATCCTGATCCGCTCCGGCGCGATCGACCTCATCGTGATCGACTCCGTCGCGGCCCTGGTGCCGCGTGCGGAGATCGAGGGCGAGATGGGCGACTCGCACATGGGTCTGCAGGCCCGCCTGATGAGCCAGGCACTCCGCAAGATCGCGAGTGCGCTCAGTCAGACGAGGACGACGGCGATCTTCATCAACCAGTTGCGCGAGAAGATCGGCGTGATGTTCGGCTCGCCGGAGACCACGACCGGTGGCCGCGCGCTGAAGTTCTACGCCTCGGTGCGGCTCGACATCCGCCGGATCGAGACCCTGAAGGACGGCACGGACGCTGTCGGCAACCGCACCCGCGTCAAGGTCGTCAAGAACAAGGTCGCGCCGCCCTTCAAGCAGGCCGAGTTCGACATCCTCTACGGCCAGGGCATCAGCCGCGAGGGCGGCCTGATCGACATGGGCGTGGAGAACGGCTTCGTCCGCAAGGCCGGCGCCTGGTACACGTACGAGGGCGGCCAACTCGGCCAGGGCAAGGAGAACGCCCGCAACTTCCTCAAGGACAACCCCGACCTCGCCGACGAGATCGAGAAGAGAATCCTCGAGAAGCTCGGAATCGGGGTACCGGCGAAGGCCGCGGTCGCCGCAGACACGGGCGCCCTCCCGGTCCCTGTTCCCGCCCGGACCCCGGCGGGAAGCACCGCCTGACAGGCACGGCAGGTCCTGAGGTGGCTGAGGAACGATGCCTGCACCCCAGTCACGTGCGTTTCGTGCAGGAACGCGCTGCTGACGGATCCGCTGCGTGAGGTGAGGCGGTGAAGGTGAGGTGAGGCGGTGAAGGAACATGGCCGTGTTCTCCGCGAGATTCTGGCTGGCCCCACGCCCTCACCACCTGTGCGGCCTGCTTACTCCTTCGCGGTGAACTTCGGGTCCTTGGCCTGGTTGTAGATCTCCTTGCCCGACGCGTCGTAGGCATGGACGGAGGGGCTCGGGCCCACGTAGCGCGGGCCCGGTGGCGTGTCCGGGGCGAGGGCCGCCCCATAGACGAACGCGCCGCCCGCCATGCGAGCCGGGTACTCTTTCGGGTCGTCGCCGTAGCTGATAGTGATCTTGGCGACGTCGGACGTGTAGTGCCCGGCGCCCAGCATGAGGTACCTGCCCGTGGCGACGGGCTCGAGCATGGAGTCGAAATACTCGACCGTGCGACCGGTTCCCCATAGGCGGTCGTTGATGAACGTCGGCGGGGAATCCTGGCTGGTGCCCTTGTCACCCTTGGACTGGCACTGCACATACTGATCGGCGGAGTTGACGGCGACGACCACGCCGTCCCAGTCCCGTGAGGCGACGGGCGTGCGGACCGCGATCACGGCGTGGAACTGCGACGCCTCCGGCCCCAGACAGGAAGAAAGAATCTTTGTGACGGTCCCGGCGTCGATCGGTGTCGTCGTCGCGTCGGTGACGGTGAAGCCGGCCTCGGGCGACGTCCCACGGTGCGAAGACGGTCCGGAACCGTCTCCCCCCGACGTGGCACCGTGCGATGCGCTCGGACTCGGTGCCGGAGTGGACTTCACCGGGCTGCCGCCGCCGTGCGCGGGGTCGGCGGCACTCGGTCCGGCGTCCTCTGTCCCCCCGAGGACTCCCACAGCCGCGACGCTCAATGCCGTCACTCCGGTGGCGACGCTGAGCGGCACTCCCCATCTGCGTCGCAGCGAAGCCCTGGTGTCCTGTGGACCGATCTTCATCAGTAGTTCCTCTCGGGTCCGCCGGTGGTTCGGCAGATCACGATCGGAAGGAGCCGCCGGAATGCCCTGCGCGTCATTCATCGTGCGATCTCCTTCGTGGCGACGGGATTTTTCGAACTGAACGGCGCTGGAACGGTGGCTCCGCCGAGATCGGCCCCCAGCCTCTGCCGGGCCCGGTGCAGCCGGGACTTCACGGTTCCGACTGCCACCTGCAACACCGCCGCGGCCGCCTGCTGGTCAAGGCCCGACCAGACGCAGAGCTCAAGGACCTCACGTTCGTGACGCGGCAGCCGGGCCAGCGCCCGGTGGATCTCCGACATACGGCGCTCGTCGTCGATCTGGACGGCGACGCTGTCCGCGTGGTCGCCCACCGACTCGTCATGCGAGACAAGCCGGTGCAGCAATGCCTCGACCCGCCTCAGCCGCCGCCTGGTGTTGGACAACTGGCCATTGGCGATACCCAGCAGCCAGGGCAGAGCCGAGTCCCGGTCGAGTACCGTCTCCGATCGCCGTCGCCAGGCATGCAAGAACACGCTCGACGTGAGGTCCTCAGCCTCGGACCAGTCGGCCGTCCGCCGGAACAGATGGTTGTAGACGGCCTTCCCATGACGGTCGAAGATCCGGCCGAACGCCTCGCGATCGCCGTCGACGGCCCTCGCCCACAGCTCCCGGTCAGACATCCCGCCGACCGGTACGGCAGGACCAGCGTCGTTCAGTTCCATGTCCTGTCCGTGTCCGGCACCCCGCCGAAGGTTCCCACTGAACCAAATCCGCTCCGAAAGACAGCTGTGACCTACCGCGGAGTCATCTCCCTTGCTGCAGGACCCCCCTCGGCGGGCGCATGCTAACAGCGCGGTCACGCCGCCCGATTGGGGGCGTGACCGCGCCATACCTCAAGGGTCGGGCAAACCGGTCAGGCCTGGACGAACACTCGGGCCGCCGGGATGGAGCCAGCGCTGACGTTGTCGCGCTGTCAGTGCTGTCAGTGCTGTCAGTGCTGAAGTGTCAGCAGACCCGGGCGGTAGGGCAGGAGGCCGTAGTCGCCACCGGAGTTGGGGCTGCGTCCCTGGTAAAGCATCTGCAGATTGCAGGGATCGACGGTCATGGTCTGATCGGCGTTGGTGCGGAGCAGTTCGCCATGGCTGATGTCGTTGGTCCAGGTGGCGCCGCTGTTGGCCTTGCCCGCGAAGGGATTGCTCTCGGTCGCGGCCTGGGGTGTCCATGAGCCGTTCAGACTGGTGGCCGTGAACGAGCGGAAGTAGCGGCCCTGCGAGCCGATCGCCTCGACGATCATGAGGTAGCGGTTCTGGCCCTGGAGCTTGTAGACCTGCGGGGCTTCGAACAGGTTGTTCGTCGTATCGCTCATGACCACTGCCGAGTTGGAGCCGAAGCTGCCCGGGAAGTTCCCGATCGGCATGCTGGCCCGGTAGATCTTGCCGTTGTCTCCGGCGAAGAACAGGTACATGTTCGATCCGTCGGCGATGAGGGTCTGGTCGATGGGTCCGGTTCCGGAGCCGGGGATGCTCCCGGAGAAGAGCACCTGCTCGGATGACCAGCCATTCGGGTTGGTGGGGTCGTTCGACGTCCGGTAGGAGAAGGCGCTTCCACCCCACTGGTAGGCGAGCACCCAGATGTTCTTCGGCGCGAAGTAGAAGAGCGTGGGCGCGACGGTGGACGTCGACATCGTGTTCTGGCTGGCCGAGGCCATCTCCGACCAGTTGGTGAACGGGCTGAAGTTCATCGAACCCCACCTCGTCCCCGTGTCGTGCGTCGTCGCATAGACGAGTTGCTTGCCGTTGTGGGGGGCGACGGTGAAGTCCTTGAGCGAGACCCACCCCGGCTTGGGCTGCGCCAGCGCGCCCGTCGAGTTCCAGCGGTAGGTCGACGGAAGATCGCACGGGCCTGGGTTGCCGCCGCCGACCCTGATCAGCTGCCACTGCTGGTTGGTTCCGCCCCAGTCGTCGTACTGGACGATGTTGGCGTTGTCGGCGGTGGAGCCGCCCTGCACTTCGAGGGCCTTGTCGCTGTGGCGCGAGATGAGCCTCACGTAGCCGTCCGAGCTGTCGGCCAGCCGCCACTGCTGGTTGGTGCTGTTCTGATCGGTCCACTGAACGATCGAGCCGCCGTTGGCGGTGGACCGGTTGTGGACGTCCAGCACCTTGCCGGAGTGGCGGGATTTGAGGCGGTAGTTACCGCCGCCGGAGTCGACGAACTGCCACTGCTGCTGGTTCTGATCGTTCCTGGTCCACTGGGTGATGCGGGCGCCGTCGTTGGTCGCCAGGTTGTGGACGTCCAGGGCTTTGCCGCTGTTGCGGTTGGCCAGCACATACCAGGCGTTGGTGTCGACGGTCGCCGCGGCGGCGGGCGGGGCACCGAGGAAGGTCGCCACGAGCAGCAGCGGCGCAAGGACGGCGAGTAAGCGTCTCAGGTGGACCGGGGACGGATGGTGAAACCACATCAGAAGAACTCCTTGAGCGGGGGCGAGGGCCGGGAGCGGGGATGAGGTGACCCCGGCGCCCCCGGCCTTCAGCCGTCCCAGCCGGCGACCGGGTGGGGCGGCTGCGGTCGGGACGTCACGCCTGCGGATCCACCAGGCGTCCAGGGGGTGTTGGTCAAGGACCTCCCGGGTGGGGAGCGTCGATCCCATCCCGAAAACTTTTCGGAAACTTTTCGAGTTCTGTGACGCCATAAGCTAGGAACATGGGGTCTCCGGGTCAAGACCTGTCGCTGATCTGTCCATAAACAGCACCTTCTTTGGGCTTGACCAGCCCGTCGGCCCGACCGGAAACTTTTCGAAACTTTGCGACACGGTTCGCCAGCGCAGTCATCCGTACAGAGGAGTGCAGGTGAGCAGGCAGCGCCCGCTCCTGGCCGCCACATCTTCAACTCCCGTACGAGTCCGCATCTGTTGACGACTGCTCCGCACGTCACTACTGTCCGCCTCGAATCTTCGGCGCACCGACCGTTGTTCGATATTTCGACTGGGAGCGCTCCCAAACGGGCACGCTCACGACGCCCACCTGGACACCCCCGCTCCACCACCGGGAGCGAACCCTTCGCCGACCGAAACATCGTCACCTTCCCGGCCTGCTCCCCCCAATCCCCTCCCCCTGCTGACCACTCCCTGCTGACCACCATCGCCACAGGAGCCGCTCATGCCCCCCACCCCCGCCCCTTCGTTACGCCACCCCAGACGCCACCCCAGACGCCTCGCCGGCACCCTGCTGACGAGTTCCCTCCTCGTCTGCGGCCTCCTGGCCGCGCCCACCGCGGCAGCCGCCCCCTCCGCGGCGGCGACCTCAGCCGTACGCGTCAACCAGGTCGGCTACCTGCCGGACGGACCCAAGCGCGCCACCGTGGTCACCACGGCGGCGCAGCCGCTCACCTGGCAATTGCGCGACGCGTCCGGGACGGTGGTCGCCTCCGGTGCGACCCTCCCGCGCGGCGCGGACACCCCCTCCGGGCAGTCCGTCCAGGTGGCCGACTTCTCCTCGTACCGAGGGACCGGCTCGGGATACGTCCTGGCGGTGGACGGCAGCGGCAGCGTGCCCTTCGACATCCGCGCGAACCTTTACGACGCTTTGCGCTCCGACGCGATGGCGTTCTTCTACCACCAGCGCAGCGGCACACCCATCGACGCCTCCCTAGTGAGCTCCGTCTACGCACGCCCGGCCGGACACCTCGGTGTCGCGCCCAACAAGGGCGACACCTCCGTCCCCTGCCAGGCCACCGTGTGCGATTACACCCAGGACGTCAGGGGCGGCTGGTACGACGCGGGCGACCACGGCAAGTACGTGGTGAACGGCGGCATTTCCACCTGGCTGATGGTCAACTCCTTCGAGCGGGCCAAGCGGGCGGGCAAGGACGCGGCGCTTGGCGACTCGACCCTGCAGGTCCCCGAGCGGGACAACGGCGTACCCGACGTCCTGGACGAGGCGCGCTGGGAGCTCGACTTCCTGATGCGGATGCAGGTGCCCGAGAACAAGCCGTACGCGGGAATGGCGTTCCACAAGATCCATGACGCGGAGTGGACCGGCATGCCGACCCGCCCCGAACAGGACGCCCAGCCCCGCGAGCTGCACCGTCCGTCCACGGCGGCGACCCTCAACCTCGCAGCGGCCGCGGCGCAGTGCGCGCGCGTCTTCAGGCCCTACGACGCCGCGCTCGCCGACCGCTGCCTGTCGACTGCCCGGCGGGCCTGGACGGCGGCCCGGGCCAACCCGGACCTGTACGCCCCGGATTCGGACAGCACGGGCGGCGGCGCCTACGGCGACACCAAGGTCACCGACGAGTTCTACTGGGCAGCGGCCGAGCTGTACGCCACGACCGGCGACAGCGGCTACCGGGACGCGGTCACCGAATCGTCCTGGCACACGTCCCCAACTGCCTTCTCCGACTACGGGTTCGGCTGGGCGGATACGGCCGCGCTGGGCCGACTCACCCTGGCCACCGTCCCCCACGGCCTCCCCGCAGCCGACCGTGACCGGGTCCGGGCCTCGGTAACGGCAGCCGCCGACGGGTATCTGTCCCGGATGGCCGCCCAAGGCTACGCGGTGCCCGTCCCGGCGGACGGCTACTTCTGGGGCTCCAACGGCGCGGTCGCGGGCGACGCGATCGTCCTGGCCGTCGCCGGGGAGCTGACCGGCAACGAGCGCTACCGCACCGGCGCGCTGGAGACAATGGACTACCTGCTGGGCCGCAACGCCATCGGCCAGTCCTACGTATCCGGCTACGGCGAGAAGCCCTCGCGCAACCAGCATCACCGCTTCTGGGCACACCAGTTGGACGCCTCACTGCCCAACCCTCCGGCGGGATCCCTGGCGGGCGGACCCAACAGCGCGCTCCAGGACCCGGTGGCCCAGGAGAAGTTGGCCGGCTGCGCGCCAGCGGCCTGCTACATCGACGACATCGGCTCGTACTCCACCAACGAGGTGGCGGTCAACTGGAACGCTCCGCTGGCCTGGCTCGCCGCCTACGCCGCCGAGCGGCCCACCGGCGAACCCACCGGTGCCTGCGCGGTGACGTACAAGGGCGACAGCGTCTGGAGCACGGGCTTCACCGCGACGGTCACAGTCAAGAACACGGGCTCGAAATCCGTGGAGGGCTGGAAGCTGAGCTGGAGCTACCCGGCAGGCCAGCGCGTCACGAACGCCTGGAACGCGACCGTCACCCAAGACGGCACCGCCGTCGTCGCCCGCAACGCCGACTGGAACCGGACCATCCCACCCGGTGCGACCGCGAGTTTCGGAATCCAGGGGACGTACAGCGGGAGCAACCCCTCCCCCACAGCCTTCACGCTCGACGGGCATGCCTGCATCTGATCCACGCCCGGTCAGGCCCGGGCAGACGCTCCCCGCCCGGCCGCACTCCGCAAGACCCCTGCGTCACCCGGCGACCGATCGGGTGCTGTCCGTACCGGCCGACACCTTCTCGGTTCCATGACCACGGTGTCCGGTGCCCCCGTGCTGCCCGGGTCCGGCCGGCCCGTCCGTCTGCCGAGTGGGAGCGGACGACGTATTTCGCTGCTCTTCAGCCCTTCCATGATCTCTACCCTGGAGGCACAGTCATGGCTCCGCATGCCCTTTCCCCATCCGCCGTCCGCCGGAAGTTCGGCGGTCTGCTGACAGCGCTGGCCGTCGGCGTCCTCGGTGCGGTCGCCGCACCGGTCGCGTCGCCGACCGCACACGCCGCCGAGAGTGCGGCCGAGAGCACACTCGGCGCCGCGGCGGCGCAGAGCGGCCGCTACTTCGGCACCGCCATCGCCTCGGGCAGGCTGGGCGACGCGACGTACACGACGATCGCGGGCCGCGAGTTCAACTCGGTGACGGCCGAGAACGAGATGAAGATCGACGCCACCGAACCACAGCGGGGCCAGTTCAACTTCACCGGCGCTGACCGCGTCTACAACTGGGCGGTGCAGAACGGCAAGCAGGTGCGCGGCCACACCCTGGCCTGGCACTCCCAGCAGCCCGGCTGGATGCAGAGCCTCAGCGGCAGCGACCTGCGCCAGGCGATGGTCGGCCACATCAACGGCGTGATGTCCCACTACAAGGGCAAGATCGCCCAGTGGGACGTCGTGAACGAGGCCTTCGCCGACGGCAGTTCAGGAGCCCGGCGCGACTCCAACCTGCAGCGCACCGGCAACGACTGGATCGAGGTCGCCTTCCGCACCGCGCGCGCCGCCGACCCGGCCGCCAAGCTCTGCTACAACGACTACAACGTCGAGAACTGGACCTGGGCCAAAACCCAGGCCATGTACGCCATGGTCAAAGACTTCAAGCAGCGCGGCGTGCCGATCGACTGCGTCGGCTTCCAGTCGCACTTCAACAGCGGCAGCCCCTACAACAGCAACTTCCGCACCACCCTGCAGAACTTCGCCGCCCTCGGCGTCGACGTGGCCATCACCGAACTCGACATCCAGGGCGCCCCGGCCACGACCTACGCCGCCGTGACCAACGACTGCCTGGCCGTCGCGCGCTGCCTGGGCATCACCGTCTGGGGTGTGCGCGACACCGACTCCTGGCGACCGGAGCACTCGCCGCTGCTGTTCAACGGCGACGGCAGCAAGAAGCCCGCCTACTCCGCCGTCCTGAACGCGCTCAACGCCGGCTCGCCTACGCCCCCTGGGGATTCCGGACAGATCAAGGGCGTCGCTTCAGGCCGCTGCCTGGACGTGCCCGGCGCCGGCACCACCGACGGCACGCAGCTACAGCTGTGGGACTGCAACAACCGCACCAACCAGCAGTGGACCTACACCGCCGCGGGTGAGCTCAAGGTCTACGGCAACAAGTGTCTGGACGCCGCCGGCACCGGCAACGGCAGCAAAGTCCAGATCTACAGCTGCTGGGGTGGCGACAACCAGAAGTGGCGCCTGAACTCCGACGGATCCATCGTCGGCGTCCAGTCCGGCCGCTGCCTCGACGCCGCCGCAAGCGGCACCGCCAACGGCACGCTGATCCAGCTCTACTCCTGCTCGAACGGCAGCAACCAGCGCTGGACCCGCACCTGATGGGGCCTGCCACCAAGCTGCCGGACATCCACGACGCGTCCATCGCCGAGGGCTCCCATCGGCTCAAAGCCCGGCATGGGAGCAAGGCCCCCGACGTGACCGCGGCTCGACCGCCGACGGTGCCAGGAACCAGCTGGGGGCCGAACGCAACAGGACGGGCCGGCAGTTCCGCCTGGCCGACTCCGACGCGAGCCCCGGACGCCTGATCAGCCGCAACAGCACAGCTAGGCGGTGGAGGTGCTGGGCGCCTCCACCGCCGACGGCACCACCACCGTCCAGTACGGCGACTGGGACGGCGCCAAACAGTAACGTCAGCTGGTCAAGCTGCCGTCCGATGGCGGTGGACGCCGCCGCGCCCGGCTCTGGCGGGTTCATCCTCAGGGCCCCACCGATCACGACAACAGGAACCGCTAGCGGCTGACGGCTGGGCCGATCGGCAACCGCGTTCGTAGCAGCCCGCGTGAGACTACTTGGTGGCCCCCTGCGCGAACCCGTTGTAGATGTAGCGCTGCAGGAACAGGAAGATGAGCAGAGTCGGCAGGATCACGAGGATCGCCCCTGCCGAGATGGCTTCCCAGTGCGCCCCGAAAGGCCCCTTGAAGCGGAACAGGGCCGTGGAGATGGTCCCCTTGTCCTCGGAGGGCATGTAGAGGAATGGGATGTAGAAGTCGTTGTACGTCGTGATGCCCTTGACGATGACGACCGTGGCGATCGCCGGCTTGAGCAACGGAAAGATGATCTTGCGGTAGATCGTGAAGGTGTTCGCGCCGTCGAGCCGGGCCGCCTCGTCGAGTGAGGTCGGAATGCCGCGGATGAACTGCAGGAAGATGTAGATCGACACGATGTCCGTGCCCATGTAGAGCAGGATCGGTGCCCAGCGGCTGTCCACCAGGCTGAAACTGTTGACCACTTGGAAGGTGGCGACCTGCGTCGTCACGCCGGGGACCAGCGTGGCGACGAGGAAGAGGACCATCACCGTCTTCTTCAGACGGAACTCGAAGCGGTCGAGCGCATACGCGGTCATGGAGCCGATGAGCACGGTTCCGGTGATGGAGAACAGCAGGATGAACGCGGTGTTCCCGAAGGCTCTCAGCATCTCGCCGTCGTTGAACGCGGTCGCGTAGTTCGAGAAGTTCAGCCAGTCATGGGGCAGGCTCAGCGCGCCGCCGTCACCTACTTCCCGGGAGGATTTCAGGGAGGTGAGGAAGATGACGACGAGGGGGACCAGCACCACGAGCGAGGCGACGACCAGGGAGAGGTACGTCAGAGCCGTGCCGATGCGGGGTCGCTTGCGGGTCGTGGGGCGGTCGTCAGTGGTGAGCGTGGTCATACGAGGTCCACCTTGTCGTCGGGCACGAGGCGGCGCTGAATCCAGGTGACCACCAGGATGATCAGGAGCAGCACCACGGCGCAGGCCGAGGCCAGGCCCGTCTTGTTGAACTGGAAGGCGAGCTTGACGGTCTGGATGACGAAGGTCGAGGTGCCGGTCGCGCCGCCGGTCATGATGTACGGGATCTCGAAGACGGCGAGTGAGCCGGAGATCGCGAGGATGACGCTGAGGCTCAGTACGGGCCGGATGCCGGGTGCGATGATGTGCCGGAACTGCTGCCAGCGGCTCGCCCCGTCGAGTTGGGCCGCCTCGTAGAGCTCACCGGGGATCGACTGGATCGCGCCCAGGAACAGGACGAAGTTCAAGCCCGTGAAGCGCCACACCGACACTCCGGCCAGTGAGGTGTTGGCCGACTCCGGGTCACCGAGCCAGGCATGGTCACCGCCGACGCCGAACCACGACAGGACCGAGTCGAGCGTGCCGCCGTCCTGGAAGAAGTACAGGAAGACGAAACCGATGGCGACACCGTTGATCAGGTAGGGGAAGAACAGGATTCCCTTGAAGAAGTTGCGGAAGCGGAGATCGAAGCTGAGGACCGTCGCGAAGTAGAGCGCGATGACGATCTGCACGGCCGACGCGGCCAAGTAGTAGAAGCTGACGAAGAACACCCGGAACAGCTCGGGCCGGGTGAAGAGCTGGGTGTAGTTCTCGAACCCGACGGTGTTGCGGTCGGGGCTGACGCCGTCCCAGTCCGTGAAGCTGTAATAGATCATGTTGCCCACCGGGACGTAGGTGAACGTGATCAGCAGCGCCAGAGGGGCCAGCAGGAACAGCCACGGGGTGATCCTGCGCAGCGGATGGTCGTGCCAGGAACGGGTGGGCCGGGCGCCCCGGCGGGGGCGCCGGCCGAGGGGGGCGGCTTGGCGCGCGGGTGTCGGCGGCGCTTTGGACGTGGTGTCGGTCATGGCGAACAGGGCCTTTCGTGATCCGTGTCGAGCGTGATGCGGCAGTGGGGCCCGGCCCCGCGAACGGTGCGGGGCCCCGTGCTCGGGTCCGGGTCAGTTGCCGGCGGTGGCGGCCGCGTCGGCCCAGCGCTTGTCGAGATCGTCGAAGTAGTCCTGCAGGGAGCCCTTCTGGGCGCCGCGGGCGATGTCGATCAGCTTCTGCCGGTAGTCCTGCTTGGCGAGGCCGATCTCGGAGGCGTTGTCGATGGCGTTGACCTGCTCGGTCTTGGCCTCGGATCGCTCAACAAGCTTGACATCGTTGTCTTCGTATGGCTTGAGAACATCGGGGAAGCCCATGGAGGACAGGGCGGAGACCCCACCTTCTTCGGCGGCGAAGCCGGACTTCTCGGTGAACCAGTCGATCCAGGCGCGGGCGGCGCTCTTGTTCTCGGAGTGCGCGTTCACGGCCAGCTGGTAGTCGGAGAGCATCGTGGCGCAGAACTTGCCGCCCTTCTGAACCGGAACGGGCATGAATCCGATGTCGTCCGGGTCATGGCCCGCCTTCCGGGCGGCGTCGCGTATCTGGTTCACGGCCCAGGAGCCGAGCAGCATGCTGCCGATCTCCCCTTTGGCCAGGTCGGTCTTGGACGTCTCCCAGTTGGTGGTCGTGGGGTCCTTCTCGGACATCTTCTCGTGGACGATGTCGTGGAGCAGGGAGTCGAGGACGTTGAGGTCGCTGCCTTTGGCCCATGGCTTGTCGGTGGTGGCGAGCGCGTCGGACGCCTTCGCGTCGCAGCTGACCGAGCCGACACTGTTGGTCCAGGGGCTGCTCAGCGGCCAGCCGTCCTTGAAGTTGGTGTAGTACGGCGTCGCTCCGGTCTTCGCCTTGATCTGCTTCAGATCGCCGAGGAACTGCGCGGGGGTGGTGGGCCAGTTGGTGATGCCGGCCTTCTTCCACACCGCCTTGTTGTAGACGAGGCCGTTGACGGTGCCGAAGTTGGCGATGCCGTATGTCTTCCCCTTGACGTCGGTCTTGCCGGTGAAGCGGTAGGTCCGTGCCATATCCTCGGTGTCGCCCAGAGGCGCGAAGAACTTCGGGTAGTCACCCTTGGCTATCACCGAGGGGATCAGCAGGACGTCACCGTAGTTCTCGGTGTTCATCCGGATCTTGACCTCCCCCTCGTAGTCGGTGATGCCCTGGAACTTCACCGCCACCTTGGGGTAGGTCTTCTTGAACTCGGCGGCGTACTTCTTCATCGTGCCGTCCTGCACCAGGTCGGTGCGGTTGGTCAGCACGGTGATGGTGCCTGACGCCTTGGCGGGGTCCGAGGGCGCGGTGGCGGCCTCCCCCGTCGCGCTCCCTCCTCCGCCACATCCCGCGACGGTCAGCGTCACGGCGGCAAGCAGCGCGGCGCTCAGCGGCTTCTTCCTCATGTGCCCAACTCCTTCCAAGGGTTACGGCTCAGGCCCAGCGGCTGACGGCACTATGTCAGCCCCACGTGAACCGGTAAAGTGATGATTTCCGGCACGATGCCTAATCGTTACCCGCAGAGTCGATAGCCGACGGCAAGTCACCGCTGCAGGCTGCGGAGTTATGTGCGGCGATGATCGCTTCCGAGGACTGGACCGGTTAACCACGTGAGGGTTAGGTTGGCGGGCGATGCGCACGACCAGGGCCTGCGCCTGTCTGATTGGAGCCGCTGATGAAGCACATCGTCCAGCTGACCGAGGGCTGGCACGTGAGTCACGAGGGGAGACTCCTCCAAGCCCGCGTCCCCGGCTGCGTCCACTCGGACCTGCTGGCCGCGGGCCTCCTCCCGGACCCCTTCCTCGGCACGAACGAGCGCGAGGTGGCGTGGGTGGGTCGGCGGGCATGGACCTATACGCGCCGGTTGGACGACGCCACTTGCGGCTCGACATCACACGAGCGCACCGACTTGGTCTTCGAGGGCCTTGACACTGCCGCCCGCATCGTCCTGGCCGGTCAGGAGCTGGGGCGCACGCGCAACATGCACCGCACCTACCGGTTCGATGTCACGGGCCTCGCGGGCGAACTGGACGTCACGTTCGCCTCTGCCTACGACGAGGCCGCCTCCGTGAAGGCGCAGACGGGCGAGCGGCCGAACGTCTATCCCGAGCCGTTCCAGTACATCCGCAAGATGGCCGCGAACTTCGGCTGGGACTGGGGGCCGACGGTGGTCACCGCGGGCATGTGGCGCCCGGTCCGGCTCGAACACTGGTCGACGGCCCGCATCCAGCGGGTGCGCCCACTGGTGACCGTGGACGGTACGCGCGGCCGCGTGGAACTGCGCGTCGATCTCGAGCGCACCGCCTCGGGCACAGGTCGACCTCTCACCGTGCACGCCACGGTGGCAGGCGCTGCTGCGCGCGTCGACGCGGCTGACAACGCTGTCACGCTCGTGCTCGACATACCGGACGTGCGACTGTGGTGGCCGCGCGGATACGGCGAACAACCCCTGTACGACGTCGAAGTGACTCTCCTCGACGGCGAAGGGGTGCTGGACGGCTGGCAGCGGCGGGTCGGCTTCCGCAGCATCGAGCTGGACCGCGCGGCCGACGAGCACGGCAGCGGGTTCACGTTCGTCGTCAACGGCGAGCGGATCTTCGTACGCGGTGTGAACTGGATCCCCGACGACGTGCTGCCCTCGCGGATCTCACCCGAGCGCTACCGCACCCGCCTGGAGCAGACCGCCGCCGCCAACGTCGACCTGGTCCGCGTCTGGGGAGGCGGCATCTACGAGGACGACGCCTTCTACGACGCCTGCGACGAACTCGGCCTGATGGTCTGGCAGGACTTCCTGTTCGCCTGTGCCGCCTACCCGGAGGAGCAGCCGCTGCGCGGCGAAGTGGAGGCCGAGGCCCGCGACAACGTCGTACGGCTCATGCCGCACCCCAGTCTCGTGCTGTGGAACGGCAACAACGAGAACCTGTGGGGATTCCGGGACTGGGACTGGGAGCAGCCCCTCGCCGGGAACTCCTGGGGCGAGGGCTACTACCTCGGGCTCCTGCCCCGCGTCGTCGCGGAGTTGGACCCCACACGGGCGTACAGCGCGGGCAGCCCTTGGTCCGGTTCCTGGGACCACCACCCCAACGATCCCGACCACGGCACGTACCACTCATGGGAGGTGTGGAACCGCCAGGACTACACCGAGTACCTAAAAAACGTGCCCCGGTTCGTCTCCGAATTCGGCTGGCAGGCACCCGCGGCGTTCGCCACGCTACGCCGCGCCCTGCCCGGCGAGGACCTCGCGGCCGATTCCCCGGGCATGCTGCATCACCAGAAGGCCGAGGACGGCAACGGCAAACTGAACCGCGGCGTCGAGCGTCATTTCGCCTCGCCCGAGAACGACTTCGACCGCTGGCACTACCTGACCCAAGTCGTCCAGGCCCGTGCCGTCGCCACCGGAATCGAGCACTGGCGCGCCAACTGGCCCCGCTGCGCCGGCACCATCGTGTGGCAGATCAACGACTGCTGGCCGGTCAGCTCCTGGTCCGCGATCGACGGCGACGGTCGCCTCAAGCCGCTCCACCACGAGCTGCGCCGCGTCTACGCCGACCGCCTCCTGACCCTGCAGCCGGGACCTGACGGCCCCGAACTCGTCCTGGACAACCAGGCCACTGAGCCCTGGGACAGTGACGTGACGCTGCGCCTGATGCGGACCGACGGCACGCTCGCCACACGCGTCTCGCTCGGGTTCACGGTGCCCGCACGCGAGGTCCTGCGGCTGCCGGCCCCGCCGGAGGTGCGCCCCGAGGCGGGTGCCACGAAGGAGTATCTGGTGGCCGACGCCGACGGACTGCGCACGCTGCATCTGCCCGTTCGGGACAAGGAGTTCGACTATCCGACGCCGCGGTTCGACATGGCGGTGGAGACGGTGGGGCAAGACCGGGACACGGTCGATGTCGTCGTCAGTGCGCACACGCTCGTACGGGATCTGCTGCTCCAGCCCGATCGCCTCGCACCGCGGGCGACCGCCGACCGCGGCCTGATCACCTTGCTGCCGGGCGAGCAGACCCGCATCCGTGTGCGCGGGGCCGGCGGTGTGGGTGCCAATGCGTTCCGCGCGGCACTCTTCTGTGTGGAACCGGCGTGAGCGCCCCTGTCCCACGTGTCACCATCAAGGACGTCGCGGCGGCGGCCGGGGTCTCCAAGGGAGCGGTGTCGATCGCGTTCAACCACAAGCCCGGCCTTGCCGAGAGCACACGGGAGCGCATCTTCGCCGCCGCCCGGGAGCTGGACTGGGCACCCAACTCCTCGGCCCGGAGCCTGTCGACGCAGCGGAGCGACACGATCGGCCTCGCGCTGTGCCGGCCTGCCCGGCTGCTCGGCCTCGAACCGTTCTACATGGAGTTCATCTCCGGCATCGAGAGCGTCCTGGCCGAGCGGTCGTGTTCCCTGCTGCTGCGTCTGGTCAGCAGCCTGGACGAGGAGATCTCCCTGCAGGAGACCTGGTGGCGGGAACGGCAGGTCGGCGGATCCATCCTGGTCGACTTCCACCAGGACGACCCGCGGGTCGAACCGCTCAAGCAGCTCGGCATCCCGGCCGTGGCGGTCGGCCACCCCGACCTGACCGGCGGCCTCCCCTCGGTCTGGACGGACGATGCCACGGCCATGGCCGAGGCGGTGCGCTATCTCGCCGCTCTGGGCCACCATCGCATCGCCCGGGTCGGCGGCCCGCCCCGCCTGGGGCACAGCGCCATCCGCGAACGGGTCTTCGAAGACACCTTGCGGGAACTGGGCCTGGGTTCCGGCGCCCAGGTGGCGACGGGGTTCGCCGGTGAGGAAGGGGCCCGGGCCACCCGCTCCTTGCTCCTGCGGCCCGAGCGGCCGACCGCGATCGTCTACGACAACGACCTCATGGCCGTGGCCGGGCTCGGGGTCGCCGCCGAAATGGGCATCGCGGTACCGGACGACCTGTCCCTGCTGGCCTGGGACGACTCCCAGTTGTGTCGCCTCACCCACCCGACGCTGTCGGCGATGAGCCACGACGTGCACGGCTTCGGCGCCCAGGTCACCCGCGAGCTGTTCGCCGTCATCGCAGGCCAGGAGGTATCGCTCCTCCCACCCCGGGCCCCCGCACTGACGCCCCGTGCCTCGACAGCCGCACCGCGTCCGCCGCGGAGCTGACTCGCGGCGGCCCGTGTCGGCCCTTGAGCCACCGGCTCACCTCAGCGGGGGCGAGGTGAGCTGGTGCTCGCCCGGGGCACCAAGCGGGCGGCGGCCAACTGGAGATGCTCGACAGGCTCCTTGCCGATGGCGGCCAGCAAGGTCCGCGCGGCACAGGCGCCGTACTCGTAGATGTCCCGGGTCAGGGCGGTGAGTTGAGGCCGCACGGCCTGGCTGAAGGGCGAGTCGTCCCACGCCACCAGGGACAGGTCGCGGGGAACCTCCAGGTTCAGCTCCTGGGCGACCGACAGACCCGCGACGGCCATGATGTCGTTGTCATAGACGATCGCGGTGGGACGGTCCGGGGCGATGAGCAGCCTACGGGTGGCCTGTGCGCCGAGCTCACCGGAATAGTCGGTGTGCACCACGGCGGGCTCGGGCAGGCCCGCCTCGCGGCAGCTCGCCTCGAAAGCGGCGTCGCGCACGGTGGTGTGCGCCAGGTGGGCGAGCCCCGCCACCCGCGCCACGCTGCGGTGCCCCAGAGCCGCCAGATAGGCGACCGTTTCCCGGATGCTGGCTCCGTCGTCGGACCAGACGGCGGGGACGGCCCCGGCCGCGTGCGGCGGACCGAGAGCCACCACGGGCATGTCCAAGGCCACGAGTGCGGGGACGCGGGTGTCGTCGTCGTGCAGGTCCACCAGGAGCGCACCGTCCACCCGGCCTTCGCCCCACCACCGCCGGTAGAGCTCTATCTCGTCGTCGTGACTGGTGACGGTCTGCAGCATGAGCGCGATGGAGCGCGGAGCGAGCTCGGACTCGATACCGCCGATGAGTTCCATGAAGAACGGCTCGACGCCGAGGGTGCGTGCGGGCCGGCACACTGCCAGGCCCACGGCTCGGGCCTGCGCGCCGTTCAGCGCGCGAGCGGCGCTGCTGGGCCGCCAGCCGACCTCCTGCGCGATGGCCTTGACCCGCGCCCTGGTCTGCGCGGAGACACCCGGCTGGTCGTTGAGCGCGTAGGAGACCGCGACCTTGGAGACCCCCGCCTGGCGCGCGATGTCCGCGATCGTCGGCCGTTTCATGCGCCCTCCTGCTGTACCGGTTCCGCGCTTCAGCGGCCGACCCTACCGGTCGGCCGCTGAAGGACGCTCATCCGGTCATTGAACCAGGGCTCAGATGACGGTGCAGGTCCGGCTGTCGAGAGTGAAGGAGGTCGGCGCGGTGTTCGCGCCGGTGGAGGATCCGTTGAGACCGAAGCTCACGGTGCCTCCGGCGGGGATCGAGTTCGTCCAGGGCTCGGGGGTGATGTGGACACCGGCGCCGCTCTGGACAGCCTTGGCGTTCCACACCGAGTTGATCTTCTGCTGGCCGGGGAAGGCGAAACCGAGCTTCCAGCCGTCGATCCTCTTGTCGGACGTGTTGCGGATGGTGACGTCGGCGTTGAATGAACTGCCCCAGTCACTCAGGCGGTAGGTGACGGCGCAGGCACCCTCGCCCGGGTCGGTGCCCCCGTCGGAGCCGCCGAAGACGCTGGCCTCCTTGGCCGTGGACTTGATGCCGTTGGCCCCCTCGAACAGCCTCTTGCCCCAGTCGGTCAGCCGGCTCGCGTCGAAGTTCTGGACCAGGTCGAGGTACTCGACGCCGCTGCCGTTGCCGCTCCAGGACCAGCCCAGGTAACCGATGCCCTTCGACTGGGCGGTGGCCATGATGGCGTCCTCGTCCGGATTGCCGTCGGAGTGCATGTCGCCGAACTCGCCCACGACAATGGGCAGTTTGGCGGCGGTGAACCGGTTGAGGTAGTCGCTGACCTCGGCGGGGGTGTCGTAGACGCCGTACATGTGGACGTCGAAGAGAGTGTTGCGGTCGGGGTCCGCGGCGAGTACGGCGGCGGCGTTGTCGCGCATGGTGAAGGACCAGTCCTGGCCCCAGTTGGGGGCGTCGACCATGAGAGTGTGCTCCAGGCCCGCGGACCGAAGCCGGCCGATGGCGCTCTTGGTGTCGTTCGTCCAGGCGGTGTAGTTGGTGTTGCCGTGCGGCTCGTTGCCGATGTTGACCAGGACGTACTTCTCCTGACCGACGAGCGCGTCCCTAACGCTGAGCCAGTAGTCGACGGCCTTGGACAGCGGCACGGCGGCGCCGGCTTCGCCGTAGCCGGTGGTGTCGTGGGCTTCCAGGACGCAGATCAGCCGGTTCGCCTTGCACTGGGAGACGACTCTGGTGACATCCGCGGTGTCGTTCTTGCTCCACTGGTCCCCGGTGCCCAGCACCACGCGCACGGTGTTGGCACCCTTGGCCTTGATGTCCTTCAGCGCCTGGTCGGTCTTGTCCGGGTACCAGGTGTGCGCGTGGTTGACGCCGCGCATCACGAAGTCCTTGTTGTTGGCGTCCAGCAGTCGGCCGTCCTGGATGTGGAAGCCGGGTGCGTCGGCCGCCTGCGCGGACGGGGCGGTGGCCAGGGGTGCGGAGCAGGCGGCGAGGAGGGTTCCCGTCGCGACGGCGGCTCGTATGCGTCTCATCTGCGGCTCCTGGTTCGATGGGTGTGCCCTGATCTCGGGCAGCCCGAATCGGCGGCCCACGGCACGACGTGTCATCAGGGGCGGTGCGGGCCGCACCCGCTGCACCGCGGGCGCGGTTGACCAGGACGCCTGGTTCGGCGCCTGGCGAACCGCTGCCCGGGCGGTGCGGCGCACCCGGGGCAGCGGTGTCCGAGCGGGACCGCGAGGGGTCCGTCGGCACGCCCGCCGGCCTGCGACAAGCAGAGGACAGCGGGCCGGTGCTCGTGGTTCCGCCCGGCGACGGCCACGACACTAGGGGCCGTGCGGCCGGAGCACAACGCTCTGAACGGAACCGGTTAAGTCTTTATGAAAGGAGCCAGTCCCCCGTTCCCGTCACCCAGGCACCAGGCCGGTACCGGCGGCCGGCGTGCGGCGCGACAGCGCACGGGCAGCCGCCGCCGCGCCGACCAGCCCGGCGTCCTGCTCCAGTGCCGCGGGGCGGACCTCAAGACCCCGCACGAAGTCCAGCGTGGCGTAGGCGTCGAGGTGGCGCCGCAAGGGCGCGAACAAGAGGGGGCCGGCCTGCGCCACGCCGCCGCCGATGACTGCTACGTCGATCTCGACGAGGGAGGCCGTCGCGGCGATACCCGCCGCCAACGCCTGTGCGGCCCGGTCGAACGCGGCCAGGGCGCGGGCGTCGCCCTGTCTGGCGGAGGCGGCGACCGCCGCAGCCGTCGCGGCCTCACCCTCGGGCGGCGTCCACCCCGCGGCCAGCGCCTGCCGGGCGATCGAGGTCCCACTGGCCAGTCCTTCCACACAGCCTCTGGCCCCGCACGGACAGACGCTCCCGTCGAGGTCGACGCTGATGTGACCGATGTGCCCGGCATTGCCCGAACGGCCCGGATGCAGGCGGCCGTTGAGGACGAGGCCCCCACCGACGCCGGTGGAGACCACCATGCACAACGCGTTGTCGATGCCCCGCGCAGCACCCTTCCAGTGCTCCGCGGCCGTCATCGCCACCGCGTCCCCGATCAGCACGGGCTCGAGCCCCGCGAACAGCAAAGGATGCGCCCGCACCGCACTCACCAACGGAAAGCCTCGCCAGGCCGGGATGTTGACCGGACTGACGGTGCCCTCCGCGGTGTCCACCGGACCCGCGCTGGCGACACCGAAGCCACGGATGACGCCCCACGCCGGGTCCTGGGCCAGCGCGTCCAGCACGGCGCCGACCGCTCCCATCATCACGCCCGCCGACTCTTGCGCCGGGGTGGGCCGTTGGACGCGCCGCGTCACCCGTCCGTCCGCATCGACCAGGGCTCCGGCGATCTTCGTGCCCCCGATGTCCAAAGCCGCGTACATGACCCTCCCCATCCGGCGCGGCCAGAACGGCACGCACCCCCAAGCACAAGTGACAACGTTGCCACGAGGATACTTAACCGATTCACTTCCGGTGAGCACCAGGCCGCCGACTGCCGGTTGCCGGCAGGTGGGCGTGGCCGAGGCCTGGGGTCACATCTGCTATGAGGAATCCACGGGACGGTCACCGTCGCGGCGATCCGGCTCTGGCTGCACCCACGACCGCCGCCGCGCCACGTGGCCGGTTCGCGTCCTGTTCGTCCTCCGTTCCCCTCCCGAAAGATGGGGGCTTGCCAGGAAAGCGCACCTGTCGAGTGAGGAATCCACGATGACCAGGAACGCGAACGGCACCACGACACCGCAGCAGGGCTCCGAGAGCCGGAGCCCGGAGGAGATCACGGCGCTGCTCGCCGGGGCCGCCGACCCGGAGCAGCGGCTTGCCGTCCACCAGGAGCTCTACGCCGATGTGACCAACCTCGCCACGGCGGAGAACGTGCTGGTCTATCCATCGCTGCGGGACAATGTCTACGACAGGCTGGGCGTCCTTGAGCAGAAAGACGTCAAGTACGCCCCGTCGTACGGCAGCCAGGACCTCCGCCACCGCATCGCGGACATGCTCCGTCCGATGCTCGCGCCGGACCTGAAGAGCGAGGACATCTTCGGCACATCGGGTGCGTCTGCCGCTCTGGAGTGCCTGGCATTCGCGCTCAAGGACGGCGGGATCCTGCGGAGCGGTGACCGGGTGCTGCTGCCCGCCCCCTACTGGCAGGGCTTCAACTGGTCTTTCGAGCAACGGCCCGAACTGGTCACCGTTCCCGTTCATCTCCGGGAGAGAGGCAAGGAGAACTTCGAGCTCACCCTGGCAGATCTGCAACACGCCTACCGGACCCAGCCGGAGCCGCCGAAGCTGCTCGTCCTCACCAACCCCAACAACCCGCTGGGCGACAACTACGACAAGGACCTGCTGGAGAGCATCTACCGGTGGGTGCTCAACGAGACGGGCATGCACATCATCTCCGACGAGATATACGCACACTCCCAACTCGCCTGGGCCCAGCCGGAGTTCGTCAGCGCCCTGGCACTGGACGCCTACCAGCACAGCCCGGAGGCGCAGAACCGGATCCACGTCGTCTATTCATTCGCCAAGGACTTCGGGATGTCGGGCCTCAAGGCCGGAGTCGTGATCTCCAAATCGCCGGTGGTCCATCAGGCCATGCAGGGCATCAAGGACAAGCAGAACTCCCTCTCCTGGTTCAGCCCGTTCGACTCGCTCAAGCACTTCGTCATCGGGAAGATGCTGGAGACCACCATCGACGGCAAGAGCTATCCGCTCGAGCTGATGAAGCAGTACCGGGACTGGCTGACGACCGCGTTCCAGGAAACGCGCCGTGCCCTCGATGACGGCGGAATCCCCTACCGCTACCGCGAAGGGCAGAACGCGGCACAGTTCTTCTGGCTCGACCTGCGCGCCTATCTGCCGCCGGCGGGCACGGCCGTGATCCCGCCGGAGATCGGTCCGCACTTCCCGCAACTGGACCGCGTACCGCAGCCGTTCGCCGAGATGAGCGCGGAGGCCGAGAAGCACGGGACGGTCGCCCTGCCGATCCTCTTCCCGAACATCTCCAGCGAGGAGGAGTGGCTGCGCTGGTACATCGCCACGTACGCACAGGTACAGCTGCTCCCGGGGCAACTCCTGTCGTGCGCCGAGCCGGGCTACTTCCGGCTGTGCTACACCGCCGTCGACACCACCCACGTCATCGCGTCAATACAGAGGTTCGCTGACCTTCTGGCTCCCTGGGGGAACGGCGGCCGCTGACGCGCCCAGTGCGGGGAGCGGCCGACGAGGCGGGCCCCGGTCCACTGCGAGGGGGCTCTGCCGATCTCATGGTCCACCAGCGGCAGACGCTCCAAGGACCTCAAGACCCGCCGGACAGGGCCTAGGCGGAATTTCGTGCCGGTCATGATCAGGTGGTCGTCGGTGTCGTGGTTGGCTGTGGGAATGCCCTGGACATGCGGGTTCTGCCCACGTCGAAGGACGTGCTGGTCCCAGCTGACACGTCGAGCTCGGGTTCCGGCGGCCGAGCCTGAGCGGGTTGGATCCGCTCGGTCTCGCGCCGTAGCTCCTCTCTTCTTCGATCATGAGCCAGGCAGCCTTGTGGGGAGTGAGCTGAACGAGCGGAGTACGGAATGCCGTTGGTACATCGTGAGCAGTTCCCGGTCCTGGTCGAGCGGTTCTTGCTCTGGTTGCAGGAAGCCGACGAGGGCGTGATCGACGACTGGCCCGATGGCGCGGACGGGCTGGTCTCGGCGCAGCACGGGCGAGTGGACATCAAGTCGGGAGGCCATACCCACACAGCGGTGTTCACTATCGAGGTCTGGGACTCACCGCCGGAGCCGGATCGCACCACCTCCTGGGAGGCGACCGGGGAGGCGGAGCTGGACTCCGTGACGGGGCAGCTTCAGTTCCATACGGCTGGCGGGCCGGACGAGAACGAGATCGACCTCGGCATCGCGAACAGGCGATGGCGGCTGCGCGCTCATGTGGTGGGGCAGGAAGAGGTCACGGCCCTCGCTGAGCAGGGCGTGCCCGAGGGGGTGGAGCGATTCCTGCTGCAGTTCTGGTCGGTGTGACGGTTCCTGTTGGCGGGGCCCTCTCCCACGGAACGTACAGGTAAGCACACCTTGATCAGGGAACCGTCGTCCCGGGGGGCCGACGGTGAGGCGTCGACAGGGGCCCCGCACGCGCGCATGCGCACCAGTGCGGGGCCCCTGTCTGTCCCGTCGGGGAGAGAGTCAGTTCCCCTCGGTCTCGAATGTGCGCAGCAGATCGGCGGCGACGCTCACGGCGATGGTCGCGGGTTCCTTGCCGGTGATGTCCGCAAGGCCGATGGGGGTCTTGATGCGGTCGATGGTCGCCTCGTCGTGGCCTCCCTCGGTGGCGAGGCGGTTGCGGAACCGTACCCACTTGGCCGCCGACCCGATCAGGCCGATGGATCCGAGATGGGGGGTGCGCAGGGCGGCGTCGCACAGCGCTGCGTCCTCGGCGTGATCATGGGTCATGATCAGGACGTGGGTGCCGCGCGGCAGTTCCGCCAGCACCTCCTCGGGCAGCAGCAGTTTGTGGTGCACATGCACCTGCCCCACCGCGTCCGCCAGCACGCCGAGCCGCTCCTCGGCGAGGATGTCGGAGCGGGTGTCGATCAGATGCAGGTCGAGGTCCTGACGTGCCAGGATGCGCGCGAGTTCCAGCCCGACGTGCCCGACGCCGAAAATCGCCACCGCCCGTACCACCGGCAGCGGTTCGAGCAGCACCGAGACCGTGCCTCCGCAGCACTGCACGCCGTGCTGGTTGGTCACCTTGTCGTTCAGCGCGAAATCGATCAGCTCCGGCTCCGGCTTGGACACGGCGATCATCTCCCGGGCCCGGTCGATCGCCACGGCCTCCACATTGCCGCCACCGATCGAGCCCCACGTCTGGCTCTGCCCCACGACGAGTTTCGCACCGGCCTCGCGCGGGGCATGCCCCCGCACGGCCGCGACCGTTGCGAGCACGCCGGGCTCCCGGCGTGCCCGCAACCGTGCGACCGCGGCGACCCACGTCATGTCAGGCACCACTCAGCGTTTTCATTTCGCTTTGCATCCTGCCGCTTTGGATCTTGCCGTCGGCCGCAAGACCGTGGCTGGCAGAGTCGTCACCGACGACCCCGTTCCCCGGGACATCACCCTGGCGCGCCGACTGGATCGCCCAGTACACCGCTTCCGGCGTCGCCGGCGAGGCCAGCTCGACGCTGACCCCGCTCGGGCCGAACGCGGCGGCGGCCTGCCGCAGCGCCTCGCGCACCGAGAACGCCAGCATCAGCGGGGGCTCCCCCACCGCCTTGGACCCGTAGACCGCGCCCTCCTCAGTGGCGTTCTCCAGGAGCATGACGTTGAACTCCTGGGGCATCTCCGAGAAACTCGGCAGCTTGTAGGTGCTCGCCGCCTGGGTGAGGAGCCGGCCGCGGTTCGGCCCCTCCGTGGCGTCCCAGCGCATGTCCTCGAGGGTCAGCCAGCCCGCGCCCTGCACGAAACCGCCCTCGACCTGACCGATGTCGATCATCGGGGACAGGCTGTCGCCGACGTCGTGCACGATGTCCACCCGTCGGATGCGGTACGCGCCGGTGAAGCCGTCCACCTCCACCTCGGCTGCCGCCGCGCCATGCGAGAAGTACTTGAACGGCGAGCCCCTGAAAGTCTTCGCGTCCCAGTGCAGTCCCTCGGTCCGGTAGAAACCGGCCGCCGACAACTGCACCCGCTGAAAGTACGCGGTCCGCACCAGGTCGTCCCAGGCCAGTTCCCGGTCGCTGCCCAGCGTGCGCGCGATGCCCTCGACGATGCGTACGTCCGAGGCGCCGGACCCCAGCTGGGTGGCGGCCACCTGCAGCAGCCGGTCGCGCAACTGCTCGCAGGCGTTCTTCACCGCCGCGCCGTTGAGATCCGCCCCGGCGCTGGCGGCGGTGGCAGAGGTGTTGGGCACCTTGTCCGTACGCGTCGGGGCAAGGCGCACCTTGTGCAAGGGGATGCCCAGTGTGGTCGCGGCCACCTGGAGCATCTTGGTGTGCAGGCCCTGGCCCATCTCGGTGCCGCCATGGTTGATCAGGACCGAGCCGTCCTTGTAGATCAGCACCAGCGCGCCGCCCTGGTTGAAGGCGGTGAGGTTGAACGAGATGCCGAACTTGACGCCGGTGACCGCCAGGGCCCGCTTGGTGTGGGCATGCGCGGCGTTGAAGGCGGCGATCTCACGCTTGCGGTCGGCGACGCCGCCGTTGTCCAGGGTCTTGTGCCAGACGGCGGAGATCCGTTCGTGCTGGAGGACCTGCTGTCCGTACGGTGTGGACTGACCCTGCTGGTAGAAGTTGCGCTCCCGCAGGTCCATCGGATCCAGGCCCAGCAGGGGCGCGCACCGCCCCATGATGTCCTCGATCACCAGCATCCCCTGCGGTCCGCCGAAACCGCGGAAGGCAGTGTTGGAGACCTTGTTGGTCTTGGCGATGCGGCCGGCGATGCGGGCGTTGGGGATCCAGTACGTGTTGTCGATGTGGCACAGGGCGCGGGCCACCACCGGCTCGGAGAGGTCCAGGCTCCAGCCGCCGTCCGCGGTCAGGGTGGCCTCCAGGGCCCGGATCCGGCCGTCGGCGTCGAAGCCGATCTTCCATGCGGCGTGGAACCCGTGCCGCTTGCCGGACATCGTCAGGTCCTGCGTGCGGTTGAGCCGCAGCCGGACCGGCCGACCGGTCAGCTTGGCGCCGAGCGCGGCAATGGCCGCGAACCCGTGCGGCTGCATCTCCTTGCCGCCGAAGCCGCCGCCCATCCGCAGGCATTGCACGGTCACCTCGTGGCTGTGCAGACCCAGGACGTGCGCGACGATCTCCTGGGTCTCCGAGGGGTGCTGGGTGCTGCTCTGGACGAACACCTGCTCGGCCTCGTCGATGTGGGCCAGCGCCGCGTGCGTCTCCAGGTAGAAGTGCTCCTGGTCGGAGAACTGGAAGTCACCGGTGAACACATGCGCCGCATCGGCGAAGCCCGCGTCGACGTCGCCGGTCAGCATCAGGGGCCGGGCACCGTGGAAACTGTCGGCCGCCATGGCGTCCTGCAGGGTGACCACGGAGGGCAGTTCGTCGAGGTCCACCTCGACGGCCGCCGCTCCGAGCCGGGCCGCCTCGAGGGTCTCGCCGAGCACCCAGGCGACCGCATGGCCGTGGAACATGACCTCGTCGGGGAACAGCGGTTCGTCGTGCTTCATCCCGGCGTCGTTGACGCCGGGCACATCAGCACCGGTGAGCACGCGGACCACGCCGGGCACACTGAGTGCGGGCTCGGTGCGCAGCGCGGTGATCCTGCCATGGGCCTTCATGACCTGGACCGGGTACGCGTGCAGCACGTCCTTGGTGCGCTGGACCAGGTCGTCGGTGTACAGCGCGGCGCCGGTGACGTGCAGGACGGCGCTCTCGTGCGGCATGGAGACGCCGACGACCGGCTTTTCGGGACGCTCGGACAAATGACTCATGACGACACCGCCTCGGTGGTCTGTGCGTGCAGCTTCAGCAGGCTCTGGCCGAGCATCGCGGAGCGATAGCCGGCGCTGGCGCGGTGATCGTTCATCGGCGTGCCCTCGGCCCGCAGCACCAAGGCCGCATTCTCGACAGTCTCCGCCGTCCACGGCCTGCCCTCAAGGGCCGCCTCGGTGGCCAGGGAGCGGATCGGGGTGGCGGCCACGCCGCCCAGGCCGATGCGTGCCTTGCGTACGACGCCGTCCTCGATGTCGAGCGCCAACGCGACCGCCACGCTGGAGATGTCGTCGAAGCGCCGCTTGGCGATCTTGTGGAAGGCGGCGACCGGGGACAGCGGCAGCGGAACGCGCACCGCACGGATCAGCTCGCCGGGACGGCGCACGCTCTGCCGGTAGCCGGTGAAGTAGTCCGCCAGCGGGACCTCGCGCTCACCGTCGGCGTCGGCGAGCACCACCGCTGCTTCGAGGGCGAGCAGCACCGGCGGACTGTCACCGATGGGTGAGCCAGTGCCCAGGTTGCCGCCGAGGGTCGCGCCGTTGCGGATGAGGCGCGACGCGAACTGCGGGAACAGCTGGGCCAGGAGCGGGACTTCACCGTCGAGGCGGCGTTCGATCTCGGTGAGCGTCAGTGCCGCCCCGATCTCGATGTGGTCGGATTCGACGCGCAGCTCCCGCAGTTCGGGCAGCCGGTCGATGGCGACCACGCAATCCGCCCGCCGGGAGCGGATGTTGACCTCGACGCCCCAGTCCGTGGACCCGGCCACCACCACCGCGTCGGGCCGCTCGCGCAGCAGCCGCAGCGTTTCGGCCAGGGTGTTCCTGCGCAGGAACACCCTGCCGTCCTGCCTGTGCTCGGTGGCGACCGGCGCCGGCGCGGACTGCTCGCGGCGTTGCGCCAGCGGGTCCTGGTCGGTGGGCGTACCGACGGCGAACGCGGCATCGCGAATCGGGCGATAGCCGGTGCAGCGGCACAGGTTTCCGCTCAGCGCGTGCAGGTCGAAGCCGTTCGGACCGTGCTCGGCGTCGGTGCCTTCAGCCGCGCCTGCGCCTGAGCCACCGCCCGAGTCCGCGCTGTCCGCGCTGTCGCCCGCGTCCGCGTGGACGCAGCGGTCCGGGCGGTAGTACTCGGCAGCCATGCTGCAGATGAATCCCGGTGTGCAGTAGCCGCACTGGGAGCCACCGCGGACCGCCATCTCCTCCTGCACCGGGTGCAGTACGCGCGGCCTGCCGGATTCGTCGACGGAGGCCAGACCCTCGGAGGTAATGATCTCCTGGCCGTCGAGAGCCGCGGCCGGCACCAAGCAGGCGTTGACCGCGACCCAGTCGGTCGCCTTGGTCACCCCGGGCCGGGCCACCAGCACCGAACAGGCGCCGCATTCACCCTCGGCACACCCCTCCTTGGTACCGGTGAGACCCCGCTCACGCAGGAAATCCAGCACGGTGGTGTGGCACGCGGCCGGTGAGATCGGTGCTTCTTCCCCATTGACCGTGATCCGCGGCGCCGTCATGACAGGCCATCGATTCGGTGCGCCATCGGTCGATTCATCATGTTCGCCAATTTCAGGCAGCTTTCTGTGTTCACACGCGCCGTGTAAATGAAACGGCGCACGACGGCACGCAGCAGTGACGTGCAGGAAAGTGGTGGTGGCGGGGAGACCCGCAAGGTGCCGCGGACGGGCGGCCACGAATGCGCACCGGACGAGCACATCCGGGCACATCAGAACGGCGTACTCAGGCGCCGTGCGCGATCCGACCCGGGACCCAGACCGTGCGCTGGGCGAGGCGACCAAGATCAGAGCTGGTGTTCATCCGCTGGTCGCCCCCTTTCGGTAGTGACAGATCGACAGCCACCGCAAACTAGTGGCTGCGGCCACCGGGGTCAAGAGGCCGACCTCTGTAGCTGCTTGCGAGACAGCTCCTGGCCCACGTCGACGGACCGGCAGGAACACCGCCGAGCACCGGCCCCTCTCGGAGCAGCGGGGGCCTTGGGCTCGACCGGGTGGGCGGCCCGCTCGGGGCCCAAGTCCCTCGGCGAGAGGTCGTACGAGTCGCTGTTTGTCGGCCGCAGAGACGCCAGGTCCGGGAGCGAAGGCGCAGCCCCACCGACTCCACCCCGCACAGCCGTACTGAGGGTCTGGCCGTCCGACAGCGCGACGTCGAAGACCACGGCGACAGGCGGCAACCTCCCGGGCTCCCGCGACGACTACGGCACGCGGGACGACAACACCCGGCATTCAACGATGAACACCAGGGAGCCGACCATGAGCCGAGCACGTTCACGAAGACTGCACGTCACGCTGGCCGTGCTGGCCGTCACGGCCGCCAGTGGTGCGGCGCTGACGCTGCCGACGGCGTCGGCGCAACCCGCGGCCGCGGCCGCGGCCGGCAGCGCCACCGGCTACGCGACACAGAACGGCGGAACCACCGGCGGCGCGGGCGGGCAGACGGTGCGGGCCACGACGGGCACCGCGATCCATACCGCCCTGTGCAACCGCGCCGCCGACGACACCCCGATCACCATCGAGGTGGAGGGGACGATCAACCACGCCAACACCGCGAAGGTGTCGGGCGACAGCTGCAACACCGCCGCCGGCGTGATCGAGCTCAAGCAGATCAGCAACGTCACGCTCATCGGCGTCGGCAGCGGCGCCGTCTTCGACCAACTGGGCATCCACATACGGGAGTCCAGCAACATCATCATCCGGAACGTGACCGTCAAGAACGTCAAGAAGTCCGGCTCCCCCACCTCCAACGGCGGCGACGCCATCGGCATGGAGAGCGACGTCCGCAACGTCTGGGTCGACCACACGACCCTGCAGGCCTCGGGCGGGGAGTCGCAGGGCTACGACGGGCTCTTCGACATGAAGAACAACACGCGGTACGTGACGCTGTCGTACAGCATCCTGCGCAACTCCGGACGCGGCGGCCTCGTCGGATCCAGCGAGAGTGACGTCTCCAACAGCTACATCACCTACGACCACAACAAGTACGAGAACATCGACTCGCGCACGCCTCTGCTTCGCGGCGGCACGGCCCACATCTACAACAACTACTACACCGGCCTGAACGAGTCCGGCATCAACTCCCGTGCCGGAGCCAAGGCCAAGGTGGACAACAACTACTTCAAGAACTCCAAGGACGTCCTGGGCACCTTCTACACCGACGCGGCCGGCTACTGGCAGGTCAGCGGCAACACCTTCGACACGGTGACCTGGTCCCCCGCCGACGACGAATACCGCCCGGCAGGCCCCAACCCGACGTCCAACACCACGGTGAGCATCCCCTACTCCCACTCCCTGGACAGCGCCGCCTGCGTGCCCAGCATCGTGAACAGAACCGCGGGAGCCGGCACAGGCCTCAAGGTGTCCGACGGCACCTGCTGAACACAGCAGCCGTCCTGACGGCACGGCCAGCGGGAGACCGCCGCACCGTCAGGACGGCAACGCCACGCCAGCTGTCCACCCCGCGGTTCGCAACACCGGTATGGGATCTTGGGGTTTCCCGGTGCGCCAGCGTGATCAGCGGCATGGCGGCACCTGGATCTGGTCAACTGCATCGCCCACACAGCCTGGTTGGGCATGCTCAGTCACACCTGCCCATGGCTGACTGCTCCGGGCATGACGGGCTCGTGGCACCCACTTGGTCAGCGTCAGCGGGTGGGCGGGCGCTGAGAGACGCGTCGCCTGCGTCGAGGGCCGTGCTGTCGCCGCTGTTCTGTTCCGCTCGGGCGGCAGCGCAGGTGACGGGACGTCGTGGGAAGGCATGCCGGTGGGCGCCGGCGATGAGGAACCACGACGCGGACACGGTGGTTTGGGCCCGCGGTGCGGCCGTGAGCGCGGCGGACTGCAGGAGGGTGGGCAGACCCGCGAAGAGCAGCCCCCATCTGACGATCGGGATGAGGCTCACGGTCGTGAACTCGCCCGTCGCGGCCAGTGCTACGAATACCAGTGCCAGCGCGGCGGTGTTGCCGGCGAACACCACGGCCGACGGCGCGGCCCCTGCGCTCCGCGGGGCCGACCGTCCCGGACCGGCGGGAGGACGTGGTCTTTGCGACGTGATTCACGGCCGGGACGTTAGACCTATACATTGATGTCAAGGTCAAGTCGATGGAGAGCAGGGCGCAGCTTGAAGATCAGTGAGCTGTCTCAGCACACAGGGATCAGCAGCCGCTCGCTGCGCTATTACGAGCAGCAGGGCCTGCTTCACCCCCGCCGTCTCCCCAACGGTTACCGGGACTACTCCGAGGGATCTGTCGCATGCGCGGAGCGGGTTCGCGACCTGCTCCGGTCCGGTCTCGGCACCGAGGCCATCAAAGGCATCGGATGCTGCTTCACCGGGTCGGGCGCGTCGCTGCGGGCGACGGTGGACTCGGAGCTCGCCGCCAGCCTGGCCCACGAGCTCGCCAACATCCAGAGTCGGATCGACACACTCACCCGGAACCGCGACGCCATCCAGACCTACCTGTCTGAAGCACGTCTCACAGAGGATTGAGCCCGCACCCGCCGAGCGGCCGGCCCATCCGGCATGTCCGACGGCACCAGTCCGCATCGCCGACCAGGACCTGATATCCACTATGCGTTCTTATTCCTCGGCCAATCCATCGCGTGACGCCGCTGCGGCATCTCCGAGGGCCGTGCCCCCGGCAGTGGAGGACAGTCACGTACACAGCTCCGAGTCGCTGTCCATCAGTGAACTCGCTCGCCGGTGCCAAGTGAGCACGCGGTCGCTGCGGTATTACGAGGAGCAAGGCCTCCTGTTCCCCGCACGCAACGCCGCAGGGCATCGCCGGTACCAGGCCAGGGACGCCGACTGCGTCGGTTTCATCCAGCGCTTGTACGGCGCGGGCCTGCCGAGCGACCTGATCCGCACAGTGGTCCAGGAGTGGAAACTCCCCGACTCCGCACCCCGTATCGAGGCACTGCTGCGCACGCGGCACGCCGAACTCTCCCTTGAGGCGGAAGAACTGCACGCCAAGCTGACCGGCCTGGAAGCCGTGCTGAACGCCGTGACCGGCGACAGCTGACTTGCCCTTCACACCAGTGTGAACGTCTACCTTCCAGGCATAGGCCCCGGAGAGAAGAAAAGGGCCCATACAGGGAAGACGGCCGAATGAGCAGCTACATGCTGGCGCAGCTCCAGCTCAAGTACGGTTTCGCGAACCTGGCGCGCTACGAGGCCGCCATGGCGACAATCCGCGAACTCTTCGAATCCCAGGGCATCACGCTCGTCGCAGGCACGGTGACGCAGGTCGGACCGCTGTACGAGGCGTTCAATCTGTGGGAGATCGAGGACCAGGGCCACTTGGAACGCGCACTTCAAGCCATGACGCTCGGCGATCCCCGCGCCCTGGAAGCCATGGGTGAGCTGGACGCCACAGTGGAGCACGAACAGACGCGGTTTCTCCGATCACTCGCCTTCGCGAGGACCCCGACCACCGCGAGAGGCTTTCAGGCAGGCGCGCCCCAGCAGTGAGCCTTCTACAACCTCACGCTGACGCGTGGTGACGGATGAGGACGCTTCACCACGTTGGTCCTGTGGCTGGTGCCGCAGCGGAGCTTTCGCAAGATTCGCCGGCTCTCGAGACGCCGGCGGCACGGTCCGCACGGGGCGTACTGGGGACGATGGGAGACCCTTTCCACTGGCCGAAGAGCGGTGGTCCGGTCCCGCACGAAAGGTCCGCGCACTCGTCGAGCAGGCCATGGCCATCCTCAAGTCCTGGCAGCTCCTCCGAAAGCTTCGCTGCTCCACGGCCCGAGTCACCGCCTGCCCTTGCCCGAGCAGTCCTCATCCTTCAAATGTCCAGGTCAAGCCGCTGACGGCGAGCCTCCTTGAATCGAACTGCACACTTGGACCGTGATCATCCTCTTCGCCTTGAACGCGATTCTCGCCGCGGGTGGCGTCTTCTCCGCGATACTCGCCGCACTCCGTCCTTCGGCGCTCGTCACGAAGGGCGCCGAAAGCGTCGGTGTTCGCTTCTACGCACAGATGTACGCGGCCAAAGCCGTCCCACTCTGCCTGCTCGCCGCCGTCATTCCGTTTCTCGCCACGGGAGTCGTACCCGGCCTGTGCCTGTTCGGTGCAGCCCTCTCCCAGGCCATGGACGCAGCAATCGGACTGGGACAACGCAACCTGCGCCAGATCGTCGGCAGCACCGTTGCAGCCGTCGTGCATGCCCTGGTCGGCATCCTGATTTGGTGACGCGAGCGCGCTCGTGCCGTTCCTGTCGCGCTGAGATCATCGTGTTGCCCACGTGCGCCGCGGCCTGGGGAAGCGGACTGTCGGATGGGACGGCGGGTGCGCGCTCATGGAGCAACAGCAGGCCAGGCGCTGGTTCGCACTTCTTGGTACAACGCGTGGAGGGGCCCGGGTGCCGTGTGGCACCCGGGCCCCGAAGGAACTGCTACACCATCTGCCGGCCCTGCTACTGCGCCGGCCTTCTGTGTCCGCCGACCCGACCTGGGAGTTGTCGGGATTGCGGGGATCGCGGTTGCTTGACCGGAGACCACCTCACTATCGATGTCCTGCGGTACCCGGGCTCAACACGTCCGCCCGGGCGATCCTGATGGCGCTCGGCTCCTCCGTTCTTCCCTCTTGAACACTTACTCACCTACGGGGAACCGCATACTGCTGGGTGATGCGAACCACTGGTGACCTGATGGAGCGTCACCCTTCGGCAGCCAGCCCCGTCGCCTCTCCTGCATCTGCTCTGGCTTAGAACCCCACTGCCGAACTTCCCGGTGCGCGCGTCCGCAGCCGACGCCTTCACCGAGGTGCTGCTCACTTACCTGCACTGCTGGATACCGCGAACTGCACTTGCTCGTACTGCGGTCCTGCTCACGGCGGCCCCTGATCACTGCGGGCCACCCGGTCCGGCGGTCAGTCCCGTCACCGTCCTGCAACCGCTCTGGCTCCGGAACTCCACCACCGCACCGTCCTGCGTACTGCACTTGCGGGTCCTGCTGCCCGGCAGTTCATCTCTGCCGGGCCCTGCTGTCTCTCTGGGCTACGAGAGAAACCATAACCACACCACCGCCCAATGTCTACTCCAGCCAACATAGATTTCCGCATGTTCGACAGTGAGGTAGTCGACCTCGAACAGAACGGGAAGCGTGGGCGGAGGCCTCTGTCGTGTCCAAGTGGTGTGACGACGCGGTGGTCGGCGGCGGTGCGGTGGTCAGCGGCGGCGCGATGGCGCCAGTTCGTGGCCAGCGCAGCGATGAGTTTTCCCGCCTGGCTCCGTCTGACCTAGTGGCGGGCCCCGGACGCTAACAACCCATTCGGCACCGAAAACTCCTGAACAGGCGGTCTCCATGATGGACAAACAGTTCACCGCGACCCTGCGGAAGAGCCCGAACAAAGGCGGCTGGACCTACGTCGTATGGCCCGAATCAGCCGAGTTCTTCGGCACCCGCGGCCTCGTGAAAGTCCGGGGCACGATCGACGGCCATCCCTTCCAGAGCTCGTTCATGGCTCTGGGGGACGGCACGCACAAGTTGCCCGTGAAGGCGGACGTACGCAAGGCGATCGGCAAAGGGGAAGGAGACACCGTGACCATCCGCCTGGAGAAGCGAGTGGATGCCTGACTCCGCAAACAGCAGCACCTACGACAGCCGCGCCCTCACCCGCTACCCAAGGGGGGTGGTGGAGGATCTACTTCTACGGCCCAACAAGCACACCTCACAAGGCCGGCCCGGGCCACCCTGCGGCTCACGCTCTTGTCGGGCTCTTCCGTAGTGAGCTGCGCGGTGGCAGTGATCGCCCTGTCCTGGTTGGTGCACGGAAGAACGACCGCGGTGTTCACGCCGTCGGTGACGCCCCGCCAGCCCCCGCCGATCGGTGTGGGAAGTGCCTCTGCGCGCAGCCGCGGGAGGTAGAACTTCAGGTCGATGGAGGCGCTGTTGGGGATGCGTGCGGCGGTGACGACGATGTCCATGCTTTCGACCCAGCAGAAGTCGTACCCCTGTTGGGGCGTGCCCTCTCGAACGTCGTGGGGCAGTCCCGTGGCCGGGTCGGACGACAGGCCCGTGAAGGCCACGGTCTCCTCGTACGGCAGCACGCCGCCGCAGTACGACTCGAGCCTGTCTTCGTAACGCCAGCGTTTCCCGGTGTCGCTCAGGCGATACCAGCCGTAGCCGCCGAGCAGCGCCAGCACCACCGTCAGCGCACCGGCCCATGCCCAGCGACGCATTCCCCGCATCCTCTACCCCCGTGATCGATCAGTCGCCGCACCCTACTCCCCGCTTACCAGTCACCCCACGGGGGTGCCTCGGGATCCGTCTCCGGCGTCAGGCCCGGCTCAGTTCGGCTGCGATCTGGTCGTCAACGCGCTCCACGCGCCGCCTCAACTACCGGATGGTTGGCGCTGGTTGGAGCCTTCGGGCCGACCGCCGGGCGTGCGTGAGACGATCGGGAAACAGGTCACAGGGAGAGGGATTCCATGGGGGTCAAGGGTCGGCTGCATGTCAGTGCGGAACTGGCAGGGGTGCTGGAGCGGATCGACGCGCTCGGCGGGATGCTCGATGAACGGGCCGATGCCGCCGAGGAGTTGGGGAGACTGCCGCAGGACACGGCGCGGGCGCTGCTGGACACGGGGATCGTACGGGCCGAGCTTCCGCTGAGCCTGGGCGGATACGAGTTCGCGCCGCGGCAGCTGATCGAGACGGTGCAGCGGGCGAGCTACCACGACGCCTCGGCCGGGTGGACCATGCTCGCGCTGCAGCTGATGACCGGGACCACCGCGGCGTACCTCGCCGGGGATGCGGCGGCCGAGCTGTTCCCGGACGTGACCAACGGGAAGTACGCGTTGCTCTCCGGGCACGGCACGCGCCCCGGGCTGGCCGTGCCCGTGGAGGGCGGCTACCGGGTCACCGGCCAGTGGCAGTTCGCCTCCGGGATGGCGCACGCCACCCACATCCACAGCGCGATCCAGGTCGAGGGCACCGGTGAGCTGCGGGTCCTTGCGATGCCGAAGCCGCAGGTGACCCTGGACGGCAACTGGGAGGTGCTGGGACTGCGCGCGACACACAGCGTCGACTACCACTGCACCGATGTGTACGTCCCGCATGAGTACACCTACGCCGCGACCACGCACACCCCGGTCAGCGGCGGGGCCGTGTACCGCCTCGGCCTGGTCAACATGTCCGCGATCGGGCATACGGGCTGGGCCCTCGGCGTCGGCCGGCGGCTCCTGGACGAGCTGAAGCGGGTCGCCGCGGCGCGCACCGGTTCGCGGGGCGCCGCGGTCGACACCTCTCACTTCCACGCGGAGTACGCGACGGCGGAAGCCAGGCTTCGGGCGGCGCGGGCCTGGGTGAACGACGTCTGGCAGGACGTCGAACAGACCCTGGACCAAGGCGCGTTGCCCAGCACGGAGCAGGACACCCTGATCCGTCTCGTCCTGAACCACACGACCTCGACCGTCTACGAGGTGGGCCGCACCGTACACCGCTGGGCCGGCTCCGCGGCGATCCGCCGCGGCCCGGTCGACCGCTTCTTGCGCGACCTGGGGACGGGCGCGCAGCACATAACGTCGAGCCCCGTCGTGCTCCAGAACTGCGGCAGGTGGCTGAGCGGCGCCCAGCCGGACGCCCATTGGAGCTTCCTCGACCTGGCCTGACCTGACCATCCGAGGCCGGCGAGCAGGGGGCCCGAAATCACCCGGGCCGACCCCCAGAAGGGGTCCGGCCCCTGTCGCCGCCGGGATCGCTCGCCCGCTCCACGTATCGCATGGTCCGGGTGCGTGTGCCCTCTATGCTGGCGGCTCTGTCCAATTCAATTGCGGGGGTGGGCACTTGAAGATCTCCTTGCAGATCGTCGGCGGCACGGGCGAGGAAGACGCTCGGTCTCTCCATGACTGGCTTCTCCTGGACCGGACGGTCCGCAGCACCGCGCAGATGGACCTGACGTCCTCGTCGCAGCCCGTGCCCGGGCAGCAGGGCGCAGTGTTCGACATCGTGTCCTTGGCACTGGGCAGCGGCTTCAATGCCGCCGCGCTGGGGCTGTCCATCGCATCGTGGCGGGCCACCCGGCCCCAACAGCCGACTGTCACGGTCGAGCACGAGGACGGCACCAAAGTGACCATCACCGGGGCTTCGCCACAGGAGGCGCAGCGCGTGGTGGAGCAACTGCTCGCCCGGCAGTAGGAGGAGCGATGTCGAGGCTCCCCGTACCCGAGAGGTCTCAGGCCCTGTTCATCGGTGTGGACGGGTTCGAGTCGCTGGAGAATCTGCCGGCAGTGGCAAGGAACCTGACCACCCTGACCGACCTCTTCGCCGACGAGGTGTGGGGCCTGGGGCCGTCCCGGTGTCACCAGTTGCTCAACCCCGCCTCGATGCGCGAGGTCGATGAGGCCATCTTCCGCACAGCCCAGGCCGCGTCGGACACCTTCTTGCTGTATTACGCCGGGCACGGTCTGCTCGATCTCAAAGGCCGCCTCCATCTGGCCATGCCCGGCAGCGACCAGGCATCGGTCCATTCGACGGCCTTTCCCTATGACTGGGTGCGCATGGGGCTGTCGGCGTGCCCCGCGCAGCGATGCATCGTGATCCTGGACTGTTGCTTCAGCGCTCGCGCCATGGGGGTGCAGGCCTCCGGATCGAGCATGGTGGAGCTTGCCGAGGCCGAAGGCACCTACGTGCTGGCCGCCGCGGCGGAGAACGCTTTCGCTCTGGCCCCGCCCGGTGACCCGTACACGGCGTTCACCGGTGCTCTTGTGCGCGTACTGACCGACGGCATCTCCGATGCACCGGAACTGCTCGACCTCGACACCGTCTTCATGGGAATACAGTCCATTCTGAAGCGACAGGGACGCCCCGACCCCCAATGCCTGGGGCGCAACCAAGTGGGCCGCACCTTCTTCGTCAAGAACTCCGCCTACACGGCGGAGGAGGAAGAGACCTACAGCCTGCAGGGTTCCTTCGAGGACCTTCATCAGGCCCGGAGCCTGGCGGACACACTGCAGACCGTCGCCGACGGTGTGGTCAACGGCCTTGGCTACGAGCTGGCCAGCGTGCATCTCGTACGCCCTGACGGCGATCTCGTGGTGGCCGCCTTCGCCGGTGACGCCGCCGTCGAGGCCCTCGTCACCGGCCGGGTCGGCTCTCGCGACGCCTGGGAGCACTGGCTCGCCGCTGCGGAAGCAAGAGGCACGATTCGCTTCGTTCCGCACGCCGCATCCCGTGAGCTCGACGCACACGCAATCGGGCTGTGGCACACGGAGGACCGGCCCGCGCACCAAGGGGAGAACGCGTGGCAGGCCGCCGATCATCTCTTCGCCCTCATGAACGTGTTGGGACCCGGGGGCGGCGAACTGCTCGGCGTGATCTCCGTGGACCGCCCCCGCAACGGCCGCAGACCCGGACCAGACCAGCGGGCGGCCCTGCGGTCCTACGCCTTCCAGGCCGCCATCGCGATCAGCAACGCCCGCCTTCGCGCCAACATGCAGCGCGCCCTGGTCCGCCTGGAGCGCGAACAGCAGGCGATACGGTCCAGCGAGGAATCCTTCCGGCAGGCCTTCGAATACGCCCCATCCGGCATGGCCATCGCCGAGATGGGCGGCGACCAGCACGGCCGCATCCTGCGCACCAATGAAGCGCTGTGCCGCCTGCTCGGCCGCCCCGCGTCCGCGATGCGCCGCTACTCCTTCTCCGACCTGGTCCACCCCGAGGACATCGGCACCCTCTTGCAGACCTCCGCCGAGGGCGGCCGGGCCGAGCTGCGCCTGGCCCGGCGCGACGGGACGTACGTCTGGGTCTTCCTGCGCAACTCCGTCGTCGCGGACGCCGCCGACGGGCCGCGCTTCCTGCTCACCCACATCGAAGACATCGAAGAACGCAAACTCCGCGAGCTCCAGCTGCTCCATCAAGTCAGCCATGACCCGCTGACCGACCTGCCCAACGCCACCGAACTGCGCAACCGCCTCGGCGCACGACTGTGCAACGGACCGCGCGATCCTGCTGATGCAGACCTGGATGTGGACACCGCCGCGCCCCCACACCACGTGCACCTGTTCTCCCCCGAGGACTTCGGCGGCGGTGCCGCAAAGGGCCTTGCCGTGCTCGCCTGCGATCTCGACGGCTTCAAAGCCATCAACGACCGCTTCGGACATCAAACCGGCGACGCTGTCCTGATCGAGGTGGCGAGACGACTTGTCAACGGTGTGGGCGATGGGGACACCGTCGCACGGCGCGGAGGCGACGAATTCTTCATCCTCGCCGACGATCTCAGCCACGCCGACGCCCAGGACCTCGCGGTCCGGCTGCGGAACGCGATCATCCCGCCGATCCGCATCGATGGCCGTGCGGTTCGCGTAGGTGCCAGCTTCGGCATCGGCTGGGCGCACTGCGGAGTATCGCCGGAGGAGGTGCTGCACCTGGCCGACCAGCGGATGTACCTGGAGAAAGGGACCCACACCCAGCGGCGCCGGTCAACGGAAAGCTGAGAGCACCGCACAGCACCCGCACGCGCGCAGCACCGGCTCCCGTCCGGCGATGCGGAACGTGGAGGTCAGCAGCGCCCCGTAGCCGATGCGGGCGGAGGGCGTCGACCGGCAAGTGTTGCCTGGCGCCTTGTCTCTCGGACCCCGGTGCGCATGATCAGACATGCAGTGCCAGGAACTCCCTCAGTTCTTCCCTGCTCATCGGCCCCTCCCACGTCGCTGTCACTTCTCCCTGCTTGATCAGGAGCAGTGACGGTGCTCCGGTGACCCCGTATCGCCGTGTCGGCTCCGGACAGCGGGTCATGTCGGTCTTGACTGCCGTCAGGCGATCGCCGTACACGTCGGCCATCTCACCTACGACGGAGTCCATCTCCTTGCACGCCTTCAGGGCTTTGGGCCAGGTTCCGGAGAAGTAGGCGAGCACCGGTGCTCGGGATGCGGTGAGGATGAAATCGAATTCCTCGCTCTCCATTGGCTGGTGAACACGGCTCGCCATCGATGGCCCCTCGGTAGTCAGTAACACGTCCGCCACCATCATGACGGCTTCGCGCACCGCAATCCGGCCCCTCCCCCGCGCGCGATGCCGGTGGCAAGCACAGCGAGCGGACCGCCGTCCGCCGCGGTGGCGCGATGCCGCCGCACCGGCGGGCTGCGGTGCGAGGAAGTAGCGGCACTGGCCGCAATGTCGACCGACTACTACAGCCGGATCGAGCAGCAGCGCGGCCCGGTGCCGTCGGAGCGCATGCTCGTCGCGCTCGCCCGGGCGCTGCGTCTGAACTCGAGCGAGCGTGACCACCTCTTCGTCCTCGGCGGGATCCCAGCACCGCGGCGCCTCCTGCGGGACGATCACATCAGTCCCACGATGATGCGGGTCGTCACCGGCCTCTCGAACGTCCCCGCCATCGTGCTGTCACGGTGCGGCGAGGCCGCCGGCCCTGCACGCGCAGGCCGCCGAAGGCACGGTCTCCGGCAAGGTCCTCGTCCTTCCCTCCGCCGCTTCTCCCGTCTAGGAGTTGACGTCAGGCGGCCGCACCCGGGGCCGTCCCGGACCGACCCGGGTTCGGCCCGCTACCTCACGGCGGTGAACTGGGTGCAGTCGTTGGTGTTCCCGCCCGTGAGCGTGAAGGCGAGCGGGCGGCCCGACGCATCGCAGGCCAGGTGAATCCTGCTGGTCAGGCCGCCGCTCCGGGGCGCGCAGGCGAAGGCGGACGCAGACGGCGGCATCGACTGGCTGGTCTCGGTGGGTTCCACCACCGTGCGCGCCCGCCACGTGCGGTTGCTGCTGTGCCGATCCGCATTGGCTTCCTGAGGCGGCTCTCGTGGGTGCGGTCTCCGGCTTGATTCAGCTTCGGCCTCCGGCTCGGATTGGTTCCGCCGGTGAGTCGGATCAGAGCGTTTGGTCGTGCGTGCCTCGTGCCCAGTCTTCTCGTGGACGTATGGGCGCGAGCATCCTTTGGGCTTCATCGCGGACACCGTGATCGCTGTCCGTCGCCAGCTCCCGCAGTTGCTTGATCAATCGGTCTGCGCCCGCCGTAGTCATCCAGTCCGGGTCGCAGTCCAGTGCTGCCTGGATCTCCCCTGCCGTCGAAAGGTCCGCGGCCCAGCTCCTGGCCAGCAGCACACAGCGCAGGCCAGGGGTGTCCTTGCGCGCGAGCAGGGCTTCGGCCGTCTCCGACGTCACGGCGGTGTCCTGGGCATCGAGGAGGAGACGGTGGAGGACGTCTGCGACCTCGTGGAGCCTGTCCGACATCGCGAGCTGCCGCCCTGCCGCGGCACGAACCGACCAGGCCGGAGCATCGGCATGCTTGATCGCCATGCTCAGTTCTTGACTGCCAGGGACCACCATGCGGCCAGCTTGCCATCGAGGCTGCTGGTATCGCGACCATGATCTTCAGGCGCAGCGCTGCACCACCGCGGAGCCGCCCCTTACGGGGTGCAGGCGTCGGGCGGCGTCGAGTCGGTCGGCGAGGGCGAGGGTGATCCCGTCGGCGAGGGCGTAGGGGAAGGAGAAGAGGAGTCCGAAGGGGGCGGGGTGTCGGAGGGGGACGGTTCGTCTGTCGGGGTCGGGTCGTCGGAGGGGGTTGGGGAGGGGCACTCGGGGGCCGTTGGGCCAGGGTCGGAGGGGCCGGGAGTGGTGGGCCTGGGGCGCGGGTCGGTGGCGGTGGGGCGTGGGCCCGGGCGGGTCGGGTCAGGGGAGGCGGAGTCACCCGGGCGGGGGTTCGTCGGGTTTCCTGGCTGGGGGCCGATGACCAGGCCGCCGCCCCCGCCCTCGCCGTTCGGGCGGGTCGCGGGGGTCTTGCCGCCCGGTCCGGGGCTGGTCGGCAGTGGGCCTCGGCCGTCGGGGACCTCGTGGGCGCCGCGGCGGTAGAAGTCCAGCCAGGCCAGGACCGTGCGCAGGTAGGCGGATGAGTGGTTGTAGCTGAGGATCGCTCGGTCCAGGTCCGCTTTGCCGGCCAGGTTGCGGTCGCCCGCACACAGGTAGCGGCCCGCCGCGAGCGCGGCGTCGTGGATGTTGTTGGGGTCGGCGCGGCCGTCCTCATTGCCGTCGGCGCCCCAACGGGCCCAGGTGGAGGGGATGAACTGCATCGGCCCCACCGCCCTGTCGTAGGTCGCGTCGCCGTCGTACTCCCCGCCGTCCGTGTCGGAGATCCGGGCGAAGCCGCTGCCGTTGAGGACCGGGCCGAGGATGGGGGTGAGTGTCGTGCCGTTCTCGTCGACCCGGCCGCCGCGGGCCTGTCCGGACTCCACCTTGCCGATGGCCGCGAGGAGTTGCCAGGGCAGGCGGCAGCCGGGGTCGGTGTCCGCGAGAGCGTCCTCGGCGCGCCGGTAGGCGGTGAGAACCGTGGCCGGGATGCCCGACTGGGTCCGCACCTCGGGAGCCTCGCTCCCTCCGCCGCGTGTTCCTTTACTGCCGCGCAGGGGCGGGAGTTCGGTGTGGTACGCGTCGGCCGAGGGGCCCGCCGGCGGGATCCAACCGCCGTTCCCGCTACCGCTGTCCGGGGCGGCGCCACGGCGGGGCGCGGCGTGTGGGTCGCCGGGCGCGCCCGATGCGGTGAGCCCGGCCACCGCGACGGCCGCGACGACGGTGCCGGCCATGCCCCGGCGCATCCGGCCGCTGCCCTTCTTGCGGTGCTTGTTGCTCGTCGCCATGTCTCACCTCTCGAAGTTGCGGCGCTCAGCAGTTGGGGGTGGCGGGCCGGTCCGCGAAGCGGTCGGCGAGATACGTCATGGCCTCGGCGTTCGCCGCCTGGATCGGCCAGAGGTGGTCGGCGACCGGGGGGTGGCTGGTGGTGTCGTACGTCTTCCAGGTCAGCGGCACGCCCTGGGCGCAGTACTGCTTGTGCAGGGCGTCGGCCTGGTTCGGTTCGACGAGGGCGTCCTGGGTGGCGTGGTACTGAAGCACCGGCACCTTGATCTTCGGGCTGCCGCCGAGGGTGTTCTCCGTGTAGCGGGCGACCCAGGGCGCATCCACGAGCGGGCTGCGGGTGACGTACGCGGACAGCGGTTTGTTGCCGTACTTGTTGATCATCTCTAGGGCGCAGCCGCCCGCTTCGAGATCGGCGACCATCGCCCGTCCCGCGTCGTTGAGCACGTCGCCGAACTTGAGCTCCGGATAGGCATGGTCGAGGCCGATCAGGGCGTAGAAGAGGAAGCCGGAGCCGGGGCGGCCGTTGAGCGGCAGGGCCACCTCCATCAGGTTGGCGGGGGCGCCGCCCGCGACGATGCCCTTGAGCTTGAGCTCGGGCGCGTAGTCGGGCTGGAACTCACCGGCCCACAGCGCGGCGCCTCCGCCCTGTGAGTAGCCGCGGAAGGCGACCGGCGCGTCGGCGGAGAGCCCGGTGGCGGGCAGCCGCTGGGCGGCGCGGACCGCGTCGATGAGGGCGGGGCCGAGGGACTTGCCGACCATGTACGTCGTCTTCGGTCCTGGCCGGTATCCCTCGTAGTCGGGGACGACGACCGCGTAGCCCGCCCTGAGCATGGCGTTGATGACCCACTGCTCGTACAGCGCGCCCTTGGCGATCATCCGTGACGGGGTGCAGCGGAAGGCGGGGCCCTGGGTGCCGGGTCCCCAGCCGACGATGGGCCGCGCGGCGGGGGTGCCGCCCTTGGGCACCATGACGGTGGCGGTCACCGCGTGCGGCTTGCCGAGCGCGTCGGTGGACCGGTACATCACCTGCCAGGTGTCGGCCAGGGCGCGCGGCGTGGGGGTGCCGGGCTCGACCTTGCGGGAGCGGATGACGTCGCCGGGTCTTCCGTCGGGCAGGGCGGACGGCGGTACGTAGAAGTCGTCGGCCGGCAGCGGCGCGGCGGCGTTCGCGCTCAAGCTCAAGCTCGCGTTCGCGTTCGCGGGGGCCTGGCGGGGCTCGCTGCCCGCCGTGCCCGGAAAGAGCGTGCAGGCCGCGAGGATCAGGGCGAGGACGGATGCGAGCCGTCCTGCCCGGCGGGATATCCGTGTCGGCATGTCAGTTCCCTTGAGGGCCGGTGGCGTGTGGTGGCTGGTGGAGCGGGGTGTTCTCGCGGCCGGTTGCGGCTGTCCGCAGGGCCTGCCTGGTCACGGCTAGATCTGCAGTCCCTGGCGTGGGTTCTCCTGGTCGGCGATGGCGAGCTCTTCGAGATGTGCGGCCGCCGCGGGAGCTCCGCCCGCCTCGCGGAAGGAGTGGCTGACGCGGCGGGCGGCCGCGGCGAAGTGGGGTTGACCGAGCACGGTGTCGAGGGCGGATCCGACGGCCTTGGCATCGGTCCGGCCGAACCGCACCCGCACTCCCGCGCCCACGGCGGTGACCTGGGCGGCGACCACGGGCTGGCCGTCGCGGACCGGGGCCACCACCAGGGGGACGCCGTGCCACAGGGCCTCGGTGACGGTGCTGTGCCCGGCGTGGCAGACGACGGCGTCCGTGCGGGCCAGAAGGGCGAGTTGGGGCACGGCCGGGCAGATCAGGAGGTTGTCGCCGTCGCGCGGTGGCCCGAGGACGCCGTCGGGGTCGACGACCACTGCGCGCAGTTCGCGTGATCGGGCGCGTATGCCGTCGACGCATTGAGCGAGGAAGTGGGCGCCCACGGTGGTATCGGCGGTGTCGAGGGACACCAGGACCAGCGCCCGGCCGTCGTCCCGGTCGACCCACCCCCAGGGGAAGTCGGTGGCGTCGATGCGCGAGTCGGGCGCCTGGCCGAGCGCCGGGCCGACGAAGCGCACCGGGCCGCGGTCCAACGCCTGCGGGCCGGTGAGTTCGGTGGTGGAGAAGACCAGGGTGAGCCGTGGCGAGAAACGTGGGTCGTAGCGGGCCGAGGGGTCGCCCAGGCGCAGCCGGAGTCCGTCCAGGAGGTCGGTGATCCACTGGTCGAACTGCGGAGTGTCCATGGGGCTGCCCGACAGCTCCGTAGAGGTGGTCGAGGAGGTGACGTAGGGGACGCCGAGCCGCTCGGCGACCAGTGCGCCGGCGACCGTCTGCTGGTCGACGACGAGCAGGTCGGGTCCGAACTCCATGACCGCGGCGGTCACTCCGGGCGCCATGGCGTACGCGAGCGGCGCGAAGAAGTCGCCCCACAGGAACTTCAGGGCGGCCGTCCCGCGCAGATCGCGGGGCCTGTCGTCGATGCCGGGCGCGCCCGCGCAAGGGAATACGGGGGTGTCGGCGGCCACCAGGCCCTCCAGGGCGGTGGGCTGCCCGGCCCAGGCCACCTCGTGTCCCCGGTCGGCGAGTTCGGCGGCGACGGCCGAGGCCGGGTTGACGTGACCGGCCAGAGGCGGCACCACGAAGAGGAAGCGGCTCATCGGGCACCGCCGCCGTACGGCGTGATGTGCCCCGCAATGCCCAGGGCCGGTTGGGCATTGCGGGTGTCCAGGTCGCCGGTCCCGAGGCCGGGTCTGCCGCCGGCTGCGGCCCGCCACACCCCGCTCGCCGGTCTCCCGTTCGCGTGGCCGGAAGGGCTCAACCCTGGGACCGCGTCCGGGATTGCCTCACAAGACAGCATCAGAACTCCGACCGCTCGGCGACACAGGCACAGGCACAGGCAGGCAGCAGGCAGGAAGCAAGTAGGCGGGCAATTACGTTGAATTGACGATCGAGCCGAAAGCGGAAGCTAGTCGCGCCTCGAGAAGCCGGTCAAGAGCCGTTTCACCGCGTACCGAAGATCTGTTGCGTGATGAGTACGGAGCCGGGATCGGTTGTCACCCCGGCTCACCCCAGGGATTTGGCATCGAAGTACAAGTCCCCAGTTCTCATTACTCACCCCGAGATGAATCAACCCTCAAATCCAGGCAGCTGAATTCTGCTGGTAATTGACATCTTGACCGCCCAACTACCCGTCAGTAGTTTACCGATCCGAAACAGGACCGTATCTGGCGAAGATAACGACATGTACGGCCATTCTTCCTTCACCCGTTCTGCTCCTTCACGCAGTACGAGAGGCAGCTCATGAGAGCTCATCGAAAGAGAGCCGGGGTGCGTGGCGCCCTGGCCGCTGTCGCGACCGCCGGTCTGGTCACCGGCCTGATGACCGCCACCGGAGGTACCGCGTCCGCCGTCCCGCTGAAACTGAATCAGAAGTACACCTGTAAGTTCCCGATCATCAACAACGACCCGATCGAGGTTGAGATCACCGCCGACATGCCCGCCACCATGAAGGTGGGCGAGACGGTCCCCGAGTACGACATCAAGGCCGTCACCAAGGTCAGCGCCCGCGCCGCCCAAGGCCTGGGCGTCATGGGAGCGGTGACCCTCGAAGGCAAGGCCACCGCCGACGTCAACGTCACCCTGCCCGGCGGCACCGGCAACCTTCCCATCAAGGTCGTCAACACCGTCGCCAAGGCCAACATCCCCAACCCCGCGGCAGCGTTCACCGTCGACGCCACCGGCAAGTCGCCCGGATCTCTGCTGACCTGGGCCGACCCCGGTACCGCCAAGTTCGACGTCACGGGCCTCAAGCTGCACAACATGATCGCCCGTGACGCGGCCGGGGCTCCGGTCCAACTCCCGCCGTTCGGTGACGAGTTCGAGACCGCCTGCACGCTCGACGTGGGCCAGCAGACGCTCCTGCACACGATGGAGATCCAGGGTGGCAGCACCGACCCCGGCCCCGATCCTGACCCCGGACCCGATCCTGACCCGGGCCCGGGCCCCTCGACGGGCAAGCAGAACGTGAACACCAAGGTCACCCCCAAGCAGGGCGGCGGTCAGCTCACCATGGCCCAGGCGGGCGACACCGTCGCGCTGTCCCCGGTCCAGGAGGGCGCGGGCGGCAGCTCGACCGGCGACCTGCAGAAGGTGACCGTCAAGGACGCCCGTAACGGCGCCACCGGCTGGTCGCTCACCGGGAAGGTCACCGACTTCACCGGCGCCGGCACCATCGCCGCGGACAAGCTCGGCTGGACGCCGTCCTGCGAGACGGCGGCCGGGTCGGCAAGCACCTGCGTGCCCGGCACCAAGGGCACGGTGGGCGGGGCGGGCGCCACGCTCGCCAGCGCGCCCGACGCGGCGCAGACCGGCGGCGAGTTCACGGTCGGCGCGGGCCTCGCGCTGGACGTACCGGCGACCGCGGCCGCCGGTGACTACGCGGCCGTGCTCACGCTGACGCTGACCTGATACTGGGCTCCGCCTCGGTGGACCGGCCGTCGCACGACGGCCGGTCCACCTCTTCGGCGTTGCTCCCCCTTCCCCTCCCGTCACCTCTCTCGCTTCTCCGCTCGCTCTGGGGGCCGCATGCACCTCGTCCGTACGCAGCTCACGCATCACCGATACGCCGCCGTGCTCATCACCGCCCTTGCCCTGGCGCTCGGCCTGCTCACCGCGAGCCCGCCGCCGGAGGCGTACGCCGCCGACAACGGACGCTGGTCCGTCTTCCCCGCCAAGACCGCCAAGACCGGCAAAGACGGCAAGGACGGCAAGGCGGCCGGGAAAGCCGCCAAGGGCAAGGCCCATCGGGCGTACTTCCAGATGAAGGCGGATCCGGGGCGCACCGTGCGCGACAAGGTCACCGTCTCCAATCTCGCCAAGGAGCCGGTGACCTTCCTGCTCTATGCCGCCGACGCGTACAACACTCCGCGCGACGGCGGCTTCGCGGTGCGCGAGCCCACGGAGAAGCAGCGGTCCGTCGGAGTGTGGACGCGCCTTGCCCGTTCCGAGGTCACGGTGCCGGCGGGCGGCAGGACCACGGTCCCCTTCACCGTCGCCATTCCGCGCACCGCATCGCCCGGCGACCACCCCGGAGCCGTCGTCGCCCTGGACAAGCGCGTCGCCCGCGCCGAGGGGACCGGCGTCGGCATCCGGCAGGCGGTCGGCGCGCGGATCTATCTCCAGGTCAACGGCGAACGCAAGCCGGGGCTGAGCGTCCAGGACGTCCGGTTCGACTACGAGGTTCCGCTGCTGCCCGGCTTCGGCAAGGACGCCACGGTCACGTACACGCTCGTCAACAACGGCAATGTGCAGCTCGAGCCGAGGGTCGACCTCAAGGCGAAGGGGCTGTTCGGCCGGACGTCCTTCGACAGCGCGGGCACCAAGCTGCCTGCCGAGCTGATGCCGGGCCAGCGGGTGCGGATCACTCAGAAGTGGGCCGCGCCGCCTCCGCTGGACTGGGGCAGCGTCGAGCTGACGGCGAGCGACAAGGGGGGTGAGCTGGTGGAGAGCGGGAGCGCCGCCTATCGCACGGTGAACTGGGGTGTCCTGGTGACGCTAGCCTTGGTCGTGCTTCTGCTGATCGTGGGCGTGGTGGTGCGGCGCCGCAGGGCCCGCTCCGCCGTGCGGAGCTGATCCGTACGGCATGACCGCGGGCCCGGAGCGCCGTCGCTGCTCCGGGCCCGCTCTCTGCGCTGCCGTACGGCGGGGAGTGCCCCCGGGGACGCGGGCTCCGGGTGCCGTACAGCAGCAGCCTCAGACGGCCCGCTCGTCCCTCCGGATGCGCCGGGGCAGATAGTGGAAGGCCGCTATGCCGGCGGCGCCGAGGCCTCCCGCCGCGGCCAGCATCAGGCCGACGCCGGACATGCCGGTCGCCGCGAGGCTGCCCGAGCCGCCGGTCACCTGGGTGTCCAGCTGGGTGCCGGAGGATCCGGAGCCGCCGCTCGAGCCCGAGCCGCCCGAGGTGCCGGCGGCGCCGCCCGAGGAGCCGCCGGTCGTGGTGCCGGGATCGGTGGGGTCGGTGGGGTCGGTCGACGGGTCGGTGGGCGGATCCGTCGGCGGGTCGGTGGGAGGGTCGGTCGGTGGATCGGTGGGCGGGTCCGTCGGGTCCGTCCCGCCGTCGCCCGTGATCGTCATCGTGTGCAGGAGCGTCTTCTGACCGGCGTCGAGCGTGCACTCCGCCGTGAACTCGTCGCCGTTCGGCGGAAGTTGGACGGGCTTGCCCTCGGCGTCGCGGGCGATCATATTGTGCAGCTTGAGGCCCTTCACGTCGAAGGCCGCCTTGCCCGCCGTACCCCAGGTCAGCAGCCCACCGGGGGACTTGCCCGTCGCGGTGACCTCGAAGGCCGCGGCGGGATCGGGGATGTCGGCCTTGGCCACGGTGTTGGCGACCTTGATGGGCAGAGTGCCGTCGCTGCCGGGCTGGGTGACGACGACGTCGGCGGTGGCCTTGCCCTCCAGCGTGACCGCGCCGAGCACCCCGAGGCCCTGCGCGGCGCGCGCGCTGACCTTGGTGACGGCCTTGATGTCGTACTCGGGGACCGTCTCGCCGACTTTCATCGTGGCGGGCATGTCCGTGGTGATCGCGACTTCGATGCCGTCATTGCTGATGATCGGGAACTTGCAGGTGTATTTCTGCGCGAGCGACGCCGGCTCGGCCCATGCACTGCCGCCACCGCCGGTCAGCGCGATCAACACCCCGGCGACACCGGTCAGGGCCGATCCCCGCGCCAGCCTGGCCACGACCTTTCCCGATTGCTCTCCGCTGCGGACTCCCATGCGGTCTCCCATGTGTGGCCCCACTTCTGAGAATTGACACAATCCAGAAAGGAGTACTGGCAGGTAAGGTGCCCGTCAACCCGATCGGCGCGGTTCGGCACGGGCAGGCGGCGCGGGCCGCACAATTTGTCATCCACGCACCATCCCGTACTCACCGGGGCCACAGAACCGCAAGGCCGTCAACTCCCTTTCGCCATTGGCCCTGAGCAGACCTTGACCGCCCAACTACTCATCAGTAGTTTGCGTATTCGAAACACCGCCGTAGCGTCTGCAGCAATTCATTCGGCAGATTCCCTCGCGGCGGCGCATTTCGCCTCTTCGATTCCCCTGGACAGCTGGGCCGGCGAGTCCGGAATCGCAGAGGTGGCACCGACGTTCGTTTGTGCCCGTTCACGTAGCCCGAGAGGTAGCTCATGGGAGTGCACAAGAGACAAGCCAGGGCACGCGGTGCCCTGAGCGCGGTGGCGGCCGCCGGCCTCGTCACCGGCCTGGTCACCCTGAGCGGCGGTTCCGCCTCCGCCGACCCGGTCAAGCTCACGCAGAAGTACACCTGTAAGTTCCCGATCATCAACAACGACCCGATCGAGGTTGAGATCACCGCCGACATGCCCGCCACCATGAAGGTGGGCGAGACGGTCCCCGAGTACGACATCAAGGCCGTCACCAAGGTCAGCGCCCGCGCCGCCCAAGGCCTGGGCGTCATGGGAGCGGTGACCCTCGAAGGCAAGGCCACCGCCGACGTCAACGTCACCCTGCCCGGAGGCACCGGCAACCTTCCCATCAAGGTCGTCAACACCGTCGCCAAGGGCGACATCCCGAACCCGGCTGCCGGATTCACCCTCACCGCCAACGGCAAGTCGCCCGGCGGTCTGCTGACCTGGGAGAAGGAGGGTACGGCCAAGTTCGATGTCACGGGCCTCAAGCTGCACAACATGATCGCCCGCGACGCCGAGGGCAAGCCCGTCCAACTTCCGCCGAACGGCGACGAGTTCCCCGCGGACTGCACCCTGGACGCGGGCCAGCCCACCGCGCTGCACACCATGACCATCGGTGGCGGCAGCACCGATCCCACGGACCCGCCGACCGACCCGCCCACCGATCCTCCGACCGACCCGCCCACCGATCCGCCCACCGACCCCCCGACGGACCCGCCCACCGACCCGCCGGGCGATGACCCGGTGAAGCTCAACTTCGACATCAAGGGCAACTCGTTCATCAAGGCGGCCAACGGCAACGCCCCGCTCACGGGCGGCATCGACACCCGCTACGACCTGAACAAGGGCACCTTCGACGCCGACCTGAAGCTCAACCCGACCAAGGGCAAGTTCACCATCCTGGGCTTCCTGCCGACGACCGCGGACATCGCCTTCGAGCAGACCGGCAAGACCACCGGCACCCTGGACACCGCCGGGGTCCTGAAGTCGAACTCCGAGATGTACGTCAAGCTCGCCAGCGTCAACGCCTTCGGCCTGCCCATCGGCGGGGGCGCCGACTGCAAGACCTCCTCGCCCGCCAAGGTCGACCTTGCCAGCGAAGGCCGCTTCCAGCCGTACAAGGGCGGCAAGCTCAAGGGCACCTACACCCTGCCCGGCATCAAGGGCTGCGGCGCCCTCAACGACATCATCAGCACGTTCATGGCGGGTCCCGGCAACACCATCGACATGGACCTGACCTACAAGAGCTGACGCACACCACAGCGGTGAGAGTCCGCATCCCGATCCGGCCCCCCGCCCCCTTCCAGGCGGGGGGCCGGACCCGTCCCCCAGTACTTGGAGAGGCAGTGCTGAGATTGCGCGCCAAGGGGTGGCGGGCCGCCGCGCCCGTCGCCGTGCTGCTGGCCGGGCTGATCGGCTTCACCTCCGGTCAGCCGGCCGCCGCGGAACCGGCGTCCCTGACACAGACGTACAAGTGCGTGTTCCCGATCATGGAGGAGGATCCGCTCACGGTCGTCATCAAGGCGGATCTGCCGGCCAAGGTAAAGGTCGGCGAACAGGTCCCGGCCTTCCATGTCACCTCGGTGTCCAAGGTCAGCAAGTCCGCTGCCACGGCCCTGCGCACGGTCGGCGGCGCCACCCTCGAAGGGGTCGCCACGGCGGACGTCACCGTCCACATGCCGGAGGGACCACTGAACATCGGCCTAGACAACACCATCCCGAAGACACCTCTGCCGCAGCCGCCCGCCGACTTCGAGGTGACCGCGACCGGCCGGGCCCCGGCGCTCACCTTCCGGCAGCCCGGCAGCGTGAAGATCGACGTCAACCGTCTGCTCCTGACCATGACGCCACGGGACACGACCGGCGCCAAGACGGCCCTCGACACCTTCGAGACCGAGTGCACCCTCGATCCCGCCGACCAGAACAAGACGCTGCACACCGTCCAGGTCGAACCCGGCACGACGGACCCGACCGATCCGCCGGACCCGGGCGGCGGCGATCCGGTGCCGCTGGACTTCGGCATCAAGGGCAGCACGCACATCAAGGCCGCCAAGGGCAGCGCCCCGCTGGCCGGCGGCATCGACACCCGCTACGACCCGGACAAGGGCACCTTCGACGCCGACCTGGAACTCGACCCGACCAGAGGCCAGTTCACCCTCCTCGGCTTCCTGCCGACGAGCGCGGACATCGCCTTCGAGCAGGCCGGAAAGACGACAGGAACCCTCGACGCCGCGGGCGTTCTCGAGGCGCACTCCGAGATGGACGTCAAGCTCACCGGCGTGAGCGCGCTCGGCCTGCCCATCGGCGGCGGGCCGAACTGCAGGACCGTCGAGCCCGCCAGGATCGACCTCGCCAGCGAGGGCCGCTTCCAGCCGCACATCGGCGGCAAGCTCAAGGGCACTTACACCCTGCCAGGCCTGAAGGGCTGCGGCGGCTTCAACGACATGATCAGCGCGTTCACCGCGGGCCCCGGCAACACCATCGACCTGGACCTCACCCACGAGAAGTAGCGCGCACACGCGGGTCCGGGCAGCCGTGCCGCCCGGACCCGCGCTCATCGGGCCGTCAACGGGCCATCAGTGCGAAGACCCCCCAGCCGACGTATTCACGCTGGTAGCGCGTGTAGTCGGCGGGGCCGGTGGTGAGCTCGGCCCGTACCTCGGCGGCCAGCTCGTCATCGGGATTCGCGTCGAGCCAGCGGCGCATGTTGAGCCACTGTGCCGCCTGGTACCGGTCCCAGCTGTCCTGATCGGCCAGCACCATTTCCACGACGTCGTACCCGAGATCGCCGAACTGCTCGATCAGCTCCGGCAGCAGCAGGAAGTCGTCCTTGTTGCCCGCGTGGCAGGCTTCGGCGGTTTCCTGGTCCGGCACTTCTCGGCGCCAGTACGGCTCACCGATCAGCATCAGGCCGCCGGGGCGCAGACTCTTGTCCAGCAGCTCGACGGTGCCGGCCACGCCGCCGCCGATCCAGGTGGCGCCGACGCATGCGGCGAGACCGACCGGCTCGTGCGCGACGAAGCCGACGGCGTCGTCGTGCACGAAGGTGACCCGGTCGGCGACACCGAGATCAGCAGCACGGGCGCGCGCCTTCTCGGTGAACACCGTGCTGATGTCCACCCCGGTCCCGGTGACCCCGTGGTCACGGGCCCAGGTGCACAGCAACTCGCCCGACCCGCTGGCCAGATCGAGCACACGCGTCCCGGGAGCCAGGTGCAGTGCCTGGCCCAGGTCGGCGAGCTTGCCCGGGGTGATCGGGTTGTGGAGGCGGTGGCTACTTTCGCGAATGGTGAAGATGCGTGGAAGATCCACGAGAGGTGTTCCTTCGGTTTGATGAGGTCATGGCGTCTGCGGGAGACAGCCGACCGGAGTCGGCAGCCGTGGCTCGGACCGTCATCAACACACCTCGTTAGAACGCATGGATCTTGAGCCGCCGAGTGTAGACATCCCGGATCGGCCTCTCCACCGAATTACTGCCGCTTCGAGCGGGGCGAGCCAAGCAGCCGAGCTGCCCGGGCGGCCCGAGCTGCCCGGGCGGCCCGCAGCCAGAACGACGTCGGCAGGAACACCAGGTCCCCCACGACGGTGATCGCCGAGAACATCGGCAGCGCCATCAGCAGACCGATGCCCAGATGCGTGCCGAGCGTCACGACCAGGACCGCGTACTTGAGCCGCGGGATGAACACGAGCACGGGGAACAGGAGTTGAGAGGCGACGGTCACGTAGGCGAGCAGCGCCATGCCACTCCCCTGCGCCGCCAGCCAGTGGGAGAGCTCCGGGAAGGTCACGAAGTCGTCGAGACGCAGGGCGTAGTGCAGCGCACTGCCGTCCCGCCACGTCGAGCCGCGGATCTTGTAGAGAGCCGCGGTGCCGTAGACCACCATCACCTGGAAGGCGATCAGCGCCATGCCCGCATTGTGCAGCACGGTCACGACACGGCGCCGCAGCTCCTCGTAGGGCGTCACCGGTCCGGGGGTCGCACGCGCGGCGCGGCGGGCGTCCAGGGACCAGCGGCGGCCCGACGCGCACAGCACCAGATAGTTGGCGAACAGCAGGCTCAGCAGCTCGAACCCGCTGGCGGCGACAGCCGAGCGCATGTGGAAACCCGCGACGACGAAGGCGAACAGGACCGCCATGAGGCGGGTGTGCCAGCCCAGCAGGTAGAGCACGCTGACCACGACGGCCAGCACGTAGGCGGCCCAGAAGTAGTCGGGGCTCTGGGTGCCCAGCCAGGTGTACCACCAGGACATTCGGCCGTCGGCGCCGCGTGCCTCGACCGAGGCGCGGAAGAGGTCGGGGGTGTACGGGGATCCAGGGCCCCAGAGGCGGTCCGCGTGGCCCGCCTCGCGGAGCAGGTTGAGCAGGAAGAGGCCCGCGACACCGATGCGGAGGACCGCGGCACCGTACAGCCCGAACGGCGTGAGGCTCGCGGCGCGCAACCGGTCCCGCACGCGCCGGGTGCCGTCCTCGGTCGCGGCGGCTTCCTGGTCGGGGGCCTGGCGCAGTGTCATGGGAAGGCCTCCCAGGTGCCCAGGGGCCGGCGGCTCGCAGCTGGTGCGGGGCCGCCGGGCGGGGCGATGGGCACGGTGCGCAGGCGCAGTTCGACGGTGTCCGGGCGGGGCTCGCCGAGGTCTTCGAGGCGGACGACGACGGCATTGCGCAGGTATCGCGCGGCGGGGGTCAGCGGCGCCCTGAGCTGGGTGTGCGGTGAGGCCGCGAGGTGGGCGCCGACCGCCTTGCGCAGAACGGTCTGATCCTCCCGGCTGGGCAGCGGGTTGTCCCGGTGGGCGGCGATGTCGTGGGCGGTGAGGTCGATCCACCGGCCGGGGCGGTCCGCGCGCCAACTGCGGGCCTCCAGATGGGTGTTGGCGCGGGGCGGGTCGGGCGCGAAGATGTCCCAGTCCTGCGGGAAGAGCGGCCGCAGCCAGGCGTCGGCCTGCGCCGAGCGGGTGCTGTCCGAGGAGAGGGCGGAGCTCAGGTGCAGGACGAGGAACGCCATATGGGTCAGCACGACGGCCACGACCAGCAGGGCGGCGCCCCGCCCCACCGCCCGCAGCGGGCCGCCGAGCGGGGTGCCCCGGGGTGCCAGCGGATCGGGCGGCTCGACCAGGAGGGCCGTGTGCTCCGTGCCGTCCACGGGGCTCCGCCCTTACCCGGCCGACGGTGCCGAGGGTCCGACACCGGGCAGGTTCTCGCACTCCGGCGCCTTGTCGAAGGCTTGCTTGAGTGCGGGGTCGGCACGGAAGTCGTGGGCAGGGCCCTGGTAGCCGCCTGCCCTGTCCATGCCTTCGCCGGCCTTCTTCAGCGCCGCCTTCAGCGACTTCTCGTCGGTGACCTTGGCCTTCTTGAGCTCGGCTGTGGTGCCGGCGAGGCTGCTGCGGGCGCCCCGGAGGTTCTTGAGCGCCTTCTTGTACGCGGCGTCGCCGCCGTCCACGGGCGGTGCGCCGTCCTGCCGCATCTTCTTGTCCAGCGCGCCGAGTTGCCGGTCGAGCGCCTGCATGAAGGTGACGACCTCCGCGTGGTACTTCTTGGCGTCCTTCTGGTCCGCGGCGGGCAGCGTCAGCTTGGACCCGACGTCCTGCACGCTGTCGCAGACGTCCGAGGCCCAGTCGACCCGCGGTCCGTCGTCCACGCGTGAACTGCACCCGGACATCACCGTCGTGACCACGACCCCGAGGGTGGCGGACAGCAGCGCGGTGGTGCGCCGCTTGCGTCTCGTGTTCTGCACGCTTGACTCCCCTTCATCGGCTGAACGTGTCGATGTTCGCGATCTGCCAGGTCCCGCCCCGGTGGACCACGTCCACGGCGAACATCGCTGCCGCGTGCGTGGCCGAACCGCCCTTGGCGGTACTGGTGTTGCTCTGGTCGGCGAAGACCAGGACGCGGGCCCTGTCGCCGTCGACGACCTCGACCCCGCTGTGCGTGACGGTGGTGCTCAGGACGAGCTTGTGCCGGTCTCCCCCGGCGCGGACCTGCGCGAGCATCTGCCGGTGCTGGCCGACCGCCTTGCCGGTGAGGTACTTGTCCGCGGCCTTGTCGGTCCGGCCGGGGTCCGCGTGGTCGTAGGAGAAGACCGCGTCGACCGCCTGGCCGACCGTGCCCTTGACCTCGCTGGTGCGGACCGTGTCGGTGAGCGCCGCGTTGCGCAGGGCGGGCAGGTCGCGCTCGCCTTCGGCCCGGGTGTGGGCGAAGACCGCGAAGGCCGCGGCCAGTACGGCGAGCAGCGCGAGCAGCGGGGGCCAGGGGACAACTCCGCGGGCGGTCCGCGCGGGCCTCTCCCGTGGCTTCGGGCGCGGGGCCCGCGGTGCGGGCGTGGGTGTTTCCCGGGCCTTGACCGCGGCAAGGCGCCGCTGCCGGTTGACCATATGGCGTGTCGTCGACATGGATAGGCCCCTCAGTCGGACGGAGTGTCGGTGGGCGTCTCGCCCGCGGGGGCCTGGCCGAGGCCGCTCAGCTTCCAGCCGTCGCCGGTGCGGGTCAGCTCGCCGAGCAGCCGGCTCTCCTTGGTGCTCGGCTTCTTCTTCGGCGGGTCGACCGTGACCCGCATCGCGATCAGGACACCTGCCCGGCCCTCGCGCTCGTCCAGTTCGGTCACGGCGCCGGACAGCACCTCCGCCGTGGTGACCGTACGCGCGGTGCGCACCTGTTTCTCGAACTCGGGCCTGCCTTTGCGCAGTTCGTCGAGGAGGCTGCCGGTCGCGGACTGCTCCCAGGTGTCGAGGCCGCGCTCGAGGTCGCGGTGGTCGAGGGTGTTCATGTTCAAGGCGGCCTGTTCGCCCGCCGCGAGAACCTCGTCGCGGGTCTGTGCGAAACGCGCGGAGTCGTCGTGGGCCGCCGCGTACCAGGTCGAGCCCGCCCAGCCGGCGAAGCCCAGGGCGAGGGCGGCCGCCGCGGAGGCGAGCGAGAGTTTCGTACGCTGTCGCGATGTCGTACGTGCCATGTCCCTCTCCGGTGGAGCTCCGGTGGTGCCCTAGCGGGCCTTGATGTCGGTGATCGTCCAGTGGCCGTCGTGCAGGCGCGCGGTGACCGAGAGCTGGGCGGCCGCGGTGGTCGCCTTGGCGCCTTTGCGCTTGGCCCGCTGGTCGAGGAAGACCAGGAGCTGCGCCTTGTCGCCGGTGAGCTCGACGGCGCCGGCCCGTACGACCTGAGTGGTGAGCGACAGCTGCTGCTCGGTGACTTGCCTGCGGAGTTTGCCGAACAGGGCCCGGTAGTCCTTGGCCGCCTTGCCGCGCAGCAGGTCGCGTGCGCGTCGCTCGGTGGTGGACAGGTCGTCGGGTGTGTAGGTGAAGACGGTGGTGAGTGCGTCGCTGACGTCCGCGATGACCCGGCGGGTCCGCTCGCTGTCGGTCAGTGCCTGGTTGGCGGCGCCCGGCGCGTCGGCGGTGCGGTCGGTGAGGACCAGGAGTGTGCCGCCGGTCAGCAGCAGTGCGGCCAGGACGAGGGCGAGCAGTGTGCGGCTCCTGCGGCTCTCGCGTCGACGGGGCACGGGCCCCGTCCCGGCATCCGCATCCACACCCACGCCCACGCCCACGCCCACGCCCACGCCCACGCCTGCACCGGCTTCCGCCGCACGCTGGGTTCTCAGTCCGGCGCTCATCTGCATCCCCTCATTCCGTCGCGACCGGGACCGCGCTCAGCGAGCTGAGCTTCCAGCCCGCCCCCTTGTCGTCTAGGCCCGCCTCGAAGCGTTTGCGGTCGGTGGTGGACTTGCCGGTGCGGTCGGTCACCTCGACCCGGACGGTGGCGATGACCTTCGCCGTGCCTGCCCGGCTGTCCAGGGCGGTGACCGCCGCGTCGGTGACCGTGCCGCGGGTGTTTGTGCCCTCCTGTTCGAGGGCCTTGATGCTGTCGTCGCCGGTGCGCCGCAGTTCGTCCGCGAGTGGCCCGTTCGCCGCCTTGGTCCAGGCGCGCAGCGAGGTGCGTACGTGTTTGCCGTCCATGGTGTTGAGTACCGCGATGTGCGTGCGGGCGGCGTCCAGTGCGCTGTCGCGGTCGCGGGCGTAGGTCAGATCGTCGTCGGCCCGCGTGTGCGCGTACGTCCATCCCGCGAAGCCGCAGAACACTGCTCCCGCCAGTAGCGCGGCCGACCATGCGCTCCGTCGCCTCATGACTCCTCTGTCCGTCACCACTCCCCCATCCCGAGCAGCCCGCCCAGGTCGTCCGGACTGTTGGACGGCGCCTGGCCCTGTCCGAGAGCGCCTGAGCCCGGCCGGGCGGGTGCGGGCACGCCGCCGCGCGGTGCGTTGCCCGAGCCGCGTACGTTCTGACCGCTGCCGGGGCCCGCGGTGCAGGCCGCCTTGGTGTTGGCGGGGGCTGGTGAGGTGTCCAGGCCGTTGCGGTAGGTGGTGCCGCCGTATCCGGCGGTGCAGGGCAGCGGCTTGAAGAAGGTGGTGATCATGCCGAAGCGCACGCCGTCGGGGCCGATGGCGGTGGCTCCGGTGGCGGCGACCTGCGGGATACGCACCATGAGTTCGCGGGTGCCGCGCTGGCGGGTCACCAGGAGCTCGGAGGTGGTGACGAGGTTGGCGAGCACGACGCTCAGGCCGGGGTCGGTGTCGTGCAGCAGCGCGGTGAACTGGGTGGCCGCGTCCGGGGTCTGCGCGATGAGCCGGCGCAGGTCGGGGTCGGACTTCTTGAGCTGGGCGGCCAGCTCGGCGGTGCCGCTCGCGAAGGACTTCAGGGCGTCGGACTGCTGGTTCTGGGTGCGCAGGACCGTCTCGCCGTCGATGAGGAGCTTGGTGGTGGCGGGCAGTGACTTCTTGGCCGCCCGGATGAATTCGCTGCTGGTGTCGATGAGGATCTGCAGGTCCTGCCCGCGCCCCTCGAAGCTTCTGCCGAGTTCGTCGACGACCGTGCGCAGTGCGGCGGTGTCCACCGAGGAGGCGAGCCGGTCGACGCTGGTGAGTACGTCGGTGACCGGCGCGGGAGTCTGTGTGGCCGCACGCGGGATCACCGAGCCGTCGGCGAGATAGGGCCCGTCGTCCGTGCGCGGGCTCAGGTCGAGGTACTGCTCGCCGACCGCCGAGAGGTTGGCGACCTTGGCCTCCAGGTCGCTGGGGATCTTCGGCGCCGATTTCTTGATGCGGATGCGGGCCTCGACTCCGTCGGGGGTCAGCTCGACGGCTTCGACGCGGCCGACGTCGACGCCCCGGTAGGTGACGTTGCCGTGGCTGAACAGGCCGCCGGTCTGGGCGAGTTGGACCTTGACCGTGTAGTGGTCGCGGGCGCCCACGTACCGTCCGAGGTCGGCGTACGTCGTCGCGATGTAGGCGAGGACGAACACGCCGAGAACGAGGAAGGCGATGTTCTTGAGGTGAGTGGAGCGGGTGATCACTGGGAGTCGCCTCCTGAGGTTCCGGTGACCGCGGGCAGCGGCAGGGACGAGCGCGTGGCGGTGCCGCCGCCTCCGCGGACCGGTGGCACGATCTCCGTGCCGGGGGCCGCGGCGATCTTCAGGTAGACGTTGAGGTAGTCGCCCTTCACTCCGGTGAGCACCTCGTCCGTGAACGGGTAGGTGAACATCACCTGGAGCGACTCGGGCAGGTCGGCGCCCGAGTCGGCGAGGTTCTTCAGGACCGGGACCAGGGCCTTGAGGTCGGCCACCAGGTCGTCCTTGGTGCGGTCGACGGTGTCGACGGCGACCGTGGAGAGCGAGTCCAGGGCGCGCAGCATGCCGACGAGGGAGGAGCGCTGGTCGCTGAGGACCTTCAGGCCGGGCGGCAGGTCCCGCAGGATTTCGCCGATCTCGCGGTCACGGGTGGCGAGGGTGGTGGAGAGCCGGTTCATGCCGTCGAGGGCGGCGGTGATGTGTTTCTTGTTCGTGTTCAGGCTCTTGGCGGTGGTGTTGATCTGCTGCAGCACGGAGCGCACGTCGCCTTCCTTGCCGCCCAGTGCCTTGTTGAGTTCGCGGGAGATGGTCCGGATCTGCTGGACGCCGCCGCCGCTGAGCACCATCGACAGGGCGCCGAAGACCTCCTCGATCTCGGGGTTGCGGTTGGTGCGGGCCAGCGGGATGACGTCCCCGTCGCGCAGCCGGCCCCGGTTGCCCGCGTACGCCGCCGTGGTGCCGGCCTTGGTGTCCTGGACGTCGGGGCGGGCCTGCATGTCCTGGGGGGCGGCGAGCTGGACGTACTTCTCGCCCAGGACGCTGGATTGCTCGAGGTTGGCGTAGGCGTTGGCGGGCAGCCGTACGCCGCCGTTGACCTTGAGGGTGACGCGGGCGGCCCAGCCGTTGTCGGCGAGGGACACCCGGGTCACCCGGCCGACGTCCACGTCGTTGACCTTGACCGCGGAGTGCGGGAAGAGACTGACGACGTCGCGGAACTCGGCGGTGATCTCGTACGGATGGTCGCCGAGGTCGGCTCCGCCGGGCAGCGGCAGATCCTCCAAGCCGTCGAAGTCCGGCAGGCCGCCGGCGCCCAGGGCCAGGCCGACCAGGGACACGGTCAGGCAGAGGCCCATCGCGATGCGTGCGGTACGGCGTTTCATGGTCGGCCTCCCCCGGCGTTCTTGGCCGTGCCGTACACGGTGCCGATGGGCGGCAGCGGCAGCACGGGCAGGTTCTTGACCTGTTGTTCGGGGACGGCGACGAGATCCTCTGCGCCGCTGCTCCTGGTGCCTCTTGCTCCGGCCAGTTCGTTGATGTTGGCTCGTCCGTCGATGGTGCGGGTGCGCGGGTTGTAGGCCTGGTCGAGGTTGGCGGCGGCCAGCGGCAGGACGTCCAGGGCTTCGGCCACCGAGGCCCGCTGCTCGACGACGGAGTGGGTCAGGCCCGCCAGCTTGTCCACGTTCGACTTCAGGCGGCCCCGGTTGTCCTTGATGAAGCCCTTGACCTGACCCAGCGCCGTGCCGAGCTCTTTGAGGGCGCCCGCGAGGTCGTCCTTGTCCGCGGCGAGGAAGCCCGCCACTTCGGATAACTGCGTTTCGGCGCGGGCCACTTGGCCGTCCTTGCGCTTGAGCATGCTGATGAACTCCTGCAGCTGCTCGACGGTTTTGACGAGGTCGCCGCTGTTGCCGTTGAGGACGGCGGAGGCGCCTCCGAGCTGGTGGATGGTGTCGCCGATGTCCTTGCCGTTGCCGTCGAGATTCTTCGCTCCCGTCTCGACGAGTCCGGCCAGGGCGCCGTCCTTGTTCGCACCGTCGGGTCCCAGGGCGTCGCTCAACTCCGTGACGCTCTTGAGGAGTTCGTCGACCTCGACGGGGGTCGCGGTGTGCTCGGCGCTGATGACGTCCCCGTCGCGGATCTGCGGTCCACTGCTGTAGGCGGGGCTGAGCTGTACGAACCGGCCGGAGACCACGCTGGGGGCGACCACGACGGCCTGGACGCGGGCGGGCACCTTGACTCCTTCGTCGAGGGTGAGCCGTACCCGTACCTGTTTGCCCTGCGGCCGGATCTCGTCGACGCTGCCGACGCGGACCCCGAGCACTCTGAGGTCGGATCCTTCGTGGACGGCGACGGCCCGGTCGAAGTAGGCGGTGATGTGCTTGCCGTCCCCGCCGCGCGCCAGGGCGGTCACGCCGGCGATCCCGCCCGCGGCAAGGAGCGCGAGGACGACGAGGATGACCACGAGCCGTCCGCCCCACAGGGCGCCGGTCGCGTCCGCGATCCGCTCGCCGATCCCGGGTCTGGCGCGTTGGTGTACGCGGGCGCGCGCTGGGGTGCGGGCTTGCGCCTGGGTGCGGGCCATCAGCGTCCGCCTCCTTGTTTCGGCGGCCTGCATCCGGTGGCCGGGTCCGTGCCCGCGGGCAGATAGTCCTTGGGGACGAGCCCGCACAGGTAGCCGTCCATCCAGCGCCCGTTGCCCAGCGTGTTGCCGACGAGCCGGTAGTACGGTCCGGCGGCGGCCAGGGCCTTGTCCAGGTTCTTCTGGTTCTTGCTCAGCACGCCGGTGACACGGTCGAGCGCGGCCAGCGCGGGGCCCAGTTCGCGCTCGTTGTCGTCGACGAGACCGCCGATCTCGATGCCGAGGTCCCGGGCGCCGGTGAACAGCGCGTGGATGGACTTGCGGCGGTGGCGTACCTCCTCCAGCAGCAGATTGCCGTTGTCGAGCAGCCGCTCGAACTGCTTCTTCTTGCTGTTCACGGAGGTGGTGAACTGAGCTGACCCGTCGAGGAGTTCGGACAGTTCGTCGTTGCGCGTGGAGACCGTCCTGGAGAGTGCGCTGAGGCCCTTCATGGCCTTGCGGACATGCGGCGGAGTGTTCTTGAAGGCTCCCGAGACGGCCTTGAAGCTCTTGGCGAGCTGGTCCTCGTCCAGCGCACCGGTCGTGCGGCTCAAGCCGTTGAAGGCTTCCATCACGTCGTACGGGGAGGTGGTGCGGCGGGTCGGGATGCGCTCGCCGGGGTCCTGTCGGCGGCTGCCGAGCGGGTCGACAGCCAGGTATTTGGCGCCCAGGAGGGTCTTGATGGCGATGCCGATGGTGCTGCGGTCACCGATCCAGGCGTCCTTCACCTCGAAGGTGACCTTCACCTTGGGGCCGTCCAGGGCGACGTCCTGCACCTTGCCGACCCGTACGCCCGCGATCCGCACCTCGTCGCCCGCCTTGAGTCCCACCGAATCGCGGAAGTCGGCGGTATAGCGGGTGCCGCCGCCGATCACGGGCAGTGATTCGGCGTTGTAGGCGAGCAGACCGATGAGGGTCATGGCCAGCAGCCCGGCCAGGGCCACGGACACCGGGTTGCGCTCGTTGACGGGTTTGATGCGGGGGCGCCGCAGCCGCGGCAGCTTCGGGCGCGACCGCTTCGCACCGGAAGGCTTCCCGCCGGGCGGCTTCATGCGCGACACCTCGCATCCTTGATCGCGAGTCCGGTCGGCGGCGGGCTGTCGTCGTAGGTCGAGACACCGCTGACCTTCGCCTCGCAGAGATAGAGGTTCAGCCAGGAGCCGTAGGAGGCCATCCGGGAGATGGCGGCCATCTTCTGCGGTGTCTTCTCCAGGAAGTTCTCGATCAGGGGTTCGTTGTCGGCGAGGGTCGTGGACACCCGCCCCAGATCACGGATGCCGTCCTTCAGGGGTGCCCGGCTCTTGCCGAACAGGTCGGCCGTGCTCACGCTGAGCTTGGCCAGCGAATCGACGGACCGGCCGACGCTCTTGCGGTCGCCGGAGAACCCGGAGACCAGCTTCTCGACCGTGCCGATGAGTTCGGTGAAGCCCTTCTGCCGGGTGTTGACCGCTTTGAGGACGCGGTTGAGGTTGCTGATGACCTCCCCGATCACCCGGTCCTTGGCGGCGACCGTGGTGGTCAGCGAACCGACGGTCGCCAGCAGGCTCTCGACCGTGCCGCCCTCGCCCTGAAGAACCTGCACGATCGACCCCGCGAGTTCATTGGTGTCCTGCGGGGACAGGCCCTGCATCAGCGGCTGGAACCCGTTGAACAGCTGGGTCAGGTCGAGCGCCGGGGTGGTGCGGCTCAGCGGGATGGTCTGCCCCGGCTCCAGGGTGCGGCCGACCGGTCCGGCCCCGCGGCGCAGATCGACGAAGCGCTGCCCGAGCATGTTCAGGTACTTGATGGACGCCGTCGCGGAGGCAGGCAGCCGCCGCTCGCCCTCCAGCGTGAACTCGACCTGTGCGTAGCGGCGTTGGACGACCTCGACCGACGACACCTGGCCCACCTTCACCCCGGCGACGCGCACCGAGTCGCCCTCGTTGAGTCCGGTGGCATCGGTGAACCAGGCCTTGTAGCTGCGGGTCCCGCCGACATCGGTGCCCGCGACGCTCAGGGCCAGGACGGTGGTGGCCAGGGCGGTCACCACGATGAAGATCAGCGATTTGACGGCGGGGCCGGTCAGGCTGCGCTGTCCGCTCACCTCAGCTTCACCTCCGCCCCGCGGAAGGCCGGTCCGGCGAGCACACTCGACCAGTCGGGCAGGGCGCCGCGCCGGCCTGGGTCCGGAGCGGCGAGCAGTTCGGTGACAAGGTCGTTCTCCTGGGGCGAGTTGGCCACGCCGAGCCCGCCGGACACCCCGCTCAGGGTGGTGGCCGTGCTCTGCTGCGCGGCGTACGAGCCGCCCGTGTAAGGGACGGGGTAGCAGCGCGGCCCGCCGCCCGCGTCATAGCGGGGCGTGTCCCGGCCCGGCGCGTAGGCGCCTCGCGAGGGGACGACCCGCACATCGACCCGCAGGCCGGGCCGGTCGGTGCCCTTGCCCAGGGCGGCGTCCATCGCCGGTACGAAGTCGGCGACCGTGCTCAGAGTGCAGGGGAAGGCGGGCGCGTAGCGGGCGATGATCTCCAGGGTCGGGCGGCTGGTGGCGGTCAGGCGGATGAGGTTGGCCCGGTTGGCGCGCAGCCAGCTGCCGGTCTCCTGGGAGCTGCTGGTGACGGATGCGTACAGGGTGGACAGCTCGGCTCGCTGGGCGGCGATGGTGGCACTGGTGGTGGTGGCGTCGTGCAGCGCGTCGACCAGGTCGGGGGCCGCGTCGGCGTAGGTGTCGCTCAGCTCGACGAGTGCTTTGATGTCGCGGTTGAGGGACGGCAGATGAGGGTTGAAGTCCTTCAGGTAGCCGTTCAGCTCCACCAGCGCGTCGCCGATCTTCTCGCCCCGTCCTTCGAGGGCCTGGGCGAGGGCGGACAGCGTCGCCGAGAGCTTCTGCGGCTGTACGGCGGTCAGCAGGGGCAGCAGATTGTCGAGCACCTGCTCCAGCTCGACGGCGCTGCGGCTGCGGTCCTGCGGGATGACGCTGCCTGCGGCGAGCGGACGCGAGGAAGGGTTATCGGGCGGGACGAGGGCCACGTACCGCTGTCCGAACAGGGTGGTCGGCAGCAGTTGGGCCCGCACGTCGGACGGAACCCGGCCGAGCTTGTCGGGCTGGAGGGCGAGGGTGAGCCGCGCGGTGCGGCCGCCGGTGTCGATCTTCTCGACCTCGCCGACGACGACGCCGCGCAGCTTGACCTCGGCGCTGGGGTGCATCTCGCTGCCGGCCCGCCCCGTCTCGACGACGACGGTCGCCGAGTCGGTGAACTCCTTCTCGTATACGGCGATGGAGAGCCACACCAGCAGGGCGGGCACCACGAGGTACACCACTCCGGCGAGCCGCCTGCGGCGGGCCAGGGCGCCCTCGCCGGGGCGCGTGCGCGCCGCGGGCATCGCCGCCGGGCGGGTCGGGGTCTTGGGCGGGGCGCTCATCCGGCGACCTTCACGGTGGTCGTGGCGCCCCACAGCGCCAGGCTGAGGAAGAAGTCGGTGACGCTGATGAGGACGATCGCGGTGCGCACGGAGCGGCCGACGGCCACCCCGACGCCGGCGGGGCCGCCCGAGGCGCGAAAGCCGTAGTAGCAGTGCGCGAGGATCACGAGCACGCTGAAGATCAGCACTTTGAGGAAGGACAGGAGCACGTCCGTCGGGACCAGGAAGAGGTTGAAGTAGTGGTCGTAGGTGCCCGTGGACTGCGAGTTGAACAGCACGGTCGTCGCCCGTGAGGCGAGGTAGGAGCCGAGCAGCCCGATGCCGTAGAGCGGGATGACGGCGATGGCGCCGGCCACGATGCGGGTGCTGACCAGGAAGGGCGTGGAGCGCACGCCCATGCTCTCCAGGGCGTCGACCTCTTCGTTGATGCGCATCGCGCCGAGTTGCGCGGTGAAGCCCGCGCCGACCGTGGTGGACAGGGACAGGGCGGCGACGAGCGGGCCGATCTCGCGGGTGTTGAAGTAGGCGGAGACGAAGCCGGTGAACGCGTCGGTGCCGATCTGGCTGAGCGCCGCGTACCCCTGGAGGCCGACGACGGTGCCGGTGAAGACGGTGATGCCGATCATCACGCCGACGGTGCCGCCGATCACCCCGAGCCCGCCGCTGCCGAAGGCGACCTCGGCGAGCAGGCGCTGGATCTCCTTGGGGTAGCGGCGCACGGCGCGCGGGATCCAGAACAGCGCCCGCAGGTAGAAGAGGAGTTCGTCGCCGGGCCGGTCCAGCCAGGCGAAGGCGCGGCTCTTGCCGCCGGGTTCCATCAGGGCCATGGCTCACAGCCCCTTCGGGGGGACGAGCTGGAGATAGACGCCCGTCATGACCATGTTGACGAAGAAGAGGATGAGGAAGGTGAAGACGACGGACTGGTTGACCACATCGCCCACGCCTTTGGGGCCGCCCTTGGGGTTGAGGCCGCGGTAGGCGGCGACGACGCCGGCGATGAAGCCGAAGATCAGCGCTTTGAGCTCGCTGATGTAGAGGTCGGGCAGTTGGGCAAGGGCGGAGAAGCTGGCCACGTACGCGCCCGGGGTGCCGTTCTGCATCACGACGTTGAAGAAGTAGCCGCCCAGGGTGCCGACCACGGAGACCAGGCCGTTGAGGAGCAGCCCCACCAGCATCACGGCGAGCACCCGGGGCACGACCAGGCGCTGAACGGGCGATACGCCCATGACCCGCATGGCGTCCAGTTCCTCGCGGATGGTGCGCGATGCGAGATCCGCGCAGATCGCGGATCCGGCGACGCCCGAGATGAGCAGGGACACGATCAGCGGGCTGGCCTGCTGGATGATGACCAGGACGCTGGCGCCGCCGGTGAAGGACTGGGCGCCGAACTGCTCGATGAGGGAGCCCACCTGGAGGGCGATGACCGCGCCGAAGGGGATGGTCACCAGCATCGCGGGCAGGATCGTGACGCTCGCGATGAACCAGAACTGCTCGACGAACTCGCGCCACTGGAAAGGCCGTTTGAAGATCAGGCGGAGCACGCTGACGGCCAGCGCGAACATGTGGCCGATCTCGCGCAGCACGCCCAGGCCCGGCAGGGGCTGACGTGGTGCGGGGGGTGCGCTCATGTGGCCGCTCCCCTGGCGACCCGGGGTGCGGCGAGCGTGGGGGTGTCCGCCTCTCGCAGGCTCGCCTCGATGGCGCGGCGGGCCGCGGGCGGCAGCTCGTGCAGCATGCCCTGGACCCGCTCCCGGCGGCGGCGCACCGCCTGGCGCTCGGGCAGTCCTGGAGTGGGCGCCAGCTGCGGCACGATGGTGCGCTCGGTGGCGGGTCCGGCGACGATGCCGTGCGCGGCCTCCAGGTCCAAGGTGGCCTGGTCCTTTTCCTCGGACATGCCGATGGGGCCTGCCCTGCGGGCGCTGAGGAACTGCTCGACCACCGGTTCCTCGCTGGTCAGGAGCACTTCGCGCGGCCCGAACGTGACGAGGTTGCGGCGGAACAGCATCCCCATGTTGTCCGGGACGGTCGCCGCGATGTCGAGGTTGTGGGTGACGATGAGCATCGTCGCGTCGATCTCCGCGTTGATGTCGATGAGCAGCTGCGAGAGATACGACGTGCGCACCGGGTCGAGCCCCGAGTCCGGCTCGTCGCACAGGATGATCTGCGGGTCGAGCACCAGCGCCCGGGCCAGGCCCACACGTTTGCGCATGCCGCCCGATATCTCGCCGGGCAGCTTCTTCTCGGCACCGGCCAGACCGACCAGATCGAGCCGCTCCATGACGATGCGGCGGATCTCCGATTCCTTCTTGCGGGTGTGCTCGCGCAGCGGGAAGGCGACATTGTCGAAGAGGCTGAGCGAGCCGAAGAGCGCGCCGTCCTGAAACATCAGGCCGAACAGCTTGCGGGCCTCGTACACGTCCCGTTCGCGGCTGTTGACCATGTCCACCCCGTCGATGAGGACGTGCCCCTGCTCGGGGCGGACCAGGCCGACGATCGACTTCAGGAAGACCGTCTTGCCGGTGCCGGACGGGCCGAGCATCACGCTGACCTCGCCGCGCGGCAGGGTCAGGGTCACGTTCTGCCAGATGTTCTGCCTGCCGAACGACTTGGTCAGTCCTTCGACGACCACTTCGACTCCCATCGCACCTCCTTGCTCAGAGTTCGGGGTTGCTCACGGTTGAGGTCTCGGCCTTGCGCTGTCGGACCTCGGCTCGCTCGGCGATCAGCGGTTCGCTCAGTGATCAGCGACTTGCTCGGCGGTCAGAGGTCGGGAAGCTCCGGGATCTTGCAGGTCGTCGATCCGGCGCCGCAGACACGCCCCTGGCGGATCTTCAGTGCGTTGCCGGGCCCGGAGACCGCTCCGGACAGGAGGGCGTCCAGGTCCTCGCCGTTCGCGCCGCACCCCGAAAGCGCCGGGATGTCCAACTCGCCCTGGAGCAGACCGCCTTCGCTGACCGGATAGTTTCCGGTCAGTTCCGTCTCGACGGGCCGCGAGGTGCGGCAGCGGGGCCCGACGTCGAGGGGCACCCCGTTGACCCGTACGTCGTACAGGCGCAGATGCTGGCGGTAACCGACCCTGGTGACGGCCGGCTTGCCCGGCCGGATGATGTTGACGATGGTGGCCGGTTCGGGCTCGAAGCGGACCTTGGCGGTGGTCGGCTGGAACCCGAAGGTGAGGAACGTGCCCTGGGTGTCGGGCAGTTGCATGATGCCCAGGTGGTCGTACTCCACGTAGTCGGGCGCCCTGACCTCGCGCATCCGCATGGCCAGGTGCATGAGCCCGACCTGCCGCCCGCGCGGGTCGTTGACCAGGGCCGAGCTCTTGAGTTTGCGCAGCGTGGCAAAGCCCGCCGGCACCGCGCACATCGAGGTCGGTTCGAGCTCACTGGCTTCGCCGCCCGGCGGCACCGGCGGCAGCCGCTGGGGGTCGAGCTTGCCCGCGGGCGGCTGTGCGGGGCAGGCTTCCGTGGCGGCACGGGGCTGCGGCCCTGCGTCGATGCCCTTGGAGGTGTCGCGCGGCGTATCGAGCGGGGTATCGCTGTCCGGGGCCGCGGAGCCGGTGGCCGGCTGCGTGGGCGTCCCCGAGGCGGGCGCCTCGACAGGGACGGCGGCGATCAGGGTGTCCGCGCCCCGGGCCGGGGTGCAGGCCAGCTCGGCCGGGGCGGACCGCGCGCCCGGCGCGCCAGGAACTGAGGCCGTGAGGGTGAGGTCCAACTTCCCCGCCGTGAAGGTGACATCGCCCGCGGCGTCGACGGTGACGTACGGCACGCGGCCGCTGAAGCCGATCTCCATCGCGCCCCGGGCGGGCAGCTCCACGTCCGCGGACGTCAGGTCCGCCCACTGGGCCCCCACCCGCTCCCGTCCCTGGGCGACCGTCGTGGCCAGCACGGCCGTCCCCGTAACCGATGCCGTCCCCTGGGGCAGCAGCTCGGCCACGACCGGACGCGGCAGGCTCGCCCGTACGCTCACCGCCGTGGGCCTGATCGGTTTCCCGATCGCACCGCGGTCGGGAAACGTGGCGTCGAAGGCGACCTCGACCTGCCGGGTGCCCGAGGGCAGTGCGCAGTCGTACGCGGCCGCGAGCCGGGCCTCCCGCTGATCCCGCGCGGCCGAGCCCGAGCCCGGCAGCAGGCCGAGCACACAGGCCACCACGACAACCGCGGCCAGTCGTGCGGTGCGCCCGCCGCTCAGGGCACCAGTCATCGCTGCTCTCCGATCAGAGGCGGACCCCGCGGCAGGGGGGCCGCCGCGGGGTCCGATGGAGTGGTCCTCACGCAGTCCCCGGGGAGAGCCGGGACCACTTGCGCGAAGGGGCATCCGCACCCGGAGGACCGAAGCAGACATCGGGCAATACCGTCCGACAAGGCCCGACCTGCTTCCCGTTCCGTTGCGATCCGGACCTTACGCACGGGTAACTCGGCGGCGCAACGGCCGAATTGGAAAAGCATCCCGGACCGAAATCACCAGGCATTTCCTTGTCCTCGGCACAGCAAATCCGAGAGCGGCTTCGTACGCAGGTGAGCACTCCGCGCCCGCCCTCTTGACGAAGGGCGCATCCAGCTCTCCTCGCGCGAACACAACCGGAAGCAGGTACTCGCTTTTGTCACCCGGACCACAACATGCGGAAGAGGTTCATCCCGCGGTGAGCACTCTGCTTCCGACCTCTTGACGGACCCCGCTCGGGCAGGGCGCCCTGAACACCTCACCAGTGGAACGGCGTTGACCGAAAGGGAGTGATGAGCAGGGTGCGCACCGGCTGTCCATGGTCTACCGTGCCACTGGTTCCAAAGCGCCAAGATCAGTTGTGACCCGCCGCCAGCCGGCGGCCACCGGGGTCGCCCGGGACCGGTTTCGTCCCCAGCCACTGCCGGTCAGCGGTTTCGATCACGGGCGGAGTAAGGGGAGTTCCATGACGACTGCATTAAAGGCGGGAGATGCGGGGCATCCGGTGTCCGCTCTCCCTCGCGAGTTCGCCGCGATCATGCGCCCAGAACTGCCCGGACTCATCCAGGAAGTCATCGACGAGATCCACCGCTCCTACCCCGAGTACGCGGAAGTCCTCGACGGCCCCTATTCCCGGGCCGTACATCTTATCGTCGAGCACAATCTGACGAGCTTCGTGGACCAGGTCGCCGCCCCGGACACCTCCACCGTCCAACGCGACAAGGTGTGCCGCATGTTCGGCCGCTTCGAGGCCTACGAGGGCCGCAGCCTGGACACCATGCAGGCGATCTTCCGGCTCGGCGCCCGGCTCGCCCTCAACCGGGCCAAGGGCGTACTGCGGCGGCTCAATCTGCCGGCCGGCCTGATGCTCTCCTTCGCCGACGCCCTCCTGGCCTACGTGGACAACCTGATGGAGGTTTCCCGCGAGGGCTACCAGGAAGCCCGCGCCGAGATGGAGCAGGGCCAGGACATCCAGCGCCAGCGGCTCCTGAAGCACCTCCTTTCGGAGGTCTCCGTCCCCCGGGCGACCCTCGTCGAACTCGCCGAGCGCGCCAAGTGGCAGCTGCCCGACGAGGTCACACCGATCGCGTTCAGCACGGACGGACGGCCGGACCGGGGCGCCATCGCCGAGGACGTCCTGGTCGACCTGGGCTCCTCGCTGCCGCACGCCCTGATCCCCGGGCCCGTCGACGAGCACCGCCGCGCCTTCATGGACGCGGCCCCGCACACCATCCGCGCAGCCGTGGGACTGACCGTGCCGCTGGCGGACGCGGCGGAGTCCTTACGCTGGGCCCGAAGAGCCCTGGGTCTTGCCGAGGCGGGCATCCTGGAGCAAGCCGCCTACATCCACTGCGAGGACCACCTGGTAGCCCTCTCCCTCTTCGCCGATCCCGGCCTCATCTCGGCGCTCGCCAAGCAGCAGCTGGCTCCGCTGGCGGGCCTCACGGCCAATCAGCGCGACCGGCTCATCAGCACCCTGCGCGCGTGGCTCGACACCCGCGGAAACGTCCTGCAGATGGCCGACGTGCTCCATCTGCACCCGCAGACGGTCCGCTACCGGCTGCGCAATCTGGAGAAGGTCTTCGGCGACCTCCTGGCCTCACCGGACGCCCGGTTCGCCACCGAACTGGTCCTGCGCGCGCTGGAGTTGCGCTCCCGCCGGAACACCACGACGCATCGCCCGGGCCCATCGGCCATCACGGGCTGACCAGAGGGCTGGATACCCGAGGTGGGATGGCACGCAGAAGAGCGCCTCACGGAACCCTGGCACCGTGTCCGAAGGCTGATCCCGTGGGGCCGGGTTGGGGTTACAGCATTCGGTCGACCAGCCCGTCGACGTAGTCCGGGGTGAGCTCCATGCCGAACAGGACGCGGATATACATCGGGGCCATGATGTGGTCCAGCACGTCGAACGCGTCGGGCGCGTGCTCGCCACGTTCGCGGGCGCGATCGAGCATGGACTGCAGTTGCCGGGTGCGTTCGGCGCGGAGGTCGTCACCCGCCTGCAGGCCCTGCTGACCGCTGCCCGACAGGGCGACGGCCAGGCGCAGCACCATCAGACCGTCAGGTCCGGTGATCTCGCGGGCCACTTGCGCCGCGTACGTGCGCAGGTCGCCGGCCAGACTCCCGGTATCGGGCATCGGCGACTGCGCGTTGAGGCGGGCGAGCGCCACATCGGTGAGCAGGTTTTCCAGGCTGCCCCACCGGCGATAGATGCTGCTGTCGGCTACGCCCGCGCGGGCCGCGACCTCCCCGACGGTGAAGTTGCCGTAGCCACGCTCATTGATCAGGTCGATGACGGCCTGATGCACCGCCGCACCGACGCGGGCGCTGCGCCCGCCGGGCCTCCGGGCTCGCTGTCGCTCGTTCATGCCCCCACCTTAACGCAGTCGCCGCTTGCGTTTACGGGGCAGCCCTCCCTATAGTCGCCTAACGCAGTCGCTGGCTGCGTTAGAGCGCCCGGTATTCGTCCGTGTCGGCCATGTCGGCCATGGAGAGGCGCGACCGAACGTTGAGAGGAATCCCCATTACTGCATCACCCGCGTCCCCAGGCAGTCGACGAAACCGGGCCGTGCTGCTCACGGTGACCTGCCTGGGCCAATTCATGGTCCTGCTCGACAACACGATCGTTGGAGCAGCGCTGCCCGACATGCAGCACCGGCTGCACACCGAGCTGACCGGTCTGCAATGGATCGTCGACGCGTACGTACTGCTGGTCGCCATGCTGCTGCTGTCCGGCGGTGTCTTCGCCGACCGGTTCGGCCGCAAGCGGGTGTACCTGACCGGTGTTGCGGTGTTCACCGCCGCGTCGGTGCTGTGCAGCCTCGCGCCCTCGGTCGGCTGGCTGGTCGCAGGCCGGGTGCTGCAGGGCATCGGGGCCGCGGCGCTGAGCCCGGCCTCGCTCGCCCTGCTCGCCGCCGCCTATCCCGTGCCGCAAGAACGGGTCAAGGCGATCGGGCTGTGGGCCGGACTCAGTGGAATCGGTCTGGCCGCGGGCCCCGTGGCCGGCGGCGTGCTGACGGATGCCTTCGGCTGGCCCGCCATCTTCCTGGTCAATGTGCCCATCGGCGTGGCCCTTCTGCTGCTCGGTCTGCGCAGCCTTGAAGAGGCCCGCAATCCGAACGCCCCCGCGATCGATGTCCCGGGGACGGTGCTGTCCGTTCTGGGGGTGGGGGCGCTGACCTACGGACTGATCGAGGGTGGTGCCCGCGGCTGGACGTCGCCGGTGATCCTGGCCGGCTTCACCGCCGCCGTGCTCCTCCTCGCCGCCTTCGTCGCCGTCGAAGCGCGTCGCTCTGTTCCGATGCTGCCGCTGCGGCTGTTCCGCGAGCGCCTGTTCACCGTGTCCAACACCGCCATGGTCGTGGTGGGATTCGCGCTCATGGGCTCGTCGTTCTTCTTCTCCCAGTACTTCGTGTACGTCCAGGGCAGCTCGATCCTGCGCGCCGGCCTGCAGACCCTGCCGGTATCCCTCGCCATGGTGATCGTCAGCCCGTACGCGGGCCGGCTCGCCGCCCGGTACGGCTTCCGCATCGTGGTGACCACCGGCATGTCCCTGGCCGGACTGGGCCTCCTTGCGCTCGGCATGGTGCACGCCGACACCGGCTACGGGAACGTGTGGTGGCGGCTGGGCGTCATCGGCACCGGCTTCGCCCTGACCATGTCCCCGCTGACGGGAGCCGCCATGCAAGCAGTCAGCCCGCAGGAGGGCGGCCTCGCATCAGGCATCAGCAGCACCACCCGACAGATCGGCGCGGTGCTCGGCGTGGCGCTACTCGGAGCCATCGTCCGCACCCGGCAATCCGGCGGCGCCTCCTTCGAGACCGGCCTCAACAGCGCCTTCCTCGCTGCCGGTGCCGTCACGTTGGCCACCGCCGTGTTCACCGGCCTGTGGCTGGCCCGGTCCCATCCCGCGGAAGGCTCCGCCGCGCCGCAACGCTCCACCGATCCAGATACGGCCCCCACCTCGAACAAGGCGCCCGCGAACAGCCGTTGACGGCGACACCGACCTCGGCCGGGAGGGACGTCCCACCAGATGATCCCCCGGCGGGACGCCTCCCGGCCAACAGGATGACGCTCCGCACCTCTCACGAATGACCCCCGCGAGAGGTTCGAGAACGCCCGCGAGCGATCATGTCCGGCAGCATCGACGCACCACAGGACGCGGCACCCGCACCCCCGCACCGCTGACCCATCCGCGTGCCCGCACCCTCCCCGGTTGCCCTCACGAAAGAGCCATCAGCATGCCTGCCACCACCGACCCCACACCGTTCACCGACTGGCTCAACGGCCATGCCGTCCCGCTCAGCCACCTCGACCCGGACGCGCCCCTGGACGACCTGGAGCCACTGCGCGGCATGATCGACGGTGTCCGCGTGGTCGCCCTCGGCGAACACTCCCACTTCATCGCCGAGTTCGCCCAGATGCGCCAGCGCATCCTGCGGTTCCTGGTCGAACGCTGCGGCTTCACCGCCCTGGCCTTCGAATACGGCTTCAGCGAAGGCTTCCCCCTCGGCGCCTGGGCGCAGGGCCAGGGAGCGGACGACGACCTCGCCGCCCACCTCGCGGGAACCATCCCCATCGGACTCCAGGAGCCGCTGCGCTTCCTGCGCCGGCACAACCGCACCGCCACACCACCGGTCAGCTTCGCGGGAATCGACATCCCGGCGGCGGGCGGGTCACTGCTCCCCGCCCTGACCCCGGTCGCCGACTACCTGCGCCAGATCGACCCCGAAACGCTGCCGACGGTCCAGGCCGCGATGAGGATCGCCGAGTCCTTCGCCGGGGACTCCGCAGCCGTGGCCGCACCCGCCTGGGCCCGCCTGGCCACCGCCGAACAGGACACCCTCAGCGCGCTCCTGGCCCGCCTGCTCATCCGATTCCGCTCCCTGAAACCGCTGTACCTCTCCCGCGGAGACCGGCGCAGCTACGACATCGCCCTGCGGCGCCTCGAAGGCGCCTGCCACGGCGACTACACCTTCCGCGCCATGGCCGGCCTCTTCGCCGGGGACGGCCTCACCGCCGACACATCGGCCCGCGACCTCTACATGGCCCAATCACTCCTGTGGCACCTGAACCACCTCGAACCCGATGCCCGCGTCATCCTGGTGGCCCACAACGCCCACATCCAGAAGACACCGATCACCTTCGACGGCCACCTCACCGGGCTCCCCATGGGGCAGCACCTGCACAACGCCTTGGGTGACGCGTACTTCGCCCTCGGACTCACGAGCCCCACGGGACACACCGCCGAGATGCGCCGCGACGAGAAGGCTCCCTTCGGATTCGCCATCGACGACACCCCGCTGGGGCCGCCTGAGCCCGGAAGCATCGAAGCCGCCTTCGCCGACACCGGTACCGGACTCGGCATGGCCGACCTCCGCCGGGCACGAACAAAGAACCTCAGCGGCCCCGACCGCATCCGACTGCAGAGCGTCTACCTGCACACCCCCGTCCTCGACGCCTTCGACGGCATCCTCAGCACCCCGGCCTCCACCATCGCCGACATCGCCGACATCGCACCGAGTTGAGACCCGCGGGAGGCTGTCGCCGTCGTCCACCACGGCGACGCTGGCACCACATGCACGGGCGCCCTGGCCGGTGCGCCCCAAGTGGTCGGACCCCAGCTGACGGACCATCCGTACTGGGCCGGCCGCGAACCACGGTCGGTGTTGATGGACCGTGAGGATGCCGACTGATGTCTACTCGCCCCACGAGCATTGTCTATCGCCGCTCCGCAGCCGGGACGGAGCCGCTCTGGCTGGCGTACGCCGGGGGCGCGTTGAGAATGCGAGCCAGCAGTACCCGCCCGAAGTATTTCGGTAAGGCGTGACGTGCACTGTGCGGTCTGCTGTCCTAACTGTGGGGGGTAGCAGATGGAGTGGTTCGAGAGTGCGCGCGCGCTCGCGTCGGCGTTCGACGCGGCGGAACAGCAGAACGCGTTGGAGCGAGCGGGGCGGCGGTACCACGCCGGGGCCGGATTCCGCGGAGTGGTGCTGGGCGGTCCGAGGCGGGGCAAGTCGACCCTGCTGGAGCGGCTGGCGGAGCAGGAGAAACAGAGGGAGGACGGCGAACATCCGGACTACGGGGGGCTGGTCGAGCTTTCCGGCCCGGCAGCCCCCGGCATCGGGGCACAGTGGACGGCGTCGGATCAGGAGAGCTTGTTCACCGCCGACGTGGCGGTGCTCGTCATTGCGGCGACCTCCCCGCTGAGCATGGATGAGGAGCGGGAGCTGAGGTTCCTGCGGGCCATGGTCGGTGTCCCGCACATCGTCGTGGCGGTCTCCCGGACCGATCAGGTGGAGTCCGAGGAGCTCGACGACCTGCTCGACGACATCCGCGATCGGGTGGCCGAAGTCGATCAGGAGATCCCGGTGTTCCCGCCGTCGGCGGCGGTCGACGGCGGGCTCTCGGTGGCGGCGCTGCGCGAGCTGCTCGCCCTCCGGCGTGCTGATCCGGGCCTGCCGGCCCTGCGGCTCCGGCGACTGGCCCGACAGACTTGCGCCGTGCTGGCGGAGATGGCAGCACTCGGATCGGCGGCGGCCGCCGCCGAGAAGCGTGCGGAACAGGACCGGAGCGCGTCCCGCGATGAGCTCAGGGATGTGCTGGACGCTCGGAACACACGCATCCGGGGCCTGCAGGGGCGGCTGGAGAAGAACAGTTTGGCCTCTGCCCGGAAGATCTCCGCGAAGGTTCAGCAGCAGCGACGCGCGCTCGCCGCCGAGCTGCGGCAGAACGTCGCAGCGGCCCAGGACCCGTTGGCGTGGTGGCAGAACGAATTCGAGGACCAGCTCCAGGCCTGGCTGGCGCAGGCCTCCGAGCAGTGGGCGCAAGCGCTCCAAGAGGACATGGCCCAGGTTGTCGGGCAGTTTGAGGAGGCACTGACCGAGTACTTCCCGACGGAGATCGGCGGAGCCCCCGCCCAGTTCACACAGCCGCACCATCTGCCCGTAGGGCACCGCCGCGAGATGCGGCTGCCGGATCTGGACCACTGGCGCCGGTTCACCGTCTTGGTGCGGCCGACCGTGGAAGGGGTCTCCCGCCTGGTGTTCGCGGTGCTCGAACGAAGGCAGGGTACCGAGAGCGCCCGCAGGTCGGGCGGCTCAGACACCACCCTGCAAAAGGCCGTGATTGACGTCGTGGCCGCCTCCGCCGCCAAATTCGCGGACAAGCGGATCGCGGACGAGGAGGACCGGCAGCGCCGGATCATCGCGGACCGGGTCACCCAAGTAGTAGGCCGCGAGATCGAGGAGGTGGCCGACGGCCTGGCCGCCCTGGTCCGCTCCGCCTACGAGGAGCTCCAACAGGAGCTGGAATCGGCCCGCCTCTCGTGGCTGCTGTCGGAGGAGCGGGAGCTTGCGGCGACCACCGCGAGCCCAGCGCCGGACTGGAACGAACTCGTCCAGCGGGCAGACAAACTTCGCGCGGAAATCCACGCGGGCATCGACGGCTTCGTAAGTGGCATCGGCAGCGGGGAGTCGACATGATGGGAGACGCGGACGGCACCAACTACGCGGCCGTACAGCAGGCCCGGGGAGATCTGGCTGAGGTGGCTGCGGGCACCAGCCGGACGGCCGCGGCGCTCAACTTGGACTTGCGCCAGGTGGAGCTCGAAGAACTCGGGGAGCGCATCCACTGTGACACGTACCGGATCCTGATACTCGGGCAGGGCAATCGTGGGAAGAGCACGCTACTCAACGCATTGTTGGGCGCCAAGGTGCTGCCAGCGATGCCGCGCGCCACGACAGCCGTGCCCATCTCGGTCGTCTGGGATTCCGACCGGTACGTGGTCCTCAACCTCGACGGCTCCGAGCCGCCGGTCACCCTGCCAATCGAGGAGACCGGCATCTCCCGGAACGGGGAGGTATGGCAGGCGCTCACCATCGACGTCAAGAACCGCCACCAGCCCGGGATAGTTCGGCATGCCGAACTACATTGGCCCGCCGAACTGTGCCAAAACGGCGTGGTCCTGGTGGACTCGCCGGGATTCAACCAGGATTCCTGGCTCCAGCAGACCACCTTGAACGCCCTCAAGGACGCTGATGTCGTGGTCTTCGTGATCGCCTCGGATCTCGAGCTCGAACTGGTCGAGATCACCTACGCCAAGGACTACCTTCGGCCGTACGGGCACGAGGACTTCTTCGTGGCGTACACCAGGATCGACCACATCGCGGACGACGAGCGGGACGACCACATCGAGTACCTGACCGAGTACGCCCAGGACTCCCTGCGCGTCGCCGCCGAGCGCGTGTTCTTCCTGGATTCCCGTTCCGCACTGGACCTGCGCAGCACGCTCCCGGGCAGCATGTCCGCGCGGTCGGACGAGCTCGATGCGACCGGCCTGCCGGCACTGGAGGCGGCGCTGGAGGGCCACCTCGTCGCGGAGCGCGTAGCGGTCAAGGTCCTCGCGCCGGCCCGCCGACTAGCGCTCGTGATCTCCGCGCTGCGGACGGAGATCGAGGCGCGGCAGAGCCTGGGGAAACAGCTGCACGACAAGGCACGGGCCCGCTGTGCGACCGTACGCGCGGAGCTGGCCCCGCTAGAGGAGCGCCGGGATCAGATCCGGGACCGGATCGACACGAGCCTGGAGCACATCAAGCTCCAGGTAAACGCGGCCGCCCGCCGGTTCCTGCTCGAAGCCGCCGAAGAGTGCCCGGGCTGGCTGGACGGCATCGAGCCGAAGAACAAGATCGGACTGTCCCCCTTCAAGGCGAAGCAGCAAGCCGAAGCGGTGGCCGCGGAGTACGCCGCCGACCTCTCGGCGGCACTCGAAGCCCGTTTCATCCAGTGGCAGTCCGAGGAGCTGAACCCGCAGATCACTCACCGGCTGGAGGAGCTGGGTGCCCGGCTCGACGAGGACTTCCTTGCCTTCACCGCACAGGCGGACAAGATCCGGCTGGTCCTCACGCCGGTGGCCGACGTGGCCCCAGACGTCGACGCGGCCAACCGGCCCACCGCCGAGCGGCTACTCGCCGCGGCCGTGGCGGCGCTGGTCGCAGGAGCAGGTGCCGCACCCGTCGGAGCCCGGTTCGGCTTCAAGGACGCCATGAAGGCCCTCGCCCCTCAGTTCGCCCTCGGAGTCGCGGCCTACGCCATCGGCGGACCCATCGGGGTGGTCGTGGTCCAACTCCTCGGCTCCGTCATCGTGGGCAGGGCGCTCGCCCTGAAGGCCGACAGCGCCATCGCCCGGAGCGTCGCCGACTCCCTGGCCGAGCACCTGCGCGCATCGGTGGACGCCGACGCCGCGCAGCTGGCCTCCACCGTGAGCGACGGACTCGGCAGCCTGAAACCGATCGCCTGCCAGGCCCTGGATGCCGAGACCGAAGCCATCCTGCGGCAGCTGGCCGTCGCCGAGGCGGACGAGGCGGACAAGGGAAGCGCCGTCGATGACCGCACGCTCGCCGACCATGCCCGGATGCTCAATGACCACGCCCTCCGCGTTGAGGAGATCCTCCGGAACTGGTCGGGACGGTGACCTCCATGGATCTCGGCGCACTGAGGAGTTCGCTCATCGCTCTGCTGCGCATCGACGATGTCCGCGACCAGAGCGCATATCTCTCTGCACACCCCGAACTCAGGGGCGAGCCAGCGCTCGCCCTGCTCGACACGCTGTACGCCGAAGCAACCCGGCACGGCCGCACTGACATGATCCCGCGGCTGGAACGGACCGAGAAGCTGCTCCGGCTGGCCGGGCAGCTCGACACGCCCCTGGCCGCTTCCATTGTCGAAGCTGGACCGGGCAGCGGCCGGATCATCGGGAACACCGCCGTTTCACGGACCGACGAGACGCCGGATCCGGTCGATGCCCTCGTCCGCCGCACGGCGACTCACCGCACCGTCTTCCGGACCGGCGGTCGCGAGCAAGACTTGCGCGACGCCCTCGGCACGGCGCGCGAGGCGGTCCGTACCGCCGAGCCGGGCGATCCCCGGGCTCCGGCGCTGGAGCTGGGCCTGGCCGAGATCCTCCACCAGTGCTACGACGCCTTCGGCGACTCCGATGCCCTCGACCAGGCCATCGCCGTGTGCCGTCGCCGGACCGGACCGCCGGCGGACGACGAGGTGTCCCGCTCCTTCCTCCATCTGCTCGCGGAGTGCCTGCGGATGCTCTACGAACGGACCGGCCAGCCGGACGACATCCGGGCGGCATTCGACCTCCTGCCGGAGCCGACCTCCGCAGCCGACCCGGACGGCCCCCGCCGCCTGTCGGACCGGGCGGCCGCGTTCCTCGCCCGCTACCAACGGATCGGCAGCGAGCGGGACCTCAACGACGCTGTCCGGTCCTCGCGAGAGGCCCTGGCCGCCTGCGCACCCGACCACGTCCACCTGAGCGAGATGTACGCGCGACTGTCCCTCGCCCTTGAGGCCAGGTATGAGCGGACACAGGATCCGGCAGACCTCGACGGGGCCGTCACCGAGGCCGGGCGCGCCATAGCCGCCGTCCGACCGGGGAACCCGCAGCACGCGCGGTACCTGTACTGCCTCGGCATGGCCTTGCGCACCCGCTACGAACTGGCCCGCGACCCCGAGGACCTGGACCGGGCCATTGCTGTTGCACGCGACGGCGCAGCGCTGCCGACCCAGGGACTCACCCGGGCGGCCCTGCTGCACCACCTCCAGGTGTGCCTGCGGCTGCGCGCCGCGCACGGCGGTCCCCCGGACGACCTGACCGAGGCCCGGCAGTTGAGCGACCACGCCGTCGCGGCGACCCAGGGCCGGGACGATGCCCGGGCAGCGATGCTGAACACGGCTGCCAACACCCTGCTCGGCGGGCCTGCGGACCGTACGGAAGCCGATCGGCTCCGCGAAGCCGTCGCCCTCTACCAGAAGGCACGAGGAATCATCGGCCCTGACCACCCGGCCAAGGCCGCGATCCTGGTCAACCTGGGATCGGCCCTGGTGCGCAGCGGAGCGCCGGCGGCAGCCGTCTTCCGAGAGGCAGCGGACTCTGTGCACGCCTCCACGTCCATCCGTCTGACCGCCGCCCGGGAGTGGGGCCTCAGCGCCATCGAGCGGAAGGACTGGCCGGACGCGCTGCAAGCCTTCGAAACGGCCATCGAGCTGCTCCCACGGCTCGCCGGCATCGCCCTATCCCGCGCGGGCCAAGAGACGCAGCTGGCCGCCCAGTCCGGACTCGCGGCCACCGCCGCCGCCGTGGCCGTCCAGGCCGGGAAAGCCGATCGGGCAGTCGTCCTGCTGGAGCAGGGCCGCGGGATCCTGCTCTCCCGCGTCATGGACGCCCGCAGCGATGTCACCGAGCTCCGCGAACGGGACGCGACACTTGCCGACGCCTTCGAGCGGCTCTGCCGCGCGCTCGACCAAGCGCCGCAGTCCGGGCCTGCGCCGCACGCCGTGGACGAACGCCACAGGCGCGCCCAGGACTGGGAAGCGCTCCTCGACACGATTCGCCGACGGACCGGGCTGAAAAAGTTCCTGCTGCCCTTGGCCCTGGAGGAGATAAAGGCCGCGACTGTCGACGGGCCCCTCGTCGTGCTCAACATCAACTCCATGCGCAGTGATGCCCTCATCGTGAGGCCGGAGGCCGACGTCGCCATCCAAGTCGTGAGTCTGCCCAACTCCCTGGCAGCCGATGTGACCCGTCATGTCGAGGAGTTGCACGCCTATGCTCCGTATGCGGAGCGCAACGAGCGGCTGAGTGCCACACTCGCCTTCCTGCAGGACGCCGTAGTGGCTCCCGTGCTCGACGCCCTGTCCATCGGCAGGGCGGGATCAGGGGCGGGCGGGGCGCCGCGGGTGTGGTGGCTGCCGACCGGGCTGGCCGCCTTCCTGCCGTTCCACGCCTGCGCCCTGGACCGCGTTGTGTCCTCGTACACGACCACCGTACGGACACTCCTGCGCAGCCGGGACGGGAGCGGGGCGGCGTTCGGCCGGGTCCTCGCCGTCGGCATACCTGATCCGGAAGGCGAACTCAACGACGTCGCACGCGAGATCGAGCTGGTCCGGGACACCTGCGGCGAAGGGGTTCTGACCCTGTGCGGTCCGGCGCACGGGCCGGAGGCGACGCGGTCGCGCGTCCGCGACATGCTGCCCGGCACTACGCTCGCGCACTTCGCCTGCCACGCCGACGCGCTGCTCTCCGACCCGTCGGGCAGCCATTTGCGGCTGTCCGACGGCATCCTTCCGGTCCGGGAGATCGCCCGGCTGCGGCTCGACGGCGCCCACCTCGCGTACCTGTCCGCCTGTTCGACCGCGCGTGGGGGAACCGATCTGGCCGATGAAGCCATCCACATCTGCTCGGCATTCCAGCTCGCGGGCTTCCGGCATGTCATCGGCACCTTGTGGCCGATCCTGGACGAGGCCGGTTACCTCGCCGCGACTTCGGTCTATCCCGATCTGCGTGAGGATCCCGAGCGGGTGGCGCACGCAGTGCACGCGGCGGCCCTCGCCGCGCGCCATACCCATCCGGATCAGCCGCTTCGATGGGCTGCGTTCATCCATACCGGCCCGTGACCGGCTACTGGGGAACCTCGGGCGGCGATGCCTGCGGGATCTCCTGGGCCGGCTGCGCGGGAGCGGCGAGACCGAGGAGCTGGGAGAGTACCTGGCGCGCTAAGGGGCCGGTCGTGGGCTTGAGGTGGACCCGCACCGTCACCCCCTTCTTCGGGTGTCGCTCGATGAGGACCTCGGTCCTGAGCGCGATGACCACGAGGGCGCCGACGACCAAAACCAGCGGTTCGCGGGCACCCCGCTCGTCGGACGCCTGTCGGGCCGCCCAGTCCACGGCGTCGCGCGAGTCGGGGTCGTCTGCGAGACAGGCGAGCGCGGCCCGGGCTATCTCACCGGCCGACAGCGGAGGGCCGGACGGCGGCTCGGTCAGTTCGCCCTGCGGCAACGCCGCAGGCAGGGCCTCTTGAACCGTCCGCAGGGTTTCCATGTCGGTCTGCAGGCCCAGCCGGTACGCCACCAAGCGCAGAGCAGACAGTGCCTGCACATCGGACAACTTCGGGAGGTAGACGCCCATAGTGCGACGATAGGCCATAACTGCCTTTCCCGTCAGCGGAGTTGACACCTAGAAGCGAATGCGGCGGGAACGCTGGATGGCGGGCTTCACCGGGGTGAGACCCGCCATCCTCCGTGGGCGTATCCCGCGGCGTTGCCAGGCGATAGGAGTCGATCACCGGGCCCTTCGGGATCAACCGCTTGCTGGATCGGCGTGGTCAGCGCTGCTGTGCGTCGTTCAGGATTCGCCGTCCACTGAAGTCATCCGCAGATACGGCGACACTCTCCTGCGCCACCCTTCCCCTCGTGCTCGGATTCGGCAAGCTCAGCTCCTCCATCACCCGCTCCTGCACGCCAAGGGCATCCAGTTCACCCTCCCCTACATCACCCTCGTCTATACAGATGGAGCGTCCTGCGCGAGCTCTGGAGGCGCACTCCAGATAGTCGCTGGGCTGCAAACAGTGCTGAGCATTCTTTAGCGTTGCCGCTCCTGCGCGGACGCTGCAAATACTCAATGGAGCGGATCGTCGCCTCGGCGTCAGGCTGGTGATGGGGATCTTGGAAGTCAGGCAGAGGTGCCCGTTCACCTCACTTCGCGAGTGCTTGAAGTGAGTGGCAGAAGGAGGGCGCGGGGAGCGTGCCTGGAGTGCTGAGTAGGGTCGGGCTTACGACCGATGCGAAAGGCCGATGGCCGAAAGCTTGACCTGGACTCCGGCGTGGAGGACGCGACGGCGATGTTGGAATGGCTCGGCGAGCAGGGAGCCGGCGCCATGATCAGGATCGATGCCAAGCGGATGGAGGCTGGCCTGCCTGCCTGGACTTCGCCGGTGCCGGCCCGTGGCACAGGCAGTCAGGCCTGATGGCGCGTCGGCCAGTGAGTGTCTGAGCCGGGGCTTGGTCCGACTGCGTGACGCAGGCTCGCCCGTCCCGTTCTGACGCTTCCCGGCCCAGGGATCCGCTGCTCGCCGCAGCTAGGCATGCCCGCCATCGCCCGTCATCGTCGACACCTGGCCGACCTATGCGTCGCAAGCCAGGACACGCGCCCGGCCAACCTCAGCGCTCCCGAGGAGAGGGTCCGGTCGCAACATCAGACGATGCTCGCCGCCCGTCCCCAGAAGTCGACGTTGGCCGCGTCGATCGCTGTGGGGCAATGTCAGCCATCCTGCGCTCCAGAAAGAAGTGCAGTGCATCGCCCGACTGATGACGGATCGTGTTGCCCACTGACGGGCGGATCTTGCCGGTGGAAGCCACAGACCTGTCCAAATCTGCCCCTGTCCACGCAGGTCAGCGCTGTGCCCCACGGTTGCAGGACTAGTATTCCGCAACCGAGTGAATCTTGATCAGAACACCGCCAGGCGCTAACACAGAGTGAACGGGCGCAGCCATTCTGTCCCAGGAAAGATCCCTGCTTCAGAACGGATTCCTCGTATGCGCATGCGTCGTTCGCTCGGACTTCTGGCCGTCACGGCCGCCATCACGCTCGGCGGCAGTGCAGGCACCGCCTACGCCGAGTCGGCTCCCCTGCAGCCCGGCCACGTACAGGCCATGGACATGGAAGGTGAGGACACCCTGCAAGTGGTCGACAACACCGACGAGCGCATCGTGGTCGGGAACGTCGTGGTCGAGAGCCGCGCCATCCGAGGCACGTGCGGCGGCTCCGCTTGCGGGCCGGGCTGGCTCTGAGCCTGCCCCGACGAGACCCTGCCGGGGCCCTGAAGTCCCGGTAGTCGCGTGCCACCTGGCCGCCGCAACGCGGCGGCCAGGTCCTTTTCCCGGGTTAGCGGATTACGACCCGCGGCGCTGGGATGGCGTCGGCGGTCGCATCCTGGCAGCCGCCGGGACCGTCTTCCCTGTCGGATCGGCGTGCTGATCTGCACCGGCTCGGTGGTGGTCCTGGTGAAGGCGATCTCGAAGCCGCCGGCGTCGGAGGGGGGACGAGTACGCCGACGTCCGCCTGCGGTGCGCCGGTCATCAGTCCCGGTCGGTGTGTGCGAGTTCGCCCAGCACGCGGAGGCCCGGTTGCGTGGCGACGACGAACGAGGCCCCGCGGGCGATCGTGAACAGAAGCGAGTCGCGGGCCTCGAGGGCACCGGTCGGCGTCTCGGGTTCGGTGGCCTGCGCGCCGATCTGCGGCGCGCGATCGAAAGCGTTCCGGTTTTCGCGCAGGCATCGTCGACGCCCTCGGTGGAACCGGCGAACTTGGACCTCTTCCACGCCAGTTGCCGTGAGAATCCCAGCTGGTTGGCGACCTGCTGCCACGCCGCGCCGCTGCACCGGGCCACGGGTCACGGTCGTGGTGATCTTCCACCTGGAGGTCATGCAGCGCGTTCAGGGCGGGCAGAGGGCGCTATTGGATCAGGGCGGAGAGCCGGCTCAGCAAGTCATCCATCGCGTCGCGGATGCGCACGCACCAGCCAGTGCCACGCTATCCCGCGCTGCGCGGCGACAGCCGCTGTGTGACCCGGTCGAACAGCTCCGTCAGCGGCTCGCCGACGTCCTGGCCGAACTCGGTCAGCCCGTAGGTGACCTGAGGCGGCGTCGTCGGCTCGACCTCCCGCCAGACCAGGCCGTCCTGGACCAGCGCGCGCAGGGTCTGGGCGAGCATCTTCTCGCTGATGCCCTGAATGCTCTCGCGCAGCTCGTAGAACCGGAGGCTATTGCTCCGCAACGCGATCAGCACCCAGACGCCCCACCTGCTGGTCACATGGTCGACCACGTCACGCGCGGGGCAGTCGGTGTGAAACACGTCATACCGCTCCCCCACCTCGGCTTGCCTGTGCTGCACGCTTCCCGTCATTTCATGAGCTTACCTCAAGGTATGTCCTTACCAAAAGTTAGCCCTTGCTCCTAGCGTGCAGCCCACAGAGGACATCCGACAAGGAGCTGACCATGATCGTAGTGACCGGGGCTACCGGAAATATCGGCCGACCGTTGACGCAGACACTGGCCGAGGCGGGCCAGCAGGTGACGGCAGTGTCACGGCATACGACGGAGGTGCCGAACGGTGTCCGCCACGTGGCGGCCGACCTGACCAAGCCGGCCAGCCTCAAGCCCGCGTTGGCCGGGGCGAAGGCGCTGTTCCTGCTGCTCTCCGGCGACTTGCACGCCACTGGAGCCAACCCTGCCGACATCATCGGCGAAGCTGTGGCCAGCGGGGTCCGCCGGGTCGTCCTGCTCTCCACGCTGGGCGTGGTGACCAGACCCTCTGGCCAGACGCGGATCGCGATGCGCGCACTGGAGGACATGCTGCGGGAGTCCGGCCTGGAGTGGGCCATCCTGCGGCCGGGCGGCTTCGCCTCCAACGCCCTGTGGTGGGCCGAGTCCGTCCGTGCGCAACAGGTCGTCGCCGCGCCCTTCGGCGACGTCGGGGTGCCGATCATCGACCCGGCGGACATCGCCGCGGTCGCGGCAGCCTGCCTGTTGGAGGACCGGCACACAGGCGGCATCTACGAGCTGACCGGCCCGGAGGTGATCACTCCGCGCCAGCAGACGGAGGCCATCGCTGCCGCCCTGGGCTCGCCGGTGCGGTTTCACGAGCTCACCCGTGACGAGGCCAAGACCGCTATGTCCCAGAGCATGCCGGCGGAGCTTGCCGACGACACGCTGGACATCCTCGGCTCCCCGAGCCCGGCCGAGCTGCGCGTCAGCCCGGACGTGCAGCAGATCCTCGGCCGCGCCCCACGCCCCTTCGCCGACTGGGCCGTCCGCAATGTCGCCGCGTTCCGCTGAGACTGGCCAGCGCCGCTGGAGTTGACGCCGACATGGCCCTCAGGCGGGCCGGAACCGACGCTGCGGCCGCAGCGAATCGACTGCGGCCGCACCTCCGTTGACCTTGCGAGCCTAGGTTGGCGCCGCGGGAGCGGCACGTCGTCGCCTGGCGACGCTTCCCCGCGCGCCTCACGCCAGTGGGAGAGCGTCATCGGTGAACGGTGCGGCGCGGTTGCGGCCAGGGTGGGGGTGGGTGGCGACGTAGTTGGGGCTTGTCGTAGCCCTTGTCGCCGATGACGTGGTCCGGGCGCGCCCGAGGGCGTCCCGGACCGACTCGGGGGGGCAGTGCCCGGCCCTCAAAGTGGAGTTCGGTCTCCCAGGCTTCGAACGGCGGCTCGACCCGATAGCTCGGGTCGCAGCACGCCCGAATCCACTGCGCGACCCGGTACTGCGCGTCCCCGTCATTCAGCACCATGGCGTCGACATCGACTCGCAGCACGTTGCCGTAGATCGCGAAGACCTGCTCCAGCGATGAGCCGGAGTGAAAGACGGTGGAGCGGTAATCGACCTCATCGAGCAACTCGACGTCAATGGTGCCGTTCGCCAGGTAGAAGGCGAACAGCCGAAGCGAAGCGCGCAGATCGGCAGAGAGATGCTCCACGCACGCATCATGCACGACCTCTGCACTGTCTCGGCAAGATCTTCTTTATGTCAGGCCCTAGCTGTCGGTCTTGGCAGCGAGGCTGCCCACGATCAGATCGGTCAGTGCGGTGACCGAGTCGTCGACAGTCGTCCGTTCCCGGTTCAGCTCGGCAGCAATCGCCTCGGCCGCACCCAGCACGCCGACGCAGCGCAGCCGCAGGGCTCCGGGGGCGAGGCGGGAGTGCGGCTGAAGCGCGGAGGCCATCAGGTCCGTGTAACCGTCGATCAGCTCGTGCTGGATCGCCTCCATCTCCGGATTCCCCCTCAACGCGGCGGACACGGCGCTGAGTTCCGGCATGTCGGTGGCACAGGTGAAGTATGCGGCGCTCAGGGCGCGGGCGACCTCATGAGCGGTGGGTGCAGCCTCCTGCAGCGTCTGCGCGATCGCGGCCCGGTGACGTTCGTCGAGTCGCTGGTAGAGCGCGAGCAGCAGACCGGGGCGTGTGCCGAAGTGGTCGTACGTGATCGGTCTGCTCACCCCGGCTGCCTCGGCGAGGGTGACCAGAGTCAGGCCGTCGGCCCCCTGGGTGCGCACGAGCTCCACAGCGGTGTCGAGCAGCTGTTCCCGCCTGGCCTGCTTGGACAGGCGGGTCGACGTGGTGGCCATGTCGCCCTCCCTTGCGTTGCATCGCAGCTTAGGCTACAAAACGTAGGTTACAAAATGTAGCTTCATGGATGCGAGGGGAACCACCGTGGGACAACCGGAATCAGTACTGATCTTGGGCGGCTCGGGCCAGGCGGGTACGGGGGCCGCCGCCCTCCTACGCCGTTGGCACCCAGCACTGCCGCTGACGATCGCGGGGCGCGACATCGACCGTGCACAGCGGGTGGCCGACGAACTCGGCGCCGCAACCGCCGTGACCATTGATCTGGCAAGCAGCGATCTCGGCCTTCCAGCCGATCACGGCTACTCGGCAGTGGTCGCCGCACTGTGGGACAACCATCTGCACGGCCTGCGCTACGCACAGCGCCACGGAGTGCCGTACCTCAGCATCTCCAGCGGCCTGGTGGAGGTCGCACCGGAGGTCGTCGCGAGCGCCCAGCAGGCGAGTGCCTCAGCGGTCCTGATGGCCAGTCACTTCTGCGCCGGCGCCGTTGTCCTCGCCGCTCTGCACTTGGCCCGGGAGTTCGAGCGGATCGACACCATCCGGATCGGCGCCGTACTGGACGAACAGGACACCGGCGGGCCTGCCGGAATAGCGGATCTGGAGCGGTGGTCCACCGTCACCTCCGCGGGACTGGTACGCCGTGACGGCGTCTTCACCTGGGTCTCAGGAACCGACGCGCAGGTGGATGTGCCCAGTGCCGACGGCGGTGTCCTGCCCGGCCAGAGCATCGCCGTCCTCGACGTACCGAGCCTTGCCCTCGCGACGGGCGCACCGAACGTCCGCTTCGACTTCGCCGTCGGTGAATCCGCGGGCCGGCACCACGGTGAACCCGCCTCCTTCGAGGCCCGGATCGACCTCGAAGGCGTAGGTCGAAAAGGTGCGCCGCTCAGCACGAGTCGCTACCTGCTCCACCCGGCAGGGCAACGCCCCCTGACCGCACTCTCCATCGCCCTCGGCGTCGAGCGCCTGCTGGGCCTGCGGGGCGAAGCCGTCCCACCAGGCATCCACAGCCCTGAGGCACTGCTTGACCCGGCCTACGCGGTCGAGCGGATGGTGGAAACCGGCGCCACCTTCGTCGATGCTCCCGGAGATAGCTGAACGCCCTGCTGAAGCGGCCTTAATGCCCCGTTCAATGCCCAGTTCCGAATGATCGGAATTGGGTGCGCCTCCTCATGGCCGCAGCCTCCTCCTCGTCAAAGCCCTATCGATGCCAAAGCCCTATCGATGCGCTGCTGCACCGAGATGGCAGTGAGCCTCTTGCAACCTGAAGTGCCATCTCAGGGCAGTCATTTGCCATAGGCTCAACACTGAAGAAGCTTCCGTGGACGGTCTCGTCGTTGGGGGGCGCCATCGCACACCCCCGTCCGGTTGTGTTGATGTGCGTCAGACTTCTGGCAGGGTGACGCGGCAAAACCGGGCAGAGAGCTCGATCCAAGCAAGACCAACGACCCAGTGCCGGCCAAGACGCGGCCGCAGTCTTCAAACGGGAGGGGCCCATGCTGAAGCAGGTCGCCAAGGGTGTACTGATCCACCAGAGTGAGTTGCTCGAGAACAACACCGTTGTCGTGAATGGCAGGGACGGCGTGCTGCTCGTAGACGTCGGGATTACCGGCGCCGAAATGACCTGCCTGGCAAACGACCTTCGTGAGCTGGGCCAGCCCGTGGTTGCAGGCTTCTCGACGCATCCTGATTGGGATCACGTGCTCTGGCATGCCGCACTGGGTGAAGCGCCTCGTTACGGCACAGCCCGCTGCGCGGCCTTCATGCAGGATGTGTTGTCGAACGCGGACTGGAAGGCTGTCGTCGCCGAGGGGCTGCCACCGGAAATCGCCGAGGACACACCGCTGGCCTTGTACGGCCTCATCACTGGTCTGCCTGCTGAAACCGCGCAGCTTCCTTGGGATGGCCCCAAGGTGCGGATCATTGAGCATACGGCGCATGCCCCGGGCCATGCGGCGCTGTTGATCGAAGAACGCCGAGTTCTCATTGCCGGCGATATGCTCTCCGATGTCTTCGTTCCCATGTTCGACGACACCGACAACCCGATTGAGGACTACCTCGTCGGGCTGGGACTGCTCGAGGGCGTAGCGGACGATGTCGATGTCCTCATCCCCGGACACGGATCCGTCGCCAGGGACGAGGAGGTACGCGCAAGGATCAAACTGGATCGAGCGTACGTGGAGGACCTACGTGACGCCCGGGTCTCCAACGACCCACGGGTCGTATCGCCCAAGCCCGGCTGGGAGTGGGCAAGCGACATTCACGAAGGGCAGGCTCGAAGCCTCGCCCGAGGAAGCGAGCGCGAGGGGCCTGACTAGAGCTTCCCTTCCGCCACAGGACGACCCCGCCAGTGAACTGTTGCCAAGATGGCGTCGCTGGCCGCTAGATGGATAGTCCTGCGCATTGAAGAAGCTCCTGGTAGACGGGCCCTCGACCAAGATCACCCGTGTTCGCCAGGAGCTTTGCGTGCTTGTCTATCCGTCCTCGATAGATCGGTCCAGCCGTACCTTGCGCGAATGGACGTCCAGGTCCTCACCGATCCGTTCGGCCGGCTGCTGTGGGCCTCGCCCGCACTGCCCGGACCCACGCGCGACCTCACCGCCGCGCGACAACACGGGATCATCGAAGCCCTTGCTGATGCGGGACTCAAATGCTGGGCCGATAAGGCGTATCAAGGCGCTGGCGCCCTTGTCCGGGTGCCGTTTCGGAGCCGCCGTCGCAAGCGATGGAAGCGCCGGCACAACACCACTCACGCCAAGATCCGCTGTGTCGGTGAGCTGGCGATGGCCGCCCTGAAGGGCTAGGCCGTGTATCGAAAGTGGATCTTGAGTTGTGATGATCACGGTTCATGGGGCGGGGAGATCTCACGGACGAGCAGTGGGCAACGCTGGAGCCGTTGTTGCCGAGGGGCATCAGGGCGGGACGGCCGCCGGTCTGGCCTCGGCGGCAGTTGATCGACGGCATACGGTTCCGGGTCCGGACCGGAGTTCCATGGCGGCACGTCCCTGTTGAGTACGGGCCGTGGAGCCGGATCTACGACCTGTTCCGCCGATGGCAGCGGAACGGCACCTGGCAGCGGATCCTCACCCGGCTCCAGTCCCTGGCCGACGCGAAGGGGGCGATCGTGTGGGACCTGAGCGTCGACTCCACCGTCTGCCGTGCCCATCAGCATGCGGCCGGGGCGCGCCAGCAGGGCGACCTGCAGAAGGAACCACCGGGCGGCATTTTCGCCGAACCCCGTGATCACGGGCTGGGAAGATCGCGCGGCGGGTTTACCACCAAGCTGCACCTGGCCGTTGAACAGGGCCAGAAGCCCATGTCGATCGTGGTGACGGCCGGGCAGCGTGGGGACTCGCCGCAGTTCGAGCCGGTGCTGGAGAAGGTCCGAGTGCCCCGCACCGGGCCGGGCCGACCACGCGTCCGTCCCGATCGGGTGCGGGCCGACAAGGCGTACGCCCCTCGCAGAAACCGCGCCTACCTGCGGCGGCGCGGGATCCGCTGCACCATCCCTGACAAGGCCGACCAGGCGCGCAACCGCCGGAAGCTTGGCTCTCGTGGCGGGCGGCCACCCTATTTCGACCCGGCCGACTACCGTGAGCGTCACGCGGTCGAGTGCGGAATCAACCGCCTCAAGAGGCACCGGGCTGTCGCCACACGCTTCGACAAGCTGGCGGTCCGCTACGAGGCGACCGTCCTCGTCGCGACCATCAACGAGTGGCTGTGAGCAGCGTCTTCGCGAATGACCGGTGGCCTTTCACTGATCCTTCGCTTCGAATGCCTGGGCGACGGCCAGGCTGTCCTCGTAGACATGGTGCCGGGTGACAAGGCCGTCTGCGACGGTGATATGCAGAGCGAACCGCGCCTTGTAGGCACGTCCGGTGGGCCGGGCGGTCTGACGGATCTCGCCCAGCACGACCGCGTCGCTTCCGTCGACAAGGATGCGCTCAACCGCAGTCGCCACATGCTCCGGCACGTGGTATTCGGCAAGCTCGCGATAGTGGGCGGCCGCGTCGGCCCGGGTGGACCGGTGGCGGATCCACGGCGTGGCAGTACGGCCGTGCTCGGCCTCCGGCCAGGCGAGCTTCCAATCACCCTGCTCGGCATACATCTCGGCGATGCGCTCGGGGTTACCCTCGCCAATCCTGCGCAACAACTCCTCAACCACAGTGCGCGTGTTGGCCGGTGCGGCTATGGACATGACTGACCTCTCCGTCCTGGTCCGCGTCCTCCGACGCGGACGGATCACCAACCCTGCCAGCATCAGCCCGCCGAGACGATTACCTCAGACGTAAGGCGAGCAGATCACCAAGATCCACTTTCGATACGCGGCCTAGTGCCTCCTGCGGAAACTCCGCTGCGGCACCAACCGCATCACCAGCGTCGTGAAAGCCGTCCTGGTCCTTCACCACGCCTCATCGTGAGGTTGGAAAACGCTCAGTGGCCTGCGCTACACCATTGCGACCGTGATAGGCGCTCTCATGCGGGCTGAGATGCGCCGTCCTAGGCGGCGTCCAAAGCGGCGGCGGCCGCGTCCACGAAGGGCCCGATCAAACGGATGTAGGCGCGTAACGTCTGCTGGAACTCACGGCGGTTGTCCTGAGTGGCGTTCTCAGCCGTAGCCGCCAGAGCAGTCGAGAGCGTGCCCGACATGATCAGCAGATTCGACGCCGCGACCTGGACCGCAGAAGGACCCTCCAGGTCAACGAGGGTCACCGCGCGGCGCAGTTGCTGATGCCGTTCACGGTGAGCGGCCAAGACCGCTTGCGACTCGGCAGCCGCCAGGCCCTCCACACCCCGCAGCCCGTCGGCGACGACCTGGGCCTGCTCGATCAGGGCCAGGTAGGCGGCCCGCCGGGTCTGTCGAACGCCCTCCTGGCGCTGCGCCCGGGTGGTGGCCTCGACCTGGATCCGAGCAGCCTGGGCGTTGCCCCTGCTGGTCAGCCAGCTCGCCAGGGAACTGGCCGCGATGGCCGTCGCCCCCGTCAGTCCTGCGATCACCAGTGAGCTGTCCCCCATGCACAGGAGTCTGTCCGAACAGCCCCGCCACTGCCACCACTTCCCCTACTGCGGTGTCCCGGCGCCAGAGCCGAACCGCTGCGCGCCTGCCATCGGGGCCAGCGATGAGCGATGATCAGCGCCAGACCCGGCGGTGCGGGGCGGCGGGTCCAGGACGAGAGCCGGCTCACGGCATGGCGTTCGCGTTCCTCGACTGTGGCCTGCCCACCCCGGTCCGCCGCGCTGATCCCACGACTGACTCGGACGCTTAGGAATCTGCCAGGAGTTGACAAGATTCCTTCAATCTCTACAGCAGATCGTGACCTGTGCAGCCCGCAGGCTGATGCCGTACCTGGGCTTCGACTCTGTCCACGACGAAAGCAACGCCGTATGCCTGTGGCAGAAGGTCCTGTGGGCCGAAGGCACTGACGAGACGAACGGCACGAACCTCGACCCCGCCGATATCGACGGAATATTCGGCCCAAGCACCCGAGGGGCTACCGAAGAGATCCAGGACCGATGGGGCTTGGTTTCTGACGGGGTCCCGACCTCCACGACGCTCAGCAGGGCGCAGGATCGGCTGAAGGTGACGGGCGGCAGTGAGGCCCGTGGCAAGCAGCTCAACTCCACCTACAACGGCGACGTCGGCTCGTTCTCTGTGATCCGCAACAGCGAGGGCAAGTACGCCTTCAGGAACGGCGACAACGAGTGGCGCAACGCCGGCTACAGGTACAGAACCTGCCGCTGACGCGGCACCCGTGGGGAGCAGCCAGCCTTTCGGGATCTGCTCCGCACTCACGATGATCCACCCCTGGACACGGCGCCGGCCCTGTACGACGGGGAGTCCGCTCCGCTGCCGGAACCGGGCAACTCAAGGACTGGGACGCCCTGTTCACCGCGGCTGCTGCGCCCCGCCTCTGCCCCGGCGACCACGCCTACCTCCAGCAGGAGCCGGCCGCACTCGTCGCCCCGCTGGTAGACGAACTACTCGGCACGCTCGGGCTCGATGAACGCGGTCAACACGTCCACAGTTGCCTCGGGCTGCTCCTCGGGAATGAAGTGTCCGGCTTGTGGGATGAGGGCGCCGGTCGCGTTCTCTGCCCACGGGCTGAGGGAGGCGGCCATGTCGGGGATCAAGCCGTGGGAGCTGGAGATTCCCAGGACCGGGGCGGTCAAGTGCCCTCGTTCGAGAGCGTCATGATTTTTGCGCGCTGATTCCGCGGCGTCGCGGTAGTAGGCGAGGGACGCCGAAAGCCCTCCCTCGGCCGCGATGGCGGCGGCGTAATGGTCGATCTCGGCGCCGTCGAAGGTGTGCGGGGACAGAGCCTTGACCTTCAAGAACCAGCCGACGTAGTCGCGCTCGCGGCCGGTGAGCAGCGTCTCGGGCAGTTCGGGCACCAGGTGGAAGGCGAAGTGCCAGGTCTTCCAGGCCCGGTCGGGGTCCGTCGGGATGGAGTCCGGGAGGGTGATTCCGGGAATGCCGGCGTCAAGGAGAGCGACGCCGTGCAGGCGCTCTTCGTACGTCAGGGCCAGCGAGAAGGCGACCCAGGCCCCGATGTCGTGGGCGACGAGCCAGTACTTCGACACGTGGAGCGCGGTCAGCGCGGCCTGGACTCGCGAAGCGACGGTGTGCGTGTCGTAGCCCTCTTGAGGGCGGTCGGAGTGGCCCTGTCCCGGCAGGTCGATGGCGATCACGTGGAATCGCTCGGCAAGGCCTGGCATCACCTTTCGCCAAGCCCACCAGGTCTGCGGGAATCCGGCGAGCAGGACGACGGTGGGACCGGCCGGCCGGCCGCCTTCCACGGCGTGCAGTCGGATTCCCTCCGCGTCGACCCAGCGGTGCGTGAAACCCGCAAGGTCGTACAGCGGCAACCCGGGGACCGGGTTCGGGGCGCAGGAGCGGTTCGGGTCCATGGCGTCGTCGGTCATGTCTTGAGCCTACTGCATCTTGAACTGATCAGTTCAAGATAGGATGGGCAGGGCCACAACGGCTGGTCCAAGAACGAGGTGCATGCGTGATGGCCGGCAAGAAGCAGTTCGACGTGGGCGTCGCGCTCGACGCGGCGATGATCCAGTTCTGGCGGGCCGGATACGCCGACACGTCTCTCGACGACCTCTCCAGGACGACCGGACTGAACCGCAGTTCCCTCTACTCCTCGTTCGGCGACAAGGACTCCCTCTACCTGCGCTGCCTGGACCGCTACGCCGCGCGGTACGGAAACAGCTACGACCAGGCACTTTCATGTGCGTCCGAGGAACCGCTCCAGGCGGTACGGGCATTCTTCGAGGTCACCCTGCGGCGCATCGCCGACCCTGACGTACCTGATGGATGCCTGATCGCCCAGACCGCGATGGCGGCACAGGTGCTCAGCCCCACCATCGCCGCACGCGCGATGGAAGCTCTGGGCCTTCAGCATGCGCGGCTGCGGACCGCCTTGGACGCCGCGCAGTTGGCCGAAGTCGATGCCGACGCCTTCGCGGTTCACCTCACGGCGGTCAACCAGTCGCTGGCCGTGATGAGCAGGGCCAGGGCGAGCCAGAAGCAGCTCCGCACGGTCATCGACATCAGCGTCAGCGCGCTCTCGCACGCCTTCCAGGCCCGGAGCTAGCCCCGCCGTTTCGCCTGAACACGGCGGCTGATGGAACGGACACGCGCAAGCACCTTCCTGCCTGGGGACGATGAACCCCGAGGGGTTCGGTCGGTCCGGGAGCAGGGCGCTTTCTCCGTCGCGCTCAGACCACTTCGGCCACGCGGGACCGGGGTCTTGGACAAATTCAGAGCCAACGACAGGCCGTCACCGCCCGCCATACCGGCGTGTTCCCAGCCCAGGGGTGACCATGGACGGATGAACACTGCAGAGCTTTTGGCGGGCGCGTTCGATCGCGTCCAGGAGGAAGTGCATGCTGCCGTCGAGGGGCTTTCACCCGAGGAGCTCGCGTTCCGTCCGGACGACAAGGCCAATTCGATCGTCTGGCTGGTGTGGCACCTCACCCGCGTCCAAGACGATCATGTCGCTGACGCGGCGGGCCGGGACCAGGTGTGGACCGCCCAGGGCTGGTCCGACCGGTTCCAACTACCCCTCGGCGAGGAGGAGACGGGATACGGGCACACGCCCAAGCAGGTGGCATCGCTCGGTGGCGTCTCCGCCGATCAGTTGCGCGGCTACTACGACGCCGTCCACGAGCAGACCCTCGCCTACGTACGCACACTCGACGACGCCGCACTCGACCGCGTCGTCGACCAACAATGGACGCCGCACGTCACCCTCGGCGTCCGGCTGATCAGCGTCATCTCGGACGATCTGCAGCACACCGGGCAGGCCGCGTATGTCCGGGGACTGCTGCAGCGCCGTTGACACACCCTCTCCCCCCGGCCGCCGCATCCTGCGCAGGCGCCGGACCACGCGTGCTGGGGCCAGGTGTGTCCACGGCACACGCCCGCCCGTTCTCGCTCGCTCGCTCGCCGTAGCTTCGTACGATGCACGGCTCCTCGGCCGGGGCAGCGGCAGAGTCTGCTCATCTGCAGCAGTCGACACCACCTCTGGGGATCACGTGGTGACCGCTTCGGTATCAAGTCCGGCCACCACGGGTGCCCGGCGCGGGTGTATCCGCCTTCGCAGAGACACCCCGCTCCGGCGCGCCGGCCGCCGTGTCCAGGCGCGCGGCAAGTGTCGCGTCGCTTGCTTAGCCGCGATCTGGGCATGTCCTGAGGGCATGTGTGCGGCACCTATGTGTGGCACCTCTGTTCGGATACCGTGTGCTGATCGAAAAGCACCTGGGGGATTGTGCCGACATCGCAACACGACCTGAGCGACCAACTGGTGGCTGCCGTATCCGCCAAAGACGCCGATACGGTCAGAGCCCTTCTGGAAGAAGGCGCCCCGCCGGACACTCCGGGCCCCGACGGCCTTCCGCTGCTCTGTGCCGCGGTGGCCGGGTTCGATGACAAGACCGCTGAGGTCTTGACGGAAGCCGGTGCGGATCCCGGCCGCGAGCTGCCGGACGGCACGACGCCCCTGCTGCGGGCCGTGGATCTTGGTTCGGATGCGCTGGTCGATGCCCTGCTCGGCAGCGATCCGCGGTTGCGGCTCGCCCCCGGCGTCTGGGAGCGCCTGCTCGACCTCGCGCGGCACTGGTGGGAGACGGGCGAGGAGGAGGAACTGCGCCGGCGAACGGGAGCCACGGGCCCGGCCATCCGCCGTCTGGTCAACGACGGCATGTACACGGACGTCGAGGAGGTCTCCCTGGGCGGACTCACCGTCCGGGCCGGCCACAGCGCCATCCTCACCTCCTTGGAGGAGCGGCTCGACATCCTGGCACCGGTGGCCGAGCTGGTGGCACGCGCCGTCCTCTACAGGGTCCCAAGCCAGTTAGACGTCAACTGGGCCAACGCCAGACATGTCCTCGGCCGACGCCAGAGCCCGCAGGACTGGTCCGAGCTGAAAGCCCTGCAGCACCACCCCGACCCCGTCCGCCGCAGCTTCCTCGCCGATGTCGTGTGGAGCCGGAACCATTCGGCGTGGTGGGACCAGCGCCAGGACACCGCGCAGGATGCTGAGTTCCTCGCGGCCTGGGCCCTCGCCGAACCCGACGGCATGGTGCTCGCCCGGGTCCTGGAGGTCTATGCCGAACATGAGCACCCCGACCACGAGTCCTTCGCTCTCCGATACGCCGACCATCCCGATGCGCGCGTGCGCAGCCAGATTGCCAACCTGATCCCACGAGAGGCCCCGCCGACCGAAGCTGCTGCCACGACCCTGCTCACCCTGTCGCACGATCCCGAACCCGATGTCCGTAGCTCCACCGCCCCAGAGCTGGCCGCCCACGCCACGCCCGCGTTCCGAGCGGCGCTGCTGACCCTCACCGGCGACCGCGACTCCACCGTCCGGGCCCAAGCCGGCATCTCATTGGTCAACTGCGACGACCGGACGCCGGCCGTCACCGACGCCCTCGTCGCCCTGCTGGACGAGGAGCACCAGCTCCTGCGTCTGGAGATCGTCTACGCCCTCGCTCGCCAGGATGATCCCCGCACCGAGCAGGCCTGGGAACGTGTCGGCGAGCTCCCTCCGGATTTCGGCTGGATCGGCCCGCACCAAGAGGACCACCGCATTCTCGCCTACTGGGCCTATCAGCAGCGCCACCGGCCAACTGACTGAGCAACAGGCAGGGAAGGTGACCGCCCATGTTGCTTCTCGCGCCGGCTGCGGGCCACCCGGACCGCCGACGAGTGAACGTCCGACGGGCCACGGCCGCGGGCATCCGGCTGAAACCCAACTGAACTGAAGGCCGCCGAACAGGAGCTTTCACCTGCCATGGTCGTCGGCGACCGGTACGACCGCGTCGGCATCGGCACCGTAGAACGCTGATGTTCCTGGCGAGGTCCCGGGTGTACTGGCGTGGACGGGTGCCAGGTGCATCGCCGTTTGACCGCGGATGTGATCGCTGAAGTCAGCGCCGAGATCGGCCCGTTGTGGGCTGCTCCAGGGCGTCGCCGATGAGGCGGACTCCTCGGGACAGGCGGCCCAGTTGCTGGAGTTCAGCGGCGTACATCCTGATGGAGTTCTCGATCACGGACGCGGACACGCCCATCGCCGGCAGTTCCGCCCGGCTGGTCTCCAGGGCGATCCGCACCGTCCGTACCTCGTGCTGCAGTTGGAGCTGTGCGTGCCGGACGAGCAGTGCGGGATGGCGGGACAGCGTCGGATAGGTGCCGTACCGGGCCGGGAGCAGGTCCCGCAGCCAGCGCATCGCCGTGCGTTCCCAGTCCTGGGTGCCGGGCGGGTTGACCTGGCAGGGCCAGTCGGGGCTGAGCGTGATGGAGGCAGTCTGGCGCATTCTCGTCGCTTCCGAGTGGTGTCGAACTCTGATCGAGACGTTGTTGCGGCGGCCTCGGCCCAGGGGTTGACCGAGGCCGCCTTGAGCGCTCCGGTGTGATCCGAAAGCCGGGACCGGGCACGGGCGGGACGTGAGGAGGAGACGTCACACCGCGTGTCTGCTTCCGGGAGGGCTTGGGGTCGCTCTCCCTGGCGTCTGGTGGATCCGGGGCGCCGGGCAAGTAAACATATATACCGTTGAGTAAGCAAGGGAATGAAAAATTACATGCGGAGGGAAGGGTGAAATGCCCAGCGCAAGACAGGGGGCCGCGAGCCGAGTGGGGGGATCGGCCTACAGGAAGAAACCGTGCTGGTCGGCGACCTGCTCGTAGCCTTCGAGGCGTGCCTGCGTCCGCTCAGGATCCGCGTCGGCCATCGCCTGCAGCAGGGCCGCGGACAGCATGCCGGGCGCCGCGTAAGAGTCGAAGACGAGCCGGGACCCGGTGCCCGCGGTCAGAGTCACGTCCGCCGCGTCCGCCAGCGGCCCCAGGGTGGAATCGGTGATCAGCGCGGTACGGAGCCCCACGCTCCGCGCGGCCCGGAGCGCGCCCAGGGTCTCCTTGGCGTGCCGGGGCATGGCATAGGCCAGCATCCAGGTTCCGCCCGCCTCCCGGGACTGCAGCAGGGCGTCATAGGCCACGCTGCCGCCACGGGTCACCAGGCGCACGTCGGGGTGGATGCGCCGGGCCGCGTAGGCGAAGTACTCCGCCAGCGACACCGAGATTCGCAGGCCGAGCACGGTCAACGGCACGGAACCGGCCAGCTCGCGCCCGATGTCCAGCGTCTGGTCGGTGTCGGCGAGCAGGCGACGTAGGTTCTGCAGGTTCTCGATCTCGGCGTCCACGGCCGCCTGCAGCGCGTTGTGCCGGAACTGTTCGCTGCCCCCCGGGGAGCCCGCGACCGCGCTCAGGGCGATCGGCTGGAGCGCGTCCCGCAGGGCGGGATAACCGCTGAACCCGAGGGAGACGGCGAAGCGGGTCACGGACGGCTGGCTGACACCGACCCGTTCCGCCAGCTCGGTGATCGAGAGGAACGCGGCTTCGGTGAGGTGATCGATCAGGTACTGGGCGATGCGCCGCTTCCCCGGGGACAGCCGATGGCCGTCGAACAGCGCACGGACCCGCTCACCGGGGGCGCGCTCATGGTCCGGCGACTTCCCGCCCGGCGTGATGGCGGCCGCCTGGGCGCGTGCCTGCTGCCCGGATGACACCGACGGGCCTCCCTCTTATGTCACTCGGCACCCAACATAGCTCACACCCTGTGCCCGCCCCGTCAGCCGCCCACCGCCGCCTGTGTCGGTGCGACGGACCGGACAGCGGCGGGTGGAGGCGGGCGAAAGCCTCCCGGCGCTCGTACGGCAAGTGCGGGGCGGTGGCCGGGCAGTGGCCGGGCAGTGGCCGGGCTCGGCTCACTGGCCGCACGGCGCGCGGCACAAACGACTGCCCCGCTCGACGGGTGGGCCGTGCCCGCGCTCATGTCCTCGCGACCCGCCGCGGTTGCCGGGAACTCACCGACGGCGAGCCCAGCCCCCGTCATGGAGAGCACCGCGGCGGCATGGGCATCCCCGTGCGTGTCCCCTCCTTGGGTGGACATGCACCGGCTTTCGGGTGGGGATCAGTTCGGACGGCTACTGAAGGCGGTCCGCGACCGCACGGTTGCCGCGTCCTCGCGCAACTACCGCTTCTCCGCGGACGACTGGCCGCAGGACCTCGGCTCCGCCGAACCGCAGCCGTGTTCACCCCGTGAGGCGGCGTTCACCCCGTGAGGGCGCGCGCTGGGCGAGCTCGCCGCCCGGCCTCGCGTAGAGCACTCGCGTAGAGCGGGTTGCCCCGTTCACTGACCGGCTGCGCCGGCGTTCCATTCCCTGGCGTGGTCGTAGGCGCCCTTCTTGCCGGTCGTGCCAACTACGTCCTGGGCTGCGGCCCGAGGCCCGGAGCCAGTTGTTTTGATGACGCGGAACGCTTTTGCTCAGGGGGGCCTCTCACTACCTGTACATCTGTACCCCCTGAGAGGAGTTGTTCTGCATGGTGCGTCGCTTTCGTGTCCTGCTGCTGACCGCCCTGGCGCTGGTCGTGGGCTCGGTGATGTCATCCACTCCGGCCTTCGCCGTCATCGGCGGATCAAAGAGCACCTACGGCCCGTGGGCGGTACGCATGCTCGTTGACGGCAAACCGGCGTGCACCGGGACAGCGGTCTCCCGCCAGTGGATCCTCACCGCCTCACACTGCTTCTACGAGCAGGCACTGCCGGTCGCCGACAAGCGGATCTCTTTCCGGGTGGGCCATCTCGACATGCGACGAGGCACTACGGTCCGCCCCATTCCCCGCAAGCGCGTGGGCAGCGCGCACGCCGACATGATGCTCGTCAAGGTCCCGCCGATGAACGTCCGTACGGCGCGCCTCGCCACGGTCGGCGTCCACCGCGGCCAGGCCGTACGGCAGTACGGATGGGGTGCCACCTGCACCACCGACGAGAGCGCCTGCCAGTCTCCCGTCCTCAAGCAGTCGGACCTGAAGGTCGTACGGCCGGACGACCCCCGGTGCGCGGGCCACACCGCCCCGGGCGGCCCCGACTTCTGTATGAAGAAGGTGTCCGGGATTCCCGCCGGGGGCGACTCCGGAGGCCCGGTGATGACCGTCGGTCCGCGTGGCACCGAAACCCTCATCGGTGTCTTCAACGGCTCCGACCGGGAGAAGGGCGCCCAGGCCGGGGAAGTGTCCCAGCAACTCTCCTGGATTCGCTCCGTCATCCGACGATAGCGTCGGCGCGGCGTACTGCGCCGCGCCGTCCTGGAGGCCTTCGTCCCCGACCTGCGCCCCGGCCGCCAGTTCCGCCAGGGGGGCCGGGGTTACGGCCCCATCCCCGTTTTCGTAGCCCCTCAACCTCAGCCGAGAGCCGCCGCCAAGCCGCTTGTTCCCAGGCACCGAGCACGAGGACGATCCCGCCGCCGCCTCCTCCGCGCTACTCGATAGCGCTCACATACGTCCAGCAGAACCGCACAAGCTCAACCTGGCGTACGGAGCACTTCTGCTACCAGGAGGATGGGGGCGCTGTGCGGGTCACTACGGCAGGCAGGCGACCGTTCTCGATGGTCTGCTGCGGCAGGGACAGTGCGAAGTGCTCACCGATGACTGCCAGCACCTGGCGCTGTTGTGCGTGTGCCGACAGTTCCTCGTCCGCACCCAGCATGTCGTCGATGGAGTCTCGTGGCGCGATGACTCCGGCGGCTTCGAGGCCGGGGCGCAGCAGATCGGGCCGGGCTCCGACCGGGTCATAGCCGGCGCCCAGCTCAAAGTGAAGCTGTACCTCGCCGTTGGCGTGATAGCTGAAGAAGGCGGGCGGGTCGTCCGGGCGCGGATCGAAGATCAGTACCTCGGCGCCACGGGACACGGCCGGGTCCAGAGCCCAGCCTTCGCTGCCTCCGCTCTCCACGACGAACGACCAGTCGCCGGCCTGACCGATGCGCCCCACGCAGTAGACCTGGGCCATGTCGACCAGGCTGGATGCTTCCTGGAAGGGTGACAGCCGATCGGACCTCTACGGGCTCGTGATCGGCCATGCGCTCAGCCAGGTGCCGCGGACCGAGGCCACGGGCACAAGTGATGTACAGGCCCCTGGCGTTCCATGCATCGGCGATCCACTCAATGCTGTCGGGCACGGCCACTTTCTCTCTTTCGGGGAGGCGCGTCCGGCGGGGGGGCACAACGTCCGCATATCCCTGGTCTATGAGGTGGAGGTCCTTGCGGCAGGCGCGCAGCAGACCGGTAGCGTGAAGACTGCCGACGAGGACCAGTGCCGCTACGTAGGTTCATACACCAAGCTGCAGTAAACCCGCAGTTCATCCAACGCTGTCTCCGGCCCGGGCGGGCCGGGACAGCGTCTTCATGCTTCCTGAAAGGGGCTTTGTGGCCAGTCCTGAAAGCGAATTCCTCACCCGCGCCTCCGAGGCCGCCTTCGACCTGGCACAGGAGGGCTTCCGAGTTTCGGCCATCGCGGTGCAGCCCCGCCAGGTGACCTTCACCGCGACGGACGGCCCGGTGGACCCACCCGCATACGCCGAGGGGGAACCGCCCGTGCCCGGGCGCGCGGGACGGCGAGAGCACGACTGGCAACCCGCTGCGCACGCGCCTTCATGGATGAACATGGCCTGGCTGCTGGAGGACATGGCGACCTGGATCACGCCTCTCGCCGAGGACCACATCCTGACGATCGGCTTCCAATCCACGAGCCAGGACTGGTGTGACGTACTGCTCCTGGACGGCGAGGCCCCCTATCGAGTGCGCATCGGCCTTGCACACCGGCATGAACTGCTGGACTTCCCCGGAATGTACCTGCGCGACCTGTTCGCCGAAGGACGCCAGCACAACTACCTCTCCCCCGAAGTCCAGCAGCACGAGCAAGTAGTGGATCTGCGGAACATCTTGTGAAGCACCTCAGAACGTTGCCTGCCCGGCTGCCCCGAAGAGTTGTCCCGTAAAGCCACGTAGGAAGGAGGGTGCAGGCTGACATGTGGGCGGGCGGCAGAGCTGTCGCGATTGAAGGCGGCGCTCTACGGCAGCATCACCCACGTGTAGAGAGCCCCGGCCAATGCGACAACGATGCTCACGGCTGAGAGCCAATGCCCTTGGTCCCACCCCAGGAAACGCGGGTCAGAGGGGCACGTATCGTCCTCACGCTGTTGCAGACGCATTGCCTCCATGTCGAGTGCGTCAGCAAGGCGGCTCTGCAACTCGGCAACGGCCCTAGCGGCAAGTTCTGCTGACGCCCTCAGCCGCGATGACTCCAAGTGAAGAGCTACCACGCTGAGCGCCGCCAACACAGCGAAGCAGCCGCCAATGCCGTAGAGCCTCGCCTGCAGCGTGACGCCGTAGGCCGTACCCAGTATCGCCAGCCACACGACGAGAATCTGCATCAGATAGTGAGCTCGACCCCGTCGGTTCTCGTACCAGCGCCAGGCGTGATCCAGCGCAACCGCCAGTGTTTCCCGTTCCCCCTCGGTCACCAATCCACCCTCGCAGAGGGAGTGGGAGCCGTCCAGAATCAGCCGCGCAGTCCTGGGCCGAACCGGGACCCATTCACTGGACAGAATTTAACGCCTGTTGCACAAGGCTGTGTTCGGGCAGGTCAGGGTGAGTGAGCGCGGTCTTCTGGTCATGATGCGAGCGCGAGGTTGTGCATGTGGGCGACGGCTTGGGCGGCGTGGTGAAGGCCGTCGCCGTGTTGTGGGCAGTCGCGGAGGATCTTGTAGTTCTTCGTCCTGCCGATCACATGCTCCACCCGAGCGCGGACCGCGCGGGTGCGTAGCGTTGTCGTCCCTTTCGCCCGGCAGCAGGTCCCGTCGGGGGCGTATGCGGTGCGGCACGACCATCGCGCAGTTGAGGTAGGCGCCGTCGCCCAGGAGGGTCACGCGTCGGCAGTACTCGGTCAGGCCGGAGGCGCGCCAGGCGTGCGCGTCCGCGGTGGTGCGCGGCACCGGCCGGGCGGCGGCGATCACGAGGCGGGCCCCCGCAAGGTTCCGTTGCCGCTCCGGTCCCGGGCCGGCTTCAGCAGCCGCCCGAACTGCTCTACCGACAGCCGGTGAACCTCTCCACCCACACCTGTTCGGCCTCAACGCCCCAGCCAGGCAGCGGATATGGCCGGTTCACGGTCGGGTGCAGCGGCACACGCCTTTGCGGAGATCGTCGGGCCTTGGCAGTCGCCCGTGTCCGCGGGTCTAGTGCGGGTCCCAGTTGCCGTTGGTGGTGACGTCCCCTGTGGTGGAGGACACCTGGAATCCGTCCGGCACTGACTGGGCGCAGCCGCCGGAGCACTGCACAGTTAGTTCGTTCGCCTGGGCGCTTGCGGCCGGAGCGGCCAGCAAGGCCACGGCGAATCCACCCACGGCGAGCAGGCCTGTGGTCCAACGAGTCATCCGCTTCATCTCATCTCCCCTTGGTGAACGTGCGATGAGTACACCGTGGCACGCGACGTCTGCCGACGGCGAACCTTTCCGCTCTGGCTCAAAGTTCGTGTCGTTCGGCATCACGTCCAACGAGCCCATGGCTCAGGGGCAGGCAGGCAGCAGGTAGTCGATTGACGACCCGGCCATGCGCTGCTGCCGCACGAGCGCCGTCTGGGCTCTGTAGCTGGCCGGTGCACCGCCGAGCAGCACGCCCGTGCTGCTGACACGCAAGACGTCCAGACGCTTCCAGCCTGCCCCCGCCAGCAGTTGGAAGAGGGAGCGGGCGAAGTGCGCCTCGTATGCCGCGTGGGGCGGATCAGACATGGCCAGCGGTTGTCGGGACGACAGTGACCGCCGGGGACGGAGCCTCCTCGGCTGACCCGCTCCTCACGGCTGGGCGACACCGCGTACCCGTGCGCCGTCCTCGTCCGCGTCGGCGCGGTAGGGATGGGGCAGGGTGAACACCACCTCGTAGCCCTTGGGTTGGCGGGGGCCTGCGTGGAATTCGCCGTCGTACAGACGGACGCGTTCGCGCATGCCCTGCAGCCCCCGCCCACCCGAGCGCACAATCGAGCGCACGCCCGTGAGCTCCTCGTGCCCGGATGCGGGAGCGCCTTCGCGGGGGCCGCCCTCGTCGCGGACGGCGACGGCGAGACCGGCGGGCCCGTGGTCGATCGACAGGGCGACACAGGTGCCGTACCCGGCGTGCCGCAGCACGTTGGTCAGGGCCTCCTGGACGATCCGGTAGGCGCACAGGTCGGCGTGTGGCATGAGGGGGCGCGGAGCGCCGGTGACAGTCGTCGTGACGCTGAGGCCGACGGCGTCCAACGAGGCGGCCAGCGCTTCGACGTCCTGCAGGCCCACGGTGCGACCGTCCTGCGCCTCCCCCGGAACATCAGCGTCGTCCGGTGGCACGCGGAGTACGCGCAGCAGGTCGCGCATGTCGGCCAGGGCACGGTGGGTGGAGGCCTCGATGGTGCTCAGCGCGTCGCGGGTCTGCCGGGGGTTCTTGTCGCATACGAGGCGGGCGAGTCCGCTGTGCAGGGACACGACCGACAGATGATGGGTCACGACATCATGGAGCTCCCGGGCGAGACGGAGTCTCTCCTCCGCCACAGCCTGGCGTGCCAAAACTCCTTCTTGCTGTCGCAGTCGCTCGGTGAGCCGGGCGAGGTGCCGGTTGCTCTGCCGCAGACGGCGCTGGTTGTAGCCGATGCCCCAGACGATGGTGACGAACGCCAAGGTCTCCACGACGGCCAGCCACATGGACGACGTGCCCGCGCTGAGGGCGTGGTGGATCCATACGGCGGTGGCGAGGGCCGCGCCGGGCGCCGCCTTGCGGGGCGGGTACACGGAGGCGACGGTGAGGAAGGCCAGCATCGGCGACCAGACGTTGACGGTCGGCTGGTATCCGGCGGCCGTGTAAGCGGCCAGGGCGGCGCTGGTGACCAGCAGGACCGTCCACGGCATCCGGCGGCGCAGCGCCAAGGGCAGATTGACGGCCACGGTGAGCACGACGGCCGCGGAGTCGAAGTCCGGCCACCGCGGCGTGTGGTGGGTCACCGCGTATACCAGCGTGATGGCCAGGACAGCCACGGCGATGCCCAGATCGACGGCGTACTGCCGAACTCGTTCCTTCCCCGCCCGCATTGCTGCAGGTTAAACGAACCGCGCCCTCACAGCCCTTGATTCGGCAGGACCTGGTGCGGGTGGGACGGAGCAGCAGCCCTGCGCCGCAACCGGTGAAACGTGTTCCGGGTCAGCTGCGCCCCAGGGCCCCTCGCAGGCGGCGCGTTCCTGCGACCGCCGCCATGGGCATGACCGCGGCTGGTTGCCGCGGCCACACCTGCGATGAGCCCTGTGGTGCCGGTGGTGGTTCCTGTTCTCGTCGGCGGTCGTGGGACGACGGCCGGCGGTGGTTACCAGGCCTTGTGCCAGTACAGCGAGTTGGTGCCGGCACGCACCGGCGCCGCTCCACTGTCGTCGTGGGTCCAGCGGGTGTTCGGGGTGTTGATGTACTCCATGCCGTACGTACCGTCGGTGACCGCATGGAGTCGCTGATGGTTGATCCGCGCGCTCCGGTCATAGATCACCTTGTGGTCGGCCTTCATGCCGGTGGCGCTCCAAGCTGGCACGATGTAGTCGAAGTCAGAGCCGAAGAGCGTCCAGTCGGTCCCGTGCGCGCCTTGTGGGTTCTCGATCTGATTCTGCAGGAACGCCGAGTTGATCTGCATCTCGTCGCACTGGTTGAAGCGGTTGAGAGGGTTTCCGCACAGGGCGCTGACGGTGGTCCCGCTATGCGGGGTGCCGTAGGTGACGACGTCCTCGACGTACAGGTACGGCGGGAACCAGGGGTTGGCCTTGCTGACTTCGGTGAGTGCGGAGCGGATGACCAAGCCGCCCATGGAGTGCGCCATGACGTCCACCGACTTGCCCTTGGACGAGTAGGAACGGTAGATCTTCCACGCGAGATCCCGGGCGATGTCGGTGAGTGGCGTGTTGCGGTCCCCGAGCTGGGTCTTCTTCGCCTCGTCAGGAGTGTCGTCGGTGTAGTACCAGTTGCAGTTGCTGTCGCTCTGGTAGTAGCCGTAAGTGCGAAGTTCGCCGGTCCAGCCCTGGGCGGTCATCGCGCCCTGGGTGGCCTTCCACCAGTCACCGCAGTCGTATCCCCAGGGCACCGGGTCACCCAGGAAGGGCCGCTCGTGGAAGCCGTGGATCATGATGACCGGTTCGTCGACACTGTCGTCGCGGGGCGGCGCGGCTTCTGCCGCCGCCGGCGAGGCCAGACCCAGCAGCATCGCCAGGGCTGCGGTCAAAGCTAGGAGCAGCGCGGCTCCGGCGCCGCGCCTCCGCCCGGTTCTGCGTGACGTAGAAGTAGCTGTAGCTGTAGCTGTAGCTGTAGCTCTTAAGTGCATCTCTCCTCCTGCTGACCTGTTTCGGATGCGGATGCGGATGCGGATGCGGATACTGCATGCTCCGCACGGCCGAAGCTAGGGTCAGGCCCCGAACGGGCGCATCGCCCGGTGGTTGGACGTCCCGTCTACTGCTCTCGTTTGACAGAGGCCACATGTCAAACCAACGCCTTACGCCTGACCGTCACGCACCCGCGCGGCCTCACCATCCGCTACCACAAGACCGCCGAGTCCTACCAAGCCCGCCGTCACACTCGCCCTCGCTCCTGATGTGGGCATGCCGTCCCGACTACGAGCGACGATCGCGCCGAGGCGACGATGCCAAGTTCGCGGATCGTGGTGGCCGCACTCCGCGGGTCTTGCAGCGACACCGACACATCTGCCCCCCTGACCGTCGCTGTCGGCATCGCCGGCTGCACCGGCGGCACCGGCTCACTCGCGCCGTACAACTTCCGCGGTACAGCGGAAGTTGTACGGGGGGTCAACCCACCACTGGACGCGCATCCCGGACGTCGCTCGGTAGCTTCTCCGAGCGACCGAGGGTCTCGGATCCTCCTTCAAACGAGAGGAACGGCATGAACATCCAGCGGAAGTTGGCCCTTACTACGGCGGCCTTTGCCCTTGTCACGGGATTCGGAGGCGTGTCCGCCTCAGCAGCGACCCCGACCTCGGCAGCGGCCGCGTGCAACACTCAGACTGGCCCCAATCTCGACCGCGGGTACGGGATCATGAAGGGGACGTACAACCTCAAGAACATGTGGTACTCGTACTGCGACAATGTTGACCGCGTCGAGAAGGGCAAGAAGCTGTACTTCCACTGCTGGGTGCAGAACTCCCACGGCAACGTATGGGTGTACGGGCGCGTCGCGGAAACCCGGACACACGGCTGGATGTCCATCGACAACTTCGACTGGAACAAGAGCGAGACCACGGGCGGCCCCTGCTGGTGAGGCCAGGGCGGTCGGCGGTGAGCGGCGTGGCGAGCCACCCGTAGGGCCGCGCCCGGGCGGCGCCGGCGAGTGGCCCGGCCACTGCGGTGGTGCTCATGCTGGCCGCCCGCTGGTGAGCGAGCACGCAACCTCAGCACGGTCGTGACGTGTTCACCATCGAGAGGGAGGACGGCCCTGAAGGATGGGCCGTTCCCGCGACGGAAACCGGCAAGCGGATTGTGTGCCGGTCGCTCGATGTATCAGGCCCTGCCGTGAGTACGGCTTGGCCCGTTGGGTCGGACAGCTACCGGTCGTAGTCCCGCTGTAGAGCGGACCGCGGTGTGGCGGTACGGCCGCGCCGCAGCCCCATCAGGTGGCGGCCGAGGGAGACGGCCTCGAGACCGGTCGTCAGCCTCGCGCCGCCGGCCCCCTGGTCGCTGACTCCCCCGACCAGCACGAAACTGCACGTGCCGGCCCCGCGGTGGGAGGCGGCACTGGGGGCGACGCCTTCCTGGTGAAGATCACAACGTGACGAAACGGGGGCGGCCAGTGCGCGCCGACCGCCCCCGTCCCGGTCAGCCTGCCGGGAAGAACTGCACCAGGTAGCGCTCGATTCCGACCACGGGCTCCCCGGAGTCCCGCAGTGCGGCCACCTCCGCGCGCCCCGCACAGTGGACACGCACACGCCACCAGCCCTCCCTGCCGAGCCCGATCAGTTCGTCGGTGCGTCCCAGGGTCGGTGTCCACACAGCGACATCGCCGCTCAGCGACTCAAACTCAGCCTCGTCCTGCACATCCCACGCGGTGACGTCTTCGCTGGGCGGAGGCTCGCCCCACACCTGGACCTTAACCTCGGCGGTATGGAAGTGGCCGGCGCTGGTCACGTCCACCCGACCCGGAAACGTGTTCACGAACGCCGCAACGTTGATGCCGTCTGGATACTCAACCGGCAGTTCAGCATCCCAGGACTCCTGGAACGTGAACGTGAAATCGTCCACGAACACCTCAAGCCGCTGCTCCCGCACTCGCGCGACCACGGGCTCACTCCTCGTCCGGCACCGTCAAGCAACGGCCACGATCGTATAGCTGGGCTCCGGTGGGCCGATCGCTTCACGTCACCAGCCGGTTCGCCGCTGCGGTGGGCTGCGGTCCGGCATCGCGAGCGCGGGCGGCCGCGCGCTGGGAGTTGTCTTCAATTGTCACACCCGCATCAGGAGGGACGCGCTGGGCGACGGCTGCTGGGCAGGACCCGGCGCTCTTGTCGAACCGGTCGCGATCTGGCACTGGTCCCCCGGTACATCAGCCCAGGCCCAATCCATGCCGCCGCACGAAAACGGACGTGGCAGCCTGACGGGCAGCCAGGCGGCCACGATCATCCTCCCGTTCGGCGCGCCGTCCGCCCCGCCGAGCGCGGCCCCGGAGCCTGCGTGCTGCGGGGTGGCAGTGTAGGTGTCGGCGGTGTCCATTTCTCCTCGGTGACGTCCACATCGGTGACGGTGGCCGCCCACGGGCGCGCCGACGAGGAGAGGGAGACGAAGGTGACCGTGTAGGTCGCCCTGGAGGCGCACGGGTTGCACCAGGGCGGATCCTCAGCACGGTCAACGCGTCTGCCTGGCCCCACCGGTGAGGCGGCAGGTTCTGGCAAAGAGTGCGGCGCAACAGGCCGGCAGCAGACGCTTCCGCTTCATCGATTGTTGATGCACTGTCAATCCGGGGCGCTTAGGTTCCGGAAGCGCCCCTCGCGACCCCGCCGCCCGACCGGTTCGGCAGGGACGGTCACGAACCCCTGGAGTGATCAAGTGGAACGTCGTAGTTTCCTGCGTGGAGCAGTCGTCGGCGGCTCAGCAGCGGCATTCGGGTACACGCTCATGCAGGGCGCGGCCTACGCGGCGCCGGCACAGAAGGGCCCTGGTCCGTACGGAGCACTCGGCACGGCGGACTCCAACGGCCTCCAGCTGCCCAGCGGCTTCACCAGCCGGGTGATCGCCCGGTCCGGCCAGAAGGTCGGCTCCACCACCTACACCTGGCACAACGCCCCCGATGGCGGTGCCTGTTTCGCCGACGGCACGGGCTGGATCTACGTCTCCAACTCGGAGGTTTCCTCCACCGGCGGCGCGGGCGCGATCAAGTTCAACTCGACAGGCTCCATCACCGGTTCGTATCGGATCCTGTCCAACACCAACCGCAACTGCGCCGGCGGGGCGACCCCCTGGAACACCTGGCTGTCCTGCGAGGAGGTCAGCACCGGCTACGTCTACGAGACCGACCCGTGGGGCGTGAACGCCGCCGTACGCCGCGATGCCATGGGCCGCTTCAACCACGAGGCGGCGGCCGCCGACCCGGTCCGCAAGGTGATCTACCTGACGGAGGACGCGTCGGACGGCTGCTTCTATCGGTTCGTTCCGTCCACGTGGGGCAACCTGTCGGCGGGCACGCTCCAGGTCCTCAAGGCCGGAACCGCTACCTCCGGCAGCTTCACGTGGGCGACTGTGCCCGACCCGGACGGCTCGCCCACCCCGACCCGCGACCAGGTCTCCGGCGCCAAGCTGTTCAACGGTGGAGAGGGCTGCCACTACGCCAACGACACCGTCTGGTTCACCACCAAGGGCGATGGCCGCGTCTGGCAGCTCAACCTGGCCGCCGGCACCTATGAGCTGGCTTACGACGACTCCCTGGTCGTCGGTGGCGGAGCGCCGCTGACCGGCGTCGACAACGTCACCGGCTCGTCTTCCGGCGACCTGTACGTCGCGGAGGACGGCGGGAACATGGAGATCTGCATCATCACGCCGGACGACGTGGTCGCGACGTTCCTGCGGATCAACGGCCAGTCCTCCTCGGAGATCTGCGGCCCGGCCTTCTCGCCGGATGGCAAGCGCCTGTACTTCTCCAGCCAGCGGGGCACGAGCGGCAGCTCGTCCGGCGGCATCACCTACGAAGTCACAGGCCCCTTCCGCAGCTGACCGGCCCACTGCCACGAGCCGCGCAGGCCCGCCGCAACGAGCCCACGCCTGCGGGCACGCCAGAAGCACCCCTCCGCACGGTCATCCCCGCCGACCAAGTCAAGCCCGAGGACATCGCCAAGCCGGCGACAGAGGGGCCTTCCCTTGGACTGGGGCGGCCCCTCGGCTCCGCAGGCTTTCGGCACTACGCCCTGACTGCGGACACCAGCAGGGTGCCCGATGTGCCCTCTTCCGGCGCGTCCAGCACGCAGGCCTCGACTCGCGTGAAGTGTGCAGCGGGGCAAGACGCCCGGCGATCAGCGGGAGCAGCTCGTCGGGGTCGGTGAACCACAGGGCGCCCCACACCGAGTAGACCGCGTCATACACGCCGTCGTCCTGGCGGAGGAAGGCGCACGCGTCCGCGTGCTGGAACGACACGTTCGGCTCGGCGGACCACCAGGAGCGGGCCCGCTCGACCTGGACGTGGGAGAGGTCGACGCCCGTCACCTTGGTTCCCCGCCGGGCCAGGAACACGGCTTCCTTGCCCTGGGCCGGCCCCAGGTCCAGGGCGTGCTCGGGATGGCCGAGCAGCTCGGGGCCGGGCCCGTGGCCGGGGTACTGGGTCCACTCGAACTCGGGCCGCGGAGCGGGCTCATCGGGGCCGCGGGCGGGCAAATAGCGGTCCCAGTACTCGGCGGCAGTGCGCGGCGCGGTGGGCATCGAGCTCCTCAAGTGGCCGGTGGGACCCGCTCTGTGAGCTGGTCACCGTACCGGCCCGCCGCCCCCTGGTTCAGGGAGCGACCCGCCTTGCCCGTGCCTGCACGCGTCGGGGCCTGGGGCGTTCATCAAGTCCCCAGGCCCGACCGTTTTTTCCGGTAGTTCAGTGGCAGTTCGCGCCCGGCCTGCAGGGGCCGCACCTGCTGTAGTCCGCCTCCCAGAGCTTCCAGTCGACCTCGAATCCGGCGGCGGCGAGGATCTGCGCGGTGCGCTCGACCGAGCCGTCGTACGTGAAGGCGATCTCGGGGTTGTGCTCCAGGAACCGGCTGTCGAAGTTCGTCGCGCAGAAGCGGTAGCCGGAAGGGCTGCCTGCCCGGGCTGGCGCTGAGAACCCGCCGTGATACCTCCGAAGCGGGACTGTAGCGCTCGATCCTGGTGTTGCGGACCACCTCTGCAACCGCGGGTCTGCCCGTCATGTCTCCCTTTCCATGACAGCCAAGCAGAGGCCGCGTTCGGGGCCAGATGATCGGGAGTTGCGGCTGTGGAAGGCCGGTTGGGCCCTCGCGGTCACCTTCGCTGCCGCTGTCCTGGCGGCGGGCAGCGTCTTCTACAGCCTTGTCGTCCTGCTGGACATCCGGGAGATCGACAGCACCGCGAAGCTCGATGCGAGCACGCTCGTTGACCTGGTGAAGCTCTCCTTTGGGGTGGTCGCGGGGGCCGGTGCGCTCGTCGCGCTGGTGGTCGCCTACCGCCGCCAGCGTGTCGACGAGGCAGGCGCACACCGCGAGGCCACCCGCCTACACGCCGAACGGTTCACCGCCGCCGTCTCCCAGCTCGGTGACAACTCCCCGGCCGTCCGGCTCGGCGGCGTCCACGCCCTGGTCAGCCTCGCTGACGACGCCCCCGACCACAGCCTGCGCCAAACATGCATCGACGTCCTGTGCGCCTACGTCCAGCTTCCCTACCCCCCCGACCCCGGTGATGACCCCGCCTGCCAGGACGAGCACCACCGCTACCTGGCCCTCCGTAAAATTCGGCACACCATCCTGCGCCTCATCGGCGACCGCTACCGACGCCCCGAGACAATCCACGGCTCCTGGCAGGGCTTCGACCTGGACCTCACCGACGTCACCATCGACGGCGACATGAACTTCACCGGCGCGGTGTTCTCCGGCGGCACGGTGTCCTTCACCGGCGCGGTGTTCTCCGGCGGCACGGTGTCCTTCGACACAGCGTCGTTCTGCGGCGGCACGGTGTCCTTCGACAGAGCCTCGTTCCGCGGTAGCACTGTGTCCTTCAGCGGCGCAAAGTGCTGGGTAGGAGAGATGTCCTTCCGCGATGCGTTGTTCTCCGGTGGCGCAGTGCACTTCGTCGACGCATCCTTCTCCGGCCCCGGGAGGCTCTTCAGCGGCCTCAAGGTGTCCTTCCGTGGCGCGGTGTTCTCCGGCGGCGAGGTGTCCTTCGTCAACGCGCAGTTCGTCGGCTGCGCGGAGTCCTTCGTCCACACGGTGTTCTCGGGTGGCACGGTGCACTTCAGCTCCACGGACTTCCACGGCGGCAAGGGCTTCTTCCGGCACGCAGAGTTCTCGGGCGGCAGGGTGTCCTTCGACAGAACGTCGTTCTTCGGGAGGGAGTCCTTCGTAGGCACGGTGTTCTCCGGCGGTGAGGTGTCCTTCAGTGAGGCGAAGGGCTCAGCTCCCGACGGGCTTCTCGTTGCCGTCGGCACTCCAGTCCCTGCGACCGTCACCTTGCCCCCCACCTGGCTGCTTCCAAATCCGTAGCTACCGCACCTGTGCGCTCCCACTCGGTGTGGTGGTGTGGTCAGCGGTGCAGCGCCACCACGTTCTCTGCCACCGCACGGGCCCGCTCCACCTGCTCACCGCGCAGCTCCTGCAGAAGCGGGACGACGTCCGTCGGTGCGCCGCGGGACCAGGTGCCGCTGCTGTCGACGCGCTGACGGCGGTAGGCGACGACCAGAGTGACTAGCGCGCCAACTCCGGCGAAGACTCCGAAGGAGAGTTTCACCAGGTCGAAGAGGGACTTCGCGTCGAGCATCGCGCTGCGGTCGATTACCCGGAAGTCCAGCAGGACCACCAGGCCGTGGAAGACGCCGCCCGCGACCAGGACCGCAACGGCGAAGGTGACCGTGAGAGCCCGGCCCACCTTCCACTGATCCGGAGGTATTGAGACGGGTGCTAAAACGCATCCAGATCCGAGCCCGCGGATCGACCGACCCAGGGCTCCTTAGGGGACGGCGCCCCCTTACGACAAGTACGCCAGGACCGCCGTCGCTAGGCGGGATCTTGCGGGAAGAAGCTCAGGGGCTGGAGCGGCGGCGCATTGTCTGCGCAGAGCACCCCGGCGGCTGCCGCGTCGAAGCCCTGGGGCCAGACCGTGGTGGCGTCGGCCACCGCTTTGGTGAACGTCGCCCCCGTCAAGTCGGTGCCCGTCAGAACCGCGCCGCGCAGATCAGCCAGCTCGAATCGCGCGGCACCGATGACGGCCGCTGTCAGGTCGGCATTGCTCAAGTCCGCCGCGCGCAGGTCGGCGTCGTCGAGCCGGGCGTGGCACAGCAAAACGGACCGCATCGAGGCCTGTCGCAGGTCGGCTCCCAGAAGTATGCCTCTGACCAGCCACGTTCCGGACAGGTCGACTCGTTGCAGCCGGGCCCCCTGGAGATGCACGTTCGTCAGATCGGCGTAGTGCAGGTCCGCGTCGACGAGATCCGCTTGGTCCAGCATCGAGCGTCGGAGGTCCACCCGCTGGAGACGAAGTGTCAGCCCTGCGGGGCGTGGAGCGCGGCCGAGCACGGTGACCGCCGCGTGCACATCCGGGGAGCGTAGGACCAGCAAGGTGTCACCCGCGTGCGCCAGGGCCACTTCACCGCTTCTCGCCATCTCGCCAGGGGCGGGGCGGGCTTCGAGCGGTGTGGCGAGTGCGTTGCGTTGCGCGAAGAGGCAGAGCACCTCGGCGACGGTCCCGCGATCGTCCCGTGAGTCGACAGCGACCCTCTCCAGAGCGAAGACCGCTCCGATGCGTACCTCCACGCTAGGGCTGCCCAACTGCTCCACCGCTGCGGTAAACCGCTCGCTGAGCTGTCCGTACCGCGTCACCTGCAATTGCCGCCAGGTGAAGAAGGCTCCAACAAGCAATGCCACCCCGGCCAGCCCCTGCAGCAGCGTGGTCCGAAGGTCGTTGATTGCCTGCGCGCGGTCCGGAACGCGGGCGCCGGCAGTGTCCCAGGCCAGGAGATGGCGCGGCGCCACGACGACGATCAGCGCGACGAGCAACACGCTCACGACTGCCGCACCGACGCCAAGTACCCACGCCCGGCCGGGCTTTCGCACCCCAGAGCCCCGCGCCGCAGGCGGCGACACGTCCCGCACGAGGTGTCCGGGCAACGCTGCGGGCCTTCTCCTTCTACGCGCCATCCCAGGTGGCTGCGTCCCCGCGCCCGAACTCAAACGCGGGGCGCGCATACCGCGCCGCTGACCTCAGCTTCGTTCGCAAGGCAGGCCGGTGGGCTGAGAGTGAAGTCACCAACCACCGCACCGGGTATTGCCCAGACGTCACCTCCTGGCCGACCGTCGCTCGCGCCCTGGAAGATCTGGGGCTCGGTCGGCTGGCGGCGGCAGCCGAATCCGGACGTTGTCACGGCTGCGCAACAGCACCGCACGCCTCGCGGTTCACCCCGGATTCCCGGCTAGCGTTCCCGTCGCCAGCGCTGGAGACCCGGCGGCCGTCCAACGGCCGCGGGACATTGGAAGGGAACCTCATGAGGCTCAAGCAACTCGGCAGGATCAGTACGGCTGGTGGGCTCACCGTCGCAGCGGTGGGCGCATCGATCGTCTTCACACCGTCCATGGCGTCCGCGGACAGCACCTGGGAGTGCTACGGCAAGCAGGTCAAGCGCTGTGCGACCGTATGGTGGGACGACGAGGCCGACACATACCGGGCACGGGCGAAGATCACCGACAGCGCCGGCGGTGGCAACTACACGGTCAAGGTCAACGACGTGAAGCTCCTGCGCTTCAACGGCACCAGGACGCTGACGGTGAAGTCCGCCAAGGACGACGACGGCTGGCACAGCACCCAAGACCTGGCAGGCACCTCGTCGGTCAACCCGTGCAGGTGGCCGACGAACAGTTTCCAGGTACAGGCGAAGTTCACCTGGAAGAAGCAGGGCGGGACCGCGAGCACCAAGACCTGGCGCCCCGACATGGGCTGGGGTCACGCCTGCAACTGACCGTGTCCGCTCCGGTTCGCTGCCCGAAGCGAACCATCGCGCTCTCGCTCCGGCCAGGGGCACCTGCCCGCCGCCCCTGGCCGGTCCCCGTACGCACGCATTGAGGACACGGTTATCACCTCCTGATCCCCTCGCGCTGCGATGTCCCCGCCGGTCGCGCTCAGCGGGGAGAGCCAACGACATGCTGCGCGTCCATTTCAGCCACGCCGACCCGGCCCGAATTTGGATCGCCGCCGTACCCGGCACGCTCTGGGACATCGCGCGTCGAGCAGGCACCGGCTCATGTCACGGAAAGGGCGCCGGGCCACGGCCACGCTGCGCGAACTGGCCATCGGCGCACTCCGCCTCACCGGCTACGACACCATCGCTACCGGCCTGCGCAAACACAGCCGCTACGCCACCCGTCCCTGACAACCCTCGACATCAACTGATCCGACAGATCCTCTGAGTGCCGCAGCCCCGGGCTGACACGTCGAGTGCCGGGAGTTGGGCGCGACAGCGGCAAGCATCCATGTCAGCTCGTACGCGGACATGACCGGGGAGCGCCAGGTTCGTGATGTAGAGCGCGTGCCTCGGCACCGGCGAAAGGCGGCCATGCGATCCGGCAGGATGGCCGCATGTCCCACACCCCAATACACCCATCACAACCCTTCGACGAGAAGTGGATCGCCCAGGCCCTCAACGGTTTCATCGAAGGTTCCGGACACTGGGGACCCGGCACGCTCGACGTGTTCACCGAGGTCGGCGACTACCTGACCGGGAGCGGCGAGGAGGCGCCCGCGCGGTACCTGGGCTGGAACTGGTACCGGTTCATCGGCCGGTGCGGCGCCGTGGCCCTTCGGGCGAGCTCCTTCCACGTGCCGGACCATTTGCGCGCGGTCCAGCTGGCGATGCTGGATGTATGGGCAGAAACTCCCTTTGCCGACCCGGAGGCTCGCGCCCGGATGCGTACGGGCGTCCTCGAACTCGCCGACAAGGACAGGCGTGCCGCTCGGACTCACGAGGGTGCGGTGGTCGCTCCGCACGGGCTCGGCGCCGGCAAGGACGGGCAGCGTTTCGTCGAGTTGCACACCGGCACCGCCCAGCCGCCGGCACCCGGTCGGATCACGGCCACCGAGCCGGTGCCCGCGGCCGGTTGGGACACACCTGACCGCCTACGGCGCCTCGTGCACCTCGTACGGCAGAAGGGCCCCGCACCCTGGGACCGCGCGGCGGCCGCGCTGCTCGCCGAGCGGACCGGGCTGAGCCGGGCCGGTGCCGCGCTGCTGCTCGCCGGAATACCCGATGTGAAGTACGGGTACCGCGGACTCGATGCCGAGGCGCGCAAGGTGATGGGACTCAAGCAATCCGAAGCCGAGGCCGGTGAAGGGGAGTTGGCGACCTTGCGGGTGGCCGAGCGCCTCGACCTGCTGGCCGACGTGCTGCCCGCGGACCCCGGACAGCTGTGGCTGGAGGGCGGGCAGCTGGCGCTCGCCGAGCGGATCGCCGAGGCCTGGCGCAGGCAACAGGGCGTACGCCCCGCCGTGCCGGAGTCGACGCTCGCCGTCGCCGCCGAGCACAGCGACATACGGATGGCCCCGGCAGCCGTGTGCGCCGTGTTCGCCGATCCCGAGCGCGAGCCACGGCTGACCCGCGACCCTGACACCCGGCTGCGAGTCAACAGCATCAGCGGCGCCGGCTGGGAGGGCGACGAGGGATTCCGTTTCAGGGAGCTGCTCGCCGTGGTCTGCGACGCCGTCGACTGGGTGTACGCCGAGCTTCCCGAAGGAGATCCCATACGCCGGGGAGTCCCCGAGACCATACGGCTGCTGCGGGAACGCCTGGCTCACCCGGGGCTGCTGCTCTCCGCCCGTGGCCGCAGCCTGCGCGGCCGCACCGTGGCAGACCTGCTGCCGGGCTTCCCCGGCGCCCTGCCCTATCTGGACGCCGCCGAGCCGCTTGTCCATCCCACGCTGGACGACGGCCTGGTCGTCGTGTCCGAGGCAGGGTTCGACCGCCGCGGTGAGCGCGAGGCGCCCGGCGTGTACTTCCGGCCCGGCCGCTACGGGGCCGACGAGCGCTCGCGGCGCCTGGAGGCCGTGGTCGACACCGAGGACTCGCAGCTGGCGCTGGTCCGCCGGCTGCGCGGTCCCGAGTTCGAGCGGATCGTGCAGCGCATATCCGAGGCGTCGTTGCCGCCGGGCGGTTACGAGACCGATCCGCGGCTGTCCGCCCCACAGGTGGTCGAGGAGGCGGCCGCCACCACTGGTCTGGATACGGACGCCGCCACTTTGTATCTGCAACTGCTCGCCCTGCCCGTGCCCACCGACCGCCGTATCCGCCGCTTCAACCGGTGGACTGGCGTGCACCACAAGGCCGTTGCGGCCGCACTCGTCGAGGCCGGTCTGGCGGTCGCCGACCGCAGGGCCCGGGCCGGGCGGGGGGTGTTCCTACCCGGCGACTGGGCGGTCGGGGACAAGTTCTACCCTCCGATGGAAACCTGGAAGGCCGGGCTGCTCGGGGTCCGGGTCATCGGGCGCAAGGTCTATTCCCAGCCGGTCGCCGGCCCTCTGCCCGAACTCTTCGCCCGGGCCTGGCGGACGCGTCCCCACTGAGAAACCGTCTTTGCACTCCGGTGGGCGTTCTCGCCGTTGATGAGTTGAGATCCTGGAGTAGTCCGCCCGGCTGCCGCCGACGCGGTCGCACTCGGCGAGAGTGCCGTCCAGCAGGACGAACTCCGGATCACGCTCGTGCAGAGTCTCGAGCAGGCCCGGAGCCCGTTCGGCGAGCTTCATGAGCCGCTGGTAGTCCGGCGGCAGGACCTCCTCGCCCGCGCCCGCCTCCCGGTGCGGGGCCAGCAGCACACCGCGCCCACCCACCTGCACCGTCGCTGCCTGCGCCGACGGTCTCTCGGCGTCCAGCTGGGCGTTCGTCCGTTCCCACACGCGCATCGCCACCACGAGTTCCTCGCGCTCGGCACGGACCGCATCGAGCCGCTCGGCCAGGAGCTTCTCCTCCTCATCGAGCTCCGCCCGCCGGGCCGCAACGCGTTTCGAGCATGCTCACAGACGATCATGCCACCCCGAGCACCTGCGCCTTCAAGATGGCGGGGCTTCGGTGTTCCGGCAACCGTCTGGTCAGACGGGAAGCTCGGTGATGCCAAGGGCGAAGTCCAGGTTCCCCACCCCGTGGTTGGCGAGGCCCACCGTGACCACGCCCGCTCCTTCCAGCCAGTGCGCCATTTTCAGGCCGCCGACGTCCAGCGGGCGCATCCCGAGGCTCTCGATGAACGCTTCCACGCTTGCCTTGGCCTGCGTGCTGTCGCCGGCGATGAAGACGTCGGGTCGGCCCTTTTCCAGGACGTGGCGGAAGACGGTGTTGAACGCCTTCACCACGCTGGCGCCGGCCGGGGCCGCCTTGGCGACTTCCTGCGCGATGGAGGTCTCCTCGCGGTGGGCCAGCCCGTCGAACGTCGAGTTGAAGGGGTTACTGATGTCCATGATGACCTTGCCCGCGAGAGCGTCTCCGTACTGGGCGACGACCGGCACGACGCCGTCGTACAGCAGGGCGACGATGACAATGTCCCCGGCCGGGGCGGTGCCCCATTCTCCCGTCGTGGTGCCGCCGCCGAGAGCTTTGGCCAGGTCGGCGGCCTTGGACTGATCGCGGCCCATGATCTCGACGGTGTTGCCGCCCGCTATCGCCCGCGCGCCGATGGTGCGGGCCATGTTCCCGGTGCCGATGATGCTGATGCTGATGCTGATGCTGCTCATGAGATGTCCTGTCCTGGTTGTGGTTGCTCGGTCTACAGGGCGGTGGTGCCGCCGTCGGCAACGAGTTCCATGCCGTTGACGTAGCTGGAGTCGTCGGAGGCGAGGAAGAGGGCGGCGGTGGCGATTTCGTCGGGGCGGCCCATCTGCCCGCGAGGGATGAGGGACTCGAACTGGCGCCTGGTGGCCTCGTCGAAGAGCTCTGTCTGCTTGGCGGTGGCGACCTGGCCGGGGGTCAGGACGTTGACGCGGATGCGGCGGTCCTTGAGCTCGTTGAGCCAGACGCGGGCCCATGCCTGCTGGACGGCCTTGCTGCCGGCGTAGACGCTCCAGCCGGGGAAGGCACCGAGAGAGGCGTTGGAGCCGGTCATGAGGATGGAGCCCCCGTCGTTGAAGAGCGGGAGGGCCTTCTGGACGGTGAACAGGGTGCCGCGGGCGTTGAGCCCGAACCAGGTGTCGAACTGGGCCTCGGTGATCTCGCCGAGCGGGGCGGGCTCGCCACCGCCGGCGCTGGCCCACAGCACGTCGAGGCTTCCCTTCTCCCGCTTGACGGTGTCGTACAGGCGGTCCAGGTCGTCCAGGTTGGCGGCGTCGCCCTGGACGCCGGTGACGCTGCGGCCGATCTGCTTCACGGCCTCGTCCAGGGCGTCCTGGCGGCGGCCGGTGATGAAGACGTGCGCGCCCTCGTCGACGAACAGCTTCGCGCCGGCCAGTGCCATGCCGGTGGTGCCGCCGGTGATGACTGCGACCTTGCCGTCGAGCTTTCCCATAGCTGTTCCCTTGGGTCGGTGATGCCGTGTGTGCCTGGGGCGACGCAGTTAAGTACACCGCCCTGTGTGCTTAACGTACGACGCAGGCGGCCGGGGGCGCAAGCTATGTACACCGGTCGTTACCCAGCTGCGGTAGGATTGGGCCCATGACGGAGTTCGAGAAGGGCCCCACGGGCCGCCGCCGCGGCCGGGGCGCCCGCGAGCGCATCCTCAGCGCGGCCCAGCAGCTGTTTCGCGAGCGGGGCATCAACAGCACCGGCATGAACGAACTCTGCGCGGCCGCCGAGGTGTCCAAGCGCACGGCCTACCAGCACTTCACCGGCAAGGACGAACTCGTCGCCGAGTACCTGCGCCGGTTCGACCCCTCCGTTCTGTCCGGCGTGTTCGACCGCACCGACCTCACGCCCCGCGAACGGCTCCTCGCCGTCTTCGACATCCCCCCCACCACACCCCTGTGCCCCTACATCGGCGCCGCCGTCGAACTCCACGACCCCGAGCACCCCGCATCCCGGTACGCACGCGACTACAAGAAGGCCGTCGCCGTGCGGCTCGCCGACACCGCCCGCGAAGCCGGCGCCGCCGACCCTGAACAGCTCGGCGAGCAGCTCGCGCTGCTCATCGACGGCGCCGCGGCCCGCACCCGGGTCCTCGACGCCGACGCCTTCCCCACCGCCGCCGCCATCGCCGCCGTCCTCATCGACACCGCCATCCCCGCCACAGCCGGCGATGACCGGCGACGGGAAGAGGTGTCGAGCTGACCTGGCACTCCGGCCGGGCTGAACTCCTTGCCGGTCCCCCAGCTGCACCCGCTGGTACGCGACATCAGCCGCCCGGCACCCGGCCCGGACCTGCTGGCTTTTACGGAACTGGCCGCCCGCTGAAGGCCACAGTAGAAACCGCTGGGCAGACCGGCGACCGGCGAGGATTCGCCGCCGTGGCCGGCCGGATGGATACTGGCCCAGCACGCTGCCGTAGCGGCTGAACAGCCTCAGCGTTCCGCCGGACAGCCCAACGGCGCCGGGGGGCTAGGCCGTGTTTTAGATCAGATGATCCCCGCGCCCTGCTGCCGCGGCGATCGTGACTGCAGGGCGCGGGGATCTCTGTGATGAGCAATGGCCGGTGCGTCGCGGCGGGGGTCAGCCGTGCAGGGGTCGGAAGAAGGTGCGGATGTCGTTGACGAGCAGGTCGGGTACCTCCATGGCGGGGAAGTGGCCGCCTTCGTCGTGCTCGGTGTAGTGGGCGAGTTGGCCCGTGGGGTTGAGGAACTTGCCCATGAGCGGGTCCTGGTTGAATACCGCCCATCCGGCAGGGACGTCGGGCGATCCGATCCCGAACGCGGTGGAGTGGGCCATTTCCCAGTAGAAGTGGGCGGATGTGGCGCCGGTCCGAGTGAACCAGTAGATGCTGATCAGGGTCAGCAGCCGCTTGGGGTCGATCTTGGAGTCGGTGCCGGCCCAGATCTTCCACTTCTCCGCGATCCACGCCAGCTGGAATGCCGGTGAATCGCTGAGGCCGACGGACAGGGCGTTGGGCTGGCTGCACTGCAGCGCCCGGTAGCCCTTCTGCCCGTCCCACCACTGCGCGGCGGCCTGGATGCTCGCCGTCTCGGCCTCGGTGAGGTCCTGCGGGGCGGGGAACATCTCGGAGAACATCCCGAGCAAGGGCCCGTCGGCGGTGGAGAGGGTACCGATCACCCGGTCCGGGTGCAGTGCTCCGAGCTGGGCGACAACGCCGTAGCCGACGTCCTCGCCCACGGCGGCGAACCGCTGGTACCCCAGGCGGGTCATAAGCTCCCCGAACGCCTTGGCCGAGCGTGCCAGGTCCCAGCCCGGCGCCGAGACGGGTGAGGAGAACCCGAACCCGGGCAGCGAGGGGATGACCAGGTGGAAGGCGTCGGCGGGGTCCCCGCCGTGCGCCCGGGGATTGCCGAGCGGGCCGATCGCGTCCAGGAACTCCACGAACGCGCTGGGGAACCCGTGGGTGAGCAGCAGCGGCGTCGCACCCGGCTCCGGGGAGAGGATGTGCATGAAGTGGATGGTCTGGCCGTCGATCTCGGTCAGGAACTGCGGGTAGGAGTTCAGCTCCTCCTCCTGCGCCCGCCAGTCGAAATCCTTGGCCCACTGCTCGGCCAGCTCCTCGAGGTACTCCGGCGGGATGCCCCGGCCCCAGTCGGCTTCCAGCCCCGGTACCGGGTGCGGGAGGCGGGTGCGTGTGAGGCGATCCTGCAGGTCATCGAGGTCGGTCTGCGGGATCTGGATGCGGAAAGGCGTGATGTCGGCACTCATGGTAATCAAGTTACGAGTGGGACAGGTCGACGGCATTTCCCGAGCACCCGACCAGGTGGCGTGGGCTGCGCGGGCGGCGAAAATGTCAGTGGCCAGTTGGGATTCCCCGCTTATGGCCACTTAGTGGGGAGCTAGCTGACCGCGATTCTCACTGAGGGTGATGAGATTTGCTGTGGTGGCCAAGTTGCTATCCACGCATTGCGCCTCAACGACACCCGGTACCCGGGACATGGATGATCTGCCCAGAGCCTCTAAATTGATCACTATGAGTAAAGTAATCACTCCGTTCCGTATCGAGATCCCGCAGGTCGACCTGGATGACCTGCACGGCCGTCTGGCCCGCACCCGGTCGCCGTATCCGGTGCCCGGGGCGGATGCGGACTGGAGTCACGGCATCCCGCCGGGCTACCTCGCAGAGCTGGGCGCCTACTGGGCGGACGGGTTCGACTGGCGGGCCCATGAGGCCAGGCTGAACACCTTCGACCAGTTCGTGACCGAGATCGATGGGCAGACGATCCACTTCCTGCATCTACGTTCGCCCGAGCCGGACGCCGTCCCGCTCCTGCTCAACCACTCCTACCCGACCTCGTTCGTAGAGTTCCTGCAGGCCAGCGGCCCGCTAACTGACCCGCGCGCCCACGGCGGCGACCCGGCTGATGCCTTCCACCTCGTCATCCCGTCCATGCCGGGCTTCTGCTTCTCCAGCCCCTTGTCGGCGCGCGGATGGAACCTGGAGCGGACTGCCCTGGCCTACGGGGAACTCATGACCCGCCTCGGCTACGAGCGATTCGCCGCGGAGGGCGGCGACCTGGGCGCCGGGGTGACCGGCCGGTTGGCGATGCTGCTGCCCGATCGGGTGATCGGCGCTCACACCCATGGAGACCGGCTCCAAGTCGGCATGGCCGGCGAGGATCTCCCGGTGCCCGACGGCCTGAACGCCGAGGAACGCGCAGAGCTGCAGGCAGCGCAACGGTCCTGGGCGCAGATGAAGGGCTACCGCGTCCTGCACTCCACAAACCCCAACGCCGTGTCCGCCGGTCTGGCCGACTCGCCGATCCTGCAACTGGCATGGGTCGCTGAGAAATTCGTGCAGTGGGCCAACCCCGCCACACCGATCAGCCGCGAGGATGTCCTGATCACCGCCAGCCTCTACTGGTTCACCCGCACCGGCCCCGCAGCAGCCGACTTCTACTGGGAACTGGCCCACGCTCCCGACAGCGGCTGGGGCGAACCCAACGGCGTCCCCATGGGCACCTCGATCTTCTACAGCGACCCACTCGTCCGCAAAGTCCTCCATCCCAGCGACGACGGCTCATTCCTTAGCGAACACACCGAAGGCGGTCACTTCCCAGCCTTCGAAGTCCCCAACCTGTTCGTCGCCGACATCCGCGCCTTCTTCCGTTCACTCCGCCACTGACCCCGCCGCGGCGAAAGCCGCACAACGAGGCGAGATCGGTGTCCCTCCAGCCTCGAACCGCCTCACGTACGGTCACTCATTGCTACGGCGCTAACCGGCCGTACGCGGGGAATTTCCACTGGCCGCTGTCACGAACGCCAGGCGATTGCCCATAGGTGCTCACAGCCAGATGTTGATCGCGGTGACGTGGACCGTGGCCTCGAAGCGGAAACGGCCAGCTTGTCGAAGCGCATGGCCACCGCCCGGTGCTGCTTGAGGCGGCTGATGCCACACTCGACCGCGTGCCTGGCCTTGTAGTCCTCTCGGTCGAAGATCGGGGACCGGCCGCCGTCGCGGCCACGGCGCTTGCGATTCCTCGTTTGGTCGGCAGGCTCGGCGATAGTGGTGCGGATACCGCGCCGACGCAGGTAGGCGCGGTTCGCACGGGACGCGTATGCCTTATCGCCACGGACTCGGTCGGGTCGGGAGCGTGGTCTGCCGGGTCCGCTTCTGGGGACCCGGATGGCTTCCAGGACCGGGGCGAACTGTGGGCTGTCGCCACGCTGACCCGCCGTGATCAGTAACGACAGTGGCTTCTGACCCTGTTCGCAGGCCAGGTGGATCTTTGTGGTCCAGCCTCCGCGTGACCGGCCCAGCCCGTGATCGTCGGGTTCCGTGACGGCACCGCCGGGCGGTTCCTTCTGCTCGCGCCCAGCTTTTCGGGCGCCGGCCGCCTGTTGGTGGGTCCGACAGATCGTGGAGTCCACGTTCACCTCCCACACGATCAGCCCGGCCGCATCGGCCCGGGCTTGTAGGGCTGTGAACAAGGCCGACCACACACCACGACGCTGCCACCGTCGAAAAAGCCCATAGACCGTCTGCCAGGGCCCGTACTCCGCAGGGAGATCCCGCCGGGGTGCCCCAGTCCGGACTCGCCAGCGAATCCCGTCAAACAACTTCCGTTGGGACACTGCCCGCCGTCCCACCTCGTATACCGGAAGCAGCGGCTCCAGCACAGCCCAGTGCTCATCACAGAGATCCCCACGCCCCACAGCCACGATCATCGCGGCTACAGGGCACGGGGATCGCCCGTTCTAAAACACGGCCTAGTCCGTTGCGGATCTCGCCCTCACCCTGCCACGGACACCCGATCGGTGGCCCCACTGAAAACGCTCACCGATCGGCCGTCGCTTTCACCAGCCCCTCGCGCTGCCGACGATCATGGAGATGTCCCGGAGGCACGGTTTCAGTCATCAGGTCCCCGCCCGGCGCGCTGTGGAGCGTGCTGAGGAGAAGGTCATCGGCTGGGTTGCCCCGCTGGTGCTCGTCCGGGACAACTTGAATGTGCTTCTGGATGCCCGGCCGCGTGCCTGCATCGACTCACGCGACCGGCTCACCTGCTTCCAACTGCCGCCGTATGCAACCTGATCTCAATCCGGTTGAAGGCATCTGGTCACTGGGCGACCCGCGGGCCAGAACAACATGGCCTTCACCGACCCCGACCACCGATGCGCGTCCTGCGCCGAGCCCTCCACGAGATCCGATACCGCACCGACGTCATCGACGGATGCCTCGCCGCAACCGGACTCACCCTCGCCCAACACGTCCACGACCGTCGGACGGCCGAGATGCCGCCTCTAAAGGAACGGCGCGAAGCACTCACGCTCGTAGGAAGGCGCGAGCTCCGAGCAGGAATGGCTTCAGTTGCACAGCCCGCTGCACGGTGCCAGCCACAGTGGGCCGCAGCCGTAATCGGTCCAGGTGCACCCGGCGTAGCACGTTGTGTCGCAGCTTCCGGTCCCCGTCCCGCACCGGGAATTGCAGTCCACGGCCTGGATGCTCTGCTCGCTGCGGGCCGCAGCGCCTTGCGTGTCAGCAGGGCCCAGCGTCCTGAGAATGGCCCGCGCCTCGCTCTCGCCGAACGCCGCCACAGCCGCCGCCTCCAGCCCTTCGACGGCTGCTGTCTGCCGGCGCCCCGCGATGATCTGCGGTGCCAGCCGCGTCGCGTCGTCCAGGACGGCGGACTGCTCGGCCGACAGGCGATGTGTCTTGCGGTAGTTCGCGAAGTGCGCCACCCACAGATCGCTCCGAGCCGAAGCGGACAGCGCGCCGTAGACAGCACGCCGATAGTCCGCGGGGTAGGAGACGAACTCGGAGTAGCGGGAGGGCAGCCGGTCAAGGTTGGCCTTCACCCATCGCGTCGCCTTGCTGCCCTTGGCGCGGGTCACCGCCTGCGCGGGTGAGGTCGCCAGGCCGCCGGTGACCAGAAACGTTCCCAGGGCCAGCCCTGGCAGGGTCTTGAGGATGCCTCGACGGCTCGGGGGCTGCGGCACATCGAGGTCGCGGAGCGCACGCACCACCCGCAGCGAGTCCGCCGGTCCCAACAGCCGCGCCAGCCGGAGGGACAGCGCGGTTCCGGTCCAGGCCCGCACCTGGTCGCCGTTGACCGCCAGCAGGGTCGGGGCCCACTCGCCCCCTTCCCCCAGGGCACGCGCGCGCAGGCCGCGAATACGTGGCTCCGTGAGGCCCGCGGTGGTCAACGTCCCGTCGACGGATACGCGAATCCGATCCACCACTTCTTCGCAGAACCGGCAGTCAGCGTCGAATGCCAAAATCCACTCGGTCACAAGCTCTCCCCATGTTTATGTGTCCAACCGTGCCGTGCTGCCCGGCAAGTGTGCGTCTCACGCCGATTGCTAGCGCGCCGTCCGGGACTTTCGCACTTCGACTTCACCTGAAGAGACATCATTTGTCGAGGCGTTGAAACGCCATCATTTCGAAGTGGTTCGAAATGATCTACATTCACAGGCCGTGTCGGGCGATCTCGAGGATTCCGCACCGAGGTAGTAGCGCAAGTCCTTTCGGCCGTGGGACTGGTGGGCTCGCATGTTGAGGTGTCGCGTATTCCTCGTGCCGATGTGGACACGGGGGGGGCGGCACCCGACTGGTGCTGACCTCTCCCGAGCCCGGATCACTTGCGAAGTCGAGAACGGTACTCGCCCGGGGCCGCGCCTCGGGCACGTCTGAAGGCACGGCTGAACGCGTGCGCAGAGCCGTATCCGACCGCTCCGGCGATCGACTCGACCGGCTCATCGGTATCACGGAGCCGGACGGACGCCAGGTCGATGCGCCACTGCGTCACGTACGCGCCCGGCGTCTGTCCGAGGGCGGACCGGAAACGCCTGGACAGTGTCGCCCGGGAGACGCTCGTCGCGGCGGCCAGGGTCTGCGTGGTCCAGGGGTGTTCCGGTTGGGCATGGACACATGCCAGAGCGTCGCGCACGACCGGATCACGCATCGCTCCCAGCCATGAGCCGGACTGCTCCTGCGGGTGGCGGGCCAGCCAGGCGCGTACGAACTGGACGAGCAGAAGGTCGACGATGCTGTTGATGGCGGCGGTTGTGCCGATCTGCGGCTGTGCGAGCTCCGCAGCGAGAAGTTCGACGGTCCTTCTGAGCTGCGCGTTCTCCCGGGCTGTGACGTGCATAGGCCGAGCGAGGGAGGTGAGCACCGGTGTGCGCACCTCCGGGGCCTGCTCATAGCGCAGGACGATCACTTCCGTCTGCACCGGCGCCGAGCCCAGCCGCAGGGCCCGGCCATCGCCGAAAGCCCGGGCCGCCTCTTCCCGGTCGCAGGAGCCCATCGTCACGTCGGCACCGCCGGCTATCCCGTGTGCGGTGCCCGGCGATACCAGGACGGCGTCTCCAGCCTGCACTTCAAGAGGTTTCTCGCCTGGGACGTGGAGCCACATGGTGCCGCGGGACACCACGTGCAGTGCCGCGCCTGGAGTGGAGTCCAGCCCCAGGCCCCACCTTCCGCCGGCCTTCAGCAGGACCCCGAGCGCCCCACGCGCACCCGAAACACGCAAGACCTCCGCCAGCACATCCATGGGTCCATTCTCGTCCACCGCCGCGCACCGCCGTCGTCGGCCGATCGGCCGACGACGCATGTGTCCTCGTCCACAGCTTCAGGCCACGTCAAGAACGACCTTTCCGTGCACCTTCCGCGCGAACAGTGCCTGGACGGCGTCGCCCACGTCCTGCCAGTTGCCTCGCAGGCCGACCGGCGCCGAGAGCTTCCCGGCGGCCATGAGGCCCAGCAGGTCCGTCAGCTCCCCGCCGGTCGGCGTCATGTCGCCGTAGGTGGCTATGCTGCGAGGTTCGCCGAAGCCGAACAACGTCCCTGACGGGAACGTGGTTTCCTGCCCCGAGGAGTATCCGACCAGGTGGATCGTGCCGCCCTCGGCGAGGGAACTCCACGCCTGGGCCACCAGCGGCCCGCCGACCGTGTCCAGGACGAGGTCGAAACGGTCGTCCCCGGTCTCGGCCAATTCGGTCAGGACCCTGTCGGCGCCGAGTTCACGAAGTCCGGCGGCCCGCTCCGGTGAACCGACGAGTGCCGTCACCCGGGCGCCCGCAAGCGCCGCCAGCTGGACGGCGAAGTGCCCAACTCCCCCGCTGGCGCCGGTGATCAGCACGTCGCGCGCCAGCAGGGAACGCGTGCGCAGCACCCGGAATGCGGTGACTCCGGCGATTCCCAACGCGGCGGCGTCGGCCAGGTCCACGCCCTCGGGGACGGTGCCGAGCGAGGCGGGGCTGACTGCCACCCGCTCCGCCCACGCGTGGGGAGCCATTCCCACTGCGACGCGTGTACCTTCGGGCGGCCCCGAGCCGTCGGATGCAGTGCGCGCCACGACACCGGCCGCGTCGTGACCGTGCACAGCGCCGGCCTGCCATTGGTGCACGTAATTCAGCTCTCCGAAGTTGAGACCGATGTGCCGTATTTCCACCAACGTCTCACCGGCGGAGGGTACGGGCTCATCGACATCGGCGAACCGGACGGGTCCGGCCTCGCTGTGATCGACCACAAGGGCGCGCATAGGGGGCGTGTCTCCTTCTCACGTGGATGTGCCTGAATGAAAGCTCGGCGCGGCAGCAGATCGAGTGCGCACATGCCGCAGTGCCGCCTTCTTGGAACCCTTTCGCAGGACCGGGACAGCGCCCAGCCCCGCGAGAATCAATCAGTTGACGATCTGTGTCAGTGCGACTCGGGGCGCGTCGAGCCCTCCACCCGTCCGGTGGATGGTGCTGTGGCGGGCAGACATGCCCGGCAATGTGCTGATCTTGAGGCGTCAGCGCTTCCGCTTCCGTCGGGCGGCGGGGTGGCGCTGGGCGACGTGCCGGGCGACCGAGTCGACGCCACGGCAGGCGTATCGCTCCAGGGAGCGGATAGAGGTGTGGCGGGAGCGGGCGAGCAGCATCGGGGTCGAGGTGCCGTCCTCGGCGTCGTGGGCGAGGACGCCGTGGGTGGGGACGCCGTGGGTGAGGGCGCCGTGGCGGAGCCGGTGCCGCGTGTAGCCGTCCAGGTCCTCGATGTCGCCGGGTGAGGTGAGGGGTTGGTCATCGACCAGTAGCCGGAACCGCCGATATCGCCATCCATGCCGACGCGGTGCCGCCCGCGGCCTCGCCCGCTGTTCGTTCAGGTGTGTCGCAGCGTCGCGGTGGCGATCTCCAGGAAGTCGCGCAGCAGTTCCTCCCGCCGGTCCGCGAGGACGGCCAGGCACGTCCCCAGCGTCGGGGCATCCGTGACGGGGAGGTGGGCGAGGTCGGTGCGGGAGTAGGAGCGCGCGACGCTCAGCGGGACGAGCGCGATGCCGTGTCCGGAGGCGATGAGCTCGAACTTCTCTTCAAGTGAAGATGTCCGCCGCGTCGGTGCGTCGAGCAGCCGCTCGCCGTCGAGGTCCGCGGAGGTGAGCTTGTCGCGGCTTGCCAGCGGGTGCGCCGCGGGCAAGCAAGCGACCCTGGGCTCATGGCCGATGGGGATGGTGTGCAACCCCGAGTCGTCGAACGGCTGCCGCAGATAGCCGACCTGGGCCCGGCCGTCCCGGAGCGGCGCGTCCTGCTCCCACCAGCGCGCCGGGACGACGTCGGTCTCGACGTCCGGGCGGCGCGACGAGAACGCCCGGATCGCCTCCGACACGTGCAGTCCGGGAGAGAAGGCGACGACGAGCCGTTGGGAACCACGATCAGCGTCGTGCACGCGCTGCACCGCTGCGGGGACAGCCGCGAGAATCTTCTGCGCCTCCTCGTAGAGCTGTTGCCCGGCGGCGGTCAGCTCCACGCGGCGCGTGGTCCGCACCAGCAGAGTGCACTCCAACTCCTGCTCCAGCGCTTTGATCTGACGGCTGAGAACTGGCTGGGCGATGTAAAGCTGTTGCGCCGCCCGGCCAAAGTGCCGGTGCTCGGCCACCGCGACGAAGTAGCGGAGCTTGCGCAAATCAAGATCCATGCCTTTACGGTATCAATTGCCCAGGAAGGGTATTGGACGCCGCAGGCGGGCTGCCCCGAGACTCGAAACATGATCGTCATCACCGCCCCCACCGGCCAGATCGGCAGCCGGCTCCTGGACATCCTGCTCACTGAGGCTCCCGCTCGTGGCGAAGAACTGCGCGTCATCGTGCGCGACCCCGGGAAACTCCCCTACGCGGTCCGTGCCCGCGTCGATGTCGTCACCGGCTCGCACGACGACCCCGAGGTCATCGACCGGGCCTTCGCCGGCGCGGACGCCGTCTTCTGGCTGGCTCCGCCGGCCCCGCGGGCGCCGAGTCTGGACACCGCGTACTCCGGATTCACGCGTGCCGCCGCAAAGGCGTTCACGGCCCACGCGGTGGGGCACGTGGTCGGCGTCTCGGCGCTCGGCCGTGGCACACCCGTCGCCGGTCGCGCCGGACTTGTCACGGCGTCGCTGGCCATGGACGACCTCATCGCGAGTTCAGGCGTGACCTACCGCGCGCTCGCGAACCCTACTTTCATGGACAACCTGCTGCGGCAGGTGGCTTCGATCCGCGACGACGGCGTGTTCACCGACACCGTCGCCGCCGACCGCACTGCACCGGCGGCCGCCGCCTGGGACATCGCCGCGGCCGCCGCCGGCCTACTGCTCGACCGCTCATGGACGGGGACGGGCGAGGTCCCGGTGCTGGGCCCCGAGGACCTTTCGGCGAACGACATGGCGCGCATCATGACCGACGTGCTGCGCCGCCCAGTCCGCTACGAGCGGCAGTCACTCGACGACTTCCGCGCCGCACTCACCGGACACGGCTTCGGGGACGCGCTCGTCGAAGGCTACGTCGACATGATGCGCGCCAAGGACAACGGCCTCGACGGCGGCGTGCAGCGCACCCCTCAGACCGCGAGTCCGACCACCTTCCGCACATGGTGTGAGAAGGTCCTGGAGCCTGCGGTCCGAGCGGCTCAGGCATGAGCGCCAGAACCGCGTTCATCGTCGGGCATCCCGCACCCTCGGGCTCGGCCTCGCCACCGAGTACGCGGACCGCGGCTGGGACGTCATGGGAACCGTCCGGGGCAGTCGCCGCACCGCTCTTCATGACCTGGCCGAGGCGTCCAGGGGGCCAAGTCAGGGTCGGGTCACTGGACACGAGGAAGCCAGCGCAGGCCATCGCGCTGCGCGAGCGCCAGACATGGCACACCCTCGAACTGCCGTTCGCCAACGCGGCCATCACGAGGGCACCATTCCGATCGGCGACATCCCGGAGGAGATATTTGCCGAGGTCATGGTCACGAACACGCTCAGCCCCATGCGCATCGTCGAGTGCCTCCGCTTACTGGTCGCGCCGACCGGGACCATCGGCGTCATGTCCTCGCGCCAGGGCAGTATCAGCTTGAACACCAATGGCGGGCAGGACGTCTACCGAGCCAGCAAGTCCGCCCTCAACCAGCTCATGCCTAGCTACGCCGCCCGGTATGCCGACGCCGCGCACACTCCTGCTCATCTGCCCCGGCCATGTCCGCACCGAACTCGGCGGGCCGGACGCACCGCTGACCATCGACCAGCCCGTCCCGCCGCCACGGCGGTTCCGGCGTCCCACGCCTGTGAGGTGCCCAGGCGGGCGTGCACGTTCACCAGGTCAGCGATCGCCTCGTTCAGCAGCACAACGTCATGCGTCACGCCGTGGCCAGATGGGCCAACGTAGACAGGCGGTCGACGAAGACCACTTGTACCGGGCACCGGCACCCACCGAGCGTCGTCGTGTCGCGACCGAAGTCGCCCCTTTCGCGCCTCATTCCACAACGGGCCCATCTCGGCAACGAGTTCGGCGATCACATCGGTCGTCAGCCCGGTGACTTGCGAACTGCCCACGATCGGGGCCTGACAGCTGAAATGGGTACGGGACCGTCTGTTGGCTGCCCTTTCCCCGGTCTCGGTCAGGCGTCTCGCAGTCCCAGCCCGCGGCGCGCCAGCTCAAGGACGACCGTGCCGAAATCCGTCCCGATCCATTCAAGTTCGGTTGCGCTGTGCGCACCGGATCCCCATGCGCACACCGGGGCTTTACTGTCCGGGTTCAGACGGCTGGTGTCGAGGACGAAGTAGCCTCCCATTCCGTCGGGGCGGAACGCCACCAGCGAGGAAGCCATGCCCGCGGACTCTCTGAGGCCGAGAGTCTCCGTGACGGCTCCCAGCATCTGGCCGTCGTGCATGACGATTCCGTAGAACTCGTCTCCGGCCACGTCGCAGTCGCCGAGCTCGCGCAAGAAGAGTTTGTACGAGTCGGGGAAGGACACGTCCAATCGCTGCTCCGCCTCCGCGATGTCGACCTCCGAGCAGCCTCCAGCGAAGATCGAATCCTCCTGATGGTCCCGTACGAGCTGTACGAACTGCTCTGCTTCCCTAATTCCCATCACGGCTCCCCAGGTATACCTTTGCGCGGTCTTTCCAGTACCGCTTTTGCCAGAGGTCGAATTTCCACCCCCGGTCTCAGCCGGGTAGCGCTGCTCTCCCCTGGGCCGCATCAGCCAGCTGATGGCACCGGGAACGAGGCGCGATTCCTGGACCGCTCGCGGACGCGGTCATGGACGGTCGAGGTACGCGTCAGCTGACCCGAGGACCCAGCGCCAGCGTCAGTTCAAGGACCCGGTGAGGCGATGCGAGATCCGGAAACAGCTCCCGCAGCTGCGACATCCGGTAGCGGACTGTCTGGGGATGGACGAACAAGGCCGCCGCCACCTCGTCCCGCCTGCCCTGGTGCAGCAGCCACTCCCGCAGCGTCTCCTCCAGCCGCCGTGCGGTCGCGGCCGGCAGGGTCCGCAACGGTGCCAGAGCTCGGGCACGCAGGTCTGCGAACGCGTCCGCGTCGGCGCTCAGCACCAGCTCGGGCAGGTGGTCCTCGGTGTCGCGAATATCAGCGGAGAGGGAGCGCGCGCGTACCGCTCGTGCGTACGAGGCGGACGCACGCGTCCATGGCCGGGCCGGGCCGACCACGGCGCTGCGGTCGGTCAGCTGCCTCAAGAGGTGTGATCGGTCGGCATCGGGGACGAGCAGCACACCGGTGGCGTCCGGCAGATCGTCAAGGACGAGGGTGCTCGGGTCGAGCGTGCGGTAGGCAGGCCGGGCCTGGGCGGCGGGCAGCAGGACCGCGGTCAGTGAAACCGGAGGCTGCCACCCGGCCCGTTGCACAGAGGCCCGCAGCACATCCGGGCTCGCGTCGGCGAGCAGATCGCGGGCCAGGTGTTCCAGGTGGCGCTCGTGGGCCCGGCCCCGGGCGGCCAGTTCGTCGGCGTGGCCCGCGGCGCTCGCGGCGGAGAGCTCGTCGATGTAGGCGAAGGTCAGTTCGGCGAACTTGGCGACTTCGGCGGCGGGCAGACCTGCGGGTACGGCACCCGCTGCCAGGCATCGCCAGGCCACGCGGGCGCCGACGCGGTAGGCGCTGAGCAGGGCGTCCATCGAACGGCCGTCGCGCACCTCGCCGCGGCCCAGCTCGTAGGCTGCGTCACCGGCGTCGCCGCCTGTGGCGTTCCCGCTCGCGAGGTCCAGGTAGTGCCCCAGGGCGGTGCGTACGGCTCGGCGGATGGTGGCGCCCATGCGGCCCGCAAGGGCGTTGGCGTAGGGAGGCACCTCGTCGATGATCGCCTGGACGATCTCGTCGGCGGTGCTCTTCAGCGCGGCCCGAAGTACGGTGACCGTCGTCTCATCCAGGGCCAGTTCGCTGGCCCTCCGGATCGCATGCCCCATTTTTTGTTCCCTGCGAACAATTCAGCCGACCAGATTCACATCCTACGGACAGGACTTTACGCCCTGCGGCGCATGAAGCTGAAGTCATGACGAGTACAGCCCTCCGCAGCAGGGCGTGGAAACTGCTGGAGATGGTCACGACGCCGCTGCTGCCGTCGGACTACCTCGACCTGGTCAGCCCGCTGCGTAATGGCGCCGACCTGCGTGGGCGCATCGAGGCCGTGCACCCCGAGACGGGTGACGCCGCGACCATCGTCATCAGGCCGGGACGGGGCTGGCGCGGCCACACAGCCGGTCAGTACGTGCGGATCGGGGTCGACGTCGACGGGGTGCGCCTGTGGCGTGCCTACTCCCTCACCTCGCCGACCAACCGCCAGGACGGCCGCGTCACGATCACCGTGAAGGCGATCCCGGACGGCAAGGTCAGCAACCACCTGGTCCGCAAGGCGAGACCGGGCACACTCATCCAGCTCGACCAGCCGACCGGTGACTTCGTGCTGCCGCAGGCCAAGCCCGCCAAGGTGCTCTACCTGACGGCCGGCAGCGGCATCACGCCCGTGATGGGCATGCTGCGCGACACCGAGTTCGACGACGTCGTCATGGTCCACTGCGCGCCACGGCCACAAGACGTGATCTTCCGCACCGAACTGCACGACCTGGTCGCGGACAAGAAGCTGCGGCTCACCGAGGTGCACACCGACACGGACGGCATGCTCGACATCGCCCGTCTCGACGAGCTCGTGCCCGACTGGGCCGAGCGCGAGACCTGGGCCTGTGGGCCCGCGGGCCTGCTCGACGCCGCCGAAAAGCACTGGAGCGAGCACGGCGTACAAGAGCGTCTGCACACCGAACGCTTCCGTCCCAGCATCGTCGTCGCCGGCGACGGCGGCGAGGTCACGTTCAGCGCCACCGGCAAGACCGTCGACGCGGACGGCGCCACGCCGTTGCTGGACGTCGGCGAGGAGGCCGGCGTACTCATGCCCTCCGGGTGCCGCATGGGCATCTGTTTCGGCTGCGTCACGCCGCTCAAGACGGGCGCCGTCCGCGACCTGCGCACCGGCGAGATCACCGAGGCCGAGCCGGGCGTCCTCATCCAGACCTGCGTGTCCGCCGCGGCGGGCCCCTGCGACATCGAACGGTAGGAGCACCTTGACCGCCATCGACCCCACCACCCACCTGACCGCGGAGCAGATCGAGGAGCTCGGCCGCGAGCTGGACGCGATCCGCGACGAGGTCATCGCCAGCCGCGGCGAGAAGGACGCCGCCTACATCCGCAAGGTCATCTCGGCACAGCGCAAGCTCGAGCTGGTCAGCAGGGGCGTTCTGCTGTTCTCCATCTTCCCGCCCGCGTGGGTGCTCGGCACCGCCGGCCTGTCCGTGGCGAAGATCATGGACAACATGGAGATCGGCCACAACATCCTGCACGGCCAGTGGGACTGGATGCGAGACCCGAAGATCCACTCCACCACCTGGGAGTGGGATCACGTCTCGCCGTCCGAGCAGTGGAAGCACTCGCACAACGAGCTGCACCACACGTACACCAACGTGATCGGCAAGGACAACGACCTCGGCTACGGCATCATGCGCGTCGACGAGGACCAGAAGTGGCACCCGCTCCACCTGGGCCAGCCGCTGTGGAACTTCCTCAACGCCTGCTTCTTCGAGTACGGCATCGCGGCGTACGACCTGGAGCTCGGCAAGAACCTGGACAAGCGCCGCCGCAAGAGTCCGGAGTTCCGCGCGCGCGCCAAGGCCGTGGGCCGCAAGATCCGCAAGCAGGTGCTCAAGGACTACGTGATCCACCCGCTGCTGTCGGGCCCGTCGTTCCTGCCCACGCTCGGCGCTACGTTCACCGCGAACCTGGTCCGCAACATCTGGACCCACTCGGTGATCATGTGCGGGCACTTCCCCGAGGGCGTGCAGGTCTTCGAGCGCCGGTCGATCAAGGGCGAGACGCGCGGCCAGTGGTACCTGCGCCAGATGATGGGCTCGGCGAACATCAGCGGCAGCAAGGCCATGCACTTCATGACCGGCAACCTCTCCCACCAGATCGAGCACCACCTGTTCCCCGACCTGCCGAGCAACCGGTACGCCGAGGTCGCGGTGAAGGTGCGCGCGCTGTTCGACAAGTACGAGCTGGAGTACGTCACCGGGCCGCTGCCCAAGCAGGTGTTCTCCGCGTGGCACAAGGTCTTCCGGCTCTCGCTGCCGAACAAGAAGCCCAAGGCGCCCAAGGTCAAGACACCGGAGCGCGAGCGGGAGCTCGTCGCGGCCTGATTGCCGGTACTGGTTCAGGTCCTTCGGCCGTACCGGCGGCACCTCAAAACCCTGCAGCCTGCGTGGCGCCCCGCAGGGAAGGCATGGTGTCTGTTACTGAGATTTCGGGCGTGGTGTCATCAGGATGAGTCCGGTTGCGGCGAGGCATCCGTCGATGACGTCGCTGCGGTACTGGATCTCGCGGAGGGTTCGGCGCAGGACATGCATCAGGTGGTCGGGGGCGACGATGCTGTTCCTGCGGCGTTAGGCGCGGCATCGGTCGATCAACGGGCCGCGGTGTCCTTCTGGGACGACAGCGTCTTCAAGGCATTGCGGCCCGATGGGGTTGCTGTCGTCCATGGTGCAGTGGTTGAGCTCCTCCCCGTTCGCCTCACGCCGGCAAAAGAAGATCGTCATCGGTGAACGGTGCGGTGCAGTTGCGGTCAGGGTGGGTGCCGATGCGGTTGGGGCTTCCCCACTCCCTGCGGTTGTGGGTGCCCTGCTTGTTGAGGCGCCGTATACAGGTGTAGCCGTCACGGCTCATCAGACCGCACTCGCCGTCCGGGGCCAGGGGATTGCGGAACGGAGCCTGCACGGGAGCGGGGGTGACACCGGCGGCCTGGAGGGCTTGCACGAACTCGCCGACGGACTTGCGGAACCGTGGCGCGCTCCTGCTCGACCTCGGTGAGAGCGGCGATGCCGGGTCCCGTACAGGGTTCATCGCGGGCGTTGCGGATGGTGGCGCAGGAGGACCAGCCGCTGCCGATCTGGATGGTGGCGGCGCAGTCGGTGCAGGTGCCTTCGAAGACGACGGCGTGATTCTTTGTCGCGCGGGAGACGCTTCCAGGTGAGGGTGTGGCCGAGGGCGGCGGCCGTCTCATTCATGTGCCGCTTGCTACGGGTCCACCGCTGCTGCGCCCACGCCTGCTGTAGGTGGCAAGCCACTTATGTCATGGTTCTTGCATGCCTAACCACCGTGACCGGCACCGTGACCCCCCACTGGCCGTCCGGCCGCCGGCCACACTGAAGGCGGACGCCCAACGCGCCCTGGGTGAACGCGAAATGCAGGCGTTCGTCGTCGCCTGTCTCACGGCTCTGGTCGCCGCCCCGGAGCGGTTCCTGGCCCAACTGGACGAGCACTGCCCCGAGAAGAAGCCGCTCGGCCGCCCGCGCCGCACCCCGCCCTACGGCGAGGACTCTGCGGCCCCGGCGCGACGGCCTTGACCGGCATCCCTTGCCGGACTGCATCCAACCCTGGCGAAAGCGCCGTTGGCAGCCGTGGCGGGGAGCCCGCCGACGAGTGGAGTGATCGAGTTGCCTGACATGCGTGATGCCCGCCGGGCCGTGCGCCTGTTGCCCGCGGACTCCAAGGCTGCCGACGCACTCAGGGCGTGGAGCGGTCAAGAGGACACCACCATCGACTTGTGCGGACTCGACGCGTCCGGTGCCGATCTCTCCGGAGCCGACCTGGCGATGGGGCTGCTCCTCGAAACCCGCCTCGAGGACGCGGTCCTGGTCGGCACCGACCTGTACCGCGCTGATCTGAGATATGCCGTCCTGGACCGCGCCGACCTGAGCCGGGCCTGCCTGGTCAAGTCGGTGCTCGATGAGGCCAGCCTGCGGGACGCGACGCTGACCGGCACGAATCTCGGCAGGGCTGACCTCTACAAAACCGACGCCCGTGGGGCTTGTTTCCGAGCAGCACGCCTGAATGGCGCGTCGCTTCTGGGCACTCGTCTCGAAGGGGCGGACCTGACGGGCGCGTCGGTGCAGGAGACCTCCTTCAAAGTGCAGGTGGACGAGCGCACGAGAGTGGAAGGCCTCACCGGCAGCGTGTACGGGCCCGCGTACGTCGTAGGCAACGGGGTACGCCATGAACTGGCGGGCCGTGAATTGGAACGGTGGCTGCATCAGGGCGGCGCCACGGTGCAGGTCCTCAACTCCGTGCCGGACACCACCACCTATTACGCCAGGATCGACGACGAATACCCCCGCAACAGCCCCGCGGGCATCGTGCGCCGCACCAACGCCGACGGCCTCACCACAGATCACGCATTCACCCGCAACCTGCGCTGGGAACCCACCGAGTACCTGCGCCGGTATGAGCTGGGACACAACGCCACCGACCACGTCGAGATCAGCGAGGCGGAGGCCGCCGCGTTCATCGCCCGCCTCACCAAGAACCCGCCGCCCTGACCCTTGCCCGCGCCGACCCGGGCCGGCGCGGGCAAGGGGCTCGAGACCGTGTGAGCGCCGCCCCGGACCCACCCGAGCTGAAGAGCTGTCACGACGACCTGAACAGGCGGGCGCCTCTGCCTGCTTCAGGCTGAACAGGGGCCCGCTGGCGAAGCGTCTCCTCCACAACGGGCAGCGGGAGGAGCGCTGATGGCCCCCTCGCGGCAAACAAGGGGCTCGTACCCCGGACCGCGATCCTGCAGCCGAGCGCGGTGACGCGCATCTTGCCCTCTCTCCTGGGCAGCGGAGCGACCGGGCGGCGCAAGGGGGGCACCATCAGCCAAACCGGCACCGAGTCCTACTGCCTCGCCCACACCACAGCCCTGGCCGAGCAGACTGTAGCCGGGTGAACGGCCCCGCATGGCCAAGCCCGGAGCCAACGGGGTCGGCAGCATGGCGTGATCAGCCGTCGACTTCCCGCGCCACCCGCTCCAGTCGGCTCCGGTAGTCCTCCCACCACGCCTGGTCCTCTGGGGGCAAGCTGTCCTTGCCTTGCAGATGTCCGACGGATCCGTCGATGAGCTCTCGCACGATATCGGCGTGACCAGCATGCCGCTGAGTATCGGAGATCACGCGCACCACGATGTGGTTCAGCGTCACCTCTCGGCGTTCCTCCGGCCACCACGGGACGCGACCGACCGCGTCAAGCGGCAGCGTCGCGATCGTGCTGTTGGAGTGCTCCCACGCCTGGCGATACAGCCCAACGATCTCTTCCCGTGATTCATCTGCAGTGGCCCACATGTCCGAGTTGAGCTCTGGCTCCTCGGTATACCACCAGGACGGCGGCTCCCCGTCGAAGAACGGCCGCCCAAACGTGTCGCCGAAATACCCCAGCTCCACGCTGGCGACATGCTTGACCAGCCCCAACAGGTTCGTGCCCGTGGGAGTCAGCGGACGGCGGATGTCGTACTCCGAGAGGCCATCGAGCTTCCACACCAGGGCGTCTCGCGCCTCTTGCAAGTACCGGAGAAGGTCCACTTTCGGATTCGGTTCGATCATGCCAGGCAGTCTCCCACCCGGCACTGACAGCCGGGAGTGACATCAAGAGTCCCCGACATTGATCTTGCCCGCAGGGGCGAGACGGCTCCCCAAGTCACCTCAAGATGCCTCCCGTTGAAAGGCTCAGGTCCAGTGGAGGCCCTGAGCGCTGCCCGACAGGCGACTTGCCCAGGCAGCGGGTTTCGGTCGGGGCGAACATACGATTCCTATCTGCGGCTTCCCCGCGATCCACCGAGGGCGGGCAAGTCCGTCGTAGTGGCATTGCGGGTGCGCCGGTTCGTCTGTGCCGAGGGCTCCAGCCCTCGCAGGACTTCGTCGAGCAGGTACCGGGGCTCACCCGCCGGTTCGGCCGGCGGACGGAACGGCTGCGATCGACGCTCGTCATCGGTCGGCCTGGCGCTCGCGGGCCGGGGCGGCGCTCGCATGACGGACGTTTTCAGGGCGCCGGCCAGTCGGAACACCCTGCTGAGACTGATCGCTTCGCTCCCAGATCCGCCCGCTGCCACACCCCACGTGGTCGGGGTGTACGCCCAGCGCAGGGGACAGATTTACCGAACGGTGCTCGTGGACTTCGAGACACGTAGCGCCGGCCACAGCGCGGCCTGCAAGGCTTTCAGGGACACGGCCGCTTCCCATACGGGACGTTCGCGCATCGACGTGGCCACGGCACGCAGGCGCTGCGGGGTGAGGTCGGGCGGCGTGGCCGTGCCCGAGCCTTCCGTGGGGGCGCACACGTACTGCTCCGGCGTCACCGAATCCGGCAATCCCCGCACTGTCCCGCACCTGCTCCAGCATGGCCTCGACCACCGGGTGACCGGCCGCCGCGGAGAAGCGGAGGCTGAATCAGCGTCAGGGACCGCACGAGGCCCGGGCACTGCCCTACGCGCCTATCGTCGGCCGATCGACGCCTTGACCAGGTAATTCAATGGTCTTACAAGGTTTGCCACAGGTCACAGGCCGATGGTGTTCCGCAGGGCGCATGGCCGGGTGGACAGGTCTCACGCAGGAGGGGCCGTGATCATCCGCAGGTGCCCGGCAGTCAGGTGACCACAGCGCTTTCAAGGAGCCACTTTGCCACGCCAATGACCAGCCCGGACATGGCAGTTGCTGTCCCGGACTCCCGGGCTTGGTACACCGGACCCGGCCTCCCGAGCAAGCTTCCGGAACAGCAAGCCCGCCGCTGCCGCAGACGAGAGCGTAAACGGCCCGTGGGCTGCGCAACCGCCCACTACTCACAGGATGGAGACAACGTGAAGAGTCCAAGGCACGGCGCACTCGCTGCAAAGGCGGGGCTGGCGCTGCTCGTGACGGCAGGGTTGATGACGCCTGCATACGCCGCAGAAGAGGAGGGAAGCGACTCGCCGGCCTCCAGGGCGGCGGCAATCAAAAAGAACCGGATCATGTCCTGGAACTCCAACGGGCAGAAGAACGGCACAACACAGCGCCTGGTCGACCAGGTAAGGGTCTTCAAGCCGCAGATCGTCTTGTTGCAGGAATCGTGCAAGAACGAGGTGAACGAAGCCGTCGAAATCATGAAGCAGCAGCCGCAGAAGCAGGAATACGAGGTCTTCCACTCGGACTGGCCCGACATCGGCGACCCAGTGAATGACCCAGCCTGCTTGGGACAGCTCGGACACGCAATTCTGGTGGCCAAAGGAACGAAGATCGACTCAGCTCCCGAAACCGCGCGCTACCGCGAAGCCGACGGGATCGAGCGGCGGAAGTTCATGATGTTCCAAACTCGCCTGGCGGGTAAGAAGGTACGGATCTTCAACACGCAGCTCAGCGACGCGGGGGACGCCAACCTTCGGCACTCCCAACTCCTCCAGCTGTCGGAACTCGTCCCGGGCACGCCAAACTCAATAATTGCCGGTGACCTCAATGCTCAGCCTTGGTATTGGGAGATGAAGGTTCCCTGGGCGAACGGGTTCAAGGACGCCGACCCCTACTGCAAGCAGACCTGGGACCGCCGCTGCAACGGGACACAGTACGGGTCGGGAAAGAAGTTCGACTACATCCTGTCCCGCGGGAAGGTGAATACCAAGCGGTGCTACCTGGGCGACACACCCAACGAGGATCACCGAGTGGTCATCAGCGACGTGACCGCCGGACCTCCTTCCCGCAAGCCGTGCAAGCTGCTCTGAGTGAAGGGCTGCGGGTGCCGACTGGGGGGACGGCACCCGCATTTTCTTGCCTGACACTGCACGCACATGGTGGGGATGCGGCAGGCGGACGGGGGAAGAACAGGGCATGCCGGCACGGGACTTCGGCTGCTGGGGATCTTGCCAGGCCAGTCATGGCCTTTCACCCACTCCCGGATCGGTCCGCCGGGCAGGCACAGCGCGGGGTCGATGCTGTCCGGAGCGGTACTGCCGTTCGACGGCCTCTCTACGGAAGCCATCCACCGGCGCCTCATGCACCGTGCCGGGGCTGACGACGAGACCGAAGGGGCGGGAAGCCGCTGCTCGGCAGCGAGTAGAGGAACTCCAGGCTGAGCGCTGCCACACGGCCCAGCGCGCCCGACCGTTGCACCGCCGACCGCCAGCACAATCAGGATTCGCCCCAGGTTCTGCCACACCCGTTCCAGCCCGCTGCCACCGCCAACCGGACCCACACGAAAGCAGGCCCGCATGCGCAAGGCACACACCGCCCTCATCGTCCTCGCCCTGTCGGCCGCCTCGCTGGCCGGCACGACCACCGGCGCCGGCGCCACCGACAGCTTCTCAATCAGCCGTGCAGCCGCGACTCCGTGCACCGTGCCCGACGCGTTCTGCGCCACCAACGGCAGCGGCGACCAACTGGTCCTGCGCTGCGGCGAGTCCGCATCGATGCCTTGGAGCGGCGTCGGGTATTGGGACAACCGCCTCCCCGGAGGCGGCATGGTCAAGATGTTCGACTACTACGGCTCCGTGAACCACGTCGCGCCCGCCGACTCCGGTCCCAGCGAGATCAACTGGAGTCTCGTCTGGAGCCTGCGCGTCTACTGCTGACGCCCGCTCGACGCGCGGCGCTGCGAGAGCATTGCAAGTCCGCAGGAGCTGCGTCAGAACCCAGCGACGCGGGGTGGAGGTGGCCCCGACACCTCCGAAACACAGGGGCGGCGGCACACATCCGCCTAAAGCATCTCCAGTGCGGTCAAGCGGCCGCACACGGCATCGGCCTCGGCGGTGCGGTTCTGGGTTCGGTATAGCTCCACGGCCCGCTGCCAGGCCCCGCGGGCCTCCTCGTGCTGGTGCAGGGCCAGGTGAGTCTCACCGGCGTTGGCCAAGGTGTCGGCCTCGTTGGCGAAATCGCCAACCTCGCGGAAGAAAGCAAGAGCCTGCTCGTAGTACTCCAAGGCATCGCCGTAGCGGCCGGTGTGATGGGCTATGTAGCCCAGACTGTCCAGGGCCGACGCCCCGTGCTCCGGCAGGCTCTGTGCACGGAAGAGGGTGAGCGCCTGCTCGCAGTACGTCCGGGCGGGGGCGTACATCCCGAGCCTGGCATGCATCCAGCCGACCGCGTTGAGCTGATTCGCCTCCCAGAACGGGTGGCTCACTTCCTGGTACAGCCGCAGCGCATGCTTCGCGTGGTCCAGGGCGCGTGTGTTGTCGCCCTGCTCCTCCCAAGCCCGCGCCAAAGTGCGGTAGATGTGTGCCTGGCCCGCCAGGTCGTTCGAGCACTCGGCCAGATCGAGGGCTCGATGCAGGTGGTCGAGCGCCTGTGCGTGGTCACCGGCGCGGGCGCTGGCGAAGCCCAGGCGCCAGTGCGCCAGAGTCCGGGCCGCCGGGTTGTCCTTGTCGTGCTCGGCCGCGGTGAGGGCGGTCTGCCACACAGTCACGTACTCCTCCAGCCGATGCCGGCCCAGCTGATAGGAGATGAGCGTCCAGGCCAGCTGCCCTACGAAGCGGTGCCGGCCGAGGGCCGCCGCTTGCGCCTGGGCGTTGAGCAGACACTCGTGTTCGTCGTCAAACCACTGGAGCGCAGCCGCGGTGTCCTCTGGCGAGACGGGGTTGCTGCCGGGGGCCGCAGGAGTTGGCTCGGGCTGGAAGGGGGTGTACGGGCCGTCCAGCACCCGGTTGGCGGCGAACGCCGTGTGCAGGTAGTGGTCCAGAAGCCGGTTTTGGCCCGGTGCGGTCTCCTGTTCGACCAGACCGGCGGCGAGCTCGACGGCGTACAGGCGGACCAGGTCGTGCATCCGGTACCGCCCGGGACGGTGCTGGCGCACCAGGTGCGCGCTCTCCAGCTCCGCCAGCAACGCCTGGGCCTCGGCCCGGGCAAGTCCGGCCAGGCTTGCGGTGGCGGTGGCGGTGATGTCCGCACTTCGCACCAGCCCCAGGAAGGCGAATAGCCGACCGGCGGCCGGAGTCAGAGCCGCGTACGAAGAGGCGAAGACGGCGCGCACGTTCACCGTCAGGTCACCGAGGTCGAGCGCGGTGAGGCGGTCAGTGGTTCGGGCGAGTTCCTCGGCAAGGACGGCGAGCCGGAAATCGCGGTGCATGGCGGCGCGGGCGGCCACGATGGCCAGCGCCAGCGGCAGCCCGGCGCAGTGCTCCACCAGGGCCGCGAGAGCTTCCGGTTCGGTACTGGTGCGATCGGCGCCCAGGCGGCGTTCCAGCAGCTCCGAGGCTTCCTTTGGGCTCAGCACGTCCAGCGGCAGCAGGCTGGCACCGTGCGTGGTCATCAGAGGGGTCAGCCGGTTGCGGCTGGTGATGAGTACGGCGCAGGACGGGCCGCCGGGCAGCAGCGGGCGGACCTGGTCGGCGTCACGGGCGTCGTCCAGAACGATCAGCATCCGCCGGTTGGCCAGCAGACTCCGGTACAGGGCGGACTGGGCGTCGATGTCTGTGGGGAGGCGATCACGGGTGATGCCCAGTGCGTCCAGGAATCCGCTCAGCGCCACGTGGGCAGGCAACGGTGGCGTACGGGGGTCGAAGCCGTGCAGATCCACGTACAGCTGCCCGTCGGGGAAGCGCTGCGCGTTCTGACTGGCCCACTGGGCAGCCAGCCAGCTCTTGCCAACACCGCCTGGCCCGCAGATCACCGGGATCGCCACGGTGCCCTCCGGCGCGTCCCAGAACCCCTTGGTGAGCTGTTCCAGTTCCTCCTCCCGCCCCGCGAACAAGGCAGGCGGGGCCGGCATCTGGCACGGCACGGGGCGCGCGGGAGCGGCGGGCGCAGGCGTCTGGACGGTGAGGGACGCGTCGGCAGCAAGAATCCGCCGGTGCAGCCCGCGCAGTTGAGGACCCGGATCGATACCCAGTTCCTCAGAGAGCGTGCGGCGCGTGCGGTCGAAGTGCGCGAGTGCCTCCGCCGAGCGGCCGCAACGGTGCAGGGCGAGCATCAACTGCCCTGCCAGCCGCTCGTCCACCGAGTGCGCCGCCGCCTGCTCGGTCAGATCGGCGAGGACATCGGCGTGGCGCCCGCGCCTGAGGGCGATGTCATTGCGATCCAGCCTCATGGTGAACCGCTCGTGTTCGAGGGCCTCGCGCTGCGCGCAGAACCACGGCGTGTCCAGGGTGCCGAACCCGGGCCCGTGCCACAGGTGCAGTGCCTGCTCGAAGAGGTCTGCGGCCTGCTCGTCCCGCTCGCTGGCGCGTGCCCGGGCGACCAGGTCGCGGAACCGGTGCAGGTCCACCGCCGAGACATCGACCCCGAGCCGGTAGCCACCGGGTCCGCGGCTGATCCGTACGGCTCCGTCGCCGGCAGGCTCCACGGCGTGCCGCAGCCGGGAGAGGTAGCTGTACAGCGTCGGACGCCACCGCTGGGGCGGCCGGTCACCCCAGACCCGGTCGGCCAGCCGGTCCACCGGGACGCTCCGGTTGGCATCCACCAGCAGCGCGGCCAGCACGGATCGCTGCCGCAGATGCCCGAGGTCCACCGGGCTGTCGTCCACGTGCGCCTCGATCTCCCCGAGCACCCTGAAGCACAATTTCACCCGTACCCCTCCCCCGCAGCATCCCGTGGGCGATCTCTGCGTCACTGTGCCGTGATGTTTCGGCAACTGAACGCGATTCCCGGGCCCTTGTCCGAAAAACGGCCCAGCGCTGCCGGGCCGCGAGGGCTACCACCCACGACTCGAGGCCCTGCCAGGCAAGATCACCGGAACCAACTGGGCGAAGATCACATCCGCGTTCCGCCGTCCACGGCCCCACACCGGCCGCACTTCGCTCACCGGGATCCCTGCGGGTCGGTATCGAGGCTCGGAGAAGCGATCCGTTCGTCAAGATTCCTAAATGCTGGTGGACCCCTCAACGCGGCCATATGCCCGCAGACTCGCGAACTGAGACGACGTATAAATTGACGCGACGACGATGCCTCAACCGGCCCTGGCAAGGGCACCATGGACTGGTACGGGCTGGGGGCCGAGGCATGTAGGGGCGCGCGGTACCTGCTGCTGTCGGTCCTGGCAGGAGCCGCCGCGCTGCCCCTGGTTCTGAGCCTCCAGGGGGCAGGCTGCCACGTGCGCGACAGAGCCTTGACATTCCTTTCGCACTCACCATCTGCGGCCAGGCGGTGAACATGTGGCATGCGGCGTCCGTATCACTGATTGAGTGCGCGACCGCATCCCCGTCAGACGATGGGGCCGACAGCTGAAGGGCAGGGATCGACGATGCTGCGACCAACCAGATGGACGACCCGGGGTGGGCTTCTCGTAGCCGGAACAGCCGCCGCCCTGCTGGCTGTCGCTACGCCCGCCACCGCCGGCTCGGCAGCACTGTACTGCGGCGCCGGCCGCGGGCTGACAGCCGAGGCCGCGGTCCAGGGCGCGATCGACGACGCCGAAGTCTCGGCGAGCGCGGACGGCAGGTTCCACTGTGAACTCGATGGTGAGCCCCAGATCTTCGAGGTCTTCGACGACCCGAATTTCGGCCACATCTTCCGGGCAAGCGTGACCATGTCCTGCGAGTGATCTCACCGATTGCTGCTGTGTGCCCCGGCGCGCGACCGTCGGGGCACCATTCGGAGCATGCGCGTTGAGGTGCGGCCCGCGAGCCGGGGCGCAGTGACGGCTCGTTCAAGGAGAGCTTCGCCCTTGGGCAGCGCGAGTCACCGCCATTCAGGAGATAGCTCCTGACATCCTCGCCCTGCAGGAGTTCATCCTCGACGAAAGCGGAACCGGCCGCGACCGCTGGGAGAGCGAAGCCGCCTCGCTGATCCAAGACCTGTCCGAAGAATGCGGCCTGAGTGCTTCCGTGCGCGTCAGCGCCGGCCATCCGCACGGCACGGCCATGGCGGCAAACTGGCACCGTCCATGGTGGACCGCGTTGATGTGGAACCCCCACACCGTCGATGTAGTCGAAGGGTCATACCGCCCCTTCGGCGCCCCCGATTATTGGCATGGCTGCACCACAGCCCGCTTCGACGTCGGAGCCAAAGTCCCGGTCCTCATAGCCGGCTACCACGGGGACCCCTTCCGACCGGACTAACGGTACAACGAGGCGCTCCGACTCAGGGGCACCATCTGTACGACGGGTGGTGTCCGGCCCGCCCTCTGCGTGGGGGACTTCAGCTCGATCTGGATCAGGGCCCCCTCCCGACACCGTTGGGAAGTCGACTTGAGCGAATCCATCGACAAGCGGAGCTTCTCCGTGATCGCTGGTAAGGACGACTACCAACTGACGGTCAGCTGGGACGCCACACTCAAGAAGGTCTCCGGCCTCGGCCCCTGCGCCCGCTTCCCCGACCGCGCGCAAGAGGAGAGCCTTCGCCGCCCTCCCGTGGCATTTCGCTGGCGTGGGGTAGCCGGTCGTGGTGAGGTTCGGCCAGTCGAGGAGAGGAACGTCTTTCATGCGTGCTCGGAACATAGGTGCGTCAGCCGCCACGGCGTTGGCGCTGGTGGCCGCCCGCGACCTCGTGCAGAAGAAGCACGCACTGCTGAGGAACTTCCCCGTGCTGGGGCACGCCAGGTACTTGCTGGAGAAGATCGGCCCCGAGCTGCGGCAGTACGTCGTGACGTCCAACGACGAGGAACGGCCCTTCAGCCGTGACCAGCGCAGCTGGATCTACGCGTCGGCGAAGGAGGAGAACAACTACTTCGGGTTCGGCACCGACAACAACGTCGAGCATGAGCAGGGGCACGCGTACGTGAAGCAGCGCACGTTCGCCGGTCGGCTGCCCGATCTGCGCGACGCGCAGGCGCCGTTGCCCTCGGCAAAGGTGCTCGGCGGACCACGAGGCCGCGAGAAGGCGTTCCGTCCGGCGAGTGTCGTCAACATCTCGGCGATGAGCTTCGGCTCGCTGTCCGGCGCGGCCGTCACGGCACTCAACAAGGGCGCGGCGCTGGCCGGGACGATGCACAACACCGGCGAGGGCGGCCTGTCGCCTTACCACCTCAACGGCGGGGACCTCGTCCTCCAGATCGGTACGTCGTACTTCGGCTGCCGCAACGAGGACGGCACGTTCAACCTGGACAAGCTCAAGTCCGTGGTCGCGAGCGGGCCCGTGAAGGCGATCGAGATCAAGCTCTCGCAGGGTGCGAAGCCGGGGCTCGGCGGCATGCTGCCGGGTGCGAAGGTGACCGACGAGATCGCCGGGATCCGCGACATCCCCGCGGGCAAGGACTGCGCGTCGCCGTCGCGGCACACCGCGTTCCACGACGTGGACTCGATGCTCGACTTCGTGGAACTGCTCGCCACGGAGACCGGATTGCCCGTCGGGATCAAGAGTGCCATCGGGGAAATGGGCTTCTGGGAGGAACTCGCCACCCTGATGGAGCGAGGTGATCGAGGGGTCGACTTCGTGACCGTCGACGGAGGCGAGGGCGGCACCGGGGCTGCTCCCCTGATCTTCGCCGACTCGGTGTCCCTGCCGTTCCGCATGGGCTTCTCCCGCGTCTACAGCGTGTTCGCCGAGCGCGGGCTGACCGACGACATCACCTTCATCGGCTCCGGCAAGCTCGGCCTGCCCGAGAACGCCGTCGTCGCGTTCGCCCTCGGCGTCGACATGGTCAACGTGGGCCGTGAGGCGATGCTGTCCATCGGCTGCATCCAGGCGCAGAAGTGCCACACCGACGCATGCCCCACCGGCATCGCCACCCAGAACCCGTGGCTGACGCGCGGCATCGACGCACCCTCGAAGGCCATCCGGGCCGCGGGCTACCTGCGCACCCTGCGCAGTGAGTTGCTGAGGGTCTCGGGCGCCGTCGGCGTCGCCCATCCCTCGCTCATCGCCCCCACCGACATCGACATCCTCAACGGCGACTACGACGCCCGCACCCTGGCGAGCGTCTACGGCTACAAGGACGGCTGGGGCTCGCTCGGCCCCAAGCTCGCCGATGAGATCACCGAGCTGCTCCTTGCCTGAGCACGTCCTTGCCCCCTCGTCGGGTATGCGGAGATATGACTGCGGCCTGATCAGCACGCGACGTCACGAGTTTGCGCAGTCCTGTCCGGGGCGGTCCTCGGGGCGGGACGCTGCGCGCGAGGCGTGACAGCGGCCCGGGCGGCGCGGCCCGTACGGGAGTCGGGCCGCGCCGCGCGGGCGGGTCATAGCGCCGAGTCGAGGTGCCCGAGGTGCTCGATGAGGTTCATGTTCTCGGCGTAATCCACCGGGCAGTTGATGATCGACACGCCCGGGTCCGCCAGTGCCTCACGGAGCGTCGGCAGCAGGTCCCCGGCGGACTCGATGTGGTAGCCCTTCGCGCCGAAGCTGCGGGCGTACTGGACGATGTCCGGGTTACCGAAGTCGGTGTTGGAGTTCTCCCCGACCTCCAGGTCCATCTTCCACTTGATGAGCCCGTAGCCGTTGTCCTCCCAGATCAGCACGGTCAGCGGGATGTTCTCGCGGACCGCCGTCTCGATCTCCTGGGAGTGCATGAGGAACGAGCCGTCGCCGACCGCCGCCAGCACCTTCGTCTGCGGCCTGGCGAGCTGGACCGCGAGCGCGCCGGGCAGCGAGAAGCCCATGGTGGACAAGCCGTTGGAGATGAGGCAGGTGTTCGGCGCGTACGTCGGGTAGAGCCGGGCCATCCACATCTTCAGCGCGCCGGTGTCGACCAGCACGATGTCCTCGCGACCGAGCGCGGCGCGGGTGTCGGCGATGACGCGCTGCGGGGCGAGCGGGTAGCGCTCGTCCGCGGCACCCTGCTCGAGTTCCTTGGCCAGCAGCGCGCGGGTGGCCGTGGTGTCCTCGTCGTCGATGGTCCACCGCAGGCCGTCGAGTGCGGTGGCGAGGGCGTCGAGGGAGGCGGCGATGTCGCCGATGATGCCGACGTCGACCGAGTAGCTGTCGTCCACCTCCGCCGGGAAGCGGTGGATGTGGACGATCTTCTTGTCACCATCCGGGTTTATCCGGGACGGGTCGAACTCCTGCAGCTCGTAGCCGACGGCGATGACGACGTCGGCCTCCTCGAACCCGAAGTTGGTGTAGTCGCGCCGCATGAAGCCGAACGTGCCGGTCGCGCACGGGTGGTCGTCGGGCAGGACGCCCTTGCCGTGGAAGGTGGTCGCCGTCGACACGTCGAGTGCGGTAGCGAACGCCGTCAGCGACTCCTCGGCGCCGCCGCGCGCCGCGCCGTGTCCGGCGAGGATCACCGGCCGGCGGGCCTCCCGCAGCAGCTCCACCGCCCGCTTGATCTGCTTCGGGGACGGCGCCTCGGGCTGCACGACGTCCCTGCGCAGCGGGCGCAGGTCCGAGCCGTCCGTCGCCTCGTCGACATCCTCGGGCACGGCGAGGTAGACGGCGCCGGGCCGCTCGGACTCCGCGGTCTTGAACGCGCGCCGCACCATCTCTGGGATGGCCTGGGTGGCCGGGACGTCCGCCGACCACTTCGTGACCGGGGCGAACATGCTCACCAGGTCCACGAACTGGTGGGACTCCTTGTAGTTGCGCTCCTTGCCAACCTGCGCGGTGATCGCGACGACGGGCGTGCTGTTCGTCATGGCGTCGGCGACGCCCAGCATCAGGTTGATCGCCCCGGGCCCCAGCGTCGCGGACATCACACCCGCCGAGCCGGTGAGCCGGCCGTGCATCTCCGCCATGAAGGACGCGGCCTGCTCGTGCCGGGTGAGGACGTAGCGGATCTTCTCCGAGCGGGCGAGGGCGTTGGTGAAACGGATGTTCTCCTCGCCGGGCACGCCGAACACCACCTCGACGCCCTCGTTCTCCAGGCAGCGCACCAGGAGTTCGGCCGCTCCGTCGGGGGTCTGCTTCCGGTGCTCGGTGTCGCTCACGCTGATCGTGTCCTCTCCCGGGTTTCGGCCGCGCCGATGGGCGGACCGGTCAGTCGTCTACCCCGGCCCACCGCTCGGACGCCTGCGGACCGGGTCTTACGAGCCAGACCCTCGGATTCTTGATCGCTGCCCAGCGTTCCTCGTCGTCAGAGACCGCAGCCAGGGTCTGGTGGGTGCTGGACGTCATTCCAGAGCATCGGTGCTGCTCACCACCGGCTGGCCACCCGCCGATACGACTTCAGGGTGTTGTAGGAACGTCAATTCGACGGGCCTGTGCAGGGCACCACGCGCATCGCCGTGCGGGGCTGCCGGATCGGCGGCATCGACATCGAGGCGGGGCAGAGGGTCGTCGCCTTGTTCGCGGCGGCCAACCGCGACCCGGCCGCCTTCGAGTGGCCGGACGACCTGGTGCTCGACCGCTCCCCGAACCGTCACCTCGGCTACGGGCGGGGGCCGCACTCCTGCATCGGGACGACGGTCGCCCAGGCGGGCCTGCGCGCCCTGGTCGCGGCCCTGGCCGGGCACTCCGCCCGTCTGGAGGCCGCGGGCGACGGAGTGCGGCGGCGTACCGCGACCATGCGGGCCTTCGACTCGCTGCCCGCTGTCCTCCTTCCGCCGTCGACCCTTTCGCCCGTCTCTTGGAGTCCGCCGTGCGCATCCTGATCGGCAACCACATCGCCCCCTCTATACGGGCGCGCGGTGACATGCGCGCCTGGACCCAGCTCGCCTGTTCTGGTTCGCCCGCCCCGGCGACCTTCTCGTCCTGTGCTGCGAGCCGGATGCGGAGTTCGCCGACTGTGCCCTGGCTCACACCGGCGTGCGGTGCGAGGACCTGACCGTGCTGGCCGTTCCGCCCGGCGTATGGGGAGAGAAGCTGCTCGAACCCTCCTGCCTGACCGCGCCCGCGTTCCTCGACCGGGTGCGCGCCGCGCTCGGCCCGTCCGGGGCCGAGCGCGGTGGAGGAGGTGTTCGCGCTGTGGCCGTCGGCCGCCGTGGCGCGGTTCGCCGCCGCGGTGAGCGCGGCCGACCGGTATCTCGGCGCGGCGTTCTTCGCGCAGGGTGGCGTACTTCGGAACGGCGGACAGCTACCTGCCCTACCTGACGCGATTCCTCCGCCCTGGCGGACATCTGGCGATGGCGACTCCCGCCATGACACGGGAGGTCCGTGAGCTCGGAGCCATCCCACCTCACATCAAGAAGGTGGTCGGCTGGGAGGCGATTGCCTGGCACACGGCGGAGTGGTGGCGCTTTCAGTGGGCGATCACCGAGCTCGTGGAGGTCACTTCCGCGTGGTTGCCGCAAGACGCCTGGCGGGACTGGCTGTTGTGGGCCCGGGCAGCAGCCGAGCACACGCCCGACGGCCGGAGCGCGAACCAGCCCGTCATCGACATGCTCACCACAGACGGCGGAGAATTCCTCTCCTTCGCTCTGATAACTGCACGTAAGAACTGAGCAGACTTCACGCCGTCGGCAATTCTGTCTCTCCGATCGTGATCGGAGAGACAGAACCTAGAGCCTCACTGTCGTTGCCGGCCTTTCGGAGCGCGCCGGATCTCCAGCAGGTCTCGCACAGCTGCGTCATCCGTTGCTGCTCGCGGCAGATGACCGCCGGTGGGCCAGAATGCCTCCACGCAGGTGCCCGCATCCTCTGAAGGCCTCGGGCCGATGGCTCGCAGGCTGCGTACCGTGCGATCGCTGACGCATCCCCAGGGGCCGTGCTCATCGGTGAAGGCCGTGGCGGTCGCATTGCAGCGGGGCCGGGCGAGATCGGCCGTCAGCAGTTGCTGGTCACAGCGGTCGGGCTCGACGTGGCCGCCGTCGGCCCGGCAGGTAGGACCGGCGGGTAGGCACGTACCGGTCCAGGTGGCGATGCGGTGTCGGAAGAGGTCCAGTACCTGGACGTGGCCCTCCTGCACACCGCTTGCGGCATCAGCCAATACGGACAAGTCGGGCCCTGGTGGCCAGAGGATCCCCAGTCAGTTCCGCCAACAGATCCGTGCAGATCCATGCCGTTTTGTGAGGTACCCGAGTGCGAACCCCCTTCCCCGAAGGAGGTACATTGCCTAGCGACCACCGCGGGAGCTCGGGAGTAGCCGGGCTGAGAGGGCGGACGGGACTTGCTCCCCTTTCCGCCGACCGCATGAACCTGGACCGGGTAATGCCGGCGTAGGAAGAGTGTTGACGATGGATACTGCCTCCGTACCTGCCCAGCACGGCACTGCCGTCTCCCGTGATGCCGTGGCGGATGTGATCGCGTCGCTGCGGACCTCCGCACCCCTTGTGCACTGCCTGACCAACGTCGTGGTGTCGCAGTTCACCGCGAACGTGCTGCTCGCGGCGGGGGCTGCCCCCGCGATGGTGCACAGCGCGGAGGAGGCCGGAGCGCTGGCCCGGGTGGCCGGCGGTGTCCTGGTCAACCTGGGAACGGTGACGTCCGTGACGGCGGCGGCGATGCGCGTCGCGGTCACCGAAGCGGCCGGGGCCGGGCGGCCGTGGGTGCTCGACCCCGTAGCGGTCGGCCCGCTGCCCTGGCGCACCGAACTCGCCCGCGAACTGCTGGAGAGCGCACCCCCAGCGGTCGTTCGCGGCAATGCTTCCGAGATCCTGGCACTGGACGGCGGCACGGGCGGACGCGGCGTGGACAGCACGGACGCCCCCGAGGCGGCGCTGGCCGCGGCGGGCGCGCTGGCCCGGCGCTACGGCTGTGCGGTCGCGGTGAGCGGACCGGAGGACGTTCTCACGGACGGGACGCGCGTGGTGCGCCTGGCCAACGGGCACCCGCTGCTGACTCTGGTGACGGGAACGGGCTGCTCACTCGGCGCCCTGGTGGCCGCCTGCACAGCCGTCACCGGCGACGCGCTGCTGGCCGCCACTGCCGCGACCGGCCTGCTCACGGTGGCCGCGGAGGACGCCGCCACCCGCTCTGCGGGGCCCGGCACGTTCGCCGTCGCCCTGATCGACGCGCTGTACGAGCTCAGCCCTGAGCGGCTCACCGAGGCTCTCCACCTGCGTTGAGCATGCGCGTACTGCGCGTACTGCGCGTACTGCGGGGCCTGCGTGAGCAGTGGCCTGGACGCCACCCGCCGCACAGTGCCCGCCCACCCCGGGGCGGCGGCCCCGACACCGAGTCCGGCTGCCCTGTCCCCCAACTCGCCCCGGTGCACAACTCAAGGTCCCTGCATGTCAGGGCCTGCCGTCCCCCGTACCTCCCGATGCGTTTCCCACGCCTTTCCCCGGCCGGGAGACCCCAAGGAGCAACCCATGCGACCTCCTCTTGATCCGTCCCTGTATCTCGTGACCGACACCAGACTCTGCGGGCACCGCGGTGTCGCCGCTACCGTTGCGGCGGCCGTCAAGGGCGGCGTCACCGCCGTGCAGTTGCGCGATCCGGACGCGGACGCCCGCACGCTGTTCTCGCTCGGCCGTGCGATCCAGGCCGAACTCGCGGGCACGGGCGTCCCCTTGATCGTCAACGATCGCCTGGACGTGGCGGTCTGGTTGGACGCGGACGGCGTCCACCTCGGGCAGCGGGACGTCTCCCCCGAGAGCGCCCGGCGCCAGCTCGGTCCCGATAAGTACATCGGCCTGTCCGTCAGTCGTCTTGAGCAGCTGGCGCACGTGCCGGACTCCGTCGACCACCTCGGTGTCGGGCCGGTGTTCCCGCAGTCCACCAAGCCGGACGCGGACGCCCCGCTGGGTCTGGGCGGCCTGGCTCAGATCGTCCGGGAGAGCCCGCTGCCCTGCGTGGCCATCGGCGGGATCGGCGTGTCCGAGGCCGCCGCGGTCATGAGAAGCGGCGTGGCCGGGATCGCTGTCGTCAGTGCGGTCTGCGGGCAGCCCGACCCCGAGGCGGCAGCCCAGTCCCTCGTGCGTACTCTGCGACAGGAGATCCCCGCGTGACCAGCCCGCCCATCGCCCTGACCATCGCCGCCAGCGACCCCTCCGGCGGCGCCGGGATTCAAGCCGACTTGAAGGCGTTCTCCGCCAACGGCGCCTACGGAACAGCCGTTCTGACCGCCCTGACCGCCCAGAACACTCAGGGCGTCACCGGCATCCATGCCATTCCCCCGGCGTTCGTCACCGAGCAGCTCGACACGCTGTTCGCCGACGTCCCGGTGGACGCCGTCAAGATCGGAATGCTGGCCGACGCCGGCATCGCCGCAGCCGTCGCACAAGCCCTGGAGCGGCACCGCCCCCGGTACGTCGTCCTGGACCCCGTCATGGTCTCGACCAGCGGCCACCGTCTCCTGGAGGCCGATGCGGTGGCGGTGCTGCGCGACCGTCTGCTGCCTCTCGCCGACCTGATCACCCCCAACCTCCCCGAGGCCGGCGACCTGCTGGGCACCGCCGCGGCGAAGAATCGCGCAGAAGCCATAGAGCAGGCCCACGCACTCCTGAAAACCGGCGCCAGGCGTGTCCTGCTCAAGGGCGGCCACCACACACACGACGCAGCGTCCGTGGACATCCTCGTCGACGCCACACTCGCCACGGGCGCCGCGGGCGTCACCGAGCTGTCCGCACCTCGCGTCAACACGCGCAACACCCATGGCACCGGCTGCACCCTCTCCGCCGCGATCGCCGCCCTGCGCCCGCAACACGACGACTGGCACACCACCGTCAGTGCCGCGAAGGCGTACCTGACCGGGGCCCTGCGCGCGGCCGACACCCTGCACATCGGCAGCGGCCACGGACCTGTCCACCACTTCCACCAGTACTGGAGCTGAGCCCCATGACCACAACGTTCTGCGACGAGCTGTGGACGGCCACCGCCGAGATACGTGCGGCCATCGACAAGCTGCCGTTCGTCATCGCCCTCGGCGACGGCACCCTGGACCGGGAGAAGTTCGTCTCCTACCTGGCCCAGGACGCCCACTACCTGCGCGGCTACGCCCGCGCGCTGGCCAGCGCCGCCGCGAAGGCGGACCTGCCGCAGGACATCGCGTTCTTCGCGAAGTCCGCCCACGACGCCGTGATCGTCGAGAGCTCCCTGCACGAGAGCAACGTCGTCGACGTCGACGCCTGGACGCCCTCCCCCACCTGCACCGGGTACACCTCCTACCTGCTCTCGGTTGCTCACACCCAGGGCTACCCGGAGCTGGCCGCCGCGGTCCTGCCCTGCTTCTGGATCTACGCCGAGGTGGGCCGGGCGCTCCTCGAGTCGGCCGGCGACCTCGCCACCCACCCCTACGGCGACTGGATCGGCACGTACGCCGACGAGGAGTTCGAAGCCGCCACCGAACACGCCCGACAGATCGTCAGCCGGCTTGCGGACCAGGCCGACCCGGCCACCCGCGCACGGATGCGTACGGTCTTCACCACCGCGTCCACCTGGGAGTGGATGTTCTGGGACGCCGCCTGGCGCATGGAGACCTGGCCCGTCGGCGCCGCTCCTGCCCAGGTTTCGGAGCCCGCGAAGTGACGACCACCACCGAACCCGCCACCCCCAGACCGGCCCCGGCGAACGAGGCGCCGCTCACCCTCGACCAGCCCACACCCAAGGTCCTCAGCGGCCTGGACCAAGGCACCTTCTGGGCCAACCTGGGCGTCAGCCTGCTCGGCTTCAGCGGCATGCTGGTCGTCCTCGACCCCCTGGGCACCGGCGCTCCGACCCTGTCGTTCGCCGCGGCCGTCACCGCGTCCGTCGTCGGCACCCTGATCGGCACCGCCGCCCTGGGCCTCGCCGCCATCACCGGAGCCCGCACCGGCGCGCCCTCGATGGTCCTGCTGCGCGGCCTGTTCGGCGCGAAGGCGTCCTACCTGCCCACCGTCCTCAACGTGCTGCAGATGGTCGGCTGGGCCGTCTTCGAGCTGGTGGTCATCTCCACCGGCCTGAAGATCCTGGCCCGCCAGGCCTTCGGCGACCCGGGACCCGGCTGGCTGTACGTACTGCTCGCGGGCGCGGTGACGACAGCGCTCACGCTGCGCCCGCTCGGCGCCCTGCGCATCATCCGCCGCTACGTCACCATCGCCGTCGTCCTGGCCATCTGCTACCTGGGCTGGGACCTGGCCGGGCGCGGCATTCCGATGGAGGGCGGCTCCTGGAAGGACTTCTGGTTCGCCGCCGACAGCGTGATCGCCGTGTCGATCTCCTGGCTGCCGTTGGTCGCCGACTACGCGCGCCACTCCCGCAGCGAGAAGGAGGCATTCGGCGGCCTGGTCATCGGCCAGACCCTCGCGGGCGTCGCGGGCTCGGTCCTCGGCGTGGCCGCCCTCGCCATGATCGCGTTCGACACCACCGACCCGTACAAGGTCTTCGACCCGTTCACCGCCACCAGCGTCGGCGTGATCTGCTTCGGTGTCCTGGTCCTGCGCGAGGTCGATCAGTCCTTCGCCAACGTCTACTCCACCGCCGTCTCCGTCCAGAACCTGCTGCCCCGGGCCGACCGCCGCATCCTGTGCCTGATCAGCGGCACCTTGGCCACCGCCCTGGCCCTTCTGGTGAACATGGACAGCTACGCCAGCTTCCTCTACCTGATCGGCGCGGTCTTCATCCCGATGTTCGCCGTCCTCGTCGTGGACTACTTCGTCCTCGGCGGCCACCGCACCTGGGACGTCTCCGAACAGGCCCCCACCCGCTGGGTCATGCTGCTGCCCTGGGCGCTCGGCTTCGCCACCTACCAACTGATCGCGCCGACGAACATCGCCGGCTGGTCCGACTTCTGGGCCTGGCTGCAGGACGCCGTGGGCTTCACCGTCCAGCCGTGGATGAGCGCCTCCCTGCTCTCCTTCGCGGTAGCCGCCCTCACCACCCTCGCCGTGGGCCTAAGGGGGCGGCACGTGGCAGCGTCGGCCGAGCGGCACCCCGGGGAGTAACTCGTAGCACCACGGGTGCTACCTGGGCCAGCGACGCCTCGGAGCACGCCGCCGCATGCACGGCCGCCCCACCCGATGCCATCCGGCAACCGGGGGGGGCGATCGTCTTGATGTGTCAACTGTCGAGGAGCGTGCCGTGGGCGATCGGCGAGTACACCTGTACGAGCATGTTGCGGTCCTGGCAGCAGGCCAGCCTGGAACCCGCTCGCCGCTGCTATGGTCACCGATTTCGCAGCCGTGCCGGAAAAGCACCGCAACTACGTCCGCATTCCTTTCACCGACCCTGCCATGCGGAATCTCTATGCCGGTTGGAAAACCGTCGCCCGCACGGCGGTCGCACAACTGCGCATGGAGGCAGCCAAATATCCTGACGATCCACGGCTGACCGCACTGGTGGGTGAACTGTGCGTCCAGGACACGGACTTCCGCACGTGGTGGGCCCGCGCGCCAGGTTGCCACCCTCACCGCCAGCACCGACCCCGACCAGCAACTCGCCGTATGGACTGCAGAATTCGGATCGCCCACCCGCGACAGCCTGCGCATCCTCGCGTCCTGGGCCGCCGACCATGCCCGACCCTCGACCGCCACGTAAGCGAGCGCGCGGCAGGGCGCGGCCGTCCTACGAGGAGGTTCCCGGTGGCGTCGATCCGCGAGCCGGACTGTGCATGGGGCGGGGAGCGGTCATGTCGAGCAGCAGCAGGGCGTCGTGGTCGGGGCTGCCGGGTTCGGCGGTGTAGACGCCGATGCGTTGCCCCGGGGTGCCCTCGATGTGGAGGGACTGCGAGGTCAGGGTGAGGGCACCGACCTGTGGGTGCTGGAACGTCTTGTGGGCGGGTTTGCGTCCTGTCACCTCATAGCGCTCCCACAGGCCCGCGAAGTCCGGGCTCTTGAGCAGGAGTTCGCCGACGAGGTTGGTCAGATCCGGCGCATCGGGTGCGGTGCCAGCGGTGGCACGCAGGCGGGCGACGCAGGCGGTGATCTGGCGGTCCCAGTCGGGGAAGAGATCACGGGCCGCGGGGTGGAGGAAGAGGTAGCGGGCGAGGTTGCGGTGCTTGGCGGGCCAGTCCTCGAGTCCCGCGTACAGGGCGAGCCCGCCGGGATTCCACGCGAGCATGTCCATGCTACGACTGATCACGTACGCGGGGTTCGGGCGCAGGGACTCCACCAACAGCTTGAGGTGGGGTCGCACGGTGCGGCTGGGCGCGGGCGGCGGTTCGGCGACGTAGCGGGCGGCGCGGGCGGCGAGCTCGCGCAGGTGCTGGTGCTCCTGGTCGTCCATGTGCAGGGCGCGGGCGAGCGCGTCGAGGACGGCGGGGCTGGGGCGGGTCTCCTTGCCGCGTTCCAGGCGAACGTAGTAGTCGATGCTGATGCCGGCCAGGGTAGCCAGCTCCTCGCGTCGTAGTCCCGGGGTGCGGCGGGTGCCGGCGCCGGGTGTGAGGCCGACGCGTTCGGGACTGGTCTGGGTGCGGCGGGCGCGCAGGTAGCGGCCCAGCTCGGCGCCCTCGCTGTGTGCGCTCGTCGATGCCATGCCCCCAGTCTCACCCGCCCTACGCCTGCCGCGCAGCGCCGAGGGGGGCCCTGTCATTACCCCCGAAGAGCCCGCCCTGCCACACGCGCGCAATCCGGGCGAAGGTGAAGGAGCAATACACCCCGGCCCCCGGCCCCTGGGCCGGGCAGGCGCGCCCTGCCCGGCCGGGCGAAGGTAAAGGGGGCTGGACATCTGCGATGTGGAAGAAGGGCGAGATGCGGTACATCAAGCTCCGTGACCTGGAGGTTTCCCAGATCGGTCTGGGCGCTATGGGCATGTCCCACGGCTACACCGGCTCCGGCACCGACGACGCGGAGTCGATCCGGACGGTGCACCGGGCGCTGGAGCTGGGCGTCACCCTGATCGACACCGCCGAGATCTACGGCCCCTACACGAACGAGAACCTGCTCGGCCGGGCTCTGAAGGGCCGCCGGGACACGGTGGTCCTCGCGACGAAGTTCGGTCTGGTCTCGCACGGCGGCGACGGCCCGTGGAACCTGGACTCCAGCCCGGCGAACATCCGCACGGCCGTCGAGGGCTCGCTGAAACGGCTCGGCACCGATCACATCGACCTGTACTACCAGCACCGCGTCGACCCGAACACGCCGATCGAGGAGACCGCGGGCGCCGTCGGCGAACTGATCGCCGAGGGCAAGGTGCGCGTCTTCGGGCTCTCGGAGGCCGGCCCGGACACGATCCGCCGCGCCCACGCCGTCCAGCCGGTCACCGCCGTGCAGTCGGAGTACTCGCTGTTCACGCGCGGGATCGAGGAGCGGGTGCTGCCGCTGCTGCGGGAGCTGAACATCGGCCTGGTGCCATTCTCCCCGCTCGGACGGGGGATGCTGACCGGCACGGTGCGCTCCACCGACCAGTTCGACGAGAACGACTTCCGCCGCGGCAACCCGCGCTTCACCGGCGAGAACTTCCAGCGCAACCTGGTCCTGGCCGATCAGGTCAAGGCCCTGGCCGACGAGATTGGCGCGACGCCGGGACAGGTGGCCTTGGCCTGGCTGCTCGCCCAGGGCGACGACATCGCCCCGATCCCCGGCACCAAGCGCGTGTCCCGGCTGGAGGAGAACGCCGCCGCCGACGCCGTCAGCCTCACCCCGCAGCAGATCCAGACGCTGACCGCCCTCCCGCCGGCCTCCGGCGCCACCCACACCGAGGCCCAGGCCCGGATGCTGGAGCGCTGACCCCCGCACCCGCCGGGGCGCCGCGCTCCGCATCCCCGCACCCCCCGTTTGGAGTACTACCGTCATGCGTGCAGCCATGATGTACGGAGCCGGAGACGTCCGCGTCGAAGACCGGCCCGACCCGAAGATCGACCAGCCCACCGACGCGGTCGTCCGCGTCGTCGCCTCCTGCGTATGCGGCAGCGACCTGTGGCCCTACGCCTCCATGCCCGCCTCCGACACCGGCCGCCCCATGGGGCACGAGTTCCTCGGCATCGTCGAGGACACCGGCGCAGAGGTGACCGGGCTGACGGCAGGCGACCTGGTCGTCGCCCCGTTCACCTACAGCGACAACACCTGCGACTACTGCGCCAAGGGCCTGCACATCTCCTGCCGCCACGGCGGCCGGTACGGCTTCGACGGCGTGGACGGCGGCCAGGGCGAAGCCGTCCGCGTCCCACAGGCCGCCGGCACCCTGGTCAAGCTCCCGGTGGGCGCGGACTCCGCGCTGCTGCCGTCCCTGCTGGCCCTGTCCGACGTCATGACCACCGGCCACCACGGCGCCCTCACCGCCGGCGTCACGCGCGGCGACACCGTCCTCGTCGTCGGCGACGGCGCGGTCGGCCTCTGCGCCGTGATCGCCGCCAAGCGGCTCGGGGCGGAGCGGATCGTCCTCGCCGGACGCCACCAGGCGCGCACCGACCTCGGCCGCGACTTCGGGGCCACCGACGTGGTCGCCGAGCGCGGCGAGGAGGGCATCGCCCGCATCAAGGACGTGACCGGCGGCGGCGTGAACAAGGTGATCGAGGCCGTCGGCACCCGCCAGACCCTCGACACCGCGCTCGGAGCGGTCCTCGACGGCGGCACCGTCAGCCGCCTCGGCGTGCCTCAGTACGAGCAGGGCCCGATCGGACCGGCCCTCTTCATGCGCAACATCACCCTCACCGGTGGCGCCAGCCCCGCCCGCGCCTACATCGAGCAGCTCCTGCCCGACGTCCTCGACGGGACCATCGCCCCCGGCCGCGTCTTCGACCGGACCTTCTCCCTCGACCGGACCCCGGACGCCTACCGAGCCATGGCCGACCGCCAGGTCCTCAAGGCCCTCATCCGCCCCTGACCACGACCGGCCCCCCCTCACCGGCCTCCGCACAGCAAAGGACACCCCTGATGAAGACCGTCACCCTGAACAACGGTGTCGTCATGCCGCTGCTCGGCTTCGGCGTCTACCAGATCCCCGCCGAGGACACCGAGCGCACCGTCTCCGACGCGCTCGCCGCCGGCTACCGGCTGCTGGACACCGCCGCGGCCTACGGCAACGAAGAGGCCGTAGGCCGCGCCATCGCCTCCAGCGGCATCCCGCGCGAGGACCTCTTCGTCACCACCAAGCTGTGGGTCCAGGACGCCCCGGCCCAGGACAACACCCGCCGCGCCTTCGAGACCTCGCTGACAAAGCTGGGCCTGGATCACCTCGACCTGTACCTGATGCACCAGCCCTTCGGCGACGTCTACGGCCAGTGGCGTGCCATGGAGGCCCTCAACCGCGAGGGCCTGGCCCGCGCGATCGGCGTCGCCAACTTCTACCCCGACCGGCTGATCGACCTGATCGTCAACAACGACATCACCCCGCAGGTCAACCAGATCGAGACCCACCCGTTCTTCCAGCGCGCCGACTTCCACACTCTGATGCGCGAGCACGGTGTGCAGCACCAGTCCTGGGGCGGCTTCGCCGAGGGCAAGAACGACCTGTTCACCAACCCTCTCCTCGCGGGCATCGGCAAGGAGCACGGCAAGTCCGTCGCGCAGGTCGTCCTGCGCTGGCTCACCCAGCGCGACGTCATCACCATCCCCAAGTCCGTACGGGCCGAGCGCATGGCGGAGAACTTCGACGTCTTCGACTTCAACCTGACCGACGAGCAGATGGCCGAGATCGCCACCCTCGACACCGGCAACTCCCTGTTCTTCGACCACCACGACCCCGAGATCGTCACCTGGCTCGCCAAGCGCCGCCTCGACGCCTGATCCGAAGTTCCACGGCTGCAGCGGGCGGCAGGCCGTCAGCCTGCCGCCCTGTCGATCGCTCGAACCTCGTCTTTGGGACCCACCTGTGACCCGAACCGACCGCCTGCCGGCGCGGCGCGAAGTCTTGCGGGCCGCGCTGCTGACCGGAGCTGCCGCCATGACCACCCCCGCACTCGCCGCCTGCGCAGGCGACCCCGACCGGCAGAACTCCGGCCAAACCTCGACCTCCGCGACATCCGAACCCACGAGTACGCCTCGCGGCCGGATCCTGCTCGCCTACTTCTCCCGCCCCGGTGAGAACTATTACTACGGCGACCGCACCTACCTCGAGACCGGCAACACCGAAGTCGTGGCCCGAAAGATCCACGACCTGATCGGCTGCGACCTCTACCGGATCGAGCCCGCTGACCCCTACCCCGGCGACTACGACGCGACCGTCAAGCGCAATGTCCGCGAACAGGACACCGACGCCCGTCCCGCCATCAAGGGCCGCCTGCCTCGCCTGGAGGGGTACGGAACCATTCTGCTCGCCAGCCCGATCTGGAACGTCCGCGCGCCCATGATCATGACCACCCTCACCGATGGGCTGGACTTCCGCGACAAGACCGTCCACCCCGTCACCACTTACGCCATGAGCGGCTTGGGCACCACCGAACGCGACTACGCAGCCGTCTGTCGCGGAGCCACCATGGGCGCCGGCCTCGCTGTCCAGGGCGAGAAAGCCAACGACGCCGGGCCCACGATCAAGGCGTGGCTCCAGCGCACGGGCCTGCTCCAGGGATAGTCACACGGTGACACGCCTGGGGATCTTGCGCAGCCAGCGGGCGAACTCATGGGCCTCCTCCGTGTGCCCCTCAGCTCGCCCCAGCGGCCGCCCCATGCACTCCCCCGTCCTGCTTGTCCCGGAACAAAGCCGGGTGGTCCCCCGATCTTCGAGCCCCCACCTGCGGCGACCGAGTCCGACTAGAAGGGACAAGACACCCCTGGTTGACCGTGGTCCTCCAGCACATCAGCCAATCTCAGGAGGCCACCATGTCCACGCGAACTCGCCTCATCAGCCCCGCCGTTCATGGCCCTACGTCACCGCTGCAGCCATCGCTCTGCCCCTCCAGCAGGGCTGGGACGCAGGAGACGTCATCGCCCTGGTCGGCTGCCTGCTCGTCCTGATCGCCCTGGTCACCTCAACCGGAAACGGCCAGTAACCCTTCGCGGGCCCGAAGCCACACACGCGGGGTGATTGAGGAGAGGCTTCCGAGAAAGGGGGGCGCCGCTCTGGGGGGCCAGGCAGATCGGCTCGGAGAGTTGTATCCGGCCTGGCTGGGCGCGCTGCTGAGGATGGGCGGCCCAGTGTGTTCCTCGATGGCAGCGCGCAGTTCACGGTCGGCAAGCAAGCGATCGCAGGCTGGGCGAGTCGCCCGCGGCATGGCCGGGCGGTCAATCGTGCCGAGCATCTCCGCGAACAGGGCCCGTCGATCCAGCGCCGGCTCCCAGCAGTGAGGGAAGTGCTGCGCTCGCTCGTGTGCTCGGGCGGGGCGGCGCTTGCTGCCGGGCAGGCACCGCCGTGAGGGCAACCATCAGGCCCCGACCCTGGTCAGGAGGGCTCGGTGAGAACCCACAACTCCCAGACTCCGGCGGCCCGGCACTCGTAGGCGCGTACGCCGTTCTCCAAGTACCACCGGCCGCGCTCATGACAGCGGCTCTCCTCGGCCGCAGGAAAGTCCGCCACGTGGTGCCAGCCTGGCCCGGCTGCCGGTGTGGACCGCACGGACGCGGACTGTACAGGCGCGGAGGCCGCGGCAGTTACACCGTGGCTCGCCACCAGCAGCGACGCGGCCGCAGCCGCGAGGAAAACGCGCTTCATGGTTCGCATGGAACGCATCCTTCCGCAGCTGGCGGGCCCACATCGATGGAGGGCGCTCCACCTCCCCCGATTGGCCTAACTGGCTCTAACCAAAGCGGTTGATCATGTGACTGTGGGCTTGTCGGCTCGTTGGTCTGGTTATGGGGAACCGTCAGTCGCGGCCGTGGATCGTGTCGGACGAACTGTGGTCGCTCATCGGCCGTTGCTGCCCACGCCAGGCCCGAAGCTGGTGGAAGGCAGACGCGGGTGCCGGACCGGCAAGCCCTGTGTGGGATCTTGTTCGTCCTGCACACCGGTATCCAATGGGAGTACCTGCCCCAGGAGTTGAGATTCGGGTCGGTTATGACCTGCTGGCGGCGCCTGACCGCCTGGAACGAGGCCGGCGTGTGGGACCGACTGCACGCGGTGTTGCTGAAGGAACTGCGGTCGAAGAACCAGCTCGACTGGTCGTGGGCGGTGATCGACTCCTCCCACGTCCGGGCCACTCACAGGGGCCCAAAAGCGGGCCCAGCCCGGTCGACCGCGCACGGCCGGGCAGCAAGCACCACCTCATCGTCGACGGGCAGGGCATCCCGCTCGCAGTGACCCTGACTGGCGGCAACCGCAACGACGTCACCCAACTCCTGCCCCTCCTCGACAAGATCCCTGCCGTCGCCGGTGTCGTCGGCAGACCACGACAGAAACCCGATGCACTCCTGGCAGACCGCGGTTACGACCACGACAAAATACCGCCGCCTGCTCTGGCAGCGCGGAATCCGCCCCGTCATCGCGGAGCGCAGCCAGCCACACGGCACCGGCCTGGGAACCTTCCGCTTCCGCCGCCTACGGATCCGCTGGGAACGACGCGACGACATCCACGAAGCCTTCCTCGGCCTGGCCGTCTGACTGATCACCCACCGCCACGTCCAACGGCTTTGTTAGAGCCAGTTAAGCGCCATGACCGCGCCGTTCCTGTCCATCTTCCTGCCAGACACCCCGCGCAACCGGGAAAGCCTTCCCGCCGCGTGGCTGCGGATGCTCGAACTCGGCTACACCCCACGCTCCCAGCCGGTCGACGAGCCCGAAGGCTGCACCCGCAAGACGGTGCGCCGGTGTCCACAACGGCTACCCCGCCAGCGAACAGAGGTGGTCCCTGCACTGCCTGCTGTGCGCCAACGACATCGAGGTCTTCTATAGCCACATGCGCGACCGCAAGGGAGAGAACCCCGCCCCACCGCGCCGCCACAGCGGTGCCCGTTCTCCGGGCCCGGCAAGAAGGCCGCGGCGCGCGCCGTCCGCTACCTCGAACTCGGCCTGGTCATCCCCACGTGGGACGCCGACGCTCGCACCGTTCTCGCAGCTTGACGAACCGCCGGGGCGCACCGCTGGCCGCCGCGCCCCGGTACCCTCCGCCTGTCGAGCATGTCACTCCTCCGTAGTTCCAGCCGTCCCTGTCGACGTAGGGCGCTCGGGCAGTACCAAGTCTGCGTCGGATCGCTGAATTTCCGACGGATTCGTGGCAGTCCTCTTGGCTGCTATCACCTTCGTGGTGGAAACTATCGCCTCGCTCCCGAAGTAGGCCCAGATTACGGTCTGGACGATCCATCGAAAGTCGTCGAAAGTCTCGTTTCCGTAACTCTGGCTGGCGTCGGCCAGAGCCCTAATTGTGAGAACGTATGTGAGTACCGCGAGGAATGTCAGCAGGAAGCTCGAAGCGATCGCAATTCTGGCTCGGCGCGAAGCTACATAGAATCCGCCATAGGAGACAACTGCTATTACTAGCAACGAGATTCCCGTTACCGGCTGCCAGGGTACGGCCCTGGACCAGTCATTCGCATAGGAAATCCAAAGCATGGCGTGACCTGCAGTCCCTGCAATGGTGCATACGATGACGGTCCACCACACTGGCGCATTTGATGCCCGCTTGCGCAAGCTCATGATGATTCTCCTTCGGTGGCGGGACCACCGGCATGTCCGGTGTTCTTCCTCGGAGAGTGCACCTACTTAAATCCTAAACCCGCTGCACGCTGAGCGCCTTCGCCCAGTCACTCGCGACCATCGCCGAACAGATCAAGAGACTCGCGATGATCGAGGCGTCCACCTCCAACTCGGTGACGAGCCACTCAACTTGCCAGAGCCGCTCGGCAGCCTCGTCGGCGAACTCGTCGCCGCGGGTGACGTTGGGGCAGTACCTGCGCGAGCAGGTCGATGCCCCGAGGTCAGTAGCGGCTGCCTTCAGCAGCGCGGGCACCCCGTCAGCCTCCTCATGCACCGCGTACCGAATCCGCACACCATCCTGCCCGGAGCAGCGGTCGGTGCATTGAGTCTCTTGTGCATTCAGGTAGGTGGTCAGGGATTCCCAGTCGGGCTGCCGTTCTCCGAACCTATTCCAGTAGAGTCGGGGCACGTAACGTGTGCGGTCAGTCGCGGACAGGGCTGGCGCACATGGCCGCCAGCTCGGACTCCCGCTCACTCCCCATCCGGTTCAGGACATCTGCCAGCGATCGCCAGACCTGTGGATCCATCGGTTCCAGGGCAACAGTGTCGACCAGGTGCTCCAAGGTCTGCCGGAGATTCCCTCGGATTTCGTGCAGTCGGGCCACGGAATGCAGGGCGTCCTTGGAGTACGGGTAGGCGCTCAGCAGGTCCTGCGCCTTCGCTAAGGCGGCACGGTACTCACGCGCCGAGTGCAACCGACTTATCTCCCGGAAGCCCTCAAGCTGTTCGTCCGTGGCGCACTCCGCGCTAGCGTGCGCGATCGCGTCGTTGAGTGCGCCGATGATGCGTGGGTCCTCAGCGGAAGACGTGTCCAACTCGGCGGCCAGCATGCGGCGTACGAGGCGGACCTGGGCCTGAGGGTCCTCCACACGGAGATCCCTCATACCCTCCTGTATCCGGGTATGGGGCGCGAGCGTTTCGGGCGGGAGGTACGTCTCCCGGATGTCATCAGGCGCGGAGGCTTCTCTGAACGCGGCCATCCAGGGTCGGATCACCCGTCGGCTCAGGGCTCGCCAGCGCTGCGGAACCTCCGCCTCCGGGGTGTCGAGCACCAAGTCGCAAAGTTCGTCAGGGACGCGCTCCATCCACCGCCTCACCGGCGCCTCCCTCAACTGGCGCGGAACCTGCCCCGGGTTCAAACACACCCCACAGCGCGAAACGCTCAGCTGGGTGGGCGCGGGCGGAGCACGGACAGCACCTGTTCCAGCGATTCGACGATCAACTCGACGCCGGCGTCCCTGAGGTCCTTAGCTCTGTGGTCGTTCTGCGCGTAACCGAGGAACGGGATCCCGGCCTGCCGTGCGGCCCTGTAGTTCGTGGGGGTGCCACCGATCATCACTACGGAGGCAGCGGGGGTGCCCATCGCGTTCAGTGCCCGGTAGACGGAGGAGGGGTCCGGCTTGAGTAGTCCCAGGTCCCGGGTGCGGCCGTAGATATGGGGCGCAAAGCAACTGATCAGACCCCGGCCCGCCAGGTACGTGTAGGCCCCCTGCGGGGAGACGTTCGTGGCGATGGCCTGCTGGACGCCCAGTGCGGTCCATGTACGGATCAACGGATCCGCGTATGCAGTGGGCAGGGCCGTGGATACGGCCCGCAGCTCCTCCTGCGTAAGCCGCGCCTCCAACTCCAGCACCAGGTCGCTGGACGGCCACCGGTCCGCGACGGCTCGCAGTACGGCATGCGGATCACCGCTCGCCTGCCATTCTTCTCGCCTCGGCAAGCTGTCCAGGCCCCGTGTCTCCAGCCACCGCACGAGATTGTCCATCGCGGTGTCCGCGGAGCGGCCCGCGAACAAGCGGCAAACAGGCCCGTCGAAGGCCCAAAGGACGAGCCGGGCTCGGGCGACCAGTTCCCGCAGGTCCCCCGCCCGTGCCGAACCGTCCCCGGCGACGGTGGTCACCGGGCTGCGCCGAGGTTCGGTTGCCCTGCCCTCGTCGTCCGGCCAGGGTTGCAAGTCGTCCGCTCCCCGGTGCGGGAGCGACGTGGCCCGGGCGTGCTCGCCCTGTCGTACCCGTGCTCCCTGCGACACCCGGTGGTCCTCCGTGAGGGCTGCCCGGGCAGCCCGTGCCTGCGGGTGGCGCGCACCGAGGAGGCTCGCGGAGCGTTGTGCCGTCACGGCGAGCACGTCCGTATAGCGCTCCGCGGCCGCCCGGTCGCCCTGCTTCTGCGCGTGCTCACGCTGCGCCACGGCCATGATCGTGAGGGCCTCCAGGGCTCGGGGATGGTCGTTCCCCCAGCGGTCGATCTGTCGCCCGCAGACATCTACCAACTCCCGTACGAGGGAGCTTTGGTATTCGATGCGCAACAGCGTGTAGGCCGATCGCATGCGGACGTCGAGCCAGGTCACTGAGTCCTCTGCCTGGGGTACGAGTCGCGCGGCCCGCTCAGCGTGGACCCTGGCATGAGACGGCTGGTGGTAGTGGATCTCCAGCTCGCCGAGTCGGGCGAGGGCGTATGCCTCCTCCGACGGACTGACGGCGGCGTTCACTGCGGCACGCAGAGCCATGAAGGCCACTGCGCCGCTTCCGCTCTCGGCGAGGACGGTGCCGATCCGGCTGTACACCGCGCACTGGTAGGCCGGTGGCACGCTTCCGTTCTCCACCCACATCCGGGCCGCGTCCACGGCCAGTGCATATGACCGACTGGCCGCCGGCCCCAGCTCACGCAGCAAGGCGAGGAAATAGGACATGGCCCGTGCGTCGGCCGGAGTCATCAGCAACTGCGGATCCTCGGCAAGAAGGTCAGCCTGGTCGGCCAGGCTCTGCCCTGCGCCCGGAAGACCCGCGACAGCCCTTTCGCCGGCATCGATCCTGCGCCGCCACTCCTCCATGCCGCTGTCAGTCATCGCTCTCGCCTCCCAGGGCACGTTCACCGAACCCCCGCAGCAGGTGACGGCGCTGTTCCCGGGCCTCGTCCGGCAGGATGAGGCCCTCGTCCTCCCACTGCCGCAGCGATCGCAGTACGGCCGCGACATCCTCCGACCCGGTTCGCACGGTGGGTTCCGGGCCCGCCTCGCATGTCTCCCGGCCACCGCCTCGCAGGGACTCGGTGCTGAAGTGCGGGAACAGTTCCATGGCATGCCGCACGGATGCGCCGACGAGTACTTCGGCGCCGCGGGACGGGTCCTCGCGGCCCGCGGCCTGCTCCATGAGGATGCCGATCACGGCCGGTTCGGTGTCCACAGGGCTGCCCGAGTATCCCGAATAGTCGCCCAGCAACTGCTCCACGCTGAGCTGCATCCCGGTGAACTCCCCGCCCTCCACGCTGCGGTAGGTGATCGGGGCGTGCGAGACGTGGCCGCTGAGCTGGGTCTGCTCATCCGGCGGGCAGTACGTTCCCCGCCATCTCGTGTTCGGGCGCGGCCAGTCGACAGGGGCGGCCAGGGGCAGGTCGTACTGGTGCGCGTCCTCGATGTGGATGAGGGCGAGATCCTGAGCCTTCACGGAGTCGCACAGGCGGCCGGTCAGTGTGCGTCCGTCGGCCAGTTCGAGGTCGAGGCGGCCGTATTGCACGCGGACCGCGCGCAGGCAGTGCATGGCCGTGAGGACGTAGACGCGGGTCAGGAGGAGACCGGCGCCCAGAGATCTGCCGTCCTCGCTGATCCGCACCCAGTAATGAGCGCCGGTCATGGCCCTTCTTTGGTCCGCTCCACCGTGAGCGTCACCTCGAACGAGGCCTCCGCCGACGCCTTCGAGAGGATCACTCCTGCCTCGGCGGCCAGGGTGATCCCGAAGGTGACTTCCATGCCGGTGACGGACCAGCCGTGACGTGCGGGCGCTTGGGCGAGGGCGTCCTGCGCGATGGTCGAGGCCTGCTGGATGGCGTCCTGCAACTCCTGCGACCGGCCGGCCAACGACGCGGACTGCCGCGTCCTGCTGCCGATCTGCCGGGCACCGTTCCCATTGAGCTCTACCGTCTCAACTCGCACATCTGATACGGCACTTGCTGCTTGTTGCGTCACTCCCCCAGGGTAGCCGCGCAGAGGTAGAAATGGGGCCCGGGAAGCCGAAGCGGCGCATGCTGCGGCCGATCCGAACATGGGCATGTAAAAGCCCCGACCGCCTCGCAGCGGCAGCCGCAGAGCGAAGCCCCGGAGGCTCGGCCCGCCTGCCCCCGTGCCGGATAGACAGAACCGCTCCCTGCGGCACCTCGCGGCTCTCCCTGCACCTGCACTTCGGCATGCTGTCCGCTGTCCGCTGTCGAGGGACGGGGGTCCGCCGCGTTCGTGCGACAGCTGGCCTGGCATGACTTCTATCAGCAGGTCCTGGCTGCCCGCCCGGACGCGTCTGGCAGCGGCTCTCGCCCCCAACACGACTCCTGGCGCGGCATGGAGGAGGCACGAGACGACATCGAGGCCTGGAAGGAGGGGCGGACCGGGTATCCGGTGATCGATGTCGCGATTCCGCGATGCGCCAGCTGCGTCACGAGGGCTGGATGCACGATCGCGGCCGCCTGCTCACCGCGAGGACCACCAAGCCCTGCACCTCGGGCGGCGCCTACTTGAACCGGATGAGCGATCTCTGCCAAGGCTGCGCCTACCGCCCCACCCAGCGCACCGGCGAGCGCGCCTGCCCCTTCACAGCCGGCTACTGGTCGTTCGTGTACCGCAACCAGCGTCGCCTTGCCGCCCACCCACGCACCGTGCGGGCGGTGAGCGGAATGGAACGACTGGGCGATCTCGACCAAGTGCTGCGGGAAGAAACTGCCCGCCACGACCAAATACCGTGACCGGAGTTCGCTGTCCCGGTGGCGGTCAGACCTCCGTCGGCCCGTCAGGGGCCATCTGGCTGTGGCGGCGAATTAGGGCCCTGCGATATCGGCTTGACCTGGACCCGTTGGGCGACCGTCCCTTCGCAGCCGGGCCTCGCTGGTGGGCCTCGCTGATGGGCCGTCAAGGCCTTCGCAGCCACAGGAACGTGCGCGTCTTCGACGACAATTCGCCGTCATTCAGCGATGTTGTCTATGCCGGGCCCAGGTCCAGCCGCCATCGTGGGGCCGCGTATCGGCGTCACAGTCCGCCACCTGCATCGGCCGCCGTTCGTCCTAGCCGGCCACATTCCAGCCGTCTAGGCGCCATCAGCGCGATGACCGGCCGCACGGCCGTGCCGTCCTGCAGCAGTACCTGTGCGGCAGGACAGCGCGCGACCGTCCGAACAGCCTGCCGGTGCGCCCATCAGTCTCCTGGAGCCGTGTTCTCCAGGGCCGGCGGCTCTCGGTTCGACAGTTGCGCTGTTGCTGCTGATCGCCGGGCACCCTCCTCATGGGCTGCCTGTTCAGGGTGACGTCGACGCCAGAAGGGGTTGTCGTGGGACAGCTTGCTGGAGACGCGTCCGTACATGCCGAAGGTGAGGATCAGCAGACCCGCCGCGAAGCTGAACAGCACATTGGTCATGCCGAAGTCGAGGAAGTTGGCCGGTCGGTCCAGGGTGAAGAGGTGGTAGAAGCCGCTGAGCAGGAAGAGCGTGCCCACGGACATGTTCAGAGCGGAGGCGAAGGTGCCGCCGATGACCCCGCCCAGGATGAGCGCGGTTCCCACGGTCAGGGAGATCACGCTCAGCGCCACATTGGTGGACAGGCCGGCCACGTCGCCGTTGGTGCTCAGGGGGGTCAGTGCGTCGGCCAGGCCCAGGCAGCCGAAGGTAATGAGTACGAGGCCGCAGAGCGCCGCGCCATAGCGGTAGACGACTGCGAGATGGTGATCGACGGGCAGTTCGTCCTGCAGTTTCATGCCGGCTTCCTTTCCGCGGGCCGTCCGGCGGGCGGCTCAAGTTCCATCGCCGTACGTCACGCACGCCTCGGCTGACAGCGGCTTGGTTGGATATGGCACGATCTATTCCGGTCCGACGGTTTCAGCGGATGCACTTCGACCGCATCCACTGGTCCGCGGTTGGAGGGGGACCGCCGCGCATCCGTGCTCGGGGGTTGGCTCCCATGGGGCTGGCCGCTGTGGCGTGCACGGAAAGTCGGCCATCCAGAGGCCGCCGTCGCGCCGAGACGGAGCCTCGCCTTCACCGTTGCCTTCGGTGTCCTGCTCGACACCCTGGTCGTGCGCTCCTTCCTGGTCCCGGCGCTGGTGCGGGAGATGGGTGCGGCCGCCTGGTGGCCCGGTGCCATCAGCCGCGGGACGCAGGCTGTGCTCGGCGCGCCGACCACGCGCACGCGCACCGCGGAGTTTGGCCTGCGCGGACGGGATGCAAGCAGCCCGTGCCACGCGGAGAAGGGTCCTTTGCGGCGGAGGCCGCAGGGCATCCGGTCTACGCGGGCACTTGCAGGGTGTCGCGCAGGCGGATGAGTCCGTCGCGCAGGCGTGTCTTGACGGTGCCCAGCGGCAGCGAGAGCCGTTCGGCGATCTGTCGGGACGTCATGCCCTGGTAGTAGGCCAGCACCAGGCACTGCCGCTGCGCCTCGGTCAGGGTGAGCAGGCACCGGCGCAGCTGCTCGTGTTCCATCCGGGTCTCGACCTCTTCGCTGACCGCGTCGAACGCGGGCGTGTGCGCCAGCTGCGCGGTGCGTTTCTCACGTGCGCTGCAGGCCGCCGTGGAGCGGACCCGGTCCACCGCACGCCGGTGTGCCAGGGTCAGGACCCAGTTCATGACCGTTCCGCGGTCCGTGCGATGGCGCGGGGCGGTATGCCAGAGCTCCACGAGTACTTCCTGGGTGACTTCCTGGGACTGAGCAGGGTCGCGCAGCACGGTGTGGGCCGCTCGCAGGACCGGAGCGGCCACGATGTCGTACAAGGAGGAGAAGGCGTCTTCATCTCCATGAGCCACTCGCTGCATGAGCTCGGGAAGATTCGCCGCCGATTCCGGCCGCTTGGCGGCCGTCACAACATGGTTCACGTTCGTCCTCCGAGGTTTCGTCCCCCGAGGTTTCGTCCTCCGAGGTGCGGCGGCAGTGCGGACACGGCGTGTGCGCCCGGCTGTTGGCGCCACTGCGTCGTTCAGCACGGGACCGAGGCGGGTTGGAGCGCGGTCGTCGGCGCTGCCCCTCTTCAATGACTTCCGGCCGCCCCGGCCGGCGGATGCAACGACAAGGCGGGTGCACGTTCAAGGCTCCTGTAGTGGCCTCGGATGGGGGGTGTGCGCGCTAGCGCCGCGCCCTTGGCCTGAGACGGGGACGTCGAGCGCGACGGGGGCCGGATTTGCTCTGGTGTGCGCTCAGGCCTTTGGCGGCGGCCTGGGTGATGTTGCGGGCCATGCCGCCGAAAACGCTGGCGTGGAACGGGGCGACGGACCACCAGTAGGCGTGACCCAGCAGACCGCGTGGATGGAACAGGGCGCGCTGCCGGTAGCAGGTGCGGCCCTCGTCGTCGGTCTCGGCATACATCTCCAGCCAGGCAAGCCCCGGCAGCCGCATCTCCGCCCTCAGCCGCAGCAGCCGTCCGGGCTCGATTTCCTCCACGCGCCAGAAGTCCAGCGAGTCGCCCACCCGCAGGCGTTCGGCGTCGCGTCGTCCGCGGCGCAGGCCTACGCCGCCCACGAACCGGTCCAGCCAGCCCCGCACCGCCCAGGCGAGCGGGAGGGAGTACCAGCCGTTGTCGCCGCCGATGCCCTCGATCACCTTCCACAGCGCCTGAGGGGACACATCGACCGACAGGCGCCGCTCGTCCGTGTAGAGGCTGCCGCCGGCCCAGTCGGGATCGGTGGGCAGCGGATCGCTCGGCGCCCCGGGAACGGAGGCGGACGACCAGCGGGTGACCACCTGTGCCTCGCGCACCCTGCGCAGGGCCAGGGCGAGCGCCTGGTCGAACGGCATCGGCCGACCCGCGAGGTCGGGCACGTACTGGGCGATGTCGTGCTCGTGGCAGATGACCTCGTGGCGCAGCGACTCCGTGAGCGGCCGGGCGATGGAGGCGGGTACCGGTGTGACCAGACCGACCCAGTGGCTGGAGAGCCGGGGTGTGAGGACCGGCACCGGCACGATCAGCCGCCGCGGCAGCCCGGCGACGCTCGCGTATGCGCGCATCATCTCCCGGTAGGTGAGAACGTCCGGGCCGCCGACGTCGAAGGCCCGGTCGACCTCGTCGGGCATGGTGGCCGATCCGACGAGATAGCGCAGGACGTCGCGCACCCCGATGGGCTGCGTGCGCGTGTGCACCCAGCTGGGGGTGACCATGACCGGTAGCCGCTCGGTCAGGTAACGCAGCATCTCGAAGGAAGCCGATCCCGAACCGATGACGACCGCGGCCCTCAGCACGGTGGCCGGAACGGGGTGGTCCAGGAAGATCTGTCCTACCTCGGCGCGCGAGCGCAGGTGAGGCGACAGCTTGGATTCGGGGATGCTCCGCGGCGTAAGACCACCCAGGTACACGATGCGCCGCACACCGGCTGTGTGCGCCTGCTCGGCGAAGATCTGGGCCGCGCGGCGGTCGGTGTCCTCGAAACCGGAGCCGGAGCCCAGCGCGTGCACCAGGTAGTAGGCGACGTCGATCCCGCGCATGGCCTGCGCGACCGAAGCGGCGTCCGTGACATCGCCCGGGGCCACTTCGGCATCCCTCGCCCAGGGATGGTCGCGGAGCTTGGCGGGGGAACGGGCCAGGCACCGCACCTGATGGCCGGCCTCCAAGAGTTCTGGCACCAGGCGTCCGCCGACGTAGCCGGATGCCCCGGCGACCAGGCAGTGCAGCCGATGTACGTCCCGCTGTCCGTCCGTGTCCACGATCGTTCCTCCGCGCGCTTGCTTCGGTACCTATGTCCTGGCTGTGGTCTGTGACGTCCGTTTCACGGCCCGAGCAGCGCCACCGTCCCCAACGCGGCAACTGCGCCGCCGACCGTGACGAGAACGCGCGATCCTCCTGGCTCCGCGATCACTTCGGCCAGGGCCCCGCTCGGCGGCACGGGGGCCTGCAGCTCCACATGCAGCCCGGCCACTGCCTGCGCCGTGAGGCCGGAAGTCAGCAGCGCCGCCTGCCGGACGGCCTCCAGCACCGCAAGCGCGGGCAGCCGGGGCGGGCGGCCGGCGAGCAGGACGGGATGGCCGGGGTCGCGCGGGACGATGACCAGACGGCCCTGAGGTGCTCGCGCCAGCAGGACATCGGTGTCGGCGGCCGCGCCCACCGCGGCAGCCGGGGGGTGCAGATGCGACAGCGGGGGCGGTGCGACGACGCAGGGCGCCGCCAGGTGGACCGGGCGGGCACACCGCATGGTGCACGAACCGAACGGCATCCCCTCATGCTCATACTCGGCAGAAATGCGGTAGGCGGCGAGCACACCGGCGTGCGTGGCGAGGTCGCCCACGCTCACCCGGACGGACACGTCCGTGGCACTGCCTCGCTCCAAAGGCCGGACACCAGGACGCACGCCCAGCCTCACTGAGAGGGGTTCAAGCGGGGCGGGACCGTCCGGGGCCAAATACCGGCGCTCCAGTGCGCGGGCGAGCTGGCGGGTGGACTCCACCATGATCAGCGGATGGTGGCTGACGGCGATCGCGCGCTCGTTGAGGGGATGAAGGCGAGGCCACTGGCACTGCGCGCTGAAACTGCTGCTGCCCAGGCGCTGCAGGGACAACAGCAGCATGGATGCCAAGGTGTCCAGCCCCAGCGTCCGCCAGGTCAGAGGCGCGCCCGGCTCGCCTTTGTGCCACCCATCGCCCAGAGCGTCTTGCCGCTCTCCGGCCGCCTGCGCCGCCTTGACCAGCACGCCGGGCGCTGCCTCCTGGTGAAGAGGCCCGGCAGAGCCTTGCGCGCCTGCCCCGACGGGGTGGAGCGCCGACATCAGCGGCCCTCCTCGATCTTGGTGCGCAGCTGAAACAGGCCCCGTCGCACGTGGCTCTTGACCGTGCCCAGGGGCAGGCCGGTGCGCTCGGAGATCTGCACCTGGGTGAGGTCCTCGTAGAACGCCAGGTGCAGCACCTCCCGCTGGCGCCGCGGGAGGCGGGAGAGCTCCTGGGACAGCAGCACACGGTCCAGGACCCGCTCGGTGACTGCCACGCGCAGGTGCGGCGCGGCCATGCCTGCGGCGTGGCCTGCCGCATCGATCAGGCGGAGACGTCGGCTGCGTGCTGCCAGCGCATCGACGATCTTGCGGCGCGTGATGCCGACCATCCAGGCCCCCAGCGGTCCGCGTTCGGGGTGGAAGCCGGTCCGGCCCCGCCAGACCGCGAGGAACACCTGTTGGGTCACGTCCTCGGCTTCCCGCGCGTCCCCGAGCGAGCGGGCGGCCATGGTGTGCACCAGAGGGCTCCAGCGCCGGTAGATCGCGGCGAACGCCTGCTCGTCGGCGTCGACAAGTCCTTGGGCCAGCTCTTCCTCGAGCGCCGTTGCCTCGGTGGGCGGGAACAGGCGCTCCGAGGTTCGCATGATCGAACTCATGGTCGTGTTCCTCCTGCGGAGCGGCTGTGCGGGATAAGACGTCATGTGCTGAGGCACACCCACAGACCAGTGCGCACCTGCGCCAGTTCTGAGTCTTGGACGCACAAACGACGCAGGCAACACGCGTCGGTTGTGCGTCGTACGCTGGGGCAGTGAGCTCGAGCGAGCACGACCCCGCAGGGCTGTCGACCGGTGCGGTGGCCCGGCGCCTGGGCGTCGCGCCGACGACGGTGCGTTCCTGGGACCAGCGCTACGGCCTGGGCCCCGATGTCCACACCCGGGGCAAGCACCGCCGCTGGACCGCCACCGACATCGCGCGGCTGGAGCGGATGAGCGCGCTGACCATGGCGGGGGTACCGCCGGCTGAGGCCGCGCGCCTGGCACGGGACGGAAGGCCGTCGGACATGGCGCTCGCCGCCCGGGCACCGGCGCGCCCTACCCCAGCCCGCAGCCCGTCAGGCACCGGTCTCCGGCTCGGGGATACGCGCCGGGAGTGCAAGGGTCTCGCCCGCGCCGCGCTGCGGCTCGACGCCGCGTCCGTGGACGACCTGCTGACCGCAGCGATCGACGAATACGGGCTGGTCACGGCCTGGCAGGAGGTGATCACGCCGACGCTGCAGGCAGTGGGCCGCAAGTGGGAGAGCTCGGGGGAAAAGTACGTGGAGGTCGAGCATCTGCTGTCCTGGCACGTCGTCGGTGCGCTGCGGCGCAGCGCACCGCGTGTCCCCTCCGGCCAGGCGGCTGCCACGACGCTCCTCGCCTGTGTGCCCGGCGAGATCCACACCCTTCCGCTGGAAGCGCTGGCAGCGGCCCTGACCGAACGTGGCCTGCCCGTGCGCATGTTCGGTGCCGCGATGCCGGCCGAGGCTCTCGTGCAGGCAGTGCGCAGGACCGGGCCCGCGGCGATCGGACTGTGGGCGCAGTCCCGGAGCACCGCAAGCCGCCCCCTGGCCCAGCACGTGGCGGCGATGACGTGGGGCGTCCGGGGTGCCCGCCGCCACCCCCTGGTGCTGACGCTGGGACCGGGCTGGGCCGGTCCCAGCGTGCCCGGGCTGCCCCGCCCCTCAGGGCTGGCCGAAGCTCTGGCCGTTTTGGAGACGGCGATTTCCGGCGATGCCCGGCGGCCTGTCACGCGGTGAGCCCAACCACGGCGGTGACATCCTGGCCCACCGCCGGCTGCGCCCTTCCCGGGACCAGCGATGTGACGGACGGCCAACGAGACGAGGAGACAGTTGATGCCCCTTCAGCACCCCACGGCCCCCCGCACCGTCGTCATCGGTGCCGGGCTCGCCGGCCTCGCCTGCGCGATGGACCTGTGCCGCGCCGGACAGCGGGTCACCCTGCTGGAGTCGTCCGATGCGGTGGGCGGGCGGATGCGCACGGACCACACCGACGGCTTCCAACTCGACCGCGGTTTCCAGGTCTTCAACACCTTCTACCCCCAGGTGAAGCGCCGCCTGGACCTTCGCCGGTTGCGGTTGCGCCCCTTCACCCCCGGATTGATGGCCCACACGCCCGCCGGGGTGCTGCGCCTCACCGACCCGACCCGGCGGCCGCGCGAGGCCGCCAACCTGCTGCCCGGGCGGGCATTGAGCGCCCGCGACCTCGGCGCCCTCGCGGCACTGACCGCACGGGACACCCTGTTGCCGGCTCGCGCGATCACGCGCGGGCATGACCAGGCCACCGCCCGCGCGCTCACACGCTCCGGGCTGTCCCCCCGTGCCGTCGACAACCTGCTGCGGCCGTTCCTGGCGGGCGTGTTCCTGGAGGACGAGCTGGAGACCTCGGCACGCTTCTTCCACCTCATCTATCGCAGCATGGCCCGCGGCAGCCTGTGCCTGCCCTCCGGCGGAATCGGCACGGCTCCGGCCCAGCTCGCCGCAGGCCTGCCGACGGGCACGCTCAGGCTCGAGACGCCGGTCGCGGCCCTCACCGACGCCGGTGTCCTCTTGGCCGACGGCCGCGAAGAACCGGCCGCCACAATCGTCGTCGCCACGGACGCCGCAACGGCCGCGCACCTGCTGCCCGGCCTGACGGTCCCGGACGGACGCACCGTCACCACCTACTACCACGCCACGGACACACCCCCGTTGAGCGAACCGACCCTGGTGACCGACAGCACGCTGGCGGTCCTCAACACCTGCGTCCTCAGCGAAGTCGCCCCCACCTACGCTCCGCCGGGCACCGCTCTGGTGTCCACCTCCGTCCTGGGCGGCGACGCGCCCAAGCGAGAGGCCGCCGTACGCCGTCGTCTCGCCGAGCTGTACACCACGGACACCACCACCTGGCAGCTGATCGCGACCTACACGATCGCCGGTGCACTGCCGGCGATGAGGCCACCCTGGCCGCTCAGCCGCACGACCCGCCATGCGCCCGGCCGGTACGTATGCGGAGACCACCGGGCCACCGGATCCGTGCAAGGCGCGCTCGCCTCCGGCACCCGGGCCGCCCGCGAAGTACTGACCGATCAAGCGCAGCCTCACCGGTAGAGACCTGCAACCGTCCCACCGCATCCGCCACAGCCCTCCGGGCCGAAGAAGAGGCGTGGCCCAGTTCCCTATCGGGCCGACTTCTGGAGGAACCGTGCCATCCACGGAGCACGCATCCTGGTCGCCCGGTGCCACCAGATCCATCGGCAGCGCCGTGGCGGCCGAACTCGACGTACGCGGAGCCCGCCTGGCTCTCGCCGCACACAGCTGTGAGCAAGCCCGCGTCCTCGCCCCGGAACTGCCCGCAATGCAGCCGCACAGCCACCCTGGAGACATGCACCGATGACACTTCTCCACGACGACCTCCTCGCCAGCGCCTTCGACCACGCCGCACCCGCCTACGACCGACTCACCGCGATGAACCCGGGCTACCGCACGGACCTGCTGCGATCGGCCCGGCGGCTCAGGCTTCCCCACGGCGGAACCAACCTGCGGATTCTCGACCTCGGATGCGGCACCGGCGCCTCCACCCGCGCCCTGCTGCGAGCAGCCCCCCACGCCCGCATCACCGCCGTCGACGCATCGGCCGGCATGTTGCAACAAGCACGCACCAAGACCTGGCCGCCGAACGTGCGCTTTCAGCACCTGCCCGCCGAGGAACTGCTGACCGACCAGGACACCGGCACCTTCGACGCGATCTTCGCTGCCTACCTCTTCCGCAACGTCAGCGACCCGGACGCAGTCCTGGGCGCCGTCCGCACCCTGCTGCGCCCCGGCGGCAGGCTGGCCGCGCACGAGTACAGCCTCAGCGGCTCACCCGTCCACCGCGCCCTGTGGACGACGATCTGCCACGCAGTGATCATTCCGGCCGGGACCCTGACCGGTGACCGCGCGCTCTACCGCCATCTGCACGACAGCGTCAGCGCGTTCGACACCGCACCCGCCTTCGCCGCCCGTGTTCACCGGGCCGGATTCACCGACGTACGCACCCTCCCCGTCGCCGGATGGCAGACCGGCATCGTCCACACCTTCCTCGCACGCAACGGCTCAGCCATCCAATGAGCTCGCTCCGCGACCTTCGAACTCGCCGTCGCCCAGGCGGTCATCCGGGAAACCACCATCCTGCGCCTGCCCCCGTATGAGCATCTGACGACGACGGAGATGGCCAAACGGCCCGGGCTGTCGGTGGGCCAGATCAGAATGGAGCTGGCCCAGGGACTCGAACCCTGACGCCGCGCGGAGGTGAGAGATCGTGAAGCATCTGGACGCGGCGGACCTGGCCGAGCTTGCCCTCCAAGACGAGACCCCCGAGCGCTTCAGTGCCTTCACCGCTCATCTGGAACAGTGCGACCGGTGCCGGACCGAACTCGAATCGCTGCGGCGCGTGGTGGGCGCGGCGCGGGCGATGTCGCCCGACGACATCCCATCTGCGCCACCCGACAGTGTCTGGCATGTGATCTCCTCGGAACTGGCACTCGCTCCGACGACCGGGGCGCCGGAGCCCCAAGGCAACGGCGACGCGGGCCATGGCACGAGCAACGTGCCCCCGCTGGTGGTCTCCACTGGTCAGGTGGCTGAAGAATCCGAACCCCGACCAGCCGGAGGCCTGAGGCCGGCGGTGCTGCTCGCCGCTGCCTGCCTGGTGGCAGGGGCGGCACTGGGAAGTGGCGCCACCTGGTGGCAACTGCGCGACGACGAGGGGGAAGCCACCCGCACCGGAACCGCATCAGCGCTTGCCCCGTTGGCAGTCGGGGACGCGCAGGGGCAGGCGCGGCTCAAGGAAGCACAAGGCCCCCGACGGCAACTGCACATCGATGTGAGCGGCCTACCCCGGACAGACGGCTACTTCGAAGTGTGGCTGATGGATCCGACCCACAAAAAACTCATCGCGGTCGGTGTCCTTGACCCGAGCGGGTCGGCCACCCTGCCCCTGCCCCGAGGCGTAGACCTGGCCGACTACCCGCTGGTGGACGTCTCGGACCAGGCCTACAACGGCAGTCCCGCGCATTCCGGCAAGAGCGTGGTCCGTGGTTCTTTGAAGAACTGATCCCTCACCAGGCCACGATCGCGACACTCCCCGGTTGGTCCTTCGGCCGTGCATCCAATTCGCCGCCTCGTGCGGAATCCTGGGAGCCCGCTGCGCGCACAGCGGCCCGCCACGCGACAGCGAACTGGGGATGCATGTACGACACGGAGATCGCCATCGTCGGTGCGGGCGCCGCCGGACTGTCGCTGGCCTACCACCTGTGTGCTGCCCCCTCTAAAGCCCCCTCGATCGTCCTGATCGACGCCCCGCCGGGTCCGCTGCGGCCCCCGGAGCGGACCTGGTGCTTCTGGGAGCAGCTGCGCGGCGAGTTCGACGAAGTGACATCGGCGGACTGGAGCACCCTGCGCCTGCGCGGGCCGGACGGTATCTCCGTGACCGGCTCGCCCGCACCGCTGCGCTACAAGATGCTGCGTTCGCGCTCCTTCGAGACCTTCGTGCACAAACGGCTGGAGGCCACACCCGGCGTGACACGCCTGGCGGCAGCGGTCCACGACGTGCGTGATGGGCCTCAGGGGGCGCAGGTACGGGCAATCGGCAGCCGGGGCGAGACCCTCACGCTTCGGGCGCGGTGGGTGTTCGACTCCCGCCCGCTGCCCCGGCTTCCACCGGCCCGCACCACGCTTCTCCAGCACTTTCGTGGCTGGTTTCTCCGACTCGACCAGCCCGCCTTCGACCCCGGAGTCGCGGACCTCATGGACTTCCGCACCCCGCAACCGCGGCACGGCCTTTCCTTCGGCTACGTCCTGCCCAGCAGCCCCTATGAGGCGTTGGTCGAGTACACGGAGTTCTCGGCCTCGGTCTTGGACGACGCAGGATACGACCAAGCACTGCGCACCTACGTGGGAGACCAACTCGGCCTGGAGAAGTATGAGGTACACCGCATCGAACAGGGCGTGATTCCCATGACGGACGCCCGGTTCCCGCGCCGGGCAGGTCGATCGGTGTTCCGTATCGGCACGGCCGGTGGCGCGACCCGCCCGTCCACCGGCTACACCTTCGCCGCCGTCCAACGACAGGCGCGGGCCATCGCCCATGCCTGGCACGAGGGCCGTACCCCACACCCGCCGCCCGCTCACTCGCGGCGTACTCTGGCCATGGATGCCGTCCTCCTGCGCGCCCTGGACACCGGCAGGGTGAATGGAGCGGGATTCTTCACCGGCCTCTTCACCAACGTTCCCATGGAACGCCTCCTTCGCTTTCTCGACGGTGCCACACGCTGGCACGAGGACTTCCGCATCGGCCTGCACACCCCAGTGCGCCCCATGCTCCGCACCGCGATCGAGCTGCCCCTGCTGCCCCGCCTCTCGACGGCCCGAGAGCGCACACTGCCCGCGTTCAGGCGGCAACACGGACGACAGAAAGAGATGTGACATGCCTGTGCCGGGCGACAACACCCCGCCACTTCGACACTCCGCCGGATCACGGAGCACGGTCCGACGAGGTCGAGACCGGCGCGCGCGCATGCTGCCCGGCCCCAAGGGACGGCAACGTGTCGAGGGCCAGGCCCCCCGAACGGCGGTGATCGGCGGCGGCATCGCGGGGCTCGCCGCGGCAACGGCCCTGGCCGAGCGCGGTGTCCACGTCACGCTGTACGAACGAGAGCAGCAGCTGGGGGGCCGTCTGGCGGGCTGGCCGGTCGGGCTCTCCGACGGATCTGCCGTGACCATGAGCCGCGGATTCCATGCCTTCTTCCGCCAGTACTACAACCTCCGAGGCCTGCTGCGGCGTGCGGACCCCGGGCTGCGGATGCTCACCGCGCTCCCCGACTACCCACTGCAGCACAGCGGTGGCCTGCAGGACAGCTTTGCGCGTGTGCCCCGTACGCCGCCGTGGAGCGCACTGGGCTTCGTCGCGCTCAGCCCCACCTTCGGCCTGCGGGACCTGCCCCGGATGAACGCACGCGCCGCCCTGCCTCTTCTCGATGTCAGAGTGCCGCAGGTGTACGAGCAGTTGGACGGCCTCAGCGCTTGGGACCTTCTGGAGCGCATCCGGTTTCCCGAGGCCGCCCATCACCTGGCCTTCGAAGTATTCTCGCGCAGCTTCTTCGCCGATCCGCGCGACCTCTCGGCAGCCGAAATGGCTTTGATGTTCCACATCTATTTCCTCGGCTCCAGCGAGGGCCTGCTGTTTGATGTGCCCAACGAGCCTTTCCCGGCTGCACTGTGGGAACCGCTCGCCCACTACCTGTCCGGCCATGGGGTCGATATCCGGACCGGTCAGAGCGTCGAGAGCATTCAGTCCGCCCCGCACGGCGGCTCGCGGGTCATCACGCAGGACACCGAATCCCGTTACGACGCGGTGGTTCTGGCCCTCGACACCCCTGGCCTGCAGCGGGTGGTCGCCCAATCCCCGCAGCTTGCCGACCCGGAGTGGCGGTCCCGGATGCTGCGGCTGCGCACCGCTCCGCCGTTCTTGGTGTCCCGGCTCTGGCTGGATCGCCCAGTAGCCGCCGACCGCCCGGGCTTCCTGGGCACCAGCGGCTACGGGCCTCTGGACAATGTGAGCGTCCTCGAGCGCTGGGAGGGCGAGGCTGCCCGGTGGTCCGCCCGCCGTGGAGGATCCGTTGTGGAACTGCACGCCTACGCGGCGGCCGGGCACGCCGACCGGGCAAGCGAACAAGAGCGGCTGGTAGGCCAGTTGCACCGGGTCTACCCTGAGACACGCGATGCTCAGATCATCGATGCGCGGCACGAGTGGCGCGCCGATTGCCCGCTGTTTCCCGTCGGGGGGTACGCGGACAGGCCCGAGGTACGCACCTCGGATCCCATGGTGACCGTGGCCGGCGACCTGGTGCGCACACAACTGCCGGTCGCACTCATGGAGAGGGCGGCGACCACAGGCTTCCTCGCTGCCAATGCGCTGCTCGAGCAGTGGGGCGTGCGTGGCCAGACGCTCTGGACGGTTCCGGACAAAGGCAGGGTCGGCGTCCTGCGAGCCCTCAACCGGGCGCTCGGCTGAGCATGCTGTCGCCTTCCTCCGCCGGTGTGGCGGGCGTTCGCCCTGTGTGCGGGTGAGGTGGTCGACAAGGGCTGTGGCTGCCGGGGTGCGGGGCCGCGCTCCCGCCGCTGAGCGCCTCTCCGATCGGTGGTTCGACCAGTCCTCGTGGCTCAGCCAGGGAAGCGGCCGCTGGTGCGCAGCGCCCAGCGGCGCTCCGCATAGGCCATGTCGTCCCGCCACAGGCGTCCGGCGGCGGCCCGCATCACGGGTCGCAGGGCGGGTGCCGCCGCCCGGGCGATGGCGAAGCCACGGCGGTCCGATGTGGCGATGACCGCTTCGATCACCGCGGTCCGGGGCAGCCCTGCGGTGTCCGGTCCCAGGGGCGTGGCGTGCGTCTCGACGACCGATCCGCGTCCTTCTCCGTCGGTGATGTGCATGACGACGGTGCGTGGCTCCGGTGCGGTGAACACGGCCCGGACCGGAACCACCGCGCGGGCGGCGACCTTGAAGGAGACATCGACGGCGAAGGAGTCCTTGCCCTCCTCGGCGTGCGCATCGTTGCCAGGCTCGCTGACGACGGTGAGATCGACGAACGAATAGGGGTGGAACCATGCTCCGTGCCAGGGATCGAGCCGGTTGGCGATCACGTCCTCCGGTTCGCAACGCCCGGCGACTTCGCAGACAGCGGCCACTCCTCGGGAAGGGTGTGGACGTTCTGGGATCACTGGCCGGTCCAGCGGCTGCTCGCCGCCGAGTTCGTCGAGCCTGACCCAGATGAGGACCCCGTCGTCGAACGCCGGATAGGGCTCCCAGCCCGCAGTGGCCTGACCGTTGAGCGCCATCCCGTGCCAGTGGCAGATCAGGGTGCCGCACTGGACCGGACTGTCCTTGAGCGGGGCTCCCAGATGGGGGCAGCTGCCCGGTCCTGCCCGCAGCACGCCGTCCGCGTCCCGCCATGCGACGACTTCGACACCTGCGACGCTTCGGCCCAGTGAGCGGTCGGCGGTGACGTCCTGCGAGCTGCCCAGGACATACCAGTTGCCCGAGGGCCGGGCCAGCGCCCGCTTCAGCGCGCCGGCGATGATGCCCGGTTTCGCCTCGCGCCAGGTGGGCCGCTGGCGCTCCCAGGCCGTGGGGCCACGGCGTAGCCGCAGAGGGATACGCCCCGCACCGGGGGCCCGGCCACCCCTCACACTGTCTCCTTTCCCGCGGACCACTCCCGCTCCGCGGCGGCCTGCACATGCGAGGCCGGGTAGGCGCGTGCTCCCGCGACCGCTCCGGCGACGGGCTCGATCCTGCCGCGGGCACGCGTACGAGCCATCGCCAGGCGGACCAGGCCGTCACAGGCCACGGCCGCCCGCCGTCGGCGGGGAACGATGGCACGGCGGTGCAGCACCGCGTATCCGTCGTCGGCGATCGCATCCAAAATGGCGCCGTACAGCACGAAGGCGGTGCGGATGCAGGGCCGGGACATCGGAGCGAGCATCGCCAGCCCAGGCGCGGCCTCGCGGTAGACGCCGCGGGTGAGTTCGGCAGCGGCCTTGAGCATCGCGGTGATGCGCCGGTCAACGGCTCCCGTCGTGCGGCTCCACTGCAAGAGGTCGCGGTCCACGCCGTGAGCAGTCAGCAGGTTCAGCGGCAGATAGAGACGCCCGCGGTCGAGATCCTCGCCGACGTCCCGAAGGAAGTTGGTCAGCTGAAAAGCCACCCCCAGGGCGGCCGCATGCGGCTCGGCCTCCGCACGCGGTACCACCGTCCCGAGCACCGGCAGCATCTGCAAGCCGATCACCGCGGCGGATCCGTGCATGTAGCGGCGGAGCGCCGCATAGTCGGCGTACTGGCTGACCTCCAGATCGAGGCGCATGGAGGTCATGAAGTCGGTGAAGTGCCGCGCCTCGATCGCATACCGGCCAGCCGTGTCGGCGAGCGCGGCCACCACCGGCTGGTCACTGGTGCCGTGCCGCAGCGCGACCTGCAGACGCTGCTCGAGCCGCTGCAGGGCCGCGGCGCGCTCGGCGGACGTGGCGGAGGATTCCAGGTCGTCGACGATGTCGTCGGCCCAGCGGGCGAATCCGTACAGGGCGTGCACCGCGGGCCGGTGCGCCAGCGGCAACAGCCGGGTGGCCAGGAAGTAGGTCTTGCCGTGGCGCGCGTTGAGGCGCCGGCAGTGCGTGTAGGCCAAACGGAGAGCTGGGTCGCTGATGCCCGCGGCATCGAGTTCCCGGTCAGTCATGCATCTGGTCCTTTCACTGCCCCGCCTGCTGTCCGGGGCCTTGAGGGCCGGGACAGCCCCGCTCCCGTGACTCGCGCCGCGGCCAGCTTTCCCGACAGGAGCACCGTCGGCACCCCGACACCCGGTGTGGTGCCGCAGCCCGCGAGGACGGCATTGGTGGTGTCGCGCACCAGGTTGGCCGGCCGGAAGGGGCCGGTCTGGGCAAAGGTGTGGGCGGCGGAGAACGGGGTCCCGGCGGCGTGCCCCTGCGCCGCCCAGTCGGCGGGCGTCACCAGGCATTCCTCCTGGATCGCGGCGCCGAACCCCTGAAGCCCGCGCCGCTCCAACTCCCGCACCAGGCCATCGCGGTAGCGCGGCGCGAGGTCGCGCCATTGGCGTACTCCCGCACCGAGGGCCGTGTTGGGGCAGGGCGCGAGAACGTAGTGCAGGTGACGGCCGGGCGGTGCCAGTTCGGGGTCGGTTGCCGTGGGCCGGGTGATCAGGAGCGAGGGGTCGCTCATCAGCTCCCCGGTGCGGGTCAGTTCCCGGAAGGTGCCTTTCCAGGCGGCGCCGAAGGACAGGGTGTGATGCGCCAGTTCGGGCCAGGTGCGGTCGGTTCCCGCATGCAGGACCACGGCGGAAGGGGAATACCGCAGCGCGAGGGCGCGCAGCGGCCGGTGCATGAGCAGCCGGTAGGCGACGGGCAGGTCCGGGGTGAGGACCACGGCGTCGCAGGCAATGCGTCCGCGGTCCGTGATGACGGCGGTAATCCGCTCCCCGGCGCGTTCGAGGCGCGTCACCTCGTGCTCGAAGCGCAGGTCGCCGCCCGCGTCGGTGGCGGCCTGGGCCATGGCGCGGGGCAGGGCGTGCATGCCGCCCTTGGGGAAGTAGACCCCGGCGACGGTGTCCATGTAGGCGATGACGGCATAGGCGGCCATAGCGCGGGCCGGAGGGACTCCGGCGTAGAGAGCCTGGAACGTGAAGACGCGGCGCAGCCGCTCGTCGGAGAGGAACCGGCCGATACGGGCGTCCAGGCGTCCGAAGCCGCCGAGGACTGCCAGCCGGGCGAGGTCAGGGGTCAGCAGACCCAGGGGGGAGTCGAAGTTCGTGTCGATGAACCGGCGCATCTGCACCCGGTAGAGACGCTCGAGCCAGCGGCGCAGCCGCCGGTAGCCCAGGGCATCGCGTGCTCCGGCGAAGCGGGCGATCTCGGCCTCCATGGCCGCTGCGCCGGTGTGCACGTTCAGGGTGCTGCCGTCGGCGAATCGCGCGCGGTAGGCCGGATGTAGCGGGATCAATTCCACGCGGTCAGCCAGGCGTTCTCCGACCGCCGCAAAAGGCTCGTCCGCGATATCGGGCATGGTCAAGACCGTTGGCCCGCTGTCCATCCGATACCCGCCCTGCTCAAGCAGGCCCGCGCGGCCTCCGGGCACCGCCGCGCGTTCGACAACGGTCACCCGGCGCCCGGCGCCGAGCAGGTGCAGGGCGGCCGAAAGACCGGACAAACCCGCTCCGACGACCACGACATGATCGGTCGGGCCTTGCAGCGTTCTCATACGTTGCTCGCTTCGGCGAAAGGCGGCAGAGGGCTGGCTCGATGCCCGTCGCCGGGTGCATCGGATGAGCCGGTCGCGATATCGGCAGCGGCTGTCGAAGGAATACCCGCCGCCGTGCAGAACAGCTCCCGCAGGTGCGCGACCGCAGCGGGCTCCAGGGCGACGCGGTCCAGGTGCCGCACACTCTGGGCGAGCAGCCGACGGATCTTGGCTTCGACCGTGTCACGCGCACCGCTGGCGACCAAAGCGCCGCGTACGCGCTCCATCTCGCGCTCTGTCAGACCGGCATCCCCCACATGGGTGTCCAGGATCCGCAGCAGAGCGCGGCTCCTGGTGGCCTGGGCGCGGGCCCTGGCCACGGCCAGAAGGTAGGTGAGCTTGCCTTCCTTGATGTCGTCACCCGCGGGTTTGCCGGTGTGCCCCGGGTCGCCGAACACCCCCAGCAAGTCGTCCCTCAGCTGGAAGGCCAGGCCCGCACAGCGGCCTGCCGAGCAGAGCGCCCGCGTCGTGCGCTGGTCCGCCCCGGCAAGGGCCGCGCCGAAGGCCAACGGCCGCTCCACCGAGTAGAGTCCGCTTTTGAGCGACGCCGTCTGGAGAGCCAGAGACATCGATCGGGAACCGGTCCTCTGCCCGTACAGATCGAGATACTGGCCGGCCACCATCTCCGACCGCATCGCCTGCCAGAGTCTGCGCACGTCCCTGGCCAGGTCCGGCGAAAACTCCGTAGCCGCCACGACGTCATCGGCCCAGGCCAGGGCCAGATCACCGATGAGGATGGCGGCGCTCGTGCCGAACGACGCGCCCGGCCCGGTGGCGGGAGCGCCGTGCTGAGCCGCAAGTTCCATGTGCATGGCGGCCCGGCCACGCCGCACCGGCGAACCGTCCATCACATCGTCATGGACCAACGCGCATGTCTGGATCAGTTCGAGTCCCGCCGCCAGGCGGAGGGCCGCCTGGAGTGAAGCTCCATCGGCGGGGCCACCGCACGCCTGCATCCCCCACCACAGAAACCGCGAGCGCATGCGCTTTCCGCCGGTCAGCGTAAAGTCGGCCACCATTTCGGCCACGCCCTTGGCGAACCTGGCGTCGATCGAGGCAGCCGCGTCCAGCCGCTCTTGGAACACTTCATCGAGGACACGGCCGACCGCGGCTGCCACGTCGGCGCTGACCACGGCCGCATCACACGACCTGGAGCTCTGGCCCGCCGACTGCCAGGCGAGTTGAGCGCGCGGCAGCGGCCGGATGCCTGATGGGTCCTGTCGGCGGGCTCGGTCGTCGTGGCCGCCGGTGACCAGTGGCGGTGCCTCCGCCCGGGTGCGGCGCATCGCAATTCCTCTCATGGCGTCAGGTGGGCCTCGGTCCACACGTCTTCCCTGCGGACGTCCCTCCCGGATGCACCTGCGAGCATCTCCCTGCGAAAACCGGCAAGCGCAATAAGCCGATCACAGTCAGCTGGCCGCACCAGGACCGGCAGAGGGGGCGCCCAGACCGTGCTATCCGCGGACTGCCAAGGTGCGGCAGGCCGGGCCCCGAGCATCTCCCCCGCGCGAACACCACGAACCGGGTCGGCAGACCGGGAGTGGAGTACGGCAGGGCGCTCGCCAGCGCACGGCGCCGAACGGGCGGCATGGCCATCGGGCGATCGACTGCCAAGGAGCTGCCCGCACGTGGGAAGCCTCAGAGCCCCGCGAGGCGCGCGACGAAAAAGGCGGCGATCAAAGCAGCGCCGAGCACGATGAGCCACAGCCACCAAGTGGGGTGCTCCCAGATGCCTCCATCGGGCCGCTCCTGGTGCGCCTCGGCTATCGACCCTTCGGCGGGTGGCGTCTCCGTCGGAGGGACACGTGGATCCGTCATGTATTCACTGTCCCTCGGAGCGGACTGCTGCGCATATCGGCCGCATCTCCTTGCTGCCTGGCCGGCACGATCCTGCGTACCTCCACTCATCGGGCGTCCTGGCGGCGGGTTAGGACGCAGATCCCAGGGCGCGGTCGAGCGCGCGGGGTAGCCTCTCGGACACCTCATCGCCCAGCCGTTCGAACTCCCGCTTGAGCAAGGGCGTCGCGAGGCGGGCGATCCCATGGAACTGTATGCGCGCGTGATAGGCGAGCCGGGTACCGCCCTGGCAATTCTCGAAGCGCATGTCGTCTGTGGAGGTGACCGTCTCGTTGCGACCCACGAACGTCAGTTGGTCAGGGTTCATGAGGGCCAACCGGTAGCGAAGCTGGGTGCGGCGGCCGCGAAATTCGGAGACGTTGTGCCATTCCGTGCCCACCGCTACCGGGCCGGGGCTGATCTGCTGACAGGTGACGGTTCCTGGATCCCAGCTCTCGGCATGGGAAAAGTCCGCCAGAAAGGCGACGACTTCCTCTACGGGGTGGGGCAGGTCCAGGACGCGCTCGACGTCGATCATGTGGTTCCCTTCGCAGCGGGCTCTTCCAGCACGGTGCACGCACCCATCGGCTTCTCGTCGGGCTGCGTCGTTGGATGCACTCCACCGTGACCCGATGGACGACGCCGTGTCCCCACCCGTCGCGGGCTGCCCGAAGTGACCAGTCACTCGCTGAACCAGACGGTCTTGAGCGGTGCATCAGCCCGTCGAAGCTTGCCCAAGTACAGGTCGAAGCTCGCCCAAGTACGGAGGGCGGGGCTGAGCGGGACAAAGAACCCAGGCATCCTGCATCCGACACCCGGATCAACGGCGAAGTACTGGTGTGAGGGAAAAACAGCAGGGAGCCTCGCAGGCCGTCATGTCGCTCCTCGATCCGCTGCGTGAGCGCGCCGGCTCCCTGCTGTTCACCCGTGTCGCCGGACCCGAGGGGCCGCGCAACCGCCACAAGATCCATGCGTCTCCCGGGCCACGCTGGTTCCCGCCCGACAGCCCGATACGCCGCGTACACGCCGATAGCTCCATGTTCATCGGCGGACTCTCCGCTCTGCTCATGCAGTCCCTTCACCCGGTCGCCATGGCCGCAGTCGCCGCGCACTCCGGCTACAGAGGTGATCCCTGGGGAAGGCTTCAGCGAACCAGCACGTTCCTCGCGACAACGACCTATGGCACTGCTCAGAGCGCCCAGGCAGCCTGCGAGCGCCTCAACACCGTCCACGAGCGGATCAAGGGCGTCACCGGGGAGGGCATCGCCTACCACGCAGCGGACCCCCACCTGCTGGAGTGGGTGCACGTGGCGGAGATCGACAGCTTCCTGCGCGCGCATCAGCGATTCGGGGCGCACCGGCTGACGGATGAGGAGTGCGACAGATACGTTGCGCAGACATCTCGCATAGCCCGAACGCTGGGGGTTCTCAGACCTCCACGGTCGATGAACGCCTTGAGCGGCCGAATAGACGACTTTCGCAGCGAACTGCGCTGCACCCCCGAGGCGCTGGAAACAGCCCGCTACCTGCTGCTCCGGCCCCCGATCCCCACCGCGGCGATGCCGTTCTACGGCGCTCTGGCATCCAACGCCATCGCCCTGCTGCCGCGCTGGGCATCCACGGAACTGCGATTGCCGCGCTGTCAGCGCGCAGAGCGATGGGCCGTAGAGCCTGTGGGGAGAGCAGCTACCGGCCTGATCAGATGGGCGATGGGCTAGCAAGCACCGCAGCTACAGAGCACCCATGAAGCCCGGACAGAGTCTCTCTTCGCCACCGCTGGACGCAAGGGTCGGCGCGGACGAAGCACCAATCCAGCAGCAGCACCGCGCCGCCGCTCGGCCGCGCGCACGCCCCCGCCAGGGGGGCCGGGTGAGCCGCAGATGCGCCAGCAGATAGATCACAGGAACCTGTGGACACGGCCGAAACGCACGAGGAGCGCGCGTTCGGCAAGCCGTGGGAGCATCCGGGCCTTGTGCGTGAATGCTCTCCCAGCGACCGGCCGTGACCGCAGAATGCAGAAAGGAACCGCCATGCCGAAGAAGGATGACTTGAGCAAGGGCGACGAAGTGTCGTGGAAAAGCCACGGCCAGGATGTGCCGGGCAAGGTCAAGAGGAAGATCACCGACCGGACTCGCGCGGCAGGCCGGACCGTCGATGCCTCGACGAAGGATCCGCAGTACGAGGTGGAGAGCGCCAAGTCCGGCCGCTCCGCTGTGCACAAACCCGGCGCTTTGCGGAAGAAGGGTATGCGCTCTTGACGGCCGCTAAGCAGAAGGAAGACCGGGATGAGACGGTGCCCGCGTTCAGGGGGCGGTCAACATGCCGCCGGGCAACTGGAAAAGTAGACCTGCATCGCATCCTGTCCACGGGGCGACCACCGTCGTCTTGGACCTATCTCGTAAGGCTCGCGCACGAGCGCGCGGTCCCGGTCGCGGCTGCTCCCCCATCGAGCCAGGCCGCCCGTCATAGGTGCAGTCACTTCGCCGAGGGCACCCGCGTCGCAGTCGTCGCAGGAGGCTCCGGGGCCGGAGTCGCCTCGTCCATCTCGGCTACATCCATGTCGACCACGCAGCCTTCCGGGATCTTCTCGCTGGAAGTCGCGCAGGCCGAGGGATCGGCATCGGGGGCGACTTTGTTCGCCTGGCGCTGGCTCTTCCCCTGTTCGTCCGAGGTCGATGTGCCCGAAGACGGGTTGCCGTCCGAGGACGACGAGCAGGCCGCCGCGCCCATCACAGTGCACAGGATCAAAACAGCCGAAGCTGCAGCCGCACGAGTACGCATGAAAGTCCCCCCAACGCGGACGCGGAATGTCCGGCCCATCAGTCGATCAACCATGCCACCTTGCGTCGCGCAGCTGACGTGGGAAATGTGAAGAAATGACATGCCTGCTTGGCGCGCACTCGGCTAAATCCGGCATATTGCCGCACAAGATCGCGCCCCGGATCTGCCGGGCGCTGACGTGTTGCAGCGGCGCTGGAGATCGGGTGTGGAGCAGGGCGGCCAGACCGAAGCCGCAGGCCCACAGATCGCCAAGGTGCCGAGCGTCGGCGAGGGTCACGTCGGCCGCCCGGCCGCTTCCGAGGCTGCTCGATGGCACTCCCGTAAACCGCGGACGTGGACGCATCCCCCCACCCGGCCGCCAGTCGCGAGTGCTTGCCGGGTAGATGAGCGATGGGGCCAAGGCGGTCAGGGCGGCGATGGCGCCCCGTCGTCTCCGGAGAGAGCAGGGGGCGCGAGAGGGCCGTTCCCCGGTGCGCTGCCCGGGTCAGGTTCGAATGGCTCTCCCGGAGGAAGGCCGGCGCGGGCGCGGAGCATGTCGGCTTCGGCTCTTCTCATCTCGGCCTGTGCGCGGATGAGGTCGGCGTCGGCCTGCCCGCGCACCTGCACGATGTCGGAGGCGTTTTGCCCCCGGGCTCTGACGAACTTGGCGAGTCCGTTGAGGATGCCGCCGATGAGCACGCCGGAGGCGGTGATGAGGCTGACGATGGCAACTACCACGGGGGGCGCGTCGGATGGCCCCAGTCCGGCACTGTGGCTGATGTCCGGCAGGACCGCCCGCGTGCTGCGCCAGGCCACCGCCAGCAACGCGATCACAGTGATGGCCCACAGGACCACCGCGATACCTGGAACGGCCCGCACCGCATGCCATGCTCGCTGCGGCCATGGCAGGGTGGCGCGCCAACGCCGCTGTTGGGCACGGTGGATCCGACGGGCGTCGGCGTGCTGGCCGCCGTTGCGCAAGACGGTGGCCAGCTGCTCGTACGGCTCGGGGTCGTACTCAGGGGTCGCGGCCGCCAGCCACTCCAGCCGCGAGGAGAGCGGGAAACTACCCAGCGGGACGAGGCTCTCGTAGCTGAAGCCGCCTACCTGGAGGCGGCCAGGACCTGGCCAACTGGTAGACCTGTCAATCAGGTTGAGGACCTTGGCGCCCGACAGAGTGACCGTACCGCGCTCGGGGGCCTCCCCGAGGAAGCGCAGTTCGGTCGTGCGGACGCGGCGCAGCGACATCTCCTGGTCGCTCTCCAGGACACAGCGCGCCCCGTCCATGTCGACGGCGTCCCCGAAGAGGCCGTCGTCGAGCCGGATGCCGCCCTGGCACTCGAAGTGCTGGACGCGGGTGCCCCGGGCGGGGATGTGGCCGGGCAGAAGCCGGTCGGCCAGCGAGGCCGGCGTCATGTAGAGCGTGCGCTCCACGGTCATCTGCGGGGCGTCGAGCGCCCGCTGGCCGTACGGATTGGCGAGCTTGCAGCCGCGCAGGCTGAAGGAGCCTCCGACCGTCGCACCGCGCAGGCTCAGTTGGCCGTGCGACTCCATCAGCTCGGCCTGCAGGTCCTGCCCGACCGAAAGGCCGTCCGCCGCGATCGAGTTGCCGCGCCGGTCACGGAACACCACGGCCTGGTTGAACAGCAGGTCTCCACCGATGTGGGCACCGGTCAGGCGGACGCCTCGCTGGAATCGGCAACGGGACAAGTCGAAGTCGCCCTCGGTGTAGACGCGGTCCCCTGCTAGGCGCGGCACTGAGCAGTCCACGAGCCGTAGCGTGGTGAAGCGCGCCTTCGGGATCAGCACCTCCTGCTCCAAGCGGCACTGCTTCAACTCGACGTAGGGGGCGACGGTGCCGCCCGCGACATCGAGCACGTCGGTGATCTGCACGCCCCGGAGCTTGAGGCAGGAGAGCCGCCCACCCACGCCGGGCGGCCGGTGAAGCAGCAGCCACGCAACGACCCGTGCGCGCACACTGCGCTCGGGGCCCCAAGGGTGCTGGCCGTGTGGATCGTCGACCTCCCCGTCGCCCGTGCGCAGGTCGTAGACGCTCCCATTGCGAAAGGCCTGCCACATCCCCATCTCGGCCTCGGTCAGCCAAGCCGGTGGATCGCTGGTGCCTGCCGTGGCCATGTCCATCGTCGCGTTCTTCTCCCTGCCGACGTCATCGTGTGCGCCCCATACCTATTGCATCGGGCTCGTATCAGAGTGTGGTGGCACGCGGATGGGCCCATCCGTCGCCTTTCCTCCAAAACCCGCCAGGCCCTGGATTCAGCACGGCCGGGTCCGGTCAATGGTGTACTCACCGTTCAGCCACCGGTCTCCCACAGAGACCGCCCTGGCGGTCACCGGCCCGCGGTCAGGCTCCTCGGAGCCCTTATAGAGGGCTGACTTGCCCGTCGTCTCGTAGACGGTGTCCGATGCGCGGTTGGCCAGGCAGCCGGAGAGGACTGCCGTCTTCGACTTACCGTGCAGGGCAACCGAGTTGACTCGGGGAGCGATGCGCGGCTCGCCATCGACCTCAAGGCCCTGTTGCTCATACCAGGCCAAGGTGACCACGACGCCGCTGGCGGCTTTGTCCCGGGCGTACTTCTGCAGTTCGGCGTTGTTGAGCTTCCCGGTGCGGGAGGCCTCGTACTGCACTGTCTGCATCCCCCCCGTACGCGGCTAGGATCTGCTCCTTGGCCTTGTACTCCACGGGCTGGGACGGGGTCGCTTTCGGCGAAGTCGTCTTCTCGGGCGCGGGGGTGGACCTGGCTGAGTCTTCGGTCGAGGAGCACCCTGCCGCGCCGCTCAGAAGCAGCGCAGCTCGCACAGCCACTGTCACTCTCCCCAAAAGCGATCGTGACCCGTCACACCCCAAGCGCATCTGTGGTCCCCCGCCCCATCCGCCAGTTGACGACACACACTAGCGGTGTGGTTGGCGTCGGCCGAGGGGCCCGCCTGCCTGATCCAACCCCCGCCCCCGCTACCGCTGTCCGGGAAGGCGCCACGGGCGTGTGGCGAGTCCAGAGGTCGACCGTCGCGGACCTCTGCATGCCCACCTTCGGACAACTCGCCACCCGGATCAGTGAAATCACGGCGCCACAGCAGGATGGTCAGGACGGCTCCGACGTCACCGACCGTGCATGTCGGCCTTGACACGCCTCGATGTGCTTGTGCGCCGCCTCAGCGAAGCAACGCGTCTTCGCCGACATGACAGCGACCTTGCTCAGCAGAGCGAGCGAGTTCATGCGCTCATCGACTGGGAAACGGAGCCTCTGGTCTTGAGTAAAGGTGAGCGAATGGATCTCCTCCCGCCCTTCGCGGCCGGCCCACCGTCGACTTCGACAGGCCGCTGTGCCGGGCCATCGAGGTGCGCGACCGGTGGGTGGCATTCTTCGGAAGCTGTTCCAGCGTGGTGACCACCACGTCTTCCACCTGTTCCACGCTGATCGTGGGTGGCCGGCCCGGCCGCGGCTCGTCGGCCAGACCCTCCAGCCGCTCGGCGAGAAACCGCCGCCACCACGTACGGACCGTGTATCCGCGGCCACCCGCAGATCCCGGGCGACCACGACCACCGGCGGCACCTCAGGCTCCGCACACGCCAGCACGATCCGAGCCCGCAAGGCCAGGGCCTGGGCCGATGTTGCCCGACGTGCCCACCGCTCCAACTCCGCCTGTTCTTCAGCGGATAACAGCAGGGCTTCCAGCTTGGGGCCCCGGCACGGAACTGACGCACCAGCAGCAGACGTCACACATCTACTAACGACCGACTACTGGCGCAGAACACTAGCCGAGTATCCGGGCCAGACGAGTGTCCACATCCCGGATCTGCCCGGAGACCTGGCCGATCCGGCAAGCCAGCAGACCAACACCGTCCCGTAATTACGCCGCGCCTGCGCGATGCCCTCACGCCACGCTGGGCAGCACGCGGGTCCGGCCGATGGCGCCGAGCCAGGCGGCCGAGGGCTTGGGGGTACGGACAAAGGTCTCGCGGTCTACGGCGATCAGGCCGAAGGTGGGCTCGTAGCGGCCCCATTCGTAGTTGTCCAGGGCGCTCCAATGGAAGTAGCCGCGGACGTCGATGCCGTCGTTCATGGCGTCGGCAAGGGACTCCAGGGCGCCGGTGGTGTACTGGATCCGGCGGGAGTCGTCGGCGGTCGCGATGCCGTTCTCGGTGACGATCAGCGGGGTGCCGCCGGTGACGGAAGCGCTGTGCCGCACGGCATCGCCCAGTGCCTGGGGGTAGTACTCCCATCCCATGAGGGTGCGCTCCGCGTCCTCGGGCACGGGCAGTCGGCCGTTCGGGCCGATGAGCGTGCGGGTGTACGCCTGCACGCCGAGCCAGTCGTCGCCGCGTGCGGCTTCGAGGAACACGTCCACACGTGGGTGCCGGAATGCCGCGGCGACTTCCTCGGATCCGGGCAGGGCTTTGCACACCAGGTTGGCGACGGACCAGCCGGTGCTTACGTGCGGGGCAAGGGACTTGACCGTTTCGACGGCTCGGGTGTGTGCCCGTACCAGAGCGTCGGTGGTGGCCTCGTCCGGAGCCGGCGGGTCCTCGGCGAAGTTCACGGCCTGTCCGGAGGCGAGGGCGGCCTGTGCGGCAGCCATGACGGCGACGATGTTGGGTTCGTTGATGGTGCACACGTGCGCCACGTCCGCGGCGAAGATGGGTGCGGCCGCGGTGAGGTAGCGGGCGAACAGTTCGTCCGATCCGGTGGCGGCCCAGCCGCCGCGCCGTGCGAACCACAGGGGTGTCGTGAAGTGGTGCAAGGTCACCATGGGCCGTAGACCGCGTTCACGGGCGCCTTCGACCATGCGCCGGTAGTGGGCGATGGCGGCGCGGGAGAACTCGCCCGGGGCCGGTTCGATACGGGCCCATTCAATGCTGAACCGGTAGTCGGTGAAGCCGAGTTCGGCCAGCAGGTCCATGTCCTCGCGCCACCGATGGTAGCTGTCGCAGGCGTCACCGCTGGGCTCCTTGACGTAGGGGAGGTTGCCGTGCTCGAACTCCCACCAGTCGCTGTTGGTGTTGCCGCCCTCGATCTGGTGGGCGGCGGTGGAGGTGCCCCACAGGAATCCATCGGGCAGACGTCGTGCATGCGTCATGAGTTGCCTCTCTCTTGTGTGTGGCCACGTGCGTGACCAGTCGCGGCGAGCCGGCGGAACCGGCGGCGGGGGGCGCAGGCGGCAGGCAGGCGCCGATACCGAAGGCATCGCCGCCCGTGGGCTGCTGGAGACTGGCCCGATCCCGCTTCGGGCGGCGCCTGCGTGGGTCTGAGGGGTCAGGTGGTGGGGTCGAGGGCCTGGTCGCGGCGCGCATGCAGTTCCCTCTGGACTCGGGCCACGTCCTCGGCGTATGAGCGGTGAAGGAGCGTCAGGAAGACGCCGTTGACCAGCATGAGGAGGACGAGCGCCCACAGGAAGACGGTGCGGAGCCCGATCGCGTCGCCGAGGAAGCCGGCGCCGAGGCTGAAGGAGGCCCAGGCGATCGCCTCGAAGACGGAGACGTAGATGGCGAAGGCGGCGCCGCGCAGCTCGGGTGGGGTGATGGCCATGACCATGGGGCGATTGACACTCGGGTTGACGCCCTGGGCCGCGCCCATGAGGGCGAAGAAGACACCGAAGAGGGCAATGCTCCCGTAGTCGAACTGGGTCCCGAGGTAGGCGAAGCCCGCAAAGGCGAACTGGGCCGCCTGAAGGACGCTGACCAGGCCGTGGCGGGGGCTGCGCCGGGTGGCCCAGTCCGCCGCGAAGCCGCCCAGGAGCGTGCCCAGGAAATAGCCGACCCCGAAGGGGAACAGCACGATAGACGCCTTCTGCGTGCTGAAGCCGTACACATCCACCAGGTATACGACGCCGAAGGTGCCCACCAGGAGATGTCCCGACAGGAGGCGGGAGACCAGGAGGACGATCAGGCTGCGGATCTTCAGGAGCGAGAGTGCCTTGGTCCAGGTGAGCTTCGAGTGGGCGTTGCGCGTGGCGCGGTCGAGGTCGGCGAGCTGTTCCTCGGACGCACCCCGGCCCGGGTCGCGAAACCACAGCCACATGGCGAGGCCGAGCAGGATGTTGAAGGCGCCGATGCCCCACAGGCCCCAGCGCCAGCCCTCGTCGATGCCCGCCAGCTGGCCCTTGAGCGGGCCTATCACCGCGCTCACCAGCGAGACGGCGCCGTAGACCACACCGATCGCGCGGCCGCGGGTCGATCCCCCGAAGAGGTCGCCGATGAGTTCGGTGATGATGGGGTGCGCGGCCGCGTAGCCTGCGGCCAGGATGGTGTAGAGGACGACGAGTTGGGTGAAGTTCTGTGAGAAGCCCGCGGCCACGCCCCACACCCCCCAGAGTCCGGTGGCCACGACGAGGACGCTCTTGCGCGACCAGCGCTCCGCCACCCACACCCACAGGGGCCCGGTGAAGGCACCCGCTATCTTCCCGGCGGCGGTCAGTATGCCGAGGGCGCCCAGCGAGACCCCGAGGGACTGCCGGATCAACGGGAAGAGGCTGCTGACCAAGCTCGCCTCGGTGCTGTCGACCAGCATGGTGCCGCCGAGCAGGGACAACTGCCGCCAGCGCCCTTTCACCTGCACCTCGGGTTTGGGCATGACGGGGCTCTGGCTAAGCTCGGGCATCGGGCCGTCTCTTTTCTCTGTGACTTTCTTCGCGGGAGGTCTGCGGGAAGGGGAGGTCGTACGCCGGTGACGGGGCTGCAACCCCGTCACCGGCTCAAGTGATCGCGTGCGTCTCAGAGTCGGGCGAGTTCCTCGGCGACCCGGTGGAGACTCGGGGGCGGGAACAGCGCACCCGCCATGGCGGCGACGTCGATGAGCGGCGTGGCGCCGATCATCTGCAGCAGCTCCGAGTCGGCGACACCGGGCAGGTGTGTGCGCAGCACCTCGACGGCGACCGGATCGGAGATCAGTGCCTTGAGGGGGGTGCGCAGCGAGAGGCGGCCCTGTGGATAGTCCTCGGCCCGCGGCAGTGGCTGCGCGGCACGCTCCGCCTGCTCACGCTGGGAGCGGACCAGCAAGTGCTGCTCCGTGACCGGTCCAAGGGCGGGCAGGCCGAGGCGTTCGTACTGGCTGGGCGGGGCGTCGTTGGCCCGCATGAGCTCCACCAGCAGGGTGGCCATGCGCAGTTCGGCGGCGTCGTCGATCAGCGGGGTGTTCTGCTCTGGGTCGGTCTCCAGGTTGAAGAGGAGCGTGCCGTGGTGGTAGGGGTTGACGAGGGTGCGGCCAGGCACACGCAGGGTGCACACGTTCTTGGTGAAGCCGAAGGGCTCGGCCAGTTCCAGGTCCACGAGTTCGGCGGGTGAGAAGCGGCCACGCATGTGGGTCGGCATCAGGGTGTGTTCGTACAGGGGCGCATTGTCGGGTGTGGCGGGCGCCCGCATGTAGACGTAGCGGCCGTCCGTGATGTTGACGTGTCCGCCGTGGATGCCGAACAGGCCCGCCTCCCGCACCGGGATGTCGTCGGCGACCGGGAGGGGCGCTCCCTGCATGTCGGTGGGACAGCCGACGCCGAAGAACTCCAGCAGGGTCGGCGCCACGTCCACGGTCTGCACCAGCGCCGAACGCCGCTGCCCCGCCGCGCGGTTGCGCGGGTCCCAGGCGAACAGCGGCAGATGGACCAGTTCGTTGAACCATGGCTGGATGCTCTTGCCCCACCAGCCCTTCTCCCCCAGCAGCAGCCCGTGGTCGGTGTTGACGATCAGCAGGGTGTCGTCCCACAGCTCCAGCTCGTCCATGGTGTCCAGGACCCGGCCGAGCGAGTGGTCGCACATCGACAGGAGCGCCCCGTACTCGAAGCGGGCGTGCTCCACCTGGCCGTCGGTTTCGACCACGCGCTTGTAGTCGGGCCAGTCGAAGTGCGGGCCGTCGTAGTCGTGGGGGTAGAGGTCCTTGTAGGGCTGGTGGCTGAAGAACGGCTCGTGCGGGTCGAAGGTCTCGATCTGCACGAACCACCGGTCGGCGTCCTGGTTCGTCCGCACGAACTCCAGGCCCGCGTCGAAGGTGAGGGTCTGCGGGTGCCGGTCCTCCGTCGCCATGTGGGGCCGGTTCACCCAGTCCTGGCGGTAGGAGCCGAACCGCATCCGCTTCAGGTCGTCGGGGATTTCCGGGTCGGACACCTGGCCCTTCCAGGGGTCGCCCTCCTGGCCGCGGAAGAACTCCCAGGTGTTGTAGCGGCCGTGATAGGTGGCGCCGCCGTCCTCCCAGTAGTGCGGGTGGTCGCTGACGAGGTGGGTGTAGACGCCGTTCTGCTTGAGGAGTTCGGGCATCGAGTCGTCGAACGGCTCTAGAGGGCCCCAGCTGCGGTGCAGGAAGTTGTGCCGCCCGGTGTGGATCTCGCGGCGGGCCGGCATGCAGGGCATCGACCCGGCGTACGCGTTGTCGAAGGTGACGGCCCGCTCGGCGAGGCGGGCGAAGTTCGGTGCGTGGGTCCAGTCGCCTCCGTACGGCGGCAGCATGTGCCGGTTGAGGCTGTCGAACATCACCATGATCGCCCTCATCGGACGGGTTTCCCTTCTGTCAGGTTGCGCAGGGTCCGCTCCAGCCACGCGACCCAGCGGTCCATGGCGGCCGCGCCGAGCGTGTGGAGGGCGTCGTGGACCTGCAGGTCGAGGTCCTGGTCGAGGTCGGGTGCCGGGTCCTCGTAGACCAGGGTGCGATCGCGGTCCCGGTTCTTGGCGATCTGTGCGCGGCGGTGGTCGAGTTCGGTCCCCACGATCCGGATCGCGGCGTCCTTGTCGAGCGGCGCCGCGACGCTGAACCGCGCGAGGAAGTCGATCTCCTGGAAGCGGCTGGGCGGCTCGTAGGGCGAGCGCACCCATTCCAGGAGGACCTCGCGCCCGCGCGGTGTGAGCCGGTACACCTTGGCGTCCGGGCGGCCTTCGCGTGCGTCGACCTCGTGCCGCACCCAGCCGTCGGCCTCCATCTGCCCGAGCTTGCGGTAGATCTGGCTGTGGTGGGCTCGCGCCCACAGGAACTGCCCCTCGACCTCGAGCCACTTGCGCAGGTCGTACCCGCTGTAGGGGCGACGGGCCAGCAGGCCCAGCAGGACGTACTCGAACTTCACGGACGTGGACTCCCTTGTGCGGAAGCGGTGTGCGATCTTGCTATGTGCAGTCTCACCTAGGTGAGAATTCATATACTCGCGTCATGGAGACGTCAATGGGATGTTGCATACCGGAAACCCGGATCCGCTCCACCGGCCCGCTGCCCACGCCGGCCCACACACCGCCCGCACACGCCCACGTCGAGCTCCCCGGGGGCGAGTTCTTGATGGGCGACTCCTTCGGCGAGGGCTATCCGGCGGACGGTGAACAGCCGGTGCACGCCGTACGCGTCACCCCGTTCGCGATCGACGTCACGACGGTGACCGTGGCGATGTTCCGGGCCTTCGTCGACGACACCGCGTACGTGACCGTCGCCGAACGGGAGGGCAGCTCCGCCGTGTTCCACCTGGCCGTCGCCGCCGAGCGGGCCGACATCACCGGGAACGCCCCGGCCGCCCCCTGGTGGCTGGACGTACGGGGAGCCGACTGGCGCCACCCCCATGGCCCGCTGTCCACCGCGGAGCCGGACCACCCGGCGGTGCACGTGGCATGGGACGACGCCCTGGCGTACTGCGCGTGGGCGGGACGCCGCCTGCCGACCGAGGCCGAGTGGGAGTACGCGGCCCGCGGCGGACTCGATGGCCGCCGCTTCGCATGGGGAGACGAACTCACCCCCGACGGACGGTGGTTGTGCAACATCTGGCAGGGCACGTTCCCGTACGCCAACACCGGTGCGGACGGCTGGCTGGCGACCGCACCGGTCCGCACGTACCCGCCCAACGGCCACGGCCTGTATGAAGTCGCCGGGAACGTGTGGGAGTGGTGCGCGGACTGGTTCGCCCCCGACTACTACACCCACTCCCCCGCCACCGACCCCACGGGGCCGCGGAGCGGCGAGCGCCGTGTCATGCGCGGCGGCTCCTACCTGTGCCACCACACCTACTGCCACCGCTACCGCGTGGCCGCCCGCTCGGCCAACACGGGCGCCTCCAGCAGCGGAAACTGCGGCTTCCGTACGGTCGCCGCGTGAGGGGTCACGCCGGGCGTCAGGAGGTCTCCTCCCTCCCGGCGCCCGCGGCCGACCGCACCGTCTCGACCAGTTCCTGTACGTCATCGAAGCCCAGGGGGACGATCGGGAGCCCGGCGAGCTGGCCAAGGCGCATGTTGGCCACCATCCGATGGCGGGGGCTCCCCTCCTTGGGGTAGGCGTCGCCCATGGACGTCCGGACCCGGCCCAGCAGGGCCTCGATGGCCGGACCGCCCACGGGGTGGGCGAGCCACACCGCGACGGTCGAGTCGGCGTCCGGCTGCTCGGCGTAGGCGTCACCCTCGACCGGGACCGTCGCGCTCAGCCGGATGTCGCGACTGGAGGCCCCGATGTCGATGCGGTGGTCGCCGTCCTCGACGAGCCAGGTGTCGGCTGCGGTGTCGAAATAAGCCAGGTCGGCGCGGGTGACGCGGACAGTGACGTTCTGGGTCTCGCCGGGCATGAGGTACACGGTGGCGAACCCCTTCAGCTCCCGTACGGGGCGCCGAGCCCGCGTCCCCGGTGCGGCCACGTACACCTGGACGACCTCGTGCCCGGCCCGCTCCCCCGTGTTGGTGACCGCCACCGTGACGTCGAGCCCGCCTGCGTCCGAGATGACCCGCAGGTCCGCGTAGTCGAAGGTGGTGTACGAGAGGCCGTGCCCGAAGGGGAAGGAGACCGCCATGTCGCGGGCATCGTAATGGCGATAGCCGACGAACAGGCCCTCGCTGTAGGTGACATGACCGCTCTCGCCCGGCCAGGCCAGGTACGCCGGGGTGTCGGCGAGGCGCTGCGGGATCGTCTCCGCGAGACGCCCCGACGGGTTCGCCCGGCCGAACAGCAGATCAACGGTGGCCGAGCCGCCGGCCTGACCGAGCAGCCAGCCCTCCAGGACGGCCGGTACGTCGTCGATCCACCCGGCCAGGCGGACCACGCCACCGTTGGCGAGGACGACGACGGTGTTCGGGTTCACCGCGATGACGGCGGCGAGCAACCGGGTCTGCTCGGCCGGGAGTTCGATGTGCTCGCGGTCATAGCCCTCGGACTCCAGGCTCGGCGGCAGACCGAGGAAGAGCACGGCCACGTCCGCGCTCTCGGCCGTGCGGACGGCCTCCTCGTGCAGCGCGGCCGCGTCGGCGTCCGCAGCGTCGACGGGGAAACCGGGAGCAAAGGAGATGTGCGCCGCGGGCGCGGACTCGCTGAGCGAGGTCAGTGCGGAGTCGAGCCGGGTCGGGGTCACGCGCGAGCTGCCCTCGCCCTGGTAGCGGGGTGTGCGTGCGAACTCGCCGATGACCGCGATGCGGTGGGATGCGGCGGGGTCCAGAGGGAGGAGCGCGCCATCGTTCTTCAGCAGTACCGCCCCGCGCGTGGCGACCTCGCGGGCCAGGTCGTGGTGGGCGGCCGGGTCGAAGGGGGCGTCGGGGCGCGCGTGCGCGGCCGCCTTGCGGGCGAGTGCCACGACCCGCGCGGCGCTGCGGTCCAGTGCTCCCGCGGAGAGTTCACCGGATTCCACGGCCGTGACGGCCCGGGCGGGGCCGGCGCCGGACGAGGACGGCATCTCCAGGTCGAGCCCGGCGGCGAGGGCCCGCGCCCGGTCGACGACGGCGCCCCAGTCGGAGACGACCACGCCGTCGAATCCCCACTCGTCCCGCAGGACGTCCGTCAGAAGCCACGGATTCTGTGACGCGTGCACTCCGTTGACCCGGTTGTACGCACACATGACGGTCCAGGGCCGGGCTTCGCTCACCACACGGCGGAAGGCCGGGAGATAGATCTCGCGCAGGGTCCGTACGTCGATGTCCGCGCTGACCGACATGCGGCCGGTCTCCTGGTTGTTCGCGGCGAAATGCTTGACCGAGGCCCCGACCCCATGCGTCTGCAGTCCCTTGACCCAGGCCGTTCCCAACTCCCCGCTGAGCAGCGGGTCTTCGGAGAAGTACTCGAAGTTGCGTCCGCACAGCGGGCTGCGCTTGATGTTGACGCCTGGTCCGAGCAGCACGTGCACGCCGCGTGCGAGACACTCGCGGGCCAGTGCGCCGCCGACCCGGCCCGCGAGGCCGGTGTCCCAGGTGCAGGCCAGGGTGACGGCCGGCGGGAAGCAGGTGGCCGGAGCGCTGCCGTTGATGCCCAGGTGGTCGGCCTGGGTGTCGTTCTGCAGCCGCAGTCCGTGGGGGCCGTCCGAGAGGCGGAGCTCCGGGATCCCGGCGTCGGGGAGTGCGGTGGTGCGCCACCAGCCCGCGCCGGTGGTCAGGTCGGCCTTCTCGGCGAGGCTCAGCCGGGCCACCGTCTCGGCGGGCGTCTGCGCCGACTGATTCGGGTTGTTCATGCTTTCTCCTTGGAGCGTGGTGCGGATTGATGCGCGGTGCGGAGGTTGCCGTGGTCGGCGGCGGTCATCGGACGCTCTTCACGCGCAGGACCGCCACCGCACCGAGCAGCGCGAAGGCCATGGCCAGGGGGAAGAGCGTCCGGTACCCGCCGAGCCACAGGACGACTGCTCCGGCGATGGCGGGGGCTAGGACCTGCGGCAGGGTGGCCGCGACGTTCACGACGCCGAGGTCGCGGGCGAAGGACCGCTCGGACGGCAGCACTTGAGAGATGAGCGCGGTGTCCACGCCCTGGAAGCAGCCGAAGCCGATGCCCACCAGGAAGGCCATCGCGGTCATTCCGGTCATGGTGGGGACGGCGAAGGGGATGAGCATGGCGCAGCCGATGAGGGACGCCGAGGCCACCACGAACACCTTGCGCCGGCCGAGCCGGTCCGAGAGGGGTCCGCTGATGACGGCGGCCGGAAGCAGTCCCGCCACGGCGCTCAGTGCGAGAGCGGGGACGTGGTCGATGGCCTGGTCATGCAGGCCGATGTAGTCCTGGAGGATGTAGAGCTTGTAGCCGATGACCAGGAAGTACGACAGGTTGGTGCACAGCCTGCCGATGAACACCCAGAAGAAGTCGGGGTGCCCCCGCGGGTTCGGCAACAGCCCGCCCAGGAACTCACGGACCCGGAAGGGCTCTTGGAGCTCGTCCCGGCTCGGGTGGTCCGGGTTGAGGGTCACGAAGACGACCGCCAGGGTCGTCGCGAGCGCGGCGAGCACTCCGTACGCCGTGGTGATCCGGTCGTCGAAGGCGGCGGCGAAGACCTGGCCGAGCAGCGAGCCGCACATGGCGCCGAGGCCGAAGACGGTGGAGAACAGGCCCCGCTTCTGTGGCGGCACCCGGTCGGGCATGACGGCCGAGAGCGGACCCATCGCGAAGTTGTAGCCGATCTGCACCAGGCACCAGAGGGCCAGCGTCGCCGGTATGGAGTGCGTGAACGCCATGCCGATCAGGGCCAGGCCACCGGTCGCCGTGCCGGCCACGATCCAGGGCCCGCGCCTCCCGAAGCGGCTGCGGGTCCGGTCCGAGACGGCTCCCGCGACGGGCTGGGCGACCATCGCGACGAGCGCGCCCACCGTGGTGACGATCGCGAGCGTGCCGACCTTCGCTTCCTCGCCGACCGTGCGCTGGATCTGGAGGGCGAGGAGGGTGCCGGGGACGGCTCCCCATACGAGGGCGATGCCGAGGTTGGCGGGGCCGATGCAGGCCATGAGGCGCCGCAGCGCCCGGCCGTCGACCGGCCGGGCCGCTCCCGCCGGATCGGCGGGCAGCGCGAAGGGAGCACGGAGCTCCCCAGGGGGTCTCGCCATCGGGACCTTCCTTCGGTGGGCCGCACCTGCGACTGGCGAGAAACAGTACGGCGTACTGTTTTTGTGGGCAAGGCTTTGCGCGGGTGAAATGTCGGCGGCATAGGGTGGGCGCGTGAAAGCCAGAAGCTCCTACCCCAAGGGGGTCGCCAAGCGTGAGGAGATCCTCAAGGTCACCCTCGAGATCTTCGGCCGCGAGGGCGAGCGGAACACCACGCTGCGGACGGTCGCCAAGGAGAGCGGGATCAGCCTGACCGGGCTCATGCACTACTTCGCGTCCAAGGACCACCTGCTGACCGAGGTCCTGCGCGCCAGCGACCGGGCGGCCGAGGCCCGCTTCCACGGCCCGGACGCCGTGCGCGATCCCGGCGAGTTCCTGGCCCGGGCCCTGACGGCGAACGCCGCCAACTCCGCCCGCGTGCGCCTCTACATCACCCTCGCCGCGGCCTCCACCGACCCCGCGCACCCGGCGCACGCATACTTCAAGGAACGCTTCGCCCTGCTTCGAGCAACCATCGCCGAGCAGCTCGCGGCCGAGCAGCGGGCGGGCCGGGGGAACCCCGACCTCGACCCGGACTTCACCGCCTCCGCCCTCGTCGCGGCGTCCGACGGCATCCAACTCCAGTGGCTGAGCGACCCCGGCATCGACATGGCGGACCAGGTCCGCCGCGTCTGGCGGATGCTCATCGCGACGCCCGGCCCGTCGGACGCCGCCGCCTCAGGCACGTAGCACTTCAGGCCACCAGCGCTTCAACCACGGTCGGCCCATTCGTGGCCCGTGACCGCGCGGGCATAGGCACGCAGAGCGGTGATCACTTCAGCGCGGGTGCGGCGGCCGGCGAGGACTTCCATCTGATAGCCGTCCTCCATGGCGACGAAGCTGGCGGCGAGCAGGCGCGGCGGGTCCTGCAGCGCGAAGTGCCCCTGAGCCTGCCCCAGCACCAGGATTCCTGAGTACACGGCGATCTGGCGTTCCGTCAGCGCGCTGTCGAGGGCCGCGGCCCTGGCGTCGCGCAGGCAGCGCGGCCAGTACTCGAAGAGCAGCCGGGTCAGCGCGTCGTCGGGCCCGCTGGCGACCCCCTTGTCGATACAGGCTCCGAGTTGGTCGCGGGCGTCGGCGAAGTGGTTCGCGGCCTCTTCGCGTTCCTGGCTGTAGCGCTCGATGGCCTGCTGATAGGCCACGTGAACCAGAGCGTCCAGGTCTCCGTAGTAGAGCACCGCGGCGGGGGTGACTCCCGCCTCCTCCGCGACATCACGCAGCCGCAGACCCTCGAGCCCACGTGCCACCAGAGCGCGCTCCACCGCCCTGCCCAGCTCGGCCCGACGGGCCTCCTTGCTGCTGCCCTTCCTCGCCGCCACGCCGTTCCCCTCACCGTTCTGTTGTATCCAGATTTAACGATAGCTCGCCATCTATTGACGGGCCAAGCCAGCCGGTCTTAAATCTGCGTTTAACAAACCTGCGGCCTACGGAGGCACCATGCCCGACCCAACCGACGCAGCGGCCGCAACGAGGTCCGCGCCCGCCCCGGGCAAGGGGCTGCGCGAAGGCTCGGTGGGCCTGCTCGCCTCCGTCACCCTCGGCCTGTCCTGCGTCGCCCCGGCCTACAGCATCGCCGTCACCCTCGGTTTCGTGACCCTGACCGTCGGGGATCTCGCGCCGGCCGCACTGCTCCTCGGCTTCGTCCCGATCCTGCTCACCGCGTTCGCCTTCCGCGAGCTGAACCGCGAGATGCCGGACTGCGGCACCACCTTCGTGTGGACCACCCGCGCGTTCGGGCCGCTGGCCGGCTGGCTCACCGGCGGCTGGGTGGTGCAGGTCGCCACGCTCATCGCGATGACGGCCCTCTCCCAGGTCGGCGCCACCTACCTGCTCCAGCTGCTGGGCCTGCACTCCCTCGCCGACGACAGCACGGCCGTGACGACCACCGCGGTGGCTCTGCTCGCGGCAGTCACCTCGATCGCCTACCGGGGCCTGCATCTCGCGGCGTCCGTCCAGTACGTGCTGCTCGGACTGCAGTTGGCCGCCCTGTTCGGTTTCGGGGCCGCGGCCTTCGCCCGGCACGGCGCCGTCACCCCGTCCCCGAGCTGGCTCAACCCCTTCGCCATCGACGGCTTCGGCCCCTTCGCCGAGGCGGTGATGCTGTGCCTGTTCATCTACTGGGGCTGGGACGCCCTGATCACCGCGAACGAGGAGACGCGCGACGGGGAACGCGTTGCCGGCCAGGCCGCCGTCATCTCCACCCTCGTACTGCTTGCGACCTACCTGTTCACCGCCTTCGCGGCGATCAGCTTCGCCGGCATCGGCACCGACGGCACCGGGCTCGGCAATCCCGACAACGCCGCCGACGTCCTGTCCACCCTCGCCCCACCGGTCCTCGGCACAGCGGCGGCCAAGGTGATGCAGCTGGCCGTCTGCGTGTCCGCGGTCTCCGCCCTGCTCACCAGCCTCGTCGGCTCCTCCCGCGGCACCCTGTCCATGGCCGCCCACGGCGCTCTGCCGTCCGCTTTCGCCCGCGTCCATCCCCGGCACCGCACCCCCGGCTTCGGCACCCTCTTCATCGGCGCGACGGCCGCCGGCCTGCTCGTCCTGCTCAGGCTCGTCTCCGCCGACTTCCTCGGCGACGCCATCCTGTGCATCGGACTGCTGATCGCCTGCTACTACGGCACCACCGCACTCGCCTGCGTCTGGTACTTCCGGGGGCAACTGCGGAACTCACTCCGCGACCTGCTCCTGCGCGGAATCCTGCCCCTGCTGGGCGGGCTGATGATGCTGGCCGCCTTCGCCCGCAGCGCCCACGACATGTACGACCCGGCCTACGGCAGCACCTCCTTCCACGGCATCGGCGGAGTCTTTCTCCTCGGCGCCGGCTCCATCGCCGCAGGAGCCCTGGCCCTGACCATCGCCCGCAGCCGCTTCCACCACTTCTTCCGCAACGGCCGCGCCACGGTGGCCGAACTCACCATCACCGAGGACTGACACACACATGCGCACGCTCGCCATCGCCGCCCTGCAGACCACCCCCGTACCCCACGACCCCGAGGCAAGCTGGCAGCGCTTCGCCGACCAGGTCCGAACCACCCGCAGCCTGTTCCCCCATGTCCAACTCGTCGTCGTCCCCGAGCTGTTGCTCGCCGCGGAAGGCGCCCTCCTGCAGCCGTCCCCCGACGACTGGATGGAACAGGCCGCCGTCACGATCCCCGGCCCGCTCACCGACCGGATCTGCGCCCTGGCAGTGGAGACCGGCCTGTGGCTGATTCCGGGAAGCGTGTACGAGCGCGCCGAGGACGGGCTCATCTACAACACCGCCCTGGCCGCCTCACCGGAGGGTGAGATCGCCGCCCGCTACCGCAAGGTCTTCCCCTGGCAGCCGTACGAGAAGACCGCCCCCGGCCACGAGTTCACCGTCTTCGACATCCCCGGCGCCGGCCGGGTGGGCCTCGCCATCTGCTACGACGGGTCCTTCCCCGAAACGGTGCGCCAACTCGCCTGGCTGGGCGCGGAGATCGTCATCCAGCCCACCCTCACCCCCACCCGCGACCGGGAGATGGAACTGGTCTGCGCGCGCGCCAACGCCTGGACCAACCAGGTCTACGTCGTCAACGTCAACGCAGGCGACCCGGCCGGGGTCGGACAGAGCGCCGTCGTCGACCCAGAGGGCACTGTGCGCCAGCAGGCCGGCCCCGGCGAGGAGATCCTCGTCGACGTCCTCGATCTCGACACCGTCACCCGGGTACGCAGCTACGGCTCCGCCGGCATCAACCGCCCCTGGAGCCAGCTCGCCCGCTACGGGGAGTCGCTGAAGCTCCCGATGTACGGCGGCAGCGGAATCCACACACCGGACTGGCTTCAGGACGAGACTCCGTAACGCCTCCCTATGGAATCGAGCACGAGGCTTCAAGAGTTCCCGGTGATGATTCGGCGCCGAAGGCGATCAATTGAGGGGGCCATCGTGGCGCGGTCCACCCGCAGGCATTCGGACTGCATCAGCCCTTCGAGGACCGGCACCCCTTACGTCGGCGACCCTGGCAACAAGAAGATCGTCTCGGTGCGCGTGCGCGAAGTCGAGCCGGAGCCACGTCCCATCCAGGCTTATCCCGTTAAATGCGGCGGCCTGTAGGGCATCACCTGCAGGGATGGCATCCCCGCAGGTGATGCAGTGATCTTGAAGTGGTCGCCCCAGGGGTGTGACGCCCGGGGCGGAAGTTCCTTGCGCGTGGTGGGAAGAACCGACTCCAGCGCCATCACCCCCCCTCCTGCGGCCGACGCGACAAAACCCTGCTGGACAGCGTGTCACGGCGGGAACCCGACCCAGCTGAGGTCGCTGCCTCCATCGGCCTCGGTACGGGTGAGCGTATGCAACTGTCGCGAGAGTGCGATTCGTCCTTGTGTGGCGGGAGGATTGGCGAGTTGGATCTGCGAGCCCACGAGGGCGCATCGCGCCGGAATGATCTCGCAGATCAGGTTTTGTGTGGAGTGCTTTTGGCGATGTACTTCCACCATGGGCTTATCACCGGACGCCGGTCATCCTGCTGTCGCTGTCTTCCGAGAGCCGCGAGGCGGGCAGCCCGTCTCGGGGCTCGGCCTACAGGTCGACGCCGAGGCGAAGCGCACCGCACACGTGCTGGCCGGGTTGACAACCCATGCCAGACCTGCCGAGCGAGCCCTCGCGCTGCGGCAGGCCGCCGCGGTCGCCGGGGGGTTGGTGGCCGCGCTGTCAGCCCTGGCTCCGGCCGTGGCCGGTGAGGAACTGCCGGCGGAGTCGACCAGTCAGTCGTTCTTCCGGGTTCGTGAGATGGAGCTGTCGGATCAGCAGGCCGCCCTGCACGGCGCCTTGGTCGTCCGCCGCGGTCTGGAAGACCTGTGTGAGGCTCCGTTGTCAGGCGCCGACCTGGCGATGGAGGTGGCCGGGATGCAGCAGGCGGTGCTCGACCTCACGGGCGCAGCGCCGGGCGCGGTTCCTGACGTCGTCCCGCCGGTGTCCGTCCCCGAGCCTACTGCAGGGGCATCGATGGAGAGGGTGTGGCATGCTCGGTGGCTCATCGGCCACCAGGTTCATGTCCTGTTCAACATCTGCGCTGCGGTCGCCGTGGCCGACGCCACCAGCCATCTGCGGCACGGCGATGGCGATGCAGCGCTCACGCAGCTGGCAGATGCGACGGTGTACATACGCGGCTTCCCGGCAGCCATGACCCACGCCAGTACGATCCCGGCCGATTACTACATGGCGGCTATACGCCAGACCATGGCACCACCATCGGTGGACGTCCCGTTGAGCGGACGCCAGCATCGCGGTTACAAGCTGTTCCGGGCAGCGGTGAAGGATCTGCTGTCCGTGGTTCCGGATTCCTATGAGCAGTTGGCGCCCCGCGCCCCGGAGCTGGCCGAGGCACGGGGCGCGCTCCTGGAAGCCGACATCGTGGACGGTGAACGACACGTCACCCTCGCGTACTCGATGGTGCACCTGCATCGCTCCATCGCCCAGAAGCCAGAAGGCCCCGACAACGCCGTCGCCGAACTACGGCACATGCGCCATCGCCGTGCCGCCCAGTACGCCCCCCTGGTCCGATTCGGGGACCACTACATCGCCAACGCCGTGGACGGCCTTCGCCACAAGTAGGCCCGCCTTCCGCCGCCCAACCTCCGGCAGGAGACCTTGATGGCCGAGATGACGCCCGACACCACCCACAGCGCTGCCGTCGCCGCTGACTGGTCACTGGACCCGGCCGATGCCGGCGCGTACGAGCGGGTGGCCCGGACTCTGTGCACTGGCGGACACGGCCACATCGACAACCCCGAGTGGGTGGCCCGCGCCCGGGACGCCTGGGAGGATGTTCCGTTACCACTGCGCCGCGCGGTGCGCCGGTTCAGGCGGCATTCCGGCCCGAACGGCACCTTGGTGATCGGCGGCTTTCCCGTCGATCAGGCGGCCCTGCCGACGACACCGACCGTGCCCGGCTCGGTCCAGCGTCGGCCCACCGTCCCGGCCGCGGTGCTCACCATGGTGGCCTGCGGCCTCGGCGAGCCTCTCGCCTACCTGGCGGAGAAATCCGGTGCCCTCGTGCAGGACGTCGTGCCCGTGCCTGGGCAGGAAAGCTTCCACGGCAACGCCGGATCGGTGCCACTCTCCTTCCACACCGAGAACGGCTTCCACCCCCACCCGCCCGACTATGTGATCTTTCTGTGCCTGCGTGCCGACCATGACCGACAAGCCGGCATGCGCGTCGCCGGCACCCGTCAAGCACTGTCGCGCCTCACCCGAGCCAGCCGCCAGGCCCTGTTCGCAGCGGAGTTCATCACCACACCACCTCCTTCATTCGGTCCCGACGCTGCCGCGAGTGAGCACGAAGTCGAGCCCCGACCAGTGTTGTCGGGAGCGGTCGAGGATCCCGACATACGGATGGCTCAACTCGTCACCTCCCCGCTCACCCCTCGGGCCGCCGCGGCGCTGACCGAATTCGGCCGTGCCTGCGAGGCGACTGCCCGCACCCTGCGCCTGACTCCCGGCGACCTGGTCATCATCGACAACCGTGTCACCGTCCATGGCCGCACAGCGTTCCATCCTCGTTACGACGGAGCAGACCGCTGGCTGCAACGCACCTACGTCACCACCGATCTGCGCCGCTCCCGCGACCACCGCCCCGATGACGACCACGTACTCGCCCGCTGACCAGCGTCCAGCCCCACGCGTAGGTGCTCACATATGCGGTGAACGGCTTTCCCGCGTTATCCCAGCCTTCCACGGTCCTGCGGGCCAGGTTCCGCTCTGCGCTTCCTCGCCCCTGAGTTGCTCGCACGTCGTCTTGCGCAAAGGGACGCGATGGCGCCGGACGGCCGCCGGACGGCAGGCGCTGCTCGTGCTGGCTCCCTTACCCACGCCCTGCTCCCCGCCGGGTTCGGCGTGGGCGCCACCACCGCCTACCGATACATCGCCGAGGCCGTCGACGTCCTGGCCGCTTTGGCTCCAACCCTCCCCGAGGCGGTGAGGACAGCCTCCGGCAGGCGTTCGCGACCTTGGACGGCACGCCGATGCCGATCGACCGGATCGCCGCCGACTGCCCCTTCCACTCCGGGCAACATAAAAGGCGGTGGATTGACGCATCTACTCGCCCGCAGCTTCCGGGCCACGCGGCAGCCGAAGCCAGCCGGGCATCTCGGGCAGCCGGAACGAGTACCGCCGAGCGAGTTGGTGTGCTCATGGCCAGCAGGGACAGGCAAGCGGATCGCTGCAATATCTGTAATCCCTATGGCGAACCGATGAAGGGGATGTGGTCCTGCGACGACTCGGGCACCCAAGAGGTTAGGACTCATCTAGAACTTGTGCATCAGGAAGAGTTCTACGAGAGCCTGGCAGAGAACGCCTAAGAGTTGTTCCGTAAATGATCTCCGCATGTCGTCGGGCATGGCGAGCTGCTGTGTGTCGGATGGTCTATCCGGCGAGGGCAAGGTTGTGCATCCGTGCGATGCCGAGCATGGCGTGGTGGACGCCGTCGCCTTTGAGGCGGCAGTCTCGGAGAATCTTCCAGGTCTTCATGCGGGCGAAGACGTGCTCGACGCGGGCGCGAACTTGTTTGTGGGACTTGCTGTGAGTTCGCTGCCAGCCGGACAACTCCTCGCCCCTGCGGCGCCGGTGGGGCATCACGAGCCCGGTGCCCGGATAGCCGCCGTCGGCGACGGTCATCGTCTTGCCGACGGCGGCCTTCGCGCCGGACTCTTCCCACGCCTTGCAGTCGTCTCGATTGCCCGGCAGGGGCCGACCGACCACCACGACAAGGCGAGTGTCAGCATCGATGTGGACGACGAAGACGCCAAGCGCACCGTCCTCATGGACAACAAGGCCGCCGACAACGGCTACGACGACCGGGCGCTGGCCGAACTTCTGCATCAACTCCAGGTGAATGAGAACGGCTTGGAAGGCCCGGACTTCGACGGCGCGGCCGTTGACGAGCTTCTCGAACCCCTCGCCGACTCCGCTCTAGACCGCGGACCGACTGACCTCGGCCCCGGCGGCGATGCGGCACAGGGCGACCTCGAATCTGCCCATCGGTGAGCGGGACTGGCAGGTGGGGCTCGTCGTCGACCCGTTGGGGGCGGGACGGTGCATAGCGTTCGCCTCGTACGTGCACTTCCCCCACCCCAAGACCCAGACCCTGAAGATGGCGCACCGCACCGTGTGCCTGCCCGACTATCAGGGCCTGGACATCGGCGCCTAGCTGACCCAGTGGCTCGGGGCGAAGCTCTGGCGCGAGGGATACCGCTTCCGCATCACTTCCGCGCACCCCGCCATCCACGCCTCGTGCGCCAAGTCGCGGCGGTGGCGCCAGGGAAAGATCCTGCGGGGCCGAGCCCGTGGCCGGTCAGCTTCGCGAGGACCGTATTCGCCTGGCCACCCTCATGCCCGAACTCGTCATGGAGTGGCACACCTACCAACCCGACTCGTCCTGGTCACCGGGCCGCATCGGTGCTTCTGGCCTACGAGTTGCTCGGGCCGCCGTCCTCGGTGAAGTCCGTGAGCGCCCCGACGGGTTCACGCGAGTCGATCTCCAGCCGCGCGGGGCAGGGCCGCCGCATCAACCGCCGCTCGCATGGCGGAGGTCAGGACTAAGAACTCCTCCATGGCGGTGTTGCGGGCATTAAGGACGTGCACGGAGTGGTGTTGCAGCAGCATGGATGCTGCTTCGCGTTGCGGGGCTGGCCGGGGAACTTTCCGGGCAACGGGTAGGGAGCCACGTCGTCACGTGTCCGACGCATGCGGGTGGCCTGCCCACGCTTGTCGAACCACCGCCGCAGACGGCGGCCGGTGGGGGGCCCACCGGGTGTCTGCAGAGACGCTGCGCTGGGACAGCGCTTCCGACTTCCCTTGCCCATACCAGTGCGCCGAGGTGAAGCGCTCGGCTGGAAGTTCCCAGCCGAGCGCTTGTCTGTCCTCGCTCACTACACGTCAGTGAGGAGCAGCGATCAGGTACCACGCCCCGTCATGTGCGTCTCCTGGGGCTTACGGCCGGCCAGCATGCTCCGGCCCGCAAAGGAGCCGGAGCTCGAGCCTGGCGGTCCGCTCAGCAGGGGAGAGTGGTCTTGCCTGCCGCGCCGGTGGCGCCGGCTGTGCCGTCCGCACTCACCGTGGCGGCGGTGCCGTTGCCGCCGGGCTTGCCCGGGCACACCGCACTGGCCGCACCGCCCGCACCGCCGACCCCGCCCGTGTGGCCGCCGCCGACGGTGGAGGCACCACCCTTGCCGCCCTTGCCGCCATTGATGCCAGCACCGGCGTTGCCGGCACCGCCTACGCCGCCCTTGCCGCCCGTGCCCCCGAGGGCCGCGTTGCCGCCGGCACCCGCGGCGCCGCCGTTGCCGTTGGCGCCGCCCGCACCGCCCGCGCCACCGGCGCCGCCGGTGCTCCCATGGCCGGTGCCGCTGCCTCCGGCTCCCCCGGTGCCGCCATTGCCGTTGGCACCAGCGGCGCCACCGGCTCCGCCGAGGCCACCGACGCCGCCCAAGATCCCCGCTCCGTTGGCGCCATTGGCACCGGGCAGGCCGACGGCGGCGGAACTGACGCGGTTGGGGGTACTACCCGCACTGGCCTGGGCCGGTGCAAGAGCGAGAGCGGGAGTCGCGGCGAGGCCGAGAACAGCGACCGCGGCGATCAGGGCGGTCCGGGGAATGGCGGTGGTGCGCGTAATGCGCATGGGGTACGCCTTTCGGTTGTGCAGCCGAAGAAACTTACCGACTGACTAAGGCCAACCTAGGCTGGAAACCCGCTGGTAGGAGGGGCTTGAGCGGCTCGCGAGCAGGGCGGGCAGAAGGACGCTCAGAGTAGGCAGTGGTACCCGCGTGCCCCGGCGCTGCGAGGGCGCGCGGTGGGTCGCGACGCTGCCCCGTCCACACTTGCTGGCTGCGGGCAGGCCGCGATCGCTGCCGCTCCCGGCCACTGGAACCGCCGAACGTGCGGCCGTGGTTCCAGAGGCTGTTCGTCCTGCTTGTCAAGAGGTTGTCGGACAAACGGAGTGTCTTGATTGGCATGGCCAGGGGCAGAGCGCGCCACCACCGCGTGACATGCCTAAAGGGTGTTGCACAAGGCTGTATTTGCGCAGGTCAGGGTGTGTGATAGCAGCCTTCTGGTCATGATGCGAGCGCGAGGTTGTGCATGTGGGCGACGGCCTGGACGGCGTGATGGAGGCCGTTGCCGTGTTGCCGGCAGCCGCGGAGGATCTTGTAGTTCTTCATGCGGCCGATCACCGATCACATGCTCCACCCGCGCGCGGACCGTGCGGTGCGCGGCGTTGTCTGCTTCCTCGCCCAACAACAGCTTGCGTCGGGGGCGTTTGTGGTGCGGGACGACCATGCCGCAGTTGAGGTAGGCGCCATCGCCCAGAACCGTCACGTCCTGGCAGTGCTCGGCCAGGCCGGAAGCCCGCCAGGCGTGGACGTCCGCGGTGGTGCCCGGCACTGGCCGGACCGCCGCGATCACGAGACGGGTGTCGGCGTCCACGATGACCTGCACGTTCGCGGAGAAGCGGTAGTTGCGGCTGGAGGAACCGACGTGCCGGTCGCGGACCGGGACCAGGGTGCCGTCCACGATCCACAACCGGTCCGCGGCATCGGCCCGACGCGAAACAGGCTCGAGCGCCAGCAGCGGTCCGAGACGTTGAATGACCCGACAAGCGGTGGACGACGACACTCCGAACAGGGATCCCAGCTGCCGCATGGTCAGATTCGTCCGGTAGTACACCGCGACCAGCAGCACCCGTTGCGCCAGTGGCAGGCTCCACGGCCGACCCTGCATCGTGCCGTTGCCACCACGCTCCCGCACCGCTTTGAGCAGGCGAGCAAACTGCGTCACCCGCAGCCCGGTGAACGTCTCCACCCACATCCGTTCAGCGCTCAACACCCCAGCCATACAAGGGAAATGCCCAGCTCGCAGCCTTGTGCAACACCCTTTAGGCGCCCGGAACACACGATTATTGAGAATATGGCTAGAGGCCTACCGGAGGGCGGTAGGCCTCTCTGTGTTGTCCGGTCTCAGCTACCCGACTCTGACACGGGCCTAGACCTGGACCTGGACCACAGTTCCTCTGCGTGCTCTGAGAAGCGGTCGAACATGCCGCCTTCCTTGACCCTGCGAAGGTGCATGAGGGGCGAGTCATGGCCAACGAGCCGTGCCAGGTGAGGAGTCACAAGCTCTTGATCATCGAAGCGGAAGACCGAGAGAGACGTGGTTCACCGCGTCTTCCGGCGCGCTGAAGTGGACTTCCAAGCCGTCCAGGTCCCCGATGCGCTTCAACTCTTCCAAGGTCATGTGGATGCGCGTGGAGACCGTCAGTGCAACATCCTCGATGACCTCACGTTGGCGGGTGACCTCTCCGTCCGGGTCCCCCAGCAGGAAGCGCACACGCACGACCTGCTTGGTCTTACGCCGGAGCACCTGGGAGAACGCAGGTGCCTGGGTCCAATCGGGTAGGACGCCGACGTTCCTACCCCGGAGGAACTCGACACCCTGACCCTGACGCTCCGGGGTCACATCATGCTGACCATTCCGGAGGTGGAGTCAGCAGCCTGGAAGCTTGCCGAGGACGCCGTCCCCCGCGCGTGCGCTCTCGCGTGCATCGGCCAAGCCAGGATGAAGCTGGGTACGGAAGCCCGTCCGGGACTGCCCGCCGGTATCGCTCACGCGCAGAAGCTCGCTCGCGTGCTGAACGCCTTGGCAGATCACTTCGAGAATCTCGGGGGTGATCGCGCGTGACAGCTCCCAGCCTGGCCATCTGCCGCCCGTGCGGCGACGTGATCCAAGACCCGAAAGAGCGGGTTCTTCTGGGCGCCGAGCCCACCGCAACGAACTCTGCGTGGGGACGGCGGTCTACGACCACTGCTACGAGATGCCCGCTCACGTGAACGGGTTCGAGGGTGCGCGTGTCACCCTCATCCGTCCTGCTGGCCTGACGTGGCCAGTGGACCCCAGGGCCCTCCGCCCCGCAACGGAATGCGAGCAGCGACAGCTTCGCGCACTGGCCTATCTACACAGAGCCAGCACCCGAGGGGCGCCCCCGCGCGCCCTTCTAGCCCGCTACACCCGATTACCGCCTGAGCAAGATCACACAAGAACGCTGGCAGAGCCTCGGCTACGTCACCCTCTCCAGGGCCCAGGGGGAGGAAGACACCGGGGCTCTAGTCGCGTCCAGAGGTGACACACGGCGTCCAGAACGACCAAGAGCCCCGACCCATTCGGATCGGGGCTCCTCCGTGTTCGTTTCTCTGGCGTCTAACCGATGTCACAGCCCCTATGAGCGGGGTACTGGCTGTAACTGTATGACCAGGTGGAAGACCTCCCGGGCCGCCTCACGGCTTCCCACTTCCTGGCCCGATAGCGTATCCACTCCCACCACCACCTCCGCCGCAGGGCGACGACGATAGGTCTGCAGAGCGGGCGGCGTACTGGACAGGGGCGAACTGGACACGCCCGTCCCCTCTGCGGTCCGACGGCGCGTCGCGTTGCCGGTACCGGGCCGCGTCAGGCGGTCAGAATCGTGAAGCCGCCACAACAGTCGGCGGGCCCCCATCGGGACGCACCCCGCCAGCCCGGCACCGACAACGCACCGTCCCCGGCCAACAGCCGACACTGTGACATCAAGACACCTCGGTCAGACAGCCGCTGAGTCAGACCCCAGACCCGGGACAGCACCCATCCATCCTCCCGCCCTTCGCAGCATCCCCACCCACAAACACTGAGCATGCTCACTCCCAGCTCAAGGGACATCCTTAACCTGACTCCGGCCGATCGATATACGGCACACAGACCCGCGCCTTGGTTCAAGTTGCTTCACGACCGATGCGGCTTCTCCGCGGCTGCGCCACAAGGCAGGGCACCACAACGCGGGCACTCGGACCGATCCGCAGCAGGGCCTGGCCGAGTGGCTACCCCTCGGCAGCCGACGCCCACTGCACCTACGCCGCCGACTGCGTCTCCACCAAGCTCTGCTGGAAGCTCACCGCCAACAAGCTCAAGACCCAAACGCTGAACGAGATCGCCGCCAACTGCCCCCCCATCGACGCCAAGCCAGCCGACGCACCCGCCGACACCGCCCACGCCTGAGCCGGGAAGCCGCGCGTCTCCGCCCACTCATTCAGCCTGTGGTCGTCGGGTTCGCTGTTCCGGTGGCGCGGTGGTGTTCGGCGTTGATGCGCTGGGCTTCTTCGAGTTGGTCTTCGAGGATGACGATGCGGCAGGCGGCCTCGATAGGGGTGCCCTGGTCCACCAGTTCCCTGGCACGGGCCGCGATGCGCAACTGGTAGCGCGAGTAGCGGCGGTGGCCGCCCGCGGAACGCAGCGGGGTGATGAGGCGAGCTTCTCCGATGGCGCGCATAAAGCCCTGGGTGGTGCCGAGCATCTCAGCTGCCCGGCCCATCGTGTAGGCGGGGTAGTCGTCGTCATCGAGACGGCCAAACGAGTCGTCTGCTGTCACTTGCACCTCTCTATGGAACGCGTGGAGGGGCCCGGGTGCCGTATGGCACCCGGGCCCCGAAGGAACTGCTACACCATCTGCCGACCCTGATACTGCGTCGGCCTTCTGTTTCCACAGACCCGACCAAAAAGCTGTCGGGGCTGCTCGGATCGCGGATGCGTGACCGGAGACCACCTCACTAACGATGTCCTGCGGTACCCGGGCTCAAGACTTCCGCCCGGGCGATCCTGATGGCGCTCAACTCCTCCGTTTCTTCCCTCTGGGATCAATCACTTACCTACTGCTGGTGATGCGAACTACTGGTGGCCTTTCATAGCGCCACTCTTCGGCAGCCAGCCCCGTCGCCTCTCCTGCGTCTGCTCTGGCTTAGAACCCCACTGCCGAACCTCCCGGTGCGCGCGCCCGCAGCCGACGCCTTCACCGAGGTACCGCTCACTTAACTTCACTGCCGGGTACTGCGAACTGCACTTACAGGTAATGCACTTGCTTCAACTGCGGTACTGCTCACGGCGGCCCCTGATCACTGCGGGCCACCCGGTCCGGCCGTCAGTCCCGTCGCCGTCATGCAACAACCCTGGCTCCGGAACTCCACCACCGCACCGTCCTGCGTACTGCAACTACGTGTGCTGCTGCCCGCCAGTTCGTCCCTGCCGGGCCTTGTTTGATCTCGGCTACGAGAGAAACCATAGCGACACCGCCACCTAATGTCTACTCCAGCGGGGATAGATTTCTGCGTGCCTGAAGGTGAGGTAACCCGCCTTGACTGGTCCATGGATGGTCGCGGCATCCCCGAAGCTCAGGGGCCGCCGCGCGGAGTGACCCATGGGCAGAGCAGCCCGGCGAGCTTTCTGTGAGGCCGGTGGCGGTGCCACAGTCCGCAGACTGAAGCTCTGGCTGCCGCCTCAGCGCCTCGACGAGGTTCTGCTTCACCGGTGATGAGGATCTATGAATTCGGCCAGTGATGCTCTTCCTTCCCCAGTTCGTCGCTGATGGCAACGAGGGTCGGGGGCGCCGGTAGGGACCGGTCACCAGCCGCAAGAGAACGGTCAGGGCTTCGTAGCCGCAGCCTTCTGGCTGGGCACGGCGCGACTTTGCTTGTCGAAGCGTCAGAAGCCCGTCCCCAGGCGCTGGGTAAATCCGTTTGCGTCCCCGGCTGGCTGACCTAGTCTGTCGGAGGTCATGTGCGGTGGGGCCCCTGCCGCACCATCCGGCGCGTTCGGCGTCGATGCGTACCGCGTGCCCGGCCGGGAGGAGGTGGGAAACATGGATTGGAACTGGACACCGAGTGTTGCGGCCATAGTTGCCCCCAGCCGTGTGCCCCCGTTCGGCGCGCGGTAGGACTCTCCCCCTCTTGCGGCACCTCATGGTGGTGTCCGCTGCTCTCGCGATCCCTTGTGTCGCGTCCCGGGTTGTAGGACCGCGCGTCTGCTCCTACACCTCCGACACAGAATGTGGTCGCCTTGACCAAGCAGTCCTCCCCCGGGGACACCGTGCCCACGCCGGTCCCCCACACCACCGCGAATGCGGCCGAGTTGCCCGATCCGAAGCGGTGGTGGGCCCTCGCCGTCATCGCAGGCGCCCAGCTCATGGTGATTCTCGACGGAACGATCGTGAACATCGCCCTGCCCTCCGTCCAGAACGGACTGGGCATGTCGGATGCGAACCGGCAGTGGGTGATCACCGCATACTCCCTGGCCTTCGGCGGCCTGCTCCTCCTCGGCGGCCGGATCGCCGACCTGGTAGGCCGCAAACGCACCTTCATGATCGGCCTGGTCGGCTTCGCCGCCGCCTCCGCGCTCGGCGGCGCGGCCGACGGCCCCGGGACGCTGTTCGCGGCACGGGCCCTGCAAGGGGCCTGCGCGGCCGTCCTGGCCCCCTCCGCACTGTCACTGCTGACGACGACGTTCACCGACCCCGCCGAGCGCGGCAGAGCGTTCGGGATCTACGGCGCGCTCGCCGGGGGCGGCAGCGCCATCGGGCTGCTGGTGGGCGGCCTGCTCACCGAGTACGCGACCTGGCGCTGGTGCCTGTACGTCAACGTCCCCATCGCGCTGGCCGCCCTCGGCGGCGCGCTGGCCCTCCTCAAGGACAGCCCCGGCCAGCGCGGGGTGCGCCTCGACGTCCCCGGCGCGCTTCTCGCCTCCGGCGGGCTCGTGGCGATCGTGTACGGCTCCAGCGACGCAGAATCCGCCGGCTGGGCCGACCCGTTGGTCCTGACCCTGTTCGCGACCGGTGTGGTCCTGCTCACCGTCTTCGTGTGGTGGCAGTCCCACGCCAAGCATCCGATGCTGCCGCTGCACATCGTCAGGGACAGAACCCGTGCGGCGGCGCTCGCGACGATGGGCCTGGCCACCGTCGCCATGTTCGGCGCCTTCCTGTTCCTGACCTACTACCTCCAGGCCATCCTCGACTACTCACCCCTACGGACCGGACTGGCGTTCCTGCCGATGTCCGTCACGATCGTCATCGGCGCGACGCAGATCGCCGCCCGGCTCCTGCCCCACACCGCCCCCCGCAACCTGATGGCCCCCGGCATGCTCCTCGCGGCCATCGGCATGCTGCTCCTGACCCGCCTGAGTACGGACTCCGCCTACACCACCGGGGTGCTGCCCGCGCTGGTGCTGCTCGGCCTGGGCATGGGACTGACGTTCATGCCGGTCTACGCGACGGCGACCGCCGGGATCGCCCCGAAGGACGCCGGAGTGACGTCCGCGACCGTCTCCACCTTCCAGCAGATCGGCGGCTCCCTGGGCACCGTCCTGTTGAACACGCTCGCGTCGTCCGCCGCCACCCGCTACATCGACGCCCACCCGTCCCGGAGCCCGGGCCTGGGGCTGGGGACGGGAGAGGGTATGGTGCACGGCTTCACCGTCGCGGCCTGGTGGTCGGCGGGCGTCCTGCTCCTCGCTGCGCTGGTCGCGGCCATGGCCAAGACGCCTGAGAAACCCTGACGAAGCGATCTCCGTGGTCGTTGGGCCACTCCGGCCCGGATGGTGTTCCAGGGCATCCCGTTCGCGCTCCCCACCGGGATCGCCTGGGAGCACCTGCCGCAGTAACTCGGTGTCGGCTCCGGCATGACCTGCTGACGCCGCTTGGCCAAGTGGTCCGAGTGGACAGAGTGGACCGACGCAAGAATGTGGCCCCGGCTCCACGAGGTCCTCCTGGCCGGGAAGTCCGCAGCGCGAACGCCGCGGACTTCCCGCCGCGATCGACGGCCCTCCCGCACCCGCGTTGAAGGGCGAGTCAAGACCGGACGAAGTCCCGTCGACCGGGGCGGGGCGGGCAGCAAGCATCACCTGATGCGCCCCGCGCCATGTCGGCGGCTTTCAAGTGAGGAGACAAGGTGAGCAGGTCTGTCCCACCTTCGAGCGCAGGGTGGGGAAGTTCAACGAGCCCATCACCGGGCCCGCGGTGACTCTTGAGCCCTCGCCCGCGTGCCTGTTTCTCCGGCAAGAACTGGGGCCCAGCCTGTTTGCGGGTGGAGGGGTAGGGCAAAGAGATCGGAACGGCAAAGGCCGGGCACGGACGATCAGAGACCGGGAGCCCTGATGAACGTGATGGCCGTCAATGCCACAACCGACCCTTCCACGACGGCGGTTGCCGACGCGCGCGATACGACGCGGGTCTTCCTCGAATGCCTGCGCCAGCCGCCCCTGGCCCCTGACGCGGCGGACACCGTGGTCCTGGTCGTGTCCGAACTCGTCACCAATGCCCTGCGCCACGGCGTAGGCCGCTGCACGTGGGAACTGACCGCGCACCCCGACACCATCGAGGTGGCCGTCCACGACTCCAGCCGGCATGCGCCGCGCATGCGCACCCCTGACCTGAACGGCGGCACCGGGGGCTTCGGCTGGCCCATGGTCAACCGCCTCGCCCGCTCCACCGCGGTCACCCGCCGGGCCTGTGGCGGCAAGACCGTGAGCGCCCGTCTTCCCCGGTAGCACCCCAGCACCGCCGCTCAAGCAGCTGGCCGGCCGGCGAATATAATCTTCCACATGTCGAAGCCTGACGAGCTGCTCGTTGACGTCGCCGCCCTGGTGGAATCCGGGCAGAGCAACCAGATGTCCCTGACCGTTGTCACCGGTGGTGCTGTCATCACCGGCCGCCTTGCTCCCGAAGCGGTGTGGAGGCAGCGGGTGTCGGAAGTACTGACGGACTCGGACCGCCTGGCAGACTTCTCCGCCGTCTTCGACGCCCCCGCGAAGAGGGACGGGCCACCCACGTATCTGCACTTCCATGTCGCCCGGATCCTGCAGGGAACCGTGGGGATCCCCGAGACGGGCGGGATGTACCGCGTGGCGATCGAAGACATCAACGCCTGGACCGTGGGCGACTTCAGCTACTCCGACCACTGAACAGCTACTCAGCAAGAACCCACTGCACGCAGTGTGGGCCCGACCGGCTCGCGCCGGTCGGGCCCACACTGCTGCTGTCCAGGTACCGGCTCGTACCTATTTCCTCCGTTTCAGACGGATACAGGAGTGCCAAGCATCGCGGAGACTTGCGGTACCGAGTTGAGCATGCGTACGGGTGCGGCCGGTGCTGCCGTGGGGAGGGCGCGGCAAGTGAAGCCGAGCTGAGCCATGGCCCGAAGGACTTCGGCGGCCCTGAAGTCACGCCGGTCCTGGCGGGTGATGATCTGGCCGACTTGCTTGACGGGGTAGTGGCGGCGACCGATGATCACCGAATCGCCACCGGCCCGTTCAGGCTTGAAGCCCTTCATCGATTCCAGTACGCCGCTCTTGGTGAGGTCGAAGGGGAAGCGGGCGATGACACAACGCATGTGACCTCACAGGGAGAAGGAGCGAACGGTCCGACCTGGGAAAGGCAGCTCAGCGGGAGCAGGCAAGGACGCCCAAGGCGCTTCCCTGCCCCTCGACCACCGGCAGCGCCCCGAGCGGGCGGGAGCACGACACGTGCTCGGCGCCGGAGGCAGCAGTCACGGGTGAGATGGACGGCCAGTGATCGCCGATGATGTCGCGCAGGAGCACACGGTCCGTGTAGGCGGAGTCCTCGTGGACGGCGGTGAGTTCGCTCCGGATGACCAGGCCGGTGCGCCGGCCGTCCTGATCGCAGACGACTAGCCGGCCCGTGCGGGCGGCGGTCATGACGGAAAGCGCCAGCTCGACACTCATGTCGTCACAGACCTGCGGTCCGGCCGCGTCCCTGGCCTCGACCCTCGTGTCGTGCACGGGGTCGGCGCTCGTCGGGCGGGGCTGCATCTGAACCAGCGTCAAAAGGTGCCTCCTGCAGAGATGGGTCAGCTTCCTGATCACGAAGGTTCTAGGCCGCCGCATCGATGACGGGCCGGCGTACGGGTGCGCGCCGGGCCGCCGAACCGGGGCGGCGCCGGCCTCGGGACGAGGAGGCGCTGCGCCTGGGGCGTTCGGCCACCGGTGCGGTGATGACGACCGGGATGCCGGACGGGGTCTGGGCTCCGGTGATCCGGCTCAGCGCCTCCTCGCCCGCACGGACTTGCGTGGTCTGCGGCCGGATTCCGGCATCCGACATGAGGCGGACCATGCCGCGGCGCTGGTTCGGTGTCACCAGGGTGACAACGCTGCCGGACTCGCCCGCGCGGGCCGTACGGCCGCCGCGGTGGAGGTAGTCCTTGTGGTCGGTGGGCGGGTCGACGTTCACGACCAGGTCGAGGTTGTCGACGTGGATGCCGCGCGCCGCGACATTGGTCGCCACCAGCACGCTGACGTGCCCCGTCTTGAACTGCGCCAGCGTGCGGGTGCGCTGCGGCTGCGACTTGCCACCGTGCAGCGCGGCAGCCCGTACCCCGCTGTTGAGCAGGTCCTGGATCAGCCGGTCGACGGCGTGCTTGGTGTCCAGGAACATGATCACGCGGCCGTCGCGGGCGGCGATCTCGGTCGTTGCCGCGTGCTTATCGGCGCCATGGACGTGCAGGACGTGGTGCTCCATCGTCGTGACCGCACCGGCCGACGGGTCGACCGAGTGCACGACTGGGTCGGTCAGGTAGCGGCGCACCAGCAGGTCGACGTTTCGGTCCAAGGTGGCCGAGAACAGCATCCGCTGCCCCTCCGGACGCACCTGGTCAAGGAGCGCGGTGACCTGCGGCATGAACCCCATGTCCGCCATCTGGTCGGCCTCGTCCAGGACCGTGATGCCGACCTGGTTCAGTCGGCAGTCGCCACGGTCGATGAGGTCCTTGAGCCGGCCCGGGGTCGCGACGACGACCTCGGCCCCGCCTCGCAACGCGCCGGCCTGCTTGCCGACCGACATCCCGCCCACCACCGTGGCCATCCTCAGCTTGACGGAGCGGGCATACGGAGTGAGCGCGTCGGTCACCTGCTGCGCCAGCTCACGCGTCGGTACGAGGATCAGCCCCAGCGGCTGGCGGGGCTCAGCACGCCGCCCAGCGGTGCGGGCCAGCAGGGCGAGGCCGAAGGCGAGGGTCTTGCCGGAACCGGTGCGCCCGCGGCCCAGGACGTCACGGCCCGCCAGGGAGTTCGGCAGCGTCGCGCCCTGGATCGGGAACGGTGCGCTCACGCCCTGCCTGCCGAGTTCGGCCAGCAGCTGCTCGGGCATGTCGAGATCGGCGAACCCCTCAACAGCAGGCAGCGCGGGGGTGATCGTCCTGGGGAGCGCGAACTCACCCTGCACCGCGGCGGGCCGACGGCCGTAACCGCCGGAACGGGCCGGGCCGCCGGAACGGCGCGGCGCCTGCGAGCCGAAGCGACTGCCACCATTCCCGGCGTCGGCAGTGCCATTACGGGTGCGGGCAGAGCGGTCGTTCGTACGGGTGTGGTTCATGCGGAACCTTCCTCGATGTGGCACATATCAAGGAATTCCCGCAGCAATGAGCGGCGTGGAGAATTACAGGTATGAACCGATGGCAAAAGAAAGCACATCTGGCCGTCGGAAATCCACGCGGCACAGGCACTTGAATGGGTGACGCAACGGGGACTTAAAATCCGGGCGTCGACCGCGGTGTGGCTCTGCAGGATGCGCCTGCACCGCTGAAGGAGAACCCGCGTATGGCGAGGCCCGAGGATCCCCCCCCTCGCAGCCCTCCGGGTGCAAGCTCTACGGAAAATGCGTGTAGCTGGGGCCCGCACCCCGAGGGATGCGGGCCCCAGCTACACAGTCCGCGTCAGCGTCAGGCCGGAACGATGTTCTCGGCCGTCGGGCCCTTCTGGCCCTGCGCGATATCGAAGGTGACCTTCTGGCCTTCGAGCAGCTCACGGAAGCCCTGGGCGGCAATGTTCGAGTAGTGGGCGAACACGTCAGCGCCGCCACCGTCCTGCTCGATGAAGCCGAATCCCTTTTCCGAGTTGAACCACTTCACGGTACCAGCAGCCATGTCATATCTCCTTTGGGGCAGTACATCGGAATCCACACTGTGCGGACGCCGTGTTGCCGCGATGATTACCCCGTCCGGAAAATGACCGGAAATACAAAAGCGCTCCCACCGACAGAAGCCAGGTGAGGGCACTCGAAGCTTTGGGAACCACAACTGCAACTGAGATCGACACTAGCACGCTGCAGCCGCCTGCGCGCGTTACCTAATTCCACTCCGCTCACCGCGGCAAAAACTCTCCCTGCGGGTTTCATAAAACCCTAACCTCTCGGGCACAGATATTGATTCGCCCGGAGTGCAATGTTTCAGAAAGAGTCGCCAACTGTGAAGGGCCGCCAGGGGCCGCGACGACGTGCGCGGTTGGCCGCAGGATCGCCTTGCAGAGGGCATCCAGCAGCGCTGAGGGCGGAGAATCCCGTGGCACGACTACTCCCCCGTCGACCGCCTGCGGATCTGTGTCGGCGGCGGGCTGCCACACGGGCCGGCGAATGGACCGACACGCCGCTGAGAGCGAGTGGGGTAGGCGGAGCCTGCAGTCTCTGCTTTCCATTGCCAAGCCAGATGGCCGGTCCCCCTGCTTGGTGAGGCCACAAGATTGGCATCCTCGAAGCGGTATACGTCGACACCACCACCGACGAGCCAGCCATGGCCACAGTGCGCACCGGGCTGCCGACCCGCCACCGGCCGCTCTTCGTCTCCCAGGACGAGGCGATCGCCGGACCCGGCTACCTCAAGATCCGCTACGCCAAGTCGCTGGTGCGCAAGGCCCCTTCGATCGGCACGGACAACGTGCTCCCGGCCGAGCAGGAAGCCGCGGTCTTCCAGCACTACGGCCTGACCTATGAGCCGGGCACCCGCGGCGTGCGACAACTCGCCCGGCGCTGATCACACCAAGCGGCCACTCGGCGGGCCGAGACGCTCACCGCCTGGCCATGCGGCAAGGAGAGACATCGTGACGTCATCCCAGGTATCCAGTCAGAAGCGGACCGGCGGTGCCGCGACCCGGCCCTCGGCGGAGAACCAGACGCTGTCCACCGCGGGTCGGGCGGGTTTCTCTGCGCGGGGTGTCGTGTACGTCCTCATCGGCGCCCTGGCCATCCAGCTGGCGCTCGCTAGCGGCGGGAAGTCCGCCGACCGTCGGGGTGCGCTGGCGAAGATCGCGGAACAGCCCTTTGTCGCGTCCCGGCCTCCCGTACGCGTCGGCCCGTACCATCGCCACCAGCATCCGGGATCTGGCCGCCCCGACGTGCAGCCGTTTACGCAGCGTCTCCGCCGAGATCGGCCGCTGGCACGCGGCCCAGTGGCGGGTATCCTCGTGCCGGGCCCGCTCGAGCAAGTCATCCCCGTCGGCCGTCGCCTCGGCGGCCTCCTCCGCGCCCGCCCCCGGGGAGACTGCGGCTGGAGGGCTCTCGACGGGGCCCTCGGGCCGGGCAGTCGCCATCGCTTCGCCCAGGCCGCCCGCAGGCGCATTCTTGCGCTGCATGCCGCTGAGGGTCTGCAGCATGCCGGGGCCGACCTCGGCCCAGCCGATCAGCAGCAACGGGCCGACCGCATCAAAGGCGGCCTTCCCGAACTGGCCCGTCAGGAGGGGAGCCGCCACGTTCAGCGCCAACGTCATCGTGCCGGAGAACATCAGCAACCGGCGGGCGGGGCGCATCTGGTCTGGCCCGGCGCCGTGCAGCGCCATATGGCGGATGGCCAGCAAGAGGCCCAGCACCGACAGATCCACGGCCGGGGCCACGAGCGGTGCCACCCACGGCGGCACGCCCAGACTCAACGCCAGCGTCCACACGTTGCCGAAGCCGAAAAGAAACGTCAGGCCGACGACCATGCCGGCGATGCCCGTCACCGCACGCAACGTCACGCGCTGCTCGACGGGCAGCACACCGCGTCCGTGAGCAGTCGAAGGGCTCTCGGCGTGGGCAGCGGCGCTGGCGACGGCAAGCCCGTGCAGACCGGCGGATGACGCGGGACGGCCTTCAGAGATCATGGAAAGGGCTCCTTTCAGCTCGGTCACGCACGCAGGGCTCGAGGCAGGTCCAGCCGGAGAGCGCGGCGGTCGCCTCCGCCCTGCCTGCCGCACCGACGCGCACGCCACGGCGCGGCGCGGCGCGGCCGTGCAAAGATGGCTGCCCTCGCGCGGCACAGAGCCAGGCAGCAGACGCCGTGCGCCCGGGTCGTAATGCGGTGGCCAAACGGTCCGGACCCGGGCGCACCGCAGTCCGTGCCGGTCCGATGCCGGACCGATGGCAGACCGACTGGTGTCCGCAGCACCGGTCCGGGTCGGGTCCGGGATGCCGCTCCGGCGCTGTGCTGGTGCAGCACGATGCCTGCGGGACGAAGGCCCCCGCACGCGGTGACAGTCCGACTCAGTCCGCCCACCGACGCAGCTGCCGCCGTTAGGTCCGCGCACCGCCCGCCGTAGGCCCACGCTGTCCCCCCGAATACGGGCGTGTGGGACTGGCAGGCGTGCAAGACGCCCTCGAGAGGCGCACCTGCTGCCCGGCCCGCGTCGGCGTGCCCCGGTGATGGGGGAGGTGGCTGCGTCATCTGCGCCCCCCTTCGCTCCTGCTGCGCGGCGCCCTGCTGCCTATAGAGGCCGGAATCAGCCCCGGATTTGACACGGGCTGGCGAAGTCGCGCACCGATCACAGTCGTTGTGCACCGCACCGGTGGATCGCGACGGCCTGCGGCCCGCGCTCAAAGGGTCCGGTCCGCGCTGCTACGGCATGACTAAAACGCAGGTCGCAGCACCCCTCCCCCGGCCTCCGAGTCGGCACCCCCTCCCACAGCGTCCTTCCTTGCGTCCCGCCGATCGACGGTCCGCGCACGTTCTTCTGTAGGCGCCCGCTGGTCGGTGCTTGTCGGGCGGGCCTCCTGCTGGAGACCTCACCCCTGCTGTTCAAGGGAGGCGCACCATGGCTGGCAGCCAGCGCGGGTCCAGGGCCTGCGCCCGTCAACTCGCCGCTACACCGCTGCCGCTGGAGACATCTGCGCAGTGCTTCGCCCCGACCGTCACGCCCGGTTTCGCCTCGGCTCCGCCGAAGCCGCCGTGGGGCCATCCCGACCTGGTGCCGGCGCGCGCGACCCGGGTCGGAGTCCGGACCCGGACCGACGCCGACCTGATTGGCCGCATCCGACTGGAACAGGACTCCGTGCCGGACTGGGCGCGGACCCACGACGCCTGCGACCGCCGTCTATCAGATCCGCCATCACGCCGAGCTCCGCCTGCAGGCCTACCTCACCACGCAGGAGCCGGCCGCGCGTGTCGGCCGGCAGCACGCTCACGCGGACCGCCGCCACGTACACAAATACCGCGTCGAATTTCGTCAGCCCTGCACAGCCGCAGAATCCCGCCTCTTTCCGTGGGGCGCTGCCCTGCTCCCCCTGTGCCCGCCCCTCCGCCCTCCGTTGGGAGGTTGCCGCGATGCGCCTGCCCTCTGTTCGTTCCCCCGCACGCCGGCCGTTGGTGGTCGGCTCGATGGTCGTGGTCCTCTGTGCCCTCTGCTCCGTCAGCGCGTACGCCGCGGAGCCCGGGGCGGTGCTGGCGCTGGCCAAGTCCGTCAACGAAGTCCTCGACAACATCCGCAACTGGATCATGGGTGTGCTGGCCGGGCTGGCCACCGTCTTTTTGACCGTCGGCGGTGTCCGCTACGTGATGGCGGGCGGAGACCCGGGCGAGGTCGAGAAGGCCAAGACCGCGTTCAAGAGCGCGGGGTGGGGCTACGGGCTGGCCGCCCTGGCACCCCTCGTCGTGGCCATCCTCAAAGGCATTGTCGGGGCGTGAGCATCATGATTCCTGATGCCACCTCCCGTCACCCCGGTCGGCGGCGCACGGCCGGTGCTCCCGGCCGCCACCGGCTCCATGCGCCGCCAGGCCCGCGCCCCTGCCCGGCACTGCTCTCGGGCACGAGTGGCCTGAACGCGCCGGCTCGGCACACGCCCGCCGCAGGGCCGCCCTGGCGTGGTGCGGACGCCTGCGCCGTCCCGACGCGCCCCTGTCTTCCTTTCCCCGTCGGCGCGTTGGTCCTCGCGCGCACCGCGGAGGCGCCAGCGCACGGCCTCAGGGGGCCGGCGTGATCGACTGGATTGCGGAGGGCGTCACCGCCGCCATCAACGCCTTCTTCAAGGGATTGGTGAGTGCGGCGCTGGAGCCCGTGCTGAAGCTCCTGGGGGACACGCTGCTCACCACGCCCACGCCCGGTTCGCTGCCGCGCGTCGGGGAGTTGTGGACCGATGCCTGGCACATCACGCTCGGCGTCTACTCGCTGCTGGTCATGGTGGCCGGGATCCTGCTGATGACCTACGGGTCTGTGCAGGCCCGGTACTCGCTGCGGGAACTGGGGCCGCGGATCCCGCTGGGTTTCCTGGCCGCTGGCCTCTCGCTCATCGTGGCCGGCAAGGCGGTGGATCTGGCCAACGCGCTGTCCCTGGCGGTCCTGGGCGGAGGTCTGGACAAGGAATCGGCGGGTACCGCGCTGCGCGAATTCGTCCTGAGCCGGTTCGCTCCCGGCAGCAACATCTTCATCATCCTGATGTGGGGCGTGGTCGCCGCCGTCCTGGTGGCCCTTCTGATCACCTATGTGGTGCGGGTGGCCCTGACCATCTTGCTCATCGCCGGAGCTCCGCTGGCGCTGATGTGCCATGCCCTGCCCCTCACCGACGGGGTCGCCCGCTGGTGGTGGCGGACCTTCGCCGGTCTGCTGGCCATCCAGGTCGCCCAGTCGATGGCGCTGGTGGTGGGGATCCGGGTGTTCTTGACGCCGGGCAACTTCAGCCCGTTCGGCCCGACGCAGAGCGGCCTGGTCAGCGTTCTGATCGTGCTGGCGCTGATGTACATCCTCTTCAAGATCCCGTTCTGGGTTCTGCGTTCGGTGCGGGTGGGCCACGGACGCTCGTTCGCCGGCCGGCTGGTGCGTGCCGTAGTGATGTACCGGGCGTTCGGGCTGCTGCGCGGCACAGCGGGGCGCAGTGGTGGCGGCCGGGCAGCGCGCGGCGGCCCTCCTTCCACGGCCTTCCCCTCGGGTTCGGCCGACGGCCGGGGCCTGGCGCCGGTCGGCGCGCGGCGCCGCCAGGCAGCCGTCGGCGGCCCGCAGCGCGCCGGCGGTCGCACATCCCCCGGCCCGCTGCGGCCCCCCGGCCCTCCGCTGTTCTTGGCACCCCACCAGGGTCCGCCCCCGGCCGGCCCGCCCGGCCGCCCTGCTGCCCCTGTGGTGGGGCGCGCCCCTGGCCCTCCGCCGATGCCGCACTTCCAGGCACCAGGCCAGCCGCCGACCCCCCGGGCGCCCGGCACGACGCCGATGCCGGGCGCCCGGCCCACCCGCGCGCCCGGAAACCCCCTGTTCCAGCCGCCGGTCGTCCGTTCCACGCCAGGCACCATCCCTGCTCCGCGCCGGGGCTCCCTCCCCGCGTCTCCCGCCCCGGCGCGGGCCCGCTTCCAGCCGCCGTCCGTGCCCCCGCCCGCCCCGCCGCGGCGCACCCCGGGGCCACCGGCTGCGGCGCCCTTCCGCGAGCCCGTGCGCCGGCCCCCGGCGCGCCCGCCCCTGCCCCGGCAGTTCGCGCCGCCACCGGCGTTCTTCAGCTCACCGCCTCGACCGAGGCGCTCAGAGGGGACCTTGTGATGACGCAGCCGGTGCGGATACCCGCCGACGTCGAGCGCGAGGACACGGTGCTGGGCGGCCTTAACGCCCGCCAGTTGCTGATCCTGGCCGTCACCGGCCTTCTGCTGTACGCCGCCTGGGCGGCTCTGCGCAGCCTGCTGCCCGGATGGGTGTTCCTGCCCCTGATCCTGCCGCTGGCCGGCTGCGCCGTGCTGCTGGCGCTCGGCAGGCGTGACGGGGTCTCCCTGGATCGCCTCGCGCTGGCCGCCGTCCGCCAGCGCCTGGCACCGCGCCGCTACGTTCAGGCGCCCGAGGGCATCGCCCCGCCGCCCGCCTGGCTCGCCGAGCGCGCACACGGCGAACACAACAACGCGCCCGACCCGGCGCTCTCCACCACCGCACTGCCGTTGCCGGCCCAGCACGTCACGGAGATGGGCCTGGTGGACCTGGGAGGGGAGGGGGTGGCCGCCGTGGCCGTCTGCGGCACCGTGAACTTTGCGCTGCGCACCCCGGCCGAGCAGGAAGCGCTGGTCACCGCCTTCGGACGCTATCTGCACTCGCTGACGGCTCCCGTGCAGATCCTCATCCGCGCCGAACGCCTCGATCTGTCGGTGCAGATCGGCGAACTGCGCGACTACGCGGCCGCCTTGCCCCATCCCGCACTGGCAACAGCGGCCCGCGAACACGCCGACTACGTCCAGCAGTTGGGGCGCGAGGTGAACCTGCTGCGCCGCCAGGTGCTGCTGATCCTGCGCGAGCCGTGGGGCCAGGGCCGCACCACTGCCGCGGACCTCGAGGGGATGTCCCCCTTCTCCGGACGCGCCCTCACCAGGGACAGCGCCCCCGCACCGGCAGACGGTGCTGCGGGGCGGCGGGCGGCCGGGGCGCGGCTGATGCGGCGCCTGGACGAGGCCGCCGAACTGCTCACCCCGCTGGGCCTGTCGGTGGTGCCGCTGGATTGCGCGCAGGCCACCGCCGTCCTGGGCGCGGCCTGCAACCCCGACAGCCTGGTTGCCCCCTCCGCCTCGCTCGCCGCAGCCGACGCAGTGATCACCGCGGACGGGTTCCTGAGCCCGGAGGAAGCCGAACAGCCGCAGGAGGAGGCATGGTGAAGCCCCGTCACGGCCGCCCTGCTCCCGCACAGACCCTCCGGCAGCGGTTGGCCAACAGCACGCGCACCGCCGCCCGCACCCCGGCCCCGGCGCCGGCGCCGGGAGCAGCGTTTGTGCCCGATTCCCTCATCGTCGCGCCACGGCATCTGGAGGTGGGCGCCGAGTGGGTGGCCTCCTTCGCGGTGACCGGCTACCCCCGCGAGGTGCACCCGGGCTGGCTGGCACCGCTGTTGACCTATCCCGGGCGGGTCGATGTCTCGCTGCACATCGAGCCGATCGATCCGGTGACCGCCGCCAGCCGGCTCAAGCGGCAGCTGGCCCGCCTGGAATCCGGCCGCCGCTACAGCCAGGACAGGGGCCGCCTGCTGGATCCGCACGTCGAGGCCGCGACCGAGGACGCCTACGATCTCTCCGCCCGGGTGGCCCGCGGGGAGGGCAAGCTCTACCGGCTGGGCTTGTATCTGACCGTGCACGCCGCCGGGCGCCAGGAGCTGGCCGACGAGGTGGCCGCGGTGCGCTCGCTGGCCGCCAGCCTGCTTCTGGACGCCAAGCCCACCACCTACCGCAGCCTGCAGGGCTGGGTCACCTGCCTGCCGATGGGCCTGGACCCGGTGAAGATGCGCCGCACCTTCGACACCGGAGCGCTGGCCGCCGCGTTCCCCTTCACCAGCCCCGATCTGCCCTCCGCCGACCCGGCCTCGGTCTCCGCGCCGGGCGGGGTGCTCTACGGATACAACATCGGCAGCCAGGGCCTGGTGCACTGGGACCGCTTCGCGCTGGACAACCACAATTCCGTCGTCCTGGGCCGCTCGGGGGCCGGCAAGTCCTATCTGGTCAAGCTGGAGTTGCTGCGCTCGCTGTATCGCGGGATCGAGGTGCACGTCATCGATCCCGAGGACGAATACGCGCGCCTGTCCGCAGCGGTCGGCGGCACCTGTGTGCCGCTAGGCGCACAGCGGGTGCGGCTCAACCCCTTCGACCTGCCGCTGCACACCCGGCCCGACGGGCGGCGCAGCGCCCCCAAAGACGCGCTGGTGCGCCGTTCGCTGTTCCTGCACACCGTCATCGGCGTGCTGCTGGGCGCGCCGTTGGCCCCCGGGCAGCGGGCCGCCCTGGACCGGGCCCTGGTGGCCACCTACCAGCGGGCGGGGATCACGGCCGATCCGCGCAGCTGGACGCGCCCGCCGCCACTGCTGCGGGACTTGGCCAAGGTGCTGCACGACAGCGGGGAGGCCACCGCCGTGGAGCTGGCGGCCCGGCTGCACCCGTACACGGCCGGCGCCTTCTCCGGCCTGTTCGCCGCACCGAGCACCCGCCGCACCGAGGGCCATCTGGTCGTCTTCTCGCTGCGCGACCTGCCCGATGAGCTGAAAGCCATCGGCACCCTGCTCACCCTCGACGCGATCTGGCGCCACGTCTGCGATCCCGCGCTGCGCACGCCGCGGCTGGTCGTCGTCGACGAAGCATGGCTGTTGATGCGCGAGCCGGCGGGCGCCGACTTCCTCTTCCGGATGGCCAAGGCCAGCCGCAAGCACTGGGCCGGGCTGACGGTGGCCACCCAGGACATCGCCGACGTCCTCGGCACGGATCTGGGCAAGGCGGTGGTGGCCAATGCCGCCACCCAGATCCTGCTGCGTCAGGCCCCCCAGGCCATCGACGAGATCACCCGCAGCTTCCACCTGTCCGATGGCGAACGGCAGTTCTTGCTGACCGCCGATCGCGGGCAGGGCCTGCTGTCGGCCGGCAGCCAGCGCGTGGCCTTCCACAGCGTGGCCTCGCCCACCGAGCACCACCTGGTCACCAGTGACCCCGCCGAGCTCGCCGCCTACACCGCCGAGGAGCAGGCGCCGCCGCAACCAGGCCCGGACTCCGACGCCGTCTGGAACCACGAGGCCAAGGGGGGCGAGGTGCCCGAGCTCGAGACCGATGCCTACGGACACATCTTTCTGGATCCCGTCTAACCCCTCCCCCGCGGAAAGGAGGCTCTGTGATGGTTCGCTCCCTGCCGCCGGCGCCCGGCGCCGGGCCCCACCTCGCCGCGCCGCCCTCGCCGTGGGAGCGATACCTGCGTGATCCTGCTGGCGCGGCGGGGCTGGCCCTGGACCAGCTGGCGGGGCTGCTGCGCCAGTGGGGACTGCTCACACTGGGCGCCCTGTTCCTGGCCGCCGGGCTTGTGGCGGGCATCCGCCGGTGGTGGAGCCGCCGGCGTCACCGGGTGCTGATGCACAACGCGCGGCTGGTCGGGATGCTGCCCCCGCCCCAGGTCGATGCCGCGGGCGCCGCAGCGCTGTGGGCCAACCTGGTCGGCCTGCTGCGGCCGGCCTGGCTCCGTGTGCTGTCCGGGCAGCCGCATCTGGCCTGGGAGTACGTCATCGACCGCGACAGCGTGCGCATCCAGCTCTGGGTGCCCGGCAGCATCCCGCCGGGCCTGGTCGAGCGGGCCATCGAGGCGGCCTGGCCCGGCGCCCACACGCACAGCCGCCCCGCCACCCCCCACCCCACGGCGGGACTGCAGGCCGCCACCGGGGAGTTGCGGCTGGCCCGCTGCGAGGCCCTGCCGCTGCGTACCGATTTCCCCCTCGACCCGCTGCGCGCGCTGCTCGGCGCGCCGGCCGGACTCGCCCCGGGCGAACGGGCGGTGGTGCAGATCCTGGCCCGGCCGGTGACCGGACGGCGCGTAATAAACGCCCGGCGCCGCGCCCGGCGCACCCGCGCCGCCGCGTCCACGCCGGTGCTGGCACGGCTGCTGGACGGGCTCACCCCCGGCCGGCCCCGCACGGTGCGCAATCCGGCCGCGGCCAATCGGCAAGCCGTCCTGGAGACCTCGGCGGCGGACCGGGCGATCGTCGCCAAACAGCGGGGCGCGCAGTACGAGACCCGCATCCGCTACGCGGTGACCAGCCCCGCCGCCCACCAGGCAGGCACGGAGGAGCGCGGCCAGGTCCGCGCTCTGCTGCGCGGCCGCGCCCACGCGATCGCCAGCGCTTTTGCGCCCTACACCGAGCACAACTTCTACCGCCGCACCCGCCCGCGCCGACTGCTGGAGCAGTTCGCCCAACGGCGCCTGGGCCGGGGGGATCTGCTGTCGGTGGCGGAACTGGCGGCCGTGGCCCACCTGCCGTGGGATCACGCCGTGCCCGGCCTGCAGCGCGCCGGGGCCCGCGCGGTGCCCCCGCCGCCGGGCATCGCCCGCCCGGGCCCCGCGGCCAAGCCCCTGGGGCTGACCGACACCGGGCGGCCGCGGCCGGTCGGCCTGCGCATCGACGACGCCCGTCACCACACCCACATCCTGGGCGCCACCGGATCGGGCAAGTCCGAGCTGCTGGGCCACCTGGTCCTGGCCGACGCCGGCGCCGGGCGCGGGCAGGTGGTGATCGACCCCAAGGGGGATCTGGTCGCCGACATCCTGGCCCGGCTGCCCGCCGACCTCGGCAAGAAGATCGTCCTCTTCGATGCCGACAGCAAGCTGCACCCACCCGTCCTGAACCCCCTCGAGGGCCAGGACGCCGCGCGGACCGTCGACAACCTCGTCTCGATCTTCTCCCGCGTCTACGCCTCCTCCTGGGGCCCGCGCACCGATGACATCCTGCGCGCGGGCCTGCTCACGCTGCGCTCGCTGCCGGGCACCCCCACCCTGACCGACCTGCCCCACCTGCTGTCCGTGCCCGCCCTTCGGCGCCGCGCGGTAGGTCAGATCCACGACGAGGTGCTGCGCGGCTTCTGGTCCTGGTACGAGGACTTGACCACCCCTGCCCGCGCCCAGGTCACCGCCCCGCTGATGAACAAGCTGCGCGGCTTTCTGCTGCGCCCCTTCGTCCGCGAGGCGCTGGCCGGGGGCCCCTCCACCGTCGACATGGAACACGTCCTGGACCACGGCGGGATCTGCCTGGTGCGCATCGCCCGCGACACCCTGGGCGCCGAAACCGCCCACCTGGTCGGCTCGGTCATCGTCGCCCGCACCTGGCAGGCCGCCACCCGCCGGGCCCGCCTGCGCCCCAGCCAGCGCCCCGACGCCTCGCTGTATGTGGATGAGGCCCACCACTTCCTCAACCTCCCCTACCCGCTGCAGGACATGCTCGCCGAGGCCCGCGGCTATCGCCTGTCGATGACGCTGGCCCACCAGTACCTGCGCCAGCTGCCCCCCGAGCTCGCCGAGGGCATCAGCACCAACGCCCGCACCAAGATCTTCTTCAATGCGTCGCCCGAGGACGCCCGCCACCTGGCCCGCCACACCCAGCCCCGTCTGGGCGAGCACGACCTGTCCCATCTCGACGCCTTCCACGCGGTGGTGCGTCTGGTCCTGCACGGCGCCGAAGTCCCCGCCTTCACCGCCCTCACCCAGCCGCTGCCGCCGCCCACCCCCGGCCTGGCCCGGCGCAACCGCGCCGCCGCCCACCACAACGCCCGCCCAGCGCCCCCACCACCCGGCCCGCGCCCCCCGGGCCCTGGGCCCGTGGACCCGCGCCGCACCGCCCCACCCGCACGCACCCCACCTCCAGGAGGCGAACCGCCGTGATCACCAACCCCAGGCCGCAGCGCTCCCTGCGCGGCCACCGCCCCCAGCGCCCGGGCAGCCGCATCGCCGCCACCGGCGAACACCTGGCCCGCCTCGCACCCCGCCTCACCCCCCGCGATCGCTGGCTGGCCCGCCTGCTCCTCGAGCACCGGGTGCTGACCACCCACCAGATCACCGAGTTGGCCTGGCCCTCCGAACGGGCCGCCAACCAACGCCTGCTCCAGCTCTACAAATGGCGTGTCCTGGACCGCTTCCAGCCGTTCTTGCCCTACGGCTCCGCCCCCATGCACTACGTCCTGGACGTCGCCGGAGCGGCCGTATTGGCCCGCCAGGACGGCGTGGAGATCAGCGCCCTGCGCTACCGGCATGACCACAGCATCGGCGTGGCCCATTCCCTGCAGCTGGACCACCTCGTGGGCACCAACGGCTTCTTCACCGCGCTGAGCGCCGGCGCGCGCAGCCGGCCAGGCGGCGGCCGGCTGACCGCATGGTGGTCCGAGGCCCGCTGCCGCGAGCACTTCGGCGACATCGTGCTCCCCGACGCCTACGGCCGCTGGCGGGAGGGGCCCGGGGAGCTGGAATGGTTCCTGGAATACGACAGCGGCAGCGAACGCCCGGCCACCCGCGTCGGAGCCAAGCTGCCCCGCTACGCCCGCCTCGCCGAACGCACCGGCATCACCACCCCGGTCCTGCTCTGGACACCGAGCGCGCAGCGCGAAGCCCGCCTGCGCCCGGCCCTGGCCGCAGCGCTGCAAGCCCTCGCCGACCCGGCCTCCGTACCGCTGGCCACCGCCTGCGCCGAGCCGCTCCCCGGCGCCGGCCCCAGCCCCGCCGACGCGCGCTGGCTGCCCCTGCCCGCACGGGATTGCCCGCAGCGGCGCCTGCGCCTGAACGAACTGCCCGCCGCCTGGCCCCACCTGACGCCGCTGCCGGCTGCCCCGAACCAGGAGGCCGCCAGCGCCCCCGCGCACCAGATCCTGCCGCCGGCCGGCCCCGGCATCTGCAATCCCCCCATCGATGGCCAGGGAGGGTGAACCCCCATGGGCAAACTCTTCGCTGCGGTGGGCGGGGTCCTCCTGCTGCTCCTCCTGGCCATAGCCGCCGGCGCCAGCAGCCTGCTCTCCCCCGCCACCGCAGGCGCCATCCGCCCCAGCGCCCGCGCCCTGGCCGACATCCCCGCCAGTTACCTCGCCCTCTACCGCACGGCCGCCGCCACCTGTCCCGGTCTGGACTGGTCCACCCTCGCCGCCATCGGCAAGATCGAAACCGATCACGGCCGTTCCCCGCTCCCGGGCGTGCGCAGCGGATCCAACTACGCCGGGGCGCAAGGCCCCATGCAGTTCCTGCGCCCGACGTTCGACAGCGTCATCGCCAAACGCCCCCCGCCCCGCGGCGGTGCCACCCCGCCCTCCCCCTACAACCCCCACGACGCGATCCACACCGCCGCCGCCTACCTGTGCCAATCCGGAGCACGCCACAACGCCGACCTCCGCGCAGCGATCTTCGCGTACAACCATGCGGACTGGTACGTCTCCCAAGTCCTCGCCCAGGCCCGCACATACCGCAGCAGCCACCCCGCCAGCACACCGGTCACCGCAGCTTCCGCCGCACCCGCCCGCTCCGCCCTCCGGGCCGTCAGCTACGCCCAAGACCAGCTCGGCCTCCCCTACGTCTGGGGCGGCGACGGCCCCACCGCCGGCGACCCCGGCTTCGACTGCTCCGGCCTGACCAAAGCCGCCTACACGGCCGCGGGAATCACCCTCCCGCGCACCGCCCAGCAGCAATACGCCGCCGGCCCGCGCCTGCCCCGGGGAGCACCCCTGCTCCCCGGTGACCTCGTCTTCTACGGCCGCCCCGACGGCGGAATCCACCACGTCGGCCTGTACATCGGCGACCGCAAGATGATCGATGCCCCGGGACGCTCGAAGAACATCAGGATCGCCCCCTACCGCTACGCGGGCGACGACTATGCGGGCGCCACCCGACCCACTAAGAACTCCTGACGAAATGATCTTTGAGGTAGTGGGATCACTCCGTGACCGATGATCCGGGGGTGTGGGGTGGCGCGGCCGAAGCCGTGGGAGGTCGATGCTGAGCTATAGGCGGTGATCGCCGCTGTATCGAAGGTTGAGCGTCGGACGCGGCATCCCGGACGCAAACGGCCCCCGGATCGGCTGGTATTCCAGGGCATCCTGTTCGTGCTGCACACCGGGAGCGCCTGGGCACTCCTGCCGCAAAAACTCGGCTTCGGTTCCAGCATGCCGTGCTGGCGCCGCCTAGCTGAGTGGACCAAAGCCGGGGTCTGGCCCCGGCTGCACGCGGTCCTCCTGGCCGAGCTCCGTGGCGTAAACGCCCTGAACTTCTCCCCGACGGCCGTTGCCGGCTCTCCCATCCGCGACCGGACGAAGCTCCGTTGACCGGGGCAGAACCGGCAGCAAGCACCACCTGCTGACCGACGCCTCCGGCATGCCGCTCGCCGCCACCGTGACCGGCGGGAATCGCAACGACGTTACCCAGCTGATCGCGCTTCTCCGGACTGTGCCCGGTTCGGGGCAAGCGCGGCCGGCCCCGCCGCCGACCAGGCGTGGTACTGGCTGACTGCGGCTACGACCACGACAACTAGCGCCGCCTGGTCTGGGATCTCGGCGTGACACCGCTGCTTGGTCGACGGGCGAACACGGCTCCGGACTCGGCGCCCAACGCTGGTTCGTGGGGCGCGCCTTCGCCCAGTTGCAGTGGTTTCGCCGCCTACGGATCCGCTGGGAGATCCGCGACGCCATCCACGAAGCCGTCCTCACCTCGGCTGCGCACTCATCTGCTGGCGCCGGCTCATGAATCACCGTTTGTGACGCCCGACGCGAGAGCGGCTGTCTACAGCGAGACCTTCCGTTCTTCGGCCTTGAGGCCGCGGAGCGTCCAAAGCCCGTACAGGGCCAGCAGCGGCTTGCCAACCATCCACTCGCCAGGGCGGTAGTCATCCGCTCGCACGAGTCTCTCAGCAAGATCAGGGCGCTGCCGCCGCAAGTACGCACGGGCCTTGAGCGCGTGAGCTGGTTGGGAAGCGATCTTGATGCGGTCAACATCTTCCAGAAGCGGGATCACGTTCGTGATGTTCGCCCATGTCGTCGCGCTCTGGTCTTCGAGAAGCACCGTGCCGTCGAACTCCAACACCGACTTCGCGTAGTCAGCCATCAACTGGGCCTCCGCAGCTCCGTTGCCGGTAACACCACCGCTGAAGATCACGCGAGTGCCTCGCGCACCGTCAGCGGCAGCGGAGCGGATTCCAGCACGAACTCGCCAGCGGTTGACGAAGTTCGCCGTCGTTTGTGGGTTCCGGTAGCCCAACACGACCACGGCTTCGGATGCGCCCACGCTGCTTCCAACGAGGGCGCGAGACCAGCGCCAGTTCAACCACTCGCCCCAGGCCAGAAGCGCAGCCCCAGCTACCGGCAGTCCTGTCCTTCGTCGCATGCGGCGACTCTAGGACACCGCGGCTTCCGGCAGAGAAGGCGCAGGCATACCTGCGGGTACTCCCCGCCCCGTCCCGGAGTAGCGGAGGCGAAGTCACGTTCAGGGGGGCGGTGGCCCCGGCGTGCTCGGCCACCGGCCACCGCCCCTTGCGTGCTGTCGTCCTGCGGCTCAGACCGCGGCGCCCGCCAGCACCCGGTCCAGCGTCCGCAGCGTGCCGAGATCGAGATCGTCGACACCGCCGGCAACGGCCCGCAGCATGTTGCGTTCGGCGCGCACGGCGCCGCGGACCGTCTGTTCGTGGTGCGTGAAGGTGTTGACGGCCTGCAGCACCCCGTAGGCCGTGTGCTGCCAGGGGGCGACCCGCAGGTCGTTGCGCCACAGCCGCTCCAGGCTGTCGCGCTTGTGCTCGGCCATCGTGCGCGAGCGTCCCGGCTCGCGCGGCAGCGGGGCGTGCGCGTCAAGGAAGTCGGCCCACTGCCGATCGGTCACCGTCGTCTCGCACAGTCGCTTGACCTCGGCGGCGAAATCGTCCGCGATCTCGTAGACGATGTTCAGCGCCTGGCGGGCTTCCCCCAGCCGCAGTTGCGAGTAGCGCGAGTGGCGGATCTTGAGCTGCTGGCCGGCCTCGGCCAGTCCCGCGCTCATCGTGTTGTCGCAAACGATGTTGGTCACGGCCCGCTTAAAGGTCGTCGCCAGCGAGCCGTCAAAGCTCGTCGCCCCGAACAAGTGCGGCCTAAATTCCACGCCTTCGGGGGTGACGATGTTCTCCGGCACCTCCACTGACACCCAGGCGACCGCCCCCTGCCGCAACAGCCCGGCCGATCCGATGGCCAGGTCCGCATCCAGCAGCTGCGCGATGGTGTCGATCAGCCACTCCTCGTAGGCGTGTGCCTGATACCCGTCGCCGAAGATGCCCAGCACGTGCCCGGTGTCGCTGCGAACAAAGGCCCGGCGCTCGGGGGCGGGCACCAGCCCGCCGGTGACGGGACTCTCCACATACACGGGGCTGGCCACGGCCTGCCATCCGAACAGCCGCCGTTTGACGTCGTCGACGGGGATGGCGCCGGGGTAGTGATTGGTCTGGGCGCTCTGCAGGTCCGCGCGGTAGTGCCATGCGCTGCCGCGCTGGTCGGTGAACCCGATCAGTGTGTTCGCGTTCAGCCATTCCAGAGATTCCTTGGACATGGTCTTTCTCCCTTCTGCGTTGACGATGTGCGCGGGCGGACGGGCGGCAGCGGGCCGCCCGTCTGCCCCCGCGGAGGTCCTCAACGGGCCGTGCGGCACCTCACGGGTGCTGTCGCGCGCCGTTGTCTATCCGGTGCACAGCAGGCAGTTGCAGGCATGGGTCGCGTGCGGGCAGGGTTGTGCTGCGCCGTGGCACGGCTGGCCGTTGTCGGCCTGGCAGGGCTCGTCTCCGTGGCACATGAGGGTGTCGCCGCTGCACGCGGCGGGGTCATCGCCGTTGGCCGCCGTGTAGTCGCCGCCGCCCAGATCATCGGAGCGTGGCCGCAGTTCGTAGACGGCGCCGCAGGTCATGCACCGTTCGCACGACGCGCCGTCGGGGTGGCCGTCACAGCCGCCATCGCTGTAGAAGCGGTGACCGAAAGCGGACCACACGTGTGTGATCGCGGGGGGTTCGGGCGTGCTCATGCTGTGCGCCTCCGTTTCGGGGGGCAAAGGCCCCGGCGTCCGGCCGCGGACGGCCTGTCAAACGCCCGGGCACTCGGACAGGCACTCGGCGTCGCGATGTTCGCGGGACGGTGCAGGCGCCGCCCGAAGGGTGGGGAAAGCGGACGGGCGGGGCGCTCAAGAAGGGTTCAGCGGACGTGGCTGTAGGCGAGATCGGGAGCACCCTGCAGGCTGGGCGGTCCGGTGAAGCCCACGTCGGGCACGGCGTCGACGGCCTGTTCGATCTCGCTGGACGTGCGCGCCGCGATGTCATCCGCCGGCGTGGGCCATGGCATGTCCCAGATGTCCGGCGGATCTCCGCAGCGCGCCATGACGCACAGGTCGCGGAGATAGCGGGGATGCAACGCGGATCCGAGGTTGTGATACTCCGTGATCTGGAAGTTCTCCTCGAAGCCCTGGATTCCCCGGTACGTCGCGCAGCAGGTGCGCACGGTGGCGGCCGGGTAGGTGCAGAAGAGCAGGAACAGCACGTCTCGGTAGGCGTGCCAGCAGGCGTAGGGCCCGTGCCGGCCGGATGCGGCCGTGCGCGCGCCAAAGCCGCGGCTGTCGGCCACGCGCAGGCGCGCCACGGTGGCGCGGTTGCGTGCGACGTGCGCACCAGGGGCAACGATCACATTGGTTTCGTAGCGATCACTGGATACGTCGGCTGTCAGTTCGCGAAAGTCACTCGGGAAAACTCCGCGGATGTACATGGCCTCTTGCACCTCCTTGGCAGACCAGGGAGAGTTCCTCCCCCGCGCGCCGGCGGGGCAGGAACTTACGTTCGGAGAAGCGGTGGGCCTGCTAGCGGCCGGGCTGAGCTGCTGAACTCCAGTCACTCGGCAGGAAGCCACCGCAGCTGATCCACTCATCGAGTGCCGCGACGTGTTCCAGGACGTCGATCAGTTCGCCGCTCCAGTCCTGTGCAGGATTCGCGGCAATGGAATCGAGTCCTTCAACGGCGCGCCGTATCCGCATGAGTGCGACATCGGGATCCATGGGGAATCTCCCTTCTACTCGCTCCCATTTGGGATACGGAGCACTTTCTCGCTGCCATATAGATACGGGCCACGGACGTCCCCAATTACCGATCACCGGGAAAAATTTCCCATGATTTTCGGAAATCAAAAACGGCTCCGGAGAGGATCTGGGGGATCCTCTCCGGAGCCTTTCTCACGGCTTCTATGCGGCGCGGCTCATTCGTGCGCCACGGTAGACGAGCTCATCGCGTGCCGTATCCAACTTCCTGCTCAAGTCACGCCATTCCAGTGCGGCGGCATCCCGTGCGCGCTGCACCTTGGACGACGAATTCAGCGGACCTCCGTACAGCGTCTGCGCCGCCTTCCCGAACACGGCTGCCCGCCCCAGATCGTCGGCCTGGCCGGCGATTCCCAGAAGCAGCGCAAGGGTCCGGTAGCCGCTTCCGCTCCCCCATGCCGCCCGGAAGATGGCCCCGCTGTGCGCGGCCAGGCAGGGGGCCACGGCCAGCATCTGCAGCGTGTCGGCGTGCAGGATGCCGCGCATGGTCTGCGCGCCGGGCTGCGCGTCGACATCGTCGGGCTGCACATCCAGCCGGTAACCGTTGACTGCGGCAGCATCCCGGACGGCCCAGTACTGGAGGGTGGCACGGTTGACCACGATGGTGTGGCCATCGCGCCTCGTGTACTGCCAGGCAGCCGGCGCATGCGTGGCGATCCATTGCGCGGCGACGGCGCACCGCCCGGTGACTTCCCCGAGCCGTTTGGCGAACCTGAGGACGGCATCCTGCGTGACATCGTCGCTCACATCGTCCGTTCCGTACGGCGCGAATCCGGCGCCCGATACGGTCGCACTGCCGTCCATCCGCTTGCGCGAGCGCGTGCCATCCACGGCGCGGCAGTACGCGCGAGACTTGCGTTGGATTTCCCTGAAATCGTCCGGCGTCACCTGCGCCATGTGTTCTGCTGTGACGTCTAGAGCCGAATTGCCCACGATCGCTCTCCGATCATCCGCGCCGTGCACCTATTGCACTGCATCTAGACAATTCGATTATCCCGCATTCCCGCTGCAATTCAATAGGCTCCACCAAGATAATGAATTCCGCAGACCCAGGCAGAGGTGGGGCGTCAGAATTAAATCCCACACCCCAGCCTAGGCAATGAGGCGCCCAATCCGAGAATAGCCAGCCCAGAAAGGACCAGAAAATGCATCGCGAATTCAAGAAGAGGAAAACTATCCGGAGACAGAACAGGCCCGAGGCACCTTCGCCACCCCTCCCGCCGACATGTCTTTCCGAGTGCCCCTGCGGGACAGGGAGTTGCAGGCCGCGCAGGAAGGCGTGACGACCGCGGCGACCTGCAACAAGGTCCGTCAGGGGGGCACCTCTCTAGCAGGCAGGCACGTGGGCAGTCCCCGAAGGCTGCGGATGCCACCCGCTGGAGGAGGGGTAGAGGCAATACCGTTGCGCTAGGCGTGAGCGCAGGCTGTTTTGCAGTGGGTCCCGGGGGTGGTGCCGGTGGCTGCGAGTGTGTCTGATCAATCGGGTCTGGGTCTTTTGACCCGGGTGTATCCGTCGGGGTTAGTGGACAGGGTGGTGGCCGCGGGCGGGCGGTCTGAGCCGCACAGATGGCTGCTTCCCGCCCGGCTGGTGGTGTATTTCGTGCTGGGGCTGGCACTGTTTTCGCCGGCCCCGTATCTGGACGACATGCGGCCCATGAGCAGCCCATAGCAGGCTCTTGCCGCGTGATCGATGAATTCACGAAAGACAATCCGCACGCGGGAATCTGCGGCGGGACCGCTAGGCGCTGCTCTGGAAACTCGGCGGCTTGTCCGAGTACGACGCCCGCCGGCCTTGGACGGCGACCGGGCCCTGATGAGACCGCGCTTGCGATCTTAGCGCGCAAGCCCAGCGTGACCGAAAGCCCAGTTGGCCTGTGGTGAATGATGAGGGCGTGATTTCCAAGGAACGCGCCGTCGAACTCGTCGAGTCGCTGGTGCCCGCAGAGCGCCTGACATGGGCGGAACCGGTCCGCGCGCTGGCCGTCTACGACGTGGAGGAGCACGCGGTCGGCTGGCTCGTCTTCTGGAACTCGGCGGAGTACGCCCGCACCCGTGATCCGCGCGACAACCTGGTTGGCAGCGGCCCTTACCTGGTGGATCGGTACGACGGGAGCATCCACCACATCCCCACCACCACCTGGCTAGCCGAGGACTGGGAGGAGCTCTACCTCCGGCAGATCAAGGGCGTCGGGGCGCCTGACCCGCTGGCCACCTCGGCCCGCGCACTCCTAAACTCCGCCGGAGTCGTGGCCGCGATGAGCCGCCTCCGAAAGCAAGCCCCGCGCTTGAGCCTGCAGGAGGCAAGAACCTACGTCATGGCCGTCCGGGATGGAGCCAAGCCATCAGAAGAGCTGGCGAACCTCACCCGAGAAGAGGAGAACTGTCCACCTCTGCCTATCGAAACGCTGGCTGCCCCGGACCAGTAGCAGTTCTGTCGAGAGGCCGAGGCCCAGGCCGTGTCGCTGATCCACGGCGGGTGAATCGACGCACCATGATGCCGATCATCGCCCAGCGGACCATGGTCTCCGAATGCGCCGGGCCCGTCTCGTAGTCACGTGCCAGGCGTCGGTCGGCGATGATTTACGACAGCGGGCGCTCGCTTGCCCACCGTTTCGGTCGTACGTGGAAGCCTCGCCGGCCCTTGCCGACAATCTGCAGCTCGCGGCCGAAATCTGGGTGGCCCAGTCCACCAGGCGGCCGACGAAGCCGAGCGGTCCTTGATCACCAGAGGGTGGGTTTTGGCCAGCCTGGCGGCTGGCACATGGGATCGGGCTTGCGCGGCCGCATTGGCGTGTGCGGAACCCGGGCCGTTCATTTGATCGGCCCGCGAGCCTTGATCGTTGCTGGGCCTGCTGATTACTTGGACGGCATGGCCGAGCTCGGACCCGTCGCCTGGCCGCCTGCCCCGATCAAGACCGAGCGGCTCGTGCTCCGTAAGCCCGAGGCCCGGGACCGAGCGGCTTTCAGTCGAGGACCGCGGTCTGTATCGCCCATGGGGACGAGAGCCCCGTGGTCTGAACGTCGAAGACCAGGACCCCAGGGGCGGCGAGGAGACATCGAGCCCACCGCAACGCGGCCTGCTGCTCGTCGCCCCAGGAACGAGGCCGTCGCAGAAGCCCGTTCCAGGTCCTGCAGGTTCTGGTAGCGCTCCTGCGTGGACTGGACGTGCCACTCCAACCTGCTGTAGGCGTGCTGCACACTGACCGTCCCGATATGCCCCTCTCCGCGGTCGACTTTGGCTTGCAGGGCTGCTGAGACGACAGGTTGGGCCTTGGATCCGGAGCAGCAGCTTCTCGATGTCGAGGACCCAGAGCGGCCGGTAGCCCGGTGCCGTGAGGGCCGAGGCGTAGCGAGCTCGCAGCGCTGCCGCCGTGCCCATCTCGTTCAGCGCTCGCTGAACAGCGGGTGGAAGGGGCGGCGGGCGAAGTGTTCGTCGTGCCCTTCGTCCTCTTGCTCTTCCGGTTGTGAGCTGCCGTACCGGCCAGCGTCTCCTGTGCCACTGCCATTCGTCTGCCTGTTGTCCGTCCATCAGTACCCGGCTTCCGGCGCCGCACGGACACAGCGACACCGGCCGCGTTGAGATCACCCAGTCCGAGGACGACGCCCTCGTACGGCCCTCACGCACGGCAACTCCTCACTTCTCAGCGTAGGAGAACAACGCGAGGTTCAGACTGAGGGCAGTTGCGGTGCCCCGGTTGGCGAGGCCCCGTTACCGGATCCCGATGGCAGGGCGGGCGGCTGATCCGGAGGCGGGAGCTGCGGGGCTGGCAGTGGTTCGAGGCCCTTCTCCGCCCGCAGGTACTCAGCTTCGGCCCGTTTCAGCTCGGCTTGGGCCCTAAGGACTGCCGCCTCTCCCTCCTTCTCCGCGCGAATGACGGCTGCCTCGCCGGTTGACGCGGCGCCGCTGCCTTGCCCCGTGTCCTTCGCCTTGGCTCCCCATGCCCGGAGGAGGCGCGGGACTGCGGCGATCCCGAGGGCGATCAGGGTCGGGCCGCTGACAGCCAGGGCGGCAATCGCAGGCGCATCCACAGGCCCGAGGCCGGCGACGTCAACGGAGAAGAGCAGCTGCCAAAGCCCGAAGGTCAGGATGGCGAAGAGAGTGAGGGCCAGGTACGCCTCCCGGTCCGGCGAGCGTGACGGTACTCGCGGAGTGCGCAAGTCGTTTGCGTAGGCGGGGTTGTCCGGAGCGGGCAGGTCGCGGTCAGCCTCCGTCATCTTTCGGCTCCACCTCTCGGCGAACCGATGCTCGAAGGAAGGAGTGATCATGAATGTGAAGCCCAGGAATAACCATCCGAAGAACAGAACCCGCCAGGACCACACCCCATAGCCATAGAAGCTTGGGGCGGATACGAACGCCAGGAAGAGAATCGCCGCGATCCGTACGCCGCTGACATTCTTTCTGGCGACTGCCAGCCCGTGCTCGTACAGAGACTCACGCCGCTCGTCGTTCATGGCATCAGCGTGACGGAGGAACGCCGCTTCCGGCAGGTGTCTGACGGAACCGGCAGCCGGAACCGCAAGGGATTCGATAAGCAATCTCCGCTAGGGCTTCCCAGCGTGGCCCTTTCGCCTCACCCAGTCCAGCCGCAGTTGAGGACAACGAGCAGACCGCCGACCGCCGCATAGCCGGACCAGCACCGTCTGCGGAGCACGGCGTCGGCCACCGCCATCGGCTCGACGCCGTCCTCGCGCTCGTCGGCCACCCCTAGACGTCGTTTCTATGGTGTGATCGTTCGTTGAACCGTGCATGACGGATCTGGTTGAGCGGCTGGTGCCGGACGAGCTGTGGGTGCTGTTCCGGCGGGTGGTGCCGGGGACGGAAGTCATACGTCCGCAAGGTGGCGGCCGACGTCGAGCGGGGGACCAGGCATTGGCCGCGATCATCTTCGTGGCGACCTCGGGCTGCACGTGGCGGCAGCTGCCGCCGGTGTTCGGCCGTAGCTGGCAGACGGTCTACCGACGCTTCGACCAGTGGAGCCGGGCCCGGGTCTGGGCCCGCCTCCACCGCGTCATCCTCGACGATCTCGGGGCCGCGGGGAACTGGACTGGTCGCGCTGCGCGATCGATTCGGTCAGTATGCGGGCTGCAAGAGGGGGCCTCTGACGGGACCGAATCCGACCGACCGTGGCAAGCCTGGATCGAAAATACACCTGATCACCGACCGGTACGGACTGCCGCTCTCGCTGGGCATTTCCAGCGCGAACATGCACGACAGCCTCGGTCTGGAACCACTCGTGCGGGGCATCCCGCCGATTCGGTCCCGTCGAGGGCCTCGTCGACGGCGCCCCGCCAAGCTCCACGGAGACCAGGGTTACGGCTACGACCACCTGCGTCGCTGGCTCCGTAAACGCGGCATCCGCCACCGCATCTCCCGCAAGGGCATCGAGACCCCACAACGGCTCGGCCGCCACCGATGGGTCGTCGAATGGACCGTGCCCTGGCTCGCCGGCTGCCGTCGGCGCCACCGCCGATACGAGCGCATGGCAGAACACTTCCTGGCCTTCGTCGGCATAGCCGCAGCCCTCATCTGTCACCGCCGATTGGCCACCCTGCTCAGGGCCTGAGCCGGTTCTCCTGCACGTCGAAACAGACCAGTCCCATCGAGTCCGCCAAGTCTGCCGCGTAAGCCGAAGCTTCCTCTGCCCTGCTCCAGCCCATCCCGAAGTACATGAGCGGACCGCGTGCACTCTCGATCAACGGCCCGACCGACCAGGGCGAGGTCTCTTCCTCGTCCTCGGTGATGTCGCACCACCGCTCCAGAAGCGCGGCAATGTAGGCAGCTATGCGTTCAGACGGAGGCTCCACGACCTCACCGTCGAGATAGCGGTCGTGCAGGACGTTGAAGACCAGGCCGGCAGTCTTGTCATCCGCCGGTCGCTCGCCTTCCCAGACAGCCAGGTCGTAGCTCATGCCCGGAGACTTTCACACCACACTGACACCCATCTGGGCTGCTCATCAGCACCCGCTTCAGCCAAAAGAAGCGACGCCTTAGGGGACGGCGCTGAACCCAGGGTGGGTGGGGGTGCGCAGCGACGGACGCGGCGATGTCGTGGGGCGTGCCTTCATGGTGGCGGTGCAGGGCGGCGATGGTGAGGGGTTTCCGGGATCGGGAAACAGGTGGCGCAGACCTGCAGTGCTCGCCAGGTACCATGCATCTCCCGCTCCGTGTGAAGGATTTGACGGTGGCGGCCGTGCATTGCCGCAACCGGCATGTGGCGCGCGGCGGGCGCCGACATGATGAGTGTTATGGGTGAGCTGCAACCGCGTGGTGGGCCGTCGGCAGATAACTCATCTGGCTCCGCGGCGGAAGACCTTTGGCTGCCGTGGAGCACGAAGCTGGGCATCGTGGCGGTCTACATCGGCGTTCTTGCCGCCTCCTATCCACTGGTGATGGGTGGGCCTGCTTGGCTGCGGATCCCGGCGGGTGTGATGATCTCGCTTGGCGTCGGCCTGCTGTACCGCGTCTTGGGTATGGACCGGGTGGTCGCCTCATTTGTAGCGATTGCCGTCTTCTACGTCCTGGCGCGATGCGCCTTGTGGGGCGCTGAAAGCGTGTTGTCTGACTGGCAGGAGCGACGCCTTGGGCCAGATAGTGCGCCTGAGGTCGTCGTTGCCATTGTGAGCCTTGGAACGATGACCGGTTTGCTCGCGAAGGCGATCCTCAGCGGGATAGCCGCGTTGGTGCAATCGAAAGGAACGGCCGAGGCCGACAAGATGCGGGCACAGGCTCAGTTGCGCTTGGCGGACGCGGAATACCTGCGGGCGCAAAAGGGCCTGCCGCCTGGCAGTTCGACCGCGAGCACGGAAGGCGGGCCCGTACCTGCTCCCGCCGGGCCGGAGGGAGCAGGAGCGGCTGACGCATAGGCGCCACGCGACGGAAAGGCCGCTCCGCCTACAACAAGACCAAGCTCGACACCGCCGGTCTGGCGGCCGTCCGGACCAGCGGACGGGACGAGGTCACGCAGGGACGCTGAGCGGGGGATGCTCGAGCACGCGGGGCTTGTACTCGACCAGCTGGGTGCGGCCGTCGAAGGTGCGGTGCTCGGTCATCTCGAGGGCGACGTCCGGATACCCGTCGTAGATGCGTTCTTCACCCGTGGCCCCGGTGATCACGGGGAACATCACGACGCGGAAGCGGTCGACGAGTCCGGCTCGTAGTAGGGACCGGCACAAGCTAAGGCTGCCGATCGTGCTGAGGAGCCCCGACCCCCTCGACTTCATGGCCCGGACCGCCTCGACGGCATCGTCACGGATGAGCGTGGAGTTGGCCCAGGTCAGTGGCTCCTTGAGTGAGGAGGAGAACACCACCTTGGACGCCTGCGTGAGCCCGTCGACGGACGCCTCTTCCTCGGGCCTGAACTCGTCTTGACCACTCGGGACCTCGCCGGCGGCGAAGCCCGACATCAGGCGGTAGGTTTTCGCTCCCATCAGGTAGGTGACCTCGGGCTGCTCGCCGAGCCACGCGAGGTACTCCGGGCCCTCAAGGCCCCAGAACCCGGGCCATCCCTCTCCAGATGCATAGCCGTCGAGGGAGGTGATGAAGTCGACCAGAAGCTCCGACATGGCGGTTCCTTTCCTGAGGTGTCATGAGCTTGGACCGGCTGCGAGAAAGAAACTCATCGGCCGCACTGTGGAGTGGGGACAGCGGTTTGAGTCCTGCCAGAGCACAGCTCGGCCCCACCCGCGAACGGACCAGGCCAGCCGTTACGCCCAGCCCGGCCGAGTACAGCGCTCAGGGCCAACTGAATCACTCCGCCGCATGAGCGCGTTACAGAGCTGACACATGGGGTAGTCAGCCAGCCTCGCTGCCAGGAGCTGTGCGTCGTCCAGCGCCTGGACACGGACGGCGCCAGAGCCCGCGGGGTCCTGGACGGGTGCACGGTCACCCACGTGATCAAGGACATGGATCCTGAGCTGCGGCGCATCGCCGTGCCTGAGCCCGGGGACGTCTGGATACGCTCGCGGTGTTCCTCGGGCACAGCAGGGGGACCATTCCTGCAGCCGCATGCCCGTCATCCGCGCCAGCTCACACGCGGCACGGCTGCGATGCGGCCACCATCCACGGAACGTGCCATCAGGCTGGAGTCCGACCGCAGCCCCCGAATCCAAGGTCACAGCAGAACAGGTTGCTCGAGTTCCATGTGGCGCACACGCAGGTCACTGCTGACGCCGCTGCCCGGCGAGGCCGTACGGCCGGTGGGGCGCGTCACGACCGCCCAGCGGGGAGGCGGCGCGAGCGGGGCTGCGAAAGCGGCTTCCCCGGCACCCGTCAACTGCCTCACTCGGAGGTGCTCTTGTGCCGCCCCTCTGCGGCTTGCAGAGCCGCGAAGAGCCTCAGCGTCACAGCACTGGGGAGCTGGTCCAGCTCCGCCAGGGCCCTCCTGAGCAGCTCGAGCGTGCGCGGGATGGCGTCGTGCTCCTCGAGATGTGCCTGCATGCGGGCAATGTCGCGGTAGATGGCCTCGTTGTAGCGGTCTCGCTCCCGGGCTTGCTCCAGCAGATCAAGGGCTCGGTTCGGGTCGGGGTCACGCAGCAGACGAACCAGCGCACTGACAGAGTCCAGGTATTCGCGGCGCAGGCTTTCGCGCGGTGCTTCCGGCCACTCCCCCGCGACCTCGTCCGCGAAGTCGCCTGCGTAGAGACCGACCACCCGCCACAGGGCCGCCTGGCGTTCGTCGGCCCTCTCCCTCGTCCTGGCGGCTTTCACCTCGTCTTTGAGTTCCCACAGATCGACGCTGACCTGCTGCGGGTCCAGCCCATAGCGCGTATCGCGGCGCCGGACTATGTCGTGGACCACTCCGTGCGTGGCCTCGTGAAGGCTCCGGCGCAGCTGGCTCAAGGTGGCGTGGAACGCATTGGACGGCCGCGTGTAGGGGGCTTGGGGCCAGATGGCCGCCGTCAGCGTTTCGCGTCGTATCCCGTCACGGTGCAGAGCGAGGTAGGCAAGGAGTTCGCGCTGCTTGGGCGCCAACGCGCCGGTCACGTCTACCGGTTCCGCAGCTCTGGCCGCCTGGTAGGTGAGGGTGATGGGTCCAAGGACGCAGAGGCGTACCGGCTGTTGGTGGCGCGGGGATGGTGGGGCCGGTGGTGCCTCTTCTTGGGAAGGAGCTGTCGTGTCTGTTATCTCGGCGCTGGAGGGCTTGTTCGTCTGCTCGGGTGGCGGTGTGGGCGGCCCGTTGGGCCCGTCTGCCTGCGGCGCGGACACGCCGTGTGGTGCTCCGGTGTCCTGATCGGTGTGCCGCCTGCCGGGCCGTTCTGCGGATGTCTCGGCGAAGAGATCGAGGATCGCTCCGGCGGGCCGGGGCGGCACGGTGAACAGGCGGGCCCCGGCGAAGGCTGCGGCGTGCGAGGGATTCGCGGCCCCCACGGTTCCGTCCCCGCGCACGCGCAGGGTTCCTCCCGCGCGCCACTGGCCGATTAAAAGGCCGGCCAGGCCGAGCGCTGAGCCGTTGTCGAGGATGGCCTGCAGGCGCTGCTCCTGCTGTGCGGGCACCGCGGCGATGAGCACGATCTCCGACGGGACGGCGGAGGGGACGAGCGCGGCGGCATGGGAGCGTGCCCGGGTACGGGAGAGGAGTTCGGTCTCCATCAGCTGCAGCGCCTGGGGCAGGTCCGCGACGATACGCAGCCGCCGCGCAGGCACCGCAGCGGTGTGCCTGCCCAAGAGGCGGTCTGCGTCAGGCGCGGCCATGACGAGTTGCGCCGCCGCAGCACCCTTGCGTCGGCGCTCAGCCAGGAGGCCGATCAAAAGCGCCCGGGCCGCGTCGAGGGCGCCGGGGCCGACCAGACCCAGGCCGCGGCTTCGCGCGAGATCCCAGGCCAGGTCCTGGCCGTCTTTGACCCCCAGGACACGGGCAGTGGGTGCCGCTGGCGGCGTGCGGGCCGTTGTCGAGTCGTCCTGGCCGGTGGCCCTGTCGCCGGCGCCGGTGCGGGGCGCCTCGGTCCGTGGGGTCTTGGCCGGATCGCCGGCGGATGCGGGGGGCGGCGGGGTCTGCTCGCTCGGCTGGCGCAGGGCGCGGATGACGGGTGCGAACGGGGCGTTGTCGTGCGCGCTGCGGTGCGGCCGGTGCCGGCCCCTTCGTCGGCGGCGGGCGATGAGGAGGGCAGCGGCGATGAGGGTGGCGGTTCCCGCTCCGATGAAGACGCCCTCGGGCAGGTTCGCGCACGTGGCGCTGGGGGGCTGCGGTGACGGGGAGGGCGGTGTGACCGGGGAGGGCGGGGTCTCTGCTCCCCCGGAGGGCGGCGCCGGGCGGGTGGGGGGCACGGGAGGATGCCCGCGCTCAGGGTCCTCCCCCGGGTCCGGGCGCGGGGCCGGGAGCCGCAGAACCCATCCCGGGCGGATGAGGCCGGGATCCATCAGCGCGTGGCCGTCTGCCTGGCGGCGCCCGTAGTTGAGTGCGTAGATCTCCGGCCAGCGGTCGCCGTCGTCCAGGCGCCGGTCGGCGATGCGCCAGAGACTGTCGTGGACACCCTTGAGTGGGGGGCGTACCACCGCGGTCGTGGTGCTCTCCTGGGGTGCGGCGGTGCCCCTGCCGTCGTGCCCGGCCCGCGACGGCGAGACGGAGTCCCGCGCAGCGTCGGCGGTGGTCGGCCGCTTCTGTGCGGCAGGGTATGCCTGCGGATCCCGCCCCGGGAGGAGCACAAGGGCCGCTGCGCCCAGCAGGGCGGCAGCCATCACCTTCAGCGGGCCGCCCACGACAGCCGGGCCACTCCCCCCGGCGGCGCGTCGCAGGCCCTCGACAGCCGTCCGCAGCACACCGCCCAGGAACGCCACCCAGGCCGCCCACAGTGCACACGCAAGGACCTTCAGGAGCAAAGACGCTCCCAGCGGCGCCGTCAGCGAGGCAGCGGCTTCCCGCCCGGCCGGGATGCGATCGGGCAGCGGCCACCCGACGTACCGGCAGAGCCCCCACGGAAGACCCGCCACCAGCGCGATGAGCAGCAGGGCGGCCAGGATGCCGCGCCCGAACAGTGGCGCCCAGAAACGGAGTTGGGCGCCCGGCCTCCCCTGCTCCCGCTGTCGTCTTCGCCTTCGCGGTCTGTGCCGTCCACGCGCCATGGCAGCACGCCCTACGGTTCTGCGGTGTCCACCCCGCGTACGGGGCGGGCCAGTCCGGCGACGGTGACGGTCCGGCTCTGCACGCCGGACCGGCCCGGGAACGGCAGGCACGGTCGCACGGTGACGCTGACCGTCACAGAGCTTGCCCGGGCGCGCACGGTGCCGGCGCCGCCGGTGGTCGGGCGGGAGGGGTGCGCGCGGATCCGGGCCTCATCGGAGGGCAGCCGCAAGGTGAAGTGCCTGCGGCCGGCGTGGAGGTCGATGGCCGGGGCGCCGGCGCGGGCCGGTTGCCGTGCCACGCCGGTGGCGCTCACCTTCGCCGCCCGGGCCAGGCCTGCGTCGAGCAGCATCGCGGTGCACATCACCCCGGCCGCGGACAGAAGCACGACAACGACGGTGGCCTGTGCTTCATCACGGCGGGCACGCTCCCGGCCGGCACCGGCCGACACTGCCCCGCGTCCGCCCGCGTGCTCGCGCCATGCGTGGCACGTCCGAGGGCCAGCACCGAACGGGGCCGGGGCAGCGGAGCGCGCCGGGTGGTGCCGCGCACCCGCGAGGAGACGAGGTCCTGAGCCGATTCCGGCAGTGCACAGAGCCACCGGGGGCACCGAGGTGTTCACAGCGGCCACCCCAGCCCGCCGTGGCCCGTCTCGAAACCCTCGGCCGTCAACGCGCCCAGGGTCTGGGAGCGCAACGGCACGCCCGGCTCGGCCCGCAGGCCCGGCCCGGGGCGGTAGACCTCATTGGAGATGATCTGCCGGCCGTCGGCGCCGATGACTTCCCGCACGGAGGACACCACGCGCTGCGCGGGTTCGTCCCGTGACCGCTCCAGATGGACGACGAAGTCCAGCGCCGAGGCGACCAGGAGATTGGTGGCTTCCGGCGGCATGCGCTCGGCCCCCTGGACGGCATAGGCGGCGAAGCGGGTGAAGGCTGCGCGGCTGGTGGAGGTGTTCACGGTGGCCATGGAGCCGTCGTTGCCCTGGCTCATGGCGTTGCACATCGGGATCACTTCGGGCCCGCGGACCTCGCCGACGATGATCCTGTCCGGCGCCATACGCAGAGCCCAGCGCACCAAGTCGCTCTGGCTGACGGCTGGCTGACCGTGGAGGTGGGCCTCGCGGGCCTGCAGCGCCACCACATCGGGGTGGGCCCAAGGGTCGCCGTCCAGGCCGAGCTCAAAGACATCCTCGATGGTGATCAGGCGCTCTTCGGGCGGGATCTCGGCGGCCAGCGCGCGCAGCAAGGTGGTCTTGCCCATCGCGGTGCCCCCGGTCACCAGCACGTTCTTGCGGGCCCGGACTGCCGCGCCCAAGAACGCCTCCAGGCTGCGGTCGATGGTGCCCAGCCGGCGCAACTCGGCCAGCGAGAGGCTGGGGTGGCGATGGCGGCGGATGGACACCGAGGGCCGGGCGGACACGGACATCACCGCGACGACCCGCTCGCCTTGCGGCAGTTGGAAGCTGACACGTGGACTGCTGCGGTCGAAGCGGCGCTCCTGCGCCCCCGAACGGGCGGCCAGGCCCCGGATCAGCTGAATGAGCTCGGCATCCGAGCCCGCGACGGGCGGCAGCTGTGCGCGGCGCCCGTCGACGTAGCGCACAAAGACACAATCGCCGTTGATGTTGATGGTCTCCAGGTCCGGGTTGCGCAGCAGCGGTTCGAGTCCGTCCAGTCCGCACACCTCGTTCAACACCGCCGTGATCACCTGCTGTTCGGCCTCGGGCGGCAGCATCTGCTCGCCACGCGTGAGCTGGTGGCGCGCATGCTCCTCGGCGGCCTCCGCCAGGATCGTCTCGGCCGCAGCGCGCTGCTCGGCCCCGGTCCACCGGGACTGGCCGGAAGCCGGGCCCGGGGCCTGGTTGCTGTGAAGGCGCTCGGACAGCCGCTGCACGAGCTCGCGGTGCAACTGCTCCTTGAGCTGCTCGCCGTCGCCGCTCCCGGCTACCGTCCCCGAGCCCGCATCTGGGCCAGCATCGGGCAGCTCGGGGGGTCTACTGACGGCCGCTCGCGGATCAGCGCGGTGTGTCCCGGTGTGCGGTAGCGGTGCTCCCGCGGCCGTGCCGGGCGGCGCCGCATTCCAGCTCGTCGGCCCGCTCATCGCACGCGCTCCGAGCCAATCCTCAACAAGCCGCCGGACGGCTCTCCACGCGCCGGCAGACCGGCCAGGTCACCCGGAACGGCGCATGCGGCGGACCGGTCGGCATCGCGCGGCGCCCGCTTGCGCCCGCCCGTGCCCACCCTCCCGGCACCGGGCTCGCACCCTGGATGCGGATGCTGCGCGCCGCCGAGTCCCAGGCCGCTGTCGGCCCCGGCCGGCACAGCGCCTCCAGCCGACGGCTCCACGGTCATACCCGCCGCGGGGCAGCACGCCCGGCTCCTCAACACGATCCGGTCCCTTCGAGCGCGAAGCGCGTCACCTTCCACTCCCCGCTGTTCTGCTCCTTCACCTCGGCCGTGATCGCCTGGCGTCCTTGGGGCTGGTCGGCGGCGAGCTCACCGCTCTTCATCCGGTACTGCAGCCAGCGGGCGGAGTCCCGGCAGTCCGAGAGGATCACCGAGGTGGGACCGGCGGCCGGATCAGCCCAGGTCACACGGGGCGAGCTCTCGGGGTTGCTCTGGGTCACCAGACCGTTGCGGCTGTCGGCGTGCATCCCACGGGAGATCGCATCCAGCACATGTCCCGTGGCGTGCCAGGCCAGTTGCGGCGACGTCCAGTCCGAGCTCCTTCCCGCCTCCGCCAAGTCCCGCCACATACCGAGGTACGCAGCGATCGCCCGTTCTTGCGCTCTCTCGGAGGGCACGGCGGTACGTGAGCCCCCCGTCTCCGCAGGACTTAACGCCCGGCTCGCCAAGCGCTCGCCCCTCGCAGGGTGGTATACCGAGTCGCTGCAGACCGCCACGATCAGCAACCCAGCTGCGCAGACTCCGGCACACGCCCCTAACCGCCGTCTGCTCCACAGCCGACGCTCCTCACACACCATGACCACCCCGCCTCACGACAGACGCAGATTCAGGCCCGGCGTACGGGAGTGCGCGGGCGCAGGTACCAGTACGCCCGACTCCCGCACACATTTCAAGGTGCGGATGCAAACTAATTTCAGAATGCGAACGAGAGTTCAACGTCAACCTTGCAAGCCTGCGAAGCGCGGCGTGCCAAGTTGGAGCATAAAGCACGCAGTAGCAAATGCTTGCATCGCAACCATCATCGGATGGGGCCCTTCTGCAGCACTCGCGTCACCGGAATCCCGTCGTCCGCTGCGCTTCTTGGCATGAGAGGCATGGCGCTTCACGCGCCAGACGACGCCCCCGCTCCGGCAGCACGAGGGAACGGGGGCGCCACGGTCGGCAGCGGTGACATCGGGGGCCAGCTCGCCACCGTCCGGTCTAAGGGTTGTCCCGTAAGTGATCTCGCCCTGCAATGATCTTGATCGTGTCAGGTGTGATCACGGCGTCGGAACCGTCCTGGATAGCCCCGTTTACCGGGCTGAGCCCGCGCGTCTTCGGCAAGTTGGTGACCGCGCTTCGCCGCGAGGGCGCCAGTTCCTCGGGCCAGGGGCGGCCGTGGGGTCTGCCGCTGGAGGAACGGGTGCTGTTGGTAGTCGCTTACTGGCGCACGAACTTGACGATGCGCCAACTCGTCCCATTGTTTGGCATCTCGAAGTCGGCGGCCGACCGCATCATCGACCAGCTCGGCCCGCTCATCGCATTCCGGCCTCGGCGCCGGTTCGCCAAGGACACCGTGCTGGTAGTCGACGGCACCCTGGTGCCTACCCGGGACCACAGCATCGCTGAACAGTCAAAGAACTACCGGTACTCCACCAACCACCAGGTCGTCATTGACGCGGATACCCGCCTGGTCGTTGTGGTCGGTGAGCCTTTGCCCGGCAATCGCAGCGACTGCCGGGCATGGGAGGAGTCTGGCGCGAAGGCCGCCGTGGGCAGGACCCTCACGATGGCCGACGGCGGCTATCGGGCACCGGCCTCCTCATGCCCCACCGCCGCACCCCGGGCGAAGAGTTGCCGGGCTGGAAGCGCGAGCACCATCGCTCGCACAAACAGGTCCGGGCCCGCGTCGAGCACGTCTTCGCCCGCATGAAGACCTGGAAGATCCTTTGCGACTGCCGTCTCAAGGGCGACGGGGTCCGACACGCCATGCTCGGCATCGCCCGACTGCACAACCTCGCTCTCACGGAATAGCTTCTGCCGCATACGAGACCTGAGAGGTCCCCGGGAGACGGCTCCCCCTCGCAGTCTCGGAGGAGAATCAGCCGAGGCAGAACTCGTTGCCCTCGATGTCCTGCATCGTGATGCACGACTCGTTGACGCCATCGGCGCGCTGCGTCAGCACGTGCTTCGCGCCGAGCGCCATCAGCCGTGCGCATTCGGCCTCGAGTGTGGCCAGGCGCTCGTCACCCACGAGCCCGGCGCCGGCCCGCACACAGAGATGCACCCGGTTCTTGACGACCTTGCCTTCGGGAACTCGCTGGAAGAGCAGGCGCGGGGCCACACCCGAGGGATCAGTACACGCGAAGTAGATCTCGTCCTCAGGCGGCAGCGAGTGGTGGTACTCCTCCCACGTGGCAAAGCCCTCCGGGACTGCCGGTACGACGTACCCCAGCACCTCGCACCAGAAGGCGGCCAGGCGCGCAGGTTCCGCGCAGTCGAAGGTCACTTGGAACTGCTTGATCGTTGACATCGGCGCACGATAACAGGGGCCCTGCTCATCTCCCCGGCGGGTGGATCCACACGTTGCCGGGAGGACGACCCCTGCCATCCGCTGCTGTGTCGTGCGGTCACAGGGGTGAACCGAGGTCGGCGCCTCTTCCAAAGGGTGGGACCCAGGATCCGATCTCAGCCGACCACTCTCGTGCCAAAGATCAGTTACGGGACAGCCCTTAGGGGGTCCCTCTTCGTACAGCACATAGCCGAGGGAGCCTTCGGGGTGCTGTGACAGGGGCAGGACTCCAAGGTCCGAACGGCACGGCGGGCAGAGGTAGATGACGCGTCCGCCGCAGGAGACCATCGGCTCAAGGCCGACGGGGATCGGCTCGGCCGTGTCCTCGCGGCACTCCCGGCAGGTCTTGATCACCGCGGACACGCCGGCGCGCACGCCCACAACTCCGCTGTGACCTTCCTGCCGAAGTGATCCCGGTACGTGACGCAGCCCAGCAGCCGATCACGGAACAGGCGTCGGCCGCACAACGCGCAGGCCTGCTCTGAGAGTTGCAGATTGCTCAGGGTCTTCGGATCGGGGAGCACGTCAGGGCGCACTGCGTTCATCTTCACGGCGTCCGCCCCGGGGCCGGGTGACTCACCTCGTGCCCGCTCGCACGAAGGATCTCGTCTCCCTTCGCTTCGCGCACACGGAGGGGGTCAGCGTCCCATTCGCGGCCTCCGCCCGGCGGGCGCAGTTGCAGGTACGGGCCTTCGTGCCCCATCACGCGGCCCAGACGCTGGCGCCGCATGTCGATGACCAAGGCGCCGACGGGGTGCTTCTCGGTGACACCTGGCGCCGTTCCCTTCATATCTGCTGTGCGGTTCTCGTTCGACATGTTCGCCTGCTTTCGATCAGATAGGCCGCATCCCCAGATGTTCACGCGTCTCTCGCTGGGCGCAGGGGTACGGCGCTCGCAGTTGCCGCAGCACTGCTCGTGCTTGAGCAGCTGAAGGGGGCCTGGTTCTCTCCATCGCCACGGGCGTGAAGGCGCCGTACACCGCACTGGGGGCGTTCATGGCGCGGTGTAGGTTGCAGGGCCGACGGCGAGTAGCTGCGCGAGGCGTTCGGCGCAGGCGCGTTCGTGGCCGTGCTCGCCGATCTCGTAGCCGAAGCTGGTGACGTAGCGGTCCCCGGTCGCGACAATCTCTTCGGTGAGCATGTCGTTCAGGGGGTTCGTCACATGGAGGCGCCTTTCCGCCTCATTAACGGTCACCCGCAGGCCACGGCCTTCCAGGTGAGTAGCAAGCCGTAAGAGGGCTTCGGTGTCCATACGGCGACGATCTCAATGCCTGCGATGGCTCGGGAGATGACAACCTATGACACGGAGTTGATGTTGATGCGCACCATCGCGATCACAGGGACCCGGAGCACCGGCCATCGGAGCCTCGATGAGTACGCAGCCCTGTTCGGCGAGTACCTAGCCCCCTTCGGCGCCAACGCACACTTCTACATCGGCGGCGCCAAGGGAATCGACTCGCTCTCCCTGCTGTGGCTGGCCGGGAACTCCGACGCGCAGATCACTGTGGTGACGCCGGGCACGATCGACCAGCAGCCGGCCGAGGCGCGACAGGCGATCGTCCGGTGCCGTGACCGCATCAAGGAAGTCGTCGAGCTCCGGGCCGTTGAGCTCACGTCAGCCGCGTATCACGCACGGAACCGGTGGATGGTCGACCACGCTCAGATGACGATCGGATTCCCGCATCACAGCGAGCCGAGCAGCGGAACGTGGCAGACCCTCAACTACTCAGCAGATAAGGGGAAACCCCGGCTCATTGTGCCCGTGTAGCACGGTTTTGCGCCACCATGGGGAGCATGGATGGCCGGGCCGCGGGGGCGGCAGCGCTGAGGACGCTTCGTCACAGGCGCGGCCTGTCCCTGTCCGGAGCAGCACGCGCCCTGCTCAGCATCGCCGCAGAACTTCAGCAGCCCCGCAGCGCGTTCCCCACTGTGGCCAGCGTGCAGCGGTCCGTCGCCCGCTGGGAAAGCCGAACGCCCGTCCTGCCGGACGAGCGCTACCAGTTCCTCCTCGCCCACCTCTACGCCCGCACCCCCACCGGTGAAGTGGCCCTCGGCACAGGTTCCGACTTCGCCGAGTTCCTCCAGGTCCTCGCCGACTTCGGGGAGAGTGAACGGCGCATCGCCGAGCTGCGCAGCCTGATGGTGCGCGCCGCGACCGACTCCGGCGGTGGGATGCTCGCCTTCCTCTCCCCTGGCCTGCAGGCCACGCTGAGCACTGCGCTCGCCGATCCTTCACGCACCGACGAGGCGACCGTGGCCGGGCTCGCATCGGTGGTCTCAGACGTGAACGCACAGGTGGGCTCGCTCCCCTTCGTGCGGCTGCAGCTGATCCTGTCCCCTGCTGTCGAGGCATGCCGTCAGCTGCTGCTCGAACCCGTTCCGGCTCCGGTCATGCCCGCGTTACGCGAAGTCGCCGTCGCAGCTTCGGCGCTCGCCGGACGGCTGGCTTTCGAGACCCGAGACGATGCCGCTTCCCGCGCTCTGTACGCGGAGGCTACAGACCAGGCCGAGCGTCTCGGGCAGCCATGGCGGCGGGCGGTCGTCCACATGAGCCACGCCCTGGTCACTCTGTACTCGGTGCAAGGCCTCGACGATGCCCGGCGCCTGGTCGACCGCGCCGTCCGCGCGGCACGGTCCGGCGATTCCCACCTGGTGCGCTCACGCGCCCACGCTCTCCAGGCAGAGCTCGCGGCGCGCGCCGGGTTCGAGCGCCAGGCTCAGGCCGCGCTGGGGCTGGCCTGGTACGACGTCGACGCCGACCACACGGAGGACCCGGCGCCCGCCTCGTTTTCGCCCGGGCACCTGCGCGGCTTCGAGGGAGTGTGTCAGCTGTACGTCGGTGATCCGAGCATCGCGCACGAGCAGTTCACCGACTCCGCCAACGCGCTCGCCGCCCCACGGGAGCACGTTCAGCGAGCCATCGTCACAACGGACCAGGCACTGGCCCGGATCCGGATGGATGATCCGCGCGCCGCGGCAGATCTGCTGCACGAGTGTGTGACGGCAGCGAGCACGACCGGGGGCCGGGTGTCTGCGCTCAGGCTGTGGCGCGCCCGCAACGAGCTGCGGCCCTGGCGGCGTGAGGACTTCGTCGCCGCCCTCGACGATCACCTCATGGATGTTCTCGGTAGCTGACTGTCGGTGCAGGTCGGGCGCTCGCCTCGGACAGCACCGACACGCTCGTCAACGTGCACGTCTACGGGTTACTCACCGCCCCCGACGCTGCATCTTCGGCGGCAAGACGGCGCGTTCTTCAACGCGTGTGTCGAATTCTTCGAGTGAGTATGGGATCGGGACCGATACGGCCTTGCGGCACGGAGGGTGGGGCATCATGAGCAGAGCAACCCGCAGGATTGATTACTGGAGGGACCCGAAAGCGCCCAAGCCAACTAGCCGGAAGACGTCCGCGTCGGTTTTCGTACGCGATGGAGGAGGGAACCTCCTCTTGCTGCACCGGGTGGACAACGACTTGTGGACCATCCCGTCGTCCGCCAGCCACAACCTGGCGGGGAGCTGGCTGGGCCTTCCGCGCTCTGGGACACAACGGCTTGGCCACGAGGACAGCCGACGTCCCGTAGATCCACAAGAAGCCGCAGCTGGGCGCAAGAGACCAGCCAGGGACGTAGAGCGTGGCAGGCGGAGGGCGGTCGCCTCACGGCGAATGACCCTCGTCCCACCCCGCGGTGGCCACAGTGCCGCAGCGCCCCCGATCAGCAGCATGGACCTGCCGAGCGGCCCCCGCCGACGAGGCCGAACGCGGTGTTCGATCGCTACCGCGACCCGGCCTCGCCGTCATCGTGTGCGTGCTGGCGGCGCAGTTTGAGCGTTCGCGCGCATCGAGAGTGAGGACGGCTGTCCGCCGGGGCCCGGTGGCGTAAGCTCCCGGGCCCCGGCGGAGTGCCGGGTGCCTACAGCGCGGGGTAGGCGTTCTTCATGAGCTCCTGGAACTGGGCGGAGAACCAGTGGCCGGAGAGCGGCGCGTTGGGCAGCGCCCCGGACATGTTGTTGTTGTTGCGGGGGTTACCCGTGTACGTCGGGTCGCACATGCGGTCGAAGCCCTTGCCCTCGTCGTTGTCGATGGCGGTGCTCGAACCGTCGGACTCCCCCGGCGGCTTCATCCACACATAGGCGTCGATGCCGGTGGCGGGGTTGGCCTGCGGCCGCTCACCGAGGCCGGCGCCGGACTGGTTGCACCAGTTGCCCAGGTGGATGCGGCGGTCGTAGCGCCCGCCGTCCACGTAGGTGTTGACGTCGGTGGTGGCGCCGGGTCCGGTGGGCCGGGCCGTGCCGCCCCATCCGTTGCGGGAGGTGTCGATCAGCATGCCGAGGTTCTGGTCGAAGCCGAGCGAGACCAACTTGGTCCGCATGGCCTGCGCGTAGGACAGCTCGTCGGTGTAGCGGTTCCAGTCCACCCACTTGGACTCGCGCACCGACTTGCCCGCGACGGTGTCACCGATGGCGAAGTTGTTCTCCTTGAGTGCGCTGTAGTTGGCCGTGTTCACGATGAAGCCGTGGACGTCGGACAGCTTCGCTCCGTTGCCGGAGGCGGTCGTCTTGAACAGTTCGGCGGAGGGGCCGAAGTTGTCGTCCCAGCCCAGCCAGCCGTGGTGGCCCGCGTCGATGTAGTTGTAGACGTTCTTGATGTCGCCGAGCTTGTCGAGGGCGTAGCCCACGCCCTTCTGGTAGTTGCCGTTGGCCTTCATCACGTCGCAGTTGGGCGTGGCCGTGGGGCGGCCGGAGACGTTGGTGACGAGGTTGGGCAGCGAGTCGATCTCGATCGTGGTGACGATGCGCAGGGCCGCGTACTTGGGGTCGGCGAGGATCGCGGCGATCGGGTCGATGAAGTCCGTCTTGTACTTGTCGATCTCCGTCGGGCCGAGTTCACCGTTGGAGGCCAGGGCGGAGCAGTCGCGGCCCGGCAGGTCGTAGACGACGAGCTGGACGACTTGTTCGCCGCTGCCCTTCTGGGCCAGGGCCGCGTCGAGGTGGTCACGCAGTCCCATGCCGTCGCCCACGCCGTTGATGGCGGCGATGCGGTCGAGCCAGACACCGGTGGGCTGATTGGCGATGCGGGAGCCGCCGGTCTCGGCCTTGGCTTTGGCGGACCACTCCGGGTTCACGTACACCTTGGCGCCGGCGTAGGGATTGTCCACGCGGTCACCGGGTTCGGTCGGGTCCGTGGGATCGGTCGGGTCGGTGGGGTCGGTGTCCCCGTTGCAAGTGACGCCGTTGAGCTTGAAGGTGGCGGGCAGCGCGTTGCTGCCGCTGTAGGAGGCGTTGAAACCGAACGAGGCGGAGGCCCCGGTGGCGAGCGTGCCGTTGTAGGAGGCGTTCTTGGCGGTGACGGCGGCGCCGGACTGGGAGAGGTCCGCGTTCCAGCCGTTGGTGACCTTCTGGTTGCCCGCGTAGGACCAGGTGAGGTTCCAGCTGTTCACCGCGGCGCCGTTGTTGGTGACGGTGACGGCGGTGGTGAAGCCGCTGTCCCACTGGTTTTGCACCTTGTAGTCGACGGTGCAGGCGGCGGCCGCGGCACCGGCGTCGTCGGGCATCGCGGCGGCGGTGCCGACACAGGCGGCGCCGGTGAGGGCGAGGGCGGTGAGCACGGCAGTGCCGGCTCTCGATCTGAAACGGCTCATGGGTTGCGGTGTCCCTTTCCTGAGATGAGGAGGGTCGTACGTGCAGAGGTGGTCGCACGTACAGGGGTGGTCGTACGTGAAGGGGTGGTCGTAGGTGAAAGAGCGGCCGTGCGGTGCGGGGCGGTCATCCGTTCACCGCGCGCAGGTGATCGCGCAGGCCGGCTCCGAACGCGGTCGGTGTGCCGTCGTAGGAGCTGATGAGGGACGGACCGGAGGAGCAGTCCCAGGTGTTCCAGGTCCAGCCGAGGTAGGACAGCTTGCGGTCGTCGAACCACTTCATGACGCGGTCGATGAACCCGTGCGAGCAGGTGTTCTCGCCGATCTCCCCGGCGACCAGCGGCACTTGGGCCGCGACAGGCGCGAGCGTGGAGTCCCAGCAGCTCTCGGTGGAGCAGGTGTTGAAGTTGTAGACGTGCCAGGCCGCGGCGAGATTGCCGGTCGGGTCCACGGGCCGGTGGGCAAGCCACTGGCCCAGATCGTTGGAGTAGGCCAGGCCGCCCGCCAGGATCACGTTCCGGGCGCCCGTGGAACGGACGGAGTCGACCAGGTCCTGCATGCCGGCGACTTCGTAGCCGATGCCGGGGCAGGTGCCGCCGTCCTTCCAGCAGGCCCACGCGTCGGCGAGGTTCGAGGTCGCGCGGTCCGGATAGGGCTCGTTGAACAGATCGAAGACGACCGTGGGATCGTCCTTGTAGGCGCCTGCGACCGAGGACCAGAAGCCGGGTGCGTAGCGGGCGTCGGGCATCGGTTTCTGGCAGGTGGCGTGGATGTCGCTGCAGCCGGCCGAGTTCCCGGTGTACTGGCCGTAGGACCAGTGCATCTCCAGGATCGGCGTCATGCCGTGGGCCTTGACCTTGGTGACCAGCTCCTTGATGGCGCTTTGGTAGTGGGCGCCGGCGTATTCGGGCTTGATGTTGTCCAGGCCCAGCCAGCACTCCTCGTTGAGCGGGATGCGGACGGCGTTGGCCTTCCAGTCGGCGATGGCCGCGACGGAGGCGTCGTCGACGGGACCGTCGAAGATCCCGTGGCCCTGTACGCACATGAACTCGGCGCCGGAGCGGTTCACGCCCAGGATCCGGCGGGTGGCGCCGGAGGCGTCGACGAGCTTGTTCCCGGAGACCTTCAGCTCCGGGGCCTTGCCCTCCCCGCCCGGATCCGTCGGATCGGTGGGGTCCGTAGGGTCGGTCGGGTCGGTGACATCGGTGTTGCAGGTCGTGCCGTTGAGCTTGAAGGCCGTGGGCGCGGTGTTGGCGCCCGACCGCGATCCGATGAACCCGGCGGAGACGCTTGCGCCGGAGGCAAGCGCACCGTTCCAGGACTCGTTGGCCGCGGTCACGGCCGTGCCGGACTGGGACCACTTGGCGGACCAGCCCTGCGTGACCTTCTGTCCGTCGGCGAAGGCGAAGGACAGGCTCCAGCCGTCCTTGGCCGCACCGTTGTTGGTGACCTTCACGGCGGCCTGGAAGCCGCTGTCCCACTGTCCGGTGACGGAGTACTCCACCGTGCAGGCGGGGGCGGCCGCGGACGCGGCGCCGGTCAGGGGGACGAGCGTGGCCGCCGAGACGGCGCACGCGAGCAGGGTTGCTCGTAACGCATGACGCGGGGGGTGGCGCATGAGCGACTCCTTGCAGCTCGGGCGCGACCGGCACATGGCCGGCGCGTCGACTGGTGGAACCGCTCCCACTGGTTGCTGGTGGACTGTAGAGAAGGAACTGCCGTCAAGCAACAGAGGAGTTCCGAATTGCCCTTGTCGAATTAATTCGACTCTTCAAGCCTCTTGACCCTCAATTCCCCCGTCCCCATCCTTGGGAGCGCTCCCACTGGTTCACAGGTTGTGACGCCACATCACAACCCCGCCCCTCGCTCTCCGACACGCAAGGAGGAACCAGGGCCATGCCACACAGACGGGCCCGGCGGCTGTGGACCGCTGTCGCGGCCACCCTGGCACTACCGCTCGCCACTCTGACCGCGCTGCCAACTCCCGCCGATGCAGCAGCAGTTGAGTGCAGCGTCGACTACAAGACCAACGACTGGGGCTCCGGCTTCACCGCCGATCTGACCATCACCAACCGCGGCAGCGCGGCGATCGACGGCTGGTCTCTGACCTACAGCTACAGCGGCAACCAGAAACTGGCCAACGGCTGGAATGCGGCCTGGTCACAGTCCGGAAAATCGATCACCGCGAAAAGCCTCGCGTACAACGCGAAGATCGCACCCGGTGCCGCCGCCACGACAGGCGCGCAATTCACCTACAGCGGCGCGAATTCAGCGCCCACCGATTTCGCCGTCAACGGCTCTACATGCGCGGGCGCCCATCAGCCGCCGATCACGGTACTCACCAGCCCGAAGGCCGGCGCGGTCTACTCGGCCGGCGACGCCGTCCCGCTCGCCGCCACCGCCGCGGCGGCCGACGGAGCCGGCATCGACAAGGTCGAGTTCTACGACGACACCACCCTGCTCGGCACGGACACCACCGCGCCGTACGCACTCAACGCGGACAGCCTGACGACCGGGACGCACTCCTTGTACGCGAAGGCCTACGACAGCCAGGGCGCATCCGGCGAGTCGACCCCCGTCGGCATCACGGTCGCGGCGGGCCCCGCCCTGGTCGCCACCCCGTCCCAACTCGGCATCCAGCAGGGCAAGTCCGGCACCTTCGACGTGAAGCTGTCCACACAGCCCGCGTCGAACGTCACCGTCTCCACGGCCCGCACCAGCGGCAACACGGGCCTGTCCGTCTCCTCCGGCGCGAGCCTTACCTTCACCCCCTCGAACTGGAACACGGCGCAGAAGGTGACCATCGCGGCCGACGCCTCCGGCACGGGCGCGGCCACCTTCTCCGTGACGGCCCCGGGCCACACCAAAGCCGCGGTCACCGTCACCCAGCTCGCCGCGTCCAAGACGTACGACGCCCGCTTCCTCGACCTCTACGGGAAGATCACCAACCCGGCGAACGGCTACTTCTCGCCGGAAGGCGTGCCCTACCACTCCGTCGAGACGCTGATCGTCGAGGCGCCGGACCACGGCCACGAGACGACCTCGGAGGCCTACAGCTACCTCCTGTGGCTGCAGGCGATGTACGGCAAGGTCAGCGGCGACTGGTCGAAGTTCAACGGGGCGTGGGAAATCATGGAGAAGTACATGATCCCCACCCACGCGGACCAGCCGACGAACTCCTCCTACAACGCCTCCAAGCCCGCGACGTACGCACCCGAGCACGACCTGCCCTCCCAGTACCCGGCCAAGCTCGACCCCTCGGTCTCCGTGGGCAACGACCCCATCGCCGGGGAGCTCAAGAGCGCCTACGGCACGGACGACATCTACGGCATGCACTGGCTGCAGGACGTCGACAACGTCTACGGCTACGGCAACGAACCCGGCAAGTGCGAGGCGGGCCCGACTGCCACCGGCCCCTCCTACATCAACACCTTCCAGCGCGGCGCGCAGGAGTCGGTGTGGGAGACGGTGCCGCAGCCCACGTGCGACGCCTTCAAGTACGGCGGCAAGAACGGCTATCTGGACCTGTTCACCGGCGACTCCTCCTACGCCAAGCAGTGGAAGTTCACCAACGCCCCGGACGCCGACGCCCGTGCGGTGCAGGCCGCCTACTGGGCGAACGAGTGGGCCAAGCAGCAGGGCAAGGGCTCCGACGTCTCGGCGACCCTCAGCAAGGCCGCCAAGATGGGCGACTACCTGCGCTACTCGATGTACGACAAGTACTTCAAGAAGGTCGGCAACTGCACCGGGCCGACCAGCTGCCCGGCCGGCACCGGCAAGGACGCCTCGCACTACCTGATGTCCTGGTACTACGCCTGGGGCGGCGCCACCGACACCTCGGCGGGCTGGTCCTGGCGCATCGGCTCCAGCCACACGCACGGCGGATACCAGAACCCGCTCGCCGCCTACGCACTCTCCTCGGCGGCCGACCTGAAGCCCAAGTCGGCCACGGGACAGGCGGACTGGGCCAAATCGCTCGACCGGCAGCTGGAGTTCTACCGCTGGCTGCAGTCGGACGAGGGCGCCATCGCCGGCGGCGCGACCAACAGCTGGGGCGGCAGCTACGGCACCCCGCCGTCCGGCACGCCGACGTTCTACGGCATGCACTACGAGGAGGCGCCGGTCTACCACGACCCGCCGTCGAACCAGTGGTTCGGCTTCCAGGCGTGGTCGATGGAGCGCGTGGCCGAGTACTACCAGCAGACGGGCGACGCCGACGCCAAGACGGTCCTGGACAAGTGGGTCGACTGGGCCCTGTCCAAGACGACCGTCAACCCCGACGGCACGTTCCGCATCCCCTCGACGCTCCAGTGGTCGGGCAAGCCCGACACCTGGAACGCCTCGAACCCCGGAGCCAACACGGGCCTGCACGTCACGGTCGCCGACTACACGAACGACGTCGGTGTGGCCGCGGCCTACGCCAAGACCCTGACGTACTACGCCGACAAGTCCGGTGACACACAGGCCAAGACGGTGGCCAAAGCGCTGCTCGACGGCATGTGGGAGCACCACCAGGACGCGCTGGGCATCGCCGTGCCCGAGACCCGGGCCGACTACAGCCGCTTCGACGACCCGGTCTACGTGCCGAGCGGCTGGACGGGCACCATGCCCAACGGAGACAAGATCGACTCCGCGGCCACCTTCTCCTCGCTGCGCTCCTTCTACCAGGACGACCCCAACTGGTCGAAGATCGAGGCCTACTTGGCGGGCGGCGCGGCGCCGACGTTCACCTACCACCGGTTCTGGGCCCAGGCGGACATCGCGCTCGCCATGGGTTCGTACGCGGAGCTGCTCGAATAGCGCCCCGCTGACGGCAGCTCCGCGCACACCGGGCCGGGCGGGCCCCCTCCCCGGGGTCCGCCCGGCCCTCAGCGATCAGATCCGCACCGACCGCTGTGCCGGCGCGGTTGCGGACGCCCCTCTCCGCCCTACCGGCCATCCGGCTCACTCCGGCTCATGGGGTCGGATCACCGGATGCCGATGGAGCGTTCGTGATGCGCAATGCTGTGGCCATGAGCGATGAATCCGAGGAGCTGGCGAAAGCTCTCATCGAGTTCCGGGAGGCCGAGGGGATCTCCGAACGGGAGCTTGCGCACCGCACGCGGTTGAGTCGTGCGACCATCAGGCTTCACGAGAGTGATCGCGGAGCCCTGCCCCTTCCCTTCGCGGCCCGCCGTTTCGAGGAAGTTCTCGGCTGGGCGCCGGGCAGCATCGCGACCCGGTCGCGCGAGACGACGGATCTCGAACTTCCGCCGGACTCCGGCGCTGTCGCCGAGTAGGCCGAGCAGCCAGGACCGGCGGCGGCGCGTCGTGCGGCGCGACGTCCGGCGCGCCGAGGACGACCAGTCCCCTCGCGGGGCTCGGCCAGGATTCCCCGCCGCCGAGAGAGACGATCACAGGGAGCTGGACCGCCCGGCGATCCCACCGAACACGGCGGGCCGAGGTGGATCACCATGGGGCGGAGTACGGCATCGAGCCGGGTCAGCTTCGCCTCGTGCAGGTCGGCACTACGGAGCCCCTATACCGATCGGTGTACGGTGGAAGATGTAAACCGATCGGTATACCCGTGGGAGGTTCAAGCAATGAGTACGCCCCAGTTCATGCGTGCGGTGCGAATCACGGGGCACGGAGGGACGGAGGTTCTTGAGCTGACGGATGTCCCCGTCCCCGCCCCTCAAGCCGGCGAGGTGCTCGTGCAGGTCGCCGCGGTGGCACTGAACAACACCGACCTGTGGACCCGGGAGGGCGCCTACGGCCTGCCGGGAGACCCGAAGGCGACATCGGGCTGGCGCGGCCCGATCGACTTCCCCCGCATCCAGGGCGCCGACGTGGCCGGCCAGGTCGTGGCCGTCGGGGCCGGAGTGGAGGGAAGGCTGGTCGGACGCCGCGTGGTTGTCGACCCCGCGATCTACGACAGCGAAGGGCCGGACGCCAACCCGGTGGGCCTGATGGGCAGCGAACGTGACGGCGGGTATGCCCAGTACGTGACAGCGTCGGCCGAGCGCGTCCACGACGTGACGGAATCACCTCTCACCGACGACCAGCTCGCGACGCTGCCGACCGCCTACGGCACGGCGCTGGGCATGATCGAACGAGGCCGGCTCGGGAGGGGCGAGACCGCCCTGGTCTCGGGAGCCTCCGGCGGCGTCGGTATCGCGCTGGTGCACATCGCCCGTGCGCGCGGCGCCCGGGTGGTCGCCATCAGCAGCAGAGCCAAGATCGATGCGGTGCGCGCGGCAGGCGCGCACGAGGTCATCGACCGCGCGGGGGACATCGCCGGGCAGCTCCGCGCCGCCGCCCCGGAGGGCATCGACGTCGCCCTCGACGTCGTGGCCGGCGAGCTGGTCAGCGAGGGGCTGCCGCTGCTGCGCGAAGGCGGCCGGTGGGTGATCGCCGGCGCACTCGGCGGATACGACGTGACCTTCGATGTGCGTCGCCTCTACCTGCACAACGCCCAGGTCATCGGGTCCGCGATGCACACGCCCACCCACTTCGGTCTCCTCATGGACCTGGCCCGTCGGGGCGAGGTGCAACCAGTCATCGCCGCGACCTTCCCCCTGGAACAGGCCGCTCAGGCGCAGGAAGAACTCGCCCGCAGGGGGCACGTGGGCAAGATCGTCATGCACCCCTGAGTCTCCGTCCGGCGGGTCACGGGAGCAGCTACCAGCGGAAACTGGCCAGGCTCAAGCCCCACCGACGTCCTAGCGTTCCCACAGCGTGGCGAAGTCCGGGCGCTTGAGAAGCAGTTCGCTCTCGGCAGGTGGGTCGGCCCGGTGCGGCGTCGCGTATGCCCGTCCGCGGCATTGCCGTCCAGTACAAGAGGAACAATGAGCAGCATGAGCATGGTGAAAGACGTCGATGCCCGCGGCATGCAGCACTGTGAGACGACGGCCCTGGGCGTGCTGCTGCGCCGTGAGGGACTCGACATGTCCGAGCCCCTGCTGTTCGGCCTCGGCTCCGGGCTGTCCTTCATCTACTGGGACACCAAAGCGATGGGCTTTCCCTTCCTGGGAGGCCGGGTCAAGCCGTTCGAGCTGACCCGGAATCTGGCCAACGTACTGGGGCTCGAGCTGGTGGTCGCGGAGACCACCTCGCCGCGCAAGGCATGGCAGAACGTAACGGCCCCCCTCGACGCCGGCCGGCCGGTCGGCCTTCAGCTCGACAGCTACCACCTGGATTACTTCACCACCAAGGTGCACTTCGGCGGACACGTCGTCGCCATGTACGGCTACGACGACCAGAGCGCCTACCTGGTGGACACCGCCCCGCAGGGCGGGGCCGTGACGACCAGCCTCGAAGCCCTGGCCCGGGCCAGGGCCGAGCGCGGCCCCATGACCGCCAGGCACCGCTCCTTCACCATCACGGCGCCCGGCAGCCTGCCGCCGCTCCCGGACCGGATCGTCCCCGCGATCAAGACCTGCGCCGACGCCTTCCTCCACCCGCCCATCGCCAACCTGGGCTACCGGGGCATCGAGAAGGCCGCCCAGCTCGTCCCGAGGTGGCTCCAGCGCAGCGACAATCCGCGGGAGGACCTGCCGCGGGCGGCCGTCCTCATGGAGAGGGCCGGCACCGGCGGCGCCCTGTTCCGCAACCTCTACCGCGACTTCCTCGCCAAGTGCGCCCAGTTGATCGACAGCAAGCACCTGCGCACCGGCCACAGCCTGTACGAAGAGGCCGCCGGCCTCTGGTCGCAGGTGGCCGCACTCGTCGCAACGGCAGGCGACTCCGGAGAGACGACGCACCTCGTGCAGGCCGGTTCACTCCTGCACGAACTCTCCCGCATCGAAGGCGAGGCCATGCAGGCGCTCAGCATGCTCTAGACGCTGCAACGCACCCCCACCACGGACGTGTTGGCCGAACTCGCGCAGCATCCGCATCCGCGTCGACGGGCTGCAGCTGTGCTCGGCGAGGGCTCGGCCCTGCGGCATACGCGGCACGGGAGCGGTGAGGCGTCGCCCTGTCGCGGCGCGGGTGCGGTGCCTTCGGGTGCCGGCCGGTCTCCTGTACGGCACCCGTTCCTCCGGCCAGTTCGCAACCAGCCACCCAGTTGGCCAGACAGTCCAGCGCCGCAGACGGCAGGATATCGGTCATGTGAACGAGGCGCCGCTGCCCGTGAGTTGAAGGCGCGCGGCAGAGCAGGGCACGCTGTGGCGCAGTGTTCGGGAGGGGCTTGGTGGGGGCACGGAACAGGGTCTGGTTACGGGGTGTCCTGGGCCTCGTGGTCCTTGCCGGCGCGTCAATGGTTCCGCCGGCGAACGCGGCCCCGGGGTCAGACTCCTACGGCTATGATCCCGACGCGCAGACCGTCCGCGGTAGTTCCAGCTTGCTCAGCGCCCCCGAGCTAGCCACAGGGACGCCGTATCGCAGCACGCTCTCGGGCAGCGAACCGGTCTACTTCCGCGTCGCGCTCGATGCGAAGTCACACACGTACGTGTCGGTGGTGGGCATCCCCGGTCCGGGGACCGAGCGCACGCCGACAAACTCGCTGCAGGTCACGCTCGTCGACGCTGACGGCAACCGCTGCGACCGTCAGGGCGCGGGGTTCGCGATTGGATCCGCGCAGCCGCTCGCCGCCTCCGCGAGCCGCATGATCGCGCCGACCAAGGGCGCGGCGGAGGCCAAGTGTCAGCGGGCCGGCCCGTATTTCGTGGCCGTCTCCCGCTACCGTCAGCGCGCCGGAGCTGCCCCGTGGGGGCTTGATCTGCGTGTCGACGCCGAGCCTCCGCTGAAGAAGTCGCGAGGCGACGGCCCCGCTGCGCGCAGCCCCCGTCCCTCCGCGCCGGACGGCAGCCCGACCCCAGTGGAGGGCGGGGCAGGATTCGCGGTCGCGGCACGGGTGCGCGAGGGCGCGGTGACCGGTGAGATCACCCCTGGGCAGTCCCGGTTCTACCGGGTTCCGGTCGACTGGGGGCAGCGGCTGACGGCTGACGCAGAGCTCGCCGGGCAGAAGAAGGGGCCGTACGTGGCGAACGGATTGTCGGTCACGGTGTACAACCCGGCACGGATGAAGGTGGAAGGCACCTCGACGAGCTACCACGGCCAGCCGGCCACCGCCGGCCTGGACGCGCTGCCGCCCGTGGCGTACGAGAACAGGAGCGACCGAGAACGCAAAACGGCAGCGATGCGGTTTCCCGGCTGGTACTTCGTGCAGGTGACCGCCTCCCCTGAACTCGCCCCCACGTGGGGCAGGAAGCCGCTGCGACTGACGGTGCACCTGGACATCGAGGGCTCGGCCCGCAAACGACCCGTTTACGCCGGCGACCCGGGCGTCTTCGAGGTCCCGGGCGGGCAGCCTCCCGCGCCGACGACTGGACGCCCCGCGGCAACCGAGACTGCCGACGGGGGCGGGAGGATGATGCTGGCGACCGGCTCGTTCACCGCTGGTGCGCTGCTCCTGGCCGTCTCTGCCGGCCGCGTGCTGCGCGCGCGGCGCCGGACGGCGTAGCGTTCAGGCCAGCCAGGCCCAGATGCCCAAACCGATCAGGAGCAGGCCGAGCACGGTGAGTATGCCCGTCCCGGATGGCACGCCGGCGGGGCGGAGCGCTTCGCTCGCGTCGGATGCGAGGGGCGGGGGCAGCGGCCGTGGCGGTGGAGTGACTGCGGCAGTCGGCGGGTGTGGCGGGGCGGTCACGGACTCAGGCCGCGAGGCGATCGGCACGGGTGCGCGTCGGCGTAGGTGCATGGTGTGGGAGGTCGGCTGCGGCGTCGCGGCGGAGGGCGGCGCCGGCTCGGTAATGATCGGGCCGGTGGGGCCGAAGCCGTTGGGCAGGGGCGGGAGTTGGTCGAATACCTCGATCGCGCTGTCGCTGTCCGGCTCAGGCAGCCGCGGTGCGATCGCGGCGAGGGCCTTGCGGGCCCGGGTCGCGCTGGCGAGGCGCAGCCGCGGATCTGGGTGCAGCAGCCGGGCAAGCACCTGCCACCACGGATCAGGAACCTGCTCGGGGGCGGCAGGTGGCGTGCCGCCGTCTTCGAAGGCCTCCGCGAGGGCGGGGGCATCCAGGTGTTCTCCCAGGAGCAGCTGGAGGGCGACCACACCCACGGCGAAGAGGTCGAACCGCGGGTCCGGCTCGGCACCGTCGTAGCTTTCGGGGGCAATATAGCCCGGGGTGCCGATGACCTGGTGGGCCTGGGTGATGCGGATGTCGCCGACCTGGTGCGCGAGACCGAAGTCGCCGATGCGCACCCGCGGTTCCTTCCACCCGGTGGCCTCCAGCAGGAGGTTGCCCGGTTTGATGTCCCGGTGCACGATCCGCTGCGCGTGGACGGCTTCGAGTCCGGCGAGCACCTGGTCGACGAGCGTGAGTACATAGCGGGGCGGCAGCGGCCCATAGTCACCGACCAGACTCGCCAGCGTGCCGCCATCCACGAGGTCCATGACGATCAAAACCCTGTCGTCGGCTGCGGCCCAGCCGGACGGCGTCACGACGTGGGGGTGCTCGATGCGCCGGGCGCCCTCGCGGACGAACCGGAGCAGATTGTGGGCCCGGGACTGCTGCAGCATCTTGGCCGCGACGTACCGCTGTTCACGGATGTCCCAGGCGCGATAGACGAGCCCGAAGGCGCCCCGTCCGAGTTCATCGACCAGCACATACCGCCCCGCGAACAGTGGGCTCCCAGTCATCCTCTCCCCCAACTCCCCTACGGCCGTTGCTCGGTCATACGCGGCGCACCACCCGGGATGCAACCCGGCTGAATCCTGTACCCGACCCCCACCCAACCACTTGAGTTTGCTGACGTAAATACATACGCTTCCAGTGCGCCTCACGGAGTCGGCCAACCACCCTTGAATTGACAGGATCTGGAGTCACGCATGCTCAGACGACACAGTGACATTCCCGTTCGCAATCCATCTCGCGGTACGGATGATGCCCAGCAATCCGCCCGTGAGGGACAGTGGCCCGCCCGTACGCGCAGGCTCACCCGCCGCGCAGGTCTCATCCGATTAGAGGGCCCCTTCGACGACGCCGACCTGCAACGCGTACGCGCCTCAGCACCGGCACGGCAGGTGACCCGTGACGGAGAAGTGATCCTGATCTGGCCGCCGGGGACCGCGAAGGTCACGCTTCACCTCACCGGTGTGATCACCGCGACCGGATACTTCGAGGGCGACGAGATCGCGGCACTCCAGGAGTTCCTTGCGGGCCGCACCGTCACGCACACAGGAGATCAACTCACCGTCTGGCCCACCGGAGTCCGCTCGGAGGATTGATGATTCGGTGCCTGCCGGGCCGCGGTGCCACGTGTCGCCCGGGAGGCGGGCCAGCGGGTGCCAGCGGGTCTCCCCACCCCGTACGGGCTGGGGTTCTCCCTACCCCGTACAGGCCCGCTGACCGCACCGGGCACAGACCAGCTGACCGGATGGTTCCGCTCCTCTTGATCGCGGAGGCTGAGCACGTCGCACCTGCCCCTTGATCGGAGAACCCGTGTTCAGCTCGAATTCCTCGCGCCGCACAGCGGCCCGTACCGCCGCGGTGGCCCTGGCCGCAGCGGCCTGCGCCGCCATGATGGCCCCCAGTGCCGAAGCCATCGTCAACGGGAAGGATTCCACGCAGCGTTACCCCGCCATGGTGTCGATCCCGGTGACTGGAGCGGACGACCCCACGTTCAAGGGGGTCTGCGGAGGTTCGCTGATCGATGCGCAGTGGGTGCTCACCGCTGCCCACTGCGTGGATCCGGCACTGGTCACCCTGGACGGCACCGTCCGGATCGGCAGTGAACGCAGGACGTCCGGGGGCACGGTCCGGTCCATCGCGAAAACGGTGTCCCATCCTGGCTACCGCAACGGCGAGAACGCCGGCCCCAACCGCAACGACCTCGCTCTGATCCGCCTGAACCGCCCGGTCGCCGAGAAACCCATCCCCCTCGCCGGCAAGCCGGGGCGGCCCGGCACCCCCACCCGGATCCTGGGCTTCGGCACCACCGACGACACACCCGACCCCACCGGCTGGGTCTTCCCCGACCGCCTCCAGGAACTCGACACCCGCAGAGGCGCGCCTTCCCAGTGCGCACCCGGCTACGCCGACAGCACCCGCCTGTGCACCATCAGCCAGGTACCCCACGCCATGGCCTGCAACGGCGACTCGGGCGGCCCCCAACTGCAGAAGAGCCCCAACGGGCGCTGGGAACTCATCGGCGTCACCTCGGGCCCCGGCGCCCCCGGCGTGCGCTGCAGTCAGGGCCCGGGGCTCTACACCAGCGCACCCGCCTACGCGAACTGGATCCACAAAACGACAAACCACCACCACTGAACCCGGACATTCCCGCGAACATCGGCGCCTACACCATCAGAACCGGGACCATCCCCGCGGGTGCGGGGATGGTCCCTGCTCAACGCCCGCCCTGGGACGACACCGTCAGACGCCTGCCAGTGGGCTCAGGGTGAAACCGCGGTATCCGTCCAGGGCGGCGGCGTCGCACTGTTTCCGGTAGCGGTCCAGGCCGCCGGTGTAAGCCAGGAACACCCGGGGCTTGCCCGGTACGTTCGCCCCTGTGTACCAGGAGGCGACGGCTGGGTAGAGCGTCAGATCGGCGAGGTCGGCGACGTGCGCGCACCACTCCTGCTCGGCGTCAGCGGTGGCGTCGATCTCGGTCAGGCCGCCCTCCCGCAGGTGCGCGATGCAGTCCGTGATCCACTCCACATGCTGCTCGATGGCCACCACCGCGTTGCTGAGCACGGACGGACTCAGCGGGCCGATCACGGTGAAGAGGTTGGGGAAGCCGGCCGACAGGAGACCCAAATGGTTGCGCGGGCCATCGGCCCACTTGTCCTGGAGTGTCGTGCCGCCCTTGCCGACGATGTCGATGGCCACCTGTGATCCGGTCATGGCATCGAAGCCGGTGGCGAAGACGATCACGTCGACGGTGTGGTCCCGCTGCGCGGTTCTGATGCCGCTCGGTGTGATCTCCACGATCGGGGTCTTGGCGAGGTCCACGAGGCTGACATGCGGCTTGTTGTACGTGGCGTAGTAGCCGGTGTCCAGGCAGGGGCGTTTGGTGCCGTAGGGCAGGCCGCGCGGTGACAGCGTCTCGGCCGTTTCGGGATCGGTGACGATCGAGCGGATCTTGGAGCGGACGAACTCGGCGACGGTCTCGTTGGCGTCCGCGTCGACGAGGATGTCGTTGTACGTCCGCAGCAGTCCGCTGAGCAGGCCGGACTCCCAGGCCTCCGCGTAGGTGGCGGTGCGCTCGGCGTCGTCGGCCTCCAGAGCGGACCGGGTGGGTGGGGCGAAGACGGTGCCGCCCCTGGACTGCCGCTGGGCGGTGCGGAACTGCGGGTAACGTGCCTTCAGTTCGGCGTTCTCCTCGGCGGACAGCGGACGGTTGTGGGCGGGGAGCGCGTAGACCGGGGTGCGCTGGAAGACGGTGAGGGCGGCGGCCTGCTCGGCGAGGAGCGGGATGGCCTGGACGCCGGAGCAGCCGGTGCCGATCACCGCGATGCGCCGGCCGGTGAGGTCGACGCCCTCGTGGGGCCAGTCGGCGGTGTGCAGGGCCCGGCCCTCGAAGGCGGCGGCGCCGGGGATGTCCGGCTCCTTGACGGCCGACATGCAGCCGGTTGCCAGGATGACGAACCGGGTGGTGAGCTTCTCCCCCGTGTCGGTGGTGACCTGCCAGAGGTGGTTGTCCTCGTCGTACACCGCACGCGTCACGCGGGTGCGCAGCGTGATGTGCTCCCGCAGTCCGAAGCGGTCCGCGACGTGGTGGAGGTAGCGCAGGAGTTCTGGCTGCGTGGCGTACCGCTCGCTCCACTCCCACTCCTGGTCCAGCTCGGGCGAGAAGGAGTAGGAGTAGGACGTGCTCTCGATGTCGCAGCGCGCGCCGGGATAGCGGTTGCGGTGCCACGTACCGCCGATGTCGTCGCACGCCTCCAGGACGCGGACCGTCAGGCCCAGTTCGCGCAGGCGGTAGAGCTGGTACAGGCCCGAGAAGCCCGCCCCCACCACGACGGCGTCGAGCTGCGGGACAGTGGGCGATGACGAGGACGGGGGGACGCTGGGCATGCCGTTCTCCTGACGGATCGCTGGGGGCGGGGCCGACGCACGCGGCTGCGGAGGTGCGTCAACTCGCGGTCGGGCGTGGGGCGGTGTGCCGGGGGCGGGCGGCGAGGGCCGTGAGGGGGATCACGGCGAGCGCGAGCACGCCGCCGCAGGCGGCCAGCAGCGGGTAGCCGCCGCCTGCCACGACAAGGCCGGAGACCATGCCGCCGGTGGCTCCGGCGAGAGACATTCCCACGTCGACGAGACCCTGCGTGGAGGCGCGTGCCTCGGCGGGCGCGGCCTCGGTGACCATCGCGGTGCCGCTGACCAGCGCCATGTTCCATCCGATGCCGAGCAGCACGAGGGCGGTGCCCAGCAGGGCGGTTCCGACGGCTCCGGTGGGCGGCGCGAGGGCGGCCAGGAGTCCCGCGATGAGCAGTACGCCTCCGGAGGACGCGGCCACCGGCAGGCTTCCGATCCGGTCCACCAGCAGACCGGTCAGGGGCGAGGGCAGGAACATGGCGCCCACGTGCAGGCCGATCACGATCCCGGCCGTCTGTGTGCTGTGTCCGTGGTGGGTGAGGTGCACCGGGGTCATCGTCATGATGGCGATCATCACGAGCTGCCCGCTGATCATCACGGCTGCTCCGGTGACGACCCCGGTGCCGATGCGGCCCACGCGCTGCCCGCCCACCTGCGGCCCAACGGCATCCTGATGGTGTCTGCGGGCGAGCAGGAGGGGATCGGGGCGCAGCCAGCGGGCGACGACGAGGGCGGCGGCCGTGTAGGCGACCGCGGCCAGCAGGAAGGGGCCGGTGAGGCGGGGCAGGCCGAGAGAGTGGGCCAGGGTTTGGGTGGGGCCGACCAGGGCGGGCCCGGCCACCGCGCCGAGCGTGGTGGCCAGGAGCACGGTGCCGGTGGCGCGGCCGCGCTTCTCGGGCGGCGCGAGGTCGGTTCCGGCGTACCGGGCGAGCAGGCCGGTGACCGTGCCGGCGCCGTAAACGAAGAGGGCGAGCAGGAGCAGCGGTACGGTGCGGGCCCAGGCGGCGGCGATCACGCCGATGCTGCCCAGGGCGGCGGCCGCGTGCCCCAGGGCGAGCCCGGGGCGGCGTCCCCACCGCTCGGAGATCCGGCCGATGAGCAGGGCGCCGAGGGCTCCTCCCGCGGTGAACAGGGCCACGGGCAGTCCGGCGAGGCCGGTGGAGCCCAGGAGGTCCTGTGCCAGCAGCGCGCCGACGGTGATGCCCGCCGCCATTCCGGCGCCGCCCAGGGCCTGCGAGGCGACGAGCACGGTCAGGATGCGGCGTTGCACCTCGGGTGCGGCGAACGGCGGGGTGCGGGCCGCCGAGGTCATGCGGTGGTTCCGTCGGAGGGTTCCAGGGCGGAGATCTCGGCCAGGCTCATGCCCATCTCCTCGTGCAGGAAGCGGACGATGGTCCAGTGCGGGAGCGCGTCCTGGTCGAAGGGGCCGAACGCGGCGGTGTAGAGGGGAATCCAGCGCAGGGCTTCTTCCGCCGCGACCTGGCGTCCCTCGTCGGCCCGGTCGCCGCCGCCCTGGTAGTCGGTGTAGGCGATGCTGCGGTGGTGGATGAAGTGCCCGCCGGGCAGGCGCTGTTCGCACAGTTCCCGGTACTCGCGGGTCTGCAGGATGAGGAAGTGCCAGATCTCGTCGATCTCCTGCTCCACCGGCAGGAACAGTCCGCCGAGCCGCTCGGGATGGCTGGAGACCAGGTACAGGTAGCGCAGACACTCGCGCACCTGGTGCTCGACATGGGTGCGGTGATGCTCCGTCTTCGCGGTGAAGTAGTCGACGGCCTCCCCGTGCAGCGCGCTGCCCAGGAGGTCTTCGGCGGTGGGGGCCGGAATTGCTGATGTGGTCACGGGGCGGAGTCCTGTTCGGGCGTGGGGCGACGGTGGTCAGCGAAGGAGGGCCGAAGAAGAGCCCGCCGGCCTGGAGGTGGGCGTACGCGGCGCGGTGTGCGCGGCGCCGGTCAGGAGGGACGCGCCAGCCAGACGTACTTGCCGGAGCGGCCGATCGGCAGGTCGGTGCGGTGTTCCAGGGTGCAGGGGCGGCCGGTGAGTTCCCCGACGGCCTCTTCGAGATGTCCGGTGTGCGCCGTATCGAGCGGTGTGCCGTCGAAGGTCGAGTAGCGCAGGGTGGCGTCGTCGGCGCCGTCGTCTGGTGCGGACAGGCGCAGTTGGGCGAGGAAGACGCGATCGGACGCATCGTGGACGCGGGCGTCGAGGTCGGCCTGGGCGACGGGTCCGCCCGGTGCATCGAGCAGTTCCTTCTCCCGGCCGCAGAAGGCGGTGATGCGCCCGGGGTCGGCGGAGCCGTCGGAGGTGCGCACGCAGTCGCCGGAGCGGTAGCGCACGAGCGGCATGAAGGGGTTGCGCAGGCTGGTGACGATGAGGCAGTGGATGCCGCTGCCGGGGGCGACGGGGATGAGCTCGACGCTCATGTCCTCCAGGTGCGGCCGGTAACGGCCGGTCTGGGGGTCGCTGGAGTAGAGATAGCCCAGTTCGGTGCTGCCGAAGAGGTCCACGACGGGGCAGTCGAAGTGCCGGTGCAGCAGGGCGCGTACGTTCAGCGGGGTGTACTCGTAGGCGTGGACGATGCTGCCCGGTTGCGGGAACTCGTCCCACAGCCCCCAGGCTTCCACCTTCTGTACGAGGTGGGCGAGGTGGTAGCCCGAGCAGTCCAGGTGATAGGTGCCGGTGGGGTGGGCGTCGCTGATCGCGCGAATTTCGGCGAGCATGCGGCGGACCTCCGCGCGGTCCCACTCGGCCGGGTCGAGGGTGTTGTTGAGGTAGAGCGTGCGGTCGTCGAGCCAGCGCTCTCCCGGGGTGGCGCCCGGCTTCTTGGCGTTGACGCGGGCGACGTGCTCGGTGGCGAGCACGGTGGTCAGGGAGATGCGCTTGGCGCCTGCCTCCCAGGTGGCGCGCAGGTCGGGGTGTTCGCTCCACAGCCGGTAGTAGGAGCGGAGCAGGAAGTACGGCGGCCTGATCAGCTGCATCCTGGCGTGGTTGGTGCCGGTCGACAGGACGTACTCCGCCTCGCCCGACTCCAGCGCCGCGGCGAGGCCGGGCGTCATCCAGTTGTCGGGGAAGCCACGGGCGATCTCGGTCTTCTCCAGGATCGGGAAGTCTCCCCGGGCGACGGACTCGCGATAGACAGGGATGTCCCGGACCCGGTCGACGACGTGCGGGCTCGGCAGCGGGCTCATGTGTTCTCCGAGGGGGTGGCGGGCCGGGGCCGCCGCCGAGAAGGGGCGGCGGCCCCGGCGTGAGCAAGGCATGGGTCAGGAGATACAGCCGCTCTTGCCGGCGACGCTGATGCAGCCGTTCTTCGGGGTGGCGCTGATGCAGCCGTCCTTGGCGCCCTGCGCCGAGTTGGCGGCCACCCATTTCGACCAGTTGGTGTCCTGGGTCATCTGCTTGATGAGCTTGTCCATGACGGACCTCCTCGAGTGCCGGGGATATGCGGAACGGGCAACGAAATGGATCTTCATCGACCGCAGATCGAAGGTAAAGATCAAGTCAATCAACTGTCAAGGGATAGTCAAGTCGAGTGGCTCGAAATGGCTACTCGTACCGCTCGGCCCACCATGGGCAGGGCGAAGCATCCCGTCGCGAACGAACTCCCGTCGGGCCCGTCACCTGCAATTTCGCACTCCGTAGTGCGGCGCTCCTGAGATCAGTCACGCCCCCCATCGGGTGGTTCTGCCAGATGGACGTGGCCTGACTCCACGGCTCCTGCCGCCGGATCGGCACCCACACTCCCGCCCGGCCCGGAGGTCAGGCGGACGGGCTCGGTCCCGGCGTCGTTGTGCCGGACCGACCAACTCTCCAGCGTGGACCGGCAGGCGTGGTCGAGGTGGTGCAAACCCGTGAGGTCCAGCTCGATCGGACGGTCCTTCGGCAGCGCCTCCAGCGTCTCGAGAATGCGCGGCAACCGCAGGAAGGTGGCGTACCCCGTCAGCGCCACCACCAGCCGCCCGCCGGTCAGTTCGCGTACGTCGACCTGGACGTGCGAGGTGTCCCACGCCGACTTGCCCATCGCCATCGCCAGGCCCAGCAGGACACCTTCGAACAGGTTGGCCACCACGATCGCCACGGCGGTGGCGCTCAGGATCACCGCTTCGCCGCGGTCCAGGCGCACGAGCCGGCGGATCTCTTCGACCGGAATGAGCTTGCAGCCCGCGTGCACGAGGACGCCCGCCAGGGCCGCGAGGGGGATGACGCCGAGCGCCACGGGCAGCAGCGCCGTGAACAGCAGCAGCCAGGCACCGTGCAAGATGCGCGAGAGTGCCGTGCGTGCACCCGCCTGCACGTTGGCGGAACTGCGTACGATCACCGCCGTCATGGGCAGTGCGCCGAGCAGCCCGCACACACTGTTGCCGACGCCCTGGGCCACCAACTCCTTGTCGTAGTGGGTACGGGGTCCGTCGTGCATCCGGTCCACGGCCGCCGCGCTGAAGAGGGACTCGGCGGAGGCAATGAGGGTGAAGGCGATGACGGTCCCGATGACGGCCACCGCGCCCAGCGCGGCCACATCGTCCAGGCCTGGAGCCTGAAGGGTGCCCAACAGCCCCCGCACCGTCACGTTCGCCACGTCCAGCCGGAACGCGGCGACCGTGCCGGTGGCGAGCGCGACGGCCACCAGCGGCGCGGGCACCAGCCGCGCCCGCGCGGGCAGCCTGGGCCACAGCACGAGCACGGCGACGGTGCCCAGGCCCACGGCGGCTGAGGCCAGCGCACCGCTGTCCCGCAGCGCGTCAACGACCAGGCGGGGCGCGTTGAGAACCTTGTCGAGGCCGGAGCGAGGCTGCTGCAGACCGGCCATCGTGTACAGCTGCCCGAAGATCAGAACGAGCCCGATGCCGGCCAGCATGCCCTGGACGACGGAGACGGAGATCGCGCGGAACCAGCGTCCGCAGCGCAACAGGCCGAGCGCGATCTGGAGCACGCCCGTGAGGAGCACGATCACGCCGAGCATCCCGAGGCCGAACGCCTGCACCGCCTCGAAGACGAGCACGGTCAGTCCGGCCGCAGGGCCGCTGACCTGGAGGGCACTGCCGGGCAAGAAACCCACGACCAGCCCGCCGACGATGCCCGTGACCAGGCCGAGTTCGGCCGGAACACCGGACGCCACGGCCACCCCGACGCACAGCGGCAGCGCCACAAGGAACACGACGAGCGAGGCGAGCACGTCCAGGCGCAGGACATCCGGCCTGCGTAACTCACCGAAGGTGTCACGCAGGTAGGAGCGAGTCGAAGCCATGAGTGGGGGTTCCTTTGTCGGCGTGAAGGAACGGGCCAGTACGGGGGGCCACTGCTACGTAGGGAGCACCTCCGGGGCACGGCGCGGCATGGCCGGGCAGCCCTGCCCGGCCGAGGACAAGGCGCGGCTTGCAGCGGTACGGAACTGGGGCGCTCAGGCAGGTCCGGTACGCCCGGACGACATGCGCGGACCGGGCTGCAGGACTGTGCGGCATGGGCCGGAAGCCGGTGAGGATCTCGGTGCGCCGCCCGAAGCGCCGTGGGCCTGGAGCCGGTTGGCCGGTGCCAGGGTGCTCGCAGGCGCGGTGGCGATCCTGCGGTCTTCCGTCGTGCGCGGCGACAAGGCCAAGTACGGCCCCGGTCGTGTCCGCCGTCGCGTGGGGACGAGCGGTGACTTCATGATGGCCTGCCTCCTGCGCCGGAGCAGCGTCGGGCGCCGGCACGGTGTGGTCGGGTCAGGTCGGGTCGGAGAGGAGCAGCACTGCGGAAAGACGGATCAAGCGAACTCCGGTACGCGGCACGTCCTCGGCGGCGCCCATTTTGCCATCACATTACTCAGAAGCGAAAGATTGCATTCCGGCCAAGACGTGGGCAATAACATTCGCTGACCTGCGATTTGGTGAACACACAACAGGCAGAGCGAGGGGCTCATAACCACTCTCGAGAACGGCTGGCGATGGTTTGCAGACCGGACGGCAGAGATCAAGAAGCCTGCCGGTTGCGCCTGGAGCACGGTAGGCCGGGGGCCCAGTCGCCCATTGCCGCATGGCCCAGGGCGTCAGCCAGCCACAGACGGCGCGGGGCCGGCAGGCCGTCTGACTGGGGTGGCGACTGCCCCCTTCCTGGGACGGAAGTCGGTTCCCATGCCGCGGCAGTAGCAGCCCGGATAGATACGCGCAAAGCCCCCGCCGCGCGGGCGGAGTTGTGGACGCTCACGCGATTGGCTCTGCCAGCAGTTCCGTGAGACCTGGCCATGACGTCGGCGATGGCAGCGACGAGGTCGGACTTCTGGACCCCACTTCTCGCCCCTCGGGCGGAGGCGGATCGTTCGTGAAGTGGATCCGGGCTCGTGAGTCGCCCAGCCACAGTGGACGCATGACAACCCACACGGTGCACCTCGACACGACAGCGACACAGCGGCCCGTTCCCCGGTGGGCTGTTGCCGCAGCCCATGCCATGCCTCTGGTCGCACTGCCGGTGTGCCTGTGGCGCCTGCCCATCGCCTTCGGCTACGGCATGGGCGGGGAGGTCCTGTCTCCGTCACCGTGGAACATTCCCTACGTCGTCGGACTCAGCGTTCTGTCCGAGATGGTCGCCCTGCTCAGCTTCGGTTTGGTTCGCTCGTGGGGCGAAGTTGTGCCGACCTGGGTCCCCAAGCTGGGGGGCAGACGTGTGCCGCCCTTCGCGGTGATCCTCCCCGCGACGGCAGGCGGCCTCTTCTTCTCCGCCCTGCTGGTCCACTGGGTGTTCGGGGCCTTTCGCCTTGGCGGCGCTGACGGCTTCCCGTACGCCGCGGGCTGGGACGTGCTGGCGATGACGGTCAGCGGATTGTTCACCTTGTGGGGCCCGCTGTTGCTGGCCTTGACGGTCGCGTATCACCGTCGCCGCCGCTCTCACTGAGCTGGTGCCAACGCTCTTCAAGGCGCGAACTCGCCCTCGATCGCTAGGTTCAAGCGGTCCAGCGATTTCCTTGTGGCCGGTCGCGTGATTTCCCCAGCCAGAAGTTCGCGTGATTCCCCAGGCTCCCCACGGGCGGGGGCAGCGCCAACTCTGGGTGAAACAGCAGCGAGACCACAGGGCAGCTTGTGACGCACGGGAGACGCGCAGGAGGCCCGCGCGGGGATCCCGCGCGGGCCGTGGGTATCGCGCTACCGCCGTGTGGTGTCTGTTGTCTCACGGCTTCCGCTCTTGGCCAGTCCACGGCTGATCAGGTAGCCGATCGTCAACAGGGTGACGTACAGCCATGCCTGGTCGGCGGGGAAGCGATCCACCCCGTCGGAGCCGTCACCGACCGCCAGCGAAGCGATGAGGACCGCTATCACCGACGCGGCGTAGACGAACATCTCCGAGGTCTTGAAGGAGGGTTTCGTCTCGGATTGGGTTTGGCGTGCTGTGTGCGTGTCCCGGGCTTGGCCGGATTCCGCTTCCGGATACCGGGCGGACGAAGCTGCGGTCATCTTGCTCTGCCTCCTGGGTGGGGGTTGTTCGGCCTTCAGGCAGGCGACCGCGTACCCGAGGCACGGGCTCCAGAACGCTTGGCCGCGCCCGCTCGTTCGCCGCCCCTCACTCATCGGCCAGGCACCCGAGGGGCAATGGAGCAGCATGCGCCGGGGAGTACCGAACCAGGTGGCCGGTGTCGGCCGAGGGGTGCCGTGGGGCTGCGCGTGACTGCGTACTGCGACCGGAACTGCGCGCTCCGATGAGTCGGCGGTCGGCGCGTGCCGTCATCTGCCGGCCGATCGTGTCCACCAGCGTGAGGGTGTCCTCGTGGAGCAGCGTGGATCTCTGGCATCCGAGGGACGCGCGGCCTGTGGGACACCGGAGCGGGTATACGGGCCACGTGAAAGCACCCCCTGACCAGTCAGAGGCGTCCCAGTCCCCGACGTCGCTCAAGAAGGCGCTGACCACGCCGCTGCTCTACTTCTTCATCCTCGGAGACGTCCTGGGAGCAGGCGTGTACGTCCTGGTCGGGCAAGTCGCGGCCGACGCCGGCGGTGCGGTGTGGGCCCCGCTGATCGCCGCCTTGTGTCTGGCGCTGCTGACCGCCGCTTCCTACGCCGAGCTGGTCACCAAGTATCCGCGCGCGGGTGGTTCGTCCCACTACGCGACCCTGGCGTTCGGTCCGTTCGCCGGGTTCCTGACCGGGTTCTGCATGCTGGCCGCCGGTGTCGTCTCGGTTGCCGCCTTGGCGCGGGGGTTCGGCGGTGACTATCTGGCGGAGTTCGTCACCCTCCCCATCGTGCTCGTGCTGATCGTGTTCCTGGCCGCGCTGGCGCTGCTGAACGCGCGCGGGATCAGCGAGTCGACGCGGGCCAACGTGGTCGCCACCGTCATCGAGGTCGGCGGATTGCTGCTCGTGATCGGGCTGGGCTGTTGGATCGTGCTGCGTGGCGACGGGGACCTGGGGAGACTGACGGACCTGGGTACTGCGCAAGAGGGCCCCGTGGCGGCCTTGTTCAGCGGGGCGGTGCTCGCCTACTACTCCTTCGTCGGCTTTGAGACGTCCGTCAACGTGGCCGAGGAGACCCAGGACCCTCGCCGCTCGTACCCCCGAGCACTGTTCGGCGCCCTGATCACCGCAGGCGCGGTGTACGCGCTGGTAGGCGCGGCCGCGGCCGCAGCGGTACCCACCGGAAGGCTGGCCGAATCGAGCGGGCCGCTGCTCGAAGTCGTCCGGGTGGCCGGCGGGGTCCCCACAGAACTCTTCAGCGCCATTGCTCTGGTGGCGGTCGCGAACGGCGCCCTGCTCACCGGCATCATGTCCTCACGCCTGGCCTACGGCATGGCACAGGACGGCCTCCTGCCCCTCTTTCTGACGAAGGTGCTGCCCGGCCGGCGCACACCCTGGGCGGCGATCGCCGCGACGACTGCGCTCTCCCTGCTCCTCGCGCTGACCGGCGACGTGGACACCCTGGCCTCCACGCTGGTCCTGCTCCTCCTCGTGGTGTTCTTCCTCGTCAACACCTCGCTCCTCGTCCTGCGCCGCGACACCGTCTCGCGCGACCATTACCGAGCGCCGACCGCGGTTGCGGTGCTGGGCGCCGCCTCCTGCGTTCTGCTCGCGACACAGATCGAACGGGACGTCTGGGGCAGGGGGCTCATCGTCCTTGCCGTCGGCGCCTTGCTGGGCGCTGTCGCCGCGGTACGAGTGCGTCGCAGCCGTTGAACGCAAGCTCCTGCCCGTTGACGCCCGCGGGGCAGGCTCGCGGTGGCTCGCGGAGACAGGAACGCGGACCCTTTGGAGCTTCTCGCGAAGTGGCGGCGGCCGGTGTGCTGTCGGATGCTGGGCTGTGGAAAGCGCCTGCCACGCCCTGCCGAGCCGGCCCCTGGTCGGCTCTCGGCAGGTACACCGGCCGAGCCAGGACGAAGGCGTCGGCGGGCAGAGCATCTTCCGGGCCAGAGGGAGATGGGATCACCCGCCGGGTACCGGGGCTGAGCGAGCCACCGGCCCGCACCGCGCGCCGCCGGACAGCTGCGTTGTGGTGAGAGCAGCCCTCGACGAAGGAGGCAGGAGGCCGCGTGATCGCCACGCCCCCCGGAATACCCGATCGCCTCCGCACGCCGGAGCGGCGTACGGCAGACCTGTTCGCCGCCTTCGTCGATCGCGAGGCGCCCCGCGTTCCCCTGCCGGGCCGGTCCACGGCACGCCGTTTTGCCGCCCTCACCGCTCTGGGGCGGCAGGACCTGTCTCTGGCTCGGCTCGCCGAGGGACACCTGGACGCTGCGGCGATTTTGAACGACCTGGCTCACCCCCTGCCCGCCGAAGGTGAGCGGTGGGGCGTCTGGGCCGCGCGCCCGCCGGGGCCCGGAACGCACGCCACTCCGGCCGACCAGGAGTGGACGATCAGCGGGGTCAAGCCTTACTGCTCCGGTGCTCGCAGCTGCACCCACGCTCTGGTGACCGCAGACGCCGATGACGGCTACCGCCTGTTCGCCGTAGCGCTCGATCACCCGGGCGCGAGGCCTTTGGAAGGGACGTGGCCGGCGATCGGTATGGCCGGGAGCGACAGCCTGGAAATGTCGTTCACCAACGTGCCTGCGCGGGCGGTCGGCGGGGTGGAGGGTTATCTGGCCCGGCCTGGTTTCCAGCACGGGGGGATCGGCGTGGCGGCCTGCTGGCTCGGCGGCGCCCACGCGGTCGCCGCGCCGCTGTACGAGCGGGCAGCGGCGGGCCGGTTGAACGAGCACGCGGCGGCGCATCTCGGAGCGGTCGACATGCTGCTGCACACGGCCGGCACCGTGCTGCGCCAGGCGGGCGACGACATCGACGCCGACCCTCTCGACGTACGCCAGGAAGCGCGGGTGCGCAGCCTGCGCGTGCGGGCTTTGACCGAGAAGGTGTGCACCGAGGTCCTTGACCGCGTGGGGCGTGCCACCGGTGCCGGACCGCTGTGCCACGACGAACGGCACGCCCGCGCGGTGGCAGATCTGACGGTCTACGTACGCCAGCACCACGCCGAGGCGAACCTGGCCGAACTGGGCCGCCTGGCGGTCACGGACTCCGGGCAGGAGGCGGCGCGATGAGCACGCCGAAGACCGTCGGCGCCGCGCGGCTGGCCGCCGCTGCGGCGATTGACGCCCAGGGCACCGACGAGGCCGAGTGGCGGCGAGCACGGCTGGCGGAGCACCTGCCGCGCGTGGCCCTCCCCACCGGTCCCGTCGTCGTGGTGGCGGCCCATCCCGATGACGAGGTCCTGGGATTCGGCGGCACCATCGCCGCTCTGGTCCAGGCCGGGGTGGCGGTCCACACGTTGTGTCTGAGCGACGGGGAGGCGTCCCACGGGCCCGCGACCCCACCGGCCCGGGCGCAGCTGGCCGCCCGGCGCCGCGGCGAACTGGCCGCGGCGCTCGGCGAGCTCGGCGATCTGCCCGCCCCTGTGCATGCCGGTCTGCCCGATACGGCTCTGGATGCGCACGAGAAGAGGGCCCGGGTGGCGATCGGCGAGCTCCTGAACGCCGTCGGGGCCGCCGTATGCGTGGCGCCGTGGGAGGGCGACCTGCACAGCGACCACGAGGCCGCCGGCCGGGCCGCCGCGGGCGCAGGCCGCGACACCTCCACGCCGGTGTGGTCCTATCCGGTGTGGATGTGGCACTGGGCCCGCCCGCACGACCCCCGCGTGCCGTGGCACCGGTCCTCGGTCCTGCCTCTCGGCGAAGCGGCGCTCGACCGCAAGAAGGCAGCCCTGGCACGGTTCACCAGCCAGCTGGAGCCGCGCGGCCCAGGCGTCGCGGCGGTGCTGCCGGCGCAGGAGATGGCCCATCACACCCGCACCTTCGAGACGGTGATGCGTTGAACACCCCCGCGGGCTACTTCGAGGGCCAATACGCCCACAGCGCCGATCCATGGCACCTCGGCGAGCGCTGGTACGACCGCCGCAAGTACGCCCTGACCGTGGCGGCCCTGCCCCGCCCCCGCTACGCGCGAGCCTTCGAGCCCGGCTGCTCGGTAGGCGTGCTGACCGAGCTCCTGGCCGCCCGCTGCGGCCGTCTTCTGTCCACCGACCGCATGGCCTCGGCCGTCGAATCCACGGCTCGGCGCACCACCGGGCTGGATCACGTGGCGGTGCGGCGGATGGCAGTGCCCGAGCAGTGGCCCGAGGGGCTCTTCGACCTCGTGGTGCTGTCGGAACTCCTCTACTACTTCGACGCCGGCACCCGTGCGCGGCTCCTGCGCCAGAGCGTGCGGAGCTTGAGCGAGGGCGGCCATCTGGTCACGGTGCACTGGAACCACCCGGTGGCCGAGCACACCTGCACGGGCCGCGACATCGCCGGGCAGCTCGACACCCTGACGGCACTGAGCCCACTGGCCCGCTACGACGACCCCGACTTCACCCTCACCGTCCACGAGCACGCCCCAGGCACGGGGCCGGTGCTCTCCGTGGCCCGCGCGGAAGGTCTCGCGTGACGCCCTCAGCCCTGGCCGTGGTCGTCCCCGCGCACAACGAGGAACGCCGCATCGCCGCCTGCCTGCGCAGCGTGCGGGTGGCAGCCGCGCGGGCTGCGCCGCTGCCCGTACTGATCGTGGTGGCGGCGGACGCGTGCACGGACGCCACGGCCGCCCTGGCCGCCCACGGCGGAGCGCAGGTCGTGGAGACCCGCGGCCGCAACGTGGGAGCCGCGCGGGCCGCCGGCACCGACCGCGCACTGCAACTGCTGGCCGCTGCCGGTCCGGACGTGTGGCTGGCCATGACGGACGCCGACACCACCGTGCCCGCGGCCTGGCTCACTCACCAGGCCGCCTGGGCGCGGCGGGGCTATGACGCCGTTCTGGGGTCCATCCGCCTCGCTCCCACCACGGCCGGATCCCTCCTGGTGGCCCGGCACGACGCCGCCTACTTCCTCACCCGTCGGCTCGGTGAGGCCGACAGCAGGTGGGAGCACCCGCACGTGCACGGTGCGAACCTGGGTGTGTCGGCCGCCGCCTACCTGCGGGTGGGCGGCTTCGCTCCGCTGCCCACCGGCGAAGACCGCGACCTCGCGGTCCGGCTGTCCGCCGCGGGGCTCCGCGTCGCCCGTACCGACCAGCACCCCGTGCACACCTCGGCCCGCCTGGCCGGGCGAGCCCCCGGGGGCCTCGCCGACCTCCTGGCATCCCTGCACTGCGCGGCATGGCATCCGTCCGCTGCGACGGGCGGCCCCAGGCCACCGGCCCCCGTAAGGCGGCCCTGATGCCAGACATGCCCCGGACACCATGCACGTCGACCGGTTCGGATGGGACTGCGGTGATTGCGTGCGCCGATCACGGGTACCGGGAGGCGGCAAACCCGCACAAGACAGGAGAGATGACGATGACTTCCAAGGCCGCCACCCCCCGCTACACCGTCCCGGGTCTCACGGTGCAGGACGCCGGCACGGTCATCGAGCTGCTGCAGCAGCGTCTGCATGCCCTCAATGATCTCCACCTGACGCTCAAGCACGTCCACTGGAACGTGGTGGGCCCGCACTTCATCGCCGTGCACGAAATGATCGACCCGCAGGTCGACCGTGTTCGCGACATGGCCGATGACGTCGCCGAGCGTCTGGCTGCCCTCGGGGGCGTCGCCCACGGCACTCCGGGCGCACTGGTCGCGGAGCGCAGCTGGGAGGACTACAGCTTGGGCCGCGCCGATGCCATAGCCCATCTGGGCGCGCTCGACCTGGTGTACACCGGCATACTCCAGGACCTGCGGGCCGCGACCAAGACGGTCGGTGACATCGACCCGGCCACCGAGGACCTGCTGATCGGGCAACTGCGTGACCTGGAGCAGTTCCAGTGGTTCGTCCGGGCGCACCTGGAGACCGTGGGCGGCACCCTCGCCACGGCCGGCGCCAGCACCGAGACGCAAGCCGCGAAGCAGTCCATCGACCACTGACACCACAAGCAGGGGGGAACGAGAGAAGGGTGTAACACCATGTCCGACACGCCGCTCAACGGCCACCGGGTGCTGGTACTCGTCACCAACTACGGAGTGGAGCAGGACGAGTTGCTGGTGCCGGTCCGCCGGCTGCGGGAGGACGGCGCGGATGTCACCGTCGCAGCCGTGACCGCAGATCCTGTCCAGACACTGGTGGGCGATCGGGATCCCGGTGAGACGTTGGAGCCCACCACCACGCTCGAGGCCCTGGATCCCGGCGCGCACCAGCTGCTGCTGATCCCCGGCGGCACCATCAACGCCGACCAGCTGCGCCTGCAGCCCAAGGCCCTCGAGGCGATCAAAGCGTTCGCGGCATCGGGTCGTCCGATCGCGGCGATCTGCCACGGGCCCTGGGCGCTGGTGGAAGCCGACGTCCTGAACGACAAGACCCTGACCTCTTATCCCTCGGTGCGCACCGATGTCCTCAACGCAGGTGCCAAGAGCTGGGTCGACGAAGCCGTGGTGAGCGACGGCGCAAACGGCTACACCCTGGTCACGTCCCGGACGCCGAAGGACCTCGACGATTTCCTCGGCGCCGTCAACAAGGCCCTGGTCGGCACCTGAGCAAGGGGCATATCCAGCGTCAAGACCTTTGGCGGGGCGGGACGGACCGTGGGTGGTCCGCCCCGCCCCGCCATGTCGTTCGCTCGCTCGCTCGTTACGGGAGGCTGTGCACCTTGGGGCCGACGGAGTTCGACCAGGTGTTGCCCGCCGTCGCGTCCCAGTTGGTGGACCACGTCATGGCGCCGCGCAGCGCCGGGTAGGTCTTCGACGGCTTGAAGGATCCGCAGCCGGTGCCGCGGGTCAGGCAGTCGAGGGCGTTGTTCACGACCGACGGGGCCACGTATCCACTGCCCGCGCCGCGCGTCGAGGCCGGGACGCCGATGCCGACCTGTGAGGGGTCGAGGCCGCCCTCCAGCTGGATGCAGGCGAGTGCGGTCAGGAAGTCCACGCTGCCCTGGCTGTAGACCTTGCCGTCACAGCCCAGCATGGAACCGCTGTTGTAGTACTGCATGTTGACGACCGTGAGAATGTCCTTCACGTTCAGCGCCGTCTGGAAGTACCCGCCGGACGTGGACTGCATGTCGATGGTCTGCGGCGCCATCGTGAGCACCATCTTCGGACCCGCCTTCGCGGAGAGCTGGCGCAGTGCCTTCGTCATGTAGGTGGGGTTGAGGCCGTTCTCCAGGTCGATGTCGACGCCGTCGAACCCGTACTCCTGCATCAGCGCGTAGGCGCTGTTCGCGAAGGCCGTCGCGGAGGCGTCGCTGTTGACCGAGATGGTGCCCTTCTCTCCGCCGACCGAGAGGATCACGGACTTGCCCGCGGCGTGCTTGGCGGCGATGTCCGCCTTGAAGTCGGCGGTGGAGGAGTAGCCGACGGCCGGGTCGAGGTTGAAGGTGATCTGGCCCGGTGTGGTGGTGGCGTCGGCGAAGGAGACCGCGATGATGTCGTACTGCGACGACACGTCCCGCAGCTTCTGGACGGTCGCGCCGTTGTCGAAGTTCTGCCAGTAGCCGGTCAGCGCGTGCTTGGGCACGGTGCCGCCGTCTCCGCCGCCGCCCTTGGCGGTCCGTGCGGACACCGCCGTCGACTTCGCGGACTCACCCGCCGCGTTCGAGGCGCTCACCTGGAAGCTGTAGGCGGTGTCCGGTGTGAGACCGGTGACGGTCGTGGAGGCGCCGCCGACCGAGGCGACCTTGGTGCCGTCGCGGTAGACGGTGTATCCGGTGGCGGTGGACACCGGGGTCCAGGACAGGTCCACCGACGTGGACGTCGTCGTGCCCGCCGCGAGGCCGGTGGGCACGGCCGGTATCTCCACCGGGTCGGTGCCGCCGCCCCCGTCGGGCCCAAGGACGCTCACGTCGTCCACGTAGTACGCGCTCTGCCCGTACCAGCCGTGCGTGTACACGGTGACCGACGTGGTGTTCGCCCCGGTCGTGAAGCTGGTGGAGAGCTGCTGCCAGGACGAGTTGCCCGGCGTCCAGGTCGACACGTCGGTGGTACCGGTGCCACGGGCGCCAAGGTAGATATAGCTCCCTTGCACCCAACTGCTGAGCTTGTACGTCGAGTTGGGCTTGACCGAGACGATCTGGGAACACTCGGCGGTGCCCTGGCCCGACGGGGTGGCCTTGAGCGCCTTCGCGCCGCCGTGCACCGGGGAGGTGACGGCGACACCGCTGTTCGCGGCGCAGGTCCAGTTGCTCAAGTCCGCCTCGAAACCAGCGTTCTTGGCAACGTTGACGTCCGCCGCCTTGGCATCAGCCGCGGTGGCGTGCGCCGCTTTGACGTCCGCCGACTGCGCGGGCGCGGCAAGTGCGGTGACGGCAAGTGCGGCGGCCGCACCGACGGCGATCGCCGCGCCGATTCTCCGGCGAACGCCGGGTCTGCCCTGACGTACACGGTCCACGGAATGCCTCCAGGGAGGAGCGAAGGACGGAAGTGAACAACGGTGGCCACCGTCACTGCGCGCTAAGCTGGTCCAGACCAATCGAGTTGTCAAGACCTCTGGCGAAACGAGCTGACCCCGCAGGGCCGGGTGGTCGGCCTGCGAGGGACCACGGCGCTGCGGTCCCGGGTGCTCACGGGACGAATGTCACTGCCGGGAAGGCCGGGGACGGCCCGTCGAGCAGGTGGCCCCGACGGTGGCGCAGGTGCTCGTCGAAGAACGCGAGCGGATACGCCTGCTGGATCTTCACCGCCTGATCGGGATCGAGGGTGCCGATCACGTCCTGGAGCTGCTGCCTGCTCCATCCCAACAGCCTCGCCACCTGCGGGAACAACGCCTCGTTGTCACCGCAGGAGATGTGGGCGGCACCCTGGGCCTGAATGTTCAGCCGCCAGCCCCGCAGGTGCGACCAGAATGCGGCGACCTCGGGATCCGTGGCCCGGGTGAACTCGGCGGACAGCAGCATGAACGGCCGGTCCAGGTCGCCGGTCAGCGGCGGCTTCATCTGCATCGGGCCGTCGAGGCTCAGCCCGGCCCGGATGCGCTCGTCCGCGAGCGTGGCGCAGGCGGTGGCCGTCCCGCCCTTCGACCAGCCGAACGCGCCCGTGCGCCGCGGGTCGAGGGAGCCGAGCAGTCCGGCCGGCAGCTCCTTGCGGTCGACATCAGGATTGCGCCCGGCGGCGAGCTGCTCGACACAGTCGAGGACGAAGCGCAGGTCAGCGGCGAAGTCCCCGGGCATCGTCGGTGCTTCCCTGTCGTCGAGCGGGACGGCGATCCGGCCGTTGGGGAACTCGGTGTACGTGTCGTACTGGTGAGCCACCGTCACAGCGGCGTACCCGTGGCTGACGAGCTCCTGGACCATGACCGTGTGGTCGCCCTGGTGGCTGTGCGCGCCGTGCGAGAACACGACGACGGGCAGCCGTCGGCCCGTTCGCCGCACCGGAGCACCCACGTGGCCGGCGGTCAGCGGCCCCAGGGATGCCAGTTCGCTGAACCCGGCGTCGGCGAGGAACGCCTGGAAGGCGCCGGCCGGCATCCAGGGCGCCACCGGGTACCGCTGGACGTTCCGGGCGGGGTACCAGACGGTGGCCATCAGCTCGCGGAAGTGCCCGGGGCCCGCGATGGCGTCCGGACGCGACCGGTCGACGAGGTGCAGCTGGACCGTGCCCACCGGGTGCGGCCCGGTAGGCGCCGGGAGCATGAGCCGCCGCCTCGCGGCGGGGGCGGCCGTGACCGGGCTGGCCCAGGCGGGGCGGGCGACGGCGGCGAGCGGCACGGCGGCCCCGGCGGCCAGCGCGGCTCCCATCATGCTGCGGCGTGTCATGCCCTTCCGGCTGCTGAACGGCGTGGTGGTCATGGAGCCTCCCCTAGTGACGGGTCGTCTGGTGACGGGTCGTCAGCCGTGCCGCGCGGCCGGTCCGTGGGCACGGAGCGACGCTGTCACGTGCCCCTCCCCCGCAGCATCGGCCCACCGGTTACCTGCCGGCGATCGCATCAGCCCACGGGTTTACATCCCGGGGCGGATGCGGTGGGCGGTGCCGACCGGTCGCGAGACCATCCCGATCACCCCGGGTGCGGCGGCGAAGTGGGCCACTTCCTCGACCGACCGACCGCCAGGGGTTCCTCGAACAAGGACCGCGTTCGGGTCTGGCCGATGACTGCGTTCGGGCGCGGCCCAGGACTGCGTTCGGCCCCGGCACACGCCAGGCACCGCCGGACGCGGGCCGACGGACCCGCGTACGGATGGATCCGGCCCGACGCAGACCGCTGAGAAGACTCAGAAGGCCTCGCCCGCGTACGCGGTCACGTCCTCCACCGATGCGTTGCCGCCGCAGATCACCAGGCCGAGCCTGGTCGCTTCGCCGGTCTTGGCCAGGACGCGGCGGGCAGCGGGCAGGAGGCAGCCCGCGGCCGGCTCCGCCCATACCTTGGCGTGCTCTGCCAGTTCGAGCACGCCCGCGTAGGCCTCCGACTCGGGCACGACCAGCACCTCGTCGACCAGGTCGCGCACCATGGTGTAGGTCAGTGGGGAGACCATGGGCGCGCTCAGCGTGCTGATGCGTGAGTCCACATCCACCTGGACCGGCCCGCCGCAGGCCAGTGCCCTGGACATCGCCTCGGCGCCGGTCGTCTCCACGCCCCACACGCGCACGCCCGGCCGGCGTGCCCGCAGCGCCGCCGCCACACCGGCGATCAGACCACCGCCGCCGATGGAGACCAGGACGTCCGTCAACTCACCGGCGTCGGCGGCGAGTTCGAGTCCCACTGTGCCCTGTCCCGCGATGACCACCGGGTCGGAGAACGGGTGCAGCAGCGTGAGCCCGTCCGCCTCCAGCCGGTCCATCGTCGCGAAGGCCTCGGCCATGGTGGCGGTCAGCCGTACGTCGGCTCCGGCGGCCCGGGCGGCCTGCACCGAGCGTGCCGGTGCGGTGCGCGGCATCACCACGGTGGCGTGCACGCCCAGAGCGGCCGACATCTCTGCCACGGCGACGCCATGGTTGCCGCCGGAGACCGCGACCACGCCGGCCGCGCGTTGCTCACCGCTCATCGTCAGGAGCTTGGAGACCGCTCCCCGGGCCTTGAACGAGCCCGTGCGCTGCAGCAGCTCAAGCTTGACCGTGACCGGCACCCCGAGCAACGCGGTCAACCCCGGGCTGGGCAGTGTGGGAGTGCGCACCACATGCCCGGCAATCCGCGCCGCCGCGTTCTCCACGTCCTCAACACCGACCATGGCGCCCCTCCGGGATGTCTCGTACGCCGTATTGCTCTGCACCCTACGTTGGCGATCGATCCCGGTGACGATGAGGATCGGGTGCGTGAACCGTTTGCGTGTGAACGGGCAACAGGGGTGTGCACGCCAGAAGACGCCGCCCACCCGGCACCCGCGTAGGCGAAGTGCACTTCGCCTACGTGCCGTACAGCCGGCAGGCCGGGCCAGGTGAGCGCCTGCCCCCACGGCAGGGTCCGGGAATTTCAGGCGCCGGTGTACTGGTTGGCGTACTCCTCGCTGGGCGGAACGACGGTGATGACATCGATCAGTACACCGTCCGGGGCGGCCACGATGAAGTGGCGCTGGCCGAACTCCTCCGTACGTAGGGGCAGCACCTCGGACAGGCCGGCCTGTGCCACGAGCCGCTGATGCTCGGAGTCCACGTCGTCCACCTCGAAGTTCAGCAGCAAGCCGCCCCGGATCGCGTTGCGGTGGCCCTCGGGGACGGTCGGGTGGGCGTGGTCCAGGAAGGCCAGCTCGTACTGCGGGGCGTCGGGGCGGCGCAGGCTGACGTACCAGTCCGCCTCGAAGGTCGCCTCGAACCCGAAGTGGCGGGTGTAGAAGTCGCGGGAGGCCGCCACGTCCCCGGTGGCGATCACCGGGTAGAAGCCGCCGAGCTTGGTCGTGGGTGCGTTCGTCATGGGAGAGGTCCTTTCACAGCCATTTCGCATACCCTGGGTATGCGAACCGGGGGTTAGCATACCTCGGGTACGCGAAATGGAAAGGGCGGTGCGCTCGATGGCGGTCAACCGGGCGGAGCAGCGGGCGGCCACGCGGCAGGCGCTGCTGGCCGAAGGGCGGCGGGGGTTCGCCGCTGACGGGTATCACCATGTGGTGCTGGCGGAGGTGGCGCGGGCCGCCGGGGTCACCAAGGGCGCCGCCTACCACCACTTCGACAGCAAAGCGGGGCTCTTCCGGGCCGTCGTCAGCGAGGTCCAGCGGGAACTGGGCGAGCGGGTCGCGGCCGCGGCCGAGCAGCATCAGGACCTCTGGGAGCAGCTCCGGGCCGGCTGCCGGACGTTCCTGGCGGCGGGGACCGACCCGGCGGTGCGCCAGATCCTGCTGATCGACGCCCCGACCGTCCTGGGGTGGGACGAGTGGCGGACCGCGGACGAAGAGTCCTCCGCCCGGCATCTCGCGGAGGCCCTGACGGCGCTCGCCGATGCCGGGATCATCGACGAACAGCCCGTGGAGCCCCTGGCCCGGCTGCTGTCGGGAGCGATGAACGAGGCCGCGCTCTGGATCGCGCGGGGCGGGGACCCCCAGGCCGGCGAGCAGGCGCTCGACCGGCTTCTGGCCGGGCTGCGCACTCGGGAAGGGCGCAGCTGAGGCGCAGCGAGAGCCTCGGCGCTGACGTCGTCGGCTGCGTCGGACCCAAGGCGCGCCCGCAGTCCGTCCCTGCCTCTGCTCGCCGAACGGCGGCGAGGAGGCGCATCCCTCGATGTGTCTCAGTTCACCCAGGCATTCCGGCCGGCCCGGAACATTCGTGTACGGGTCATCGTTCATCTAGGTGTGGCTGCGGAGGGGACAGTGTCCCCGGGCCTCACCTATAGCCCATGGGGAAGATCGTTCGGCTGAAGCCCCATGGAGCCTTTCGCCGAGAGGCGACCGCCCTCCGCCTGCCACGCCCTACCGCCCCGGCTGGTCTCCCCCGTCCAGCCGGGGCTTCTTGCAGACCTGAAATGACGCCACCACAGGACCTCGCCACTCCCAAGCGTCCGGCGGGCCCGGCGAGGGTTGTTGTCAGCGGGTCGGGCCGCCTGCGATCGGCTGTCACGGCGAGACGAGGGGGACTGTGATGGTGAGGTGGCCGTCATCGTCTGATCGAGGGTTGCCGAGTGCGTTCATGCGCGGGGCCAAGTGCCCCATGACCCGGCTGGTCAGTGACTCGTCCGGCGTGGCCGTGCCGTCGGGGGGCAGACGGGTTTCCTGCTCGCTCGGAGGGGTGTTGCCGAAATACCGGGCCGTGTCCATGTTGGTGGTCCAGCAAGCGAGCGAGACGTCGGCCTGTGCGGGGGTGGCTGGGCGGAGGCGCACGTGTGCGTACATGGTGAAGCCGTCTCCGCCGAAGCCGACCGTCGTGGAGCGCTCCTGGCCGTCGGTGCACTGGTGCATCAGCTCGTGCACGGCCGGCTCCACGACGGATCGCGCCATCGGCTCTGTGTAGACCATCTGATCCTCCCCTCACACTCGGAAGGGACCCGTGCAGGCCCCTCAACGGCCATGCATATCAGAGCAGCGGGCGGATGTATCCAGCTCCGGTGACACCCGCCCGCTCAGCGGCCGGCCGTCTTCGGGCGCGCGTTGCCACCGGGCCTGTCGCTGCCTGTAGTTGCTCAGTCGTTGAGCAGCCGCCACATGGTGAGGGTGCGAGAGGTCTGTATCTGGCCGGTGAGCGCGGCGAGTTGGCTGCTCACGGTGATGATGTCGGAGCTGACAACGATTCTTGAGAAGGCTTGGCCCGCCTCTTGGCGGGCCCGGTCCGGGACAGTGCCGGGGCCAGCCAGCGGTTGAGGAAGGTGCGGAGCTGGTCCTCGTCGTGCGGCGGCTCGCCCGGGTGCTGCAGCAGTGACGCCAGGAGGCGCATGATGATCTCGGCGAGGCCTTGGAGCTCTTCTTCCTCGATGCCGGCGGCGCCCCAGTCGACGGGAAAGCGCTGCAGCATCTTGGCGCCGTAGGTGATGGTGTCCTGGGTGGTGGTGCCGCGGCCGAAGGCGGTGGTGTCTTCGAGTTGCAGCAGCAGGCTCAGGCGGGGCTCGGCGGGGATGGTCCGTACGCAGAAGATCATGCCTTCGACCACGGCTTCGGCCGGGTCGTCGGTGATTTTGTGCAAGTGCGCGATCATCAGGTCGACGAACGACTCGGCGCCCTGGGCCGCCACTTCGCCGATGATTTCGCTGATGCGGCCGAAGTGGCGGTAGACGGTCTGGCGGGTGACGCCGAGTTCGCCGGCGACGTCGGACAGGGTGGTCTTCGTGACGCCGTGCCGGTCGATGCAGCGGGCGGTCGCGTCGACGATGCGCTGCCGGGCCTCCGCGTCCGATGCGGGAGGCCTGCCTCCCCAGCCGTGGTGCCCCATGGCCCTAGGATCGCACAGGCTCCTTTGTCCTTCGGGACGTGGTCGCGCGCAGTACGGCCGCGATGAGCCCGGCCGCGGCGAGGGTGCACAGCACGGTGTACCAGAGGCTGCCGATGGGGGTGCCCTGCTCGGTGATGCCGTCGTCCGCCGCGAAGTAGGCCGGCAAGGCGATCAGCCACAGAACGATGTGGACGCCGAGGTACAGCGCCGGATAGATCCGCGCGAACTGCGCTGACGCCACCGGGGGCTGATCGGCCCGCGGCGCGCGCCAGGCGTCCGCGAGGAGGATGAGGCCGACGACCCAGACCAGGGCCAGTTCGGCGCCGAGGATGGCCTGCTGTATCCCGAGCTGGTCGCCACCGCGGAAGAGGTTGCTCGGCACGCCCGCGATCCCCATTGCCAAGGGGGTCAGGGCGCCGGCCGCGATGGTGCGCAGGCTGATCTGGCGGCCGGTGAGTGCGCCCCGCCCTTCCTTCGCGCCGACCAGCCGGACGACGAGGTAGGTCATCGCGCCGAACGACACCGAGGCGAACAGGAACATGCTGTTCATCGGGACCGAGGCGAGCGCGGGAGCGTTGATCATCTCGTTGCCGGGGTTCCAGGCCCACCACTGCAGCTGGGGCCCGAGCTGATCGAAGATCTCGTAGAACGCCTGGCAGGTGAACGCGACCGCCAGGGCCCCGGCCAGGGGCCCGCGCCGCGTGAAGACACCGAGGACGCGGATCAGTTCGTAGGCGAGCTGGGACAGTGCCGGATAGAAGGCGACGATGTAGAGAGGCAGCCGGTCGTACATGAACTGCACGGTGAACACGTTGTGGGAGAAGATGAGCCCGACGTGCTCCTGCAGGCCGAACCAGCTCGGGAAGTAGAGCGGCGGCTCGATCACCGCCAGGTAGACGATCGAGGCGAACCACAGCGTGATGTTGACCGGGTCGCCGTCGCGGTGCCACCGCCGCCACGCATGGACGAGGGCGAACACCGCGCCGCCGATGACGAGCAGTTCGAGAAACGGCATGGCGGCGTGCTCGAGGCCGAACGGATTGCGGAAGTCCACGACGGGTTCGGCATGGTGACAGGAGTGGCCCAGCCTCTCAGCCAGGCGTTCGGCCGCCGCGTCGCATGAGTAGCCCATTGCTTGCTCCTGGGGTCAGTGGTCGACGAGGCCGGACGCGGCGGGCGGCTTCGTGCCGGTGTGGGTGTGGGTGTGGTTGCTGAAGTCGGTGCCGGGCGGGTCCTGCTGATCGTCGAACCCGCCGGGTACGACCGTGCGTCCGAGCCGCTGACGCACCTTGTGGCGCACGATGCCGAACCAGAACCGCGGATCGGTGGCCATCTGTCGGAGTGACTTGTCGAGGTTGAAGACCTGGGCGAACGTCCGCTCGACGTAGGCGTCCTCGCGGCTCGCGGCGGTGATGGCGTTGAAGACCGGCCAGCTGAACCGCGCGGCCAGCCTGCGGCGCCAGGCAGCGACGACCTCGCTTCCGGTCGCGAAGTCATAGGCCTGGTCACGGGCCATCGCGAGCATCCACGGCACGTCGAGGGACTTCTTCTGCCGGGCAAGGAACTCGTGGAAGAAGGCGGTATCGAGGACGTCGTGGCCCGGCAGCATGTCGGCGAGGATGAGGGCGGAACGGGCCGCCGAGCTCATTCCCTGGGCGTAGAAGGGGTTGAACGCACAGATCGAGTCGCCGACGCTGACCAGCCCGAGCGGGGGCTGTTCGAGGAGGTCGAAGCGGCGCCACTTGTTGCCGGTCGAACGGGTGAGGTGTACCTCGGAGGTCGGCGTGCAGGCACGCGTCGCCTCGCCGAAGGCCGTGGCTCGCACGCGGTCCACCGAGGATTCGAAGGTGGCGACCTCGCGCGGCATCCGGATGCCCCACGATCCCATGCACACGATGGCGCGATCCCCCTCGATCGGGAAGAAGTTGCTGAGGAACTCGTGTTCCTCGGGCCGGTCGCGGGTGTCCTGTGCCGGAGTGACGACCAAGTGCTTCCACCACCATGAGGGCGGACGCCGGTCGGCGGGGGGCAGGTCGTACCACCGCGAGGTGTAGGTGACCTTGGCGTCGAGGGTCTTCTCCGGCGGCGGTGGCCACCCCGCCGTGCGCAGCCAGTCGGCGACGGATGAGCCACGCCCCAGGGCGTCGACGACCAGGTCGGCGGAGAGATGGACCGCGTCGTCGCCCCTGCGGTACTCGACTCCTTCGACACGCCCGCGCGCGGTGCCGCCTCCGCTGGAACGAAGTCCGGTGACCGTCACGCCTTCGCGGATCTCGATGGCCGGGAGCTCGCGCACGCTGTCCCGCAGCACCCGCTCGATGAGCACGCGCGAGCTGTAGACCATCGTCATCGACCCGGTCTTGCGCGGGGCCCAGCCGTCGTTCTCGCAGTACGCCGCGTCCATCGACGGCATCAGGTGCATCCCGCCCGCGGCGATCAGCCTCTCCTCGAACCCGGGGAAGATCTCACCGATCGCCCGGCGCCCGGAGTTGAGCAAGAAGTGCGGATGTTTGCTCTGCGGCACGCCCCGCCGGTGCTGCGCGCCGGGCGGGAGCCGGTCCCGCTCCAGGACGATCACCTCGTCGAAGTGTCTGGCGAGCACTCCCGCGGCGCACAGCCCCGCCACGCTTCCGCCGAGCACAACGGCCCTCTGTCCCCGCATACTTCCTCCATTCATACACACCTTGCGTGAATGTATGATCAGTGGCAGGGGAGGCTAACAGGGGCGGCCCCAACGAGCCAGGCTTTCTGCGAGATGCCGGAGGCGTTGCAGGTGGGCGAGGCCGCCGCTCGCGCCTGCGGGTTGTGCGGGTTGTGCGGGTTGTCACGATCATCAGGGCCTTGAGAGGCTCGCCGCATGTGGCGCGAACGGATGCTCGAAGTGATGGCAGGTGTGGAGCTCGCCGAGCCGGCGACCAGCGAGGCCTTGGCCGAGGCCGAACGCGTACTGGGGCAGCCGCTTCCCGAGGATCTCGCGTCCCTGCTCCGCGAGTGCAATGGAGTGCGCGGGCACTACGGCACGGACGTGGTGTGGAGTGCTGAGCGGATCACCGAAGAGAACGCCGCCTTCCGCGCCTCGGCGGACTTCACCACGCTCTACATGCCCTTCGAACCCCTGATGTTCTTCGGCGACAACAGCGGCGGGGATCAGTTCGCCTTCATCAGGATCCCGCCGCGTGACGACGTGTTCGTCTGGGATCACGAGACGGACGGGCGTTCATGGGCGGCGAACGGTCTTGACGACTACCTGCGCCGGGCCCTGGAGGACTCCGGGGACTGGTGGCGGGGCTGAGCACTCAGTTCGCGAGGGCGTCCACGCACGCATGGGTGTGAGCACCCCGCGCCTCTGACGGACCGCTACTGACGGACCGCTGCTGACGGGCCGCCGCCCCTTGCCGTGCGCTTCCGGCTCTCAGTTGAAGATGTCCAGGATGTCCAGCCTGGAGCCGCCGTCGGCGGCGGGGCGGGGCCGTATCGGGCGCGGATCCGGGTAGGTCTCCGCTGCTGCCCTCGCGCGGACGATGTCCGGCCCGCCGCAGGCCTCGACCGCGAAAGCGCCGAAGACCTCGGCGAACGCGGCCGGGTCGCGGAACTCCACGCCGAGCGCCCGGCCGTCCCGCAGCGGCACCCACACCACCCGGACGAGCCGTGGCCAATCCCGCACCGGCTGGTCGTCCAGGGTTGACCGCCCCTCCAGCCACAACCGCGCCACGTGCAGCAGGTTCACCTTCTCCATCGGCAACCGCTTGCGTCGCAGCCGCAGTTCACGCTCCGTCAGCGCGAACCGCTGGTCCTTTTTCGAGTACCAGACGATGCCGACCCCGAACGGCACCCACAGCAGGATCCCGATCATCGGCCACACCAAGGCGTCGCCCCATGACCGGAGCAACCCGCCGTCCAGCAGGTACAGGGCCCCGAAGACCAGGACCCACTTCGCCGTCATCCGCCAGAACCCGCTGCCTTGCCGGTACAGGACGCGCCGCTTCCCCGTTATCGCCATGCCCGCACGCTATCCGCCGCCCCGCAGCTCGCCGCAGGCGCCGTCGATACCGCGGGCCAAGCAGGCGCTGGCCGAACGGAAGGCCGCCGACGGCTGGTCCGGCAGCATGCGGCAAGGGCCCCGAACCGGCGCACGGTTCGGGGCCCGGCGTGGTGCGGGGTCAGCGGACCTCAGCGGACCTTCGTCAGCTCACCCTTGTCCTGGAGGGTGGCGATCCCCCTGGCCCAGAGGCTGTTGACCCGCTGGCGCTCCTGCGCGTTCGGGTAGGCGTTGGTGCAGGACGTGCCCGGGCCGCCGCCGGACATCAGCTCGCTGCACGGGCCCGAGTAGTGGTCGGGCAGACCGAGGACGTGACCCGTCTCGTGGGACGTCACGCGCGTGGAGTTGTACTGCTGGTTCTGCCGGTAGTCCAGGAAGATGTAGCCGTGGCCGCGCCCGTCGGTGGAGGCGTACGAGCCGCGCGAGTCGTTGCCCTCGCGGTACTCGAAGTCGGCGGTCGAGGTCGTCTCCTGGAGCTTCACGTTGCTCACCGAGGAGTTCCATATCTGCGTGCTCTGCGCTATCTGAGTGCGGAAGCTCGGCGCGCGGGTGGTGCGGTACCGGACGGTGACGACCTGGACGCCCGGCTGCGCCGCCTGCTTCTTCAGCGCCGACTTCATGACGGCGTCGAAGAACTCCCGGTTGGCGGCCTCGTTCTCGGCGGAGCCCGCGTACGCCGCCACGGCGTTCGTGGACAGGGGCTTGAAGGTGTCGGGGGCGGGCGCGGCGAACGCCGACGGAGCGGCGGCGAGCGAGCCGACGAGAGCGGCGGCGCCGAGGACGGCGAGAAGGCTGGTGCGGGATCTCTTCATGGGGGGTGTGTCCCTTCCAGATGTCCGATGGCCTGGATGGCCGGGCTGCCGGGAGTTTCGGGGCACGGGGGTGCCCGCGATCCCGGGACCGGGGCCTGCGGGTGCGGCCTCTGGTCGGGACGAGTATCCGGAAGGCGGGGCTGGTTGGTACCGATGCCATTCAGTGATAGCTGCAGAGCATCAACTGGTATGCGCAGTAAGGGAGTTGACACCTTACATGCCCGGTTCTGCACCTGTTGGAGACGCCCGATCCGGGGGTGTCGCGCGATGGGCCAGGCGGGCAGCAGGCGGTTGAGGTGCTGCGGGGCACAGGCCGGGAAGCTTGGAGGCAGCGTGCTTGTTGGTTACCCCGAGGCCGCGATCACCTCAGGGACCTCAGGGACCTCAGGGACCTCAGGGACCTCATCGTCAGGAGCCGAACAACCACCGACCGCCCGCACCCGCGGTCACTTCTGGCAGAACTCCGCCTCGACGGTCGCGTCCTCCAGTTCCTGCTCGCCCCAGTCTCCGTTGCGGTTCATGGTGAGCACGTGCCGACCGTTCGCCGAGGCCATCGTCCGGGTCGCGGATCCGGGGATCAGGCCGCCGTGCCCCCAGGCCCAGCAGTCCTCCGTGAGCTTGAAGTGCCGAATACCGAGGCCGTAGACGTCCTGCGGGCCGCCGTGCCCCTTGTCTCCGTCGACAGGCACCGCGTCGAGCAACTCCCGCTGCTGGGCGGCGGGCAGCAGGTCGCCGCCCAGCAGTTTCGACAGGAAGGTGTTCACGTCGCCGACGGTCGAAATGATCTGCCCGGCCGAGAAGGCCACGGTGGGGCTGAACTTGGTGACGTCGTAGATCTGCATGTTCGGCTCTTCTTGGAAGAGCGTGGAGTAGTGCGTCGCGTGCGGCCGGGGGACCTTGGGCGAGGAACCGGGCACGCGGGTGCCGTGCAGGTGGAGCGGCTTGATGAGGAGCCGCTCGACCGCCTCCTCGTAGGTGCCGCCGGTGACCTTCTCAATGATCATCCCGGCGAGTAGGTAATTGGTGTCCGAGTAGTCCCACTTGCCCGGCCTGCCGGGCCTGCTGCCCTGCTCGGGCTGGAAGTTCGGCGGGTGGGCCAGCCCGATGTCCACGAGATCTCTGGGCGCCCACCGGGTGTAGCGGTTCTTGTCGAACTCCGCACCGGCGTACTTGGCGCGGAATTCCTCGTCCATGTTGTAGTCGAAAATCCCGCTCGTATGGTTGAGCAGGTGCCGAACAGTGATGGCTTCGGGCCTGTATCCCGGAGCGCGTACCACCCCGGGCAGCCATTTCTGGAGACTGTCGTCCAGGGACAGTCTTCCCTTGGCTTCGAGCTTGAGCAGCACGGTGGCCGTGAAGGTCTTGGTCACGCTGGCGATGCGGAACTTCTCGCGCGTGCTGCGCTGGTCGCTGCGGGAAAGGTCGCCGACACCGGCCCTGCCGTTCCATACGCCGTGGCCGTCGCGTACTTGGGCGATGACACCGGGCGTGCCCTGCTCCACGATCTCGTTCAAGGCAGCCTGGGTCTTGGCGTGTAATCGCGAATCCCCGTGCCGGGAATCAGCAAGGGCGGGGACAGCAGCAAGGAGCGACGCCGCCGCGGTGATGACGGCGAGCAGAGGACGCGAGGACTGGAGGTTTCTCATGGCAAAAGCTCACCAGTCAGGCAAAGCGCGCACCATCGGGGATGCCCCGGAAATGTCTCAGGGACGCGGCTCAGGGAATATTCGGGGGGCGGCTGCGACCTAATGGTGGGACCGTTCCCGGCACGCCCGGAAACAGGCCACGCGGATGCCACACGAAACGCCCCGCGCGATCACGAGGGGCGTTTCGTGTTGGTGCGCATCTGTTGGCGCTCAGGCTGGACTAGTCTCGCAAGACGCAGCTAAGGACTGGCCGAATGCGACGGGCGCAACCCCGGCCACTACAGCAAGCACCACTGCCAAGAGTTGCGCGTCGATCCAAGGGGCAACACCAGCTAGCAGGATGACGACCACTACAGTCAACCGCCGATACCGGCGCCGACGGATCGTCGCCGACACACAAGCCCCATGCCTCTCAGCAGGTCGTGTCTCACGTGCACGCATGTTGACCTACTTCCGTTCTGTTCGAGTGGGTTTAGGTCGGCGCCGACCCGTTACTCAGTGTGAAACACGAAGGCCGCAAGGCGAGACGTCTGCGGTGAGGAGATTGAACAACGGCGCAGGTTGCAATCTTTTCGCCTCGCGGTAATCGCCACTCCTCCTCAAGGATGAGGAGAATACGTAGTCAAAACTACGCATTAGGCCACCCCATCAGCGGTTTCGATGCAACGGGGTTGGAGCATGGCCCGCGCCATCCAGCGCAGCCCCTCGACCGTGTCGAAGATCGCCACAGCCTTCGAGCCCCCGCTCAGCTTCGACCGCGCCCCACAGGTCGAGGCCGCCGCCCGCGCCCGCACCGCCGACCTCGCCGCCCGCCGCCCGCCGCCCGCCGCGCCACCCTCGCCGTCGACCTACAGGGCGACGCCGAGCACCTACGCACTCAGCTACGCACTCAGCTATGGGCGCCCACCGTGCACGGCGAGTTCGCCGGCCACTTTTTTGGCGAGTGGCACGAGACCCACCTACCGCAACCCCGCTTCGGCGACCAACGGGCGATCGTCGCGTCGGTACAGACCGCCGTCGGGGTCTCCCTACGCCTCGCACCCGTCGAGGGCGGAGAGAACGCCGAGCAGGTGCGTTCGATGCTCGGAGCGCTCGGCGAGGCACTGACGCAGGCCGCCGACGACGACCAGGCCCACGACGACGGGGGCGCCGCCGGGGGGGGAGCCGTAGTGCTCGACCTCGGCAATCTGCCCCTGTCCCTCAAGCAGCTCCGCAAAATCGGACAGGCAACCGCCCGTATCAGCCTGTGGCACGGCACAGCGGCGAGACGATCGCCTCGCTACTGGCGTTCGTGATGGCTGTCGCCACGGCGGGGCCGTCCGGGCTCAGCCTCCAGACGTTCGAACGCAACATCCTGGAACCCCTCCAAGATCGCGCGTTGTTCGGTCCCCTCGCACAGCACGTCGTGCACACCCACGGAGCGACGACGGCGACGATCTCGGGCGCACCGTACACCTGATCGGCGCCGCCGGCGCCCGCGCCGAGGGCCGCCTACGTGGCCTCACCGTGCAACTCGCGTACGTCGACGAGGCCACCCTCCTGCCCGAAGCTTTTTGGCCAGCTTCTTGCTGTCCGTGCCCGGCGCGCGCCCGTACGCCACGACCAACCCCGACTCACCGCGCCACTGGCTCAAGACCAGGTATCTCGACCGCGCGGGCAAAACTCAACCTGCGTGCCTGGCACTTCCGCCTCGCCGACAACCCGAGCCCGTCGCCCGAGTACGTTGCCGACCTCGCCGCCGAGTACGTCGGCCTGTGGCGCCGCCGCATGATCGACGGCGCGTGGGTGGTCGCCGAGGGCGCCATCTACGACATGTGGGACGAGCCCCGCCACGTCGTCACCGAGCAACCCGACATGCGTCGGCACCGGCTTGGCGTCGACTACGGCACCACCAACCCCTTTGCCGCGGTCCTGCTCGGCGAGGGCGCCGACGGCCGCCTGTACGTGTGCGCCGAATGGCGCCACGACTCGTGCGAGGGCCTGCTCGCCGAAATGCCCGGCTAAAGCTGGGACCCCAAAGCTACCGAGCGCGGCGACGACGCCCCGATCAAGGTCGACGACCACAGCGCCGACGCCCTGCGCTACGTCGTCCATTCCACCGCGCACGAGTGGCGCCACTTGCTCACTGAACGCAGAACTCTATAACACGCAGCAAATATATCCGACATAGCGCGACAGAACCTATTTCGGGAAAGCACTGTAAGGCCAGTCGCTCTTATTGCAGTAGCGACAATATTTCGTCTTTTTCTTTTTCTTGTGGTTCTGCTTGTGTGCCCTTCGAGTCCAACCGATACCTGCACACGTGTCGCACAGCATGTTGATATTTGATAGGCTGTGATACCTCCCATGCTGCGCGGTCGCCTGCCCAATGGCACGGTCGATGACCTTTTCCCGGTCGTACGCCTTGAAGACCCGATTCAGTTCATCGATACCTTTGCCAGCCAGAAACTGACCTACAGCAATGATCACACTTTCGATCATGGTATCCCCCGAGTGTTGTCAATGAGGTATAGCACGGTGCGATACATGATCGGAACGTCTCGACGAAATTCGGATCCTCTAACGCGAGCCGCAACAGGGCCCGCAAGGAATTACTTACTCCCCAAATTTATCCACGGTCTCACCCATCGTACTGATGTGCAATTAGGAGGTGGCCCAGATGCCACTTCCTGAGCCCGGCGCCTCATGGCCGCCCCCGCAATGGGCCCCGTACTACGCCGAGATGCGCCTCGACGACGCGTGGTACTCCGGTGACCGGCGCCGCGCGCAGACCTCCCGGCCACGTCACCGACTGCACGTGCCGTTGCCGTCCGACATCGCCGCCGTGAGCGCACACCTATTGTTCAGCGACATGCCATGAGCGTCGAGGACAAGGCCACACAGACGCGTCTCGAAACGCTGGCCGACGAAGGCCACGAACAGCAGGTCTTGTACGGAGCAGCCGAGCAGGACGCGGGCCTTTCCGGGGTGTATCTCCGTGCCACGTGGGACTGCGACCTGATCGAGTCGAGCCCGATGGGGCGTTCCCATTTCCAGGGCATCCGGGACGTGTTCGAGGCCATCGACGACGTGTGGACGTCGTGGATGCGCGACATTCGCCTCGCCCGCGCACGGCTGATCGCCCCCGACGGATACCTGCGGGGCCCGGACAGGGCGCAGGGTTCGACGACGATCGCGAGGTCTGGCATTCGCTGAAGATGCCGCCCAACGAGGGCAGCACGATCACGTTGAGTCAGTTCGAGATCAGGGTCGAGGAGCACCAGCGGAGCACCGAGGCACTGACCAGGCAGGCCGCCCAGTCGGCCGGCTACTCCGCGCAGAGTTTCGGCCTCGACGCCCACGGCGGCCCGATCACCGCGACAGAGGTCGACAGCCGCGACGTCCTGTCCATGGTCACCCGGAAGAAGAAGACCGGGTACTGGCGCCAGCCTCTCGCGCACATACTGCATGTTCTGTTGCAGTCGACGCCGTGCACTTCGGCCGACCGATCAAACCGGAACGGCCGCGCGTCGAGTTCGGCGACGGCGTCGCCGAGAGCGAGCAGAGCACGGCAACCACCCCCGATCTGCTCGCCCGAGCGGGCGACGTGTCCACCGGGACCAAAGTCCGTTGGCTGCACCCCGATTGGGACGACACCGCCGTACAGGCCGAGGCGGCCGCCATCCTCACAGAGACCGGAGCAGGCGCGCCCGATTGGTGGGCCGAACACGGCAGGCTCACACAAGCCGAGTTCATCGAGCAGGTGACCGGCAAGTCGTAGCAATAGGCCGACGGCGCCCGGCACAACGCGTCGGACCACCAGAACAAGAGGTGGGTGACATGGGCGCGCGCGAGGACATCGTGAGAGCAGTCACGGCAGGCCGCGAGGCAGGCCGCAGGGGCGACGCCCAAACCACGTGCCCGCACCCGAGCGCGTCGACGCTGCGGAGCCCGTAGATACGTGGCTACGCTACAAATCGCCCCATTCTTGACTTTGCCGTACCTTCCGCGCACCAGGTGCAACCCGGAGTTAGGCACCTGCTGACACAACTGCCCGGTATTCTTCGTCCGCGAGAGATACGAAGCGCTTGGTTTTCGAGGAATTTCCCGCGTGCGCCAGCTCACTCCATCCAGCACGCGCCCTGTCCCAATACGCTCTAGAAATCTCCCCCTCGAAGAAATGGCGGAATAGCAGGCTGACTTGCTGGTCTGTCGTTTCTTTAATCATGTAAGCAGAGTGCCACCACGACACGATGAGGTTCGAGAACAGCATCTGTCGCGCTACGACTTCTGGAAGCTCTGACAGGGGACTTCCCCAGCAGGGCCGCAAAATCTCGTCATTGATGGACATCACCAACAGCTCTCGGTGTGACGCCCTCATGTTCTCTTCTCGGGACAGACGCGTTTGTCGGGATTGATAGATCAAAGACATTGCGACGCCCACTAACGCAGCAGCCGAGATGATCAGCGATAGCACGGTCATCGAGCCCCCTCCGTGCCCATAGACGCTGCTGTCCGGTAGCTGGTTCCTCCGAAACAACTCATCACAGCCCGCTCGGCGCGGGCTCCTTTTCGTTTGCCCGCATCCGGCCGAGCGCCAGGCGCGCACGGCCCCGGACACCGTCCCCGGAGGACCCACGTGTCGACCCCGCCCCCGGCCACCGCACGCGCCCCGCCCCCGGCGCACCGATCGGCACCCCGCCAGCCCCCGGCACCGGCCGCGCCAAGCACCAGCTCGCCCCCGCAGACCCCCGGCCGCGCCGCCTGTCGAGGCCACCGAGGGCGACGTGACCCGCCTTGCCGAAGTTGGCACAGCAGGCGCTCACCGTCAGCTCGACCGCCGCCCGACGGGCCGCCGTTCAGGCCGCCGTGGTCCAGGCCGCGCCGGCCGTAGGCACCGACATCGCCCGCCTGCTCGACTCCGCCAGCTTCACGGCCGCCGTCGCGCACATCGACCCGACCGACCTGGGGCTGGTGGGTTCCTGTCTGCTGGTCGATCGAGAGGATCGAACGCTTCAAGTTTCATGGGGCGTTGAGTGGCAACACGGACTGCATGGCTGAAGAGAGAAGAAGAACCTCTAAGGCAACAGCCGCCAAGGAGCGGTCCACTGCGAGTACAGGAGCGCGCAAGGTGAACACCACTGCACAGAAGGCAAAGCAGGAGTCGGCCGAGGCTGCCGAAAAGGCGAAGGGTTCCGCCGGGGAAGCGGCCGACGCCGCCAGTTCTGGTGCGCACACCTTCGGTCTCGCGACTCAGCGTGCAAAGCAGGCGGCAGCCGCGGGTATCGAAAGTGGCGGCAAGACGGTGGTGTCGGCCACCGGCAAGGTCGCTTCAACGGCCGTCGCCGGCTGGACCCTGGTGAAGAACCGCAAGGCCATTGCCGCAGGGGCTGCCGCCGGTCTGGTCAGTGTGGTCGGTGTTTCCTTCACCGCCGGGCGCCGGACGGCGAAGATTCAGGGCGGTCCGCTGACTCGGCTGACGCATGGCCGCCTCTGACATCTGCCGCATAGACCAACCACACCAGACGCCAGGGTGGAGAGGGCTGAGCCCTCTCCACCCTGGCGTCTGGTGATGTCACTGGCCCGCCCGCCGGCCGAACTCCTCGCCACGGGGCGGCTGTCCGGATACTACGTAGCGGATTCGGGTGCCCTGATGCCCCCGAACCACGCTCTGGCTCCCGGCACGCTACTGGTGCTGGGGTGAGACTCCCCTGCCAGGCCAGCAGCCACAGCCAGGGCGGGCTACGGCTACCCCGTGACCTCCCTTCCCCTGCCACTCCCGCTGGCGCTGTGCCGTCCTGTCGAACAGTCGCTGGCGTTCGGGGCTCAGGCATGACAGGAGTCAGGGCTCGGAGCCCCAGCGGACATCGGCCAGCCCCAGCGGAAGATCACGAGGCTGGAGCAACACACCGTTGAACTGACGTCCGCGTTGGAGGGAGCCCGATCCGATCTCGATGCCGCGAGCAGGCCAACCGGGACTTGACCAGAGCGCTGGACCAACGCGGCCGACAATCCTCGTAGGGGCGTTGTCGGTACTGGTTGAGGGGATCACCGGCACGCCACCGCTGCTTTCCGATCAGCCGCGTTCGAAGCAGTGCGAGTGGCCGATGACGGAGAAGCCGCGACGCTCATACCACTGGCGCGGCCAGTCTGACGCGTCGGCGGTCAGGAACCGGGTACTGCAGTCCTCATCGGCAGCCATGCGCAGGGCAGTGGTCAGGACGGCATCCGCGTAACCGCGCCTGAGGTGAGCCTCGGAGGTGATCAGGTCCTCGATCTGGGCTATGCCAGTTGCCGGGTCCACATAGAGGTCGGCCCATGAGGCGACCTCGCCTTCCTCCGTGAGAGCACCGAGGAAGCGAACGATGTCAGCCCCGCGCCGACGAGCCTCGCGTCGGTCGACAAGGTGGCTTATTACCTCGTCGCCGACGCCCGGAAGGAGGCCCCGCCAACGTCGGGTGAGCGGAGTACGTATCGCATCGAGGTCTACCTCGCCTGCGGGTCGGCCTGCTGGCATGGGGCCTGCGTGCAGCATCACCAGATAGGTGGAGTGGCTGTATCCAGCCCGTATCAGCGGCTCTGCACACGCCATTCCGACTTCGTCATCAAAGACGGAGATCAGCCGGTGTGGCAGATGACCCAGTGCTTCCTCCGCGATGGTGGGCAGCGTTTCCGGGTCGACGGCCATATCGATGATGACCTGGTTGTTCGCTCGGGAATGGTGAAAAGCATCGTCATATACAGCAAAGCCGCCAGGAAGGTCGACGATGTGCGCAGCCTGGCGGCGGGCGAAAGCGGACAGGAAGGCGTTGATGCCCTGAAGGTCTGAGCCTGGAAGGTCTGGGCTTGGCATGCAGGGAGACTACGGAGCGATGGCCATGACTGCCTTCGAATTGCACCGCGGCAAGAACACTGCCCGGAGCCCTTCGGTCGTCCGGCCATCCGGCTGCCGGCTCACAAGTTCAAGTGGCGCCACAGGTGTTGCACGCACCGCGAAGACGGCCGGCAGGACCGGCCCAACCGCGACCGTGCCACCACAACCAGGGCCAGGCGATCGCGACCCGTGACGAGCAACTCCATCCGGCCACCACGGACTTCGCGCGCCACCACACCGGGGGGCGCGAAAGCCCCCGGCCTTCCCGGTTCCGAGCCGTACCACGCCGACTCGCGCCGAGTGTTCCTCCGCGTTCCACGCAAAGCCGGGGGGCGGCTATCTGGTGTGCGACTGGACCCGGGGATGTCATATGGTGAACGGGTCCCTGTGCCGAGGTGTCGGTGGCAGCGACCGGAGTTCTTGTTCCATCTTTTTCGATCTTGAGGTGACGTCCTATTAACCAGGCCATGTAGTCGTCCGCGTTCCCCGCGTGCTGATGTGTCGCACGTGTCCGGGGGCGGACGTCGCGCTGGCCTGAGTTGCGTCACCCCTCCCCGCAGTTTTCCTTCCCGGGTGCAGCTCTGCCGTCTGCCCCGGGCTTTGGTGTTTTCCGGCCCCGGTGCGGCTGTCGGCTGGGCTCCCCCGATTCCTTTGGATCAGGAGTTCCCGTTTTGTCTTCCCCCGCGCTCGACAACGAGCCACAGCACACCACCACCCAAACCCCAGGCCACCCATCGGCTGGACCCTCGAAGACGGCCTTGGGAGCCTGGATCGCCCTCCTGGTGCTGCTGACCGCCGAGCTGATGAACATGCTCGACCAGTCGGTCGTCCTGACCGCCCTGCCCGCGATCCAGGAGTCGACCGGCGCCGGACCGGTCGCTGTGCAGTGGCTGACCACCGCCTATTCCCTGCCGGTCGCCGTCGGGCTGATCACCGGCGGACGGCTCGGTGACATCTACGGCCGGCGCAGGATCCTGCTCATCGGCACCGTCGTGTTCACCGCCGCCTCGCTGCTGTGCGGTCTGGCCACCGGCCCGGGCGTGCTGATCGGCGCCCGCCTGCTTCAGGGCGTCGGCGTGGCCGTGATGATCCCGCAGGTCCTGGCGACCATGCACGTCACCTTCGAAGGCCAGAACCGCAGCAAGGCGTTCGGCCTGTACGGGGCCGTCCTGGCCATCGCCAACGTCCTGGGCCCGGTCCTGGGCGGCGTGCTCACCCAGGCCGACCTGTTCGGGCTGTCCTGGCGGCCGATTTTCCTGGTCAACGTGCCCGTCGGGCTGGCCGTACTCCTCCTCGGACGCACCTTTATCCCCGAATCGACCGTCCGCAAGGCCGACCGGCTCGACCTGGTCGGCATGCTGCTGTCCGGCCTGGCCATCGTCCTGATCCTCTTCCCGCTCACCGAGGGCCATGCCCACGGATGGCCGCTGTGGAGCTTCGTCATGCTCGCCGTCGGCCTCCTTGTCCTGGGTGTCTTCCTGCGCCACCAGCGGCGCAGGCAGGGCAACGCCCCGCTGGTGGCCCTGTCCCTCTTCCGGGTCAGGCAGTTCTCCGGGGGCATGGCCGCGGACCTGCTGCACGGCCTGCTGTGCGGCCTGTTCTTCATGACCTGGACGCTGTACCTGCAGCGCGGACTGGGCATGAGCCCGCTTGAAGCGGCCGTGGCCTTCGTACTGCTCTCCGTGGGAGAACTGGGCGGCGCGACCATCGCGGCGAAGACGGCCGGACGTTTCGCCCGCCGTCTGCCGCAGGCCGGAGCCCTCATCGCGACCGCCGCGATGGTCACCTACGGGCTCCAGATCGGCAGCCACCAGGCCGACCTGACCCTGCCGGCGATGACCGCTCCGGTGGTGCTGATCGGCTTCGGCCTGGGCATGGTCTCCGGCCCGCTCACCGATCTGTCGCTGGCCAAAGTCCCGCACGAGGACGCCGGTTCGGCCTCGGGCCTGTTCAACACCGCCATTCACCTGGGCATCGCACTGGGCACCGCGCTGACCGCCGTGGTGTTCTTCGCCATCACCGGCGGCTCTCCCGACGGCGCGGTCAACCGCGACGCGTTCGTCACCGTGCTGTGGTGGGTCGGCGGCCTCCTCGCCCTGATGTGGGCCCTGATGTTCTGCCTGCCCAGGCAGGCCGACCACCAGGCAAACTGAGCCACCCCCAGGTCCCGGCCGGCACGTCGGGCGGGACCTGGGCCCGCAGCTCTCCTCGGCCTCCCGCCCTCGGCGGCATCGGGGTCCCGCAAGGGGCGCAAGCCTCGACCCGGCTCACAGCCGGTCCAGCAGAGCGAAGTTGAGGCCCACGAAGACGCCCTCCACGGTGGCGTCTTCCCGGTCAGCCATGTGGTCCCGCAGGACATCCCAGAACGGCCCAGTCCGGGCACACAGAGCGGACGACTGCGCGCTCGGGAATCTCGTCGGGTACGCGTCCCGCGGCGCCCGCGGTGGACGCCCGTCCAGCGAGCGGGAGACTGCACCGGCATGTCCCGGATATCCGGAACTGGGCGTGTCGCCCGCGGTGTCGGGAGCGGTTCGATACGCGGCGTGACAAGAGTCGCACCTATGTGTGCGATCAGTGACGGCCCTGTGGGCGTGCAGCCCGGTGAACTCGGGCTCTACTGTTCGGTAACCCTCACAACAAGCGGTTTTCGTGCCCCCTGGCGGGAGATCCACTGCGTGCTAGCGTCCCGGGTCGCCGGGGGGCCGACACAGCCAAGTGAGAGGAATCCCGTGGGTCACATGCACCACATGGCAGGGGGCTGGGCCACTCCGGTCCTGTCGTACGCCATGGCCGTCGTCGGCGCCGCGCTGGGACTGCGCTGCACCGTGCGCGCTCTGGCAGCCGGGGGGCGGTCCAGGAGGAACTGGCTGATCAGCGCCTCGGTCGCGATTGGCGCCGGCATCTGGACCATGCACTTCATCGCGATGCTCGGCTACACCGTCGACGGCACCGCGATCCGCTACGACATCCCGCTGACCCTGCTCAGCCTGGTGGTCGCGATCACCGTGGTCGGCGCGGGCGTCTTCACCGCCGGCTACGGCAGCTCCCGGGCGCGCTCCATCGTGCTCGGCGGCGTCGGCACCGGACTCGGCGTCGCCGCGATGCACTACATCGGCATGGCCGCCGTCCAGCTCAACGGCTCGATCTCGTACGACCCCGCGCTCGTCGCGCTCTCCGTCTTCATCGCCATCGCCGCCGCCTCCGCCGCTCTGTGGGCCGCGCTGTCCGTGCGGGGGCCGACCGTCGCGGCTCTCGCCTCGCTCGTCATGGGTCTGGCGGTGAGCAGCATGCACTACACGGGCATGGCCGCCGTCACGGTGGATGTGCGCGCCGGGACCGCGCCGCTGCAGGGCGCGAGCGCCACTTCCTTCATCCTGCCGCTCGCCGTGGTGCTCGGCTCGTTCCTCTTCCTGACCTGCGCGTTCGTCGCACTGTCCCCCACTGCGCGTGAGCGCGCCGAGAGCGAGGCCGCCGCCCGCCCGCTGCACGAGGTCGAACTCCCGGTCTCCTGACCGCGGCCGGGCCGCCCCTCTCCCCCACCCGCGGCACGCGCCCCGTCACGCACGTCGGCGCCCCGCGTACCCCCGGGGCCGACGCATTCCGCGCGCCCCCGCACTCCTGCACCGCCAAGGAGACCCTTCGTCATGCCCGCACGCCCTCTGGTGCCCGAACGCTGGCGCCCCAAATCGATCCGCGCGAAGGTCGTCACTCTGCTGACCGTGCCGGTCCTCTCGCTGATGGCCCTGTGGGGACACGCGGCCGTCACCACCGCCTCCCAGGTCTCGGCCACCGAGCAGCTGCGCCAGATCGACTCGACCCTGGTGCGGCCCGTCTCACGGTTCACCTCCGCGGTGCAGGACGAGCGGGCCGCGGCCCTGAAGTACCAGGCCGCGCCCGGCGGCACCGCCCGCGCCGACTTCGACGCCGCGCAGGCCCGCACGGACAAGACCGTCACGGCGCTGCGCGCGGGCATCCGCTCCAGCAGCACCGACCTCGCGGCACTCGACGCCGCGCTGCCCGGCCGCGTCCGCTCCCTGCTCACGAGCGCCACGTCGCTCGGTGAGCGGCGCGAGAGCACCCGTGCCGCCTCCGCCGTGCTCTCCGACTACGGCAAGGCCGTCGACCGGGCCTTCGCGGTCCGCTCCGGGCTCGCGGGCGCCGACCAGCCCGACCGCGCCTCCGCCACCCGTACCGTGCTCGAACTGGCCCGCTCCCGCGACGCGTTGAGCCGCCAGGACGCCGTGCTCGGTGCCGCGCAGGCGAGCGGGACCATGTCCGGGGCCCAGTACCGTACGTACGTCGGCGATGTCGCGAAGCAGCGTGCCTTCGCCGACGCGGCCGTGTCCGACCTGCGGTCCCAGGACGCCGCCGCCTACCGCAAGGTGCTCGACTCGCGCTCCGCAGCCGGCCTCGCCACCGCCCAGGGCGCCGTCCTCGCCGCCGGCCCCGCCGACGCCGCCACGGCGGTGAGCGCGAGGCACTGGGACTCCGTCGCCGGTCCCACCCTGTCCGGGCTCGCCACCGCGGAGCAAGGAGCGATCGACACGGGCGCCGGGGCGAAGCCGTACTCCCTGTCGAACCTGGGCAGTTCCGGCCTCGCCGTACTCCTCGGTCTGCTCGGTGTGATCCTCTCGCTCCTGCTCTCCGTACGCATCGGACGCGGCCTCGTCGACGACCTGACCGGACTGCGCAACTCCGCGCTGGAACTCGCCGCCCGGCGGCTCCCGGCCGCCATTCGCCGCATCCACGGCGGCGACGGCCTCGATCTGGAGAAGGAGGCGCCGCTGTCGCAGAAGCCGGTCCGGGACGAGATCGGCCAGGTCGGTGCGGCGCTGACCACGGTGCAGCGTGCCGCGCTGCGCGCCGTCGCGGGCCGCGCCGCCGTACTGACGGGTGTCTCCGGCGTGTACGTCAGCCTCGCCCGCCGCAGCCAGTTGCTGCTGCACCGTCAGCTGGAACTCCTCGACACCATGGAGCGCCGCACCGAGAACCCCACGGACCTGGAGGACCTCTTCCGCCTGGACCATCTGACGACGCGGATGCGCCGCCACGCCGAGTCCCTGCTGATCCTCTCCGGCTCCGCGCCCGGCCGCGCCTGGCGCAACCCGGTCCCGCTGATCGACGCCGTGCGCGCGGGCATCGCGGAGACCGCGGACATCGAGCGGGTTCAGCTGCACGACATCCCCGATCTGCGCCTGTCCGGCTCGGGGGTCGCCGACCTCATCCACCTGATCGCCGAACTCACCGAGAACGCGGCCTCCTACTCGCCGCCGCACACCCCCGTGGTGGTGCGCGGTGAGGAGGTCGGGGCGGGCGCCGTCCTGGAGATCGAGGACCGCGGTCTTGGCATGGGCGACGAGGCGCTCGCCGCGGCCAACGAGAAGATCCGGGCCGCGGACGTCGACCTGCTCGACTCGCGCCAGCTCGGCCTGTTCGTGGTCAACCGCCTCGCCGAGCGCCAGCACGTCGACGTAACTCTGCGCCGCTCGGTCTACGGCGGTATCACCGCGGTCGTCTTCCTGCCGCAACAGCTCCTGGAGGCACCGCACCCGGGCCTGCGCCCCCTGCCGGAACCGGAGCCTTTGCGGGCGGTGGAGCCGGGCCCCGCACCGGACCTCGACCCGGCCCTCCCCCATGTCCCCGCCCAGCGGCACCACAGCCGGGCACCGGCGGACGCACCCGAGACGGAGCCCCGCCCCTCGCACGGTGCCCCGGCGCCCATGCAGCTGCCCGGCCGCGCCCGGCACGCCGCGGTCCAGCGGCCCGAGACCCCGCCCGCCCCTACCGGGCAGCCCACCGACGCACCCGACGGACAGGGACAGAACGGGCAGCAAGACGCGGAGGACGGACTGCCGCGCCGGGTGCGCCAGGCCAGCCTCGCGCCCGAACTGCGCCAGGACGACGACGCGAGCGCGGGCCCGCAGCCCGCCCAGAGCCCGACCGTCCGCTCCCCGGAAGCCGCCCGCGCCACGATGGCGTCGCTGCGCTCCGGACGGCGCCGTGCCTCCGTCACCCGCGACGAAACGGCCGGCCCCGGCACCCCGGGCCCCTCTCCCCACCACCACGCAGCGAACGACGAAGGGTTCCGAGACCGATGACGCCGACCTACTCCGTCACCTCCGTGGGCAGCCAGATCGACGACCACGGCAGGCGAGGCATCGACTGGCTCCTGGACGACCTCGTCGACCGCGTCGCGGAGGTCCGGTACGCGGTCATGCTGTCCACCGACGGCCTGTGCGTCGGCGCCTCGCTCGGGATGGGCCGCGACGAATCGGAGCGTTTCGCCGCCATCGCCTCCGGCTTCCACTCCCTCGCCAAGGGGGCGGGCCGGCACTTCGACGCGGGCGGCGTCGTCCAGACGATGATCGAGCTGCAGGGCGGCTTCCTCTTCGTGATCGCCGCCGGAGACGGCTCCTGCATCGCCGTGTTCACCGACGGGAACGCCGACATCGGCCTGGTGGCGTACGAGATGGCCCTGCTGGTCGACCGGGTGCGCGAGCACCTGACCGTGCCCGTGCGGACGGACGGCGCGCCCACGCCGGACGGCGAGACCTCATGACCGACCGGCCATCCAACCGCCGCAGGGGCGATCCGGGCGACGGCTTCGCCGAAGCGTGGACCGACCGTTACGACGACGAGGCCGGGCCCCTGGTCAGGCTCTACGCCATGACCGCCGGTCGCGCCCGCACCGACAACGGCGCGGAGCGCGTCGACCTGATGGCGATCGTCCGGCGCACCGGCACCGCCCCGCGCGGCCCGCTCCCGCCCGAGCAGCGAGCCCTGTTGGCCCTGAGTGCCCCTGGCCCGCGCCCGGTCGCGGACCTGGCGTCGGACTCGGGACTGCCCCTCGGTGTCGTCCGGGTCCTGCTCGGCGACCTCACGGCGCAGGGCCTGCTTCACATCACCCCGCCCCAGTCCACCGCCAGCGGGAAAGAACGTCCTCCCGCCCACCTCCTGCGAGAAGTGATCAATGGCCTCCGCGCACTCTGACCACCCGCGGCCCGCGGTGTCCGCCGACTTCACCGCGCTCAAACTCCTGATCGCCGGCGGCTTCGGCGTGGGGAAGACCACGCTGGTGGAGTCGGTCAGCGAGATCCGTCCCCTGCGTACGGAGGAACCCCTCACCGAGGCGTCACGCCCGGTGGACAGCCTTGAGGGGGTGACCACGAAGACCACGACCACGGTCGCCATGGACTTCGGCCGCATCTCCCTGCACGACGATCTCGCCCTGTATCTGTTCGGCACGCCCGGTCAGGACCGGTTCTGGTTCGTCTGGGACGAGTTGGCCACCGGCTGCCTGGGCGCGGTGGTCCTCGCCGACACCCGCCGGCTCGCGGACTGCTTCCCCGCCGTGGACTACTTCGAGAGCCGCGGCATCCCGTTCATCGTCGCGGTGAACTGCTTCGACGGAATCCGCAGCCACTCCCCGGAGACGGTGGCCCGCGCGCTCGACCTGAACCCGCACACGCCCGTCCTGCTCTGCGACGTGCGTGACCGGGAGTCCGGCAAGGAGGTCCTGGTCTCCCTGGTCGAGCACGTCCTGAGCCGGGAGCTGGTCGCCCGCTGACGCCGTACGGGGCAGGGCCCGGACCGCACGTCGCGGTCCGGGCCCTGCCCCGTACGGTGCCGCCCTGCGGCGGCGGTGCGTCAGCTCTGCGCGGCGTCGTCGCTCGTCTGCCCGGCGCCCTCGGCTGCGGCTGTCTTCTCGCGCATCTTGCGCACCAGCTCCGCCTTCTGGTCGGCGGCACCCTGGCGGTCGAGGTTGCGGTGCGGACCGTTGTTCTGCCGTTCGGCGCGGGACAGCTTCTTGCGCTTGCCGCCGCCCATGCCCACGGGGTTGTTGATGTTCTTGCTCACGGGTTCTCCCGGAATGATGTGAAGTGATCTACGGATTCATCGGTGGGGGACGGGCACGGCGACGTCTAGGGAGGTCAGCAGGGGCCCGTCACACTCTCACTCGTAAATCAGCGTCTGGAAGAACATGACCATGCCCATGACGTTACCCGGTTCCGACGGCCCCGCACACCAAGTTTCCGCCGTCCCGGCGCCGGCCGGGCCCTCGGCGAGCGTCCGGGAGCAGCGGCTTCCTTTTAGGAATCTCAGCATCGACGGTGGGCTTCCGCCACGAAAGGTGATGCGACGACGACTCCAGACGAGGTCAATCATGATTAACGGGCCCCCGGAGGCGTAGCGAAGCCCTCTGGCCCACGGGCTCCTCAAGCCGGGCACCCAGCCGCCATCCTGGCGTCATGGACCAGGGGTTAGCAGCCGTCGTCTCCTCAGTCACCACATGTGTCATCGCCATAGCGGGTGTCGGAGGAACACTCCTGGCCGCGCGGCTGAGCGCACGCGCCCAGCGGCAGCAGGTCCTGGACCAGGGAGACCTGGAACACATCCGCTGGCTACGCGATCGTAAGGCGGCCGCCTGCGTGGCCGCGCTAGAGGCCACCCGCCAGGTCAAACACCTCACCACCAAGTGGTTGGAGGAGACGTACGAGAGCCCGGTCCCAGACCTCAACTCGGCGTCGTCACGCGAAGAGAAGAAGACAGCCATCTCGGCCCATGTCTGGGCCATCGCCCATCGTGTCGGCGCCGTGGATGCCGGCCGGGACTGGGGCGTGGCCCGCGCACAACTCGCCGTGCTCGAACTCCCGCTCACGCGTGCACTAGAGCAAGCAGGCGAAGCACATGACGAACTCGTCCGAAAGATTGTCCCCCACCTCGAAAGCCACGTCGCCCTGCGGGCCGGCCTAGAGCCGGAAGAGGAGGAGGACGTCGACTGGTCGAGCTATCACGCCGCGTACAAGAGGGCCCTGACCGCGTTCGAGGACGCGGCCAGGGCCAGCATCGCAACCCCACCCTCGGCGTACCCTGCCCGTCGGATATGACTTGGAGCACGGCGGCAGCAGCTCATTCCGTGGTCTCGGGGCGGTGCCCGGGCAGACGCCGCACTGGCTGGAGGGCCGATTGTCAGTGTGAGTGTGTAGCCTCCGGCGGTGATCATTGAACGAACCGCTGCAGTCGCACCCCCTCGCTTCGCGGACGAGGCGTTGCACAGACTGAGGGAAGACGACTTCCGGCTACGCGCACCCCTCTGGCCCAGGTTGTCGCAGCGGGACTCGACGCGGGAAGCGAGGTGACGACCACGATGCCTGCACCGGGAACAACGGCTGTCCTGGCACTGATGCCGGACGCCGAACCACTGCTGGAACTGGCCACCCAGGTGGACGCGCAGGTGGTACGGCCCGGGGTGCCCGCACACGCCACGCTGCTCTACCCATGGCTGCCGGCCGACCAAATCGGCGCGAGGGAGCTGGAGCGGTTGCGGGCCGCACTGCTGCGGGCCGCGCCGGAGGCCGGCCGGATTCCCGTCCGGCTGGCCGAGGTCGAGCGGGCCGGTGCGTTCGTCGGTGTCCCGGTGCCCGAACTGCGCGCCCTGGCCACCGCCGTTCGCGCCGCGTTCCCCGAACAGGTCCCCTACGACGGCCGGTTCGGGCAGGATCCGCCGGTGCACGTCACCGTGTCGCTGGACGCGACCGCCCGCACGGCCGCCACCATCGCGCGCCGGGTCACCGGCCGTCTACCGATCTCTTCCGAGGTGTCCGCCGTGCACGTGGTCGCCCTCACCTCTGACGGTTGGCAGATCCTCGCCGAGTTGCCGCTCGCTTGAAGCTGACCGTCAGAAGGTGCTCAAGAGGTACTCAGAACGCCCGCAAGTAGACTCGCCCCCGATCGGACTTGAGAGCCTGGACGTGGATCTCGATCCACTGCACCTTCTTACGCCGCTCGTCGTTCGCGCACGGCGGGCAAACCCCGGCCCAGCCCGTTCCCTTCAGGGTCTGCGGCTCGTCCAGCCCCAGATGCCCGAAGAGCTCGGCCTCCGGCACGGCGTCGCCCTTCGGCGCCTTGAGCGGCTCCTCGGAGTGCGAGGAACAGGCCGGCGACCAGCGCCGCGACGACACACGCACCGCCCTTGGTCATCAACGGTCCTTCTCGTCCCCCTTCGGCCCTCCAGGTGTGAACGGCCCGGTCGCGGGGGCTACGCAGGGGTCGATGACGGTCCGCTCGCCGGCCGCTGAGCCCTCCAGGCAGAGGCGACCGCCCTTGTCACGCAGATCGAGGAAGAACCGTGTGCTCGCTCCGGTCTGCCTGAGGTCGTGGATACGGTCGTCGACGTAGCCGAGGTCGTGCAGGATCGTCCTCACCTTGGCGGGGGTTGGGCCCTTCAGATTCCACAGCGCCTGGGCGATGCGTTCCTCATGGCGGGCGCTCGCACACCAGTCGCGAGCGTTCAACTCCACTTCCGGCCCGGCCGTGGGGGCGATGGGCTCGACGTCCGCTTCCACCGAACCCGGCAGCGTCTCCGCCGGTTCGGTCGGCGGTGCCTCGGGCGGGGCGCTCGGGGGACACGGCTGTGCGGCATGATCCAGCATCTCTGTGAAGGCCGCGTCGCTCTGGCCTCCGGCGGTGACTGCGGACTTGGCCCGCTCTCCGCCGGCGTCGGCCTTCTTGCTGCCGCACGCGCCGAGCGCAAGGACGGCAACGGCTGTCATCACGAAGGTGAGCTGCGGGCCCCGTGAGGGGCGGGCGAAGGTGCCGCCTGGGACAGGGATGCGTGTCATGCGCACAGTCTTGGATCGAGCGGCCCGCCGCACGTGAGTACGCGTACTCACGTGCGGCGGGCTCATTGCTCAGCCGTCCCTGCGTTGCTGTGCGCGAGGCGGCGGTGTAGCAGCGGCAGGCCGACATGCGGGTGATCCGTCCGGCTCAAGACGCGATCACCCTCAGCTTAAACGGTCACGACTATCTTGCCCCGGGGATGGCCCCTCTCCAGGTGTTTGATCGCGGCGACGGCTTCGGAGAGCGGGTAGGTGCGGTCGATGGCCGGTGCGATCGTGCCGGTCTCGGCGAGCCTCTTGAGGGTCAGCAGGTCCTGCTGACGCACCCTGGCGATCAGGCTGCTCAGCGTCTGGCCGAGGAACGGTGAGAGCGCGTGGCCACGGAGCTGGCGGCCCAGGCCGCCCACCCAGTCGCCGCCGCCTTCGCCTCCGGCCATGACCAGGACGCCCTTGGGGGCAAGTGCGCGGCGCAGCAAGGACAGTGGGCGGTTGCCCGCGACGTCGAGGATGATGTCGAACCGGTGTTTGCTGTCGGTGATCTCCTGGCTGGTGTAGTCGATGACGTCGGTGGCGCCCAGGGCCCGGACGAAGTCCGCCTTGCCGGGGCCGCAGACGGCGGTTACCTCGGCTTCGTACGAGACGGCGAGCTGTATGGCGTAGGTTCCGATGCCGCCGGAGGCGCCGATGACGAGGACGCGCTGCCCCGGTTTCGGGCGCGCCTTGCCACTGAGGGCCTGGTAGGCGGTGACGCCGGAGACGGGGAGAGCCGCGGCGTGTTCGAAGGTGAGATTGCCGGGCTTGGGCGCGAGCTTGTCGGCCTTGGCGCAGGTGTACTCGGCCAACGAGCCGTCGCCGCTGCCGAAGACTTCGTCGCCCGTCTTGAACCCCGTCACCTTCGCACCGACCGTCTCGACCACTCCGGCGACGTCCCAGCCCCGAACCGGGTTCTTGGGCTTGCGGATTCCCAGGGCGAGGCGGGCGATGTAGGGCTTGCCCGTCATGAGGTGCAGGATGCTCGGGTCCACCCCGGCCGCACGCACCTGGACCAGCACTTCGTCGTCGCGAGGCGCGGGACGGCGCAGGTCACGCAGTTCCAGGCTGTCGACGGTGCCGTACGGGCCTTGGGCGATGGCCTTCATGGGTCCCCCTGGTTGGTGCTGCCACCCCGTAGCATCCCGCCAGTTCGAACCACTGACCAGACTCCGCTCAGCGGGGTTGGTCCCTCGTGCTGAGGCGAGCCGTGGCCGGGAGGCCGATGAGGAGCAGGAGATCAGCTGCCGCGGCGTAGGCGAGGTGGTGGCCGGTCAGCGACAATCCGTACGCCGCGCGTGTTCAGCAGGTTCCGGTCCAGCAGGACCGCATCCCCGCTGCGGGTACGCCCACGGCGCCACCACAGGTATCCGGTGGCCGCGGCGGCCGCGGCCATCGCTGCCGCGAACAGGCGGCCCCCGGGCCGGGACGCCGCCGGCGTCGTTCCCGCACGGCGCGCCGCCTCTGTCAGCGGCGCGCCGCCCGCGTCACCGGGGTCTCAGCGCCCGAGTATCTGCCCGTAGTACAGCGCGCCCCGCAGCCCGAACAGCCGTGGCGTCAGCGCCTTGGAGCCTGCCCCGGCGCCGTTCGGCAGGGTCCAGACACCGCCTGTGCTGAGGTTCTGCTCGTACTCCGCGCTGTTCTCGTTGTAGACGCCGACCGTGACGTCGCCGTCCCCGTCACCGTCGTAGTCCCCCAGGGCCAGCGCCGAGCCGAACTCGTCGTTGACCTCCGACGTTCCCGGGACCCCGGTGGAGTCCTGGTGCCAGGCCGCCGACCTGGCGGTGCCCGAGGCGTCGAGCAGACCGTCCGGGCCCGAGGTCAGCACGGTCGCCGAACCGGCGCGGTCCGCCGTCCCGATGGCCTCGGCGGGCGTGCCCGCCACCAGGTCGTCCCGGCCGTCCCCGTTGAGATCGCCCGCGGCCAGCTTGATGCCGAAGTTGTCCGCCTGCTCCGCCGTGCCCGCGACGCCCGGGGTGTCCTGGCTGAACGTCTGGTTGCGGGTGCCGAAGCCCTCGGCGCCCCCGCCTCCGTAGAGCACCCGCACCTTGCCGCCCTTGGCCAGTTCGTCGGGGCCGCAGGCCTCGGTGGGCCGGTCGGCCTCGGCGATGATCAGGCAGTGCCCGAGGGCCAGGTCGTCCACGCTGTCGCCGTCGAAGTCGCCCGCGGCTACGGCGTAGCCGGTGGCCGGGGACTTCCAGTACTCCTGCAGGGCCGAGCCGTTCCAGCGCCACAGGGTGGTGCGCGAGTAGTCGTTGGAGTACGAGGAGATCGCCAGGTCGGTCTTGCCGTTCCCGTCGAAGTCCCCGGCCGCCAGCCTGCCCGCGGTGCCGCCGAAGCCGGTGTCGAGCAGGTGCGTCAGCGGCTTGTCCTCGGTGAGCGGGCCCGGGCGCAGGGTGACCTCGCCGAACTCCCCGTGGGGCAGGCCCACCGCCACGTCCACGGCGCCGTCCTGGGTGAAGTCGCCCACGGAGAGCGAGGCCCCGGCGCCGCTGCCCCTCGAACCCTGCGCGATGGTCCTGCCACGCTCGAAGCGGCCACTGGACGAGCCGTACAGCACGACCACCGCGCCGTGGCCCGTCGCCTCCGGGTCGCTGCCGACGTCCTCGCCGCTCACCCCGACGACGACGTCGGTGAAGCCGTCGCCGTCCACGTCGGCCGTCTCGACGGAACTGCCGAACCGGTCGTTCTTCTCGCTGGTGCCGGGGACTCCCGGGCTGTCCTGGCTGACCGAGGCGGTGGAGGTGCCGGCCCCGCTCGATCCGCCGTAGAGCACGTGGAGGTAGCCCGCGGACGTCTCGCCGTCGACGTCCCCTCGATAGACGCCGACCACGGAGTCCGCGTATCCGTCACCGTTGAAGTCGGCGCCCTGGACAGCCGCCGCCGGTGCCGCGCCCGCCGCAGTGGCGAGCCCCGCCGAGGCGAGGACGGTGGCGGCGCCCAGCAGGGCGGCCGAGAGTCTCTTACTGCGCACAGATGCTCCACATCGCAAGGTGGGAAGGCGGGTGGCCGTACTGGAGGACAGGCAGCTGCCTAGGAGCCCAGCACTTCGCCGTACTTGATGGCCCCGTTGGGCAGCGCGAAGCCGAACGGCGTCAGCGACTTGCCCAGCGGGTAGGTCTCCTCGGTGCTGCTCGGCGCGAACCAGACGCCGCCCGAGCGGGGCTCACCGGCGTTCTCCCCGGGCGCGCTCACCGCGGTGTCCCACAGTCCGTCGCGGTTGTAGTCGCCGACGGCCACCTGGGCGCCGAAGCGGTCGCCGGCCTCGGCCGTGCCGGGCATGTTCGGGGTGCTCTGGCTGCGGGCCAGGCCGCCGTAGGGGCCGTGCTCGGTGCCGTTGAGGGTGACGTAGCCGCCCGCGTCCTTCACGCTGCCCACGTCCTCGCCGGGCACGCCGACCACCAGTTCCGGACGGCTGTCGCCGTTCAGGTCGCCGGCGGCAAGCGAGGCGCCGAAGTCGTCGCCCGACTCGGCGGTGCCGCCGACGTCCGGGTTGGACTGGGTGATGCACTCGTTCTCGGTGCCGAAGTGCGCGGTCTTCGAGCCCTTGAGCAGGAGCACCGCACCGCCGAGCAGGTCCTCGCAATGCGTGGTCTCCGACTCGCCGTTGGGCATGACGAGGCCGACCGCGAGGTCGTCCGTGCCGTCCCGGTCGAAGTCGGCGGTGGCGAGCGCGCTGCCGCGGTCGGCGTCGGCCCACCACTGGGCGGGCTTGGCCTGGTCGTCCCAGCGCGTGATGAAGGTGCCGGAGTCCTCCATGGCCTTCCAGGTGGTGGCCAGATCGTCCCGGCCGTCGCCGTCGAAGTCACCGGTGGCCAGGTCGACGGTGTTGCCGCCCATGCCGTAACCGCGCAGGGTGGTGGTGGGCGCCGGGTCGGCGGTGAGGGGGCCCGGACGGAACCGGAGTTCGCCGCGCTCCTCGCCGCTGTCGTTGTACGCGAGGTCGATGTCGCCGTCCCCGTCGTAGTCGCCCGCGGCGATGGTGTCGCCGATGCCGCTGAACTCGCTCGCGCCCCTGGCCACGGTGGTGCCCTTGACGTTCCACTCCGAACCGTCCAGGACGGTGATGGTGCCCTCGTTCCCGAGCTGCTCGGAGCTGAGCGACTCGCCGCTCGCGCCGACGACGAGTTCGAAGACGCCGTCGCCGTTCACGTCGACGGGCTCCACGGAGGAGCCGAAGCGGTCGCCCGCCTCGGGGGTGCCGGGGATGCCGGCCTCGGCCTGGCTGATGACGCCGGTGGACTGGCTCGGGCTCTGCGGGCCGCCGTAGATCACGCTGATGTAGCCGGCCTTGGCCTTGCCGTCCACCGTGGCGTTGGGCATGCCGACCGCGATGTCCGCGTATCCGTCGCCGTTGAAGTCGAACCGCGGGGTCGTGGCGGCCGCGGCGCTCCCGGCGAGCGGCAGGCTCAGACCGGCCGCGGTGAGTGCCGCGACGACGGCGGTGGCGGTCAGGGTACGTGCACGCACGGTGGAACTCCCGTTGTCGAAGGGGGAAGTGAGGGGAAGGGCTTGCGGGAGTGTGACGCATGAGGCGTACGAAGGGTTGTGCGAAAGTGGCTGCCCGGTGAACGGAACGTCCTTCCGCCCGAGTTGACCGCCGCCTGCGCGCCGCCACACGGCGGGTCACCGGCACGCGTTGCGCTCTCCGGCAGCCTGCCCCTGGTCCCCCGCGGCCTCGGTGACCACTATGCGGACAATCGGACGAGCATATTCCGGTTGGTGCCTACGATCCGTCGGTACGTCCCTGCACGGGTTCAACCAGGCCGTGCTGCGCCTCGGTTCGACGCTGACGCTGTTCTTCTTCCCCGTCCTCAGCAGCGGCCTCGGCACGCACGTCTACTGGGTCATCCTCGCCGCCCCCGCCCTCGGCCTGATCGCACTGCTGGCCAAGCGCTGGGAGCCGGTCGGCTTCGACGCGGACGCGGAGGAGCGGATGCGGGACATGGACGCTCGTCAGCCCTCCAGGTGTCCGCGGGATGCTGCTGCGCCCGTGGCGCGAACCTGACGCTCACCCTGAACCTGAGGTTGAGACATCGACGGCAGCACCACTCGATGCGACCATCCGACCCCACTCCATCTGTCCACAGCACGCGTCCATCCAGCGCACACGCACCGCAGCAGACAGCATGCGGGCCACTCGGCTGCTGAGGAGGGTGCGGTCAGGCGGACTGCCGCTCGACCAAACGCGTCGGGGTGACCACGGAGGACAGCGGAGGGCTGTCCTCTGGCGACGCGGGCTCGCCCGTCGTCCGCTTGAACAGCAGCCGGGCCATCAGGCGTCCCATGCCCTCGATGTCCTGGTTCACGGTGGTCAACGGTGGCTCCGTCGCCTCGGCGATGGTCGCCAGGTCGTCGAAGCCGACGACCGCCACGTCCTCGGGTACGCGGCGCCCGCGCACCCGCAGCACGCCCAGGGCACCGGATGCCATCAGGTCCGAGGCGACGAAGACCGCGTCCAGGTCGGGGCACCGGTCGAGGAGCGCGGCCATGGCGTCGGCGCCGCCCCGCAGCGTGAAGTCGCCCTCGGCGATCAGCTGGGGCGGGGTGTCGAGGAGTACGTCGCGGTAGCCATCGAGGCGGTCGATCGCCGAAGCCTGGTTGAGCGGGCCGGTGATGGTCCCGATGCGTCGGCGTCCCAGCGCTACGAGATGCCGGACGGCTTGCCTGGCTCCGCCGCGGTTGTCGGCGTCGACGTACGTGTAGCCATGGCCGCGACGGCCGGTGCCCACGGCCGGGCGACCGCCGAAGATGGCAGGCAGGCCCATGTGCTCGACCATGGCGGGCAACGGATCGTCGGTGCGCAGCGAGAAGAGCAGGGCTCCATCGACGTGGCCACCGCCCAGGAAGTTCGCGACGCGCGGATAGTCGTCCGGTTCCTCGATGAACAGCAGTACCGGCTGTGCTCCTTGGTGGACGAGTTCCTGTCGGATGCCGCGCAGGTGACAGTCGAAGTAGGGGTCCACAAAGAGCCGGTTCTGCGGTTCGGTGACCACGACGGCGACGGCGTTGTTGTGCCGGGTGACCAGGCTCCGGGCGGCTTGGTTGGGTACGTAGCCCAGTTCGTCCACGGCCTGTCGGACGCGTTCCGCGACCGCGGCCCGCACTCGGGGCTCGCCGTTGATCACACGGGACACCGTGGACTTCGATATCCCCGCACGGCGCGCTACATCCTCGAGTGTGGGGCGATGTCCGTTCAACCGTTCCGTCAACAGCTTCTCCGATGCGCGCAGTTCCTCGATCGCTGGACACGTTAGCCCTCGGCCGCCGGGAGTCGCAGGTGTATCAGGGCGTGTGATCGGGCCAGGGGACATCTGTGGCGACCGGCGCCGCGTAGTCGATGCCGGGCACGGAGAATCCGTAGAGGCGTCGGATCTCGGCGCGGAACCAGTCGAGGTCGGCCAGGTCGGCGATGTTCGCCGTGGTGGCGGCCTCCCAGCGGTCGGCGACGGCCGCCTGGACGTCGTCGGTCAGCTCGAAGGTGTCCAGACGTATCCGGCCCGCGTCGTCCAGAGCGAGCGGGGCGGCGCCGGTGAGCTGGTCCCACAGGGCGGAGAGCTGGCGGATCGGCGGGACGAGGGCGTCTCCCAGGACCCCCCGCAGCAGGCCGGTGTACAGGGCGATGCCGGGGATCGCGGTGGAGGACTGGGTGACGGCCGCGGCGTTGACGGAGGTCACGGCTCGCCCTCCCACCATCTTGTCGAGCCGCTCGTTCAGGGCACGGGCGGTGGCCTCCAAGTGTGTCTTGGCCGCGCCGATGGTGCCCTGCCGGTAGATCGCCGCCGTCAGCGACGAGCCGATGTAGGACAGTGCGGCGGTGGCGAACCGGTCGGCGAGCAGCCCCCGTCCGGCGAGGTGGTCGATCCAGCGTTCCCAGTCCGCGCCGCCCATCACGGCCACGGTCTGCTCCACGTCGTCGCCTTCGGCCGGCTCGGTCTCCACCTCGCGGACCTCGGGCACGCCCTCGTCGTCGAAGACCAGGGTCTTGGTGCGGCTGGCCCGACCGATCGGCTTGAGGACCGAGGCGTAGGTGGTGCCGGTGGTGGGGTCGGTACGCCGGGGCGCGGCCACCGAGTAGATCAGGTAGTCGAGCCGGCCGCCGAACCGCTGCTCGATGAGGTCGGCGACCTGGTCCTTCATCGCGTCGGAGAACGCGTCGCCGTTGAGGAATACCAGGTCCCTGCCTGCGGTGCGGGCGATGTCGGCGGTGGCACTGGTGCGGTACCAGCCGGCCGTCGCGGTGCGCCTCGCGGTGGGAGCCTTCTCGAAGCACACGCCTATGCCGCGGATACCGGCACGCTTGAGTCCGGCGAGCGTGGCCGCGAGCCCGTATCCGGCGGAGGAGCCGATGATCAGCGCGACCGGCCCGTCGCCGTCCGGCAAGCCGGCGGGGGTGGGGCATGCCTGCCACATGTCGGCCACCAACTGCCCGCACCCGGCCGGGTGGGAGTCGAGGAAGAGGAAGCCGCGATTGCGGGGAGTCAGAACGCGCTCGTTCACGGTGGCAGTCCTTGGGTCGGCCGAGACAGGGATACGGCGGCCGGCCTGGCCACCGCGTTCTGCAAGTCTGTGCCAACTCGGACGTGGGCAGTTGCTCTGCCCACCACAATGATCACGAGCCAGTCTTGGAGTGTTTCCCCACTTCCCGCCGAGCACGAAGCGGCCGCGGCCTGCGCGGCATCGACAGAGCGCTTCGATCCCGCCCTGAGCCGCCGCGATCTTGGCCAGACCGGATTGCGGCGGCATCGCCTGGGCACCGGGCACTGGTACGCAGGAACTTCCTGCCGACGTACGACGGGCGAGGCGGGCGGGGCATGGGCACGGCGACGACGGTTCCCGAGACACGGGACATGCAGGGCGAGGAACTCTCCGGGGACGAGGCGTTCGCGGCGCTGCGTCACTACGGCAGCTGGCGGCTGCTCCGCGACGCCTTCGTGCGGTTCCGGTACGCCGACGGGTTCAGCCACTCCCGGGCTCTGGCGCTGCAGACGGTCCTGGCGGTCGTCCCGCTGGCGATCGTGTTCGTCGGCCTGTCGACCGTGCTGCACACTCAGGGCATCGGCCGGTTCGCCGAGGTGGTCATCCACCGCATGGCACAAGGGCCGAGCGCCGATGTCGTCGACGAGGCACTGACCCGCAGCCGCCGGACCGCGGGCGGAGGCACGCAGGTCGCCCTCTGGTTCGGGCTCATGTTCTCCCTCGCCAACGTCACGACGGCCATGTGCCAGATCGAACGCGGCGCCAACAGGATCTACGGCAACGAGCGCGACCGTCCCTTCCACCGGAAGTACCTGCGCGGCATCGTCATGGCCGTCACCGCGGGCCTGCCCCTGGGACTGGGCTTCGTCGTGATGGTGGCGGGCCGTGACCTGGCGGCCGCGGCGGTGACGGTCTTCGGCATCGGTCCTGAGGTGAGCGCCGCGTTCGGGGTGGTGCGCTGGCCGTTGGGCTTCGTGCTGGCGCTCGTCTCGGCGAGCGTCATCTTCCGTCGCTCGCCTCGGCGGCGCCAACCCGGTTACACCTGGCTGGCGTTCGGGGCGGCGGTCTACCTCCTCCTGTGGACAGGTCTGACCGGTCTGCTGAGCCTGTACCTCTCGGTCAGCGGCTCCTTCGACACCGTCTACGGCCCGCTCAGCGCCTTCATGTCCCTGCTGCTGTGGGCCTACCTCACCTCGATCGCCCTGTTCCTGGGCTTGTCCTTCGCGGCCCAACTCGAGGCGGCCCGGGCGCTGAAACCCGGCCCCATCGAGGCGGATCCGGGCGTGTGACGCGGGCGGGCGCACCTCCTGACAGCTGGGATCTCCTCACCGCTGGGATCGCAGCACGTCGACCTCACAGCCCGGCGCGGTCGGGTCGAAGCCGTGCTCGACCAGCCAGCGAACTCCCAGCAGGCTCCGCACCGACCACCAGGCGCGGATCACGTCGAGGTCGACGTCGGTGCTGTATCCAGCGACGACGTCGCCCAGGTGCTCCGCGTGTCCGAGCGTCAAGGTGGCCAGGTCGAACAGGGCATCGCCCTGGCCCGCCTCGGACCAGTCGATGATTCCGGTGATCTCGTCACCCTCGACGAATACGTGAGCGATCTGCAGGTCGCCGTGGGTGAACACCGGAGTCCACGGCCGGAGCGCGGCCTGGGCGATCCGGAGGTTGCGGGTGACCAGGTCGGCGGGCAGCACGCCGTTTGTCACGAGCCACTCGCACTCGCCGTCGAGATCGGCCGCCAACTCGTCGAGGTCCCGGCCGCCCCGCCCGGTCCAGGCCGGCAACGCCGCCTCGTGCAGCTTCCGTACGGCGGCGCCCGCCGCGGCCCACGCCGCCAGCGAGGCGGTCGAGGGCTCGCCCAGGCGGCCCAGCGCCGTCCCCGGAAGCGCGGCGATCGCGAGCACGGGCGGCTTGCGCCACAGCACCTCCGGGGTCGGAACCGGCGCCCATGCCATCGCCTCGACCTCGACGTCCACGCGCGCCTGATCGGCGTCCACCTTCAGGAACACATCGCCGACGCGCAGGGTCGCACGCTCGGAATGGGCGACGACGACCTTGACCTCATCCATGGCCGCCCAGTATCCCGAATGCCCCACGACGCCACCGGCATTTATCGCGGGCGACTGCCCGGCTGACCCGTCCCGCCACAGCTGACAGCGGGAGAAGCGGGCGGGCGCCGGAGGCTGTGCGCGATGTTCACACGGTGATTCCGGCCGCCACCGGCCGGTGATCGCTGCCGGTGGCCGGCAGTACCCACGAGCTGTCGGGCTGCACGCCCCGGACCAGGACGTGGTCGATCCGCGCCATCGGGAACTTGGCCGGCCAGCTGAGTCCGAAGCCGTCCCCCGCCGCGTCCTGAGCCGAGCGCAGGTGTGAGGTGATGCCGGCGAACGCGCGGTCGTCCAGGGTGCCGTTGAGGTCACCGAGCAGCACCACCCGCTTGTTGTCCTCGGCGCCGATGGCTTTGGCGAGTGCCTGCGCCCCGTCGTCCCGCTGGCTCGTCACAAAGCCCGTCCGGGGATTCACGCGTACGGAGCCCAGGTGGGCCACGTACACCGCGAGCGGCCCCTGACGGGTGGCCACCGTGGCGCGCAGCGCCCGGGGTGTGGCCTTCTTCTCCTCTGCCGAGAGGTGCTCCGCCAGCGGCCCGACCATGCCCTGCATCGCGACGTCGACCGTCCGGATGCCCGACAGCGGCAGCTTGCTCCACAACCCGACCGTGCCCCGCACCGTGTGGTGCGGGTAGGCCTTGGCCAGCTCCTTCTCGTACGCGCCCTGGGCCTGTGGGGTGATCTCCTCCAGGGCCAGTACGTCCGCCTGGGAGGCGGCCAGGTCGCGGGCGGTACCGGCGGGGTCGGGGTTGTCGGCGCCGACGTTGTGGCTGACCACGGTGAGGTCGCTGCCCGCGTGGGACTTGTCGGTGAGCAGCGGGCCGAACAGGCTCAGCCACACGCCGACCGGCAGCAGCAGCGCGACCACCGCGGATGCGGAGCGGCGCCAGAGCGCCGCGGCCAGCAGCACCGGGATGAACAGGCCCCACCACGGCAGGAAGGTCTCGACCAGGCTGCCCAGGCCCCCGCGGTCGGTGATCTGCGCGTGCAGCAGCAGGAGCAGGCCCAGCAGCAGCGCCAGCGCCGCGAGCACCCGGCCGCGCTTCCAGGGCCCGGGCCGCCCGGCGGTGCGGATCGCCCGGCGGATGCCCGCGCGCCAGGTAGCGGGGCCGGTGTCCCGGCGGGCGGCGCCGTCCTGGCTGTTCTGCTCCATCGCGCCGGTGGTCTGCGCCGCCGTGTCGGTCGTCTGCTCCGCCCCGCCGGTGGTCTGCTGTGCCGTGCCTGCCTGCACGGTCGTCTGTCCTGGCTCGCTGCCGGTCACGGTCACTTCTTCATCCTCGGGTCCTGGGTGGGATCGGCGTACATCGGCGGGCAGCCGTGTTCGATCGCTGCGGTGCGCAGTTCGTAGTGCCAGGGCTCGTTCCGGTAGATCTGGCAGAGCCCGTACCGGGCGCCGTGTTCGGTCAGCCACGCCGTCGCGTCGGAGCGTCCGACGTCGAGGGCCTCCCCCGACACATGAGGCGACGTCGTGGCGGTGGCCACCCACCGGGCGGCCTCGGCTTCGGAGCCGTACCGGGCGATCGCCTGGCGCAGCAGCAGGTTCTGGTACTGCGGCGAACGCCAGCCGCTGTTGACGTACAGGGCGACTTGGTCGCCGCCGGCCTCCTTGGCGGCCCGGCGCAGGGCCTTGCGTAAGTCCGGGCGGAGGTTGGCCACAGCCGGAACATCTTCGTCGAAGACTGTCGTGCCCCCGGGAACGGCACCCCCGGCCTCGCCCAGCGCACCATGGTGCTCGCCGCGAGGACCCTTCGAGGGCGGTGCGGCCGATGAGGACGAGGAGGACGAGGAATTCTGCGCCTGACAGGCGAGGGTCGCGGCGATCGCCGCGATGACGGCCACCGGGCCGGCGACACGACGCCGATGCGTGGGGCGGACTGCTGTCCGTGCTGATGGCGGAGTGTGGTTCATGCCGCCAGTCAAGGCAGTGTGCTGTTGTCGGCACGTATGGGCTTTTCGATACGTCGGCGATATGTGCCGACTCGTAGCATCAAGAGCATGCGTGTACTGGTCGTCGAGGACGAGCCCTTTCTGGCCGAAGCCATCCGCGACGGCCTGCGCCTGGAAGCGATCGCGGCCGACATCGCGGGGGACGGTGACACCGCCCTGCATCTGCTGGACGTCCACGCCTACGACATCGCCGTCCTGGACCGCGACATCCCCGGACCCTCCGGTGACGAGATCGCCCAACGCATCGTCGCCTCCGGCAGCGGCATGCCGATCCTCATGCTCACCGCGGCCGACCGGCTGCACGACAAGGCGTCCGGCTTCGAGCTCGGCGCCGACGACTACCTCACCAAACCCTTCGAGCTCCAGGAACTCGCGCTCAGGCTGCGGGCGCTGGACCGCAGGCGCGCCCACAACCGACCGCCCGTGCAAGAGATCGCGGGCCTGCGCCTCGACCCCTTCCGCCGCGAGGTCTACCGCGACGGCCACTACATCGCCTTGACCCGGAAACAGTTCGCCGTCCTCGAAGTCCTCATCGCCGCCCAAGGCGGTGTCATCAGCGCCGAAGAACTCCTGGAACGCGCGTGGGACGCCAACGCCGACCCGTTCACCAACGCGGTACGCATCACCGTCTCGGCCCTGCGCAAACGGCTCGGCCGGCCCTGGATCATCGCCACCGTGCCGGGTGTCGGCTACCGCATCGAGGCCCAGCCGCAGACCGGACAAGACTGAGGCCGGCGACTCACGGTCCGCGGCCCGGCCGTCGCTCTCACCGGGTGGCGTGGCGAACTATCCTGCGGTGGCCGCGGGACAAGATTCCCGGCGGCCGGCGGGATGTTGCGCCGGTACTACACCGACGACCGGATGCTCGCGTGGGATGAGAAGTTGGAGCAGTCCGAGCAGAGCAACGACCGCTTCTGCATGAACATCCAGTAGGCGGGCCGCCGCGTCCTGCGGATACCGCAGGAGCCCAGGGAGCTCCCCACCGCCGGGCGGTGGGGAGCTCTTGGTTTCCAGGGTCCTGCCCGCTTCCCCCTCCGTCATGTTCGAGGTCGATTACCTCACCGTCGAATACGCGTATATCTGTGTTGGCCGGAGTAGACATTGGGTGTCGGTGTCGTTATGGTTTCTCTCAGAGCCGAGATCAACGAGGCCCGGCAGTGCCCATCTGCCGGAAGAGCGGAGGGGCCGAGCACCATCAGGATCGCCCGGGCGGACGTCGTGAGTCCGGGTACCGCAGGACATCGACAGTGAGGTGGTCTCCGGTCGAGCAACCGCGATCCCCGCACCCCCGGCAGCACGTCGGCCGGGTCGGCGGAAACAAGAAGTCGGCGCGGCATCAGGGCCGACGGATGGTGCAGCAGTTCCTTCGGGGCCCTGGTGGTCATGGACGCCAAGGCCCCTCCACAGAGAGGTTCAATGTCAGCAGACGACTCGCTCGGCCACCTCGACGACGATGACCGCCCCGCCTACACGATGACTCGGGCCGCCGAATTGCTCGGCATCACCCAGGGCTTCCTCCACGCCATCGGAGAAGCCCGCCTCATCACCCCGCTCCGCTCCGAGGACGGCCACAGCCGCTACTCCCGCCACCAGCTGCGCATCGCCGCCCGTGTCCGGGAACTCGTCGATCGGGGCGCCCCCATCGAGGCCGCCTGCACCATCGTCACCCTCGAGGACCAGCTCGAACAGGACCAGCGCATCAACACCGAGCACCGCCGCTACGGCGGCTGAGACCTGCAACTCCCCCCGGAGCGCACATCGTGCACGCGCCTGATCCAGGCATCGCACCAAGGTGCCGGACACCGGCTACCACGCCCACGGTGGGAAGTTGGGAAATGTCCGGCTACAGCCGCGCGACTGCGGCGACGGCCGGCTGCGCGAGCGACCGTGACTCCCCCGCGATCGGTCCTCGCGCGAGACGCTCTCCAGGCGGCAGGGGCCGCGGAATCGAAGCCCTGTTGACCGTCACACCCGGGAGGGCGACGGCTGGAGCCGTGTTGTCGGCGATACGGCTCCAGCCGGTCTCGTGAAGGCATACGAGTCCGTCACGGCTCGGCGGCTTCCGGAATGGGCCTGCTGCCAGTCTTGTTGCTCCCGCCGCGCTGCGCACCCGTCAGCCAGCGGCCAGACTCTCGCGCGCCGCGGTCATGAACGCGGGCCTTGTGCGTCTCGAGATGCTCGTTCACTGCGGTGTCGCCGATGTCTCTCCACACCGCCTGGTTGAGCGCGTACCCGTAAAGGCGCACTGGCTCGTGCAGTGCTTCGTCGCACAGCAGCATCACGTTGCCCGACGCCGTCCACAGCGCGGTCATCACGGGCCCGGCCCCCGTCATCCAGCCGTTCTCGTCATCGCCCCACGGCTCAGGTCGGCTGTAGGCAACCCGCTCGGCCTCCTGCGCTTTCGCGACGAACTCCTTGAGCACCTCCAGCTGTTCCGCCCGCCGGCTCTCCGCCTCGGCCACCGCTTGTCTGCGTTGCTCGGTCCGCTCGGCGGACCGCTGGGTGGCACGCTGGGCAAACGCCGTCAGCCCGCCCCCGAGCACAACGCCGGCGAGCGACAAGACCGGTCCCCACACGTCGCCTGACACTGTGACACCCCTCCAAGATCACACCCAGGAGCATGGGTGTGCCGCGAAGACGACACACACGGTGCAGGAACATAGCTGATCGCGTTCACACGCACCTCGGTGGGCCCTGTCACGTACGCCGACAACAGCTCATCGACCGGTCGCTCACCGGTTCCCTCGACGAGGACCGGGACCAGGCCGCCGAACTGCGGGTGCGTGAGCCGTACCGGGGCGGGGCCTCACGGCGGCAGGGCAGCAGGGGGATTCGGTCGGGAGGAGGCCGGTGCGGAGCATGGCGAGGGTGTGGCTGAGGAGGCGGGAGACGTGCATCTGGGACAGGTGCAGTTCACGGCCGATCTCCGTTTGGGTCATCTCCTGGCCGAACCGCATTTCGATGATGACCCGTTCCCGCTCGCCCAGCTGCGCCAGCAGCGGGCCCAGTGCGTGCAGATCCTCGAACAGGTCCATGGCCGGATCGAGATCTCCCATGGTGTCCGCGTACTTCCGCCCCCCTCCCTCTTCATCGTCACCGGCGGGAGAGTCGATGGATCCGGCGACGTAGCCGTTCGCGGCGACAAGACCGTCGGTGACCTCGGCCTGGGTCAGGCCCAGGTCGACGGCCAGTTCCTGCACCGTGGGCGTGCGGTCCAGCTGGATGGCCAGCGCCTCCTGGCTCTTGGCCAGCTCGACGCGCAGTTCCTGCAGGCGCCTGGGGACATGCACGGCCCAGGTGGTGTCGCGGAAGAGGCGTTTGATCTCACCGAGGATGTAGGGGATCGCGAACGAGGAAAGCTCGACCTCACGTGTCAGGTCGAACCGGTCGATGGCCTTGATCAGACCTATGGTGCCGACCTGGACGATGTCCTCCATGTCGCTGCCCACGCGGTTGCGGAAGCGGTGGGCTGCGAAGGCCACCAGAGAGACGTTCATCTCGATCAGTGTGCTGCGGACGTACTGATACTCGCCGGTGCCCTCTTCCAGGGCCTGCAGCCGGTCCAGGAACAGCCTGGACAGCACGCGCGCGTCCCGGGGAGTGACCTTGGCCGCATCCTCGATCCACGGCAGATCAGCCATGTGCTCTTGCATTCCCGTACGGAAAGCCGATGTTGCGGAGGCGCTCACGGAGGGGTACACGATGCCGCCTCAATCGGGAAAGCAGGTTGATCCCCTTCTGCCCCCTCCGATGTCATCTATGTAGAGATGGCAGTGATTCTTACCGTTATCGGGATTGGCTCTCCCCCTCAGCAGCCCGGCGTCACGCAGCTCCTCCTTGTGCTCGACCAGGGCCTGTCCGGCTGATCAGATGCTGCCGAACAGGCCCCGGGCCGGAAGGACTCAGCGCTTGAGCGGGAAGGTGAAGTCGCCCGGGAGCCTGCCGATCAGACGCACCGGCCGCACAGGTGTCCGCGTCGCACAGCGGGCCGAGATCTGGCCGTCACCGGCGCAGGCACCCACCGGCCGCGGTGCGCCCGGTGCGGCGGCGGACCGTACGGCGACTGCCAGGCCGGCCGCTCGGGTCGCACGGAAGGCGCGTACGTCCGCTCCAGGACTGTTTGCCTGGTGGTGTTTCCGCGCCCGGAGGCGCACCCAGGGCAACGGCGGAGAACATTTTGCAGGCAGGTGGGCACGACCACCCTGTTTTCTGACACAGGCATACACCGGTTCCAGTGAGAAGACCGCAGCGAAAAGGAGCGCGGCGCACAGGTGCGACGCGCGACGGATCAGCGCTCGGGGAATCTCACTTGGTGTACAACGGCACGTCCTTGACAGGGCGACTATGGGCGGGAGCACGCTAACGGCTCGCAGGAGTGCGGTTCCACTGCTTTTTCAGGCAAGGCCCCGGAGGGGGCGGCGCTCTTCAGTCGCGATGCGCCCGATGGACACTGACGGCATAGCCGCCGCCCTCGTAGGGGTGGGCGTCCCATGTCGCGAAGCGGTCGACGAAGGTGAGGCCGGCCGCGGCGCAGTAGGCGTCGTACTCCGGCAGCGTGATGGCGGGCGGCACCGGCAGGTGGGCTCGGTCCAGGCCGAACCCGGCGACCATGAGGCCACCCGGGCGCAGGGCGGCGGCCAAGCGGCTGATCGCCGCGGCCTCAGTACCTGCGGCGAGGAGCGGGAAGATGTTCCCGGCAGCGACCACGAGGTCGAAGTCCGCGACGACCTGAAGCTCAGCCGGGTCGAACGTGGCCAGGTCGGCCTGGACCCAGGGCAGTTGTGGAGCCTGCCTGCGCGCCACGGCCAGCATGGACGCATCGAGATCGACCCCGACACAGTCGTACCCGAGCTCAGCCAACCGGATCATGACCCGGCCGGTACCGCACCCGGCATCCAGCACCCGCGCCCCGGCGGGCACCAGCGCGGCGCAGAACTGCGCCTCACCGTGCATGTCCTTGCCGCTTCCGGCCAGGGTCGCGAACCGGGCGGCGTAGTCCTCTCCGGACGTCCCACCAGTCAACTCTTCCCAACGGTTCATGACGCACAAGGTACGTGAGCGGCACGAGTGCTCGCTCCTTGAAGGCGGCGTCGGCGCCGGGCGTGTGGCCGACACGACGCGAGCCGCCCGCCCGGTTTCCCCGGGCGGGCGGCTCACGTCGGTTGTTCAGAGATCAGACTCGGCGGCGGCGACGTAAGCGTCCTTGGCCGCTGGACGACACCGGCCAGGGCCGGCGACGGGATTCGAACCCGCGTTGCTCTCTTGACAGGAGAAGTAGCCGCAGCCTGCGCACCTGAACAGTCATCACCCTAGCCACCGGCTCCGCGGCGAGCATCTGAATTGCGCGCTGACGCGCCCTCAGACTGCTCACTGCGTCGCGGCCCCGACGCAACTTTAGGCGGGGACGGAGGCACATGCTTGGCGGCGGCGGTGGCTGCGGCGCACGATGCGGGGTCGGCGAGTAGGGCAACCGTACTGGTCGAACGTGCCTTGGGGACTGTTCAGTCGCGCAGGAACCGCATGAGCGGCAAATGGGCTCTGGCCGCGGGCAGTTGGTGTCAGGTGGTCGGCGCGGGCCACCGCGTCGACCACCTAAGGGCCCACGGCTGACTCGGCTCCGGCCGCTTTCCATGCCGGCCCCATCGCCGCCCGAGGCGCGTCGCACGGGCAGCCCTGCCCGCCACCAGGCCTGGCCGGTCCTGCAGTAATGACTATCGAGTGCAAGGAGCCGCCGGACGCCCCGCCCTTCCGCGCTTGATCCCGGAGTTCGAGCTCCGCGCCGCTCGAGCCCTCCCGCCGCGCGGGGGCACGCGGGCACCACTGCCCACCTGCGATTCCTTCTACCCGCCCTGCTCACGCACCGCTCAAGCCCCCTGTCTCGGCGGGACACTCCAGGCGACGGGACATGGAGAACCCCAATCATCGCTTCCCTGACAAGGGTCAGGCGAACAGGCATCACCCCACTCCGAGAGGGATCTCATGGGCCGCATCCGCACCATCTCAGTCACTGCCGGGGCAGTCGCCCTGGCCGCCGCCAGCAGCATTCTGCTCCCGACCTCCGCTCATGCAGCCGTGGCCTGCAACGAAACCGCACTCATCACCGCCATCAATGCCGCCAACACGGCCGGCGGCGGCAACGTGGTTCTCACCTCGGGCTGCACCTACACCCTCACCACACCCCATAGCAGCGACGGCAACGGACCCAACGGCCTTCCGGTCATCACCACCGCCATCACCCTGACCGGCGACAACAACATCATCACCCGCTCGACAGCACTGCTCACCCCCGCCTTCCGCATCGCCAAGGTCGCAGGGACCGGCAACCTGACCCTCAAGGGCAACGTCACGCTCAACAACGGCAAGGCCGCCACGAACGGCGGCGGCATCCTCAACTTCGGCGCGGTGACCCTCACCGCCAGCGCGCTCACCGGCAACACCGCTCTGGGCAAGGGCGGCGGACTGGCCAATGCGGATATCGCCGCCCCCACGACAGGGGCGACGGCGACCCTCACCGGCAGCACCGTGTCAGGCAACACCTCCGTCGGCCGAGGCGGTGGCATCTACAACGGTTTGCGCGGCACGCTGACGACCACCAGCAGTTTCGTCAACGGGGCAAACACAGCCTCCCAGGGCGGCGGCATCGCCGCCGTCGACTCCACCGCGACCACTCTGACCAGCACCCCCGTCAGCGCCAACCATGCCCTCCTCGCAGCGGGCGGCATCTACCGCCTGAACGGCACCATGACCGTCACTACGTCCCCCATCGGCAGCAACACCCCCAACAACTGCACCAGCAGTTCCCCCGCAGTCCCCAGTTGCGTCGGCTGACCGTCCCCGCTCCGGCTCGCTGGCTGAGCGCCCCACACAACAAGTGACCGGGCCTGTGCCCGTCCCCCGAAAGGGACGGGCACAGGCCCGGTGTTCGTTCCGAGGAACGACGCGAGGTGGCCTCTTGGTCCCGCAACTCGAAGTGCGAAGCTACGGGTTCCGACCAGTCGGGTCGGGTCGGGAACGTCAGGGAGCCGGGACGCCCGGCACTACACAACCCGCGGCGGCGGCTGCGGTCTTGAGCGCGGCAGCGGCCGCGTCATTGGCCGTCGCCTGCGCCTTGAGGGCTTCCGCTGCCGTGGCCTGGGCAGCGGCCGGGTCGGTCGCGATGACCAGAGCGGCGGCCATGGAGGCCGCCGCGGTGACGTTGGCCGCCGCATGAGCCGCGGCCGCGGTACCCGCGTCCTTGAGCAGACCCACACAGGCCGCCGCATCGGGCGGGCCGGGATCGGCAGCAGCGGCCGACGGAGCGCTCAACAGCCCACCGCCGATCACCAGAACCGAAACCGACAGAGACATGGCAGCCGTACGACGAAGCTTCATGGCCGAACTCCTGACGCATAGGGGGACAAGCCCACACAGGGCAGAGCCAATACCGGAGCCTCGGCTACCGGACCCACAGCCACACGACAGGCAACACGAGATGCGCTGCCCGTCCTGCGGCAAACCACGACACGGCGTCCCACCAGAGCCGACCACGCCCCCGCCCCATCCGCCCCCTCAAGCAGGCCGAACGAGGCCCGGGCTCATGCCGGACAGCCGCGGCGAGGGTGGCGCGTTAGCAGGCAAACGGGGCACTGGCCTGGCCACCCCGGCCGCTGACCAGCAAACAACTCCACGTCTGGCGGCGCGCCGCGGAGACAGTAAGTACAGGCGGCGGTCAGGACGCTCGCACCGCCGCCGCGGTCACAGCGTCACGGCCCCGGCCCGACCTTTCGCTCATCACGGGCTCAACGCCGGGTTGTACTTCCACCACGCCGAACTCGACCGCCCGAAGCAACCCGGCGACTTGCCGGTTCACGACCTTCGAGCTCATCCGGTCCGCGGAGGTGGCCGACCGACTCCGAGAGCCGACGAAGCCGGCCAAGCGGCATGCCTGAGCGAGCTGCTGAAGATCTCCGACAGCGAGGGCGTCGACAGTGTCTCGTGTTTCCGTTCGCGCGTCGGGCCATGGGCCAGGGAACGCGTCAGACGTCCCGGGCGCTGTCCGTCGCCGGCGGTGTGTCGTCGGTGCGGAGGTCAGGGGTGTGCCTGGCGGACAGTTCGGGCGGGGTCTCCCCCGCGGCGAGGTGCTCCAGGACTTCCGCCAGTTCTCGACAGGCGCTCTGCACCGAGCGTCGGGTGGCGCGCTGTTCGGAGACCATGGAGGACAGCAACAGTGCCGTCAGCGCGGTGGCACCGTTGAACGCCTGGAGTTTGGTCATGACCTCGATGGCCGACAGGTGGAGGAAGGCTCCTTGCTGCGTACTCGCCTCGAAGGTGGTGAGCACGGAGGCGAACAGCGCGCACAGCATGCTCCCTGCCAGCTGGAAGCGCAGCGCCACCCAGATCAGCAGTGGGAAGACGAGGAAGAGCAGACTCAACTCGCCGAGCACGGCCAGAGGTACGACGATCAAGGTCGCGAGAGCCAGGAACAGCATCTCCTTCCAACGCCTCAGGCGCAGGGGTCCAGCGGCTCCCAGCAGCACGAGCAGGAGTGGGGTGACCAGCAGGACCCCCATCGCGTCGCCCACCCACCAGGCCAGCCACACGGACCAGAACTCCCCTGTGGCCAGTTCGCCGGTCACCACCTGTAGCCCGACGCCCGCCGTGGCACTGATCAGCATGGCTCCGAGCCCGCCGAGGAAGACCAGGGCCAGTCCGTCGCGCAGACGGGAGATGCCGACCCGGAATCCGGCCCGTCGCAGCAGCAGATAGGCGCAGACCGGGCCGAGGGTATTGCCCGCCACGGTGACCAGCGTGGTGAGCTGCGGGGTGGTGAGGGAGGCGATGAGGAGGAGCGAGCCGACGGCGATCCCGGGCCAGACCGACACGCCGTAGACGAGCAGGGCGGCGAGGGCAACGCCGGTGGGCGGCCAGATGGGTGTGACGATCACTCCTTCGACGGTGAGCCTGCCGAGCAGGCCCAGACGCCCGGCTACGTAGTAGCAGACGGCCACGGCCAGTGCCTTGAGTACTGCCTCCCAGGACAGCCGGGACCGCCGAGTCACCAACACAGCAGTCATCAGACACCGCTCCGGCCATTTCGGCCATGCGAACGCCGCTGAGCTTGCCTCTTGCGGGGTGCGGTGAGCGCGGCTACGGGACGCCGCCGTCATGGCCGACGATGAGAACGGCGGCATCGTCCTCGTGTCCCACCGTGTCCGCCAGCCGCATGACACCGCTTGCCAGGGCGTTGATGCCCAGTCCGGCAGCGGTGGTGATCTCGGCCAGGCGCGTCACCCGCTGCAGGCCTTCGTCGAGGCTCAGTGACGGCCCTTCCACCACGCCGTCGGTCAGCAGCACGACGACGCCTCCCGTGGTGAGCCGGTGGCACGTCACGGGGTACTCGGCGCCTTCGAGTACGCCGAGCGGGGGGCCGCATTCGCCTTCGTCGACACCGGACCGGCCGTCGGCGGTGGCCCAGATGTGGGGGATGTGGCCTGCCCGAGCGCACTCCAGGACGCCGGTGGCCGGATCGAGCCGGAGGAAAGCGCAGGTCGCGAAGAGGTCCGCGCCCAGGGAGACGAGGAGATCGTTGGTGCGCGCGAGCAGTTCCCCTGGGTCGCCCGTGACGGAGGCCAGCGCACGCAGGCCGACCCGGACCTGCCCCATGAACGCGGCGGCCTGGATGTTGTGTCCCTGGACGTCGCCGATGGACAGGCCGATACGGCCGTCGGGCATGGTGAAGGCGTCGTACCAGTCTCCGCCGACGTTGAGCCCGTGCGTGGCGGGCATGTATCCCACGGCCAGCCGGACGCCGGGAGGCTGGGGAAGATCATGGGGCAGCATGCCGCGCTGGAGCGCCACTGCCAGCTCGACCCGGGAGCGCTGCATCTCCGCGAGCTCCCGGGCCCGGGCAGTGAGGGCTCCGAGCCTGGCAAGCAGCTCGTCACCGTCGTCGGCCGCCTGCGTACGGAACATTGTTCGCCCCGGGTTCCGCGAGAGCACCCCGCTTCAGTTCAGCCGTTGTCCGCCACATGCACCGCTGGCACAACCATGCGTTCAAGTGTGCCCGCAGATGGCGGCGGTCGCACCCTGTCGCGTTGCCCCCGGAGTTCGGCACGGAGTCGCCGCCGACGCCTGGACTCCTGGCCGTGGCTCGGTCCCGGGGCGCTCGTTCAATCGCGGCTTGGGGTCTGTTTCCTGGACCAGGCGGTGGCGTCGGCTCCGTATCGAGTCAGGAGCCGTGCGAACTGGGTCCGCTCCTCCGGTGACCAGGCGACAGTGATCTCCAGGAACGCTTCTCGCTGTTCGACGGCGAAGCGGTTGCGTTCGGCCTCGCCGTGCTCGGTGAGTTCGAGCACGGTGCGGCGTCCGTCGGACTGGGATGCCGCCCGCCGCAGCAGCCCGTCCGCTATGCAGGCGGCGACGGTCCGGCTGGCCACCGGCTGCACGACCCCCATCTCGGCGGCGAGCCCACCGACGGTCGTCTCGCCCGGCGCGTCGGCGATGACGTTGAGCACGAGGTTGCGGGAGAGGTCCTTGCCCGATGCCGGTGCGCGTCGCCGCAGACGGGACAGCGCCGGGCCGATCTGATCCAGCGTCCGGTCGTCGGGAGGCTGCTCGGAGGAGGAGGTGCTGCTCATGTGCCGAGTCTAGGCCCGGCCAGCACATTTGCATACCATTCAACAAGTGCATAGCATCAGGTATGTAAATATTGAACGAGCCAGGAAATGAGGCGGACCGCCATGGCGCTCACCGCGATCACCAACGCGCAGATCTTCGACGGGGAGAAGGCGGTCGGCGTGCGGACCGTGGTCATCGACGGCGGGAGGATCGCCCGCGTCGGCGGCGACGCTCCCGAGGGCAGCGAGATCATCGACGGCAGCGGCGCCACACTGCTGCCGGGACTCATCGACGCCCACGTCCACTCCGCCCCGGGCTCCCTGGCGCTCGCCCTGCGGTTCGGGGTGACGACCGAACTGGAGATGCAGGGGATGAACACCCGGGAGAACCGGGGGGCCATCACCGACGACGACACCCAGGCCGACGTGCGCTCCTCCGGCTTCGCCATCACACCGCCCGGTGGCCACCCGAGCGAGCTGATGCCCGAAGGGTTTCGGCCCAAGTGGGACCTTCCCCCGGTGATGCCCCTGATGCCGTTCTCCACCACACCCGAGGAGGCCGCCGCCTTCGTGCCGCAGCTCCTCGCCCGGGGGTCCGACTTCATCAAGTTCATGATCGACGACGGCAGCGTAGAGGGACACCCCGGGCTGCCCGCGCTCGACCGGGCCACCGTGCACGCCGGCGTCGCCGAAGCCAAGAAGTACGGCGCACTGACCGTGGCCCACGCGCTGACCGTGGAGGCCACCAGGACGGCCGCCGAAGCCGGCATCGACGGCCTGACCCACGTGTTCATGGACCAGCCGCACACCGCCGAGATCATCGGCCTGATCAAGGACGCGGGCATGTTCGTCATCCCCTGCGTCACTCTCAACGCCTCGATGATGGGGATCACCGGCAGCGAACTCGCCGACGACCCCCGGGTCGCCGCACGCCTCGACGCCGACTGGGACCGGACCCTGCGCTCCAGCTATGACCGCTACCCGCAGGGCAAGCTCCACGACGTGTACGACACCGTGCGCGCACTGGACGCTGCCGGTGTCGACGTGCTCGCCGGCACCGACGTCTCCATGCCCGAGACGTTCTTCGGGGGCCTGGCACACGGAGCGAGCCTGCACCACGAGCTGCAATACCTGGTGGCGGCCGGCCTCACACCCGCAAGGGCCCTGCGCGCGGCCACGGCGACCACGGCCCGCCGCTTCCGCCTCAGCGACCGGGGCCGCATCGCCGAGGGGCTCCGCGCCGACCTCCTGCTGGTCGACGGCGACCCGACCAGCAACATCAGCGACACCCTCAACACCCGTGCCGTCTGGCGCCGCGGCACCCGAATGGCGGCATGAGCGCAGTCCCTCCCCTTCGAGGGAGGGAGCTGATGTTCCCGCTCAGGGAGACACCCTCGCCACCAGGGCGGGCAGCGCCTCCCCCAGGGGCAGTTCCACGCGCTGGGTGGCCCACCGGTCCCCGCGGGTCGGGCCTTGATTGACGATCAGGACCGGAGTGCCGGCCTGCGCCGCCTGGCGCACGAACCGCAGCCCGGACATGACGGTGAGGGAGGAGCCCAGCACCAGCAGGACGGCAGCCTCATCGACAAGGCGGCGGCACGCCGCGACCCGCTCGGGAGGCACGTTCTCTCCGAAGAAGACGACGTCCGGCTTGAGGACCCCGTGGCCACAGGCCGCGCACGCCACCACCTGGAATTCGCGAACCGCCGCGTCGGGCAGTTCGACGTCACCGTCCGGATTGACGCGCGCCGCACGGTAACGCTCGGCGGCGGCCTCGAACCCCGGGTTGACCGCACGCAGCCGTTGGTCGAGCTCCCCGCGAGCGCTGCCCTGCCCACAGGCCAGGCACACCACCCGGCTCAGGCTCCCGTGGAGTTCGATGACGTCCCGGGCCCCGGCGGACTGCTGAAGCCCGTCGACGTTCTGTGTGATCACGCCGGTGACCAGGCCTGCTTCGGCCAAGGCGGTCACGGCCCGGTGACCGGCGTTCGGCCGGGCGCGCGTCATGGCCCGCCATCCCAGCTGGCTACGGGCCCAATACCGCTGCCGGGCCTGCTCGGCGCCGACGAACTCCTGGTACGTCATGGGAGTGTGCCGACGCAGGGAGCCGTGCTCTCCGCGGTAGTCCGGGATACCCGACTCGGTGGACAGCCCGGCCCCGCTCAGCACCGCGACGTTGCCCGCGCGCACCGCCTCGACGACAGCCGTGAGATCGGTCGAGGCCGGGAGCAGGCCGCCAGTAGGCTCCCAGGTCAGCGTGGGGCGCGTGCGCATACCTGCCAGCTTACGTTTCTGGCGCCCGTGTACCGCGATCCCTTCCGACATCCGCGCGACCGGACGCGTCAGGACGAGGAGGCGGCCTTCAGCGTGAGTTCGGCGCTCGACGCCACCTGGCCGAAGCGGGGCAGGTTCAGCGTGATCGCCGCCTGGTGCTCCGCCGAGGTGAGAGCGGTCATGGCGTCCTCCGCGAAGACCAATTCGTAGCCGTGGTCGGACGCCGCGCGGGCCGTTGATTCGACGCCCATGTTGGTGGCGATGCCGGCAAGGACGAGGGTGGACACCTTCCGTTCCTGCAAGATTTCGTGCAGGCCGGTGCGGTGGAAAGCGCCGACGGTGCCCTTGACGACTGACTCGTCCGCCAGGGCCGCTACCCGCTCATGCAGTTCGCTGCCTGGCGGTTGCTCGGCAACATGGGGCCGATCGACCTTCACGGCGACCACCGGCGCGCCGACGGCCCGGAATCGTTCGGCCAGAGCGCAGGCGGCATCCAGCGCCTCGGCGCCGGAACGGGGGCCGAGCGACAGCTCCATGATCCGGGGCATGAGATCGACCAGGACAAGAGCCGTGCCGGCGGGTTCCAGAATGACCATGGAGCGCAGCCTACGCATGCCTTTCGTGGACCGCCCCGGGGTTCGTCGAGTCGGTCCCGAGGCCGGCGATGGCGCAGTTGGTCAGGGCGAAGTCGCTAAGGACGACCCGAACTTCGGAGGTTGCCGGTTGCCGACCCGGCCGCCACCGACCGCGCCACAGCAGGGCGTTCACCCTGGCGGTACATCAACGGCAGGCGGGAACGATCCGCTACTCCCACGCCCGCCCAGGTCGCCAGCAATAGCGCCAGTGCGGATCGTGCGGGGCGATGCCGCCCGCGGTGAGCTCGTACACGGCGTCGGAGCGCACCATCCATGTCGGCAGTGGATCCGGACCCCGGTAGGTCTGCCCGTCGAAGGGCCCGCCCTCGAACCCCAGCGTGTACGTCACGCGTGGGTCAACGGCGTTGAGGGTGAAACGTCACGGCGGGGTCAACGCGACGCACCCTCTGCGTTGCATGTCCCGGACACAACCGGCACTTTCACTCTTCGTAACAGTTGCGTCACTCACTTCCTGGAGCTGGCTTTCCGGGGCGTCTCACCACTTACGGTCATCTGGCACCAACTGACCCATGGGGGACGCGTGTCGGACAACCAGCAGCCTGCCCAGCCGCCCTTCCCGGGGCCCTTTCAGCCGCAGCCGTCCGGCAGACCCCGATGGGCACGCAAACGGATCATGATCCCGGGTGCGCTCCTCATCTTCTTCTTCGGTATCGGCATCGGCTCTTCCGGCAGCAGCAGCCAGGAGAAGACGAGCACCGCAGGTGAGACCGGGCCTCAGCCCGCCGTCACGGTCACAGAGACCGCCGCGGCGGAGCCCGCCAAGGCCGACAAGCCGGCGAACAAGCCGACCAAGGACGACAAGCCGGCATCCGATGAGGACAAGAGCGCGACTGTGCCCAACTTCGTGGGTATGGGCCTGCAATCCGCGCAGGACAAGGCGCAGGAGTCCGGCTTCTACGGGCTCGCTTCGCACGACGCGCTCGGCCGGGACCGGATGCAGGCGTTCGACCGAAACTGGAAGGTGTGCAGCCAGAACGTGAAGGCGGGCGCTTCGAAGCCGACGGACACCAAGCTCGACCTCGGCGCGGTGAAGCTGGAGGAGGACTGTCCGGCGAAGGACGAGAAGCCGCCCGCCTCCAAGGGCGGCAAGATGCCGAACTTCGCGGGCAAGTCGGTGAAGGCGGCCCGCGCCGCACTCGATTCGGGTACGTCCGTCACGGTGGAGGATGCGCTGCCGGACGACCGCTGGGTACTGATGGAGTCGAATTGGAAGGTCTGCTCACAGGAGCCGTCCGCCGGGGCCTCGTTGAAGGGGCAGCCGGTGACGCTCGCGGCGGTCAAGTTCGAGGAGAGCTGCCCCTAGCCGGCTCCTCGTGCCCGACGGTCAACTCGTGCGGCCCAAGGGGCTGTTCCACCGCTCGGCGATCGTGTTCGCGTGGGCGAAGTCCGCGGCGGCGTCCCGGTCCCTGTTCAGGAGGCGGGCCAGGTGGCCGAGGGCGTGGGCGACGGGCGGAATGGCCACGGTGAAGCCCGCGGTGAGGGGCGGGGCGTCCCGGTACGGCGACAAGGCGGCGTACAACTCCTCGGCGCCTTCCCGCAGGCCCAGCGCGGCCATCGTACGGACCCGGAACGTCGCGAAGGCGGTGAAGAAGAAGTCCGGGCGAAGGGGCGCGGCTTCGGCGAGGACCCGGCCTGCCTCCTCGTGCTGTCCGGCATCGGCCAGGGCCGCGGCGAGGACGTCGGCGACGAGCGGGCCGTAGTCGCGGAAGACCTCGCGGGCCCGGGGCACGAATGCGGCAAGGCGCCCTTGGGCCAGTCTGACGGCGGCGACCGCGATGACCAGGTATCCGTCGGCGTGCGGCGATCCCTGCGCCGCCATCTGTACGCTCGCCCGGGTGTAGAGCCGTTCGGCGTCGTCGTAGCGCCCCTCGATGAGAGCGAGCGTGGCCAGGGCGCATTCGCTGACGGCGAGCGGGCCCGGCATCCGGTAGGCGCGGGCGAGGCTGAGGGATTGCTCGGCGAGACGGCGGGTCGCCGCGACATCCCCCTCGACGGCTGCGGCCCCGGCCTGTTGGAAGAGCCCGAACCAGCTGTGGATCGGCAGATCGTGCGCGGTGCCGAGCCGGTGGAGTTCGGCGCTCAGGTCGGCGACCTGACGTGTCTCGCGGTCGACGTCGAGCTCGCGGGCGAGCGTCGCGAGCGCCAGCGCCTCCAGGGCGGGATCGCCAAGGCCCCTGGCCAAGGTGAGCGCCTCACCGGCCGCGGCGCGCACGCGCGCATCCTGCGTGTTGGAGAGCTCCGCCGAGTAGGCGTCCAACAGGCGGCAGCGTACGGCCGGTTCGAGGCCGGGCCGGGTCAGCAGCCGCTCCAGGGCCGCCACGAGGGGTTCGTCGACGGTGCCATAGCGCCGGGTCTGCCAGGGCGTCGGCTCCGTCCATGCCGTGAACGCGCGGATCAGCAGGTCGTCACGGGTCGCGGCGGCCGCCCGGTCGATGGCCTCCTGGCGCGTGGCACGGGCGGCCGTGATCGCTCCCGCCCGCACCTGGGCGCGCAGCAGCCTGCCGAGCAGGTCGATCCGCTCGGCGTCACGGTCCTCGTACGTGTCGGCCGGTGTGTGCTCGAAGCGTTCCAGGGCCTGGCCGAGCAGGTCGGCCGCGGTGTCGTGGGCGTAGCGGGACTCCGCCAGGGCGGCGGCCCGCACGCAGTAATGGACGGCCTTCGCCGCCGTCGCCGTCGAGGCGGCGTGCGCATAGTGGTGGGCCAGTGCCGACACGTCGTCGCGGCCCAGGCGCTCCATGCTCGCCGCGATCCGCCCGTGCGTACGGGTGGCGCGCAACCGGCTCAGGTCGGCCAGGAGGGTGTCGCGGACCAGGGCGTGCACGAACCGCACGTGCCCTGGGGCGGGTTCGGTGAGCAGCCCGGCGATCAGGCCGCTCTCCAGCGCGTCGAGGACCGTGTCCTCGCCGCTGTCGGCCGCCCCGGTGAGCACTTCGACGTCGGCCTCGCGCCCGGCGACCGCGGCGATGCGCAGCACGGCGACCGTCGCGTCGGGAAGCCGTCCCAGCCTGCGGCGCAGGACGTCGCGTACGCCCTCCGGCACTTCACCGAGGGCCACCAGGGCCCCTTCGCTCGCCAGGAGCCGGGCGCTCTCGCGGAGGTAGAAGGGGTTGCCCGCCGTGCGCTCGGCGAGCGCGGCCACCGTCGGGGTGTCCACCTCGGCCCCGCACACGGCGCCGACCAGCTCGGCGACAGCGCCATCGCCGAGGCCTTGCAGCGGCACCCGGAGCGGGGCCTGCCGGGCGAGAGCGGCGAGCGTCTCCCCCAGGGGCCCCTCCGTCTCATCCGGACGGTAGGCGCCGACCGCCAACAGCCGTGTCCCGCCAGGCAGTTCACCCATGCCGCTGAGCAGTGCGAGGGTCTGGGCGTCCGCCCAGTGCAGGTCGTCGAGAAGGACAGCCACCGGCCGCTGACGCGCCGCCGCCGCGAGCCACGCCCACACGGCCCTGCGCAGCCGGAACCGTCCCGCCGCGGCGTCCGCGCCCGGTGCGGCGGCGGACGCCCGCTCGGAGAGCAGCGGCGCGAGAACGTCGGCCGTGTCCGGCGGGGGCGGCAGCACTTCGGCGACCGCCTGTAGGGCCTGCGTCCAGGCCCAGGCGGGCGGCGCTCCCTCGGCGTCGGTGGCAGTACCCGCCGCGACGAGCCACCCCTCGCCCCGAAGTCGTCGGCCGAACTGCTCCAGAAGCGCGGTCTTGCCCAGCCCCGCCTCGCCCGTGACCAGGGCGATCGACGGACCTTGGGTGCCGGCTTGGCGCGCGGCGCCTGCCAGGAGAGTGAGCTCGGCGTCACGGCCGAGGAAGGGGGTGAAGCCAAGGCCATCGCCCTGCGTGTCGAAGGCGGTCAGGGCTCCTACCGACCCCTCCACCGCGTCCTGCTGCGGCTGCGGCTGCGGCTGCGGCTGCGCGAGCGTGTCGTCCCCCTGCGTCGGGGCGCCGGTCGCCTCACGCAACGCGTTCAGGTCCTGGGACAGCAGGGCCTGTTCGAGTGCGGTCAGGGCCGGGCCGGGGTCGATGCCGACCTCCTCGGCGAGGGTGGACCGGGCGCGACGCAGTGTGGCCAGCGCGTCGGCCTGACGGCCGTCGGCCCACAGCGCGAGGGCGTGCAGCCGCCAGCCTTCCTCGCGCAACGGCGCCTGCCGGGTGAGGAGTTCGGCCTCGGGGACGGCCGCCCCGGCTGGGTCGGGGCAGCGCAGTTGGGCGGCGATGTGCAGCTCGCGGGCGACCAGGCGCAGCTCGTCCAGGCGGACGACCTCGGGCCCGGCCCACGGCTCGTCGGCCACCTCGGCGTAGGCGGGTCCCTGCCACAGCGCCAGAGCCTCGCGCAGGAGGTCCCGCGCCGCGACGGGCCGCGCGGTCAGCAGGTCCCGCCCTTCGCGCAGCAGCCTCTCGAACCGCCAGGCGTCCACCGCGCCGTCGGGCAGCCGCAGCGCATAGCCGGGCGGGGCGCTGATCAGGAGCTTGGCCGGGGTGCGCGGCGCCCTGCCCGGTTCGAGGAGGCGGCGCAGATTGGAGACGTACGCCTGGAGGGAGGTGATGGCCTGGGCGGGCGGCCGTCCCTGCCAGAGGTCCTCGACGATCCGGTCCAGAGGGACCACCTGGCCGCGGGCGGCGACGAGCAGCGCGAGAAGTGTGCGCTGGCGGCGGCCGCCGAGCGGCACGGGCTCACCGTCCCGCTCGGCCGTGAACGAGCCGAGCACGCGTACGCAGACCATGTCGGTAGAGCCTAGCCGCAGGAAGATCGTCCAAGTCCGGTTCCCGCGGCGAATGTTCGGCCACCGCAACCCCGCCTTCGTGTCCCGGCCTCATCCTCCAAGTCGCTTCCAAGTGCCTTCCAGGAGCCCCGGGCCAGTCTCCTCACATGAACACCAAGCCGAACACACGGACAGCGGACGAAGAACGCCCCGACACCCGGGAGATGGTCATCATCCACCGCGGACTGCGCCGCGAGGCACGCCTGTTGGTGGAGCTGATCGCGGCCGTACCGCCCGGCGACACCGCGCGTGCCACCGTCCTCGCGGGCCACTTCCGCGACTACCGCCTGGGACTGCACAACCACCATCACGGCGAGGACCTGCACCTGTGGCCTGCGCTCCTGGCCAAGGTCGATCTCGAAGCGGACGCCGTGCTGCGCATGGACATCCAGCACGAGCGGATCGCACAGACCCTCACTGCTGCCGAAGCCACTCTGCCCGCCTGGGAGTCCACGGGCGGCGAGCAGGAGCGCGACGCACTCGTGGCGGCGCTCAGCGAGCACCGCGCGGCCCTGGTGGAGCATCTGGACGAGGAGGAGCGGGTGCTGCTTCCTCTTGTCGCACGCCACCTGACCCAGCGGGAGTGGAAGGCGATGGGGGACCACTTCCTGGAGAGCACGCCCAAGCCGAAGCTGCTCCTCTTCCTCGGCATCGTCCTGGAGGACGCCGACCAGGCCGAACGCGCCGCGGTACTCGCCGGTCTGCCCCTGCCCGCGCGCCTGGTCTGGCACGCGGTGGGCCGCCCCCTCTACCGCCGCAGGACCCGCCTGGTGCGCGCCTCCCGCGCCTGATCCCCCGACCGACGCCCTGCCGCGTGCCACTTCGCCTCCGTCACCTCCCTCACCTCTGGAGACATGCCATGAACACCAAGCACATCGCCACCGGTCTCGCCGTCCTGGGCGGCGCCTTCATCGCGTACATCGGAGCCTGTTATCTGCTCGACCCGCAGGCCACCGCGTCCGGGTTCGGCCTGCCGTCCTGGCCCCGGAGGGAACAGGACGGCACGGGGTTCCTCGCCGTGAAGGGCGTGCGGGACCTGGGGTTGGCTCTCGTCGTCTTCGCCCTGCTGTTCACCGGTCAACGCAGGGCGCTGGGGTGGGCGTTCCTCGCGATGGCGTTCGTCCCCGCCGGGGACACGGTGATCGTCCTGAGCAGTGGTGGCTCCGCGGCCACCGCGCTCGGGGTCCACGGCGCGACCGCCGTGGCCGTGGCCGTCACCGCGGTGCTTCTGCTGCGCGAGCGAGCGACAGGGCAGCCGCAGGGCGTGCGCCCCACGGACAGGAACCGCTCGTCACGGGTTTCGTGATCGTGAAAGGGTGGCGCGCATGACGACAGAGCGATTCGAAGTGCAGCGTCAGATAGCCGCGGCCCCGGAGAAGATCTTTGCCTTGTTGTGCGATCCGGCCGGGCATGTGGCGATCGACAGTTCAGGAATGCTCCAGTCCGCCGAGGGAGACGCGGTGCGCGGGGCGGGCGACGAATTCGTCGTCCACATGGACCGTGAGTCGTTGAACGACTACCCGCTGGGCAAGTACGACGTCACCGTGATCATCACGGAGTTCGAGCAGGACGCCCTGATCGAATGGACGATCTCCGGCCAGGTGCAGCCTCCCATCCGGCACCTCTACGGTTACCGGCTCAAGGCGAGCGAGGGCGGCACTCTGGTCACGTCGTACTACGACTGGAGCGAGATCGAGGAACGCTACCGGGAGGCGGGCATCTTCCCCGTCATCCCCGAGGCGGGCCTTCGCGCGACGCTCGGGATTCTGGCGCGGAACGTGGAGTAGCCCCCGACTCGCGGCAGGTCGCCGCCCCCGGCCGTCGTGGCCCGGGGGCGGCGGTTTCACCGGGTCAGGACCAGATCGTGAAGGTGACGGCGACGGAGGCCTTCTTGCCCGTCGCGTCCGTGACAGTCAGCGTCGCGTTGCGAAATCCCCAGCTGGTGGGGGTGCCCGAGATCAGGCCCGTGGTCGGGTGGACGGTCAGTCCTGCCGGGAGGTTCGTCGCGGTGAAGGTGTACGGGGCCGTGCCGCCGGTGGTCTTCAGCGGCAGGCTCATCGGCTTCCCCACGTAGCCGGTCTGGCTGCCGGGATCGGTGAGCTTGGGTGTGCCTGTGCCGGGGGCCGTCACCGTCCACGCGAAGGATGTGGACCCCTTCTTTCCGGCCGTGTCCGTCGCGGTCAGCGTCACCTGGTGGGTGCCCGCGGCCGTCGGGCTGCCCGAGACGGTGCCGGTGGAGGCGTCGAGGGACAGCCCTGCGGGCAGGCCGGTGGCGCTCCATGTGTAGGGGGCCGTGCCGCCCTCCGCGCTGTTGCGCAGCTCCACCCGGCTGCCGGTGACGGTGGTCTGCGCGGACACCGCGGACACAGTCACCTCGCCGGGCTGCGGGTTCGACGTCACCAGCTGGGCGTTGAACTTGGTGAGGGCTTCGTTGACCGGCTGGAAGATGGTGTACTTCTCGCCGCTTCCGCCGCTGCACGTCGCGCTGCCGCCACCGGAGTGGAGGCCGACGGCCCGTCCCCCGGCCGGCGTGACGTAGCTGCCGCCCGAGTCGCCTCCTGCGGAACAGGCGCTGGAGTAGGACAGCCCGTCGATCACCACGTTGCCGTAGTCGACGCTCTGGTTGACCTTGGTGACCTCTCCGCACCGGTATCCGGTCGTCTGGCCCGAGTGGCACACGGCCGTGCCCACGACGGCTTCGGCCGAACCCGTCACGGCGACATCTCCCTCGCCCCAGCCCGCGACCTTGGGTGCCAGGGCCCAGCCCGCCTGGTCGACGTCGACGATGCCCATGTCGCCCTCACGGGCGTTGACCGAACCGGTCCCGTTCTTGTTCGAGGTGCCCACGCGCGTGCCGTCCTTGCCGTACGCGGGCTGGCCGACGTCGTTCGTGCAGTGCCCGGCGGTGAGGAACGCCTTGCCCGCGCCACTCGTGCGCGTCACGGGGAAGCCGATCGAGCAGGGTGACTCGCTGCCGGGTGTCCACTTCTCGCCGCCCACCACGTCGCCGCCCTGCTGGCGGGGTACGTCGCGGGACTCGACCACCCGTATGAGACCGCCGAGGGAGGCGAGCTTGGCCCGCAGGGCCTGGGTGGCCGCGGTGGACGCGGTGGGGTCGACGACCACGTCGACCCGTCCCGCGCGGGCGTCCGGACCCCATGAGCGCACGCCGGGCACCCCGCGGCTCCACTCACCGGCCTGCCGCGCCGCCGCCTCCAACTCGGCGCGTGTACGGCGCACTTCGTGCGCTACCGCTCCGGCGTCCCGCGCGGCCGCAGCGGCCCGGGGCGTGGTGACGGCGGCGTGGAGGCGGCCGTCGGCCGCGTCGAACCACAGGGCGGTGGCCCGGTCGCCGACCGTGGCGCGGATCGCGGTCGCCGCGCGCTGGGCACGGGTCTCGTCGGCCAGGCGCTCGGCCACGCCCGCGCGGCTCATTCCGAGGTCGCGTGCCAGGGCGGCGCGGAGTTCTTCGGGCAGCGGCGTCTCGGCCGTCGTTCCGGGGGCCGGGGCTTCGGGGGTGCCCGCGTGGGCGGGCAGGGCGGCCAGGGCGGTGAGCGCCACCGTGGCCACGAGGCCGGTCAGGAGCGGCCGTTGGGAGAGGGCTCGCATGGGGTGTTCCTTTCGGGGAGGGGTCGCCGGTGACGGAGCATCACCAGCGGTGTGGTGCGTCCGGGGCGGGTGTGGGCGCACCGGTGGGTGCGCCTCCCGAACGGCCCACAGCGTCCTGGCGTCGGGGCGTCGGCGGTATCCGGGAAGGCCCCTGTCACGCACGACCCGGGAGCCGGGCCGGGCACGGCGGCGCTCGCCGGGAGGGTGGGCGTGTCAGGGAGATCCCTCGTCCGGGACGCGGGCCGTGCACGGGCGTTGTGGTGGGGCAGGCGGGCGCCTACGGTGCCCGGTGTGCAAGGACGGACGGGCGCGGACGGCGAGGCGTGGGCGGCGCAGGACGGCTGGGCCGCCGTGGTCCGCGATGCCGTCGCGCTGCTGGAGCGCCACGGCCGCTTGGCGGTCAGCGGTCCGTGGGGTGCGGGCAAGAGCGCCCTGCTGGACGCGCTGGCCGAGCAGGCGTCAGGGGTGCAGGACGCCGGGGTGGCGCGGCGCTGTCTGCGGGTGCGTACGCAGGAGGGCGACGCGGAGGTCCGCTACGGGGCGCTGGTGCAACTGCTCACTGCGGCGCGGATGCCGGGGGCCGGTACGGCGCGGACGCCGGGAGCCGGTACGGGGCGCTGTGGACCGCAGGGTCCTGAGGATGGCGCCGACCGTGCGGGCGGCGCGCCTCCCGCTCCCTCTGTCGCGTCACCGGACTTCCCGGCGGCCGTAGTGCTGCCAGGGTCCATGGCACGCGCGGAGATCGCGGAGGCGCCTGCGGCCGGAGGGGCGCGGAGTGTTGCGCGGGACAGTGTGTGGAGCGGTGGCTGGCCCTCGGGCGCCGGTGACGATCCGCTGAGACTGCGTCTGGACTTGACCCGGCTGCTCGCCGAGGGGCCTCCGGTCCTGCTCGTGATCGACGGTGCGCAGTGGCTGGACCCCGCCAGCGCGGAACTGATCGGCTATGCCGTCCGCACCTTGGGTCCCGATCGGCTGACCGCCGTGGCAGCCGAACGCACCAGTGGCCACCCCGCGGCGGCGGCCGCGCTGCTCGGCGGCCACCCGGCGGTGCTGCCCGTGCCCTCCTCCGGTCTCACCGAGACCGTCGCCGCCTGCGCGCGCCTGGGGCTGCCCGCTCGGTGGGCGGCGCCCGTCCACCGCTACTGCGGGGGCCACAGGGGTCTGCTCGACGCGTGGTTCCGGTTCCACCCCGCCGCTGCGCGGTCCGCTGACGCGGACGGCTGCACCGGGCCGCCGGAGCCGCCGCGGCAGGTGCGCGACCTCGCCGCCGCCTGGCTCGCCTCCGTTCCAGCCGACGTCCGCGGCACGCTCCAGGTCGCGGCGCTGGCCGGCGGGTGTGACGCGGACCTGCTGCGGCACAGTGGGTGCCGCGGTGCCGAAGACCATCTCGCCCACGCCCTCGACGCGGGCCTTGTCACCGCGGACGGCGGCTCGGGCCCCCTCCCGGCCGGTGTGGCCCTGCCGTACCGGTTCGCCGCGACGGCCCTGGCGGACGCCGCGGCCGCCACAGTGACCCGGGAGCGGCGCACCGCGATCCACCGTGCCCTGGCCGCCTGCTGCCACGGCCCCGTCACCCGCGCTCTGCACACCGCCCTGGCCCAGGAGTTCCCGGACCTGGCCGTCGCCGCTGACACCGCGCATGCGGCGGCCGCGGCCCGCGCGGCGGGTGAACGTCTGCGCGCGGCCGAGCTGTTGTTCCTCGCCGCGCGCCTGACCCCCGCCGACCGGCCCCGGCTGCGTCTGGACCGGCTCGCCGAGGCCGCGCGGGAAGCCGCGGCCGGGGGATCTGCCGTTCTGTCCCGCCTGGCGGCGGACCGGATCGTGGCGGAGCACGGCACGCCCGCACAACAGGTGCACGCTCTGCTGTCCGTCGTGGACGCACACGGCCAGGACACCGCCGGTACGCGGCCGTTGCTCGCCACCGCCCGCAGGACCGCTGCCGAGGACCCCGCGCTGCTCGCCGCCGTCGAGCTGCGCGCCGCGGTGCAGGCGAACATCTCCGGCGAGGACTTCGCCCGTGCCCTGCACCACGCCCAGGCGGCCACCGACCTGGCCCGAGCGGCGCGCGCCGTGCCGCTGGAGGCCGCCGCGCTGACGATGACCGCGCGGATGCAGCGCGTCCTGGGCCGTCTCGACACCGCCACGGCCACCTTGGACCGCGCCCTTTCGCTGGCCGTGCCGCCGACGCGGCTGGGCATCCGCAACAGCCCGCAGTATCTCGCCGCCCGCCACGCGGTGTTCGACGCCCGCCTGCCCGAGGCCCGCGCTCTGCTGCTGCAACTGCTGCCCGCGGCCCAGGAGTGCGGGGAGCCGGAGGACCTGGTGGATCTGTGGCGCAGTCTCGCCGAGGTCGACGCGGGACGTGGTGCGTGCGGTCAGGCCCTGCTGTGGTCGGCCCGTGCCGTCGACCTCACCGCGGCCGCCGGTCTGTCGCCCGGTCCCGCCTGGTACACCGCCGCCATGGCCGAGACGTGCGGCGGCAGTTTCGCCCAGGCACTGCGTCACGCCGCCCACGGCGTGCGGGCCTCTCGCGAGGAGCAGGACGCGCTCCACACCACACGCGGGCTGTGGGCCCTGGGCGCCGCGCTCTTGCACACCGGTCGTGTCGAGCGGGCCGCTGCGACTCTGGCAGAGGTCGCGCAGCTGGAGTCGCGCTCCGGGGCGGCCGATCCGTCCGTGCTGCGCTGGCAGGGCGACGCGGTGGAGGCGTTCGCGCTCTGCGGTCGCACGGACGAGGCCCGCGACCTGCTGGAGCGCATGCAGGAGCGGGTGGGCCCGCATCCCGCACACGCCGCTCTGCGCGCCGCGCTCACCCGGGCCCGCGCCCTGTGCCGCTACCTCGACGGCGCCGACGCCGTCGAAGAGGCCGCGGAGCTCCTGACGGACACGGCAGGCGTCTTCGCCTCGCTCGGCCTGCCGGTCGAGGAGGGCCGCACCCAGCTGCTGCGCGGCCGGGTCGAGCGCCGCCGCCGGCGTGCCGCGGCTGCGCGCACCGCGTGGGAGAGGGCCCGCGTGCTCTTCGAGGACGCCGAGGCGCGGCCCTGGACCGCGCTGGCCAACGATCACCTGGCCCATCTGTCGGGCCAGGCCGCCGCGTCCAGCGGCTCGGCGGGGCCGACGGCCCAGCGCCTGACCGAGCACGAGCTGCGCCTGGCCGAGCTCGTGCGCACCGGCGCGACCAACCAGGAAGCGGCCCAGCAGATGTTCATCTCGGTCAAGACGGTGGAGACCGTGCTGAGCCGCATCTACCGCAAGCTCGGCATCCGCTCCCGGACCCAGCTCGCCGCCGCGCTCACCACATGACCGGCGGCGTCCCCGCCGTCGAGCATGCCGGGGGACCTTCCCGCGCACGGTGAGCACGCCGGGTCCGTCTGCTCCTGATGCACATCAGCAGCGTAGAAACTGCGTACATCCGTGCCACACCGCGCGTGCTCCGCACCAGCGTGGGAACCAGGGCTACCTCGCCGGGCGGGCCGCACCCCTCGACGGCGGTGCCGCATGCCAGAGCGCCCGCTCCGCCCCATCGACAGCCGCCTGAGCGGCGTCTTACGGAAGTGAGTCATGTCGCGACAGAATGCGTTTCACGACTTCGGTGCTCTGCATTTCGGCCGCCGGGCAGAGTTCGATCAAGCCGAGGTGCAGAGAGTGCACGAGGCTGTGCATGACAGTGGGATTCGGGACCTCTACGTGCTGGTACACGGAGCCCAGAACGATGAGGCGGTGGCCAAGGCCGCCGACGACGCCTTTCGCGAGATGCTCGCCGACGCGTGGGCAGACGCCTCGGACGCGGCGGGGTGTCTCCAGGTGCGGTGGCCGTCGCTGTGTTTCAGGGACGAGGGCATCCCGGGTGTCGCGGAACACGAGACGCAGCGGGAACGTGATGCGTTCCCCGGGATCAGCCGGGCGATGAGCGACGATCTGGTGCGGCATCTGCCCGACAGCGCGTCCCCGTTGGCCGAGATCGCCGCGTTGCTGAGCGACCGGCCCCTGCACGAGGGGGCGTTCGACGACCTCGGGTCGGCGCTGCGTCGGCTTGCGGAGACCCCCTTGCAGGACCCGGTGACCGAATTCGCCGCCGACACCGAGGGCGAGGTGCTGCCGCAGACCGACCCGCTGATGCTGTTCGAGGACACGAAGACGATGTGCAGCGAGTTCGCGGGCGCGCTGAGTGACTTGACGGGCCCCGTGGACGACAAGCCGGGCGAGCCCGCCCGTCACGAGGCCGGAACCGGCGATTCCGAGACCCCGGTGTCCCGGGCGGGCACCCTTCCCGAGATCCGGGTGGCGGGGCACCGGCCGGCCACGCCGCTCAGCCACCGGGTGAGCGAGACCGGCACGGTTGCCGCCGGCGGCCCTGTGGGGCAGGACCGCGACCGCCAGGATTCCGCGGACCTGTGGCGCGGGGCTCATGAACTGTTTCGCCAAGTGGTGCGCCATGTGCTGCGCCGCCGGGCGGGAGTGGTGGGACAGGCAGGACTGGGGCCCTGCCTGGCTGCGCTGGCGGACGCGAGCGAGACGCGGATCCATCTGGTCGGCCACGGGCTGGGCGGCCGCCTGGCCGGGTTCGCGCTGCGCGGCCTGGAATCAGCGGGGTCGCATTCGGCCATGCTCGCCTCACTGACGCTTCTGCAGGCCGAGATGTCCCACTTCGTCTTTGCCGACAGCCTGCCTCAACAGGTCTCCGGACACGGCGCGTTGTGGGATCAGCGACGCCTGGTCAGCGGGCCCTTGCTCTGCACGTTCTCCCATCTCGACACGCATCTGGGCGTGATGTATCCGCTGTCGGCTCAAATGGTCGGCGACTCGGCGGAGCTGGCCACCATGAGCCGCAAGTGGGGAGCGTTGGGCTTCGACGGCATCCAGGGCATCAACGGCCCTCCCACCATCACCTGGAACGACGCGGAGGAGCAGGATCTGCGCGAGATGCCGTACACGAACCTGGACGCCTCCTCGCTCTTCCGGTCCGACAACGTCCCGATGGGAGGTCATCATCACGTCGTCCACAAGGAGGTGGGCCGGCTCCTACGGAAGGTGGCAGAGAGCTGCGCCCAGAAATAGCGCAGAACCAGCCCAGAACCAGCGCTGTGCACGCCGGCCCCCGCTTCGCGGTACTCCTGGCCGGCGGCCGCTCAGGTGCGCAGCAACCGCTGGGTCATCTCTCGGTACTGCCGCATGGCGTGCCGCAGGTCGTTCGCATGCGTTTCGGGGTCCTGGTCCTGCCGACCCTCGTGAAGCGCGCGCCGCCGTTCCGCCAGAGCGCTCATCAGCTGGGCGGCGGCTTCATCGAAGACGCTCTCGGCCTCTTCCAGCGCCTCGAGCGGGCTGTCGGTGAAGTTGTTGAGGGCTTCCTGGAGGCGCAGGGCGAGCCGGTCTCGTTCGTCCGACGGGACAAACGGCTCCTGGCCCGGGGCGCGGCGTTCGGTGGAGCTGCGGCCTTTGTCCGGCGGCTGCTGAGCACGTGCCTGGTCGTACATCATCGTGTGTCACTTTCCTGTGCGTCGTGTCGACGGAAGGGGAACGGGCGGCGGGGCCGATGGGCCGTGGGCTCCGGTCAGGAGCCTTGGCCGGCGAGCGGTTCGGAGTCGTCGAGGAAGGCGCGGGCCACGTCGGACGGGCGACGGTGGTGGAAGCCAGCGTAGTTGCGCAACCGGTGAAGGCCCACCACCTGGCGATACCTGGCCTGCGGCCGGCCTCCCTCGGCGTCGGTCGGGTGGCCTCGGTCGGGTTGCCTCGGTCGGAGCAAGTGACCGATTTGATCGTCCTACGGCCGGGTAACAGGGCGACATGGTCACCGACAGCGCCACTCCCCCGAGCGGCTACGTACAGCCCGCGATCGACGTCCAGGCTCTCGCCGAGCTGCTCGACGGCGAATACGCGGAGGTCCGCAGCCTGGTCCGCTCCAATCTGACGACGTACGCAGGCGTACTGGACGAGGCGGAGCAGCTCGGCTTCGACGCGTTCCGTGAACGTGTGCGGGAGGTCGTCGTCGAGATGGCGGCGACGGGCCAGACCGGCATGGGGTTCCCGAAGGAGTACGGCGGTGGCGGCGACATCGGCGCATCGATCGCCGCGTTCGAGACACTCGCCTTCGGCGATCTGTCGGTGCTGGTGAAGGTCGGCGTGCAGTTCGGACTCTTCGGGGGCGCCATCCTGCACCTGGGCACCGAGCGCCACCACGAGGCCTATCTGCCGGATCTGATCACCGGGAAGCTGATGGGCTGCTTCGCGATGACCGAGACCGGACACGGCTCCAACGTCCAGGCGCTCGGCACGGTGGCCCGGTACGACGCCGGCAGCCAGGAGTTCGTCATCACCACCGGCGACGACCAGGCGCGCAAGGACTACATCGGCAACGCGGCCCGCCACGCCGAGCTGGCGGTCGTCTTCGCCCAGCTGGAGGTGGGCGGCGAGCACCAGGGGGTGCACGCGTTCGTCGTACCGATCCGTGTCGACGGTGAGGTGGCCCCCGGTGTCCGGATCGAGGACGACGGGCGCAAGATGGGTCTCAACGGCGTGGACAACGGCCGGATCTGGTTCGACGGCGTACGCGTGCCGCGCGAGGCCCTGCTCAACCAGTTCGCCGACGTCACTGCCGAGGGCGTCTACCAGAGCCCGATCGACAACCCCGGCCGCCGCTTCTTCACCATGCTCGGCACGCTGGTGCAGGGGCGGGTCAGCGTCGCCGGCGGTGCCATCAACGCCAGCAAGGTCGCCCTGGCGATCGCCATCACGTACGCCCTTCGCCGACGGCAGTTCGAGGCGGCATCGGACACCGAGGAGCAGGTGCTGCTCGACTACGGCATGCACCAGCGCCGGCTGCTCCCGCTCGTCGCGCGCACCTACGCGCTGCATTTCGCCCAGGACGTGATGCGCACGCAGCTGCACGAGGTCTTCTCGGGGCTCAAGGGCGACGAGCAGGCACGGCGTGAGCTGGAGTCTCGGGCCGCGGGCACCAAGGCGCTGGGCACCTGGCACGCCACGCGGACGATTCAGGAGTGCCGCGAGGCGTGCGGGGGCGCCGGATATCTCGCCGTCAACCGGTTCGCCGCCCTGAAGGCCGACAGCGACGTCTTCGCGACGTTCGAGGGCGACAACCACGTGCTGCTGCAGCTGGTGGCCAAGGGGTTGCTCACCCATTACGCGAGCGAGTTCGAGAACATGGACCAGCTCGGCATGGTCCGGTACGTCACGAACCTCGCCGTGGAGACGGTCATCGAGAAGACCTCGGCCCACAAACTGCTCGAGCGGGTGCGCGACTTGCTGCCCGGGGGCGATGAGTGGGACCAGGAAGCGGGTCTGCTCGATTCCGAGTACCAGCTCGCCATGCTGCGCTTCCGCGAGGAGCACATGCTCGCCGGTGTGGCACGGCGGCTCAAGCGTGGGATGGATCAGAAAGCCCATCCCGGCGTCGTCTTCTCACAGGTGCAGGACCACGTCATCGCGGTGGCGCACGCGCACGTCGAACGGCTGGTGCTCGAGGCGTTCGTCGACAAGGTGCGTCAGCTGCCCGCCGGGGACAACAAGGTCGCGCTGGGGCTGCTGTGCGATCTGTTCGCCCTCTCCACCATCGAGGCGGACCGCGCCTGGTTCATGGAGCACGGGCGGTTGACGGTGCAGCGTTCCAAGGCGATCCGCCGTGAGGTGAACGACCTGTGCCGCAAGGTCCGGCCGATCGTCGCCGATCTCGTCGCTGCCTGGGGCATTCCGCAGCAGATGCTGCGCTCGCCCGATCTGGTGGGGTGAGACGGAACGAGGGAGTTCCGGCCCGACGGCCGGAACTCCCTCGCGTGCTCGGCGCTCAGAGGGACCGGGCTGCGGTTTCCCAGCTCGTTGTCGCCACATCAAGGCCCGTGCGCACCCCGTCGACGATCTCGCCGGGATTGTCGGGGATGTTGATGCCGTCGTGGCTGGATTCCTCGCCCGCGTGCGCGGGGGCGGCCACAGCGAGGGCTGCGGCCGCGAGGGTCAGGGCAGCGACGGCGTGCTTTGCGTTCCTCATCATGCCCACCTGAACGATCACGCGGTTCTCAGGTTGCGCTCGTCGCCCGGCTCGGGCGGGCCCCCGGCCGGCAAGCACTCGTGTGGCGCAACGACGCCGGGAATGCCCCCCGCCCGGCTCGGGGTTCCAGACAGGGGGCTTCCCGCACCTGCCCGTGATCCGCGCGGGGATGCACGGACCACCCGGTCGGAGCAGTCCGCGCATATGGTCCGAGCAGCACCGACGGGTGCGTCAGCGGCGGCTGTGGTCGATCCAGGTGCTGGGCCGCTCGATCTGGCCGGTGCCCGGTCGGGCGTAGTCGCAGACGCCCTTGGGGAAGGCCACGCGCAGCTGCGCCTTCTCGGTCTTGGTGAAGCGCACCCGGTAGTCGGCGAAGTCCACCGGTTTCAGTGCGCACTTGAGCGTGGACTCGGCCAGCGGCTCGCCGGCGCGCAGTCGCGGGTCCGCGCCGATGGAGTACTCCTCGGCGCACGGACCGCTGGCCGGGTAGGTCAGCGGAGCGTGGATGCGCTTGTCGGGGGTCAGGTAGCAGCCGTCGCAGAGGCCGGTGGGCTTGTTCGCGATGACCTTGGCCTGCTTGCCGCGTGCGGACGGGTCGGCTGCGATGTCCGACGGCCAACGCCACACGATCCGCCGCATCCAGCACGACTTCGTGGCCGAGTGGGTCGAGCTCCTGTCCGCCGTACGCCCCGAACTGGACCACACAGACGCCCAGTTGACCGTGCACGGCGCACTCGGCGTGATCAACGACGTACTCAGAATCACCTGCTTCCGCGCCCGCCCACGGCTGACGGAAGGACTGACCGGCCTGTCCCGCCTGCTCCTGGGCGCCCCCTCGGCCTGACCGCTCACGAAGCGCTCTTCACCGGCCCACCGGTGGCCAACTAGGGTGTCCTGTACCCGTGTTGGCCGCAGACGGCTTGCCGCTCGTCCCCCCTGCCCCGAGGAGCTCTCGTATGCACCAGCCGCAGATCCTGGTCCTGGATGCCGCCGGGAGCGACCGGCACGCCGAGGATGCCGAGCTGCGCTCGCGCGGGCCGGCGGCCCGCGTCGATGTCCTGGGCGTCGAGGCGTGGGCGGTGTCCGACCCGGCCCTGCTCAAGGAGCTCCTCACCGACCCGCGGGTCTCCAAGGATCCGCGGCGGCACTGGCCGATGTTCCCCGACAAGATCGTCGGCACGTGGCCGCTCGCGCTGTGGGTGGCCGTCGACAACATGTTCACCGCTTTCGGCGGCGACCACCGGCGGCTGCGGCGGCTGGTCAGCCCGGCTTTCACCGCACGCCGGATCGCGGCCCTGCAGCCGCGCATCGAGGAGATGTCCCACGCGCTGCTCGACGAGCTGGCCACCGTCCCTGCCGGAGAACCCACCGATCTGCGCGAGCGGTTCGCCTATCCGCTGCCGATCCGGGTCATCAGCCAACTCATGGGGCTTCCCGAGCACTCCCAGTCCGACTTCCGCCGTACCGTCGACGGCGTCTTCGACACCACGCTCAGCCCCGCTCAGGCCGCCGCCAACACCCAGGAGGTCTACCGCATTCTGGCCGACCTGGTCGCGGCCAAGCGCGCCGAGCCCGGCGAGGACATGACCTCCGTCCTCATCGCCACCCGGGACGACGACGGCTCCGCGCTGACCGAGCAGGAGCTCCTGGACACGCTCCTCCTCGTCATCAGCGCGGGCTACGAGACCACCGTCAACCTCCTTGACCAGGCCATCGCCGCGCTGCTCACCCATCCCGACCAGCTCGCCCTGGTCCGCGAGGGCAAGAGTCCGTGGACAGACGTCGTCGAAGAGACGCTGCGCTACGAGGCGCCCGTCGCGCACCTGCCGATGCGGTTCGCGGTCGAGGACATCGCGCTGCCGCAGGGACTCACGATCCGTCAGGGCGAGGCGATCCTCGCCTCGTACGCGGCAGCGGGCCGTCACCCCGACCTCCACGGACCGAGCGCCGACTCCTTCAACGTGACCCGGGCCAGCAAGACCCACCTCGCCTTCGGCCACGGCGTCCATGTCTGCCTCGGCGCCGCGCTGGCCCGGATGGAGGCCGAGATTGCGCTGCGGGCGCTGTTCACCCGCTTCCCCGACCTCGCCCTCGCCGTCCCGGCATCCGCACTGCGTCCCGGGGAGTCGTTCATCTCCAACGGACACCGGGAACTGCCCGTCGTCCTTCGCCCGGCCACCGAGAACTGACCCGGCCCTCCCCCACCGGGCCGGCTGAGTGCGCGTACTCATGCGCGCCCTGCCACCGGCCCGGCAAGGTGGGGCCATGACATGTGCTCTCACGGAACCTCGACGTCGACGCAGATGGCCCTGGTCGAGCAGGACGTCACTGCGCGCGGACGTCTCCATGGGCCTTTTGCTGTTGGTGGTTGAGGTCGTCGTCCACGTGGCGGGGAGTTTCGGTCACGGCATGGAGGTATGGGCGGCGCAGGACGACCAGGCGAGGATCGACGCGGCGCAGCGCGCCGGTATCTCATGGACGCAGTACTTGCTCATCGGCGCGCTCGTGCTGGCCGTGCTCGCGGCGCTGGCCCGTGCCCCGTGGACGATGATGCTGCAACTGCTCGCGGTCGCGGCGCTCACGGTGCTGTTCGTGTTTTCCCAGCACGAGTACGAGCGCACCCACCCGGGCCCCGCGCCCACCCCGAGCGCCGGATACTCGCCCTGCTACAGCGGAAGCAACCGGTGCGACTGAAGCGCTCGTACGCCGGAGATGGTGGCGACCGACAACGCCTCGTACTCCGACATGGTGTTCGGCCTGTTCAAGATCCTCGGCTACAACTCCAGCACCCGGTTCCGTGACCTGGACGACCCGCGGTTTTGGCGGGCCACGATGCCCGGCGTCGAGACGGGCATCCACGGCACGGCGCACACCGCCTCGACTCCGGCCGCCGGCGCCCTGCGGCCGTTGCGCGACCCGGATGCGTCTGCGCTGGACGAGGACGACGACGGACTGGAGTGAGTGCCAGGGGCCTTCGGTCCGCTCCCGCCGCTGACCGTAGCTCCTTCATCATGCTGTCGGTTCAGTGCGTCGCTCGTGGCGTGAGCGTGCAAGGTGGTGGGCGGCTCGCAGCAGTTCATGTGTTGCGGCCTGCGTGCGCTTGCCCGGGTTCACCACGGCCAGCCAGCCCAGGCTGCCGTACACGGGGTGCGCGATCACGGTGTCGGCGGCGCTGGGGTCGACCTCGGCGGAGGCCGGTTCGCGCGGCGCGTGCCCGGTCCACCGGATGAACGCGTCCTTGCCGGCGGCGATGTTCACACGGAAGGCGTCCGGCCGGTCAAGGCGGGACGACTCGTCACCGGGGTAGTTCTTGGTCACGACGGTCGCGAAGGGCTGGGACGCCGTCGGCGTGACGCCGTCGGGGGCGTAGTAGAAGAAGGTGTCGCCCCAGCTGATCTCCGGCGCGCCGTCGCCGGGTGCGGGCTTGAGGGTCAGGACGCCGTCAAGGGCGTCCACGAAGCTGATGATCTCTTCACTGGTCATGCGCTCCAGCGTTCCATTGAAGTGCTTGTGGAGACTTCTGGACGCAGACCCGCTCCGGCATAGGGTTTCCCACATGACAAGTCTCAAATCAGCAGGTATGCGCACTGCTGATGTCGCGCGCAGCGTCGGGTATTCCGTCCAGCAGATCCGCAACCTCGAACGCGACGGGGTGCTCCCGCCCGCGGCACGCACGGCCACGGGATACCGGACCTACGGCGAGGTGCATCTGCAGTGCGCCCTGGCCTACCGGGCCCTCGCCGCGGCGGCGGGGCCGGTCGAGGCCAAGAACATCGTCCGGGCCTTCCACCAGTGCCCAGCCTCGCAGGCCCTGGCCCTTCTCGACGCGGCGCATGCCCGACTCGACAAGGAGCGCGCCGAACTGGGGCAGGCCAAGGACGCCGCCCGCGCGATCTCCCGCGAGCCGATCGACGACGTACGCGCCTCGGACGCGATGAGCATCTCCGAACTCGCCACCGCTCTCGATGTACGCCCCTCGACGTTGCGGCACTGGCATGCGGAGGGCCTCGTCGTCCCCGACCGCGACCCCGTGCGCGGAACCCGACGCTACACACCGGCCCAGGTGCGCGACGCACGGATCGTGCACCAGCTGCGCAAGGCCGGATACCGCATCACGCCGCTCCAGGCGCTCATGCCACAACTCCGCAACGCCCACCGGTCGCGGGACGTCGAGTCGGTGCTGGCCGCCAGGGACGCCAGTATCACCGCGCGATCCGCGGCCCTCCTCGACAGCGCCTCGGCACTCCGCGCCGTGCTCTGCCTGCGGGAGCGAACGGACCGACCCGAAGACAGCCGCGAGGACCCCGCTCGCACCGGGGGCGCGACTTGAACCAGGACGGCCGCTCGCCGGCCTCCTGCTCAACCACACCGCCACCGAGGAGGACGCCCCTGCCCCAGGGCTGTCGGTCACCCTCGACATGCCGGACAAAGTCGTCGACTTCTGACGTACCACCGAGCTGGAGCCCGCCGAGCCGGCCGTGCTCGACCAGGCGACGACCGTACGGCGCGGCCAGGGCGTCCCCGCGGTCCCGGATCGGCCGCGTGGTCGTCGGTTTCTTCGCGGGCCCGAGGTCGTCCCCGTCGGCACTCCGGGTCAATCCGACGGTGTCGGTTCCGTGGCGATCAGGCCCTGCCGGTAGGCGACGCCCACCGCCTCCGTACGACTCGCCGCTCCCATCTTGGCGAGGATGTTGGAGACGTGGACGCTGGCCGTCTTGGGGCTGATGAACAGTTCCTCGCCGATCTGCCGGTTGCTGCGGCCGAGGGCGAGCAGCCGCAGCACGTCCTGCTCACGGGCCGTCAGCACGGCGGTGCGGTCCTGGGCGGGGACCGCCAGCCGGCCGCGACGCACCAGAGCGTCCAGCCGTTCCCGCAGGAGGGTGGCGCCGAGCCGGTCGGCCTCTTGGCGCACCGCGTCGGCCTCGGCGGCCGCCTCCTCGCGGCGGTCGGCCGCCAGGAGGGCCTCGGTCAGCCGCAGTCGGCACCGCGCGCGTTCGTAGGCGTCGCCGTAGGCGAAGGCGGTCATCGCCTTCTCCCAGGCCGCCACGTCGGGCCCGGACACCGCTCGGACCCATTCGGCTTCGGCACGAGCCAACCACGCCTGCCCCTCCGGACCCTGTGGTGTGCCGTCCTCGCCGCGCGTGGCAGAAGCCCGCGCCTGTTGTACGAGTTCGGTCGCGGTGGCCGCTCGGCACCTGGCCCCCTCCTCGTCACCGCGCAGGCGCAGTTCGACCGCCGAGTCGGCGAGTGCGGCCAGGGCGAGAACGGTGAGCCGGACCGTGACGTCGGGTGCCGTGCCCGCCTCGCTGGTGAGGGACTCGAGGGTGTGACGCATCGACCGCACCGCCTCGTCCGGGTCTCCCCGCAGGGCCGCGGCATCGGTCCGCACGATGCCGGCGACCAGCGTGTTGATCCAGTCGAACGGCCCCTCCAGCAGTGCCCGGGCGCGCTCGACAGCGGTGAAATCACCGCGCGCCAGTGCCACGTAGAGCCCCGGCCCTGCGGTGTAGTCGCCCGCGCCGGACTGGGCCGCGGCCTCGGCCGCGCCGCGCGCGCACTCGTCCCAGTTGCCGAGCGTGTACTGCACCAGCAGCCACAGGTAGCGCATCTCGTGCGGATAGGGCGAGGACAGCAGTCCGGAACGGCGGGCCCGTTCCAGGCCCTCCGCGGCCCACGGCAGGCAGTCCTCCAGGTCACCGGATTCGAAGCAGCCGACGGCCAGGTTGAACAAGGCGCGCATTTCCACCGGTGCGTTGCCCGATCGTCGCGCCAGCTCCCGGGCCTCTTGCAGCTGTTTCCTGCCCTCCGGGGAGCGACGCTTGTTGTGGGTGTGGAACGTCATGGAGATCAGGAGGTCGGCCCGCGCGTCGTCGACGCCCAACTCCTCGGCCACGCGCAGGGCCTGATGGCCGATCCGTTGCGCGTCCTCGCCCGCGGCGCCCTGGCGGATGGAGGCCATCACGGAAGCCATCACGTACGTGGCCGCGGCCCACACCCACGTCGTCGAAGGGGGCTCGGCGGGGATGAGAGCGAGGGCCTCTCGGCTGTGGGCGAGGGCGGCCGGCAGGTTGTCGACGGTCAGCAGGTTCCCGGCGAGCGTGTAGCGGACTCGGGCGGCGAGCTCCAAGTCGGCGTCCTGGCCGAGCCCGGCGAGCGCGGACCGGGTGAGGGAGACGGCGCGGTGCAGTTCCCCGGCATGGGCGGCCGCCGCCGAGGCACGCAGCGTGAGCGTCACGGCGTCGGTCCCGGCGGGCCGGCCGGAGGCCTCGACCGCCGACCAGAGGTCGAGGGCGGCCTCGACGTGCCGCAGTTCCTCGGCGGGCGCCCCGACGCGCTGGGCGTGGTCGGCGGCCTCCAAGGAGGCGGCGAGCGCCGCGGGCAGGTCGTGGCTCTCGCGGTAGTGGTGGGCGCGCTCGGCCGCGCCGGCGGGCCGGCAGCCCTGCCCGGCGAGCAGGCGGGCGAACACGCCGTGCAGCCGGGCCCGTTCACCCGGCAGGAGATCGGCGTAGACCGCCTCCCGCGCGAGCGCGTGGCGGAACGCATACGTGTCACCGTCGCCGGGGACGAGCAGCTGCCGCCCCGCGGCCTCGCGCAGCACCGCCTCCAGCTCTGCCGGGGGCAGCTCGACGGCGTCCCGCAGCAGATCGTGACCGACGCGTCGCCCGGCGACGGCCGCGGTGCGCAGCACCTGCTGGGCGGTGTCGGAAAGCTGCTCGAACCGGATGAGCAGGACGTCGGCCAGGCCGCTGGGCACGCTGTCGGCCGGGGCGTCGGTGGCGGCGACCAATTCCTCCGCGTAGAAGGCGTTGCCCTCGGCGCGCTCGACGATCCGGTGGACGGCGGCGTCCGGCAGAGGGTGATCCGGCAGGGAGCGCACCAGCCGGGCCACATCCGCGTCGGGCAGCGGTTGCAGTTCCAGCCGCTCCACCGCGGGCAGCCGCACCAGCTCGGCCAGCAGGGGGCGCAGGGGGTGGCGGCGGTGCAGGTCGTCCGCCCGGTACGAGGCGACCACCGCGAGCCGGTGGTCGTGCGAGCCGCCGGTCGGCCGCTGCAGGACACTGCGGCTGAGCAGGAACCGCAGCAGGTCCCGGGAGGACTGGTCGGCCCAGTGCAGATCCTCCAGGATCAGCAACAGCGGGGCGATGTCCGCCAGTTCGACCAGCAGGGCGGCCACGTCCTCGAAGAGCCGCAGGCGCCTGTTCACGTCCCCCGCGGCGTCCGTACCGCCACCGAGCATCCGTTCCGTCACCGGATGGCCGCCGAGGACCGGGGCGAACCGCTCGTCGGCGGCCAGCGCGCCGAGGATCTCGGTGAACGGCAGATACGGCAGTCCCACGTCGCCGAGGTCGACGCAGTGGCCGGTGAGCACGGTCGTCCCGGCCGCGACGGCTCGTCCGGCGAGCTCATCCAGTACCCGTGTCTTGCCGACGCCGGCGTCCCCGGCGACGAGGACCGCGCGGGCCTCGCCGGCGCGGGCACGCTCCAGGACATCAGCGAGACGGTCGAGTTCGTCTTCCCGGCCGACGAACGGGCTGGTGAACTGGGTGTACGACACGCTTCACATCCTGGCACACGGGTTCGCTCGCCCCTTCGTGGCCGGGAGTTTCCCGAACTCGGCCGACGCGGCGAGAGAACCGTGCCGCGCCGCGCCCCGCCCCGACTCAGTCCGGCAGGGCGTCTTCGAGCCGCGCCAGCTCCGCGGTGCTCAGCGTGAGCTCTGCCGCCTTGGCCGAGTCGGTGATGGAGGTCGGGCGGCTGGATCCCGGTACGGGGATCACTGCCGGGGAGCGGGCGAGCAGCCACGCCAGGGCGATCTGCTGCGGGCTGACGCCGTGCTCGGCCGCGATGTGGTGGAAGGCGGTGCCGGTGGAGGCGGGGCCAAAGGGGCCGTCCAGGGAGCTGCGGGAGATGCCACCGAGGGGGCTCCAGGGCAGAAAGGCCAGCCCCAGTCGGGTGCTCAGGCGCAGCTCGGGCTCGCTGGCGCGGACGGCGGGCGAGTACTGGTTCTGCACGCTGACGAGTCCGTCGCCGAGGATCTGGTGCGCCTGGCGGATCTGGTCGGTGGTGACGTTGGAGATTCCCGCGGCGCGGATCGTGCCGGCATCGAGCAGCTCGCGCAGCGCGCCGACGGACTCCGTCCAGGGCACGGCCGGGTCGGGCTTGTGCAGCTGGTACAGGCCGATCGCGTCGACGCCCAGGCGCTTGGCGGATGCCTCGGCGGCTTGTCTGAGGTGGGCGGGGGTGGCGTTGACGGTCCAACTGCCGTCCCCGGGGCGGCCGCGGCCGCCCTTGGTGGCCACCAGGACGCCCGAGGTGTCGCCGCCGTAGCGGGCCAGGGCGCGGGCGATCAGCAGCTCGTTGTGGCCCGCCTCGTCGGCGTACCAGTGATAGCTGTCGGCGGTGTCGATGAGCGTGATGCCTGCGTCGAGGGCGGCATGGACGGTGGCGATGGCCCGCGTCTCGTCCGGGCGGTGCTCGATGGACAGGGGCATGGCGCCCAGGCCGATGGCGCTGACGGCGGTGTGGGCAAGGGTGCGGTACTGCACGGGGGCTCGCTTCCTCAGGCGGTGGGTGACGGCGCGGCGGTGAGGGTCTCGGCGACGGCGCCGGGCAGCCAGTCGGTGGTGTGGGCGAAGGAGAAGCCCAGCTCCTTCGCGCGGGCGTTGCTCATGGCGTAGTGGCGGTCGAAGGAGAACGCCGAAGCCTCGCCGCCCGCTGGGACGGTGCGGTAGACGGGCTCCCGGCCGGCCTGCGTGGCGATGATCGCGGCGAGGTCGTGCACGTCGAGCGGCCCGTCGGAGCAGGCGTTGACCGGGCCGGTGAAGTCGGCCATGGTCGCCCACCGCAGCAGGTCGGCCAGCTCCTGGTAGTGGATGAAGACCGTGGGCAGGGCCTTCGCGTGCACAGTGATCTCCTCGCCCCTGGTGATGCGCCCGGCGTAGTGCGCCAGCCGGCCGGTGAACTCCATCGCTCCCCCGCCGAGCACGTGGGCGCTGCGCACACTGGTGAACTCAAAGCCGGCGGCGCGGGCGAGGACGGCTTCGGCCTGGCGCTTGCCCTCGGCGTAGTGCGCCTCCAGGTACGCGTCGTCGTGCCAGGGCAGGTCCATGGCCACCCGCCAGCTGGCCGGGTCCACGGTGTCCTCCGTCACCGGTGTGCCGGGAGGCACGGTCGGCAGCGCGGCGGTCGCGGGGTCGTAGACCTCGATCGTGGAGGTCATGACGTAGCGCCGGGTGCGGCCGGCGAAGGCGCGGGCGGCGATGGCGGCCTGCACCGGGGTGTAGCAGACCTGGTCCACCACGACGTCGAAGGTGCGGGAGGCGAGCGCGGCCGTCAGGGCCGCCTCGACGTCCCGGTCGACGACCAGGTGCTCGACGCCGGGGGGCGGCGGGGTGGAGCCGCGGTTGATCACAGTGACCTGGTGGCCCGCGGCCTGCAGCCGCCGCACCAGGAGCTTTCCGAAGTAACGGCTTCCGCCGATGACGCAGATCCTTTGCATGCCCCCATCCTGGAGACCTATCGTCATCGACAGAAGTGCCGACTTACTGGCTACGCATTAAGGAAAACTGTTGATCGATGTGCAGCGGCTCCGCGTTCTGCGGGCGGTGGCGGAGCACGGCAGCTTCAACCAGGCGGCCACGGCCCTGCTCCTGACCCCCTCGGCCGTCTCCCAGCAGGTGGCCGCCCTGGAGCGCAGCCTCGGCGCCCAGGTCGTGGCCCGCAGCACCCGCGGCGTCACCCTCACCGAGGCCGGCCGGATCATGGTGGGCGCCGCCGAATCCGTCGCCGCGGAACTCCAGCACGCCCAACAGCAGGTCGCCCAGCTCGGCACCGGCCGTGCCCAACTCACCCTGGCCACCTTCACCAGCGGCGGCAGGCTCCTGCTGCCCGCCGCGATCACCCGGCTCATGGCAGCCCACCCCCGCACCGTGCTGCACGTCAGGGAGGGCGAACCCGAGGACACCTTGCCGCTGGTCCGCCAGGGCGCCGTGGACCTCGCCCTGGCCTACCACTTCGACGGCCCGCTGCCGGCCGGCCCCGGCTCCAGCCTGGAGTGGACGCCGCTGCTGGCCGACCCCCTGCACGTGGTGCTGCCGCAAGGGCATCGGCTCGCCGACCGCGACGCGCTCGACCTCGCCGAGCTGGCGGCCGAACCCTGGGTGCTCGGCTGCCTGAAGACCGAGGCGTACCTGCGCCGTTACGCCGAGCGCGCCGGCTTCGATCCCCAGGTGCGCGGAACCACCACCGACTACTTCTTCGCCCGCTCGCTCGTCGCCGCGGGCATGGGAATCTCGCTGATCCCCTCGATCGCGCTCACCCCGACGATCCCGGGCCTGTGCACCGTCCCGATCAAGTCGCCGACACCGATCCGGCACATCGGCGTGGCCGCCATCAACCGCAGCGACCGCCCTCACGTCACCACACTCATCCACGCCCTTCGCGAACAGGCCCTTCAGTAGCCCAAGGAGAGCCTCAGCTGCCGAAGGGGATGTCCTTCGGGGTGGCCATGCGGCGGGTGTCCGGGTGGGTTTTCACGTAGTCCGTGATGTACGAGAGCGACTCCCGCACCGCGCTGTCATCGGTGCCGCAGCCCTGCGGACCGTTGACACCGTCCGGGTAGCACGACATCCGGTTGCCGTAGATCAGGCTGTCCACGGCGGCGCTGCCCTGGGAGGAGTCGAGCAGGGTGGCGGCGCGCTCCCTGTCGCCCTTGCCCACCGTCCAGCCGACGGTCTGCGCGAGGTCTCCGGTGTCCCGTGCCTTCCGGCCGGCCTCCAGCTCCTCGCGGATACCGGTGAACTTCAGCGCCATGTTGAACAGGCCGTTGTCCATCACGCGTTGATTGCCGGGGACGTTCGGCCCGTGCTCGGCGAAGCCGTCCCGGACCTGTGCGTAGTCGCCGCTGAAGCTCACCGCCTCCTTGGAGTTCAGGTCGCCGAGGGCGTCCTTCCAGCCGCTGCCGCCCTCCTTGCCGTAGAAGCCGTAGAGCACGCGGATGCCCTTGCTCTCCAGCTTCGTGCGCGCCATGTCCCGCAGTGCGGCCACCGAGCAGTGGCGCCACTTGGGGTCGCGGCTGTCGCACCAGTCGGGGTTCTTCATGTCCAGCCAGACGAAGGAGACATCACGCCCGCCCTCGTGTTCCTTGGCCACCTGGTCGAACATGTCCGCCATGGTGTCGCCGGAGCTGGTGAGGGTGCCGTCGTGGTCCGCCCACCAGCCCTTGCGCCAGGCCGTGGCGTCGATCTCCAGCGCGTTGGCCCCGTTCGAGAGCGCCGTGCTCACCCCGCCCGTGGTCAGTACCCGGTGGGCGATGGCCCAGGTGGGGCGCTGCTCGGGGGTGTTCGGGGCGGTGTGAGAGGGCTTGCCCTCCGGTACGGCCATGGCGGCTCCGGTGCCCAGGGCGGCGCTGGAGACGACCAGAGCCAGCGGGAGCAGGGTGATGCGGAGCCGGTGGGGTGTGGCCATGAGGACGGTCCCTTCAGTTGCCCGGGCCGCGTGTGACGCCGGCCCGTCTGCCGTGCGGTGGCTGCCTGTCGTACAACCTGATGGGCTACCTGCCCGCTCCACGCGAAGTTACCCCCGGGTAATTGCCGGCTGTTGCCTGCTCGGGGCGGCCGGGGCCACGTGCCCGCCCCGTTCCCGCGACGGTCGGCTCGGTCCAGCTGTCGGCATTTGGGGGAATCTGCGTGTCCGGAGCCCGGGAAGGGCGTTGACCAGCCCAGGTGCCAATGAGGCGGGGTGCTCCGGCCGCGCGACAACGTGGTGAGGCCGGCTTGGCGCCTTTTCGCTGATGGAAATCAAGGAGAAAGAAGTATGTCTGCCATGAAGAAGACGATGAGCGTCGTTCTGGCCACCGGTGGTCTCGTGATGGGCGCGGCCGGTCTCGCGTCCGCTGACGCCGGCGCCCAGGGTGCTGCCGTGGGTTCGCCGGGCGTGCTCTCGGGCAACCAGGCTCAGGTCCCGGTCCACATCCCGGTCAACCTGTGCGGCAACACCGTTGACGTCATCGGCCTGCTCAACCCGGCCTTCGGCAACACCTGCGTCAACAGCTGATCAGCCGTATCGCACCGTAGGAACCTGCTGGTTCGTCGCGGTCTGAGCGGGTGTGCCGCCGATGTTCCCTTCGGCGGCACACCCGCTTTCGTGCTCGCGGAGCGTCTGGGGAACAGCTCAGCGCGTCGTGGGAACAGCTCAGCCGACACCGATCGAAGCGACCTCATAGCCGACCGCGGAACTCATCGACAGGCCGCGGCAGGTCAGCTGGTACGGCGGTGTGCGGTAGGAGTGCACCTCGACGTCGATGGCCGCCGGCCGAGGCGGGCGGCCGGTGATGCGGATGCGCCAGCGGTTGGCTTCGCGGGACGTCTCGACGACCGTGTAGTCGTGCCGGCCGGCCGGGCCGAAGCGCTCGAGTACGGCTGCGACAGCGACCTGCTGAGGTGGGAAGAGATCGGTATATCCGCGCAGATGCTCGGCCCTAATCCGGTCGGCCAGGTGCCCTTCGATCGCCGCCACCGACGACCCGGCATCGAGACCGCCGTAGTAGACACCGTCGGGCGCCACAACGATGTTGGCGGCGAACCTGTCACCGCCGATGTGGGTGCACTCCCACACCAGGTCCGGCCAGCGCTCGCTGAGGTCACGCGCCACGGGCCGGCCGCGCACGGCGCAGCAGGTGTCGTGCTGGCCGTGGGCGCAGACGAGGACCACGGGCGGGCAGCCGAGTTCTCCGGGGGCATCGAGGGCTCCGGAGATCTGCGCCAGGTCCTTGTCACGGCTCCACGTGCCCCATTGCTGACGGTGCGCGCCGGAGTTCTCATAGCGCACCACGGCCCAGCGCCTGGGGCCTTGAGGGCTGTGGCGTCCGTGCCGCCTGACCAGCAGCACCCGCGCCCGCACCGCCTGGGCGGCGGCGAACACGAGCCCTTTGGTGTGCGGCTCAAGGTCGAGGCCGTCGAACCCGTTGGGCGGCCAGCCGCCTAGGTACTCGATCAGGACCCAGACGGAGCCGTGCGGTGCTGTTCCCGCCAGGGAGTCGCCGCGGGTGCGCGCGGCGTCGGCGCAGAAGAAGCGTTCCGCGGCAGTCACCGTGACCACGTCACTGTTCCGCGGGCACCAGCACGCCCGCGCGCAGCAGTCTCTCCACGAGTGCGACGCCGAGATCGCCGGCGGTGCGGACCTCGCCGTCGAGCATGCGCGTCACCGCCGGCAGCTCACCCTCGGGGAAGTCGAGCCAGCCCACCCGCGTGGCCAGGCGCGGGCCCTCCAGTCGCGCTGCCAGCTCTCGGCGAAGCCGTACCCGAGAGTTGGGGCCGAGCCCGTCGACCGCTTTGAGCTGAGCCAGCGGTCCCAGCGGCGCGGGGCGTCCCTGGGACCGCCGGGTGCGATGGAACAGCGGAGCGGAATCGGCCTTGGTGACGGCGGCGAGGAGGCGTTCGCGAACGAGGTCGATCTCACCGTCCGGCCCGTCCACCCCCAGAGGCAAGGTCCCGCGCATCTGGGGATCGTCGCGCAGCTCCGCGAGTGCGGACTGGGCGAGCTGTTCGGCCAGCGCGTAGCGCGTCCAGCTGTGGATTCCCAGGGTCAGGTGGATCGAGACCTCGCCCTGCGCCTGGGCGGCATGCAGCCAACCCCGCGGCAGGTAGAGGACGTCACCGGGCTCCAGAACCGTGTCGATGCAAGGCTCGCCCCGCGCCGCCTCGGCCACGGCGCCCCGGCGTTCGGACCAGGGCTGATCGCGCAGCGGGTCGGGGTGGACCGGTTCGCGGACGAACCAGCGCTTGGCGCCGCCGATCTGCAGGACGAAGACGTCGTGGACGTCATAGTGGTCGTCGAACCCGCGGTTCTGCGGCGGAGTGACGTAGGCATTGGCCTGCACCGGATGGCCCAGCTCCGTGCCCAGCCGGGCGCTGAAGTCCGCTACCGGCCCCCATGTGCGGTGCAGGGCCTGCAGGACCAGCGTGGCGCCGTCGGCGAACCTGCGCCACAGCGCGGTGTCGTCCAGCTGATCGCCGATCGTGGCGCCGACACCGGCGGGTGAGGTGTAGGACAACTCGGGAAGGGTGGAGCCGTCCTGGGCCACGCGGAGGAAGGGCGTGCGCAGCCCACGGCGTGAGATCAGTTCATCCACGGCGTCCGCGGAGAACAGGTCGGAGAAATCGCTCGCGCGTTGCGTGAGCAGCGCTGTGCGCGCCCAGACGTCGCGAGCGAACCGCTCCCGGCTCAGGCCGGTCAGTCGTGTCTCCAAAACGCCGACGCCTGTTGGGGCGCCGGCGTCCAGGAGCTCGGTCGGGGGGATGCTCAAGAGCCGCTGTCGGACTCGGCTCCGCCGTCGGCGCCGCCGTCATGGACGCCCGGCGTGCCCGCCGCGCCGCCGTCCGCGGGCCCTTCGGCTCCACCGTCCGCGCCGCCGTCATGAACGCCCGGCGTACCTGCCGCACCACCGTCCGCGGGGCCCTCCGCTCCGCCGTCCGCGCCACCGTCGTGGACACCGGGGGTGCCCGCCGCGCCGCCGTCCGCGGGCCCTTCGGCTCCACCGTCGGCGCCACCGTCATGAACGCCCGGCGTACCCGCCGCACCGCCGTCCGCGGGGCCCTCGTGCTGGTTCGGATCCTGGTCGGGGTTGGTCATCGTTCCTCCTGCGAATCGAACGGCTGGGATTGGCGCATCCTCCAGAGCCTTCTCTGCTTTCACCAAGCTCGCTCACGCAATTCCGGTCGGCAACCTGAGGGAAGGGCGGGGCGCCCGGTCGGTCCACGCCATCGCGGTGCCAGATGCTCTTCACCGGCGGCGGGTCATGATGGTTGCGTGGCGACAGACAGCACGCAGTACACCGAGGACGGCCATTTCATCATCATCAAAGGTCGACGGTGGCGGGCCACCGACCCCCTCGTGCCCGACGAAGTCGAGAAGCGCCTGACTCACCACCTCATGTCCGCCCGGCGGGCTGTGGCCGCTGCGGGTGACGACGAGGACGCTCGGAAGGCGGCCCGAGCCCGTGTACAGCTCGCGAAGACCGGCCTGGGGGAACGCGGCACGGCCTGGTGGGAGCAGAGCCCGGCCGAACGGCGTGAGCGCTGGGACGCCTGTCTGCGTCAACTGGAGGCCACGGAGCTGCCTGCCGGGTGAGAGCGACGCGGTGCCTCACGACCACGAGGTCTCCGGTGTCCGGTTCGCCTAGGTCGACGAACCCTCCACCGGAGACCTCACTGCTGCTGGCTCAGGGCGCGCTGCTACTCATCCCACTTCGCCGTACGCCCACTTCGCCGTACGCCCGCTGCGCCGTACGCCCGCTGCGCCGTACGCCCGAGCGGTTCGCGCTCGGCAACTCGGCAACTCGGCGGCTCGTCAGCTCCTCAGCTCGTCTGCATGGGAACAGCAAGCCACTTGTACGCGATCCAGCCGTTCTCTCCCTTGTGCGGGCCGCTGAGAACCTTCAGGAAGGCCCACTTGCCGCCCCCCGCCGTGCAGGTGACGTACACGCGGCGGCCCTCGCCCACCGTTCCCTTGGCCGTGTAGCCGGTCCCGGGGCCCGTGCGGAACTTCACCGTGGTGTCCGTCTGGGAGTAGTAGTTGGCGACATTCTTCGTGCAGGCGCTGGAGCCCACCGCGGACGCGGCCGGCGCCAGCGCCACGGTGCCACCCGCCACGACGGCGCCGACAGCGGCCATACCGGCGAGACGGGCGGCGATCCTGTGCTTCGTCACTTGTTGCCTTCTCTTGAGAGCTCGTACGCCACGGCCACAGCAGTGCCACGGCCATGGCTTCCAGATGTGCGGGGCAGGGCAGGGCTGAGTCCCGGCTCGAAGCCGGACCCAACTCGCTCCCGCTCAGGCAGCCTCGCGTACCGCTCCAACATTTCCCCAACATCCGGCTGTCACCGCGAGAAGCCTCCACGCGAGACTTACCAGCAGCCTTTCTGGAGTGACGGCTGCGCGACGGTTCGAGCCCCACAAGGCCGGGAGCCCCTCACCTGGCTGGTGAGGGGCTCCCGTCATCGTCTTCTCACCCAGAAGGCTCGTCCGGCACCGGCTCCTCCGAGTGGCCTTCCAGGGCACGGGATTCGCCGCGCCTGGCGGTGCCTCCCTCGTCCGTGTCGGGTACCTCGGCCGCCTTGCCGCTGTCGCCGCCGCTGTCGTCCTCCGCCTTGCCCACGTCCAGGTCCCAGGCGTCGGGCCCATCCGTCGCCTGCTGGTCGGGTGGGTCCCTGGGGATAGGCGTGCTGCCGTCCTCGCCAGGGGAGGCCGGTATCTGTTCACTCACGATGTCTCCTCCTTGACCGTTCGGCTCCAGGCCGGAGCAGGTACCCGCGGACGGCGCGACGACACGTCACCACGGCGGCCATATATCTGTTTTCGCTGTTCAGCTCAGGCAGGGCGCCAGGGGTTGGTCGGACCGTACGCCTGAGTGGTCGCGGTGACTGGCGCGCCCGCAAGCGGGTAACCGGGAGGTCCTCGAAATCCGCGTGGTGTCACAGGTTGGGAGAGCCGATGAGTGAGCGCGACGAAGGCCGGGCGAGACCGGACCCCGGCGGCTTGAGCCCGGGTGCCGTCGACGATGAGCACGTTCCTGTCCCCGAAGAGGACCATGCGGGTCCGCCCGCGCTGCACACTGCGGTTACCGCCCGTGGCCTGGCTCGTCATCGCAGCCGTTCCCTGCGGTGGCTGGTGCTCGGCATCCTCGTGACCGCCGTATGCGTCGTCGCGGCGTGGTGGGGAGCGGCCAGCGGCATCGAGTGGCTGGAAGGGGTGGGCAGTCGACTGGCCGCGGCCGGTGTCGTGATCCTGGGGCTGGGGGCGAGCGGCCTGCATGCGAATGCGCGGATGCGTCAGATTCTGGCGGCAGGCCCGTGGCTGACCCGGCGCGCCCACCAGTTTCCGCCCAGCCGCCTCAAGGGCGTCGGGGTCGTCCTGCGCGACCCGCACGGCGGGCTGTGCCCGCTGCTCGTCCTCTCGACCCGGCAGCGCTACCAGCACGCGATGACCGGGCCCGACGGCACCTTGTGGTGGTGTCCGGGACCCGGGGGCCGTGGCGTCCTCGTCCGTCCCGATGGGCACGAACTGCTCTACGCACGACCGCCGTTCACCGCGTGGGGCCGCAGAACTCGGATCGAGGACGCCAGAAGGGCCGGACTCGACGCATAGCTTCTGCCGCCCGGAGCCGCTCGACCCCACGTCCCGCGTGCGCGCACGAATTTGACCATGAGCGCGGGACAATACCCTCAACTCTTTACGGCTGAGGGCGAATTGACGGGGCACCCGGAGCCGTATGCAGCGAAATCTCTTCGATCCCGAGAATCTCATCCAGCCCGCGTCGGCCCCCGGGCTCACGCAGGAAAACGCGATGGCGGTCCGCTACGCCGTCAAAGGCGAGGCGCGAGCCCGGCAGGGGACGATGGTCGCCTGGCGGGGTTCACTGGAGTTCGAGCGGCAGGGCCAGGGCGTGGGCAACTTCCTCAAGCGGGCGGTGACCGGTGAGGGCCTGGCCCTGATGACGGTCAGCGGTGAGGGCGAGGCATGGTTCGCCTCCGACGCGGCGCACTGTTTCCTCGTCGACGTGGACGACAGCCACGGCCTGACGGTCAACGGCAAGAACGTCCTGTGTTTCGACGCCGCGCTGAACTACGACATCACCACGGTCAAGGGCGCCGGCATGGCGGGCGGCGGGCTGTTCAACTGCACGTTCACCGGCACCGGCCGACTGGCCCTGACCAGTGCGGGCATCCCGCTGGTGCTGCCCGTGACCCCGGAAGCGCCCGTGTACGTGGACACCGACGCCGTCGTCGCGTGGAGCCCGCAGCTGCACGCGTCGCTGCACCGCTCCCAGAGCGTCGGATCGATGGTGAAGGGCGGCTCGGGCGAGGCCGTGCAGCTGAAGCTGGAGGGTGAGGGCGTCGTGGTGGTCAACCCCGGCGAACCCAAGCCGGTCCCGGCATCCTGACGGCCTGAGCGTGTCTGATCGGGCCCCGAAGGGCCGCCGGAGGTGGCGGCCCCTTCGGGCTCGTGGCGCGGCTTGTGTGTGGAGCCGGGACGCACCCCGGATCTTCGTGGCTTCTGCCAGTACGGAGGTCCGCCGGACCCCGGGGAGACTGCCGAGCAAGAGCCGCGGCATGCCTCGGCGACGGGGGCGGCACCCACGGGTGTACCGGAGGGAGACATCACCATGAGCGCGCAGCAGCAGTACGACGAGATCGGTGAGGCGTACGAGGGGGTCAAGGCCCTTCCGTTGGAGCAGTTCGCAGCAGTGCCCAGCTTCCTGGCGATGGTCGGGGACGTGCGCGGCAGGTCGATCCTCGACCTGGCCTCCGGCACCGGCTTCTACAGCAGGGAGTTCAAGCGGCGCGGCGCCACCGACGTCCTCGGTGTCGACATCTCCGGCGAAATGGTCGCCGTGGCGCAGCAGTTGGAGAGTCGCGAACCGCTGGGGGTGCGCTACCAGATCGGTGACGTGGCCGAACTGCGGCCACTCGGCGCGCGCTTCGACATCGCGCTGGCCGTCCAGATGTTCAGCTACGCGGCGGACATCGCCACCACGGAACGCATGTGCCGCAACATCCACCGGAACATGAAGCCAGGCGGTGAGCTGTTCGTGCTCAACCAGTCGCCCGACTTCCGCTTCGACGGGCCGGGCCCGGACAAGTACGGCTTCCGCAGCGAGCTCACCGGCGACGAGGGCGGGACGGGGCCGCAGGTGAAGATCACGGCGCTGCTCGACCCGGGACCGGCCTCGTTCGTCGCCAACTTGCCGCGCCGCGAGGTCTACGAGAAGTGCCTTCAGGCGGCCGGGTTCAGTGACCTGGCCTGGGTGCCGCTGTCGGTGTCCGAAGCCGGGGTGCGCGAGTTCGGCGCGGAGCACTGGGCGGACTTCCACGCCAATCCCCCGCTGGAAATGCTGCGCTGCCGCGCCTGAGGGTCGCGCCGGTGGTCTGAGGCCGGGATCGCGGACGTGCAGCCGCCACGCGCGAGTGTCCGGTGCGGGCTACTGGCCTCCGGCGTCGGGCCCGACGGGCGTGTGCCTACGGTTGCGGAGCTCTTTGCAGAACTCCAAGCACACCCATACGCCCACGGCGGCGACGGTGAGCAGGACGGCCACGCCCAAGAGGAACGGGAGGATCATAGGAAGAGCCTATCCCGGCGCCGATGGAGCGACAGAACCGCCCTATTCTCGCGCCGCCCAGTCAGCTGGACTGCCGCCAGAGCGGTGCCTGTGACCGGCCTTGTTCCGCGGGCATCTCCCGGACCAGGTGGTAGAGGTTCTCGAAGTACGCCTTCCAGCGGTGGGGAAGCCCGGCCAAGCCGAGGGAGAGGCCGTAGGCGGGCAGTTCCTCGTGCACGACGCCGAATGTCTTCCCGCTCCACCCCTCGTACCCCTGCACTTCCCACCGCCACACCCAAGATCCAGGCCGGCCTCGCGGCCCTCGAAGGTGGAAGTACCGCGGCCGCCGCGCACGGCCCCGTAGGCAGCCCTGTGACAAGGGCTCGTCCGGTTGGCCTCAGCGAGTCAAAATGCCGTTACGCGCCACGCCCACGAGGATGCCGAACTGCAGGACCTGATTCACCGCTATGAGCTCGTGACAGGATCTTGCTGAAGCGGCCTGGTCGATGCAGCCGAGGCGATGGTTCACGGTTACGCGGAGTCGAGATGGCGCGTGTCGCCAAGGCTGACGACTTGGCGGTTGTGGAAGAAGTCGTCCTCGCGCAGTGTGGTGATGCTGCCGGGAGGGGCCCGAAAGCTGGCGTAACTGGCCGACTCGATCGGCATCTTGATCCAGGACGCCACGACGAAGGTCAGTGAGCCGCCATGCGTCACGATGATCTGGTGTTCGCGCGCACGCCGCAGGATCTCATCCATGGCCGCGTAGATGCGCTGCGCCCACTGCGCCTTCGTCTCGGCACCCTCCACGCCCTCGTCATGGTCCATCCGCTCCCCGACAGCCGGCGGCGGGACGAAACGCCGGTCCAGCCACTCCTGTGGCCTTCCCCCTGCCGCACCGTAGGACTTCTCCCGCAGCCTGCGGTCCAGGAACAGCTTCACGCCGAACAGTTCGGCTACCTCCTGGGCGGTTTGCCGGGTGCGCTGCAGATCCGAGGAGAACAGGTCGACCTCGGCGCCGTCCGGGATCACGCCCCGAAGCGCCTCGGCGATGGAAGCCGCCGCGCGGACGCCGGTGGGCGTCAGGCGGGAGTCGTGCCATCCGCCGACGACTCCCTCGACGTGGTGCGTCGCCTGTGGGTGGGTGACAACGTAAAGAGTGCGCACGAGAGCCTGCCCTTCGCTGCCTGGCCTCCCGGCCTGCCGGTCGCGGCCCGCTACCTTAACCAACGCGATCACGATCGAGCCTTCCTGAGTCACCTCCAGCAGATCGAGGGCATGGCGTTCCTGCGCCACTTCCGGGAGGCCGCGGTCGCGGTGGACCCGCGCATGGGCGGCCCTGGGAGGGGGGGACTCCCCTAGAGGCAGGCGAGATGTCCATCTTTGCGCGAGAAAGCTACTTCTTCAGCTCATTGGTGGCGTTTATAAAGCCCTGTCTGCATTGCTCAATACTCGTGCGAAATGGTGCACTCTGATACGCCATCGCGCCGCATTCCCAATCCATCCCTCATTCAGTGAAACGGGTCACACCAATGTTTGTGAGCCCGGGAGCCGCTGAGCGCGGTTTCGTTCTACGCAAGGAAAGTTGGGCTATTTGATCAAAGCGCGTGAGGGATTTTGATCATTGGGGAAGGGCTCCTCGCTTTCCCTATGCGAATTCGTGTCTTGTTCCTCGCCAGCCTTCTCGCTTAACGTCGCCATCAATCCGGATGGAACGCCGAATCCTGCCGCTGTCCGGAATCCCTCCCACCCACTCACTCACTTACGCACGGCAGGAGCGGGGGACCCAGGTAAGCCGCCGGTCCGGATTCCGGAACGGCTCGGGGTGAAGTCGCACGCCCAGTGCGACCGGACATCTCCCGTCCGAACCCGACAGCTCACCTCGTAGGCGACGGAGAGGAATTCGTCATGCCCGCAAAGGGAAAGCACCGCCGCCCCAAGTCCAGCAAGCTCACCCGGGGCATCGCCGCCGCAGGCACGGGCGGGGCCGTTCTCGTTCTCCCGGTGCTCGGCGCGACCGCCGCGAGCGCGGCGCAGGCCGCCCCGGCCGCCAAGCCCGCCGCAGCGCCGAAGACCTACGTCGTCGTCGCGGGCGACACCCTCTCCAAGATCGCCCGAGAGCACTCCCAGAGCGGCAGCTGGAAGGAGCTGTACGAGGACAACCGCAGCGTCCTCGGTGAGGCCCCGGGGCTGATCCACCCCGGTCTCAAGCTCACCATCGGCGAGAAGGCCCAGGCCAAGGACGCGGAGAAGTCGGCCGCCTCCAGGGCGTCCGCCGATCGGGCGGACCGCTCCGAGCGCACGGCCGCCGAGCCCGCCGCCGCCCCGGCGAAGAAGACGTACACGAACGACCTCGACGGCTGGATCAAGGAATCGCTCGACGTGCTGGCCCAGCACGGCATCCCCGGGACCTACGAGGGCATTCACCGCAACATCATGCGCGAGTCCTCCGGCAACCCGACGGTCACCAACAACTGGGACTCCAACGCCGCCGCCGGAACCCCGTCCAAGGGGCTCCTGCAGGTCATCGACCCCACATTCGCCGCGTACCACGTGCCCGGCACGTCGACGGACAGCTTCGACCCGGTCGCCAACATCACCGCCGCCTGCAATTACGCGGCCGACCGGTACGGCTCGATCGACAACGTGAACGGCCCGTACTAGGCCGCATCCCGTCTCGTCCGCTGTGAGCCCCGGCGCGCCATGCGTCCGGGGCTCAGCCCTGGACGACGACGGCCAGGATCTCATCTTTCGCTTCCCAGCCGCGGCGGGTCGCTTTTCTCGTGCAAAGCAGTCTCGAACTCGACCTCGGGGCTGCATGCTGAAGCGCCGTCATATAGCGCCCTTAGCCCGCCACATACACGGTGTTGGTGGCGGTCCCGCCTTGCAGGGGGTTGGGGAAATCGACGACGTGACTCGCCGTCTTCGGGAAGACCTCGGCGAGCACGGTGGTGAACTCCGCGTCGGGCGGGTCGTTCGACCACAGGGCGAAAACGCCTCCGGGGTGCAGCCGCCGGGCGAGGGCACGCAACCCCTTGGGCTCGTAGAGCGCCGCGTGGCTGGGGTGCAGCACATGGCGGGGCGAGTGGTCGACGTCGAGGAGGATCGCGTGGAAGCGACGGTCCGGCTCCTGAGGATCAAGGCCGTCGCCGCCGTCGCCGGCCAGCGCGAAGAAGTCGCCCTGGACCAAGCGGCATCGGGGGTCCGTCGACAGGCCGGTGCCCAGCGGCACGTATCCGCGCTCGTGCCACTCGATGACCTCACCGAGGGCCTCGATCACGGTCAGCGAACGCACCCGCCGGTCGTCGAGGACGGCCCGTGCGGTGTAGCCGAGACCGAGGCCGCCCACCGCGACATCCAGTTCGGTGTCCGGCAGTTGCTCGAGGCCGAGCCGGGTCAGGGCGATCTCACCCGCGGTGAAGAGGCTCGACATCAAGAACTCGTCCCCGAGCTTCACCTCGTACACATCGTCGCCCGACGCCGGGTCCCGCCGCCGCCGCAGGCTGATGTCCCCCATCGCTGTCGGCCGCCAGTCGATCTCCTCGAAGCGCATGCTCATCCATTCACCTTCCTGGGCGTTTCTGGGCGGCGGGACCGGCGCGTGGTCAGGCGTCGATGATGACCGGGATGATCAGGGGCCTGCGGCGGTGCGTGCGGAACGCCCAGTTCGCCACGGCGCGCGCGATGAGCTGTTCGAGCTGGTGGGCGTCGCCGACCCCTTCCTCGGCCGCGGTGGCCAGCGTCTTCTCGATCACCGGGATGACCGGCTCGAAGGTGGCGTCGTCGTGGACGAACCCGCGGGCCAGGAAGTCGGGGGCCTCGGCGAGCGCTCCCGTGTCGGCGTCGACGATGGCGACCACCGTGACGACACCCTCCTCGGCCAGCGTGATCCGGTCCTTCAGAGAGGCTTCGGTGACGCCGCCGACGGTCATCCCGTCCACGTAGACGTTGCCCGCGGGCACCTTGCCGGTGATGGAGGCGCGGCCGTCGACGAGGTCGACGACGACACCGTCCTCGGCGATGACGACCTGGTCGGGGTCGACGCCGGTGCGGATGGCCAGATCGGCGTTGGCCTTCAGGTGCTTCCACTCGCCGTGCACGGGCATGACGTTGCGGGGCTTGACGATGTTGTAGCAGTAGATGAGCTCACCGGCGCTGGCGTGCCCCGAGACGTGCACCTTGGCGTTGCCCTTGTGGACGACGTTGGCGCCCCACCGGGTCAGCCCGTTGATCACCCGGTAGATCGCCGTCTCGTTGCCGGGGATCAGCGAGCTGGCGAGGAGAACGGTGTCTCCCTTGCCGATGCGGATCACGTGGTCGCGGTTGGCCATCCGCGACAGTGCGGCCATCGGTTCGCCCTGGGATCCGGTGCACACCAGGGTGATGCGGTTGTCGGGGAGCTTCTCCAGCTCCTTCATGCTGACGACCAGGCCCTTGGGAACCTTCAGATAGCCCAGGTCGCGGGCGATGCCCATGTTGCGGACCATCGAGCGGCCCACGAAGGCCACCTTGCGGTTGTACTGGTGGGCGGCGTCGAGCACCTGCTGGATGCGGTGGACGTGACTGGCGAAGCTGGAGACGATGACCCGTCGCGGCGCGGTGCGCAGGACCTGCTCGATCGCGGGGTTCAGCTCGCGCTCGGAGGTGGTGAAGCCGGGCACCTCGGCGTTGGTGGAGTCGGTGAGGAACAGGTCGACGCCCTCCTCGCCGAGCCGGGCGAAGGCCCGCAGGTCGGTGATCCGGTCGTCCAGCGGGAACTGGTCCATCTTGAAGTCACCGGTGTGGAGCACCATCCCGGCACCCGTTCGGATGGCGACGGCGAGCCCGTCGGGGATGGAGTGGTTGACCGCCACGAATTCGCAGTCGAAGGGACCGAACGCGCGCCGGTCGCCCTCGCGCACCCGCACCGTGCGCGGCCGGATGTTGTGCTCCTTGAGCTTGGCCTCGAGGAAGGCAAGCGTCAGCTTCGACCCGACGACGGGGATGTCGGACCGTTCCCGCAGCAGGTAGGGCACGCCGCCGATGTGGTCCTCGTGGCCGTGGGTGAGCACCACGGCCACGACATCGTCCAGCCGGTCCCGGATCGAGGTGAAGTCGGGAAGGATGACGTCTACGCCGGGCTGGTTCTCCTCGGGGAACAGCACCCCGCAGTCGACGATGAGCAGCTTGCCGGCGTACTCGAAGACGGTCATGTTGCGGCCGATCTCGCCAAGGCCGCCCAGGGCGACGACCCGCAGGCCTCCCTTGGGCAGCGGCGGGGCAGGCTTCAGCTCGGGGTGTGGATGACTCATACGGTGACGCTACCGGAGAGTTGAAAGAGCTGGTCCGAAGGACGCCCGCACTTCGGCGCCCGGGTCGTCGACACCTCCCCATTCCCCGAGAACGAGCACCGGGGCAGCACAGGACCCTCACATCGGGAGAGAGAACAGACGCAGCGGTTCCGACGGCGGGCACGCGGTGTCGTGCAGGGGCGTCATCATGGTCCGCAGCGGCATGGTCACCACACGGTCCCCGGGTTGCTCGACGAGTACGTCCTGGTCGAGCGGATGCCATCCGATGCGCTGGTACAGCGGCACGAGGGGGGACCGGCAGAACAGGAGGGCGTACTGAGGGCCCATCGTGCGGGCGTGGTCGAGTGCCGCTGCGACCACGCGCCGAGCGAGCCCCTGGCCCTGCATGTCGGGTGCGACGGCGACTCCACCGACGCCGACGACCTCCGTCTCGACGTCGCCGATCGCCGCGGGCAGCCGTCGCAGTCCGGCGTGGGCCACGAGCCGGCCGCCGTGGCGGATGCCGAAGTGTTCTTCTTTCGGCAGCCAGGCCAATCCGGTCGCGGCGACACCGAAGGGGTCATCGCCGGCGCCGAGTATCTCGTCCTGCTCCGTCTTCGTATACCGAGGGAGCCGGACCGCGGGCGATGCCGCGAAGGATGGGTTCTCAGACATCCCCCCATGATGATCTTCTTTCTGGGGTCGGCCAAGGGGTGCCCGCCGCTGCACCGCGACCGGCACCGCGACCGGCGCGGCTCGCCATCGTGGCCGGCGGGTTGATCGATCGTCGTCCGAGGTCGATGATCAGTGGGTTCGTAACGGCGAGGGGTGGGCGGTGGCGATGCGGGTGGTTCCTCTGGTGGGCGGTCCTGTGGAGATACGGGGCGCACTGGATCTGGAGAGCACGCCGACGGGGGTGATGCCGCGCCGGTTGCCCGCGTGGACCACGGAGCAGTATCAGAACCCTTCCGTCTACGGAGTGACCGTGATGCCCTCCGGCGTGCGGCTGGTGTTCCGCACGGACGCGCGTGAGCTGGAGTTCGATGTGCTCACCTCCACGGGCCAGCTCGACGGCGATCCTCACCCCCGGCCGACCGGCATGCTGGATCTGCTGGTGGACGGCGTCCTGACCGAGCGCCGCCGAGCGCCGGTGGGCAACGTGCTGCGGATGGCGGGACCCGGGACCGAGCAGCGACTGATCCCGGGCGACCCGGGAACCGTGCGGTACACCGGGCTGCCGGCCGGCATGAAGACCGTCGAGCTGTGGCTGCCGCAGCAGACCCCCACGGAACTGGTGGCCCTGCGCGCCGACGGCGATGTGCTCGCGCCGCTGCCCGACGGTCGGCGCCGCTGGGTTCACCACGGCAGCTCCATCAGCCACTGCATCGAGGCCGACGGCCCGACCGGCACCTGGCCGGCCGTGGCGGCCGCACTCGCGGGAGTGGAGGTGATCAACCTCAGCCAGGCGGGCAACGCGCTACTGGACCCTTATGTCGCCCGGACGATCCGCGATCTGCCCGCCGACCTGATCAGCCTCAAGGTGGGCATCAACATCGTGAGCCTGGCCGCCTTCCGGCTGCGGACGTTCGGCCCGGCGGTGCACGGGTTCCTGGACACGATCCGGGACGGGCACCCGGACACCCCGCTGCTGCTGATGTCCCCGGTGAGCTGTCCGGCGGTCGAGGAGACTCCCGGCCCGACGACGACGGGCCCGGACGGGAAGGTCGTAGCCCTCGGCGACCCGGCGCAGGTGGCCGCCGGGGCGTTGTCCCTGGCGGTGGTCCGTGCCGAGCTGGAACGGATCGTGGCCGCCCGCCGGGCAAGCGATCCCCACCTCCACCATCTCGACGGCCGCGAACTGCTCGGCCCGGACGAGGCGGACGATCTATCCGACGGCCTGCACCCCACGGCCGCCGCGTACCACCGGATGGGCAAACGCTTCGCCGCCCACGCCTTCGCGCACGACGGCCCCTTCCGCTGAACGGCGACGCCCGCAGCGGTCCGGTACGCGACGCGGTCAGTCGTCGATGCCCGACCGTTCCACCCCCGCCACGATCCACCGCTGGAAGAACAGGAACACCACGAGCAGCGGCACGATCGACACGGCGGCCGCGATGAAGAGTTCGTGCAGCCTGATCACCTGTGACGTGGTGAACGACGACAGGGCCACCTGCACCGTCCACGCGTTGCGGTCCTGGCCGATGACCAGCGGCCACAGGAACGAGTTCCACGCGCCGATGAAGACGATCGTGCCCACCGCCGCGAAGACCGGCCGGGAGTTGGGCACCACCACGCGCCAGTACGTGCGCCAGTATCCGAGCCCGTCCACGCGCGCCGCGTCCTCCAACTCCCGGGGAAATCCGAGGAAGTACTGCCGGAAGACGAAGCACGCGAAGGCGGAGAACAGGGTCGGGACGATCAGTCCGCGCAGCGTCGACACCCAGCCGAGGGACGAGACCAGGACGAACGTCGGTACGAAGGTGACCGAGGCCGGGACCATCAGCGTGCCGAGGATCGCGTAGAACACCTTGTTCGCGTGGCGGTAGGGGATGCGGGCCAGGCCGTAGCCGGCGAGCGAGGCGAGCAGCAGCGTGCCGAGCGTCGTCGCGACCGCGATGAGCGAGGAGTTGAGCAGGGAGCGTGCGAAGGGTACGGAGGTGTCGTCGAAGAGTTCTTGTACGTTCCCCCAGTGCAGCGTGGAGGGGAAGAAGGTCCACTCGGGCGAGGTGATGTCGCTCTCGGCCGAGAGCCCGTTGCGTACGAGGAGATAGAAGGGGATCAGGAACAGCAGCGCGAGCGCGATCAGCAGCGAGAGCCGCAGCGCGCGGCCCGCCCTGACCCGGGAGTCGTCTCTCACTCCGCCTCCTTCTTGCCGAGCCCGAACCACTTGGCCTGGCCCACCGTCACCACCGCGATGATCAGGGCGAGCAGCACGGCCCCCGCGCTGCCCAGGCCGAGGTTCTGCCCTTGGCCCAGCGCCGTGTAATAGAGGTAGACCAGGGGCGGTCTGGCGTAGGGCGGGTAGCCGCGGGAGTCGGAGAGCAGGTTGTAGAACTCGTCGAATGCCTGGAAGGCGTTGATGACCAGCAGCAGTACGACCGCCACCGATGTGGCCTTCAGCTGGGGGAACGTGATGTGGCGGAAGACCTGCCAGCCGGGCCGCGCCCCGTCCACGGCCGCCGCCTCGTAGAGGGTGGGGCTGATGCGCTGCAGGCCGGCGAGGAAGAGCACCATGTAGAAGCCCGCCTGGAGCCAGAGCCGCACGGTGACGATGACGGCCCAGTACCAGGGCGGGTCGGTGGTCGACAGCCAGGCGATCTGGTCGGCGCCGAACCAGTCCAGGACGGTGTTGGCGAGCCCGAACCGCACCCCGTTGAAGATGGACATCTTCCAGATGAGGGCGGCCACCACGTAGGAGCAGGCGGCGGGCAGGAAGAAGACCGAGCGGAAGAACGCCTGGGCGCGGCGCTGGCGGTGGACCATGAGGGCGAGCGCGAGGGAGAGCGCGTAGGTCGCGGGCACGATGAAGAGCGAGAAGACGAGGAAGGTCCACAGGCTGTCGGTGAACGCCTCGTTCCGCAGCATCGCCGTGTAGTTGCCGAAGCCGACGAAGTCGTCCGGGGTGACGGTGTTGTGCGCGTCGAAGAAGCTGAGGTAGACGCTCCAGCCGAGGGGGATGTACGTGAAGACGCCCAGGCCGAGCAGGAAGGGCCCGACGAACACCCAGAACCACAGGGTGCGGTTCTGATGCCCCCACACCTTCCTTCGCCCGCTTGCCTGTTGTTCGCGCGGGGCTGCGGTGGTCACGACTTCTTCTTCACCCGGCCGAGCTCGGCGGACACCTTGCGGACGACCTTCTTGAGCTCTTCGTCGGGGCTCGCGCCGTCCTTGATGATGCGGCTCAGGGCGTCCTGGTAGGCGCTTCGGCTGGCCGGGGTCCACAGGAGGGGTTCGGCCTGTCCGTGGTCCGTGGTGTAGCGGACGGCGTCGGCCGCCGCGCCCTTCCTGAGCTTCTCGGCCTTCTTGGCCAAGGAGACGCGGGCCGGGATGTGGAAGCCGTAGGAGAGCGCGAAGTCCTCCTGCCGGTCGGTGCTGTCGATCCACAGCCACTTGAGGAAGTCCTTGCCGGCCTTCTGGTGCTTGCTGCGGGTGCTGACCGCGGCGGCGTACGCGCCGACCGGCACCGAGGGCTTGCCCGCGGCGCCGTCCTTCGGGAACGGCAGGACGCCGAAGTCGTCGCCGAGTTCCTTCTGCACGGTCGGCAGCGCCCACAGGCCCGACCACTGCATGGCGGTCAGCCCCTGGACGAAGGCCGAGGGGTCGGACCAGTCGGCGGGCGCTCCCAGGAGCAGCGACTTGTCGGCGTACAACTGGTGGATCTTGCCGAGGGTACGGGCCGCCGCCGGGTCGTCGAAGCCGACCTCTCCCTCCGCGGTGACCAGTTCGAGGCCGGCCGCGTACAGGGGCGTGCCGCCCAGGACGCCGGCGCCTCCGTCGTTGCCCAAGAACAAGCCCTTGGTCTTCTGGGAGGTGAGCTTCTTCGCGGCGTCCACGAGCTCGTCCAGCGTCTTCGGCGGCCGGACACCGGCGTCGGCGAGCAGGCTCTTGCGGTAGTAGAGCATCTGCATGTCGATGACCTGCGGGATGCCCCAGATCTTGCCGTCGTACGTCTTGGGGGCGAGGACGGCCGGATTGAAGTCGTCCTTGACGCCCTCGAACAGCTCGGTGAGGTCGGCGACCTGCTTGCCCTGGATCTGGTCGAGGCTGGGTCCGTTGACCTCGAAGACGTCGGGGCCCGAGTCGGTCAGGAGGGCGGCCGCGGTCTGCTCGTCGTAGTTGCCGGGCCGCCACTGGACGGTGACGTTCGCCTTCTTGTAGGCGGCGGCGTACTTCTTCACGGCCTGTTCGGTGCCCTGCTCGCCGTACTGGTGATACCACTGCGACAGCTTCGGCCCGTCCCCTGAACCACCTTCGTCCCGGCCGCTGTTGGAGCCACACGCACTCAACAGCCCCAACGCCGCGCCCGCCCCGAGCAGTCCCCTGCGGTTGATGGTCATAGGTCGTCCCCCTGTTCGGTGTACGGCTGATTCCGACGGCCCAACGATCAACCATGCAGGCGGATTACGACAGGGGGACTACGGCCGTGTGTCGGGTGATCCAGCCAGCGGCGCCGAGCGCCTGCCTACCCTCTGGGGATGACAGCCATCAGCTACCTCCGGCAGGGCCCGCGCGTGGCCGTACGCCGCATCCGCCGTCAGGATTATGAAGAGCTCAGCGCGCTGCGCCGGAAGAGCGCCGAGATGCTCCACCGCTGGCTGGGCGCCGGTGAGATGACCGCAGAGGCCTTCGAGCTGTCCCTCGAGCTGTTCGATCAGCCCACGCACGAGGGCTTTGTGATCTGCCGCCACGACACCGGTGCGATCGTGGGCGGCGTCAACATCAACAACATCCTCGGGGGCAGCCTTCAGAGCGGCGCCCTCGGTTACACCTCCTATGCCTCCACGACCGGCCTCGGCTACATGACCGAGGGGCTGGGGCTCGTGGTCGAGTTCGCCTTCGGGCAGCTGGGGCTGCACCGGCTGGAGGCGAACATCCAGCCGGACAACACCCCTTCACTCGACCTCGTCAAACGCCTGGGGTTCCAGCGCGAGGGCTTCTCCCCCGCCTTCCAGTTCATCAACGGCCAGTGGCGGGACCACGAGCGGTGGGCCATCACCGCCGAGATGACGCGCGACGGGTGAGAGCACCCCATGCTCAGTCCTCAGGCCCGCACGATGATCCACTCACGGGCGCCGGGGAGGCCAGCCGGGCAGAAGGGACGTACTACCCTTCCAGCGTGACCACTCCCTCCGAGCCCCAGGGCCCGCAGTCGGCCGAGCAGGGCTCGGCTGGCGTGGCGCGCGGTCGTGCCGATGGCGTCGTCCGTCCAGCCAATCAAGGGCGGCGGGTCGCGGCCCGTAATCGTGCCGCCCTTGTCGCCGCCGCCCGTGAGGTGTTCGCCGAGCAGGGGCTTGACGCCCCGCTGTCGGCCGTCGCCCGCCTCGCGGGAGTGGGGCAGGGCAGCCTCTACCGGCACTTCGCCGACCGCGACGCACTGACCTGCGCCGTCCTGGACGAGAACGTCCAGCAGGTCGAGCAGGCCGAGAGCGAGGCCGACGCGAGTCTGGCGACTGTGCTGGGCGTGGTCACCTGGCATCTGACCCGCTCGACGGCGTTCGTCGACCTGCTGCGCATACGGGACGCGCGGGGGGACGGTGAGCTGGCCCGGGTGCTGGCCGGGCGCGTGCGCACCGTCCTGTCCCGGTGCCTGCCCGCCGGCCATCGGCTGTCCATGGACGACGTCATGCTCGCCGTCGCGATGGTCTCCGGGGCGGTCAGCGGCCCCACCCCGGAGGAGCGGGAACGTCGTGCGATGGCGGCCTGGCGCCTGCTCGGCGTCGAGGTGGGGCCGTTGCGCCCGGTCGAGACCGTCGTCGACGAGGGGTGAGCGTCAGCCGCCGTTGGACTGGCGGGTGCCCTGGGCCAGTGCGGTGAACCGGAAGACGTACCCGCCGTCGGGGCCGCTGACGGTCATGTACGCCTTCGTGCCGCCCGGAGTGATGGCGACGTTGGTCGCCGACTCCAGGCCCTTGGCGGCCTTGGCCGGAAGTTCGACGGTGGCCAGCCGTTCGCCGTCGGGGCTGTAGACGGCCATGGCCGGTCGGCCGTGCAGGGCCTGGTAGAGGTTGCCGTCGGCGTCCACGGCGATGGAGTCGGTCTGGGCCACGCCCGCGTCGACGTGGATGGCCTCGTGCTGGGAGGTCACGGTGGTCTTGTCGGTGTCGAGCAGCAGGTAGGAGACGGTGTTCTCGGCGAGTTCGCTGATCCACAGACCGCGCAGCTTCGGGTCGAACATCACGCCGTTGGGGTGGGCGAGCCCGTCGGCCAGGACGGTGGCCTTCGCGCCGTCGCGGTCGATGCGCACGATGCGGCCCGTGGCCTCGCCGGGCTTCATGCCGTGCAGGTCGCTGACGTACAGGTTGCCTTCGTCGTCGAAGGCGATGTCGTCGAGGTTCGTGGCGGAGCCGTCGATCTCGCCGGAGAAGAACGTGCGCGGGTCGGAGCCGTCCGGCTCGATGCTGACGACGGACCCGGTGTAGTCGGTGAGGTAGAGGCGGCCGTCGTACGGGCTGAGCTGCGCGGAGGTGTAGGCGCCGGTCTTGTCGGTGTAGACGCCCTTGTGCTTTCCGGTGGTCACGTCGACGGAGATGACCTTCGGCTCGCCTGCCGGCGCGGTGACGTCCACGACGTACAGGTCGCCGTCCTCGTCCAGGACCGGGCCTTCCAGCAGGGTTCTGCCGGTGGCCTGGTGAGGGTCGGTCACGTGCGCGACCTGCGTGGCGCGCAGGGTCCTGCCCTCGCCGGACGGTGCGGGGTGCGAGGCGGACGCGGCGGGCGCGGCGGTGGTCTGGGTGCCGCATCCGGTCAGGGCCAGCAGGCCACCGGCGGCCAGGATCGCCAGGACGGTGCGGGGACGGTGGCGGGGTGTGCGGGGACGGTGGCGGGGTGTGCGGGGGTGGGGTGTGCGGTGGGCGGTCATGCGGTGGAGGTGCTCCTTCCGGTCGTCCGGACGACAGCTCGGACGGGGTGACGTGCAGGAGACGTGGTGCCGACGGTGGCGCCGGGCGCGTGGGCCCCCGGGCCCTCGCCGGACAGGTCAGGCGGCCGACCAGCCGCCGTCGGAGGGCAGGACGGCGCCGTTGATGTTCACCGCGTCCCTGCTGAGCAGGAACGTGATCGAGGCGGCCAGTTCTTCGGCCCGGGCCAGGCTCGGGATCGCCACGCGCATCTTCGCGGTGCGGGCCGATCCGAAGGGGGCGGGGGCGGGCACCGGGATGCCGGTGGCGACCGCGCCGGGGGCGACGGCGTTGATCTGTACGCCCGTTCCCGCGTACTGGTAGGCCGACGACAGCGTCAGGCCGACCAGGGCGTGCTTCGAGGTCGTGTAGGCGGCGCCGGCCGCCGAGCCGCGCAGGGCCGCCTCGGAGACGACGTTGACGATGCGGCCGCGGCCGGCAGCCAGCATGCCGGGCACGAGGGCGCGCATCAGGCGCATCGGTCCGTCGAGATTGATGCGCAGGACGCGTTCCCAGGTGGTGTCGTCGACTTCGTGCACGGCGGCGTCGTTGTCCATCACGCCCGCGACGTTCGCCAGGGCGTCCACACGGCCGGCCGCGGCGGCCAGGACCGTGTCGGCGGACGCGGGTGCGGTGATGTCCGCGGTGACGGGGACGAGTGCCTCGCCCAGGTCGGCGGCCAGAGTGGCGAGGCCGTCGGCGGAGATGTCGACGGCGATGACGCGGCCGCCCTCGCGCACGATGCGGGCGGCGACGGCCTTGCCGATGCCGGAGGCGGCCCCGGTGACGACGACGCTCTGGCCGTCGAAGCGGCCGGGGGTGACCTGCTCGGTCCACGGCTCGGGGGTGCCGGTCTCGACGCCCGGTTCGGGCTGTGCGGGCGTGGCGGCACCGTCCGGCGGCGCGGTCGGCAGGTCGTCGGGGATCTGCCCGGTCTCGGCGGCGGTGACCAGCGCGTCCACGAGTTCCGGGGGGAACTTCCCGCCGGACATCTGCACGAGCTGCTCCAGCGGCAGACCGAGGGCGGGGGCAAGGGCCTCTTCGCTCTGCCCCTGGGCGGCCAGCAGGCCGCGCAGGACCTGCCCGGCGGTGGGTTCCGCCAGCCAGTCGCGCAGGGGGGATGCGGGGGTGACGTCGGGCATCGCGGGCCTTTCAAGTCGTGGCCCTCGGACGGGGCCGGGTCGTGGCCCTCGGACGGGGCCGGGTCGTGGCGCTCGGGCAGGGCCAAGTCGCGGCGCTCAGGCGGGGCATGGGGCGACCCACCCCAACCGGACAACACTGTCCGGTTCCTGGGTTACGGTACCTGGGACCGCGCGGGGCGCCCAGCGAGGGCACCGATCCCGCCCGCGCGGCGCCTCCGCGCCTCCCCCACCTCCCCCACGAGAGGACCGAGCACCATGCCCCTGCCGCAGCGCGCCACGCAGCCCACCCCGCAGGAGATCGTCGCCCTGCGCGAGCGCTACCGCATCGAGCGCGAACGTCGCGTACGCCCCGAGGGAACGGGCCAATACCGCCCCGCGGAGGCGGAGTTCGGCTACTTCGCCGCCGACCCGTACGCAAGCGAGGTGGCGCAGCGCGAGCCGCTGCACGACGTGGTGGACGTCGCGGTCGTCGGCGGCGGGTTCGGCGGAATCCTGGCGGGTGCGCGTCTGTGTCAGCAGGGCGTGACGAAGGTGCGGGTCATCGACAAGGGCGGCGACTTCGGCGGCACGTGGTACTGGAACCGCTACCCCGGCATCCACTGCGACATCGAGTCGCACGTCTATCTGCCGCTGCTGGACGAGACCGGCTACGTACCCCGGTGGAAGTACGCCCCGGGCGAGGAGATCCGCCGGCACGCGGTGCGCATCGCCGAGCAGTTCGGCCTGTACGAACACGCCCTGTTCTCCACCACCGTCACCTCTCTGACCTGGGATCAGACGGTCGAGCAGTGGGTGGTCGCCACGGATCGGGGCGACGCGTTCCGGGCCACCTACGTCGTCACCGCAACCGGCACCCTCTCGGAGCCCAAGCTGCCGGGCATCCCCGGCATCGAAAACTACCGGGGCCACACCTTCCACACCTCGCGCTGGGACTACGGCTACACCGGCGGCAGCCCCGAGGGCGGCATGAAGGGACTGGCGGGCAAGCGGGTGGGCGTCGTGGGCACCGGTGCCACCGGCGTGCAGGTCATCCCGAAGCTGGCCGAGGACGCCGGTCACCTCTACGTCTTCCAGCGCACTCCCTCCGCCGTGGACGTGCGCGGCCAGCAGCCCATGACGCCGGAACAGGTCGGCGCGGGAAGGCCGGGCTGGGCGGCCGAGCGCCGGGAGAACTTCCTGCGGATCTGCTCCGGGGAGCACGCCGGGCGGGATCTGGTCGCGGATCGCTGGACGGAGTCGGCCGGCCTGCTGGAGAAGCTCCTGCCCAGCTTCCGCCGCGACGGCGAGCCGGACTTCGAGGCCGCCTACGAGATCGCCGACCACGCGACGATGAACGAGATCCGGGCTCGCGTGGCCGCCGAGGTCACCGATGCGGCCACCGCCGCGGCGCTCAAGCCCTGGTACCGGTACGCGTGCAAGCGCCCTACGTTCTCCGACACGTATCTGCCCGCGTTCAACCGCGACAACGTCACCCTGGTGGACACGGCCGACACCCACGGCATCGAGCGCATGACCGAGCGCGGCGTCGTGGTGGGCGCAGTGGAGTACGAGGTCGACTGCCTGGTGTTCGCCACCGGGTTCTCGGTGGGCCTGTCGGGCATCACCTCGGGCAAGCTGCCCGTGACCGGCCGCGACGGCATCCAGCTCCTGGACGCCCTGAAGCAGCGGGGCCCGCGCAGCCTGCACGGTTTCACCGGCCATGGGTTCCCGAACCTGATCCGGATGGGCTCCTTGCAGAACGCCAGCAGCGTGAACTTCACGCACGTCCTGGACGAGCAGGCCGTGCACGCCGCCGCCCTGGTCGCCGCCGCGCAGGACAAGGGCGCCCTCGTGGAGCCCACCCCCGAGGCCGAGGACGCCTGGGTCGATGTCTGCGCGCAGGGCGCCCCCGACCACGCGTGGTTCCACGCCGAGTGCACCCCCGGCTACTACAACGGCGAGGGCCGCGGCCGCCCGAACGGCCCCACGGCCTATCCGCACGGTGCCGTCGCCTTCCACGACCTGCTCCGCCGCTGGCGCGCGGAGAAGATGGGCGAGGTGCTGCGGGCCCGCACCGCCGCCTCGGTCTGATTCCCTGCGTTTGCCGGTCTCTCTTGATCAGCCTAATTTTGCGGCGACACGGCTTTTTCTCAGGCAAGAGGAGAAAAGCTTCATGGCGAAAGGCCTGCCGCACAGAACGCCCCGACGGCCCCGGGGACCGGAGACGGAATCGACGCGTACCTCGCGTTCGGCGACCGACCGCATGGCGCGCACGCTGCTGCGCCGCCGGAAGAAGTCGCTGAGCGCCGAGGACGTGATGGTCTCGGATCGCCCGAAGGTGCGGCGCGCGGTGACGGCCGCCGCGCTCGGCAACACCATGGAGTGGTTCGACTTCGGCGTCTACGCCTATCTGGCGGGCACGATCGGCAAGGTCTTCTTTCCGTCCAGCTCGCCCGGCGCGCAGGTCGTCGCCACCTTCGCCACGTTCGCCGCGGCCTTTCTCGTTCGTCCGTTGGGCGGCCTGGTCTTCGGGCCGCTGGGCGACCGCATCGGCCGGCAGAAGGTCCTTGCCGCAACCATGATCATGATGGCGGCGAGCACGTTCGCCGTCGGTCTGCTGCCCTCGTACGCCTCGATCGGATTCGCCGCCCCGCTGCTGCTGCTCCTGTGCCGACTGGTCCAGGGCTTCTCCACGGGCGGCGAGTACGCCGGTGCCACCACCTACATCGCCGAGTACGCCCCCGATCAGCGGCGTGGCTTCCTGGGCAGCTGGCTCGACTTCGGGACCTTCGTGGGTTACTCCCTGGGCTCGGGCCTGGTGACGGTCCTGACGCTGACCCTCGGGTCGGACGGCCTGGAGAGCTGGGGCTGGCGCATCCCCTTCTTCATCGCGGGCCCGCTGGGGCTCATCGGCCTGTACATGCGGCTCAAGCTGGAGGAGACGCCCGCCTTCCAGCAGGAGGCGGCCTCCGCCGCCGCGGAGCGGGAGGCGGGTCCCGAGCGCGGCGAGGACGATCCCGTCGAGCAGGCCCGCCAGTCCGGCAAGGGACGCCTCAAGGAGATCTTCACCCGGCACTGGCAGGCGGTGCTGATCTGCATGGGTCTGGTGCTGCTCTACAACGTCACGAACTACATGGTGACGTCGTATCTGCCCACGTTCATGACGGTCACCTTGGGCGAGAGCGACACGACGGCTCAGCTGCTGGTGCTCGGCACCATGCTCCTGGTGGCGCTCGCCATCACCACGGTGGGGCGCAGCTCCGACCGGTGGGGCAGACGCCCGATGTTCATGGGCGGCAGCATCGCGCTGATCGCCCTGGCCATTCCCGCGTTCCTGTTGATCCGGGAGGGCGGCATCCTCCTGCCCGCGTTCGGCTGCGCCATCCTCGGTCTGCTGCTGGTCTGCTTCGCCGGCACGGCGGCGGCGACCCTGCCGGCCCTGTTTCCCACCCGTCTGCGGTACGGCGCGCTGTCGATCGCCTACAACATCTCCGTCTCCCTGTTCGGCGGAACCACCCCGCTGCTGGCCTCCTTCTTGGTCGAGAAGACCGGCAACACCCTGGTGCCGGCCTTCTACTTGATGGTGGCCGGAGCGATCGGCCTGGTCGCGACGTTCTTCCTGCACGAGACGGCCGGCCGGCCGCTGCGCGGTTCAGGACCCATGGTCGAGACGCCCGACGAGGCCCGCGAGATGGTGGCGCGCAGCCGTACGGAGGCGGGGCGCCACGCACGCGACGTGTGGCTGCGGTTGTGGCATCCCCGCGGGGGCGGCAACGATTCCTCCAGGGGCCGCAAGCGGGGGGACTGACGCGGCGCTCCACGGCGGGGCACAGCGGCGGGGCCGCTGTGCCCGTCTCCGCCCTGTGCGGCGCACGGGTGGTTCGCCCACCGAGTCGGGGGCACACGGCGATGTATGACCCTTCGTGATGAGCATGGTGGCTCGCCCGACATCGGCGAGATGGAACGAGGCACTCCGCACCGTCTCGCCGCGCGCAACGGGATGTGGACGCAGGCCTGGACAGCGCTGTGCGTCCTCCTCTCCGTGTGGACGCTGGCCTGGGCGGTCGGCGCGGCCAGGGGCGGCACCAACGCGTGGGCCTACAGCTTCGCCGGTCTGGTGCTGCTTGCCTGCGCGCTGTGGGCCCGCCGCTCGGCCATCCGCAACAATCCGCCCCGCCATCTGTGACGGAGGCGCCACAGCGGGGCGACGGCAGGCTCCTCCCCCGGCCTCCGCCGCGCCCGCATCATTGGGGCGCTTGGCTCTCGACCGCCACCTCGAAGGTGTTGAGGAAGCCGCAGATGAGCTGGTAGAAGCCCACGGTGATGACCAGGTCGGCGAGCTGATTGATCGTCAAGAAGGCCAGCAGCTCGCCCCGTTCGGCATCGTCGAGGGTGTGCCGGGCCAGCAGCCGGTCCGTGGCGGCCAGGACGGCGGCTTCGGGGCCGGGGAGCTGCCCGGCCGAGCCGGTCGCGGCGGCGGTGAGCGCCTCCTGCCCCAGTCCGACGAGCAGAGCGATCCGCTCGTGGTGGTGGACCTCGTAGGCCGCTCCGCAGACGCGACCGACGCGCACGATGGCGAGTTCGCGCAGGGGGTCCGGCAGCGCGTTCCGCCGCAGGATGGCGTCCCCGAGCGTCAGGACGCCGGGCGCCAGGGCCGGTGAGTGCATCAGCATCCGGAAGACGTTGAGCGAGCCGTTGGCCGTCACGGCCTCCTGCAGTTCCACGGGCAGCGTGGAGAGATCCGGGTACTCCATGTCGGCTCCTTGCCAGGAGGGAAGCGAGCGGCAGCGGTGCGGGACGGGAGGTCGAGCTCTTCGCACGCTTGACCCTAGAGGGGATGACACGTGCGTCGCTTCCCTGTTCAGCGATGGATTCCCGCGGCGAGACTGTCCGTTTGTGACTGAACGGGTGCCGGGGCAGACCGACCGGATGAAGTGCTCCCGGCGCAGGTGGCGTCGGCCCTACCGTGGCCGGACATGGGCCAGGGAAGCGGATGCGCGGGCGGGGTGGGCGTGGAGTGGCCCCCGTCGTCGCGGGCTGTGCGGGTCGGCGTCGCGAGCGCGGACGGCCGGCTCACCGTCCGCGTGGCCGGTGAGCTGGACATCGCCTCCGTACCGCTCCTGGCCCGCGAGCTGGACCGCGCCCTGGAGCAGCCCGGCCGCCGCATCCTGCTGGACCTGAGCCGGGTGACGTTCTGCGGTACGGCCGGCGTGGCCCTGCTCCTGGACACCCGCAGGCGGGCCACCGCTGCGGGCAGCCATCTGGTGGTGGAGCGGGCCCACAGCGCGGTGCTGCGCCCGCTTGAGCTGTGCGGGGACGTGGAGGGCCTGCGGATGGTGCAGGAACTGGCGACGGCACCGCTGGCGGAGAGCGATCGGCGCCTGCGGATGTCCGTGGTGTCGGCAGCGCTGTCGGCGGCGTTCGAGATCACCGGGGCGCCGATGGGCAACGCCCAGCTGTACGAGCCGGACGGTGGCGTGCTGCGCATCGTGGCCCAACAGGGCTTCCGCCACCCGTTCTTGACCTTCTTCGAGACGGTGGCCGACCGGGAGTCCGCCTGCGGAGTGGCCGCGCAGGACCGCAAGCCCGTCCTCGTCGACGAAGTGGCCGCCAGCCCGCTCTTCCTCGGCACCCCGGCGCTGGACGTGCTGGAGGAGGCCGGCGTCGGCGCGTGCGTCTCGGTACCGATCACCGCCGGGGACGGCGCGCTGATCGGGGTGGTGTCCACACACCTCGAGCAGGCAAGGCAGTGGACGGACGAGCAGCGCCGCTCCCTTGAGGGACTCGCCCGCGCCGCCCACCTCCTCTCCTGACGGCAGCGGCCCCCTGCCCCTCCCCCATGGGCGCCGGCGCAGTCCCGCCTCGCCGGCGCCCATGGTCGGGCTGCACCGGCCGTGGAGGGGAGCTCATCGCGATCGGTACGCCCTGCCTCCACCGTCCTCCTCCGACGGCCCCCAGAACGAGCCGGTCCGGCGCATTTCCTCTACGCCACAAGGCTCCTGCGCCCCGCGTGACAGCCCCTCTCCGGATCTTCCTGTGCGGCGAGACGGCGCTACGGCACTGTTGACGGCCCACTGGGGCGGTCGGGAACAGTGGGGCAGCAGACGGCGAGGGAAGCTTCCTCGCCGCTGTCGATGGCGGGCTGTCGAGAGAGCGGAGTACGGGACTGTGGCGACACGTCGGACGGTGATCAAGGCGGTGGGCGCCGGGGCGCTGGCGAGCGGGCTGTCCACGCCCGCCTCAGGTGCTTCCCGGGCGGCACAGGACGACATCCTGGTGGTGGTGGAGAAGAGCAGCCACGCGGTCAGCTTCTACGACGCCGCGTCGGGGCAGCGCCGGCAGACGGTCCAACTGCCGGACTACCCGCATGAGATGGTCGTCGACTCACGCGGACGCTTCGCCTACGTGGGGCACTACGGCGTGCGCATGGCGTCCACCGTCGGCGCGGGCGGCTCGGCCGTCTTCGTCATCGACCTGGCCACGCGGTCACTGGCCCGGACCATCGACACACGGCCCTTCAACCGCATCCACGGCGTGGGCATCGACCGGCAGGACCGGCTGTACGCCCTGAGCGAGGAGAAGGCGGTGCTGCTCGGTTTCGACGACCCGGCCACCGACCTGGCCCCGACGCGGGCGGTGCCCGCCCACGGGGTGAAGACCCATCTGTTCACGCTCAGCCGCGACGGCGAACGGGCCTATGTGACCGGGCTGTTGTCCCACACGGTGAGCCTCGTGCGCCCCCACGACGCCTCCGTCCCGCCGGTCCTGGTCACCCCAGGTCAGCTGCCCGAGAGCAGCTGTCTGAGCCGGGACGAGAAGACGCTGTTCGTCGGCGCCCGCAAGAGCTCCTCGCTGGTGGCCGTCGATGCCCGCACCATGAAGGTCCGGCGGACCAGGAAGACGGGCGGCGATCCGTTGCGGGTCTACACGATCGATGACGAACGGCTGTTGGTGACGGACATCGTCGCCAACACCCTGACCTTATGGAGCACCGGTCTGCGGCCGATCCGCTCCCTTGACCTCGACGGCACTCCGTCCGCGGTCTCGCTCCATCCCAGCAGGCCGCTGGCGTACGTGTCTCTGCTGGGCACCCATCGGATCGCCGTCGTCGACCTGGACCGGTTCGCCGTCGTGGACGGCTTCGGCACCCAGCTGGAACCGGACTCCTCCGTACTGCTGCCGGGCACGGCCTGAGGCGTGTTGCACGGGCCCCGTGCACGCGGCGGCGTCAGGTGCGCGCGCGGGGTGTGCGGGACTTCTTCGCCGCGGCCTTCCGGGCTTCTCGGAAGTCCACGTAGGCGAGGGCGATCAGCAGCACCGGGGCGACCACCCAGAGCAGGGCGACGCGTAGCGCTCCGTCCGTCAGGGCGGCGATCGCGGCGACCACCATCGCGCCGACCACCAGCCCGACGAACTGCCGCCAGGAGTCATAGCCCCAGGTCGCGGCCTGCGCCGGGCTCACTTCGGGATCGTCGTTCCCGATCTCGTCCAGCGCGGCCCGCGCGGGACGTCTTCGTCCCTCCGACTTCGCCTGGCGCCAGGCGAAGAACAACCGCCCCAGCAGGTAGCAGGCCAACGCACCGAGGAAGATCCACCACTCGGTCGAGCTGTCGGGAAGTGATCGGGCCAGAGTCATGGCCCTCATGTGCCCCCGCCCCGAGGGAGTAGCCGCTTCCGTATCCGCGCAGGGTCTTGCACCCGCCGATGGGGGAACGAGGTCGCCCGCGCCAGCTGCGGTGAGGCGCCCGGCAGGGAGTTATGCCTTGAGTGCGGCGACTTCCCGTGCGCGCCCCGCGAGTTCCTTCACCGGCCGCGCGCCCGTATGAGCGCGCATCTCCTGCCTCATCGTCCGGAAGTGTTCATCGCCGCGCGCGGAGGAGACGAGTTCGTACTCGTCGAGGAAGCGTCCCCACGACGTGCAGGAGGCGTCGAGATGCCCGTGGGCGAGCTGCCGTTGGGCCAGCAGGGCGTAGGAGTGGACGCGGCCCTGGCGCTCCTGCGCGGGCTGGACCTTGATGGAGTCCTTGAGGGCCTTGATGCTGCCGGGCAGGTCCCGCTCCTCGTACAGGACGTGGGACAGGTGGAAGAGCCAGGCGGTGCGGTTGTAACCGCCCACCGCGTCGCGTCGGTTGTCGGCCTTCGACAGCGCGGTCTCGGCCTCGCTGAGTCTCGCGTGGGCCTGGCGGCGGTCCTTCACCATGCTGGCGGCGTGTGCTTGCTGTCCGCGGAGGAACGCCACGAGGCGGGGTCCGGCCTGCGGGGCGGCCTCGGCGGCGCTGTCGGCGAACTCCAGGCCCTTGCGGCCGTGGCGCAGGCTCGTCATCTGCAACGACATGCCCCGCAGTGTGCGGCAGTAGGTGACGTGGTCGCCGGCCTCGTCGGCGAGGGAGAGGGCTTTGAGGTACCAGCGCTGGGCGGCGGCGTGGTCCTGCTCGTACATCGCCATCCACCCGGTCAGATACGTCAGGTCCGAGGCGGCCGCCTTCATGCCGGCGGCAACCGGTCCGGTGGCCTGTGCCCGCATCCACGGGCCCACCGTGTTGACGAGGAAGGCGGCCGCCATCGGCCGCGCGTGCCCGGCGCCGTCCTCGTCCAGGATGTCGGCGATCCTGACGGTCGTACGCCGCACGGAGTCGACCTGTGATCTGCCGATCCGCGTGGTGGCCTTGCCCGGTGAGACCGGCTCACCGGCGTGCGCCGCCGCCGTGCCGAAGACGGGCACGGCCAGCGCCGCACTGAATACGCCGGCGGCGAGCACACCGCGTCGAGAGGGATCCATGTCCGCCCTTCCCAGGTCGATCAACTCCTCAATCGTGTCGCGGTGTTGAGATCCCGAGGAGGACGTGGCGGGCGTCAGGCCCGCGTCCTCGTGCGTTATGGGCCTGCCGAGTCTCTCCGACAGCGCGGCCACGACGAGGGGCCTGATCTGTTGCTTCGGCTGGTGCCCGCGCAGCCACATCGAGACGGACTGTCCGCTGTACGAAAGCGGCACCCCGGCAAGGGCACCGATGCGGTTCACGGCCCGGGCGAGTTCATCGCGCTGACACTGCCCCTGGTCGAGCAGGGTGGCCAGTCTGGTGTTCGGCGTACGCGGTGTGCCTGCCATGGGCAGCTCTCCCGACAGCTCCGACAGCTTTTACGGCGTTTACGTGCCCGCTCCTCCTTTACGGTACCCGCGCGGCGTGGCCAGGAGTTGGCTGTAGGTCAGGAATCAGACGCAACCGTCACGTCCAGCCAGGGAGCCCCCGGTGACGCTCATGACCGCCCAGCACCCGCAGAACCACAACAGCGATCCCGTCGACCTGGCCCTCGTCGACAACACCGTTCACCGCGCGGAGGTGCTCGCCGTCGCCGACCCGACCGGCTCTCTCGCCGAGGCCGTGGCCGCCGAACTCGCCGACCACCTGGCCGCGCTCATCACGCCCGCCGAGTACCACCTGGCCCGCATGCCGGGCCGGAGCCCCGGCGAGCGGCGCGCCCGTGACGTGCTCGACCACTCCATCCGGCACGCGAGATCCGTCCACCACGGTCAGCGGACGGAGACCTTCACCAATCCCACCGCGCGCCTGTATCTGCTGGCCGGCGCCTGCCGCCTGCTGAAGAACGCCATGGTCCCGCCGTGGTGACCCGCTGGAACCGCCGCCGCACCCGGAGCCCGGTCCGTTCCAAGGTGACCGAGGCCGTCATCACCACCGCGCTGATCTCCCTGGTCATCGTGGTGTTCGGCGCGCTGCTGGCCACCGTGCTTGCCAACCCCTAGTTCCTTTCCCGTACGCCCTCGCGGGCCCTTCCCGACCCGCCGCACAGGCTCCCCGCCGGGGGTGGGCCGCAGCCGGTGCCGGGCGAGCGCGGCCAAATGGCCAGGCGAAGCGGGCAGCGTCGCTGCTAGCATTTTCGTCATGGCACGAGGTATCTGGTCGCAGAAGGTCCGCTCCGCCCGCTGACGGCGGCGCCTTCTCCCTGTTGAATCCGCCGCCGTTCCGGTTCCCGCCGGGCGGCCGCTTCTTGCTGCCCGGCTCCCCTGCGAGCTGCGGAGCACCCCTTGAACCCCGTCCCTTTTCCCGAAGTCATGTCCCTGCCCGTCGAGGCGGGCGGCAGCGCGCACGTCCGTGCCGAGGGCCTGACCGTCACCCGCGGGTCCCGGCGCGTCCTGCACGACGTCTCGCTCACCGTCTCCGCCCGGTCACGCATCGCCGTCGTGGGCGAGAACGGCCGCGGCAAGACGACCCTGCTGCACGTCCTCGCCGGACTGATCACGCCCGCCGAGGGTGCCGTGCACCGGGCCGGCACGATCGGCCTGGCCCGCCAAGAGCTGTCCGCCCGCGACGGTGAGACCGTCGGCACCCTGACCTCCCAGGCGCTGGCCGCGTCGCTCGCGGCGCTGGCCGCGCTGGACGAGGCGACCCTCGCCCTGGCCGAGGGCGACACCGCTGCCGATGACCGCTACGCCGACGCGCTCGACGCCGCCACCCGCCTCGACGCGTGGGACGCCGAACGCCGGGTCGACGTCGCCCTCGATGCCCTGGGCGCCTGCGCCGACCGCGACCGTCCCTTGTCGACGCTGTCGGTCGGGCAGCGCTACCGCGTCCGCCTCGCGTGCCTGCTCGGCGCGCGGCACGACGTCCTGCTGCTCGACGAGCCGACCAACCACCTCGACGCCGACGGCCTGGACTTCCTGACCCGCAGGCTGCGCGAGCACGACGGCGGTCTCGCGGTCGTCAGCCACGACCGGGCGCTGCTGCGCGATGTCGCGAACCGGTTCCTGGACCTCGACCCGTCCCGCGACAAGAAGCCACGTCTGTACGCCGGCGGCTATGACGCCTGGCAGGAAGCCCGGCGCCGTGAGCGCGAGCGCTGGGAGCAGGACCACCAGGAGCAGCAGGCCGAGCACCGGCGGCTGCAGGACGCCGTGTCCACGGCCCGCGACCGCCTCTCCACCGGATGGCGGCCCGACAAGGGGACGGGCAAGCATCAGCGCCAGTCCCGCGCACCGGGCGTCGTGCAGGCCCTGAAGCGGCAGCAGGACACCCTGGAGGCGCACCGGATCGACGTGCCGCAGCCACCGCCGGTGCTGCGGTGGCCCGACCTGGGGGTCCGGCCGAGCGCTCCGCAGCTGCGGGCGCACGGGGTCGCGGTCCACGGGCGGCTGGCCGGTCCGGTCGACCTCACGCTCGACGGCGGCGACCGGCTGCTCGTGACCGGACCCAACGGCGCCGGGAAGTCCACGCTGCTCGCGGTCCTCGCCGGTGCGCTCGAACCCACGGACGGGCATGTGCGGACGGCGAAGGGCGCACGGATCGTCCGGGTGACCCAGGAGACCGCCCGGCAGGACCCCGGTCTGACCGCGCACGAGGTGCACGCCCGCCACGTGGGACGGCTGGTGGCCGGCGGATCGCTCCGGGACGCCGACGCCGTCCCGCTGGGGGTGCTCGGGCTGCTGGACGCCGACGCGATGCGCACGCCGGTCGGGCGTATGTCGCAGGGGCAGCAGCGGCGCCTCGACCTGGCGCTGGCCCTGGCCGGGCGGCCCGGTCTGATCCTGCTCGACGAGCCGACCAACCACCTGTCGTCGACGCTGATCGACGAGTTGACCGATGCGCTGCGCGGCACCAGCGCCGCGGTCGTGGTCGCCACGCACGACCGCCAGCTTCTGCGGGATCTCGCGCACTGGCCGCGTCTGGAGGTGGGTGAACCTCCCGCGCCAGGAGGCCGATCCGGCGCGGCACGTTCGATCGGCGGGTGACAGCGCCGCCCGATGTCGCTGGGAGCACCACCGTCGAGCGCGCCGAGCACGTCCAGGCGCCCGCTACATGCTCACGCTCAGCGGGGTGCCTGCCGCAATGCCTCGTGCTGCTTTCCTGCCGCGGGAGCCGGCACCGTTCGTGGCTCGCCCGTCAGGAGGTACGTGGCGAGCGTTCCTCCGGTGCGTACCACCGTGATGCTGTTGCCTCTGGCGCCCGGGGCCCGCGTGTTGGTCAGGACGTACGCGACGGAGTCGTCGCCTGCCTTGGCAGGGGGCAGCGGTTCGACGGTGAAGGGGGAGGCCCAGCCTCGTTCGGACGTGGCGGTGAACTCGGTGCATTGGGTGCGGGCCGCCTTGAGGTCCCTCATCCAGGCGTCGGCCCCGTCGCGGGCGAGGCTGGAGAGGGCCAGGCTTCCTTCGACGGAGGTGTCCTTGTCCTCCAGGGTGGCCCACACCAGGGCCTGGCGCGGGTGCTTGGGGCGCACGCTCATCATGTCGGCGATGGGCCGGCATGCGGGCTTGTCCACGGTGACCACGTCCTGCTTCTCCAGCAGGGGCAGGCTCTGGGCCTTGGCGGTGTAGCCGGGAAGACCGTCGGCGGCCGGCAGCGCGTCCCTCAGTGCCGCCGCGCTCAGGGGCTCGTCGGAATCCGGCGGCGTACCGCACGCCGCCAGAGCGACGGTCGACAGGACAACGAACATCAGCGGAATGGTGCCGCGCACAGACAGCCCCTTCATCCTCGGCGGAACTGCGCCCCGCGCCATGCGAACAGCTGATGATCGCAGGACGGGGTCCGCCGATCCAGCGCTTTGTCCCGGCCGTGTACCCCGCGCCATGCACGGCCCCGCGCCGCGCACGGCCGCCTCGTCAACTCCCCAACAGTTTCTCCTTATTGAGGACAAAGTATGGACGGTGCGCGGCACTGTTCGTACGCTGGGCGTCGCTCTCGTACGGAAGTCTGCGCAAGGCGCGGCCAAAAGCCGCAGCCCGCACCACCACCGGTATGTGCAACGAACTCCACTCCGCGGACGCGGGCCGAGGCGGCCCGGGCCGCCTCTCAGCGCCCAGCAGGAGACAGAGTGACGCCACACGAGCACCCCACGCGCCCACCCCGCATCCGTCCACGCACGCGCCTGAGACCGCGCAGAGCCACCGGGATACTCCTCGGACTGCTGCTGGCCGGCGGGCTCACCGCGCCGGCCGCCGGCGCCGACGACAAGCCCTTCGCCGACCTGCCGCCGCAGGAACCCGGCGTCACGCTGCGGGTGTTCGACGTCCAGTCCCCGCTCAGCAAGCTCTGCGACCTCAAGCCCGCCCAGACCCCCAACGTCGACAAACTGATCCCCACCGTCGACTGGTCCTCCACCGAGGGCTTCGGGTTCAGCGACAACTTCGTGTCGCAGATCATCGGCAACATCGACGTGCCCGCCGACGGCGCGTACACCTTCCGTCTGATCAGCGACGACGGCTCGCGCCTGTTCATCGGCGACAAGAAGGTCATCGACCACGACGGACTGCACGGGGCCGAGCCCAAGGACGGCGAGATCACGCTCACCCCGGGCCACCACCCGCTGCGCATCGACCACTTCGACCGGAGCAACGACCAGCAGGTCACCCTGCAGTGGAAGCCGCCGGGCGCCGACGCCTTCGCCCTGGTGCCCAACTCCGTGCTGAGCACGGACGCCGACGTCGTGCGGGTCACCGCGCCGGGCCGCAAGGAGTGCGAGGGCACCTACGACACGCCCGGCGACGGCCTCCCGCTGAAGTCGGTCAACCCCGGCTACACGCTGACCGACCTGCGGCCCAAGGGATTTGAGCCGCAGGTGTCCGCGATGGACTGGCTGCCCGACGGCCGGCTCGCGGTGACCACGTGGGGCGGCAGCCAGGAGACCAAGGGCGAGGTGTACGTCCTGGACAACGTCACCGGCGACACCGGCCCGGACAAGGTCACGTACGAGAAGATCGCCGACGGGCTCAAGGAGCCGATGGGCATCAAGTACGTGGACGGGAAGCTGTACGTCTCGGAGAAGCACCAGCTGACCGAGCTCGCCGACCTCGACGGCGACAACGACGCGGGCGAGACCCGGAAGATCGCCGAGTGGCCGTACGGCGGGAACTTCCACGAGTTCGCCTTCGGGCTGCTGTACGAGAAGGGGAACTTCTACCTGAACCTGTCCGTCGCCATCAACTACGGCGGCGCGACGACCGATCCACAGCCCGCCGCCAACCGCGGCACCACGATCAAGGTGAACAAGGCCAGCGGAAAGGTCAGTTACCTGGCCGGCGGTCTGCGCACCCCCAACGGCATCGGCCGCGGCCCCGACAACGAGCTGTTCGTCACCGACAACCAGGGCGGCTGGCTGCCCGCGTCGAAGCTGATGCACGTCAAGCAGGACCGGTTCTTCAACCACTACACGAACCCCGACGGCCCCTTCGACGACAAGAGCGTCACCAAGCCGGTGCTGTGGCTGCCGCAGAACGAGATAGCCAACTCCCCCAGCACCCCCATGACGGTGAAGAAGGGACCCTTCGCCGGGCAGCTGATGTTCGGCGACGTCACCTACGGCGGACTGCAGCGCGCCGACCTGGAGAAGGTCGACGGCGAGTTCCAGGGCGCGGTCTTCCGCCACACCCAGGGCCTGGAGTCCGGCATCACCCGCATCTCCACCGGCCCGGACGGGGCCATCTACACCGGCGGGCTCGGCGCGGACGGCAACTGGGGCCAGGAGGGCAAGCTCCGCTTCGGGCTGCAAAAGCTCACCCCGAACGGCAAGACGGCCTTCGACATCAAGACCATGCGCGCCACCCGCGACGGCTTCAAGCTCACCTACACCAAGCCGCTGTCGGACAAGACCGTCGAGAAGCTGACCAGCGGCGCCTACTCCGTCGAGCAGTGGCGCTACGCCCCCACCCCCGCGTACGGCGGCCCCAAGGTCGACGAGGAATCCCTGCCCGTCACCAAGGCCGACGTCTCGGCCGACCGCCGTACCGTCCAGCTGACCATCCCCGGACTCAAGAGCGACCGGGTGGTGCACGTGCGCTCGCCGCGCCCGTTCTCCTCGGCCGACGACGAGCAGCTGTGGTCCACCGAGGCCTGGTACACCCTCAACGCGCGCCCCGGCCACAAGGAGCCGGTCACCTCCTACGACGCCGAGTCGGCGCGGCTGTCGGGCGGCGCGGACACCGACACCGAACACGCGGGCTTCACCGGCGGCGGTTTCGTCGACGGCTTCAGCAAGGAGGGTGCCACGGCCACCTTCGACGTCCAGGCTCCCGCCAAGGGCACCTACGCCGTGGGCCTGCGCTACTCCAACGGCCCCAACCCCTCCGCCGGAACCAAGACGCTGGGCGTCAGCGTGAACGGCGGTGAGGCGCGCCAGACGAAGCTCCCCTCGACCGAGACATGGAAGCGCTGGTCGACCAAGACCGAGCAGCTCGCTCTGCGCAAGGGCCGCAACACCATCACGTACGCCTACCGTTCCGGGGACACCGGTCACGTCAATCTCGACATGATCGAGGTGCGCCGGCCCAACAGCCGTATCGATCTGTTCTCCGGCGGCAGCACCTCGACCGCCTGGCAGCACACCGACGGCCGCAGCGTCGAATGGCCGCACACGGCCGACAAGTCGATCGAGGTGTGCTGCGGGGACATCCGCACCAAGCAGGCCTTCGGCGACTTCAAGCTGCACGCCGAGTTCCGTGTGCCGAAGCTGCCGGACGACGTCACCGGACAGGATCGCGGCAACAGCGGGATCTACCTTCAGGAGCGGTACGAGATCCAGATCCTGGACTCGTTCGGCGTGGAGAAGCTCGCCGCGAACGAAGCCGCTTCCATCTACAACAAGAAGGCCGCCGACCTCAACGCTTCCACCGCGCCCGAGACGTGGCAGAAGTACGACATCGTCTTCCGCGCCGCCCGCTTCGACGCTGACGGCAAGAAGACCGCCGACGCCAGGGTCACGGTGGTGTGGAACGGCAAGAAGGTCCACGACGACGTGGCCGTCGACGGCCCCACCGGAGCGGGCGACGCCGAATCCGCGGCGGCGGGCGCGATCCGACTGCAGGACCACGGCAACAAGGTCCGCTTCCGCAACGTCTGGATCGAACCGGTCGACTGACCAGTGGCCTGACCTGGTGCTCTCCGGGCCGCCGTGCGGCGGCCCGGAGAGCACCAGACACCCCTGACATCACCCCTGCGGGGGATAGCCGCGCACCGAACAGGGCAACGAGCCTGAGGTGACAACGGCCCGCGCCTCGCAGAGCCGCGGGCCCCGATGACTGAGGCGGACGCTATGCGCAGGGCAATCACGATGAGGAAAAAGCTCTCCGGACTACTGATGGCAGCGGCCGCGACGACCGCTGTCGTGGTGCCGGCCTCGACGGCACACGCCGCCGACGGTTACGACCGGTGCCCCGACGGCTCCTACTGCATGTTCTCGGGCCTCGACGGAACCGGCGACATGATCGCCCTCAGATCCAGCACCCCGGATCTCGCGGCGCTCGGCATGTCCGACCGCGCCAAGTCGGACTGGAACCGGACACCGTCGACCATCTACCTCTGGTCCGATGCGAACTACAGCGGCTGTACGGTCGTGACCTCTTCCGGCCCGACGGGCAAGGGGAACTTCTTCCCTGCCTACCGGGACTTCCTGAGTTCGGTGCAATTCGGCGGACCGGGCGGTCAGAGCTGCGGCACGCCGCCCGGCGAGGGTGGCTGAGCACCACCGGCAGCACGAGGAAGCCGGCTCAGGGGTGAAGGGCGTCCTGCGGCCGGCTCTCCGGGTGCCAGAGGCCCGCCCGCCGCAGGGACTGTGAGCAGTGCAGGAAGATCTCGTCTATCTCGACCACGAGTGCCAGGTGGGGGCGCCGGCCCTTGACGCTCATCGCGTCGAAGAACGGGGCGTCCGTCAGGATCCGTGCCCGGCCGTTGATGCGCAGGATGTCGGAGCTGCCGGGCACGAGGTGGAGCAGGCCCACATGCGGGTTCTCGAGGATGTTGCGGAAGCTGTCGCCGCGCCGGTTGCCGGGGCGGTCGGGCAGGACGACGGTGCGCGCGTCGAGGATGTGGACGAAACCCGGTGCGTCGCCGCGCGGGGAGGTGTCGCAGTTGCCGTCCGCGTCCGAGGTGGACAGGACACAGAACGGGGAGCGGGCCAGGATCCCCAGGTCGTCCGGGGTGAGTTCGGCGTGGACCTTGTCGATGACGATCGGGTGGGGTTCGCCGAGCAGTGCGGTCAGCTCGTCGTCCGAACCGAGCTCTTGCCAGGTGTGGGGCGCCGTGGCGCTACCGCCAGGGGACGGGACGGTTGCGGGTGTCGCGGCGTCGGGCACGGGGGTCCTCACAGGTCGGCGGTCAGGCGAACGGACTGGCGAGTCAGTTACGTTAGGCTCACCTTACTTGAACGTAGAACGACAGCTGGGTGTGCCCCTCCAGCCGGTACCTCGGGGCGTCGAAGCAGGCATGAATCGGCCGGGGCCTGCCTACGTTTGACGTATGGAAAATGTGTCGCGTGATCCTGTCGTGCCGCACGGCTCGAATCCGCTCCGCCGGCTCTCGCTCGAGCAACTGCGACGGCGTACGAGCATGAAGTGGCGGACCTATCCGCCCGACGTGCTGCCGCTGTGGGTGGCCGAGATGGACGTCCCCCTGGCCGAGCCGGTCGCCGACGCGATCACCGAGGCCGTGGCGCTCGGCGACACCGGTTATCCCGCCGGGACGGCCTATGCCGAGGCGCTGGCCGAGTTCGCCCACAAGCGGTGGGACTGGGACGGGCTCGCCGTCGCGCGCACGGCGATCGTGCCCGATGTGATGCTGGGCGTCGTCGAGATGCTCAAGCTGGTCTCGGCGCCCGGCGACCCCGTCATCGTCAACTGCCCCGTCTACCCGCCCTTCTACCAGTTCGTCGGCAACCTGGACCGCCGCGTCGTCGAGGCACCCCTGGGACCGGACCTGCGCATCGACTTCACCGTGCTGGAGGATGTGTTCCGGCGTGCGGCCCAGGGGCCCAACCGGCCGGTGTACCTGCTGTGCAGCCCGCACAATCCCACCGGGACCGTGCACACCGCCGCCGAGTTGGCGCGGGTGGCACACCTGGCACGCGAACACGGCGTACGCGTCGTGGCGGACGAGATCCACGCCCCGGTCGTGGCGGCGGACACCGCGTTCGTCCCCTTCCTGAGCGTGCCCGGAGCGGAGAACGGGCTGTCCCTCATGTCGGCCTCCAAGGCCTGGAACCTGGCCGGGCTCAAGGCCGCTCTCGCCGTCGCGGGACCCGAAGCCGCCGACGACCTCGCCCGCATCCCCGAGGAGGTCAGCCACGGCCCCAGCCATGTCGGCATCATCGCCCACACAGCAGCCCTGCGGGACGGCGGCGACTGGCTCGACGCACTGCTGCGCGGCCTCGACGACAACCGTCAACTGCTCGCCGCCTTGCTGGCCGAGCACCTGCCCGCCATCGGCTACGCGCCCGCACAGGGCACCTTCCTGGCCTGGCTGGACTGCCGGGAACTGGGCCTGGGTGGCGACCCGGCCCAGGCCTTCCTGCACCGCGGCCGCGTGGCCCTGAGTTCCGGGAAACCCTTTGGAACCGGCGGTGAGGGCTTCGTCCGTCTCAACCTGGCCGCCTCACCGGAAGTGGTCACCGAGGCGGTGCGGCGCATGGCCTCGACCGGCGGCTGACCCCGGCTGCGAGAACTTCGAACACGAGATCAACATGACCGGGATATGGGGGTGAATATTCGCCCAGTGTGTTCACCGGTGCACACGAACACGTAGTCTTCGCTGCCCGCACATGAGTTACTGCTGTTGCAGGTTGGGCAGTCAGCATTCAGGGGTGTGTTCAGATACGCCCTCCACCAGGAGTGCTCAGTCGTGAGCACGACCCGCCATTCCCCGCACGATCGCGTGCGCTCACGAAAAGGTCACTGCTTATGTCAGACGTTCAGTCCGAAACCGCCGGAGTGCAGGCCCAGTACGCCGCCCGCGTCACCGCGGACCTGGAGACCAATCGCAAGGAGCAGGAGCGCATCGGCGCCGATGTGGCAGCGCTCCAGGAGCAGTTGCAGGCCCTGGAGAACGACCACGCGCTGCTGCTGAGCATGCAGCAGGCACTGGGCTCCCCCAGCACCCCCGCGCCCGCCGCGCCCGCCAAGCCCGCCGCCAAGAAGGCGTCCCCCCTCAAGAAGTCGGTGCCTGCCCCGCGGGCGAGCGCCAACTCCCGTACGGCTCGCGCGAAGAAGCCCGCTGCCACCAAGCCCAAGGGCAAGGACAAGGACAAGTCGGCCAAGAGCACGCCCAAGGCCGCCGCGCAGAAGTCGGCCGCACCGACCGCGCCGGCCGCGGGGCCGACGCTGGTCGAGCTGATCGACAGCCACCTCGTCGAGCAGAGCGAACCGCGCTCCGCCGCGGAGATCACCACCGCGCTCGGGCAGGCTCACCCCGACCGCGCCATCAAGACCACCGTCGTGCGCACCACGGTGGAGGGCCTGGTCGCCAAGGGCCGGGCTCTGCGCACCAAGCAGGGGTCGTCCGTCTTCTACACCGCGGCCGCCGCGGCAGACTCCCCCGCCGCCCCGCAGGCGGAGACCTCCACCACCTGAGGCCCAAGCCGCCCCACTCCCTCGGCGGGCACCACGACCTGGTGCTTGCCGATGGGGCGTCGGCGCGGAAGCACGCTACCCACGCCGTACGAGATCGGCCGCCGCATCCGGCCAGTCGGCGTGCTCGAAGACGAAGCCCGCGTCGAGCAGTCGGCCCGGGACGACGCGGCGGCTCTTGAGGAGCAGCTCGGTGTCGGTGCGCAGCGCGAAGGCGCCGATCTCCGCCATCCACTTGGTGGCGGGAAGTCCCACCCGGACGCCTGCCGCGGCCCGCAGGTCCCGCATGAACGCGCGGTGCGGGAGCGGGCCGGGGGCGGCCAAATTCACCGGGCCCTCGATGTCGTCGCGGGCGATCAGGAACTCCACCGCGCGCACGAAGTCCCGGTCGTGGATCCAGGACAGGTACTGGGCTCCGCCCGCGACCGGCCCGCCCAGGCCGAGCCGGACCATCCGCAGCAGGACGTCGAAGACGCCACCGCGGTCGGGACTCATCACCATGGCGGCGCGCAGGGCGACCTTGCGGGTGTGCGGGGTGACGGCCTCCTGCTGCGCGCGCTCCCAGTTCTTGGCGATCCGTACGCTGTACTCCCAGTAGTCCGGGACACCGGCTTCCGTACCGCCGATGATTCCGGTGGCCTCGTCATGGGGTGCGTCGAAGCGGTGCGCGTAGATGGTGGCGGTGCTCATCTGGAGCCAGAGCGCCGGCGGTTTCGCCGCGGCGGCGATCGCCGCGCCCACGGCCTCGGCGGACCGCACCCGCGAGTCCATCATGTCCCGCAGGTTGGCCTCGGTGTAGCGGCAGCTCACGCTGCGCCCCGCCAGGTTGACCACGACGTCGCAGCCGTCGATCTCCGTGGCCCAGGGGCCCGTTGTCCGTGCGTCCCAGGCGACTTGGCGTGCGTGTACGGGGTTCCTGGTCAGGACGACGACGTCATGCCCGGCAGCGGTCAACGCACGGTCCAGGACGGCTCCGACCTGCCCGGTGCCTCCCGCCAGCACTACCTTCATCGGGCTTCCCCCTCGCTCGGTGAGCACTCCCCGAGCATGAGCCTAGACCCGCCCCACCAGCGGATTCACCCGGGTCCCGCGTTGGCCTGCGGTGCGTGAGCGGGCCGGTGTTCACACGCGGCCGGACGCGATCTGCTGTCGGCAGAACCGTCAGGGGACGGGGCGCGGAGGCTGCGAGCCCGACCGCATGGAGAACGGCATGGAGAAGAAGACGGCGGTTCGTCGACTCGACCTGGGCTACTTCGTTCGCCCCGCATCAGAGGCCGGGACCGCGCGGCCACGCGTTGAACCCTTATTCGGGTACCTGGTTCGGCGCGCCGAAGGACTGCTTCTCTTCGACACCGGTATGGGCGCTGTCGACCGCGGAACCGAAGGCCATTACCGTCCCCGGCGCAGGCCTCTTACGGACGCGCTCGCAGCCGCGGGTGTCACCCCCGCGGACATTTCCACGGTCGTGAACTGCCACCTGCATTTCGACCATTGCGGCGGCAACCCTTTGTTCGGCGGCAAGCCCATCGTCGTGCAGGCGACGGAGCTGGCCACCGCTCGCCGCGGTGGTTGCACCATCGACGAACTCGTCGACTTCCCCGGCGCCACCTACCAACAACTCACCGGTGAAACGGAACTCTGGCCCGGAGTCCGGATCATGCCCACCCCCGGTCACACCGAAGGACACCAGTCCCTGGCGGTCCAGCAGGATGACGGCACCGTCATCCTCGCCGGCCAGGCCCACGATTTCGCATCCCACTTCGCCTCGGACGAGATGGCTCACCGAGCGATCCGAGACGGCCTTGAACCACCACTTCCTGCCTGCCGGCCCTGGACGGAACGGCTCATGGAGTTCGACCCCCGCAGGGTCCTCTTCGCACACGACTGCTCGGTCTGGGAACCAGCCGACAAGGGCTGACGCCGCTGGCGGCTGACGCCTCAGTGCTGCAGCAGCCCGCCGACCGGTACGGGAGCGACGCGGCCGGGCGGCGGGCGACGGCGGGGATCGGGGTCCAGAGATGGGTGCATGACGTCCATTTGATCGGCAGACTGAAGCGATGCAGGTAGGAAGCGTTGCTGGGAGCCTTGCGGTCCGGTTCGGTGTGACGGTTGGGGCGGTCGCCGCAGCGCCGCTCTTGTTGGTCGCCGGGGCTCCGATGCGCTACCGCTTGCTGCGGCGGCTCCATCGCGAGGATGGACCAGGGCTTGTGGACAAGGAGCACGGCTGGGTAAGCCCGTGGTACTTCGTGGTCACCAACGCACTCGTCCTGGTGCTCTGTTGGCCGTCGGACTACGTGCTCCGGCGAGCACCGTCCTGCTTGCGCAGGTCCGTCACCGGGCAGCAGTGAGAGCGCGGGAGATCAGCGTGCGAGGGAGACCGCGAACGGCTGGAATCCGCTGCGGCGCAGCACATGGGGGACGAGCAGGACCAGTGCTTCGGTGGCGCGGGCGGTGGTGATGTCGCCGAGGTCTTCGATCCATGCGGGTTGCCAGCCCAGGTCGCCGAGGAGAGCGGCGGCGACGGTCTTGGCGTGTGCGTCGTTGCCGGACAGGTAGGCGGTGGGCGGGGTGGACAGGGCGGCGGGGGCGGTCATGACAGGGAAGAGCATGGTGTTGAGCGTCTTGACGACCCGGGTGGCGGGCAGCGCCTGCTGGAGCTGCTCGGCGAGGCTGCTGCCGGGGTAGCAGAGGTCCGCGGGGAGCCCGTCGGGACTGTGCCGGGTGGCGTTGGAGACGTCGATGAGGATCTTGCCGGTCAGTTCGGCGCCCAGGGCGGACAGTCGCGTCAGCGCGCTGTCGCCGGGCGTCGCGTTGATCACGACGTCGGTGGTGGCGGCCGTGGCGCGCTGGTCGGCGATGCGGATCGCCCCGGCTGCGCCGCCGGGCTCGCGGACCTCTGCCTGCTCGGGTGGCTGCCGGTGGCCGAGGGTGACCTCGTGGCCGGCGGCGGCGAGTGCGCGGGCGAGGCCGCTGCCGACGCGGCCGGTGCCGAGAATCCCGATGCTGGTCATCTTGGTGCTCCTTGTGGTGTGACGGATGGTCAGGCGAGCGGGGAGAGGATCGTGACGGCCGCGTCGTGGACGCCTGGGGCGGCGGCCAGGAAGTCGGGGCTGGTCAGGCTCCACGGGTTGCCGTCGGTGTCGGTGACGGTGCCTCCGGCCTCGGCGACCAGCAGGGCGCCGGCCACCAGCCCCGAGCGCACGTCGGAGAACTGCCAGAAGGCATCCATCCGGCCGGCCGCGACGTGGATCAGCTGCAGGGTGGCGGGCACGGAGACGCGCACGACGAGGCCGTTCATCAGCATCTGGGTGACGGCCGCGCCGATCCGGCGGAACGTGAGCTCGTCCTCCCCTGGCCGTGCCTGGCCCGTGCCGGTCAGGGCCGCGCCCAGGTCGGTCTTGGCCGATACGCGCAGCGCAGCGCCGTTGAGATGGGCGCCGCGTCCGGCCACCGCGGTGTAGTCGTCGCCGGTCAGCGGGAGGTGAACGACCGTGAGGACCGGCTCGTTGTCGCGTACGAGGGTGGCGGTCACGGCCCAGTCCGGCATGCCGTGGACGTGGTTGATGTTGCCCTCGGCCGGGTCGACGATCCACCACTCCCCCGCCGGCAGCGCACCGCCGGCGAGTTCGTCCTCGGCCCAGTTCGCTCCCGGCCGAGCGGCCAGCAGCGGCGCCTTCAGGACGCCGAGCACCGCGTCGTCGTTGGCGTGGATCTCCGAGACGATCTCCTCGGTACTCGTACCGCGGGCCTGCTCGGTGTAGCGCTCGCGCAGCAGGTCTCCTGCCGCGCGGACGGCGGCGGTGACCTGCTGGAGCAAGGCGTCGTCGAGGTCGGTGCCGGCACCGGGGGCGACAGTGGACAGGCGGGTCTCAGCGGACATGCGGGGCTCCCACGGGGCGTGCTGGACAGGGAAGTTGCAGCGAAAGGGAGGGCGGAGTGACGTGCTCCGCCCTCCGTTCTGAAGGGGCGGCGTGATGCGCGTCGCCGTTCGTGTCTCGACGGTAGGCACCCCGCGGATTAACAGCAAGTGCATGCTTGTAACCCCTAGCATTACCCTCATGCAACTGGATTTGAATCTGCTCACCGCGCTGGACGCGCTCCTGGAAGAGGGCAGCGTGGCCGGCGCCGCCGCCCGTCTGCACGTCACGTCCCCGGCGATGAGCCGGACCCTGGGCCGGATCCGCCAGGCGACCGGCGACGAGATCCTGGTCCGCACCGGCCGCACGATGGTTCCCACCCCGCACGCCCTGGAGCTGCGCGCGCAGGTCCACGACCTCGTCCACCAGGCCCACCAACTCCTCAGCCGGGAGCGGGAACTGGACCTGGCCACCCTGAGCCGGACCTTCACCATCCGCTGGCACGACGCGCTTGTCGCCGCGTGCGGCCCCGCACTGCTCGCCGCGGTCCACCGTCAGGCGCCCGGCGTACGGCTGCGCCTGGTGGCCGAATCGAACTCCGACGGCCCGGAACTGCGGCGCGGCGAGGTCGACCTCGAATCAAGTACCGCCGAGCCCTCGGCGCCCGACGTCCGCCACCAACTCATCGGCGAGGACCGCCTGGTCGCGGCGGTCCGTCCCGGGCATCCCCTGACCGACGGGCCCCTCACCCCCGAGCGCTACGCCGCGGCCGGACACGTCACCGTCTCCCGGCGCGGACGCCTGCGCGACCCCGTCGACGACGCCCTCGCCGCCCTCGGACTCGAACGCCAGGTCGTCGCCGCCGCCCCGAGCGCGGCGACAGCCCTGCCCCTCGTCCTCGACACCGACCTGATCGTCACCGTCCCCCGAGCGGTCACCGACTCCGCCCTGCGCGGCATCGGCCTGCGGACACTGCCCCTGCCCTTCCCGTTGCCGCCGATCCCCTTGCACCTGGTCTGGCACCAGCGCCACGACAACGATCGCGCCCACGCCTGGCTGCGCGCCCAGGCCCACTCAGCCCTGCGGGCCGTGTTCGACAGCGGCCGCGCCGACACCCAGGGCCTCCTCGATCCCGATGGCCCACGAAGGGGCGACGGCCGGGCTAGGGTCCACACGTGAACAGCAGGCACCCACACGAGTCCCCCGACCGCTGCGCGATCGTGATGGTGGCCGCTTCCGCCGGGGGTGTCCAGGGCCTGCAAACGCTGTTGGGCGGCCTGGACGCGGGGCTCCCGGCGTCCGTGCTGGTGGCCCAGCACCTGCGCCGCTCACGCTCGACGCATATCGTCGCGATCCTGTCTCGCGCCACCGGCTTGCGCGTCAGCCTGGCCGAGGGCGGGGAGTACCCGAGAGCGGGCAGCGTCCACATCGCACCGCCCGACCACCATCTGTGCGTGGAGACGGACGGCAGGCTGGCCCTGTCCCAGGAGGACCCGGTCAACTACGCGCGCCCGGCCGCCGACCCGCTTTTCGAATCGGCCTCGAAGGCCTACGGGCCACTGGTCATCGCTTGCGTGCTCACGGGGGCCGACGGCGACGGCGCCCGGGGCGTGGAAGCGGTCAAGTCGCGCGGGGGCGTCGTCATCGTGGAGGACCCCGCGACGGCTGCGTTCCGCGGGATGCCGAAGTCCGCGATCGAGACGGGCAAGGTCGATTTCGTACGCCCCGCCGAGGGCATCGCGCCCCTCATCGACCACCTCCTGCACCCGGCCCGCAGCACCTGAACGTGTCGCTGGGGCAGGAGTGCGATGAGTTCCCGCCCTGCCGCGAGTCTCCCCTGACAGGTACTGGCGTCGAGCAAAGGAACAGCCGTGAACGATGATGTCTGGTCGCTGGTGCACGCCGAGCGTGCGGCGCTGGTCGAGGACCTCACCCACCTCGATGACAAGCAGTGGGAGCAGCCGTCGCTGTGTGACGGATGGACCGTGCACGACGTGGTCGCCCATCTGGTCGACACCGCTCGCACGACGCGTCTCGGCTTCGTGAGTGGCATGGTCCGGGCGCGTTTCGACTTCGACCGGCAGAACGCGCGCGGCGTGGAGCGCCGGCGCGGTGCCTCACCGCAGGAGACGCTGGAGCGGCTGCGCCAGGTGGCCGGGCGCAGGACGGGCCCTCCGGCACCCCTCGACACCCGGCTCGTCGAGGAGGTCGTACACGGCGAGGACATCCGTCGGCCCTTGGGGCTCCCCCACTCCTACTCGCCCGAAGCGGTCATCAGGTCGCTGCGCCTGCAGGTGCGTACGTCGGCGTCGTTCGGCGGAGCCAAGGAGCGGGTGGCCGGGGTCCAACTGGCCCCGGGGGACGCCGACCTGTCGATCGGAGACGGCCCACAGGTGCGCGGCACCGCCCTTTCGCTGCTGCTGGCCATCTCCGGGCGACGGGAAGTGCTGGACGAGCTCGACGGGCCGGGAGTCGCCACGCTGAGAGCAGCCGCCTGACGGCCTGCCGGTCGAGGGGCCCCGACGCTCTTGCGGAAGGCAGCGACTGCCTCTGGGCAGGCAGGCGTCAGGCTCCGGGCAGGCAGGCCCCACGCAAATCGTTGGCCGCCCGGACATCGGGGTCGCTACCGTGACGCAGGCCTGAGCCCCGACAGCAAAGAGCGGTCATGACCGTCCCCGGAGCAGACGTACTCGACGCCTTCCAACTCTCCGGCAGCCCCCTGCGTCTGCCGGGCGGCGAAGGCCGCAGCGTCCGCGTGGGAGACGTCGTACTCAAGCCGAGCGGCCCCGACCTGGAGTTCACCGAGTGGCTGGCCGACATCATGGACTCCGTTGCGGAAGACGGTTTCCGCGTCGCTCGCCCCCTACGGGCCCTCCATGGCACCTGGAGCCACGACGGCTGGACCGCCTCCCGATTCGTCCCCGGCACCGAACCCGAGCACGCTGCCGCACCCCGCTGGTGGGAGATCGTCGCAGCAGGGCGCGCCTTTCACCGCGCACTGGCCGCCGTGCCCCGCCCCGGCTTCCTCGACCGGCGCTGCGACTGGTGGGCGACCGGCGACCAGGTCGCCTGGCAGGAGAAGGAGGTCACCCTGCTCCCCGCTTTGCGCGGGCCCTACGCCGAGTTGACCGCCTTGCTCGGCCCGGAGCCGCAGGACCAACCCCAGCTCATCCACGGCGACCTGACGGGCAACGTCTTGTTCGCCCCGGGGCTGGCGCCGGCCGTCATCGACTTCTCCCCCTACTGGCGCCCGCCGGCCTTCGGCGAGGCAGTCGTCGTGGGCGACGCCCTGATCTGGCACGGGGCCGGCCCCGAACTGCTCCACGAGGCCGCTTCCGCGAACGGCCCCGACTTCGTCCAGTACGTCGCCCGCGCCGTCATCTTCCGTCTCGTCACCACCAGCGAACGTGTCCGCGCCCTGCCGGACGAGGGCTTCTCCGCCAATGCCGCTGCCGCTGCCGCTGCCGCTGCCGCTGCCGCCGAGATTCCCCGCTATGAGCACGTCGCACGGCTAATCCGTTGCTAAGGGCCTTCCGGCGGACCCTGCTCGATGCGGCGCAGTACCGGGGGGAGTCGGTCAAGTCCTTCGTTCGTCTGGATCTGTCGCTCGTCCCACCAGGTGGCCCCCGCCTCGGCCAACGGGCCGATCAGGTCACGGGTCTTGGCTGCGTCGTCGCCCGGCGTGGCACCGCCGAGGACGATGTCGAAGGGCGTGTCGGAGCGGTCCTCGCGCTGCTTGCGTACGTAGGTCACCAGGTCGCGGACCTGGTCGATGGGCGGCACGTGGCCGTGTTTGGCGTCGGTGAACAGCGGGACCGCGCCGTCCCAGCGGGCGGCCCGGCGCATCGGTGGGCGGTTCGGCCAGAAGCCGGCGACCCAAACCGGTGGCCGAGGACGTTGCTCCGTGGCCGGCAGCAGCGTCACGTCCCGTGCCTGGTAGTGCCGTCCGTCGTGGCTGACCGGTTGGCCCGACCAGTAGCGCTCCAGCAGCTCCAGGCCCTCGTCAAGCCGCTCGGCCAGCACCTTCGGGTCCGTGGTGTCACCGAAACTCGCGTACTCGTCCTCGACGGGACCGCCCAGCCCCGTGCCGAAGGTGACCCGGCCGCCGCTGAGGACGTCCAGCGTCGCCACCTGGCGGGCGAGCTGTTGGGGGCGGCGCCGGGCGACCGGGGTGACCAGCGTGCCCAGCCTGATCCGGGAGGTGGCCAGCGCGGCGGCCGTCAACAGCATCCAGGGATCGCCGAAGGGCCTGCCCTGATGCCGGCGGTGCAGGACGTGATCCCAGACGAACAGCCCGTCCCACCCTGCCTCTTCCGCCGCCGCGGCCACCTTCGCCACGGTCCTGGGATCGGCGAAGTCACCGAAGTTCGGGATGTTGACCGAGAAGCGCATCCCCGCATCCTGCTGCACGGCACCGGGACCGGCAACCACCCACCGATCGCCTCCCCCACCTCCCCCGCCTCAACCGGCCGTGAACGCAAGGGTCAGGCGAAGGCGGCGGTGGGCAGTGGCGCCTGGGTGTCCTCCCAGGCGATGGACGCCCCCAGCTCACGCTCGAGGAATCCGAGGAAAGCCACGTCGGGCATCTCCTCACCGTTGTAGGTGAAGCCGGGCACCTGCTCGTCCTGCGCGGCGTCTCCCGGGCCCGGCCCCGACGGTTCGTAGTCGGCCACCTCCCGGCCGTCGCGGGCGTAGCCCACCCGCTGCATGCCCGCGCCGCTGCAGAAGACCGTGTACACGCGCGTACCGCGCGACAGTGCTTCCAGGTGGTATCTCGTGCGGGACGAGAAGCTCTCGATGGCGTAGGTCCAGCCCGGGATGGCCCCGGCGCGGACGATGGCGTCCGGCTGCGACAGGAATCCGGCCTCCGTCAGCCGCGCCACCAGAGCCTCGTCCTCCCAGTCGAGGAATTCCAGATCGCTCAGATGGCCGTCCTCCGGCCACATCAGCAGCTCCGAGACCGCCAGATCGGTCAGCTCGTGGATCCGCTGCGGCTGCGCACCGATCCTCACCAGGAGTTCCAGCGGCGTGATGCCCTGGCACAGCGTGAACGTGTAGCCCAATTCGTACGCGCTTGCTATCCATCGAAGCCCGTTCTCCACTGCTCACCCTCCGCACGATTGATCATCCGAGCCGCAGGACAGCCCAGCGACTTCACTCTGCCGCGATGAGTTCCGGCCCCGTCACGAGTCTGTTCTGGTGACCGCCCGGAAACTGCGTACGACACTGCCCGGCACGCGACACCTTGGAGGACGCCGTGACGACCACGCCCAGTGACCCGACCAGCACGCACCCCGGCCGCCCGCCCGTCGTCGATCTGGCCACCTGGCAGGCCGCCCGTGACGAGCTCCTGGTCCGCGAGAAGGCCCACACCCGTGAGGGCGACGCGATCGCAGCGGCTCGCCGCCGACTGCCGATGGTGGAGTTCGACGGGACGGTCGAAATCGTCGGCCCCGACGGCCCGGTCCCATTCCTTGACCTGTTCCAGGGCCGCGACGAGCTCGTGATCTACAAGCACATGTGGTACGACGGCGCGCCGCACCAGGGGCAGTGCGAGGGCTGCACCACCACGGTCTGGCACCTGAAGGACGCCCTCTACCTCAACGCCCGCGGCGTCTCGTTCGCCGTCGTGACCACGGGCCCGTGGGACGAGGTGGCCTCCTTCGTCGAGTTCATGGGCTACACCCAGCCCTGGTACTCGGTGCGCGACGTGGACGAGCCGGTCGGCGGCAGCATGGGGTACCTCACCTGCTTCCTGCGCGACGGCGACCGCGTGTTCCTCACCTACTCCACGACGGGCCGCGGGACCGAGCCGGTCAACGGGTCCATGCGCCTGCTGGACATGACGCCCTACGGTCGCGGCGAGGCGTGGGAGGACAACCCCAAGGGCTGGCCGGTGATCGGCGACGTCCGCGCCGGGGACCCGTCCGAGGGCGGCCAGGCCTGCTGGTACTGGCGCTCGGACGCCGACGGCGTCGCCACCTGGGGCCCGACCAGCCGCCCCGTGCCGCAGTGGACCCGCCCCGGCGCGACTCCCGTGAAGACGCTGGGCCGGCACGGCGACTACCACTGACGCGCCTCCGTCAACGTGACAACACTTCTCGGCCGGGTCACCGGGTCAAGCGAAAACGCCATCCTTTGTGACTGTTTCTCGCAAGGAGAGGTAGTCGCGCGCCGAAGCACTGCAAGATGGGGTCTGTGGTAGGCAACCTTCCCGCAATGACGACCACCTTCGTCGGCCGCGACAATGAACTGGACGTCATCTCAACGGCGTTGACCGAACACCGCTTGGTCACCCTCACGGGTGGCGGCGGTGTCGGCAAGAGCCGTCTGGCGCTGCGCGTCGCCGAGCGATCACGGAACGCGTACGCCGACGGGGTGTGGTGGGCGGATCTGTCCACCCTGTACGACGACCGGTTGCTCACCGCCACGGTCTGCGATGCCGTCGGCCTCCTGGACCACAACCCGCGTGCGCCCATCGAGGGGTTGTGCGAGTGGCTGACCGGCCGGGAGGTCCTGCTTGTTCTCGACTGCTGCGAGCGGGTCCTGGTGCCCTGTCTGCACCTGGTGGGCGAACTCCTGGCCTCCGCTCCGCAGTTGACCGTCCTGGCCACCAGCAGGCAGCCTCTCGCCACTCGCGGCGAACACTGCATCGAGGTCGCGCCGCTGTCCACGGACGACGACGGGGAAGCGGTGCGCCTCTTTCGTGAGCGATGCGCCACGGCCGCCCCCACGGTGTCGCTCGACGCCCCCGGCGCCTCAGAGGTCGTCTCCGGTATCTGTCGCCGCCTGGAGGGAATCCCCCTTGCCGTCGAGCTCGCCTGCGCACGTCTGAACGAGAACAGCCTCGTGGAGATCGCCGAGCGGCTGAGTTCGCGGCTCGACACCCTGGTCGACGAGACGGTGTGGCCCACGCGCCACCGAGCCCTTCGCACCGCGATCGGCTGGAGCCACGAACTGTGCGCCCCGCTCGAACGCCTGGCGTGGGCCAGGCTCTCCGTCTTCCACGGCCCCGTGGAGGAGGCGGACGCCCAGTCCGTGTGCGCGGGCGGGCCCCTGAGCGCCGACGACGTCCCGTTGATCCTGGACCGGCTCGCCGAGCAGTCCGTCCTCCAACGGGACGGCACCCGCTACCGGATGCTCGACACCCTGCGCGAGTACGGAGCGATGTGGCTCGAAGAGCTCGGTGAGAAACGCATCCTCACCCAGATGCACGCCGTGCACTTCGCCACCGTGATCGCGCAGGCCGAGGCGGGCTGGCTCAGTGACCGGCAGGTCGCCTGGTACGCCCGCGTCTCCGTCAGCCACGCCGACGTACGCGCCGCACTCGATCACCTCATCGCCGAAGACCCGTACGCCGCCCTGGAGATGGCCGGACGAACGGGCCTGTTCTGGCCCTGCTGCGGGCACCTCCACGAGTCCCGCGACTACCTCGAACGCGCGCTCGCTCTCGACACCCCCGAGGGGCCTTCGCGCACCCGCGCGCTGTGGGCCCTGGGCATCACGCTCACCCTGCAGGGCGACCACCAGAGCGCCCTGCGCATCGGGGAGGAGTGCGCCCTGGCCGCGGAGAAGGACCACACCCCCGAATCCGCGCTCTTCGCCGCTCATACCCTTGGCCTCACCCATCTCATGGCCGGCCGCCCCCAGGCGGCGTACGACGTGAGCGACCACGCCCTGATCACCCACGGCAGTTCGCCCCCGGCGGGCGCGCCGCAGCTGTGCTGCATGGTGATCAGGATCTTCGCCCACTCCGCGCTGGGCCGGCTGGACGAGGCCTACGAAGGGGCCGCCGCCCTGCTGCGGCTCAGCCGTCAGTACGGCGAGCACTGGGCCCGGTCGTACGCCTTTCACCAACTCGCCTTCATCGACCTGCACCGGGGCCGCCCGCAGGCTGCCGAGAACCACGCCCGGGCCATGCTCACCAGCAAGCACAACCTCAACGACAACCTGGGCATCGCCCTGGCGCTCGATCTCCTCACCGGCGCGAACGCGGCGCAGGGCAACGGAATCCGGGCGGCACGCACCTCCGGCACCGGGCACACCTACTGGCGCATGCTCGGCCACCCCAATCACGGCACGCCCGAACTCTCCGAGATCCGCGAGCAATGGGAGCAACAGGCCCGTGAAGCGGCCGGGGCCAACGCCTACGACAGGGCCTTCCGCGACGCGTTGAACGACGACGCCGAGAGGGGCCTCACCCTCGCGCTGCAGGTGCCCCCCACCTCCTGACCGGCTGCCGGGTCCCGCACGCGCCGTGGCGGTCCGGGAAGCGCGGTGACTTCCCGGACCGCCGGGTGAAGCGTGCGGTGTCGCATCAGGCGGCGAGCACCGTGTGCTCGCGGGAGGCCAGCAGGCCGGCGACGAGCTGGACCGCCAGCACGGCTCCCAGGACGACCATGGGCGCCGTCCAGCCGCCGGTGAGGCTGTGGATCGCGCCGAGGCCGAACGGGCCCAGCGCGGCGACCAGATAGCCGGTGCCCTGCGCCAGCGTGGACAGCGCCGAGGCATGCGCGGCATCCGGTGCGCACCAGACGATGAGGCTCAGCGCCAGGCTGATCGCGGCCCCCTGCCCCAGGCCCAGCAGCACCATCCACAGGTAGGCGAGGGAGACCGGGGTGGTGGCCAGTCCCACGTAGGCCGCCCCGCACAGCACGACCGTGGCGATCACGGCCGGGAAGCGGCCGGCCGGGCGCCGCGCGAGCGCGGGCGTGAGCAGGGAGGCGACGACACCGGGAAAGGTGGAGAAGGACAGCATCCAGCCGGCCTGGCCGGCGGACATGCCCGAGTCCTGGAGCAGTGAGGGGATCCAGGACAGCAGGGCGTAGTAGCCAAGGCTCTGGGTGCCCATGAAGACGGTCACGGCCCAGGCGGTCCGGTCGTGGGCCAGCGCTCGCAGGCCGGGCCCGCGTCCCGCCGCACGGGCGCCGGGCGCTGCGGGACCCTCGGGCGCGGAACCGTCGGGGGCGAGCTGGTGGTCGGCTGCTTGGGCGGCCCGGCGGCTGCCCGTCTGCGGCAGCCAGAGCAGGAACGCGGCGATAGCCGGCAGCGCCCACAGCGCGAGGGTGTGCCGCCAGCCGGTGCCCAGGGCGTTCTCCAGCGGGACGGTCAGTCCGGAGGCCGCCGCCGCGCCGATGAACAGGAAGGTCGTGTACAGGCCCATCATCAGGCCCGAACGGTGGGCGAAGTCGTGCTTGATCAGCCCGGGCATCAGCACGTTGGCGACGGCGATCGAGGCGCCCGCGACCACGGTCCCGGAGAACAGTGCGGCGGTGGACGGCTGCAGGCGGACCAGCACGCCGGCCGCGAGCAGCAGCATCGTCACGCCCAGCAGCCGGTGCATGCCCCACCGGCGGACCAGTGCGGGGGTGACGAAGGCGAAGCCGCCGAAGCACAGGACCGGGATGGTGGTGAACACTCCGGCTGCCGTGGAGGACAGCGGCTGGCCGTGCTCGATGTCGTCCAGGACCGGGCCGACGCTCGCGATGGCGATGCGCAGGTTGAGCGCGGCCAGCAGCAGGCCCGCCGCCAGGAGGATCGGACCGCCGCGACGGCTCGGGGGGGAGCGGTGGCGCGGGGCGGCATTCGGTGCGGCGTCCGGTGCGAAGGAGACGGTCCGTGGTGGCGGGGGCGGGGCGGCGGTGGTGGTGGCGGGCCGGGTGAGGGTGCCGGGCGCGGTTTCGGGTTCGGGATTCGCGGACTGTTCGTGCATAGGGCCAGTTCAGCGGCGACCAGCACCAGCGGTCGACCGTTATTCTGCTCAATTATGCCGATCTTCCGCCACGCGGCCGGTGAGCAGACCCACGACCTGGAACACCGTGAGCGCACCCCGGTCCACCGCCACAGCCAGGGCCATCTGATCTATCCGGCGCGCGGGGTGCTGTCCGCATCCGCGTCCGGGCAGACCTGGATCATCCCGGCGAACCGCACCGCCTGGATCCCGGCGCACTTCGACCACTACCACCGTGCGCACGGCCGCACCGACATGCGGATCGTGTTCGTCACCGCGTCGCTCGCGGTCCAACTCCCGGACCGCCCAGCCGTTCTGTCGACCACGCCGCTGGCCCGCGAGGCGCTGCTGTCGCTCACCTGCCCGCACCCCGTCGCACGTTCGCGCGAGGCCAGGGACCGGCTGCGGCACGTCGTCGTGGACGAACTGGGGCCGGCCCCCGAGGAACCGCTGCACCTGCCCGAGCCGCAGGACCCGCGGCTGCTCGAGCTGGCCCGGATCATGGAGAAGGATCCGGCGAGCACGGCCACACTCGCCGATCTGGGGCGGGCCATCGGAGTCGGCGAGCGGACCCTCAGCCGGCTGTTCCGCGAGGAGATGAGCACCGGATTCACTCGCTGGCGGACTCAGCTGCGGGTCCACCGGGCGCTGGTGATGCTCACTGAGGGCGCGGGGGTGCTGGAGACCGCACACGCGTGCGGCTGGTCCAACCCCAGCACGTTCATCAGCAGCTTCACCGCCCTGGTCGGCCAGACCCCTGGCCGGTACCGGCGCAACCTGCCCTCGGCGTGACTGGGCCAGGCGGCGTCCGGGGAGGCGCCGCGCGGGCTGGCCGAACGGCGAGGAGCGGCTCCGGTCGGCCCTTGCGAGGGTGACCGGAGCCGCTTTTTGAGGGCGAGTGGATCTGGCGACCGGCTCAGGCGACCGGCGTCGGCGCGGTGTTCTTGCCGGCGCCGTCGGGCCGCGCACCGCTCTCGTCGCTCTCCTTGCTCTCCTCGCTCTCCTGGGCGAGCCGTTCCATGCCGCTCGTCGTCTGCAGCGGCTTCTCCTTGATGAAGATCACCGCGACCAGCGCGAGGGCCGCGAACGGAGCTGCCAGGAGGAAGAGGTCGGCGGTGGCCAGACCGTAGGCGTTCTCCACGATCTCCCGCATCGGAGCGGGCAGTTGCGTCATGTCGGGTACGGCGCCCTCGCCGCCACCGGAGTCGCCGGCGGCCGAACCTCCTGCCGCGCCCACGCTCTTGGAGATCTCCGAGGCCACGCGGTTGGCCAGGACGGCGCCGAGGACACTGGTGCCGATGGTGCCGCCCATGCTGCGGAAGAACGACAGGACGGAGGTCGCCGCGCCCAGCTCGGCGGCCGGTACGTCGTTCTGCGCAGCAAGGACCAGGTTCTGCATCAGCATGCCGACGCCGATGCCGAGCACGGCCATGTAGAGGCTGAGCAGTCCGAAGCCGGTGTCCGCGTCGATGGTGGACAGCAGGCCGAGTCCTGCGGTCATGATGACGGCGCCGGAGACCAGGTAGGCCTTCCACTTGCCGGTCCTGCTGATGAGCTGGCCCGCGACGGTGGAGGAGACCAGCAGGCCCAGGATCATCGGCAGGCTCATCAGGCCTGCCACCGTGGGCGACTTGCCCAGCGCGATCTGGAAGTACTGCGAGAGGAACACGGTGCCGCCGAACATGGCCACACCGACCAGCAGGCTCGCGACGGTGGTCAGCGTGACGGTCCGGTTGCGGAAGATGGCGAGCGGAATGATCGGCTCCGGCACGCGTGACTCCACGAACACCGCCGCCACCAGCAGAACCAGCCCCGTCGAGGTGAGCGCCGCGGTCTGCCAGGACGCCCAGTCGAACTGCTGGCCCGCCAGCGAGGTCCAGATCAGCAGCGCGCAGACGCCGGCCACGATCAGGAAGGCACCCAGGAAGTCGATCTTCACGTCGCGGCGCACGGTCGGCAGTCGCAGCGTGCGCTGCAGGATCAGGATGGCCAGCAGCGCGAACGGCACGCCGATGAAGAAGCACCAGCGCCAGCCCAGCCAGGAGGTGTCCACCAGGACGCCTCCGACCAGCGGTCCCGCCACCGTGCCCACGGCGAACACGGCACCGAAGATGCCCGCGTACTTGCCGAGCCTGCGGGGCGGGATGACGGCCGCCATGACGACCTGCGCGAGGGCGGTGAGGCCACCGGCGCCGATGCCCTGTACGACGCGGCTGAAGATGAGCAGCCCCACGCCCTGGGAGAACCCGGCGAGCAGGGAGCCGACGATGAACATGGCCAGGGACAGCTGCAGGAGCAGCTTCTTGTTGTAGAGGTCCGAGAGCTTGCCCCACAGGGGGACGGTCGCCGTCATGGCGAGCAGTTCGGAGGTGACGACCCAGGTGTAGGACGACTGGCTGGCACCGAGGTCGGCGATGATGCGCGGCAGGGCGTTGGCCACGACCGTGCCGGCCAGGATGGCGACGAACATGCCGGCCATCAGCCCGGACATGGCCTGGAGTATCTGCTTGTTGCTCATGGATGTGGGCGCCTGAGCGGGCGCCTCTGTTGTGCTCAAGGTGTCCTTCTCGGAAGTCGATCCGTGGATCGGGCAGGAACGGAAGTCGGGAGTGACGCGGGCTCAGGAGTCCGCTGCGGGGGCGGCAAGGCCTGCGGCCAGGTGCTCGAAGGTGAGGCGGAAGACGTCGACGAAGGCGATGTCCGTCGTCCGCCCGCACCAGTCCTCGATGGCGACCCGGATGGCGGTGGTGGAGACGGCGGCGACCAGTCGGGGGTAGAGCCCGACCGCCTCGCCCGGCGCTCCCCCCAGCCGCTCGGCGATCGCCTGGGCCAGCTCCAACTCCTCGGCCATGTGGGCACCCAGGCCGCGGACGAGGAGGTGCGGGGAGCGCTGGAAGACCTTGGCCCGCAGGCTCCAGATCTCGTGGCGCTCCTCGATGTCCACCAGTTCCGCGGCGAAGGCCTCGCGCAGCACGTCGAGGACGGGCAGCGCGGCGGGCGCTTGGCGCACGGTGCGCCGAAGGCGCTCGCCGACCTCCTCGTCGAGCATGAGGAAGGCATCGTCGTGGCTGTCGAAGTAGTTGAAGAAGGTGCGCGGTGAGACTCCCGCCGCGCTGCTGATCGCCTCGACGGTGACGTTCTCCGCCCCGTGTTCGGCGGCCAGCCGCACCGCCGCATCGGCCAACGCCGCCCGCGTGGCCCGCTTTTTGCGCTCACGGAGTCCGGGCGCGGGGTCTTTGCTCGTCACATCTTGCAGAGTACGCAAAGATGCAGAGCACGCAAAATTCTCCCCACCGGCCAGCGCGCCGACACGGCGGCCTCACCGACTGTTCCCACACCCCCGCTATGGGTTAGGTTAGGCATACCTAAGTTTGAGGCTTGGGACTCTTCAACGGCATGGAGCATTGGGATGCGCCCACACAGCACCCGCATCACGCGGCCGACCCCCGCCGAACGCGTGCACGCGATCCTGCACGCCGCACAGTCGATGACTGTGATCAGCGACGGGTGTCACACCGAGGTCCACCGGCTCGACGGCACCGGCGCGGGGCACATCCACCTGCACGCCCCCGACCAGGACACCCCGGCAGTCCCGCGGGAACGCCGCCCGGTGCGCCTGGAGTTCACCGACATCGCACCCACCGCCGTACGCGACCGTCTGCGCGCCCGCGTCACCGTCACCGGGCTGCTGACGGCCCCGTACAGCGACGAGTCGTCCCGGAGCACCTGCATGGAGTTCGGCCAGGCGCTCCTCAAGGACGCCCAGGGCCGCCACTTCGTCTCCCTGGACCAGCTCTGCTCGGCCACCCCGGATCCGATCACGGGCAACGAGGCGGACATGCTGACCCACCTCGTGGACAGCCACCAGGAGCTCGTCCCCCTCATGGTGCGTCTGGTGCAACCGCAGCCCGCGAAGGGCATGTTGCGCGCGCTCCCGCTGGCCATGGACCGCTACGGAGTGACGTTGCGCCTGGAGTACCCCACCACGCATGTCGACGTCCGGCTGCCGTTCGCCACTCCCGTCAGCCACATCGACCAGGCGGGGCCGCAGATCCGCGGCCTGTTGGCCGCGGCCCGCCGCCTCTCCCACCGCGGTCGCCTGATCGTGTGACCGACGCGGTCCCGCACGATCGGGTCAGCGGTGGATGTCCGCGCCGGGGCCAAGAGGCAGGCCCAGCCCGTAGAAGAGGCCGAGGACCGCGAGCCAGGCGATCAGGAACGGGACCACGAACACCGAGAGCCGGGACAGGACCGTGCCCAGCTGCGCCCCGGGTTCGTAGCGGCGCAGGATCGTCAGCATCAGGAAGACGTACGGATTGAGCGGCGTGATCATCTGGGTGGCGGAGTCGCCGATCCGGAACGCCGCCTGGGTGACGGCCGGTTCCATGCCGAGGAGCATGAACGCCGGGACGAAGACCGGCGCGACCAGGGACCAGAGGGCCGAGCCGGAGGTCACGAACAGGTTCAGGACGCAGACCAGCAGGACGAACAGGACCAGGCCGGTGAAGCCGGTCAGGCCTGCGGACTCCAGGAGGTTCGCGCCGTTGACCGCGAGCAGGGTGCCGACGTTGGACCAGTCGAAGACGCCGATGACCTGTGAGATCACCAGGATCAGCACGATGTAGCCGGACATGCCGGTGATCGATTCGGCCATCATGCGCGGCGCGTCCTCGGCGCGCTTGAGCGTGCCGACGGTACGGCCGTAGACGACCCCGGCCAGGACGAACGCGACGAACAGCAGGGGCACGATGCCGTCGAGGACCGGCGAGGGGACAAGGGCGCCACCCTCGCCGCGCAATGGGGAGCCCGGCAGCAGCCAGCAGGTGACCACGACGCGTAGAGCAGGACGGCCAGGCCCGAGCGCAGCAGGCCCGTGCGCTGCCGGGCGGTGACGGTGACCGTGACGGCGGAGGGCGCGGCGGCCGCGTCCGACGTCGCCTCGGACTCGATCGCGGGCTCGGTCTCGGTCCCGGCCCCCGGGTCCGGCTGGGGCAGCCGGGGTTCGAGGACGCGGGAGATCAGGAAGCCGCCGATGAGGGCGAGGATGCAGCTGGCGGCAGCGGTGAAGAAGTAGTTGATGAGGATGTGCGTGGGGGCGCTCTCGCCGCCGGGCACGACCGCGGCGGCCTGTTGCGTGATGCCGGTGTAGAGCGCGTCGAGCGCGCCGATGGAGAAGCCGGCCGCGTAGCCGGCGCAGACGCAGGCGAAGCCGCCGATGAGGCCCGCGATCGGGTTGCGGCCCGCGTTCTTGAAGGCGAGTGCGGCCAGCGGCGGGATCACCAGGATCGCCACGTCGCTCATCAGGTGCGCCTGGCAGGACACGAAGGCGACCAGGTAGGGCAGCAGCCGCCGGGGTGCCCGTGCGATGGAGGCGCGTACGGCCGTCTCCAGCAGGCCCGTCTTCTCGGCCACGCCGACCGCGGCCATCATCAGCAGGACGGTGCCCAGCGAGGGGAATCCGGTGAAGTTCGGGATGAAGTTCTCGAGCAGCCAGCGCACGCCCTCGCCGGTGAACAGGCCCTTGACCGCGAGGGTTTCGTCCTCGCCGGGCACCGTGACGGTGGTTCCGGCGACGGAGAGCGCCGTCGAGACGGTGCCGATGATCAGGAAGAGGCCGAGGAAGAGCAGCACCGGGTGCGGCAGTCTGTTGCCCGCGCGCTCGATGCCGTTCAGGACCTTGTCGAGCAGGGACCGCTGGGGCGGTCCGCCCGTCGGCGTCGTCGTCGGGGTGACCGAGGTGCTCATCCGGTGGCTCCTTCCGATGGCGCGCCGCCGCCTGCGGGGGCGCTCTGGGCCAGGCCGAGCGTGTCCTTGCGCACGGCGCCGCGCTGGGCGACGAGCACGATGCGCTCCGGGTCGGACAGGACCGCGATGTCCGCGAGCGGATCGCCGTCGCACATCACCAGGTCGCCGTGTTTGCCCGCCTCGAGGGTGCCGATCTCCGCGGAGAGGCCCAGGAGTTCGGCGGCGCTGCGGGTGCCCGCCTCGATGGCCCGCTCCGGGGTCATACCGAGGGACACGAGGTGGGCGAGCTCGCGCAGATTGCGGCCATGGGGCACCATCGCCGCGTCGGTGCCCATGGCGATGCGTACGCCGTCGGCGATGGCCGCGGCGATGTTCTCCCGGGTGATGCCGGACCAGCGGACCTTCTTCTCGTAGTGGAAGGGCTGCATGGTCGCGCGGTCGATGCCGTCGAAGACCGTCGACAGGGTCGGCACCACGAACGTGCCGTGTTCGCCTGCCAGTTCACGGGCCTGCGCGGTCAGGCCATAGCCGTGCTCGACGCTGCTCACCCCGCCGCGGATCGCGTTGACGATGCCCGCGGTGCCCTGGGCGTGGGCCGCCACGGGGCGGCCGCCGTGCCGGGCCACCTCGTCGACGACCGTGCGGATCTCCTCGACGGTCAGGCCCTCGTCGTCGGGCTGGTCGTAGGGACTGCTCATCCCGCCGGTCGCACACACCTTGATCACGTCGGCGCCGGAGCGCAGCAGCCGGCGCACCGCGACGCGTACCTCGTCCGGGGTGTCGGCGATCTCGCCCACCCCGGAGCTGGGGTCGAAGCCGCACTCCGAGCGGAAGTCCGCGTGGCCGCCGGTGTGGCTGAGGATGCGCACGGCCGTGTGCAGGCGAGGGCCGACGGTGAGGCCCGCGGCGACCGCGTCCCGGTAGCCGGCCGGCAGGCCGCCCAGGTCGCGGGCGGTGGTGATGCCCGCTTCCAGGGTGATGCGCAGCCGCTCGGCGGTGCGGAACGTCTCCAGGGTCGGGTCGCTCTCGTGGCGGCGGACCATCTGCCGGGGCGATTCGATGGCGAGGTGGACATGGGTGTCGATGAAGCCCGGCAGGACCGTGCGTGCGGCCGGCCGCGTCCACGGTCCGGGCCCGGGCGGGTGCTTGTGGTGCCGTGGCGGCCGGTCCGGCGTGGACGATCGTGCCGTCCTCGCCGATGTCGATGACGGCGTCGGTGACGGGGGCCGCTCCGGTGCCGTCGAGCAGACGGGCCCGGATGATGCGCAGGGAGGAGAACGGTGCGTGGCTCATGGCCGACGATCCTCGGTATCAGGGATCACGACTGTGTAAAATCGCCGGAATCCTTCACCGCACCGGCCTTCGACGCAGGATTCGGTACCTCTCATGGAAACGCAGCGGACGCACACCCTGGACGAGCTGGATCTGGCGATCGTGCACGCCCTCCAGATCCAGCCCCGGATGCCCTGGGTGCGCATCGGCGAGGTCCTGGAGGTGGACGCGGTGACGGTGGCCCGGCGCTGGGAGCGCCTGGTGCACGCGGGCGTGGCCTGGGTGGACGGCTATCTGTCGCCCGGTCACGACGAGGGCGTCTACGCGCAGCTCGAGATCGACATGGACGGGCGGCCGAGCGAGGACACGATCGACCAACTCGCCCGCGACCCGCATGTGCTGAGCCTCAAGCAGACCTCGGGCGGGCGCGACATGCTGGCGATCGTCGCCGCCGCCGACCTCGACGGGTTGGCCCGGCTCTCCGGCGACCGGGTCTCGCAGCTGCCGGGCGTGCGGGCCGTACGCAGCCATGTCATCACCGCTGCACCCTTCGAGGGCGCGTCGTGGCGGCTGCGCAGCCTGACCCGGCAACAGCGCGGCGCACTCGCCGTGGAGCGACCCGCGCTGCCCGCCGAGCCGCTGCGGCCCCTGGACCGCCGGATCGCGCTCGCGCTGGGCACCGACGGACGGATGCCCCTGACGGAGCTGGCCGACACCGTCGGCGCCTCCGCCGCGACCGTCCGGCGCCGGCTGCGGGTACTGACCGGCACCGGACGGCTCTCGCTGCGCTGCGCGCTGGCCCGGCCGCTGACCGGATTCCCGGTCTCGGTCGTGTACTTCGGCTCGGTGCCCGCCCAGCATCTGGACGAGACCGTGAGCGCCCTGCGTACCCTGCCGGGCCTGCGCATGTGCAGCATCACGGCGGGCGCGCACAATCTGATGCTCGACATCTGGCTCCCGGCCCTGTCCGAGGTCCACACCACCGAGGCGCTGCTCAACAGCCGTCTCGCCCACCTGGACCTACGGATCACCGAGCGTGCCGTGGTGCTGCGCACGGTCAAACACGTGGGGCGGATCCTGGACCGCAGAGGACACAGCGTGGGCTCGGCGCCGCTCAACTACTGGGATACGTAAGAGCGTTCACGCCTTACAAGCTCCGGCTCCCGCCCGTCTCCCGCACCCGTCTCCCGCACCGCCGCACGTCAGTCGGCCCCCTGTCCGTTGGCCTTCGGGATCGTGCGGGCGCCGCCCGTGGTCCCGGCCTCCGAGCGAAGGGCGTACAGCCGGGTGAGCGGGTGGAAGCGGTAGCGGCCCGGGGCCGGGGACTCCAGGAGTTGCACGTCGACCAACTCCTCCAGGATCGCCTCGGTGGCCGACGGGGCGCCGCCGGTCCTCGCCGCCGCCTGTTCCACCGTCAACTCGCCCTGCTCCGCCGCCAGCAGGGGCAGCGCCCGCGCCGCGTCCCGGCCGGTGGGGCCCCGGTCCAGCAGCCCGCGGCGGCCCGCTTCCAAGGCCGCCCGTACGTCCAGATCCGCGAAGGACAGTTCCGCCAGGCGCCGCGCGGGATCGGTGAGCCGGTCGGCGAGCGCCCGCACCGGCCAGCGGGGGCGTGCCGCCAGGCGGGCGCCCGCGATGCGCAGGGCCAGCGGGAGGTGGCCGCAGTGGTGCGCGATCGCCTCGGCGGCGCCGCGCTCGGCGCCGAGCCGTCCCGGCCCCGCCCACAGGCCGAGCACCTCGACGGACGCCGGGGGCGGCAGGGGCATCAGGTGGAGGTAGGCGGCGCCGTTCAGGGCGGCGAGGACCCCGCGGCTGGTGACCAGGACCGCACAGCCGTGTGCCGCGGGCAGCAGCGGGCGGACCTGGGCCGCGTCCAGCGCGTTGTCGAGGACGATCAGCACGCGTCGCTCGGTGAGCAGTGTGCGGTAGGCCGCCGCCGCGTACGCCTCGTTGCCCGGATGCGGCTCGGGCGCACCCAGCGCGTGCAGGAAGCGCCGCAGGACGACGACGGGCGGGACGGGGTGCGCGTCGTGGCGAGAGCCGCGCAGGTCGGCGTAGAGCTGGCCGTCGGGGTACCGCTCGGCAAGCCGGTGGGCCGCGTGCACGGCGAGCGCCGACTTGCCGACACCACCGGGGCCGTCCACTGCGACCACCGGAGGGCCGACGCCCCGCCGGGCCGGGCGCAGCACGTCGAGCCTTTCCAGTTCCCCTGCCCGGCCCGGGAGTTGGGGGATGTCCACGGGCAGCTGGCGCGGCACGACGGGACGGCAACCCGCGGCGTCCGTGCCGGGCGCGCTGTCCGTGCCGGTCGCTTCGTCCGTGTCGGGCGGGTCGGCACCGCGGCCGGTAGCCGTGTGCGCGCGGCGCGCCTCCTCCACCCGGTCTCGGGCCGTCGCAAACAGTCTCAGCTCTTTGCCGGTGGCGCCGAGCAGCTGGACCAGGGTGTCGAAGCGGTCCGTCGGCGGCAGGGTCTTGCCCGCGAAGTAGTCGCCGATCGCCCCGTGCGCCCATCCCGTTCTCGTCGCCAGCTGGCGGTAGGTGAGCTGGGTGCCCCCGTTCCTGCGTGCGGCGCGTCTGCGCAACTGCCGCAGCAGCGCGGCCAACGCCTGGACCGTGTCCACCGATTCGACCGGGCCGACGTCCGCTGCCGTCTCCCGCACTCCCCCGTCCGGCGGGTGTCCCGCCGCCCCCGTTCCTCCTGGCACCGTTCGCAACCTCCGCACCGGCCCGCACCGGGCGACCGCGTGTGACCGTCGCCTGGCCGAGGCCATCCGGACCTGTCCGGCGGCGCCCGATCCCGGGGATCTCCCTGGAACGCACTGCAAGCATCCCGCTACCGCTCGGATCCCCCGAGCCGGCGACCGGGCACCACACCGGCTGTCACCACGGTATTCGTGGAATATCGCCCTCCGGTTTGGTGCGGTTTCCCGCCGGGCGCCGGAGGCCGGGCTTCGCGAGACCGCGCGACCGACACCGCACGACCGCCGTCGGACAACCTGACGTCAGACAACTCGACGTCGGACGACCAAGGGGGCACGACCCATATGAGCAGGATCTGCAACAAGGCCCCCGCCCCGCCTGACGGCAGCGTGACCGACCAGTCTCTCCAGTCTCTGTACGAGCGCGTCGACGGCCCCATCGCCACCGGCTCGGCCCACTTCATGCGGGCGGGCAGCGAGCTGCACCTGATGCACTCCGACCTGGAACTGGGCGACGCGCGCAAGGCCGCCCTGCGGGTGCGCTGTGCTGCCGCCGCCGTACGGACCGCGCTGGTGGAGTACCGCACCTCGCACCGCGTCGCCCAGGAGCTGGGTTTCTACCCGGTCCACGACGAGCGGCTGCGGCTCGCGGGCGGCGGGGTCGCCCCGGTGCGCGAGACGCTCCGCGCCGCCCGGGAGGCGAACCTGGTCCAGCTGGATCGAGTATCCATCGAGGCTGTCGCGCGGCGTCACGAAGAGGGCGGGGACGAGGCGGCGTTCGGCCACTTCGTGTCCGAGCTGACCGCGTTCTCGGCGGAGCTCGAGGGCTTCGCGGCCCAGGCCACCCAAGCCGGCCCCGCCGACTGGCAGCCCCTGGCGTGGCAGTTGCTCACCGGTTTCGACCGTATCCGGATCTACGGTCAGGCTCTGGCCGTCGTCAACATCCTCGCTATGGGTCCGCCGAGGCCCGCGAGAACCCCGACGGCTTCTACCGCTCCATAACGGTTCCAGGTGTGCCGGAGGCCGTCGTCGCGCCGGTCGGTCAGCTGCCGGTGAGACCGCGCCGGCTCGCGTTGACGCCGGCCTGGAACCGCGAGTCGGCCTCCAGGGCGGTCATCAGCTCGGCGACCCGCCTGCGGTAGGTCCGCACGGACATGCCGACACGGCGCGCGCCCACGGCGTCGGTGAGCCCGTCCGCGAGTGCCCGCAGCACGGCGAGGGAGTCGGCGTCCAGGCCCTCGGCCTCGTGGCGCAGGTAGTCCGCGATGGGGGTGCCGGCGTCCCATGTGGCACACATCAGGGCGTGCACACCGCCGACGAGCGCCGGTGCGGTCGTGATCGTGAACTCACGGCCGCGGGCGCCGCTGCGGCCGGCGAGGATCATCACCCGCCGGTCGATGATGATCGTCTCGTGCGGCAGTGCCGCGGCACGGACGCGCACCTGCCCGCCTGCGGCCGCGATGTCGAACAGGTGCAACCGCTGTTCCTCGTCGGCCAGTACGGCCGGTGTGTAGAGCTTGCGTACGACCATGCCGTCAGCGGTCCGGGGGCGCAGGCTGCGCGCGATCGACGCTCTGGCCTCGGGCCGCGTCCAGGTGTGCAGGTCGTTGGCGGCGCAGAAGAACTCCCGCGTCGTCCCGCGGAACAGCTGGGCGGTCCGCGCGGCCAGCTCTCTCTCGCCGTGCACGATCAGCGTGCTGGTTTGGTCGGTCACCCTCCCAGTCTCCGTCATCGTCCGTGGCAACAGATTGCCATCCGGCCTGCCGATGGCCCTCGCGGGTCGAGGGTGGGGTCATGACCACACAGATCACGGCCGCAGCGAGCGGCCAGTTCATGCTCGGTGGCGACCGCGGCGTCAACCGGCTCGGTTTCGGCGCGATGCGCCTGGCCGCAGGCACTTTCACCGGGCCGGCACGCGACCCGCGGACCGGTGCCGCGGTGCTGCGGCAGGCCGTCGATGCGGGTGTCGACCACATCGACACGGCCGGTTTCTACAACCGGGGGGAGGTACGTGCCAACGATCTGATCCGCACGGCGCTCGCGCCCTACCCGGCCGAGCTGTTGATCGCCACCAAGGTCGGCCCGCTGCTCGGAGCCGACGGCATGCCCACCGGCCAGGCCGGTCCGGAGCAGCTGCGCGGGCTGGTGACCGAAGATCTGCGCGCCCTCGGTCTCGACCGGTTCGACCTGGTCTATCTGCGGGTCGGGGGCATGCGGGAGCCGGGCGGCGAGAGTGTGGCCGACCGGTTCGCGGCACTGGCGGACCTGCGCGAGGAGGGTCTGATCCGCCACCTGGGGGTCAGCAACGTCGATGCGGCGCAGCTCGACGAGGCGCGGGGCATCGCGCCGGTCGTCGCGGTGCAGAACCAGTACCACGTGCATCGCCCCGATGACGCCGCCGTGCTCGCGCGCTGCGAGGAACACGAGATCGCCTACGTGCCGTTCTTTCCGCTCGGTGGCGGCTTCGATCCGATCGAGCACGGCCGCCTGGCACAGGTCGCCAAGAGGCACGAGGCGACCACCGCGCAGATCGCCCTCGCCTGGTTGCTCGCGAGCTCCCCGAACATGCTGGCCATTCCCGGCACGGGCTCGCCTGCCCACCTCGCCGAGAACCTCGCCGCGGCCGGACTGCGTCTCGACGCCGCCGACCTCGCCGAACTGACGGGCTGACGGGCTGACGGGCTGACGGCTACGAAGTGCTGCACCGGCTGGTGGCTTGTCGACTCACGGACAGGTCACCGGCCGGTGCGAGTGGGTGACTGACCGAGCCGCGGCGAAGTCCACGTCGGCCGCGGGCAGCACCCGGACGCTCCGCCCCGGGAAGCGGAGGTGCCGGAAGATCTCGTTGTGGTGGGCGATCGACTGCGCGGGCGCGGCGTACTCGCCGCTGTCGGGCCGGACGGACGTGGTGTGCCCATCGGCGACCACCACCAGGTCGTATCCGTGGCTCAGCGCCTGCCGGGCCGTGGTGTCCACGCAGATCTCCGTCGCGAACCCGGTGACGACCACCTCGGTGACGCCCAGCGTCTTCAGGGTCCTGTCGAGATCCGTGCCGAGGAAGCTGTCCGGGCTGGTCTTGCGGACGCCGAACTCGCCATCGGCGGGAGCCAGTTCAGCAACCACCTGCCACCCTTGGGTGCCCTCTTCCATCCCGTTGCCCTGATCCTGGATCGTCACCACCGGCACACCGGCGGCTTTGGCGCGTTCGCGCAGCTCGGCGATCACGGCGACGGTTTCGGCGGCCCGATACGCGATGGCCACCGGAGTGTTCTGCATGTCGATGACGAGGAGCGCGGAGGCGTGTGACATGGGCACACCGTAAAGGACCTTTACCCTTCACCCGGCACTGTTTTGGCGGCCGCGGGTCAGGCAGGTCTCGATCGTGCCGCGAACGCCGAGGATGTCCAGAACCGAGCGGGTGCCGACCGCTTGGACCTCCAAACACCTCACGCCGCGCCCTCTGCGGTGACGGAGGGCGCTCGCGCGTTGATCAGCCCGTAGCCGCTTGCCGTTTCCTCAGGGCCTCGCCGAGAGCCGTGCGGACCGGGTTCGGCAGCGGTTCGCCCTCCGTCGTGGCGATCAACTCTTCTGCCACCGCCCGCAGTTTGGTGTTGGAGTGCTGTGACACCTCGACCAGGATCTCCCACGCCTCCTCCGCGGTACACGGACCCAGCGTCATGAGCATGCCCCGCGCCTGGTCTATGCAGGGGTGGGAGTCCAACGCGCGATGGAGGTCGTTGACCTCGGTGCGCAGTGCCTTGATCTCGGCGACCTCGTCCGCGCATTCGCCGTCAGGAGCCGGCTGCTCGGGAACGGGGCGAGGGTTCAGTGCTGGGGTGTTGAGGGAGTCCGATGAGGAAGCCACCCGCTCTGCCTCTCGTTTACTCGCGCCGCCTCTGTCAAGTCGGCAGGACCGCTGATGAGGTGAGCATCGCAGATCCCGCACATCCATGGCCAGAGTTTGTTGCTTCCGCGCATGCGGCAGCGCCGGTGGCTGTCTGTCCCAACCGACCGGCGCCTACGTCGCACAGCGCTGTGCCTTCGCCGTGATCGAGTAGCCATCTCCGTTGATCTGAAACAGGTGCAGCCCTATCAGCCTGCTCCAGGGGGGCTAGTCAGCCAATTAGTCGCGGGCCGTCACGCGGTGCCCCCCTCACCGACTCACCGACCCGGCAGCGGGCACGGCCAGTGCGCGTGTTCGACTCCCCCCTGGCCCCACCCCGATTTCGAGCGTAGACCGCCCCAACTGCACCCCCGCGGGCCTGGGTGCACGCTAGCGTCGCCGCGACGCACTGTTTGGCGGGAGGGGCAGGGATGCGGCGCTCGGCCGGGCATTACGCGCTGCTGCAATACGTGGCTGACGTGCAGCGCACAACCGATGGATGGGCCACCGCAGGGCCCGGACTCGATGAACGCACCATGGGCCCCTTGGTGAGACTCGGGCTTGCCCGGGTGGCGTCCCGCGAGGATCAGGCGGAGCTCTCCGCGAAGGCGGGCCGACCGGTCCCGTGGGCGGTGCAGCTGACGGACGACGGGTGGGACGGGCTCCTGTACGCACAGGTGCGGGCTGCTCCTCCGGCCGTCGAGGCCCCCGCGCCCGGGCTCCAGCAGGTGGGCCTGCGCCGCTCGGAGCTGGATGCCCTGCGGCGGTTCCTCGCGTTGCGCGGACGGCTGCGGCGCGGGCCCGCGCCGGGTCTGGAGGCGGCGGTGGACGCGGCGCGCTTCAACGCGGCGTCCAACCGGTGGATCGTGTACGTGAGCGGTGAGCAGATGGACTCGATGGCGCGTGCGTTCTTTCTCGAGCGGCTCGGCGGCTCGGCGACGCTCGCCAACCGGTTCGCCCGTGTGTACGGGGTGAGCTATGCGCCCCCGCCTCTCCTCTACGCCTCCGAGTCGGAGCGCGGCGAGGCCGGCTAGCCGCCCGGCGGTCGCGGGAGCCCCGTCGTGCCGCCGCGCGGGGAGTGGGAGTGCGCCGGGGAAGGATCTATAGGCTGCGTGTGTGGCCAGTACAGAAGATTCAGCGTTGAGCGGCATTACGGCATCCGACCCGGCTCCGACAGATCTGCAGTCGTTCGCGGTGCAGCTGCGACGCATGAACGGCGAGATCAACCGGCTGATCCACGGCTTCGCGGCCGGCCACGATCTGCACGCGACCGACGTCCAGGCCCTCGCGGCGATTCTGGACTCGGACGCCCCGCTCACTCCGGGACGGCTGCGTGAGCATCTGGGGCTGACCTCGGGTGCCGTCACCGCGTGTCTGGACCGTCTGGAACGGGCGGGGCACGTTCACCGTACGCGGGACAGCGAGGACCGTCGGGTGGTGCACGTGCACTACGCCGCCACGGCGAAGTCGGCGGCGCGCACCTTCTTCCAGCCGCTGGCGGCGGCGACGGAGAGCGCTCGCGTGCGGTTCAGCGAGGACGAACTGGCCGTCGTGGTGCGCTTCTTGGCCGCCATGAACGAGGAACTCTCCGAGCTGCGGAGTCGTCAGCGCTGAGCTGACGCAGGGCCCCGCCGCGACAGGCCCGGGCGCGCGCCGGGCACCCGCTGGGCACCTCCACCGGACAAGATGTTTCAATCATTGAGATTCTTATTTATTGAGCTATAGAAGTCCGCGAGGAGATCCATGTCCACAGGCACACGCGTGGCACGCTGGCTGGTCCCCGTCGTCCTGCTCGTCGCCTGGCTCGGCATCGGCGGAACGCTGGGGCCGTACGCCGGAAAGCTCGGCGAGGTCGCCACCAACGATCAGTCCGCCTTCCTGCCCCAGAACGCCGAGTCCACACAAGTCATCGACGCCCAGCGGAAGTTCCGTCAGGAGGAGACCCTTCCCGCGATCGTCGTCTGGACCACGGACGGTGACACGCGGGCCGACGGCATCGATCAGGACCAGAAGGACGCCGCCACCCGGGCGCTGGCAGCCCTGAACGACGCGTCGGGGGTCGCGGGGCCCGCATCCCCGGCGGTGCGGTCCAAGGACGGCCAGGCGCTGCAAGGGGTCGTCCAGCTGCGGCCCGACCTGGGCGAGGAACTCGAAGGAACCCTGGAGCAGGTCAGGAAGGCCGCGGGGCAGGTGCCCGGCACGAACGCCCAGGTGGCCGGCCCCGCGGCCAGCCAGGCCGACCTGTCCGACGCCTTCGGGGGCATCGACGGTCTCCTGCTCGGGGTTGCCCTGATCACCGTCCTGGTGATCCTGCTACTGGTCTACCGCAGCCTGCTGCTTCCGCTGGTGATCATCCTCGGGGCCGTCTTCGCCCTGGGGCTCGCCTGCGGCATCGTCTACGTGCTGGCCGACCACGACATCGTCCGGGTCGACGGCCAGGTCCAGGGCATCCTCTCCATCCTGGTCATCGGCGCCGCGACCGACTACGCGCTGCTGCTCACCGCGCGCTTCCGTGAGGAACTGGCCGCCGACCGCGACCGGGTCGCCGCCATGCGGGCGGCGCTGCGCCGTTCGCTCGGTCCCGTCGTCGCCAGTGGCGCCACGGTCGCCCTGGGGCTGCTCGCCCTCCTGCTGAGCGACCTCACCAACAACCGCGCGCTCGGCCCGGTGGGGGCCATCGGCATCGCCTGCGCCGTACTGAGCACGCTGACCTTCCTGCCCGCTGTCCTGATCCTTCTCGGGCGCGCGGCGTACTGGCCCGCCCGGCCCAGGTCCGCCACGGAGAAGTCCGCGGGGCAGGGCGTGTGGACCCGCATCGCCTCTCTCGTCGACCGCGCGCCGCGCAAGGTCTGGGCGGGCACCCTCGTCGGCCTGTTCGTCTGCGCCGCCTTCGCTCCCACCCTCAGCTCCAAGGGCGTGCCGCTGGACGAGATCTTCGTCAACGACGCGCCCTCCGTGGCCGCGCAGAAGACGCTCGGCACGCACTTCCCCGGCGGCTCGGGCAATCCGGCCGTGGTGATCGCGGACGCGGACCGGGCCGAGCGGGTGACGGCTGCCGTCGAACGCACCGAGGGGGTGTCATCGGCTGCGGCCGCGAGCGCCTCAGGCAGGCCGGGCGCGGGAGAAGCGGGCGCGTCAGACCTGCTCGTCGTCGACGGCCGCGTACGCATCGACGCCACCTTGGAGGACGCCGCCGACAGCGACGCGGCGAAGGACACCGTGGCGCGGCTGCGGGACGCCGTCCACGCGGTGGACGGGGCCGACGGACTGGTCGGCGGCTACACCGCGCAGCAGTACGACACGCAGCAAACGGCCGAGGGCGACCGCCTGCTCATCGTGCCGGTCGTCCTCGCCATCATCCTCGTCATCCTGATCGGGCTGCTCAGGTCGCTGCTCATGCCGGTCCTGCTGGTCGCGACCGTCGCGCTCAACTTCCTTGCCACGCTGGGAGTTTCCGCCCTGGTCTTCCAGCACGTGCTGGGATTCAGCGGCACCGACTCCTCCGTACCGCTCTACGGGTTCGTCTTCCTGGTGGCCCTCGGCGTGGACTACAACATCTTCCTGATGTCCCGGGTCCGCGAGGAATCACTGCGCCACGGGACGCGCGAAGGAGTGCTGCGCGGTCTGACCGCGACCGGCGGGGTCATCACCTCGGCCGGGGTCGTGCTCGCGGCGACCTTCGCGGCGCTCGGCATCATCCCCCTGGCCTTCCTCGTACAGATCGCCTTCATCGTCGCCTTCGGCGTCCTGCTGGACACCTTGGTCGTACGGTCGCTCCTGGTGCCGGCCCTCGTCCGCGACATCGGGCCCAGGGCGTGGTGGCCCGGAGCCCTCAGTCCCACGGGGAGCTCCGGGGCGGAGTGATCCGGGCGGGCCTCGGCCGGGTCAGGTGCCCGCCGTCACCGGCGAGTCGGTCCGGTCGCCCACCGAGTCCCGCGTGGCGGACTTGGGGATGGGCCGGTCGTGGCGCAGGGCGGTCCACACCCGCTGCGAGGCCTTCTTCAGCGGCAGGACCCGTCCCGCGTCCTGGGAGTCGTAGGTGACGGGCATCGTGACCATGTCGGTGCGGTCGGGGCTGATGCCCTTCAGCTCCTTGGCCAGGCCGAGGAGTTTGTCCGCGGAGGCCAGCTCGGAGTCCGCGCTGATGGTCTTGGTCGCGGTGTCCGCCAGGTCGTAGGACTTGGCGGGGCTGCCCAGCGGATCGACGGTGTCCGCCTGGTGGATCAGCGCCTTGATAAATGCCTGCTGGAGCTGGATGCGGCCCAGGTCGCTGCCGTCGCCCACGCCGTGGCGGGTGCGCACCAGCTCCAGGGCCTGCTTGCCCTTGAGGGTGTGCTTGCCCGCGCTCAGGGCGAGACCGCTGTTGGGGTCGTGGATCGCCTTGCGGGTGGTGATGTCCACGCCGCCGAGCTCGTCGATGAGCTTCTGGAAGCCCTTGAAGTCGACCTCGAGGTAGTGGTCCATGCGCACGCCCGACATCTTCTCGACCGTCTTCACGGTGCACGCCGGTCCGCCCACTTGGTAGGACGAGTTGAACATGGCCTGCCGCGCGCCGGCCGCCGTGCCGCCGTGCGGCTCGGCGCACTGGGGCCGCTCGACCATCGTGTCGCGCGGAATGCTGACGACCGAAGCCTTCTTGTGGGTCTTGTCGACGTGCAGGACCATCGCCGTGTCGGCGCGGGCTCCGCTGACGCCGGTGCCGTACTTGCCATGGGTTCCCGCCCGGGAGTCGGACCCGAGCAGGAGGATGTTCATCGAGCCGTCCTTCTGCTGGCTGGGCCGATCGTGCCCCAGGACGGCGTTCATGTCCGTGCCCTGAATGTTGCCGTTGAGGTGCTGCCAGGCATAGGCCGCACCGCCTCCGCCGATCAGGAACACTCCCAGCGCGCCCCACGTGGCGTATCGCAGGGTCTTCTTCTTCGGCTTGCGCCGGGAGCGCCGTACCCGCGGGGGCCCGTAGTCGGGCACTGCGGGGCCTTCGGCCATGTGCGCCTGCTGCTCGTTGCTGCTCTCGTGCGGCATGCGCTGCCCCTTCTCTGTGACCGGTGGCTCAGTGGGTTGCTCGACCCACGGCTCAGTACGCGGAGTCGACGTTGTCGATCGAGCCGTACTTGTCGGCGGCGTAGTTGGCGGCCGCGGTGATGTTGGCGACCGGGTCGGTCAGGCTATTGGGGGTGCCCGAGACGTGGTAGGCGTCGAAGGTCGGCTGGATGACCTGGAGCAGGCCCTTGGACGGGGTGCCGTTCTGCGCGTTCACGTCCCAGCCGTTCTGGGCGTTGGGGTTGCCCGCGGACTCGCGCATGATGTTGCGGTGCAGGCCCTCGTAGGAGCCGGGGATGCCCTTGGACTTCATGATGTCCAGGGACTCCTTGATCCAGCCGTCGAGGTTGTCAGCGTAGTTCTTGTCGTCCGCGGCGGCCTGGGCTGCGCGGGTGCTCGCCGCGGTCGGCTCGGCGGCCTGGGCGGGCGAGGGGATCAGGGTGAGGGCCGCGGCGGCGGCACCGGCGGTGGCAATGCCCGCGACGGAGATCTTGCGCAGTCGGGTGGTGCGGCTGGTGCTGGTCTGCGTCTGGGTGGTGGCCATGCGGGGGTAACTCTCCAATGCGAAGGGTGTGGGGGCCCGGTCGACCCGAGCGGCATTCGCCCGGTGCGATCCCGGCTCCCCGGAACTTCAGCAAGGGTTAGCGGTGGCCGGAGCGGGACGCAACGATGTGACGTACTACCGCGGTACGCAGGACGCCCTGGTCAGGGCCTTCACAGGGGACGCGCGGCCTTCCGCGGGCGCCTTGAGCCATCTACTACCGTCGTTAGCATGTGACGTGGCTCCTATGGGTGGGCTCACAGCTTCGGCGGCGTTTGACTGCTCTGGGGGGCGTGGAAACGGCGTCCTGGGGAAGACGATCGGGCTCGACGCCACGGGCGACATTATTTGCCGCTTATTCGCCGCGAATGCGCAGGTCAGGACGGTTTCAGCGCCTTCGTGGCGCCGGTCGGGCGTCGATGCGGCCGATGGTGCTCGGCGGCGAAGCGGGACGGGGGCATGCCGAAGGCGCGGGTGAAGGCGGCGGTGAAGGCCGCGGGAGACGCATAGCCGATGCGGCCGCCGACTTCGCTGACCGATGCGGTGCGCAGCAGCGGGACGGCCGCGAGCAGACGGGCCCGGCCCCGCCAGGCGGCGGGGCTCTCGCCGGTCTCGGAGCGGAAGCGCCGGGTGAAGGCCCGTTCGCTCATGGCCGTGCTTGCGGCCCAGGCGGCGTTGGTGGCGTCGCCGTCCGGGGCGGCCAGATACGCGCGGCACAGGCGCGCGAGGTCGGCGGAGGCGGGAATCCCGACGTGGAACGGGAGCGGGGCGCGCTCGGCGATCTCGTACAGGAGAAGCGCCGCGATGCTTCCCTCGCGCCCGGAGAGGCTGTAGTCGCTCTCGAACTCGACAGCGGCCAGGAGCAGCTCGCGCAGCAGCGGCGGCACGTCCACGACCGTGCAGGTGGCGGGCCACCAGGGGACGGCGTGCGGCTCGATGTACAGGCTGCGGGTGCTCACCCCCAGCATGTGGACCCGGTGCCGCGTGGCGGGCGGGATCAGCACGGCGCGTTCGGGCGGAACGGTCCAGGTCCCCTCGGCGGTGTCGACGACCATGACGCCGGTGGCGCCGTAGAGGAACTGCGCGCGCCGGTGCTCGTGCCAGTCCAGGACGTGGCCGGGCGGGTAGTCGGTGCCGATCGGCAGGACGGCCCGGTCGACGTGGTCGACATCGGCCAGCGGGACGTTCTTCACCCGCACACCTTAGTGGCTGACACGCGAAAGAATGGTGCCGACCATCGCATGCGGGTAGATCGTCACGGCTGGTGGGGTGGGGCCATGGACTTCGCGATGTTGATCGGGGTCGGGCTCCTCACCGGGGTGACGACCGTGTTGTTCGGTTTCGGTGGAGGGTTCGTCGCGGTGCCCGTGGTGGTGGCGGCGGACGCCGCACTGGGCGGCGACGCGATGCGGGTGGCGACGGCCACCTCGGCCCTGGTGATGGTGGTGAACGCGGGGTTCGCGACGGCCGTCACACCCCGGCGGATACTGCGCGCGCTGCGCGGCAGCGGCCGGCTGGTGCTCCTGCTGGCGGTCGGCGCCTCGGCCGGTGCGTTCGCCACGCGTCTGGCCCCGGCCGATCTGGCGCACTGGGCCTTCGTCGCGTACGTCGCGCTGACCATCGCCGACCTGCTCCTGCGCCCCGGCTTCCTGCGCCCGCGTCCCCCGGCCGGGCCGGCGTCCGAGGCTCCGCGTCCGCTGTCGACGTGCCTGGGCGCACCGATCGGCGCGGTGGCCGCCTTTCTCGGCGTGGGCGGCAGTGTGATGACCGTTCCCGCGATGCGGCGGGCCGGGCACCCGATGCAGGTGGCCACGGCCCTGGCCAACCCCCTGACCCTGGCCATCGCGCTGCCCGCCACCGTGGTGTCGCTGGGCGTGGCGGCGGTCCCCGCGGCTGGGGCCGCGCAGGTGCACCTGGTGGGCCTCATCGACCTCCGCGCCGCTGCGGCCCTGCTCCTGGGAGCGCTGCCGGTCATCGCCCTGCTGCGGCGCCGCCCGCCGCGCATACCCGACCGCGTCCACGCCTGGGCGTATGTCGGGCTGCTCGGCCTGGTGACGGTGGCGATGCTGCTCATGGCGTGACGGGGCGTTTCATGGCGAGACTGCTGCGCACGGGGTATTCCACGGCGAGGGCGCTCCGTTGCGGGAGATCGCCGTCGGCGACGTCAGGTCCGTACGCGCGTGGGACGGCTGACGAGCTGCCCGCCGCAATTGGGGCAGACGTCCTGCATGGCCTCGGCGCACGGGGTACAGAACGTGCACTCGTAGGAACAGATCTTCGCCGGCGCGTCCCACGGCAGCGCCGCACTCTCGCAGCGCTCGCAACGATCACGCATTTCCAACGCCATGATGTCCCCCGTAGCTGGCCGACCGGTGTCTGCGCGGTAATGATCTCGGGAGCGCGCTGCCGCAGCGACCGGCGCGGCGGCCATACATCGACACGATCGGGCCATGCCCCGGTGGCCGAGCGCCGCCCCGACCGGCCGGTACCGCCGATGGGCGGTACCGGCCGGTCAGGGCGGTCGTGCATCGGCCGCCTACCGTCTGCCGTCGGCCTGACCGCCCGGTCTCACTTCAGGTGCCGGGTGAAGAAGCGGCCCCCGTCCTCCACCTCGAACCACGGGGTGCCGGTGTGCCCGCCCAGGTTGGCGTGCAGCGTCTTCTGTCTGCTGCCGAAGGCGTCGAACAGGTCCAGGGCACGCTGGCGGGGGTTTCCCTCGTCGTCCCACTGCAGCAGGAACAGCAGCGGAACGGTGACCTGCCGGGCCTCCTCGCGCTGGGCGCGGGGCACGTACCCCCCGGCGAAGAGGCCGGCGGCCGCGATGCGCGGCTCGGTCGCCGCGAGGCGGATGCCCAGGGCGGTCCAGCCCGAGTACCCGACCGGGCCGCCGATCTCGGGCAGCGCCAGGAGGGCGTCCAGAGTGGTCCGCCAGTCCGGGACCGCCTTCTCGACCAACGGGCCGATCATGGATTCGAAGATCTCGTCGACCGGCTCGCCGGCCTGCATCGCCCGGCGGAGGTCGGTGCGGGCCTGCTCTTCGGCGGCGGAACGGGGCCGGTCACCGCACCCGGCGGCGTCGATGGTGGCCACCGCGTAGCCGTGCGCCGCGGTGTGCCGGGCCCGGGCCATCAGCCGGGCGTCCCTCTTGGGCAGGCCGTTGTTGTGGGCCATCAGGATCAGCGGGGCCGGTGCGGCGGGTCCAGGCTCCCCCGGTGCGGCGGACTCAGGCGTCCACAGCGTGCCGGGGATCTCGCCGAGGGTGAACTCGCGCTCGAGGACGCCGTCGTCGAGGCGCTGTGCGGAAGTGAAATGCATGGTCGTGCCTTTCGGGAGTGCTCACAGCGGCGCTCCCGGACGACCTATCGCCCGACCGTGACCCCGGAGGGGAGCACCCATGTCGATACTGCGTTCACGGGTACCACCTCCTCGTTCTCTCGCACGGCCTCCGGGAAAGTAGCAGGGGCCGCCGGGGTCCGCCAACGGGTTTTCGCGCGGGCTCGGCCCGGGGCGGTGGCGGCGATGAGTTCGGGGCGTCCGTCCGGTCTGCCGTGCGGCGGGTGCTTTCGCACCGGCGCGACGAAACGAGGAGCTCCGGATGTTGGACATCGAGCCGCAGCAGCCGCCGGGAAGGTCCTCCTGCACTTCAGCATGTCGCTGGACGGGTTCGTGGCGGGTCCGAACCACGCCACGGACTGGCTGGCCGGGGTCACCGGCCGCGACGGCGTGGAAGAGGAGTACATCGAGACCACCGGCGCGGTCCTGGGCGGGCGGGACGGCTGGGACCGCGATCCGAGCGCCCGGCCCCTACAGCGACGACTGGAACGGCTCGATCTTCGTCCTCACCCACCGCCCCGAAGACGCGACGCCCCCCGACGGCGTCACGTTCCTGAACCGCGACGTGGCCGAGGCGGTACGCATCGGCCTGGAGGCCGCCGGCGGCAAGAACCTCGAGGTCCTCTCCCCCGCGATCGGCCGCCAACTGCTCGAACGCGGCCTGATCGACGAGATCGATGTGCGTTACCGCCCGGCTGCCGGGGCGTCGGAAGCCCATGTGTCCGGGCCGCGCACCTAGCGCGTCGTGGTGAGCCAGTCCTCGTAGTGGGTGGGAGCCACGCGCGCGTCGGGGCCTGCGACAAGAACGTCGCCGCGGACGGCGGCGAACATGCCCGCCGTCTCGTCGGTGACGACGGTGCGGGGGTCCTTGCGGGCCGACAGCGTGAGGCGGCCGAGTTCGTCGAGCGGGAAGACGTCGGGGCCCGCGACGTCGAGCGTGCCGTTGCGTGGCGGGGCGGTGGCCACGTCCGCGAGGGCCTGGACCACCTCGGCGGTCGCGATGGGCTGGATGCGCGTCGCGGGCAGCCGGACGCTCTGTTCGTCGGCGGTCCACGTCATGACCGCGTCCATGAACTCGAAGAACTGGGTGGCGCGCACGATCGAGTACGCAGTGGGCCCCTGCCGCAGCAGCTCCTCCTGGAGGGTCTTCGCGCGGTAGTAGTCCAGCTGCGGCACCTGGTCGACTCCGACGATGGAGAGGATGACCTGGTGGCGGACGCCGGCGCGCTCCCCCGCGGCCAACAGGTTCCCCGTGGTGGTGCGGAAGAAGTCCGGGGATGCTTCGTCGAACGTGGGCGAGTTCGACACGTTGACGACCGTGTCCGCGCCCTTGAGCGCCTGGTCGAGGCCCGTGCCGGTGAGCAGGTCGACCCCGGTCGACAGGGATGAGGCGACCACCTCGTGGCCTGCCTCGCGAAGCCGGGAGACGAGCTGGGATCCGATCAGTCCGGTACCGCCGATGACCGTGATGTTCATGATCGTGCCCTTCTGTGAACCGAGTTCCACTGCCGAGCAAACTCGGATATCCGATGTCCGAGATAATACTCGGATACTCTATGTCCGAGTCAACTGGGAGGGCGCATGAAACTGTCCGGCGGCGTGGAGTGGGCGCTGCACTGCTGTGTGGTGCTGACCGCGGCAACCGAGCCGGTCCCGGCTGCCCGACTGGCGCAGCTGCACGACGTCTCCCCCAGCTACCTGGCCAAACAGATGCAGGCCCTCTCCCGGGCGAACCTCGTCAAGTCCATCCAGGGCAAGACCGGTGGATACGTCCTGACCAGGGCGGCCTCCGACATCGCGGTCCTGGACGTGGTGCAGGCCGTCGACGGGGCGAGCCCGGCGTTCACCTGCACCGAGATCCGCCAGCGAGGCCCCTTCGGGACCCCGCCCCAGGACTGCGTCAAGCCGTGCCCCATCGCCCGCGCGATGGCCGCGGCCGATGCCGCCTGGCGCGCGTCGCTTGCGGCGGTCTCCATCGCCGACCTGGTCGGCTCGGTGGAGCAGGACAGCGGGCCCCAGGCCCTGCCGAGCATCGGCACGTGGCTCGACGCGGCGAACGGCTCCGACGGCTGAGGTGCCCGCACCCTGCCCCGGTCGCGCGCCCTAGCTGTCGCCGCTCGGCTGCTCGGCGGAGCGGGAGCGTCGATGGGCCGCCACGCGTTCGCGGGTCGCGCATCGGCGCGAGCAGTAGCGGCGCTCGGGACCGCTGCCCTGGCTGATGAAGACGTCGTGGCAGCTGGGTGACGCGCAGACTCGGCCGGGCGGGCGTTGACGGTCCCAGACCAGGACGGTCAGGGCCATGCAGGACGAGGCCAGGAGCCACTCGTCCCAGCAGGCGTCGTCGGCGTGGTCGAGGTGGGGATGCCAGGGGGTGCTGCCGCCGTGCGAGGTCAGGCGGAGCGCTCCGGTGTGTTCCCGCAGGAGGCGGTTGAGCGCGGCTGCGGCGCCGTCGGCGTCCTCGGCGGCGAAGACCTGTCGCAGCAGGGCGGCGGCCGCACGCATCCCGGCGACGTCGCGCGCGGTGAGGTCGATGGGGTCCGCCTCGCCGTAGGCGCGGAGCACTGCGGCGACGTCGGCCGGGTCAGGGCAGTCGCCGGCGAGAGCGTTGACCAGGGCGGCGGTCCGCTGAGCCGTGGTCAGCACCGAGTGCCGGGTGGACCAGTCGTCGCTGTGGGAGGACACCTGTGGAATGTAACGCATCTTGCTGAGTTTTGAGTTACCTGCGTAACGTCCTGAAGATGAAAAGGCGTTACTCGCTCCCCCGCTATCTCGCCGGGGCATCGGCAGCTCGCGCCGGGGACGAGATGTCAGGACCGGCGCTGATGCTGGCGGGATTCGCCCTGACCGGATCGGCCACCGACGCCTCTTCCCTGCTCGCGGGCATCACGGTCTCCGCCGCGGTGGGAGGACCGGTGCTCGGGGCGCTTCTCGACAGGGCAGTGCGGCCCGGACGCGTACTGGCCGGGGCCCTCGTCCTGTATGCGGCGGGGCTGGGGACCGTCCTGGCGGGACTCGGCCGGTGGCCGCTGCCCGTCACCATCCTGATCGCCGTGGTGACAGGGCTCCTGGGCCCGGCCCTGTCGGGGGGATGGACGGCCCAACTGCCCCGCGTGGTGCCTGGCGAGCGCTTGCCCCGGGCGAACACCCTCGACGCCATGACGTTCGGCGGGGCGAGCCTGGCAGGACCGGCTCTGGCCGGCGGTGTGGCGGAGGCGCTGGGGGCATCGATGTCCGTGGTGGTCGCCGTGGCGCTGATCGCCTCGGCACTGCCCGCGGCGTGGCTGCTGCCCGCCCGTCCCGGCCGGGCGCGGGACGCCCGGACCACCTCGGTGATCAGCGACCTGACGGCCGGGATGCGGGTCATCGCCGGAAGGCGGCCCTTGGCCCGCGCGACCCTCACCTCGGTCGTCTCATGCGCCGCCCAGGGCATGCTGGCGGCGTGCGTCCCGCTCCTGGGCGAGCGCGTTTTGGGCGGGGCCGGCCGCGGCGCGCTGCTGCTCTCCTGCGCGGCGGTCTCCGCCCTGCTGGCCAACGCCGCACTCGCCCGGTTTCCGCGGTCGGTCGCCCCCGACACGATCATCTGGGGCAGTGCACTCGTCCAGGCCGTCGCGCTGGCCCTGGCCGCGTGGGGGCAGCCGGTCGTACTCATCGTGGCCGTACTCCTGGCGGGAGTCGGCGAAGGACCCCAACTGGCCGCCTTGTTCGCGGTCCGCCACCGGGAGGCACCCGACCACCTGCGCGGCCAGATCTTCACCACCGGTGCGAGCTTGAAGATCACCGGGTTCTCCCTGGGGGCAGCAGTCGCCGGACCGTTCGCGGCCTGGTCCCTTCCCGGCGCTTTGGCACTCGCGGCAAGTGTGGCCGCCCTCGCCGCAGCGGCCTTCTTCGCGATCCCCTCGGCACCCGTCGACTCGTCCGAGGACCGCGTCATGACGCGTTGATCAGGACCGCGGACACCGCTCACGAGGGCCGGGCCGCCCCGCGGCCGGCGGCAGCCCGGCCGCCCCGACCGTCACGGCCAGGGGATCGCGTCCAACAGCCAGGCCAGTAGGGCACCCACCGCTCCCGACACGGCTGCGGTGGCCATGGCGAGAACAGGGCGCTTGCCGACCTCTTCCTGGACCGGGCTCTTGCGGCTCATACGTGGCATTCTGGATGTCCCCTTGGTGAGATCGGCCTCGTTGCCGGGTGCTTCAACTCTGCGCGGCGGGCCCGGTGTTGCGGGGGTACGCACGCGTTGCGAGTCATCCCAACGCTGCGCGAGTCCGACGGGGGCGGGGCATGGACGAACTGGCGGAGCAGCCCGAGAGCGCGGCACGCGAAGAGCTCGTACCGGAACCGTGGGAGGAGGCCGGCGGGAGCGCCCTGAAACCGATCCCGCCTCATGTGGCGCCCCCGTGCCGCGAGTTGGCCGAGGGGCTGCGCAGCCTCTCCGCCGCTCTGCGGATCTCCGTCCGCCGCTACGCGGTCCGTACGCACTACGACCCCGGCACGGTCTCCCGCTACCTGAACGGCACGGCGGTCGCCCCGGCGGAGTTCGTCGAACGACTGCTGACCGATGCCGCCCAGGCGCTGCGACGGCCGATCTCCGTCCAGGTCACCGACCGAGTGACGGTCCTGCAACGGGCCGCGCTGAAGGCCACGAGCGCATTGGGCTACGAGCTTCAGGTCCTCAAGGACCAGCTGATCGAGGCCGACCGAAGATTCCAGTCCGCCGAGGCCAATGTCGAGGCGCTGTCGCAAGTGCTGCTGGACAAGAAGCGCCGCATCGCCGAGATGGATGCCGAGACGCAGCGGCTGCAGCTGTCGTACACCGCCCAACAGGACGAAGGCAGCCGGGCGTTGCAGGCCCTGCACACCGCGCACCAGCGATTACTGGAGGAGCGTGACCGTCTCCTGGGTGAGATCGCGCAGCTTCGACAGGCCCTGGATCAGGCACAACGCCAGGCCATCGAGGCGGAACAACGGTGCGAGGCGCTGGAGCACCAGATGCTCGCCGCGGAGGAGACCCTGGCCGCGGAGGTCGAAGCGCGCTCCGGCACCGACCCCGGCCGCTTCACCATCAGCTACGCGGGACCGGACCGGCCGTGGGCGGTGTGGATCAGGCACCGCCTCGAGACCATCGGCCACGACGCCGTCATCCAGGGTTGGGACCCGCCCGTCGGCCTGTCCCTCCAGGAGGCGCTGCGGTCGCTTCTGGTGGTGGACGGCACCCACATACTGCTCCTGAGTGAGGAGTTCGTGCTGGCCGGCGGCCACACCGAGGACGGCTGGGCGCAGGCCCTGCGCGGCGCCACCCCCTCGCCCCAGACGCCTCGGCTCGCCGCCTTCACCCTCACCGACCGCGAGTTCCCCCACCTGGTCGCCGTACTGCCGAGCACGCGCCTGCTCGGCGTCGACGCGGACGACGACGAGCGCCGCGTTTTGCAGCGCCTCAACATCGATCCGGACCTCGGTGGTGTCAAGACCGGTGCCAGCGCCCCTCGTTACCCCGCCGAGCCGCCACCGGTGTGGGGCGACGTGCCCCGGCGCAATCCGCACTTCACCGGCCGGGGCGTTCAGCTCGGACAGCTGCGCCATTGGCTGGACGAGGCGCCGTCGGGCGCGGCCATGGCCGCCCTGGTGGGCATGCCGGCCATCGGCAAGACGCAGTTCGCCGCCGAGTACGCCCATCGGTTCGCCGCTCAGTACGACGTGGTGTGGTGGGTCGCGGCGGGGACGCGGGAGGCGTTCCGCCAGGGGATCACCGCTCTGGCTCCGGCCCTGGGGGTGGACCAGGACGGCAACCGGATGGACCCGGTCCTCAAGGCCCTGCGCCGAGGAACCCCCTACGGTCGCTGGCTGCTGATCCTCGACGGCGCCGACGAACCCGCTGACATCGCCGGTTCCCTTCCGGGCGGCCCCGGCCACGTACTGATCACCTCTCAGAACAGCGACTGGGCGGAGCATCAGGTGGAGACCGTGCGGGTGCTCCCGCTCGACCGGCCGGAGAGCATCCGGCTGATCCACCGCAGGATTCCCCGGATGAGGCCCTCCCAGGCCGACCGCCTGGCCGACGAACTCGGTGACCACCCGCTGGCCGTCGCCCAGGCGCTCGCCTACCTCGATCACACCCGCATCGCCGTGCCGGAGTACCTCGAGCGACTGCGGGACACCTCATGGGAGAGGGCGCCCCTGCGGGTGACGGGCGAATACCCGACGACATTCTCCCGCGCCCTGATGGCCGTCCTCGAGCGCCTCCGCGAATCGTCCTTCGAGGCGGTGGACCTCCTGCACGTCTGCGTACTGTTCGCCGACACCGGGGCCCCGCTGGGCCTGCTCAGGCTCAGCCTTCCCGAACCCTTGCGCGGACAGTCCCTGGACTCGCTCCGCTGGCAGGAGCTGGTCGGCACCATCGTGGCGCACTCGCTGGCCGACATGGAGGCCGGCGAGGAGAGCGACGAGACGATCGAGACGCCCAGCACCACCCTGCGCATGCACCCGCTGGTGCGCCGCGTGGTCCGCGACGACATGGCCGGCGGCTACCGTTCGACGCTCCTGCGGCGCGTGCGCCACGCCCTGGCCGCCGCGGATCCGCGTGACCCCGAAAACGTCCGCGTATGGCCCCAGTACGCCCAGATCGTGCCGCACCTGGAAGCTTCGGCGGCCCCGGGCGAGGCCATCGCGGAGGATTCGGGACTGATCCTCAACTGCGCGCGCTACCTTCACCTGCGCGGCGAGTCCCGGTCCGCGCTGTCGCTCGTCGAGCGCGTCGAGCGCGCGTGGACCAGCCGGCCGGGCGACGACGGCCCGCCCCAGGCACACGTCCTGGCGGCGCGTCGCAGCGAAGCCCTCAGGGCGCTGGGCCACTTCGGCCGGGCGCTGGACGCCGACCGCGCGGAGCAGGCGAGGCTGCGGGCGACCGCGCACCCCGCGGGCGCCGACACGATCGAGACGACGGGTGACGTGGCCGCGGACCTGCGCGGCCTCGGCCGCTACGAGGACGCGCTGGAACAAGCCCGCACGGCGCGCAGGGGACGCGAGGACCTGCACGGTCCGAGCCATCCGTGCACCCTGGGAGCGGTCGTCGGCGTGACCGACTCGCTGCGGCTGCTGGGACGGTACTCCGAAGCGCTGCTCCTTGACCGCAGGGCGGTCGCGGGACATCAGCGCCTCGCGGAGCCCCCGACCATGGGCAGCCTGCTGGCCCAGGCACGCCACGCGATGGACCTGCGCCTGCTGGGCCACTTCGAGAACGCGCTGGCCCAACAGTTGCAGGCCACCCTCGGCCACCGTGAGCTGCTCGGTTTCGAGAACCCCGCCACCTTGTGCGCCGAGCACCACCTGGCGCTCTGTGAGCTGCGCACCGACGCCGTGGGAGAGGGCCTGACCCGACTGCGGGAGGTGCGCCAGGCCGCCGACGAACTCCTGGGCCCCGACACCCCGCTCGCGCTGAGGGCCGCAACGAGCCTGGCGGCCGCGGAGCGTTCGCACGGCGACTTCGACGACGGCACCGCGCTGTGTCAGCACGTGGCGAACCGCTACCACGCACTGCTCGGACCCGAACACCCTTACACCGCAGGGGCGTTGACGAACCTCGCGGTGGCCGTGCGCATGGGAGGTGACACGCCGGGCGCGGTGACCCTGGGCGAACAGGCGATGCGGTCCGCCGTGACCGCCCTCGGCGCCCGTCACCCCTGGACCCTGGGCATCGCGTACAACCTCGCATCGGACCTGGGCCACCACGGCCGCCATGAGGCGTCCCTGGCCCTGGCGAGGGACACGGCGCGCGATGCGGCGGCGACGCTGGGGCCCCGCCATCCGCAGACGCTGTTGGCGCACGTGGCCGTCGCCGCGGAGCTCGGGGCGGCGGGGGCCGGGGAGGAGGCGGACGCGATCCAGGCCCGCGCCCTGGCCGACCTCACGGAGACCCTGGGAGAGCAGCACCGCCTCACCTCGGCCGCCCACGCCCACGGCCATCCCGTCTGGACCTTCGACCCGCTGCCCACCTGATACGCGGATCACGGCCACCGCGCGAGCGCGCCCACCGACGATGCCGTCGATGGGCGCGCTCACCTGCTCGGGTACGCCTAGCCGCGCGGGGCGGGCTCCCGGTTGGCCGCGGTCCTGAGACCGGCGACCGTGAACGCCACGACCAGCAGTGCGGCCAGCGCGGCGACCACCGCCGACACGGCCGGGATGGGCGCTGTCACCCCGTCAGGCCGCAGTACGTAGGCGAGCGTCCTGGAGTCGAACCGGTCGTCCACGAGATGGCCGACAGCCAGCGCACCGGCCACCAGCGTGCTCGCCACGGCCACGACCGGCGATCCGCTCAGGAACAGCGCCACGCCCGCCACGGCGCAGATGACCGAGACGCCGAGCGCGGCGGACAGCGCGAGGGTGGAGGCGTCCGACCAGTTCAGCGGGAAATGAGCCGCCGCACAGAGCAGGAGCAGGACGCCTGCCATCCGACGCAGCCACACCAGGGGCGTCGCGCCCTGGGCGTGTGCGGTCCCGGCAGCGGGGGCGGGAGCGGTTGCGGGTCGGGCGGCCTCGGCGGGCGGCGTGCTCGGCACGCGCGGCGCGTCCGGGATGTCGATTCCGGTGGTGTCGGCGGCCTTGTGGTCCCGCAGGCTGTCGATCAGCTGCATCAGATCCTCGACCGACCTGGTCGTGCCGGCGGCGTGCACCGCCTCGGCACCGCTGTGCGGATCGTGCGGGGGACGCGACAGGAGCTGGACCAGACGGCTCACCTCCGGAATGGGCCGCTCCTCGGCGGCGTGCCGGATGGCCTCGTCCATGTGGTCGACCGAGTGCTTCGGCGGGCCCAGCAGTTCCACCAGCCGGGTGACGTCGTCGACCGAGCGGGCCACGGCGGCCAGCCGGAGCACCGAGGCGGCGGTGGTCACGCCGTCGGGCGACTGCTCCAGGAGGGTGACGAGGTCGACGACATCGTCCAGCGGCCGGGACACGACGGCGACGCGTATGAGCTCGACCACCGCCTCGTCATCGGCGTCCGGCGCAGCCTGTTGCGAGGGGGCGACGTCGGGCTCGGGCGCCTGCCGCCCCAAGGGACCGTCGTCGGCTTCGTACGCGGTGCGTTCCTGGGGAACCTCGTCGGTGTCCTGGTCGGCTGTCTGCGGCCACGGTGCGGGCTGCTCCCGGGGTGGGGCGCCGAGCTGCGCGGTGCCCCAGTGAACCGACGTCGTAACCAGAGGTTCGCCGGTCCCGGAAGGATCCCCCGCGGCAGAGAATGACTCAGCGGCCATTTCAGTTCTCCATTTCAGCGGGACGTCCTCGTCCCACACGTGTACGTGTATCCCGTTCTATGCACGCTTCTTTCACCCCGCCACTGGAGGAGTCCTCCGGCGGCGCGTACTCGATCACTTCGGGCGCGAGGGAACCGAGGAGGGAAATCCCGCGAAAGGGCGGCGCCTGCCCGATCCGTGAAGAACGCGTTTGGGTCCGCCGAGGTGCCTGGGCCGGAGATGTCGTGTATTCCCGCCTCAGGCAGACGGCCTCCGCCCGGCCGGATACCGCCCGCCGGCGAGCGCGGCCCGAACCCCGTTGTCGGTGAACGGAGTTGACGGCCCGTGGCCGTCGGCGCCCGTGGGTAGGATGATCCAATGAAAAATCGGGGGCGCACACTCAAGGTCACGGCAACACTGGTGCTGTCGGCACTCGCTCTGACCGGCTTCACGACCGGCCGGGGGCACGGCGGTGGCGGTCGCCACAGCGGCGGTGGCGGCGGAGGCGGCTGCAGCAGTTCGAGCCAGAACCACGACAGCTCCTCGTCGAGCGCCTCCGGGTCGTCCGGATCGGTGACATCGGGGTCGGGCTACGACGACGATGACGATGCGTACGGCAGCAGTGACGGCGGAAGCAGCACCAGCGGCGGCACCTACAACCGGCGACCGGGCAGCAATTCCACCTCCACCAGCTCACCCGGTGGCGAGCAAATGGAGGACGCGCAGGCCAAGTTGGTCAGCTGCGCGACCAAGGCGGCACCGTACGCGACGGTCAAGGTCACGAACGGCAACAAGAAGACCGGCCGCTTCTGGGTGTCGGTCACCTTCGTGGACGCGGAGGGCATCACCATCACCGAGGAGAGCGAGGAGGTCAAGGTGCCCGGGAAGGGCAAGGCGACCGCCCGCCTGGAGATCGGTGGCGAGGGCCTGGTCGACTCCGTCGAGCACTGCGAGGTCGACCCGCACGCCATCCCCGTGTCCAGCTGAACTCCTGCCTCGCCGACAGGTACTCGCACCGGAACTGCGGGGCGGAAAGGCCGACGGTGATGGGCCCGTCTGAGAACCCAGGCTTCTGGGCAGTTCTGGAATCGCTACGCCTCGGCGAGATACTGGCCGGCACGGTCGGGCAGCGCGTTGCGTGTGAGTTCCTCCAGTTCGACACCTGAAATCTGAAGGCCCGGCTGCCCTTGCGGGCGCTACAGCCCGACCCGTTCCAGGACTTCGCGGACCGCACCGAGGTGGGCCGCCGCTTGGAGGATCAGGTCACCAAGCTGCTGCCGTTCGGCGCCTTCGTGCGGGTCGCCGACGGGATCGAAGGGTTGGTCCACCTCCGGGAACTGGCATGCACGCCCGTGGGGAGCCCAAAGGACGCCGTCGAGGTCGCTGACGAGATCTGCGTCGTCGCCACCGAGATCGACCGGGTGCGCCGCAGGGTGGCCCTGTCCCGACGACAGGCTCCTGCTGCCGGGTGAACCGCCCGTCGCAGACGGCGAACGAGGCGGAGACCGCGACCGGGGCCACGGTCGGACCGACAGGCATGCGCAGGGCCGCGCTCAGCGGCGGGCCGGTGCGGAGGAGCCGTTCTCGACGGTGTCGGCGAGGCGGGCGAGCATGCTGCGGTGGCGTAGCTGCAGGAGCGCGTCGAGTGCGGCGTTGTGCAGGGCGGCGCCCGGTCCGCGCAGGGGGTGCTCGTCGACGATGACCAAGGTCTGCCGGCCCCAGGGTCGCACCTCGATGGCGATGCGGGCGGTGCCGAGCTTCCCGCTGTCCGCCTCCAGTTCGATGCGGCGGGGCGGATCGACGTCACGCACGGTTGTCGTGTTGGTCCCCGTCCAGGGGCCCAGGCGGACGGCGTACTCGATCGAGGAGCCCAGCTGTGGCCAGTCGCTGCCGACCTCGCGGGACGAGTCCGGGCCGACCACCCAGTCGCCGTAGCGGGACCCGTCGGCAAGGACGGCCCACACCTCTGCGGGCGGCCTTCTGATCAGCCGGTGACGTACTGCCATGTCGGCTCCCTCGCCTGCGTCGGAACGGTCCTGAACCGGTGTGCCCAGCGTAGGACGGTCCACACACCGCCGCCTTCTCGCAGATGCTCCGGAAGCCGTGGGCGAGAACCCGGTCGCCTGCGGCAGCGTGCGCCTGCGAGGGTGTCGGCCATGGATTTCGCACCGGGCACCGGACCTGTCCGCCACCACGACACGGGGGCTTGGCTGGCCCGGTTCGCCGGCCGCATGCTCGTGGCCTGCCGGACGTGCGGTGGCCGCGCGGTCGTGGTCCCCCGGCCCGGGCTGCCCGCCCCCAAGTACTTCAGCGAGCTCCTGTTCCAGCCGCGGCGTCTGGCCTGCGGTGGGTGCGGGACCGTTGCCGACTGGTCGCCCCAGGTGCGGGGCGCCGGCCTTGTCGGTGCCGTACTGGGCGGCAGCGAGGATCCGTTCTTCCGGCGGCCGCTCTGGCTGCAGACCCGCTGCGTCGGCCACATCCTGTGGGCCTACAACGAGGAGCACGTCGACGAACTGTCCGCGTACGTGGGCGCCCAGTTGCGCGAGCGTGGCGGGGCGCAACCGACGATGTCCATGGTCGCGCGGCTGCCGTCGTGGATGAAGAGAGCGGACCATCGCTCCGACGTCCTGGCCGGCCTGGAGACGCTGCGGGCGCTGGCCGAGCGGTCGTCGCCCGCCGATCGCTCCGATGCCGCGCACGAGCGCGGTGATCGTTCCCGAGCGCGCCGAAGCATGTACTTCCGGGGCGGGCCCTACTGAGCCGGGATGCTGGGCCCTGCCACTCGGTCCGGACACCGTGGCCGGCCGCACTGGCCGGGAAGTTGGTCCGGCGAGCGGCCGCAGCGGTTCCGTGGGACCAGCCCCTTGCGTCTTGACGTCCCTTCACCAGGCTCTCTACGGTCGCCGCATGGCCACCCGAGGATCTTGAGCCCGCTGTCCATCGGCCGAGCACCGGCCACGGCTCGCCGCGGCGGTGTCGGTGGCCGACTCCGTTGTGAGCCCGTCCCTTCCGGCCCGGCCGTCACGGCCCGCCCCGACGAGCAGGATCTCCATGGCTCCGCACACCACGCCCACGCCGTCCGACGACGAGCCGGCCGCCGCCGCCCGCCACGACGCGTTCCACCCGGACCTCCCCGGCCACGACAGCAGCTCGCCGCCCCTGAGCGCCCGCCTTCACCACATCCGCGCCGACGCCCTCGACGGCGACACCGCGCAGACGGGCGGAATGCGGCGCTTCGCCGCGATCACCGGTGGGAGCGTCGGGTCGGAGCGGATCTGGATGGGCCAGACCCACGTCGCCCCGGACACCACCTCCTCCAACCACCACCACGGGGCGTCCGAGACGGCCATCCACGTCATCAAGGGGCACCCGGAGTTCGTCTTCCTGGACGACTCCGGCGGGACGCCCGAGGAGATCCGGATCCGCACGGCGCCGGGCGACTACATCTTCGTTCCCCCGTACGTCCCGCACCGCGAGGAGAACCCCAGCCCCGACGACGAGGCCGTCGTGGTCATCGCCCGCAGCACACAGGAGGCGATCGTGGTGAATCTGCCCGAGCTGTACGTCCTGGGCAGCGAGCCCGGCGCCGAGCGCGCGAAGGGCTGACGGCAAGAGGCGCCGCCAGGCTGCTCTTTGCGGTGCCCCTCGTCGCGCCTCAGGCCTGCCCGGACCGGCCGACCACACCGTGACTGCCGCAGCAGCCCGGGGCCGTCCACCAGCCCGACGGCGAGCATCCGCCCGTCCCGGCTCCACGTCCGCACCGCCGACCCGCACCCGATTTCTCACCGGCCCGCATGGCGGCGGGTTCGGGTCCTCGGGACGACGCCCGACGATCCCAGCGGCGGAACCTACTCCCCTCGCCCCTCATTGCTGCCGCCGTCTCCGATTTCGTACACGCGCCCCAACCGTGCCAGCGGGGCGCGCGGAACGTGCCCGGCCGGCCTCACCGTGTACGGGCCGACGCGAAACGGTGTCCGGAACACGCAGATGGCGGACCAGATCCCCCAGGCGCCGGGCACGCCGGGCCTTCTCGTGAAGGTGCCTTCCATCGTGACGAGGAAGACCGGCTTCTGAGGGGCACTCACCCGGTCACTTTCCTGCAGGTGCTTTATCGCGGCGTCCTGAGTGGTCGCCACCGCCCTGAGGTTGCGCGGTGCGTCCTCGCCCCAGGGCCGGGCCCACTCGCGAGCCGCTGTGCGAAGACGGTCAAGCACATCGTCCGGGATGACGCCGTCGTCCATGTCCGCACCGTAGACGCGCCTCGATATCGCGCAAGGTCCCGCGCTGTACCGGGGGCGGGGCGTCCTTGTGCGCCGCGGGCAGCTGAACCGAGGGGCGGGAGACCGCGTACTTCTGTTTGGGGCGCGGCTGGATGGGGGACCACGTGGTAACTTCCGTATACAAGGTGTATGCGATCTCTGGGGGTAGTGGTGGCATCGGGTCGGGAGAAGGCGTACGCGTACCTCAAGGACACGGTGCTGACGGACCCCGCGATGCAAGGGGAGTTCCTCTCCGAGCAGGACATCGCCGATCGGATCGGTGTCTCGCGCACCCCGATCCGCGAGGCACTGCTCCTGCTGGCCGCCGAGGATCTGGTCGAGTTGGTGCCCAAGCGCGGTGCGCGGGTGGCGCCGCTGTCGGGGCGTGAGATCACCGAGCTGATGCAGCTGCGCGGGATCGTCGAGCGGTTCGCGGCGCAGCACGTCATCGACACGGGGCGGGCCCCGGTGCGGGAGTTGGGCGAGTTCCTGGAGCAACAGCGCGTGCTGAGCGGCCCCGAGCAGGCCAAGGAGTTCATCGACGTGGATCATCTGTTCCACTCGTCGCTCGTGTCGGCCGTGGGCAATGCGCTGCTGGACCGGCATTACGAGGGGCTGCGCAGCCGTCAGGTGCGGGCCGGTGTCGTGGCCCTGTACAACCAGCAGGGCCGGCAGGACGCGGTGCTCGACGAGCACCAGGCGATCGTGGACGCGCTCGCGGCCGGTGACGCGCAGGCCGCGTGCGCGGCGATCGACAGTCATCTGGAGTCGACGCTGAAGGTGTTGCTGGCCGGATAGCCGGGTGCGGTGGAGGGGTTACAGCGGCGCGCCGCCGGGCCGGGGGCCCTGGCGAGAGCCCACCGGCCCGGCGGGGAGAGGCAGTTGCGGGGCCGGACTGCTCAGCCCGGCTCCCCCAGTCGGCGGTTGGCCAGCACCGGGATCTTCTTGCGGACCGCCGCGACCTCGTCGGCGTCCACCTCGGTCACGATGAGCTCCGGTTCGGCACCCAGGCGGTGGTGCACCGTCCCGTCGGGGCCGACGAGCATGCTGTGCCCCACTCCGGTGGGCGCCGCGCCCACCGGCTCGATGCCGCCGGTGGCCGGGTCGGCCTGACCGACGGCCGCGACCCACAGCGTGGCGTCCAGGGCACGGGCCCTCACCAGCAGCTCCCACTGATCGACCTTGCCGGGGCCCGCGCCCCAGGACGCGGCCAGCAGGGTCGCGGTGGCCCCGGCGTCGGCGTGGGCGCGGAACAGCTCCGGGAAGCGCACGTCGTAGCAGGTGGCAAGGCCCAGGCGGACGCCGTCCACGTCGATGGTGACGACCTGCGATCCGGCGGCGACGGTGTCGGACTCCGCGTAGCCGAACGCGTCATAGAGATGGATCTTGTCGTACGTGGCTTCGGTGCCGCGCCCGGTGGCCAGCAGGGTGTTGGCCACCCGGCCGCCGGAGGCGGGGGTGAACATGCCCGCCACGACGGTGATGCCCGCCGTCTCGGCGATGGCGCGGACCCCGGTGGCCCAGGGGCCGTCCAGGGGCTGGGCGAGCGGCGCCAGAGGGGTGCCGAAGCAGGCCATCGACGCTTCGGGGAAGACGACGATGTCCGCGCCGGCGTCGGCTGCGCGTCGGGTCCATTTCTCGATGAGGGCGAGGTTCTTGCTGGGCTCGGGTCCGGTGGTGAGCTGGCTCAGTGCGATGCGCACGGTGGGCCGCCTTTCGGCGTCGGGAGGGGTGGGAAGGGCGGAGGTCTCGGAGGTCAGGGAGCGGCGGCGGGCACGGTCACGGGACTCGGGAGGCGGGCCCGGTCACGGGACACGGGAGGCGGGCCCGGTCACGGGACACGGGCGGCGGGCACGGTCTGCGGTGTGCCCACCCCCGCGAGCTGTGCGTCCTCCTTCTCGGCGTGGGCGGCGTCGCGGCCCAGGCAGAGCCCGATGAGGGTCACGGCCGCGGCGGCGGCGAGGTAGAGCGCCAGCGGGATCCAGCTGTCGTAGGAGCTGAGCAGGGCGGTGAACAGCAGCGGGGCGATCGCTCCGCCGATGAGGCCCGCGAGAGTGTAGGCGAGCGAGGACCCGGTGTAGCGCAGGCGGGGCGAGAACTGTTCGGCGACGAAGGCCGCCTGCGGGCCGTACATGAAGGAGTGGATGGCCAGGGCCACCACGACGCCGCACACCAGCAGGATCCAGCTGTCGCCGTCGACCACGAGGAAGAACACGAACGGCCAGGCTCCCGCGGCGAGGGCGGAACAGCCGTACAGCAGGCGGCGGTTGACCCGGTCGGAGAGGGCGCCGGCCAGAGGGATGAGGAAGATCTGCAGGAAGGAGCCGAGCAGGACGGCCGTCAGAGCGGAGCCGCGTGTCATACCCAGTTCGTCGGTGGCGTAGGTGAGGACGAACACGGTGAACATCGCGTAGAGCACGTCGGGGGCGACCCGGCTGAGGATCGCGGCGCACAGGGCGCGGGGCTGGGTGGTGAAGACCTCGCGGATGGGGGCTTCGGGCCGGGACTCCTCGGCTTCCATGGCCTTGAAGACCGGGGTCTCCTCCAGCTTCGCCCGGATCCACAGGCCGAAGGCGACCAGGACGCCCGACAGCAGGAAGGCCACGCGCCAGCCCCAGGAGAGGAACTGCTCCTCGGTCAGGAGCACGCCTAGGGCGGCCAGTACGCCGTTGGCCAGGAGGTTTCCCGCGGGCGGTCCGATCTGTGCGGCGGAGGCGTAGAAGCCGCGGCGGCGCGGGTCGCCGAACTCGCTGGAGAGCAGGACCGCGCCGCCCCATTCGCCGCCGACCCCGACACCCTGGGCGAACCGCAGCACGACCAGGGCGATGGGGGCGGTGACGCCCGCGGTGGCGTGTGTGGGCAGGATCCCGATGAGGAACGTGGCCGCGCCGATGAGGACCAGGGTGGCGATGAGGACCTTCTTGCGGCCGATCACGTCGCCGAGGCGGCCGAAGACGAAGCCGCCCAGCGGGCGTGAGACATAGCCGACGGCGTAGGTGGAGAAGGCCAGCAGGGTGCCGGTGAGGGGATCTTCCGAGGGGAAGAAGAGATCACCGAAGACGAGTGCCGCGGCGGCGGAGTAGACCGCGAAGTCGTACCACTCCAGAGCGGTCCCGGTGAGGCTGGCGAAGAAGGCCCGGCGGACGCCGGAGCGGTCCGGCGAAACCGCCGGTGGGCCCTGAGGGGTGTGCTGCATGCTTCCCGATCCTTGCGTCGAGGGACATCGACCTGGACATCGACCTTCCGGCATACTTCTTGTATACAGGTCGTATGCGCAACCCCCTCGCCGGAAGTTGACCGTGTCGAGACCCGCCCCCTTTCCTGGAGTGCCCCATGACCGTGCTGACCTTCGAACTCCCCGACGGCTCCACCCGTGACGTCGACGTCGTACAGGTGCTCAACGCCGGATACGCCGGGCGTCAACAGGCCGACGTCGCCGCGCACGTCGCCGAACTCGCCCAGCTCGGGGTGCCCGCGCCGTCGGTGACCCCGGCCCTGTACCCCGTCTCCCCCTACCTGGCCCAGCAGACCGACCGGGTCGCCGCCCCGCACGCCCGCACGTCGGGCGAGGCCGAGTGGGCCCTGGTCGTGGCGGACGGCGGCGAGCTGCTCCTCACGGCCGCCTGCGACCACACCGACCGCGACCTCGAGGTGCACGGCGTGGCCTGGAGCAAGAACGCGGCACCCGATGTCCTGGCCCGCCAGGCCTGGCTCCTGGCCGATGTCGAGGGGCGCATCGACGAGCTGACCCTGCGCGCGTGGGTCACCGCCGAAGACGGCCGGGAGACCGAGATCCAGCACGGCACCCTCGCCGAACTGCTCACTCCCGCCTACTGGGCCGGCGTACTGCGCGAACGCGGCGGCCTGACGCCCGGCACCGTTCTGATCTCGGGCACGATCCCCATGGCCGAGGGCGTGGACCAGTTCGCCGAGGGCTGGCGCGTGGAGCTGGGCGATCCCGCCACCGGCAACACGATCCGGCTCGCCTACCAGGTGGTCCCTCTGCCCCAGCCCATCGGCTGAGCGGGCGTCGTCGACCGGCCGGGACGGCTCGCGGCGGGGATGCGACGCGGCTTCTCGACTCGGGGCGCCTCCGGGCCGGTTGGGGTCCAGCCCCTACGGGATCGTTCAGGGGCGTCCCGGCATTGCGCCACCCACGGCTGCCCCCTCACGGCCGGCCGATGCACCTAACGGGGCCGCAGGGCAGACCGGGTGACGTTCTTGAGGAACAGCACCGGCGTGGCCGCGGTAGCCACCGCGAACACCCCGAAGGCCAGCCGCATGCCGCCCAGTTCGGCCAGCAGGCCCACCAGGGCCGCGCCCAGCGGCATCGCACCGAAGTTGAAGAGGCGGGCCGCCGCGCCGTAGCGGCCGAGCATCCCGTCGGGGACCATGCGCTGGGTGATGGTGCGGGCGTTGACCGACCAGAGCGTGCCGCCCATGCCGCCGACGAAGGCACCGGCCGCCACCGCCCAGATGTTGGTGGTCAGGGCGGGCAGCGCCACCATCGCGATGGTGCCGATCAGATCGGCGAACATCGCCCGGCGCGCGCCGAGCAGCCGGTTCACCCAGGTCACGGCCACCGTGCCGGCCAGACCTCCGATCCCGAGGGCGCTGAGCAGGATGCCGTACTGCTGCGGCCCGAGCTCCATGACCTGCTTGGCGTAGAGCGGCATGAGTGCCAGCCAGGCACCCCAGACGGCGGAGAGCACGGCGACGACCACGGACAGCGTGCGCAGCAGCCGGTCCCGCCACAGGAAGCGCAGCCCTTCGGCGATGCGGCTGTTGACCGAGACACGAGGCGCGTCCGGGGCGGGCCTGCCGGGCCGGAAGGACCCCACCAGCAGGAGCAGGGCGAGGGCGGCGACCGCGTAGGACACACTGATCACGCCCAGCGCCAGGCCTGTTCCGGCGGCCAGCAGCAGCCCGCCGACGAAAGGCCCGGCGAATTCCTGTCCCACGGTCTCGGCCCCCACCATCCAGGTGTTGGCGCGCTCCCGCCCTGCCTCCGGCACCGCGGCCGGGACCAGCGCGGAGCCGGAGGTCGAGGCCAGTACGTCGGCGACGCCGAGAATCACTCCGGCGGCGAAGAGCCGGCCGAGCGTGATGCCGTCGGTCACGGCGGAGAGGGTGAGCCAGCCCATGGCGGCCAGCCGCATGGCACTGGCTCCCCAGAGCAGCCGCCGCCGGTCGAACCGGTCGACGAGCACGCCGACGTGCAGGGCGACGAACAGCCAGGGCAGTGTGAGGGTGAGCGAGACGGCGGTGACCTGGGCGGGAGATCCGGTGAGTTGGGCGGCGAGCAGCGGGAGGGCCATCTTCATCACGCCGTCGGCGAGGTTGGTCGCTGCGGTGAAGCCGACCAGGACAGCGGTGTTGCGACGACCGGGGTCCGGTGGCGAGCTCCCCTCCAGCGCCAACGCGCCGCCGCTCGCTGCGGCTTCCGTCCGTTCATGCACCGTCGTGGCCATGCCCATCCCCCTAACTGGCTAACGCTTTAGCCGGTGAGATCACCTTGGCGCACACCTCCCGTCGGCCGCAACCGGTAAAACGGTTAGACGGTAGAATGGCGGAAACCCGCGGGAGGTGACGCGCCATGCTGGAACCACCGGTCTCAGCCGTCCTGGTGGAGGCATTCGCCAACACGGTCGACGTGGAAGAGGCGAGCGACGAGATCGCCACCCCGGCCGGCCTGTCCGGCTGGCTGAAGGGCAGCGGCCTGCTCGACGCGCCCGGCGAGATCCCCACCGAGGTCCACACGCGCTACCTGACCCTTCGCGCGGGCATCCGCGAGGAGCTGGGCGCCCATGTCGGCGAGACCCCCGACCCGAAACTGCTGGCCGCAGCGGACCGCGTACTGGCCGAACACCCGGTGCTGGTCACCGCGGGCGGCCGCCTGATCCCCGCGGCAGGGCTGCCACCGCAGCGCTCACCACTGGCCGCGCTGGCGATCGCATGGAGCGAGCTGGTCACGACCGGGGACGCCGCCCGGCTCAAGCGCTGCGCCGAGCACACCTGCGGCTGGGTGTTCTGGGACGTGTCAAAGAACCGCAGCCGCCGCTGGTGCTCGATGAAGGTGTGCGGCAACCGCAACAAGTCCCGCTCGTACGCGTCCCGGCAGCGGGAGGCGACCTAGGCGGTGCCCGGCCGGCAGGCACGGCTGGTCACCCTGGCCACCGAGGAACCACCGGCGGCTGCCCGGCGTCGGAAGCGGCCGATACGCTGCGCGCACAGGTCATGATCATGGCTATGCCGGCAGGTCACGGGGATTGGGTTCAGCATGTCGTTTGGGAACGAGCACCGGTTGCCGTCGGACATAGGGATGGCGCTGGCGCGTAAAGAGCGTGCGCGAACCGAGCACTTGGCGCTGCCAGGACTGACAGCGGTCCTGGTCGCCGTAGCGGCCTTCCTGCTGCTGGTGCCGGTGGACTTCAACGAAACGGTCGTGCGCCCCAGCGGAATGGAGCGCAGCCTCTCTCTGGAGTGCGGCTCCGTCATCTCCCCCAAGGCGAAGGTGACGGACGGGGGTTTCTCCAGCTACCCCGGCCAGTGCACCGCGCAGCGGACCCAGTGGGCCGGCTACGCCGGGCTCGCGCTCGCGGGCGCTCTCGTGGTCATGACGGTCGGCGCCGCCGTCCAGCGCAGGAAGCCGAGTCCTGCCGCGCCCTAGCGGTCGCCGCCATTTCCCAGCAGCGCAGCCCGACCATCCCCCAGCCCCGTCGGTCAGCCTCTTCCACCACCTCGCCCCACCCCCTGAGGAACGCGGCGAACGAGGCGAAGTCGCATATCCAGCCGGTCGGTACCGCCGCGTGCCGGGCGAACGGCTCTCGCAAGGTGTCCAGGTCAGGGGCTGCCTGGTGCCAGAAGGCCTTGCCAGAAGGTCTGGTACGCCATGTACGCCATGTATGACAGACCCTCCCAGAACAGCGCGTCCGCGAACCGGTCCAGAGCGGTTCGCAGACCGGGACCGGCGAAGTCCCTGACGTGCTACCAGCGTTCACCGGCCCAGAAGTGCGGCTTGTAGGAACCGAGGGTGTTTTCGATGCACACGCCCATTCCGCAAGGTCAGGCTCCCTGATCAAGCCATCCCGGGCCGGCCGGACCGCCGCTACGCATCACGTTGACAGGCTTGTGTCGACATGTTGCTATAAGGCGCTGCTCAACCGGACTTGCGCATGTCGCAGGCCGTTCGGGCACCGGATCGACACCGGATCGACAGCCACTTGACCGGGGGTGGCGCCCCCGAACCCAGAGCGAGGAACCATGCCGCAGCGCGCCGCGACCATCGTCGGCGGCGGGATCGGCGGCCTCGCGGCGGCCATCGCCCTGCACCGGCGCGGATGGCGCGTCGAAGTGCTGGAGCGCGCCCCGCGGTTCACCGAGATCGGTGCCGGTATCTCCCTGTGGCCCAACGCGCTGCGCGCCCTTGAGGCGCTCGGACTGGCCGACGCCGTGCGGGCACTGGGCGCCGTCGAGGCCTCTGGTGGGGTACGCGATCGCCGGGGCCGCTGGCTGTCCCGTACGGACAACGGGGAGCTGGCCCGCCGGTTCGGTCATCCTCTGGTGGTCCTGCACCGTGCGGACCTGTTGCGGGTGCTCGCCGAGGCGTTGCCCGCCGACCGCCTGCGGTCGGGCAGTGAGGTGCGCGCGGTCCGCGACGACGGCCAGGGTGTGGTCGTCGAGCATTCTGGGGGCGCGTCGCGGCCCGATCTCGTGGTCGGCGCGGACGGATTGCGCAGTGTGGTCCGCGGTGCGCTGTGGCCCGATGCCGCCGGTCCTCGATATGCCGGGTACTCCGCCTGGCGCATGGTCACCGAGCCCCTGGCCGAGCCGCCCGCCGAGGGGGCGGCGACCTGGGGTCGCGGAGAGAGGTTCGGTCATACGGCGTTGCCGGGCGGGCGGATGTACTGCTTCGCGACCGCCTCGCTGCCGGCGGGCACAGCCGTCGGCCCGTCCGAACACGCCGAGCTGCTGCGCCGGTTCGGGGCCTGGCCCGATCCCATCCCCGCCCTGCTGGCCTCCGTCCCCGAGGGCGCGGTGCTCCGCCATGACCTGTACGACCTGCCGCCGCTGCCCACCTTCGCCCGTGGCCGGGTGGCGTTGCTGGGCGACGCGGCCCATGCCATGACCCCGAACCTGGGCCAGGGCGCGTGCCAGGCCCTGGAGGACGCGGTCACGCTGGCCCACTGCCTCGACGGCGCCCCGGACGTGCCCGACGCGCTGCGCTCGTACGACCTGCTGCGCCGCCCGCGGACCCAGGCCATCACGCGCCGCTCCGCCCGGCTCGGCGCGCTCGGCCAGCTGTCGTGGCCGCCGGCGGTGCTGGTGCGCGACACGGCCGCCCGGCTGATGCCGGCGCGGGTGACGCTGCGTTCCATGGCTCCGGTACTCGGCTGGACCGTGCCCGGTGACCGGGTGACCGCGGCGGGGAGCGGGAGCAGCTGATGCCGGACTGGACCTATCACCCGCTGCGTGGCGCGGCCGCCGCCGTCCTGGGCCTGCGCCGGTCGCAGCGGGCGGCGCTGCGGATGCTGGCCTCGGTCGGTTCCCGTCCTGCCGGTGCGCGGTTGATCGCCCGGGGGTTCGGCCACCGCCATCCGCCCCGGCGTCTCGCCGGTGAGATCGCCGGTGTGCCCGTGGCCGTCCGGCTCGGCATATCCGTGCCGCCCTCACTCGCCCGCGAGACGGTCCGTGCCATGCCCCCGCTGGGGGCGGGTGTCGTCGAGGTCGCGCCCGTCTCGGCGGCGGACGTGCACGCCGTACGCGAGGCCGCCGTGGGCCGCTCGATCCCGCTGGTCGTCCGCACCTGCGACCCGGAGGTCGAGGCCGCTCTCAAGCCGCATGTCGACGGGTTCACCAGCAGCGACGACCCGCACATCAGGCAGGTGTCCGATCCGTCGGTCACCGCCGCGGCAGCCGCGCTCGAAGAGCCGGGCGCTGTCGTGCTCGCCCGGCCGCAGGTCCTGGTGGCGGCCGGGCCCGGCTGGTTCGCGCGGGTCACCGAGGCAGCCACACCCACCGCGCCCGCACCGGAGCTGCGGGACGTCGGCCGCGACCCGCGCCGCTGGCCCGCCTGGTGGTGGGCGCTGCTCGTCGGGCTCGGCATGACGGGGGCCGGACTCGGCGCAGCGGCGATCACGCTGGGGCCGGTGCTGCTCTGGTACGACCGCGACTACCTCGGCATGACGCTGCACGAACTGCACGCCGCCAACCACCATCTCGTGCACTTCCTCCAGCACGACCGGATCACCATGGCCGGCACGATGGTGGCGATCGGCGCCCTCTACACGGGCCTTGCCGTGGGCGGGATCCGGCGCGGCTGGCCCTGGGCCCGCGAGGTGTATCTCCTCTCGGGGGCGGTCGGCTTCCCCACCTTGTTCTACTTCCTGGCCACCGGCTTCGTGGAACCCCTGCACACCGCGACCGCCCTCGTACTGTTCCCGATGTTCGTGATGGGAGTCCGGCGCACCCCGCACGCGGCGCGGTGGCGTCTGGCGCCCGAGGGGCCGGAGCCGGAGCGCCGACGGGCGCTGGTGGGCCAGCTGTTGATGATTCTCACGGGAGCGGGACTGTTCGTCGGCGGGGCGGTGATCTCGGTGGTCGGTCTGACCGACGTCTTCGTCCCGACCGACCTGACGTTCCTGGGCACCGACCCGCACACGCTGGAAGCCGTCAATCCGCGCCTTGTGCCGTTCCTGGCCCACGACCGTGCGGGGTTCGGCGGCGCCCTGATGTCGGCGGCGGTGGCGATCGTGCTGCTCAGCGCGTGGGGCTGGCGACGCGGTGAGGCGTGGGTGTTCTGGAGCCTGGCCGCGGCGGCGGCCGCCGGGTTCCTGCCGGCTGTCGTGGTGCACGGCTCGATCCACTACACCGACTTCATCCACCTCGCGCCGGTCTACTTCGGCATCGCCCTGACCGGCACCAGCCTGCTTCTGGCGCGTCCCTACCTCTGCGCCAAGGCGTCGGCGAACCCGGCGAACTGACGGTCCGCTCCGCGACCGCGCCGCCCCTTGCGCCGGCGGGAGCCGTCCGCGCGGGTCAGGTCTCCGCGCCGCCGCCGATGCCGATCTCGTTGCCGTCCGGGTCGCGGAAGGTCGCCTTGCGGACGCCGTTGGAGTACGTCTCGCGCGTATCCGGTTTCAGGCCCCGCTCGGCGATCTGCGCGAGGCGGGCGTCGAAGTCCCCCACGAAGACGGTGTGCAGGGCGTGCCCGGCGTGCTCGGGCCGTACCTCGATGAAGACGTACCGGTGTTCGGCGAGCTCCCACACCGCCTCGGTGTCATTGGGCAAGAAGGCCGGCGGCGTGCCCAGGAGCCGCTCGTACCAGGCCACCGCCACGGTGTAGTCGCTGACAGGAATTCCCGCGAACAGGTCTACGGACATATCGCCATGCTAGTGGCGCGCGGGGGTTTGATCCGGTCGGTGCGGCGGGCCATCCGGGCCACGGTCTGGGCCACGACCTGGGCAAGGAGATCACTTTCCCCCGCACTCTCAACGTATATCCCGCCAGGGGGCTTGCGGCAAGACCCGGGTGGTGGCGCAAAATCATCGACCAAGGCCACAACCTGCGGAAATGAGGGCACGACGTGCGTGTGTTGTCGACAGAGCCGGTGGCACCGGTGATCCGATCGGGCACCGCCGTGCGACGGAGCACGGCCGCCTCGGAGGTATCGCAGTGAGCGAGCAGTACGTGCTGAACCTGCAGGACATCGACGACACGCAGGTCGCGGTCGTCGGCGGCAAGGGCGCGCACCTGGGCGAGCTGTCGCGGATCGACGGCATCCGCGTGCCGGGGGGCTTTTGCGTGACGACGGACGCCTTCCGTCGGGTCATGGCCCAGGCCCCGTCGATCGACGGTCATCTCGATCAGCTGGCGCGCCTGGACCCGGACGACCGGGAGGCGATCCGCACGCTCAGCGCGCAGATCCGCCGGACCATCGAGGAGACCGCCGTCCCGGGCGATCTCGCGGCGGCGGTCACCCGCGCGCTCACGCAGCTCGGCGAGCAAGCCGCGTACGCCGTGCGATCCAGCGCGACGGCGGAGGACCTGCCGACGGCCTCCTTCGCCGGCCAGCAGGACACGTACCTGAACGTCGTGGGAGCGGCGGCGATCCTCCAGCACATCAGCCGGTGCTGGGCCTCGCTGTTCACCGAGCGGGCCGTGACCTACCGCCGGCGCAACGGCATCGACCACCGTACGGTCCACATGGCCGTGGTCGTGCAGCGGATGGTCCTCCCGCATGCGTCCGGCATCCTGTTCACGGCCGACCCCGTCACGGGCAACCGGAAGGTCGCCACCGTGGACGCCGGCTTCGGTCTCGGCGAGGCCCTGGTCTCGGGCCTGGTGAACCCGGACGTCTACAAAGTGCGCGACGGCGCGATCATCGAGAAGACGATCGCCGCCAAACAGCGTGCCGTTCACGCCGTGCCCGCCGGCGGTACGCGGGAAGTGGTGATCGACTCACGGCAGCAGGAACAGCCGGCGCTGACGGACGCGCAGGTGGTGCAGCTCGTACAGCTCGGCCGGCGGATCGAGGCGCACTTCGGCCGTCCGCAGGACATCGAATGGTGTCTGGCCGAGGGGGACTTCCAGGTCGTACAGAGCCGTCCCATCACGACGCTGTTCCCGATCCCGGAGGCCGACGACCAGGAGAATCACGTCTACGTCTCCGTCGGCCACCAGCAGATGATGACCGACCCCATGAAGCCTCTGGGGTTCTCCATGTGGCAGCTGACGGCCATGGTGGCGATGCACGAGGCCGGCGGACGACTGTTCGTCGACGTCATCGAGCGGCTGGCCCAGCCCGCGAGCCGCGCCGGGCTCCTGGACCTCATGGGAAGGGGCGATCCGCTGGTCAGGGACGCCCTGGAGACCGTCATCGACCGTGACGACTTCATCCCCTCGCTGCCGGATGCGGGTCCCGGCGGGCCGCCGGCCGGTGGCGCGTCGGCCAGTGGTGCATCGGCCAGTGGTGTGTCCGTCCCGGTCGAGGCCGATCCGGCCATCGTCACCGAGCTGATCGAGCGCAGCCAGGTGTCCGTCGCCGCTCTGCGGCGCGACATCCGGACGAAGACCGGACCGGCGCTGTTCGACTTCCTCCTGGAGGCCTTCGAGGAGCACAAGCGGGTCCTCGGCGATCCGATGAGCATGCGGGCCATCATGGCGGGGATGGAGGCCACGTGGTGGCTCAACGACAAGCTGCTGGAGTGGCTGGGCGAGAAGAACGCGGCGGACACGCTCACGCTGTCCGCCCCTGACAACATCACCTCGGAGATGGGCCTTGCGCTGCTCGACGTCGCGGACGTGATCCGCCCGTATCCGGAGGTGGTGGCCTTCCTCCAGAGCGTCGAGGACGAGGACTTCCTGGACGGCCTGGCGAAGCTCACGGGCGGGACCGAGGCACGCGCCGCCATCGAGTCCTATCTCGACCGGTACGGCATGCGCTGCGTCGGCGAGATCGACATCACCCGGCCGCGGTGGCGGGAGCGCCCCACCACGCTCGTGCCCGTGATCCTCGACAACGTCAGGATCTTCGAACCGGGCGCAGCCGAGCGGCGCTTCGAGGAAGGCCGGCGGAAGGCGCGGGAGAAGGAACAGGACGTGCTGTCGCGCTTGCGGGCCCTGCCGGACGGGGACCAGAAGGCCGACGCGGCCAAGCGGATGATCGACCAGGTACGGGGCTTCGCTGGGTACCGGGAGTACCCGAAGTACGGCATCGTCAGCCGCTCCTTCGTCTACAAGCAGGCCCTGTTGGAAGAGGCCGAGCGCCTCGTGCGGGCAGGGGTTCTCCGGGAGAAGGAGGACATCTTCTACCTCACGTTCCACGAACTCCACGACGTCGCGCGCTCGAACCAGGTGGATGACCGGCTCATCCAGCAGCGCAAGGAGGCGTTCCGCTCCTACCAGGCGCTCACACCGCCCCGGGTGCTCACCTCCGACGGTGAGGCCGTCACCGGGTCGTACCGGCGCGCGGACGTGCCGGCCGGGGCCCTGGTCGGCGTGCCGGTGTCGGCCGGGACCATCGAGGGACGCGCCCGCGTCATCCTCGACATGGCGGAAGCGGATCTCGAAGCGGGCGACATCCTGGTCACGGCCTTCACCGACCCCAGCTGGTCGCCGCTGTTCGTCGGCATCGCGGGCCTGGTGACGGAGGTGGGCGGTCTGATGACCCATGGCGCGGTGATCGCCCGGGAGTACGGCTTGCCGGCCGTCGTGGGCGTGGAGCAGGCCACCCGGCTGATCCGGGACGGGCAGCGGATCCGCGTGCACGGAACCGACGGGTACGTCGAGCTCCTGCCGTGACCGCCGGGCCGTCCCAGCGGCCCTTCGGGAGCGCGGCCACAGCCCTCCGCTTGGCGGGCGTGTCGATCCAGAGGCCTCGGGCCGCCGCGCTCCCCCACCTCGTCCGTGCACCTCATCCGTGCCGGGCGAAGACCTCCCGGACCGTGCCGAGTGCCGCGTCCTTCTCCGCGGGATCGTCGTACCAGCCCTCGGCGTCCCGATAGGCGATGAAGGACTCGGCGGTGAACTCCTGGCCGAGCAAATAGGCCTCGAGGCAGTAGTCGAAGCCGGATTCGCTCATGGGGTCCAGATCCGCCTGGTCGCAGTGGTCCAGGAACCCTTCGGCTGCCCGCCACTGTGTGCCGTCGAACCAGAACACGCCGCCCGCGTAGTGGATCGTCTCGTCCGTCCCGTGTTCCGTGAGGTTCAGGGATTCGTAGTTCTCAGGGCGGTTGCGCACCAACTGGACGAGATCCGCGGGAACTCCGCGATAGAGCGACTCCTGCTCGGCGAAGGTGCCTTCGGCGTAGAGGTTCAGATCCGTCTCGTGATCGAAGGTCAGCAGCATCGCCCGGCCGTCGGGCGTGAAGTACCACACGGCCGACTGCCCGCCGCTGTCGTTCCAGGCGAACCGCTCGGCGCCCTCCACCGTCACCGGCGAGACATCGACAATCGTGTGGAGGATCGCGGCGCGTCGCCGTATCTCCGCGATCGGGGCCGCCTTCAGGGCGTCCCAGGTTTCGTCGTTCATGGGGCTCAGATTAATGAACTCCCGCCACCACTCGGCGACAGGGCCGGAAAAGGATGCGCTGCTTTGCGACCACGGGCTGGAGGTGGCACGAAAGTCTCTATTTCGCGCTTGTCCTGTAGATCGTTCCGTTGGAGGCTACGTCCATGCAAAATCAGCCGACATTCGTATTTGTCCATGGTGCCTTCGCCAACTCCTTCTCGTTCGCGCCGCTTCAGGCCGAGCTCGGCCTGCTCGGGCACCGCTCGGTGGCCCTCGATCTTCCGGGGCACGGGTTCGAGGCGACCTTCCCCGCGGCCTACCAGGCTCCTCAGGATCTCGGCGCGCTCGCCGCGGAGCCAGGGAGAATCAAGGGGGTGACCCTTGCCGACAATGTCGCCCGCGTCATCGAGGTCCTGGAGCGGGCGAAGCAGAACGGGCCGACCATCCTCGTCGGCCACAGCAGGGGCGGCGCCACGATCACCGCGGTCGGCAACGCCAGGCCCGACCTGATCGACCGGATCATCTATGTCTCTGCCTGGTGCCCCGTCGACCTGGACGTCAACGACTACTACGCCGAGCCGGAGATGGCCACGGTCGACCCGAGTACGTTCGCTGCCGCGCTCGCCGGCAACCCGGCCGAACTCGGTCTGCTGCGGGTCAACTTCCGTACCGCCGACCCGGAGACGCTCGCCGCGATGAAGCAGGCCTTCGCCGCCGACCTCAGCGACGACGAGTTCCGCACGTTCTTGGGCACTTTCCAGCCCGACGAGAACCTCGACGTGGGCACGTCCGCCGACCGCACGCAGGCCGCCACGTGGGGCCGGATCCCCAAGTCCTACGTGCGGTTGACCGACGATGTCAGCATCCCGCTGGCCATGCAGGACCGCATGATCCGCGAGGCCGACGCGCTCACGCCCGACAACCCCTTCGACGTCGGGACCCTCGGTGGGAGCCATCTGAGCTGGCTCGTCCATCCGAAGCCCGCCGCCCAGTTGCTCGCCGAGCTCGCCACGCGCTGACGGTTGCCTTCTGGTCATCGCGGTACGTGCGGCGGCCCGGCGCAGTCACTGCGCCGGGCCGCCGCGCGGCTGTCCCCACAGTTCGCGCAAGGCCGCGTTGACCGCGGCGGGTTGCTGGGTGTGCGGGTAGTAGCCGTCCACGCGCAGCAGCCGGCCGTCGACGGCCTCGGTCACGGCTTCGGCGCAGGCGATCAGCGGCTCGCCCGCGTAGGTGCGGTACATCTCCGGTGCGTCCTGCCAGGTCCCGCAGATCACCAGCGTCGGCCACGGCGCGGCCCGCAACGGATTCAGGGGCACGGCCGCTTCCCATACGGGACGTTCGCGCATCGACGTGGCCACGGCACGCAGGCGCTGCGGGGTGGGGTCGGGCATGGCCATGCCCAGGCCTTCCGTGGAGGCACGCAGGTACTGCTCCGGCGTCACCGAATCCGGCACACCCGCGCTGTCTCGCACCCGGTCCAGCATGGCCTCGACGACGGGGTGGTGGGCGGCCGCGGAGAACGCGGCGGGCTGAATCAGCGTCAGGGAACGTACGAGGTCGGGGCGGCGCCCGGCTGCGAGCATGGCTGCCAGGCCGCCGTTGCCGTGTCCGACCAGGTGCGCGCCCCCGTCCTGCCGCGTCAGCAGGTCCACCAGGTCGTCGGCGTCGGTGTCGTAGTCGCTGCGCTCGGTGTCGGGGCTGTGGCCGTAGCCACGGCGGTCCACCAGCAGCAGGCGGTAGCGGTCGGCCAGTGGCCGCTGGGCCGCGAACCCGTACGCCTCGTCGCTGCCCCACGTGAAAATGTTGTGGGCGAAGACCGCCGGGGCCCCTTCGCCGCCGGTCTCGTCCCACACCGTCACGTGTAGCGCGGTCATGCGCGACCTCCCTCTCTCTGGCCGTCCGGGCGACGTGATGCGGACGGCCCGTCAGCCGCCGCAGGTGTCATGGGTGCTGACCAGGGTGCTGGCCAGGCCCTTCCCCCGTGTCGGCGAGTCGGCTGGGGGACAGGTCCGTCGGGTCCTCGTCCGCTTCCAGCAGTGTGTCGGCGGGGCCGATGATGAGTGGGTCCGCCTCCCCCACCGCGTCCTTGTCCATGGCCTCGTAGTCGATGCGCAGCAGCAGGTGCCGGATGGCTTCGAGGCGCCCGCGGCGCTTGTCGTTGAACTTGATCACCGACCACGGTGCGTGGACGGTGTCCGTGGCGCGGAACATCTCCACCTTGGCGTGGGTGTAGGCGTCCCACAGGTCCAGTGAGGCCAGGTCCGTGGGTGAGAGCTTCCATTGACGTACGGGGTCCACCTGGCGGATGGCGAAGCGGGTGCGCTGCTCCGCACGGGAGACGGAGAACCAGAACTTGACCAGCACGATGCCGTCATCGGTGATCATCTTCTCGAAGAGCGGGACCTGCTGGAGAAATTCGTCGTGCTGCCGTGGCGTGCAGAAGCCCATGACGGGCTCGACGCCGGCACGGTTGTACCAGGAGCGGTCGAAGAAGACGATCTCCCCCGCGGCCGGCAGCTGTGCGACGTACCGCTGGAAGTACCACTCGCCCGCTTCCCGCTCGGTGGGCTTGTCCAGCGCGACGATGCGGGCCCCTCGGGGGTTGAGGCGCTCGGTGAAGCGTTTGATCGTGCCGCCCTTGCCCGCGGCGTCCCGCCCCTCGCACACGACCACGATGCGCTGGCCCTGCTCGCGCACGGATCTCTGCAGTTTCAGCAGCTCGATCTGCAGGATCCGCTTCTGGCGTTCGTAGGCCTTGCGCCGAAGCTTCTCCGCGTAGGGATAGTTCTCCCGCCAGGTCTGCAGGGGCTCACCTTGCCCGTCGAGCAGTACCGGACGCTCCGGCCGGGCCTCATCCACCGACAGGCCGTCCAGCAAACCTTCCCCGTCCTTCTCGTCCGACGTCACGCCTTCTCCTCTCATCGACACGTGCCGTCTTCTTACTACCCCCATCGAGCACTACTGCGCAGAAAACGCCATAAGCCCTGCGACGTCCCCACGCGTCGCGGTTCCGCGCCCCGGGGCCGCCCCGCTCACCGGGCGGCGTCAGCGGCGTCGTCCACCGTGCGCCCGCCGGGCTGGTGGGTTGCCGTGCTCTCCCAAGTGGCTTCTGCACCAGCGGTGTTCAGTGCGGGGTGAGCGGCGTCGCGAACTCGACGCGGGACAGCTTCTGAGGGTTGCGGACATAGTCGAGGCCGGTGATGCGGGCGTCCTCGACACGGGGGGACGAAACGCTCCGTCGCCGGGTCGGTGGCGTTCTCGCTCATGTATCGGGGCCATCTCCTTCGTGGCCTGCGGCGCTGATGATCGCATGCGTGGGGCGCGCCCCGGATACTTCGTCAGGCCGCCGGTTCGGCGACGACCGGTGTCTCGACGGCCGGTGCCTCGTCGCGCACGGCCTGGAGGAGCAGTTGCGGGCGCTTGGCGTCCTTGGTCCACCAGGTGCGCTTGCCGGGCTTGCGCGCCTCGTAGGCCAGCTGCCAGGCGATGCTCCGGCAGATGATCTCCTTGACCTTGGCGCCCGTACGGCCGGCGAGGTAGTACCGGTTGGCGGTGTCGTCCCTGCTGGCGAACTGGAAGATGCCGGCGCGCCGTCCGAGGCTGATGCACTGGCTGACGAACCCCACGTCGACGGTGGCGGGCCGCTCCCCCGCGATGCGGCTGAGCACGGTCTCGGCGGCCTGCGGGCCGAGCTGGACGGCGGCCTGGCAGCTCATCCGGTACGGCAGGTTCGACGGCGCCGCCGAATCCCCGGCCGCCACGATGCGCTCGTCGTCCACGCTGGTCAACGTCTCGTCCGTGAGCAGGCGGCCCAGGGCGTCGGTACGCAGCCCGCTGCGGGCGGCCAGGTCCGGCACACCGAATCCGGCGGTCCAGATGGTCACCTCGCTCGCCATCTCACGGCCGCCGCTGAGTCGTACGGCATCGCGCGTCACCGCCGTCACCGTCGCGTCGGGGCCTTCGATCACGGTCACACCGAGCCTGGCCAGCCGCTTGGCCACCGATCGTCGCCCCCGAGGGTGCAGGTAGGGGCCAAGTTCCGTGCCGCACACCAGGGTTACGGTGCGGCCCTCCTCCGCCAGCTCGGCGGCGGTCTCGATGCCGGTCGGTCCGGCGCCGACCACCGTCACCGCGGCCGTCGCGGGCGCGGCCTGGACGACCGGGCGCAGCCGCCGCGCCTCCTCCAGGTCGGCCAGCGGGTAGGCGAATTCGGCCGCTCCGGGCACGCTCGGGTCGGCGCTGCCGCTGCCCACCGCGTAGATGAGGTGGTCGTAGTCGAGTGCGCCGCCGCTCGCCAGGGTCACGCTGCGCTCGGCGGCGTCGATCCGTGTCACGGTGTCGACCACCAGATCGATGCCCGCGGCCAGGACCTTGCCGTACTCCATGACGGCGTCGTGAGATCCGCCCACCAGTTGGTGCAGGCGGATCCGCTCGACGAAGGTCGGGCGGGGGTTGATCAGGGTCACTGTCACGTCGTCACGCTGGGTCAGTCGATTGGCCGCCATGACACCGGCGTATCCGCCGCCGATCACGACCACTGCGGTGTTCTCACTCATGGCATCTCCTTCGTCTCTGTCGGTTCAGCCACAAGACACCGCGTGATCGACCGCTGTGACAGCATGTGAGGCAGGTCACTTCACCGCCCTGTGCGTGCCAGGAGTCCCGCCCCGATGTCAGCCCGCCAGTGGCCGATGCGCCCGCACATCCACCGGGCGTCCATCGGGATCGCGAGCCGTCATCGTCCACTGCGCGGGCAGTGTCTCGATCGGTCCGACCGGCCACCCGGCACGCAGGACGCGCTCGCGCACCTCACACAGCTGGCTGTACGTCGCCACACGCAGCCCCCATCCCGCCCCACTCAGGGGGTCGAGGTCGGTGGTGGGGGCGGTGGCGGTCTCGACGATCATCAGGTGGTCGGCGCCGCCGACATCGACGGCCGCGATCCGAGGATCGGAAGGGGTCGCGGCACGCTCGAAGGCGAGCGCCGCCCCGAGCAACTCCGTGTAGTACGTCACGAGCCGGTCGAGGTCGGTCGTGGAGAGGGTCAGATGGTTGATTCCGAGGAGTTCAGGCATGGTTGGGCAACTCTAAGGCCGTCACTGAACGGCACCTGGTGGTCCGCCGGAGACAGCGGACCAGGATCCCTGAAGCAGGTTCGCGGGCCCTGCAGGAACAGCGCGAGGTGGAGCCGCCGGTGGCTTGGCTAATCTGCACGGGTGACCACCGACCTGACCCTGCTGCCGCGTGTCGCCTATCGCGGGCAGGAGGTCACCGCGCCCCGGCTCCGGGCCCTGCTCGCGCTGCTCGCGGGCGATGTGCGCACCGGCTGTAGCGCCGAGCGGCTGGTGGCAGGGCTGTGGCCGGAGGAGTCGCCGGAACGGCCGGGAAAGGCACTGCAGGTGCTCGTGTCCAGGGCGCGGGCCCAGTTGGGCGCCGATGTCATCGCGAGCACACCGGTCGGATACCGGCTCGCCCTCGTCGAGGAGCAGGTCGACAGCTCCGCCCTGCTGCTGCACGCCGCCGTGAGCGCACAGCGGGCCAGGGCCGGGGACCACGCGGAAGCGCTGGCAGCGGCCGAGGCCGGGCTCGCCCTGTGGGAGGGCGCCCCTGGCGGGGACGGTGGCACCGGCGATCCCGTAGCTGCGTTGCGCACCGAACGCGCCCCCGTGCGCGCCACGCTCGTCCGCGCCCAGGCGCTCGCGCTCGCCCGCCTGGGACGGCATGCGGAGGCGTCCGGGCCGCTGGCCGTGGCCGTCGCGGAGCATCCGCGTGACGAGGAGGTGCTCGCCGAACTGCTGCGTTCCGAGGCGGCGACGGCGGGCCCGTCCGCCGCGCTGACGCGGTACGAGGCCTACCGTCGTGAGCTGCGCGAGGCGCTGGGCACGGATCCGGGCGCCGGGCTCAAGGCCGTGCAGCAGGAGTTGCTGCGCGGCCAGGCGCCTGTGGTCAGGCACGGGGTGCCGCATGAGCCCAACCCGCTGCTCGGCAGGGACGAGGACATCGCCGCGGTGGAAGGGCTGTTGCGCGCCTCGCGCGCCGTCACCGTCGTCGGGCCCGGCGGTCTTGGCAAGACCCGGCTCGCGCACGCCGTCAGCCGCCGGGCCGAGCAGCGCGTGGTGCATTTCGTGCCGCTCGCCGGCCTGACCGCGGACCAGGACGTGGCCCGCGAGGTGGCCACCGCGCTCGGTGCGGGCGAGGGGCGGCACGGCGTCGTGAGCGGCCACGGCGCGGCCGACCCGGTGTCGGGCATCCTGGGCGTGCTCGGACCGGGGCCCGCCTTGCTGGTGCTCGACAACTGCGAGCAGGTCGTCCAGGGCGCCGCCGGTCTCGTACAGGCACTGGTCTCCTCCTCCAAGGAGCTGCGGGTGCTCGCCACCAGCCGGGCCCCGCTGGACCTCACGTCGGAGGCGGTGTACGCGCTGCCGGAGCTCGGACTCGACACCTCCGTCGAGCTGTTCACGCAGCGGGCGCGGGCCGCGAGGAGCGGTGTGGAGCTGCCGCCGGACGCGGTGGCCGAGCTGTGCCGCCACCTCGACGGGCTGCCGCTGGCCGTGGAGTTGGCCGCGGCGCGGGTGCGGGTGCTGTCGGTGCCGGAGATCGCCCGCCGCCTCGGCGACCGGTTCGCGCTGCTGCGCGGCGGCGCGCGGGACGTGCCCGAGCGCCACCGCACGCTGCACGCGGTCGTGGAGTGGAGCTGGAACCTGCTCGCGCAGGACGCCAGGGCGGCGCTGCGCACGCTGTCCGTCTTCCCCGGCGGCTTCCGTGGTGACGCGGCGGAGCAGGTGCTGGGTGCGGACGCGCTGTTGCTGCTGGAGCAGTTGGCCGGCCAGTCGCTGCTCACCGTCGCCGACACGCCGGTCGGCGTGCGGTTTCGGATGCTGGAGACCGTACGGGAGTTCAGTGCGGCCCGCCGTGCGGAGGCCGGTGAGGATGACGAGGCCGTGGGCCGGTTCCTGGCGTGGGCCCGGGACTTCGGGGTCGCCCGGCACGAAGTGCTCTTCGGCCCGGAACCCTCCGCGTCCTCTCGGCCGCGCTCGAGCGCGGAGGACCCCGTCGCGGCCCGGGAACGGATCAGGGCCGAGCAGGACAATCTCGCGCTGGCCCTGCGACACGCCCTGGCCCGTGCCGACGGCCCCACGATCGCCGCCCTGACCGCCGTCCTGGCCGCTTTGTGGTCCACCGACTCCAACTACCCGCGCCTGGCCACCCTCGCCGCGGACACCGGCCCGCCGCTTTCGCACTACTCCCCCACGCCCGAGTACGTCGAAGTCGCCCGCTCCGCCGCGGTGTTGTGCACGGCGGGCCTGTTCATGAACCACGGCCCGCGAGCCGTGCGCCAGCTCATCACCCTGCGGCGGCTTCCTGCGGCGACGCCGGACACCCTGCCGCGCGCCACGGCCGTCGTGCTCGGCGCTCTGCCCCAGATGCGGCCTCCCGACTACGACGTGCTGCACCTGCTCTGCGCCGACGCGCAGCCGCTGGTCGCCGCCATCGCCGAATGCGTGGCCACGTACGTCTGGGAGTACGAGCACGACATCGACCGCGCGCTCGCCTCGGCTCGCCGGATGATCACGGCACTGGCTCCGGTCGACAACCCCTCCCTGCGGCTCATGGGCCATTCCCGGCTGAGCGAGCTGTCCTTGCGGATGGGGCAGGGCGAGACCGCCTACGAGCACCTGCGGGCGGCGCTGAAGACGTTGCCGCGGCTGGGCGGCGAGCACGACTACATCGGCATCCGCTCGGCCCTCGTCCTGGCCTGCCTGCAGCGCGGGGAGCCCGACGAGGCCGAGTACTGGCTGCGGCAGGTGGAGGGCGAACACACCCCGCAGGAGGACACCTTCTACAGCCCCGATCTCGGCAGCCGCGCCGAGATCGCGCTCACCCGGGGGCTGACGGAGGCCGGACTCGGCCTGTGGCGCAGCGCCGTGGAGCGGATGCCCGAGGCCGGTTCCCTGCACGGCGGCGACCCTTGGCTCGACCCGTGGGCGCTGCAGGTCCAGGCGGCCGCGGTGACGGCGCACGCGCACGCCGGCCGTCTCGACCTCGTCGCCGGGCCGGTCGACCGGCTGCGCCAGCGGCTGCGGACACTGCTGAGTGGGCCGCCCCGCTCGCCCACGGAGCTGCCGGTGTTCGGGTCGGTGCTGCACGCGCTGGGCATGGCGGGTCTCGCGTGCGGTGAAGCCTTCGCCGTACGGAAGATCGCGCTGGCCGAACGGCTGCGGGCGCCACGGGAGTTCCAGCCGACGATGTCGGCGGCCCGCGCCCGGCAGGCGGCCGAGAACGCCGACCGGGCGGCGTACGCCGACGCGGTGTCGATGTACGCGGCCCTGGCGCGGGACGAACTGTGGCGGGCGGCCCGCGACCTTACTTCGGGTCGCGGTTGAACAACGCCGTCGACCAGCGGTAGCCGAGCGCGGCCAGGCCCACGCACCAGGCGATCGTGATCCAGCCGTTGTCGCCGATCCCGCTGCCGAGCAGCAGGCCGCGCAGGGTCTCGATGGCCGGGGTGAAGGGCTGGTACTCGGCGATCGGCTGGAACCAGCCCGGCATCGCGTCGGCGGGGACGAAGGCGCTCGAGATGAGCGGGAGGATCATCAGCGGCAGCGCGTTGTTGCTGGCCGCCTCGGCGTTGGGGCTGGCCATGCCCATCCCGACCGCGATCCAGGTGAACGCCGTGGCGACCAGCACGAGCAGCCCGAACGCCGCCAGCCACTCCAGGGCCGTGGCGTCGGTGGAGCGGAATCCGATGGCCACGGCGACGGCGCCGACGAGCACCACGCTGATGATCGCCTGCAGCACGCTGCCGACGACATGCCCCACGAGCACCGAGCCGCGATGGATCGCCATCGTGCGGAAGCGGGCGATGATGCCCTCGGTCATGTCCATGGAGACCGACACCGCGGTGCCGGCCGGAGTGGCGCCGAGGGTCATCAGCAGGATGCCCGGGACGAGGTAGGCGATGTAGTCGGAGCGATCGGCGCCGCCGCCGCTGATGCCCGCGCTCATCACATCGCCGAAGACGTAGACGAACAGGAGCAGCAGGACGATCGGCGTCAGCAGGATGTTCAGGGTGAGGGACGGATAGCGGCGCGCGTGCAGCAGGTTGCGGCGCAACATGGTGGCCGAGTCCTGTGCGGCCAGGGAGAGCGAGCTCATCGGACGGCCTCCGTGGGGTGGTTGGGGACGGTGGAGCCGCCGGTGAGGGCGAAGAACACGTCGTCGAGGTCGGGGGTGTGCACGGTCAGCTCGTCCGCCTCGATACCGGCCGCGTCGAGCCAGTCGAGGAGGGAGCGCAGTTCGCGCTGGCTGCCGTCGCTGGGGATCCGCAGCGACAGCGCCTCGTTGTCCCGGGTGACCTCGCGCAGGGCCAGGGCAGCGCTCTGATAGGCGGCCGGGTCGGCGAAGCGCAGCCGGACATGCCCACCCGGGATGAGCCGCTTGAGCTCGTCGGCGCTGCCTTCGGCGGCGATCCTGCCGTCGTTGAGGACGGCGATGCGGTCGGCCAACTCGTCGGCTTCTTCGAGGTACTGGGTGGTGAGGAAGACGGTCACCCCGCCGGTGACCAGCTCGCGGATGATGGCCCACATGTTGTGGCGGCTGCGGGGGTCAAGGCCGGTGGTCGGCTCGTCGAGGAAGATGATCCGCGGATGGCCCACCAGCGTCATGGCCAGATCGAGGCGGCGCCGCATGCCCCCGGAGTAGCTGGCGGCGGGCTTCTTCGCGGCGTCGACGAGGTCGAAGCGATCCAGCAACTCGGCGGCGACCCGGCGGCCTTCACGGCGATTCAGGTGGTGCAGGTCGGCCATGAGGAGCATGTTCTCCTCGCCGGTGATCAGGCCGTCGACGGCGGAGAACTGCCCGGTGACACCGATCGCGGCCCGCACGGCCTGCGGGTCGACGGCCAGGTCGTGGCCGCCGACGTGCAGGTCTCCGGTGTCGGCACCGATGAGCGTGGAGAGGATCTTGACGGTGGTGGTCTTGCCGGCGCCGTTCGGGCCGAGCAGGGAGAAGACCGTGCCGGCCGGCACCGCCAGGTCGATGCCGTCGAGGACCGTCTTGTCCCCGTAGGCCTTGCGCAGCCCCGTGGCCGCGATGGCGAGGGAGGGCGATGTCGTTGTCGTCATGCCGCAGAGGTTGCGGCAGGGCGCCTTCAGCGCGGTTTCACGACGGTTTCAGCGCCCCGGAACCCGAGGGTCCTCGAAGTGCCTCGATGTGCCGGGCGTGAGACCACCGGCGAGGGCTCGGCCCGGGACCTCCTCGATCCGTCCGCGGTCGAGCAGAGCCGTGGGCAGGTGTGGCTGCGGCAGGGTGAGGGGGAAGTCCGTGGGCAGGTGTGGCTGCGGCAGGGCGAGGGGGAAGTCGTAGTCGTACGCCGGGCTCGCCATCGCCAGCGGTCCCAGCGCCACTCGGGCGCGCGGCGCCGCCGAGTCGCCCCAGTAGGTGCCGTGATGCGCGAGGGCTTCGGCCAGGGCCTCGGCGGAGGCGTCGTGGCCGCGGGTGAGCAGGCGGTGGAAGAGGGCGGCGGGTGGTCGGACGTCACCACCTCCCGGCCTCCGTGGAAGAACATCCTCGGGCTCTGGAAGGGGCTTGAGGGCACCGACATGCTGCGTCTGAACAAGGCGTATCTGGGGGCCGGCAAGCAGTACGGGGACACCACGTCCCGGCAGACCATCGCGGCGCACGAGCTCGGCCACGCCCTGGGTTCTGCCACAAGAACCCCTCGCCCTACGGCTCGTTGATGGCTCCACACCTCTACGACATGTCCTCCAACGCGGAGCCGACGTCACGGGACCGGCGGAACTACCACGCGCTGTGGGGATGAAAGGCAGAACAATGAGCGAGGTTCGCCGCCGTCCGGCGGTCGCCGCGGCGGCGCTGACGGTGCTGGGATGTGCGGCCTGGAGCGTGTACAGCCTCACCGGTCCCGGCAGGAGCAACGGCCCCACGGAGGCGGTCACGCTCTACGATCCTCAGGACGCCCGGCAGGTGGCGGGGACCGCCGACCACGTGTTCGTCGGCACGGTGGTGGGCCGGACCGGTGAGCGTGACATCTACGGCATCGTCTCCGACATGTACGCCGTCCGCGTCGGTCAGGTCTTCAAGGGAAGCGTGCGCGACACGACCACGGTCAGTCATTACCAGGGGGAAGAGCCGCTGGACGACGGATCCTCCTACGTTTTCGCGACCGGGCGCGTACCGGACAGCCAGAGCCACGCCGTACTCCTGGAGACCACCCCGCCCCCCATCGGCATCCTCGACGCCCCGGCCCAGACGATCTCCGCGGCCGCCGCTTCCGGTGGCCGGACGATCAGCGAGTACTGGACGTGGGCCGTGGAACACGAGATCGACGTCTCCCCCAGGCAGGACCGGTGAGCGGCAGGCGGGAGCGGTGAGCGGCCGCATGCCGCCGGCCGACGCCACCCTTCGGCTCCGGAGCCCGGCAGTTGTCAGGGAGTGTCGCCGGACCAGTCCCAGCGGCGCCGGCCGCCCGACCGGGGGCCGGCGGGGCGTGGGTCGTACAGCGCCCGCCCGCCGGCGCCGAAGTGCCCGAGCTCCGTGGGCAGGGCGACGCCGGTCTCCTTCTCGCCCTTGGTCCAGCCGGTGATGTCGAGCAACAGGCCGTCCAGCGGCCCGCCGACCAGCTCGGCGTAGTCCCGCCCCGGCTGGGGTCCCTGCCGGGGATCATCGTGGTCCTGGCCGTAGACCCGGCCGCGCAGCAACTCCTCGTCCCTGTCCATGCGTCCACCCTCCCAGCCGCCACTGACAATCCCCGGAGCGGCGGCCGGCTCTCCCGCTGCTCGGCCGGTGACCATGACCGGCCGGGTCGGCGCCGCGCGAGGCCGTCACCCCCGAACCGGCAGCGGCAACGGCAGCTCCGGATGATGCCGCAGTGCCTCCAGTACGGCGCGCACCGCCGCGCGAGGCGGGGAGCCGCGGCGGATCGCCGCCGTGATGGTGCGGGTCACCGGAGTGGCGAGTTCCCGGGTGGCGACGCGGTAGCGGCGGTCGACCGCAAGGCCGGGCAGCAGCGCGATCGACAGTCCGGCCTCGACGTGCTGGAGGGTCATCATGTAGTTGCTGAAGCGGCACACCACCCGTGGCTCGAAGCTCGCCTGGCGGCACAGGCGCAGCGCGAGATTGGCCATGTAGGACTGCGGGATGTCGAACGCCCAGGGCTCGTCCGCGTAGGCCGCGAGGTCCACGGCGCCGCGACCGGCGGCGGGGTGCTCGGGCGGGACCACCAGCAGGACCGGGTCCGTGGCCAGTGGCACGAGGTCGATGTCCGGTCCCAGCGGCAGCTCGTCGAAGTCCGTGGTCGTGATGATGATGTCCGCGTCGCCGCCGCGCAGCGCGGGCATGCTCGCGTGCGGCTCCAGCTCGAGGAGTTCGACGTCCAGGTGCGGGTGCTCGCGCGCCAGGCGGCTCACCGCCGGTACGGCCATGGTGTGGATCGCGCTCTGGAAGGCCCCGAGGCGCACCAGGCCGGCCGGTTCTTCGCCGAACCCGCGCAGCTCCGCCTCCACGCTGGCCATGTGGTCGAGGATCGCCCGTGCCCGCCGGGCGAGGATCAGCCCGGCCGGGGTCAGCCGCACCCGGCGGCCCGTGCGTTCGATCAGCTGGGTGCGCGTCTCGGTCTCGAGCACGGCGAGCTGCTGCGACACGCTGGACGGGCTCAGGTTGGCGGCCTGGGCGACCGCCCGGACGGTGCCCAGCGTGTCGAGCTGGCTGAGCAGTCGCAGCCTCCAGGGGTTCATCACACCCCTCATTGTTGTGCGGTTCTACCGAACAGGAAAGCCGGAATCGTGAGATGGACGTGTCGCTCGGCGGCCCCCTACCGTCGGCGGCATGACCGCTTCGACCACCGCCCCCGCGTCCACCGACACCTTCTGGGCCGATGCCGAGAGGCATCTCGTGCGCTACGGCGGCGAGTTCACCCACGAGATCATCGAGCGCGCCGCCGGAAGCTTCGTGTTCACCGCGGACGGCCGGAAGATCCTCGACTTCACCTCCGGCCAGATGAGCGCGATCCTGGGCCACTCGCACCCGGAGATCGTCGCGACCGTGCAGCGGCAGGTCGCGTCCCTCGACCACCTCTTCAGCGGCATGCTCAGCCGCCCGGTGGTCGACCTCGCCCGGCGTCTTGCCGGTACGCTGCCCGCGCCGCTGGAGAAGGCACTGCTCCTGACGACCGGCGCCGAGTCCAACGAGGCCGCGATCCGGATGGCCAAGCTCGTCACCGGCAAGCACGAGATCGTCTCGTTCGCGCGGTCCTGGCACGGCATGACGCAGGCCGCCGCGTCCGCCACCTACAGCGCGGGGCGCAAGGGGTACGGGCCGGGCGCGCCCGGCAACTTCGCCATCCCCGTGCCGAACGCCTACCGGCCCGACTTCACCACGGACGACGGCTCGCTGGACTGGCGCCGCCAGCTGGACTTCGCCTTCGACCTGATCGACGCCCAGTCGACCGGCAGCCTGGCCGCGTGCCTGGTCGAGCCGATTCTCAGCTCCGGCGGAATCATCGAGCCGCCGGCCGGGTATTTCGCGGCTCTGCGGGCCAAGTGCCGCGAGCGCGGCATGCTGTTGATCCTCGACGAGGCGCAGACCGGTCTGTGCCGGACCGGGACCTGGTACGCCTTCGAGCGCGACGGCGTCGTGCCCGACATCCTCACGCTGTCCAAGACGCTGGGGGCGGGCCTGCCGCTGGCGGCCGTGGTGACCAGCGCGGAGATCGAGCAGGAGGCGTACGAGCGCGGGTATCTGTTCTTCACCACGCACGTCGCCGACCCGCTGGTGGCGGCGGTCGGCAACACCGTCCTCGACGTCCTGATCCGCGACAGGCTCGAGGAGCGTGCGCGGTCGCTGGGCACCTTCCTCCACCAGGGGCTTGCGGACATCGCCACGCGGCACGAGGTCGTCGGCGACATCCGCGGCCGGGGTCTGCTGGCCGGGCTCGAACTCGTCGTCGACCGCGAGACGAAGCAGCATTCGAACGAGCTGGGCGCACGGGTCACCCGGCGCTGCCTGGAACTCGGCCTGCACATGAACATCGTCCAACTCGCTGGTATGGGCGGCGTCTTGCGCATGGCGCCCCCGCTGACGGCCACCGAGGACGAGCTCTCCCTCGGCCTCGCGATGCTGGACCAGGCGATCGGCGAGGCCTGCGCAGCGCTCTGAGACCTCGGCTCACCGCAGATCGTGGCGATCGTCGCGTAGCCGTTTGCCAGAACCTGAACCAGGGTGTTCGGCTCAGGACGACTGTGATCAGACCTGACCACGTCTGTCGAAGTCCCGTAGACGAAAGAGAGCAGCTGGCCTGAGGCTCACCCGTTGTGCCCGGCAGGGAACATACTGGGCACGAGCGGGAGGGGCGCCCGGATTCGCGTGTCCCACGATCTTGAGGGTGAGTGGGCGTGCTTGGACTACCGCGTGAAGAGCGCCTGGCTCTGGCCTTCGTCGATCTCGCCGACACACTGGTGCAGGACTTCGACGTCATCAGTTTTCTGCACACGCTGACCGAGCACTGTGTGGACCTGCTGGACGTGGCGGCGGCCGGGGTGATGCTGGCCACCCCCGCAGGCCGGCTGGTGGACGCGGCCGCCTCTGATGAGCGCACCCGTCAGCTGGAGCTGGCCGGCATCGAGTGGGACGAGGGCCCGTGCCGGGACTGCTTCCACTCCAGTCTGCTGGTACCGGACATGGCGCTGGCCACCGCATCGGCCCAGATCCGGTGGCCGCAGTTCACCCCTCGGGCGCTCGAGCTGGGTTTCACCTCGGTGGTGTCGGCCCCACTGCGGCTGCACGATCAGGTGATCGGCGCTCTGGGACTGTTCCGGGATCAACCGGGCCCCTTGGACGCCGCCCAGCTGAGGCTGGGACAGGCCCTGGCGGACACTGCCACCATCGGGGTCCTGCAACAGCGCGCGGTGAGCGAACAGATGACCGTCGCGGCGCAGTTGCAGGCAGCGGTGACTTCCCGGATCGTCATCGAGCAGGCCAAGGGCTTCCTGGCCCACCGACGCGGCACCAGTGTCGAGGAGGCGTTCACGGTGATGCGCCACTACGCCCGCGATCACCGTATGCGGCTGACCGACCTGGCCCGGCAGGTCCTGGAAGAATCCGCAGACCCCTCCCTGCTGGACCGCGGACGGTGAGACGGCGGCGCGACCAAGAGCCGAGTCCCTGGCGCCAGTTCGTACCCGGGAGGGGGTGAGGCCGGTGCCCGAGCGGGCGATGGCCTCCTATCTGCGCACCCTGCGCACCCACCCGGGCCCCGGGCCGGCCCCCCTGCCGCTCGAAGCATGCGCCCGGTCACTGGGACTGGACGGCCTGGCCCTGCTGCTGGCCCCCGGCGGCAACAACCCCGAGCTGGTGCAGTCCTTCGGCGAGCGCACCACCGCCCTGGAGGATCTGCAGCTGACCCAGGGGCAGGGCCCCAGCCTGGACGCCGCCCGGCACGGGATGGTCCTCCTGCTGCCCGACCTGGCGGACACCAGCGCCTTCGCCCCCACCCGCTGGCCCGGGCTGCCCGGCGGCGTCGGGGATTTGGGGGTACGCGCGATGTTCACGTTCCCACTGCGTATCGGGGTGATCGCGATGGGCGCGCTCACCGGCCATCGCACCCGGCCCGGACCACTCAGTCACGACCAGCTCGCCGAAGCCTTCGGCCTCGCCGACACCCTCACCCAGATCGTCATCGGCCGGGCCGCCCGGCCGCCCGAGCCCAGCTGCCTGCTGGTGGACGAACCCGGCTGGGAATTCGCCGAGGTCCACCAGGCCACTGGCCTCCTCTCCGCCCAACTCGGCATTACCTGCGCCCAAGCCCTGAGGCAGCTGCGCGGTCATGCCTACAGCCATGACCGCCCGCTGCTGGCCACCGCCCGCGACGTACTGGCGTACCAGCTCCGCCTGGACGACCCCGACAAACGGTGGCCCTAGCCTGCCCACGGCCGTATCGCCCGCCGCACAGCACAGGTCATGCCACGTCCGCAGCCGTTCGGCACAAGAGCACGCAAGTCTCTCCGCCGGGCCTAGAATCCCCCGTGTCGACCGGGTCCCCGTCGGCGCCAAGTCCCCACGGACATCGCGCCATCGGGAAGGGTCTTCATGATCCCCGTCCAGCCCACCGCATGTGTCCAGGAAGTCCGTACGCACGGCAGCTGCAGCCTCGTGATCGTGTGCGGGGAGATCGATCTGCTCACCGCGCCCGGCCTGGTCTGCCACCTCGACTGGCTGACCTACACCGGCCGCCCCGACCTGCTGATCGACCTGCGCCCGGTGTCGTTCATGGACACCAGCGGCATCAAGGCGCTGGCACGCGCACGTGACCGGGCCACCGGCCGATGCGGCAAGATCCGTCTGGTCTGCACGCGGCCTGCGACCCTGCGCCTGCTGCACCACCCGGTGATGCGGTTGGGGCTGGAGACGCTGGAGGCCCTGCCCTCTCCCGAACCACCCCACGTCGCAGCATGAGGTCCGAGGGGTGGGAAATGCCGTGTCGCCGAGACCGAGCCGCTGCCTCCGCCGGCCCCGCGACGGCGGAGGGAGGTCCAGCCGTACGGGGTCTGTGCACCACGTGCCCTCGCGGTGTCTCAGCGCCCCAAACTGCCCGCCTTGAGGGAGCGTTGGGCGAACACGTCCTCGCGTCGGTCTTCCATCTGCCGCAAGGCGTCCTTGCGGTCCCGCTTGGAGAGCCGGTCCAGATACGTGTGGCCGACGAGGTGATCGCTCTCGTGCTGCAGGCAGCGGGCGAAGTAGCCCGTCCCCTCGATGGCGAGAGGGTGGCCGTCCTTGTCGAGCCCGCGGACGACGGCCCGATCGGGGCGGGCCACGGCCATGGTGGCACCGGGCACGGACAGGCAGCCCTCGGGTTCGTCGACGAGGCGGCGGCTTCCCGGGTCGGGCAGGTCCAGGACGGGGTTGATGATGTGGCCGACGTGCCGGATCCCGTCGTCGTCCGGGCAGTCGTAGACGAACAGCCGCAGGTCGACGCCCACCTGGTTGGCGGCGAGGCCCGCACCGTCGGCCACGTACATCGTCAGGAACATGTCGTCGATGAGCGCCGACAGTTCCGCGGTTCCGAACCCGGTCACCTCGCGGCACGGGCGGCTCAGGACCTCCTCCCCCACCACCGTGACCCGGCGTACCGAGCCCCGTTCCGCCTCCGGCGCCTGCGCAGGATACGTGTCGACGGGCCGGCCCTGCACCCGGACTCGCCGGTCTGCGGGACGGGACCGGTCGTGACGAACAGCCATCGCGCTCTCCCCTTCTGCGTCGGGCAAGACCCCCTTGCCAAGGACTTTGCAAAGTAGCAGACTTTGCAAAGTGACTGAAGATGACCTCGACTCCTCCCCCGGCCCGACCGGGGACCGCGCCGACAGCGGCGATGCACTGCGCGAGCACGAGGTCCGTACGGCCCTGATGGACCTGCTGGCCGAAGTCGGCACCGTCACGGCGACCGAAGCCGCCGCCCGGCTGGGACACAGCTCGGGGCTCTGCTCGTTCCACCTCCGCCAGCTCGCCCGCCACGGGCACATCGAGGAAGCCCCTCACCACGGGGGACGCGCGCGCCCCTGGCGCCTGAAGCAGCACCGCCCCGCCGGCGCACCCGCCGAGGAGCAGTTCGGCGACTTGGCGCGCGGCCTCGAGGACGAGAGCTGGCAGCGATGGCTCGCCCAGCGCGACCAGGCACCGGGCGAGTGGCGCCGCGACGAGGCCTTCAGCGCCATCGCCTACCTGACGCCCGCGGAGATGAGCCGGGTCGCGGACACGGTCCGCCGGGCACTCGCCCCCTACCAGGACCGGGAACAGCGTCCCCTGGCCCGGCCGGACGGCGCCCGCCCGGTGGCCCTCATCACCCGGCTGTTCCCCTTGCTGGCGCAGCCCGATTCGGCTGCGGACGGGGGAGACACTCCCCCGGCAGGTACCTAGTTGGTACCTTGGAGATATGCCGTCTCTGAACGTGACTTTCACCGACGAGGAGCTCAAGGGTGTCCGCGCGGCCGCGGCGGCCGAGGGCAAGAGCCTCAAGCAGTACCTGCACGACCTCGGAGTCCGTGAGATGGAACGTCAGAAGTTCGTCGCCGGCGCCTCCACCTGGGCCGACAGGCTGCGGGCGGAGTTCGACGCGGCCAACCCCGAGGAGATTCCACCCTCCGCACGTCACGAGGGGTCCGCGGCCGCCTGATGGTTCTGTTCGTAGACGTCTCATGGCTCTTGGACATCCAGGAGTTCGCCGTGGCCCCCGAGGACATGTCCGTGTCGGACTACTCCGCGCTGGTCGCCGCTGTCGCCCGGCACAGGACGAAGCTGCCGACCCTGGAATCCTCCGACCCGGACGCCGCCTGGCGCGCGGCCGCCCTGCTGCACACCATCGTGCGCCTGGAGCCCCTGCCCTACCGCAACAGCCTGTACGCGGCGTTCGTGGCCGCCCAGTACATGGACCAGTCCGGCGAGGGCATCGATCCGCCCTACGGAGCGCTGTCCGATCTCGTGCGAAAGATAAGCGAGAGCCGCATCAGCGTCTACGCGGTCGCCGACCAGATCAGGTCCTGGAAGGTCTGACCCCCTTCTCGGCGGGCACCCCCTCCCGACCTGACGGCTCGGCCCGGCAGCCGAGAAGGAAAGTCGAAAGAGAAATCTGCCGACGATGTCGAGAAACCGTGGCCGGCTCCGTCCCCGTAGTGAACGCGGCCACAATGGGTCGCACCAGTACCGAGGAGAATCACCATGGCCAAGTACTTGCTGCTCAAGCACTACCGTGGCGCCCCGGCAGCGGTCAACGACGTGCCGATGGACCAGTGGACGCCCGAGGAGATCTCGGCGCACGTGCAGTACATGAACGACTTCGCGAACCGGCTCGAGCAGAGCGGTGAGTTCGTCGACAGCCAGGCACTGGCCTTCGAGGGGACGTTCGTCCGGTACGACGGCGAAGGGCGCCCGCCGGTCACCGACGGCCCGTTCGCCGAGACCAAGGACGTCATCGCCGGCTGGATGGTGATCGACGTCGACAGCTACGAGCGTGCCGTCGAGCTGGCCGGGGAGCTGTCGGCCGCCCCGGGGGCGGGCGGAAAGCCCATCCACGAGTGGCTCGAGCTGCGTCCGTTCCTGTCCGCGGCGCACACCATCACGGAGTGACCTCTGCGATGGACGAGGCCCTGCTCAGGAGCCTCACGCCGAGCGTGCTCGGGGTCCTCGTCCGCCGCGGAGCAGACTTCGCGGCGGCCGAGGACGCCGTGCAGGACGCGCTGGTCGAGGCCATCCGCGTCTGGCCCGCCGACCCGCCGCGGGATCCGAAGGGCTGGATGGTCACCGTCGCCTGGCGCCGGTTCCTCGATGCCGCCCGTGCGGACACCGCTCGCCGTCGGCGTGAGGATCTCGTCGACGAGGAGCCGGCGCCCGGGCCCGCGCCGACGGTGGACGACACGCTCCAGCTGTACTTCCTGTGCGCCCACCCGTCCCTGACGCCATCGTCCGCGGTCGCGCTCACGCTCCGCGCGGTCGGCGGTCTCACCACCCGGCACATCGCCCAGGCCTACCTGGTGCCCGAGGCGACCATGGCGCAGCGCATCAGCCGGGCCAAGCGCACCGTCTCCGGCGTGCGGTTCGACAGGACCGGCGACGTCGCCACCGTGCTGCGCGTCCTCTACCTGGTCTTCAACGAGGGCTACTCCGGGGACGTCGACCTCGCCGCCGAGGCCATCCGGCTCACCCGGCAGCTCTCGGCCGCGATCGACCACCCCGAAGTGGCGGGGCTGCTCGCCCTCATGCTGCTCCACCACGCCCGGCGCGCCGCCCGCATCGCCTCCGACGGCGGCCTGGTGCCGCTGGCCGAGCAGGACCGCGGCCGGTGGGACACCCGGTCGATCGCCGAGGGCATCGGAATCCTGCAGTCGGCCCTGGCCCGCGACCGCCTCGGCGAGTTCCAGGCCCAGGCCGCCATCGCGGCACTGCACTGTGATGCGCCCACCGCCGAGGAGACCGACTGGGTGCAGATCGTCGAGTGGTACGACGAGCTCGCGCGCCTGACCGACAGCCCGGTCGTCCGGCTCAACCGCGCGGTGGCCGTGGGCGAGGCGGACGGACCGCGCGCCGGCCTGTCGGCGCTCGCGAAGCTGGACGACTCCCTGCCCCGCCACACCGCGGTGGCGGCGTACCTCCACGAGCGCGACGGCGACCTGGCGACGGCGGCACGGCTGTACGCCGAGGCGGCCCAGAAGGCCCCCAACCTCGCCGAACGCGACCACCTGACCCGCCGGGCCGCCCGGCTCAACGCCCGCAGGGGGCGCTGACGGATCGCTCTCGGAGTGTTCCCGCGGACGTGGCACGATCCGGGGCTGCGGCCACCTAGCAGGTCTCCCGCGCCCCGCGGTCACTGCACCGAACGCAGGGGCGGGTGCTGCGTCGTGACCCCTGGGGGCTGGAGCAGGGGCGCTGGTTCGGGGCCGGGGTCCTCGGTGTCCACGACGCCGGCGGCCGCGTGGTCGAAGCCGGCCGGCCATCGCGTGCGCTCGCTGGCCAGCGCCCCGGTCAGACGCGCCTGGAGCAGGTCGGCCGTGCTCAGATCGGAGCCCCGCAGGTCGGCCAGGCGCAGGTCGGCACGGCGGAACACGGCGCCGCCCGCATCGGCCTTGCGCAGACTCGCCTCACGCAGGTCGGCCTCGGTGAAGTCCGCGTCACGCATGTCCGTTTCGGTCAACTGTGCGCCTCGCAGGTCGGCCAGTACGCAGCGTGCCCGGCGCAGGATCGCCGTCGTGAGGTCGGCGTGCCGTAGGTTGACCGCGACGAGGGACGCCTGCGTCAGGTTGGCGTGGTAGAGACCTGCCGCCTCCATGCAGGCGCGGTCGAGGTTGACCTCGTGCAGCCACAGCCCGTCGCAGTCGGCCCGGCGCAGATCCGTGACACTGAGGTTGACCCAGGACTGCTCCCGGGGCTGCTGCAACAACACCCCGAGCCCGGTCAGCGCCACCTGGGCGTCGGCGGCACGGACCTCCAGCGGCACGACGTCGTTGATGGGCACGTCCCTTGCCGGAGACTCCGGCCCGGCAGGTGGCCAGGGCAGATGTGTCCGCAGGTAGGCGGCCTGGATGGAGACGACGGCCTCGCGGTCGCGGGCGGAGTACTCCGCGATCCGCCACAGGGCGTGGAGCCCGCCGATCCGTGTCTGCAGCTTGTCGCTGCCGAGTTGATCGACGGCCGTGCTGAACCGGTCGGTGACATGGCCCTCCTGGGTGGCACGCAACCCGTCCTGGCTGACGCGCAGTTGCCGCCAGGTGGCGTACGCGCCGAACAGCACGACCATGCCGCCCACGGCCTGAAGCAGTGTCGTACGGACGTCGTTCACCGCTTTGAGCCGATCCTGCGCAGCGACGCTCGCCCCGGCGAGATCGTGGTCGACCACCACACCCGGCAGGAAGACGAGCAGCCAGCCCAGAACGGCCGGCCCCGCTGTCGCGGCCAGCAGAGCCGCCATCGCGCGCTGCCGGGCCGGCCGGACACGCCGACGCCTGCCACCGCGCTCCGGCTCCCCCATCTCCATGGGCATGGGACCCTATGCGCCGCTCAAAAAACGATCAAGACGGAGTCAGCCGTCGCCTTCCTGGCGCGTGAACACACTGCTCGCGAGCGAGGACAGCAGGTGGGCGGTGTCGTCGTACACCTTTGCCGCTCCGGCTCGGGTGAGGTCCTCGCCGGGGATGCCGCCGCTGAGGACGGCCAGCGGTGTGACGCCCGCGCGCCGTGCGGATTTCATGTCCCAGACCGAGTCGCCGACGAGCACGCTGTCGCGCGCGTTCGCACCGACCAGGTCGAGGGCGTGGGCGACGGGTTCCGGAGCGGGTTTGCCCTCGTCGACGTCGTCGGCGCTGGCCGTCGCGGCGATGACGTCGTCCGCGTCGACGGCGGCGCGCAGCGCGCCGAGTTCGGCGCCGCCCGCGGAGGTGACAAGGACGACGGTCCACCCCTCCCCCGCCAGGGCACGCAGCAGGCGTCCGGCGTCGTCGAAGGCTTCCAGCCGGTCGAAGTGCGTGCCGTAGAGCGTCTTGTGCGCGGCGCTGATGGCCGCGTCCTGGTCCGTGTCGCGGTCTTCACCGAGGACGTGCCCGATCAGGTCGGTGCCGCCCAGGCCGATGGCATGGTGCACGGCACGCATCGGCACCTGGTGGCCGGCCTGCCGAAACGCCTCCCACCAGGCCGTGACATGCAGGTAGTTGGTGTCGACGAGCGTTCCGTCGACGTCGAACAGGGCGGCACGTGTCACGAGGGCTCCGTTCATGGCCTTCATGGCCTTGCGGGGGGCTTTCACCGTACGCAATGGCCCTACGAGCAGCACGTTTGGCTGGCCGATTCGTGCGCGCAAGCGGGTGAGCCCGCGGTCGATGAGGGCAGGGCGCCGTTTCGCTGGCCGGGCGGCGCAGCGGCGTGAAAGCGACGGTCTGGCATTCCGCTTCGCGGGTACTCGGCGCCTCGCTTTCCCGCTCGTCCTTCCCGTTTTCGCCGCTGGATACCGAGGAGACCCGGATGACGTTCCTTTCCCGAGAGCAGCAACGCGCCGTGCAGGCGCCGCAGTTGGGGAGACGGTCCGTGCCGGTGTGCGCTCCGGCGCCCGCCGTTCGCAGGAGTGCGCACCGGTGAGGGGGCGGTCCCTGCTCTCCGGGGCGCTGGTCGGCGTCGGGATTGCGGCGTTCATCGACGAGATGGTGTTCCACCAGCTGCTGCACTGGCACCACTTCTACGACAAGGCGTCGAGCGAGGCCGGTCTGGTCTCCGACGGGATCTTCCACGCCTTCGGCTGGCTGGCGATGGTGGCGGGCCTGTTCCTGTACGCGGACCTGTGGCGCCGAGGCGCCCGGCACCTCACCGCCTGGTGGTCGGGCCTGTGTCTGGGGCTCGGCGGCTTCCAGCTGTACGACGGCACCTTCCAGCACAAGGCGCTGGAGCTGCACCAGATCCGCTACGGCGTGGATCTGGCGCCGTACGACTGGACCTGGAACGTGATCGCCGTGCTGTTCCTGCTCGCCGGCGTGCTGCTGCTGGTCCGGGCCCGCCGATGACGGCCGTGGTGCTGGTCGTGGCCGTGAGCTGTCTGGGCTATGTGGCGACGGCCCGGCAGCTGCGCCGGCGCGGCGACCGCTGGCCACACCCGCGTGACGCGGCATTCTGCGCGGGCGGCGCGGTGCTCATCGTCTCGTTCGCCGCCCCGTGGGAGGACTGGCCGCCGTTCACCGGGCACATGGCCACCCATCTGGGCATCGGGATGATCGCGCCGCTGCTCTTCGTACTGGGCCGGCCCGTGACGCTGGCGCTGCGCGCGCTGCCGGTGGGACCGCGGCGACGGCTTCTCTCCTGCGTACGGTCCCGGCCGGCGGCTCTGCTCGTGTGGCCGCCGCCGGCCGCACTGCTGCACGTCGCGGGGCTGTGGGCGGTGTACCGCACGCCTCTCCTGGCCGCCGGGCACCACCGGCCCTGGCTGCACGCACTTGTCAGCGTGCATCTGCTGGCCTCGGGCGTGCTGTTCGCCTTCGCGGTCCTGGCCCTGGACCCGCTGCGTCACCGTGCCGGGTACGCGCTGCGGGGCGGAGCCCTGCTGGCCGCGTCGGCGGCGCACGGCATCCTGGCCAAGTCGCTGTACGCCACGGGCCCGCCCGGCACCTCCTATGCCGCGGCCGACCTGCACCTCGCGTCGTACGTCATGTACTACGGCGGGGACGTGGTCGGCATCGCCCTGGCCGTGCTGCTCGGGCGGCAGTGGTACGCGGCCGGGGGCCGGGCCCTCGCCCGGGGCCGACGCACCCCCGGCCCGGAAGCGGACGGGCGAGCGGTGCGGTCGCGGGGCGGGAGGACTCTCGGGGCCCCGCACGATCGCGCCCAGGCCTCTCCCTGACCACTGCCGTGACGCGGCCGCGTAGTGAAGACCGCGCGGGGTACCCGGCGTTCACCCGTCCCCGGAATCCGGAGGTCCCATGCTGTCCGAGACCGTCACCGTGCCCAATGGCGAGGGGGCTCTCCTCGGTGAACTGACCGTGCCGGACACGGCGTTCGGCGTCGCGATCCTCGCCCATGGCAGCGACAACTCCCGCCACAGCCCCCGCGACCGGGCCGTGGCCGACACCCTGAACGACGCCGCACTCGGAACCCTGCTCATCGACCTGCTCACCGCCGACGAAGAGGCCGCCGACTGGGCAACCGGGCGGCACCGCTGCGACATCGATCTGCTGACCCGCCGGTTGATCGCGTCCGTGGACTGGCTCGCCGCCCGCACCGCCGATCTGCCGCTCGGCCTGTTCGGCGCGAGCACGGGAGCGGCGGCGGCGCTCGGTGCCGCGGCCGCCCGGCCCGGCCTGGTGGACACGGTGGTCTGCCCCGGCGGCCGCCCCGACCTGGCCGATGACGAGGTGCTCAGCCAGGTGTGCGCGCCGGTGCTGCTGCTCGCGGGCGGGCGCGACAGGGAGACGCTGCGGCTCAACCGGGCAACGGCCAACCAGCTGCGCACCCTCAGCCGACTGCGCGTGATCCCTGATGCCGCGCATCTGTTCGAGGAGCCCGAGGCCTTGGACGAGGTCGCCGCCGTGGCGGTCCGGTGGTTCGCCGGCATGGGACTGGCACACGCCTGAGCGTCCTGGGTCGGCGCACCCGCACAGCGAAGGAGGGCCCGCGCGCCCGTGCGCATCCATGACCGCAGGTTCACAGCCGCAGGCACGCCGTGCGGGCCGTGGCCGCACATCGCGCGTACGTCAGGCGCCGGGCGGCGTCCCCGCACCGGCCGTCGGGGCACCGCCCATGCCTGACGCAGCATCAAGAACCAGCCGTGCAGGGGCACTTCTGCGCTCATGACCCAGCAGCTCCCGACCCGGCCCCTCACCTCACACCCCACCCCCCGGCACCCGCCACCCCATCCCATCACCATGTGACCGGCATCACAGTGCGCCATCCCACATCCTCAGGTCATCATATGACCCGATCGCCGCACGGATTCAGAGCCGGACCGCACCCCGGGCCGCACCCCGGACGGCACGGCACAGCGAGACGAGGATGGGCATGAACGACCAGGACAGGCCGACACGGCCGCGCGTAGGCGTGGTGGGGCTGGGGGCCATGGGGCTCGGCATGGCGCGCAGTCTGCGGAACGCGGGCTTCGATGTGGGGGTCCACGATCTGCGCCCCGATGTGGCCTCGGCCTTCGCCGAGGAGGGCGGCAGCGCCTTCGCCTCCGCCGGTGAACTGGCGGCCTCGGTCGACGTCCTGGTCGGCGTCGTGGTCAACGCGGCGCAGGTCGAGTCGGTGCTGTTCGGGCCCGGCGGCGCGGCCGAGCGGCTGCATCCGGGCTCCGTCTACGTCATGTGCTCCACGGCCGACCCCACCTGGTCCGCCGAGCTCGAACGGCGCCTGGCCGAGCGGGGCGTGCTCTACCTGGACGCCCCCATCTCCGGGGGCGCCGCACGCGCGGCCGGCGGCGAGCTCACCATGATGACCTCGGGCGCCCCCACCGCGTACGCCATCGCCGATCCGGTGCTCGAAGCCATGAGCAGCACGGTCTACCGCCTGGGCGACGAGGCCGGGATCGGCTCCAAGGTCAAGGTCGTCAATCAGCTGCTCGCGGGGGTGCACATCGCCGCGGCGGCCGAGGCGATGGCCCTTGGCATCAAGGCGGGCGTACCCGCCGATGCGCTCTACGAAGTGATCACGCACAGCGCCGGCAACTCGTGGATGTTCGAGAACCGCATGGCGCACGTACTGGCCGGGGACTACACGCCGCTGTCCGCGGTCGACATCTTCGTCAAGGACCTGGGTCTAGTGCTGGACGCGGCCCGGCCGGAGAAGTTCCCCCTCCCGCTGGCGGCCACCGCCCACCAGATGTTCCTCCAGGCGTCGGCGTCCGGTCTGGGCGGCGAGGACGACAGCGCGGTGATCAAGATCTTCCCGGGGATCGAACTGCCCCACCAGACAGAGCAGTCGGAGGGCTGAGATGGGAATCCGACTCGGTTGCATCGCCGATGACTTCACCGGCGCCACGGACCTTGCCAACAATCTGGTGCGCGCGGGCATGCGCGTCATCCAGCTGATCGACGTACCGCGGACCGGCGTTGAGGGTCCGCTCGACGCGGATGCCGTCGTCATCGCCCTCAAGTCGCGCACCACCCCGGCCTCCGAAGCCGTCGAAGCCTCACTGCGGGCGCTCGAGTGGCTGCGTTCGGCGGGCGCGGAGCAGATCTACTTCAAGTACTGCTCGACCTTCGACTCGACGCGGGCCGGCAACATCGGCCCCGTCACCGAGGCCCTGATGGACGCGCTGGGCACCGATTTCACGGTCGCGACCCCGGCGTTCCCCGACAACGGGCGCACCGTGTTCAAGGGGCACCTCTTCGTCGGCGACGTCCTGCTCAGCGAGAGCGGCATGCGCCATCACCCGCTGACGCCGATGACCGACTCCAACCTGGTCTCGGTGCTCGGCGCGCAGACCGCGCGCCCGGTCGGTCTCATCGACCACACCGTGGTCGCCGCCGGTGCCCAGGCCATCAAGGAGCGCGTCGACGCGCTGCGCGAGGAGGGCATCGGCGCCGCGATCGTCGACGCCGTCTCCAACGACGATCTCGTACGCCTTGGCACGGCGGTCAAGGGGCTTCCGCTGGTGACCGCAGGGTCGGGTCTGGCCATCGGTCTGCCCGCCAACTGGGGCTTCGAGCCCTCTGCTGCCGCGGCCCGGCTGCCCCCGCCCGCGGGTCATCGGGCCGTCGTCTCCGGGTCGGTGTCCACGGCCACCAACGGTCAGGTCCAGGCGTTCCTGCGCGGCGGCCGGCCCGCGTTCAGCGTGGACCCGCTGCGGATCGCGGACGGTCAGGACGTGGCCGGGCAGGCGCTGGCCTTCGCCGCCGCGCACCTGGCCGAGGGTCCGGTGCTCGTCTACTCCACCGAGTCGCCGGACGCGGTCAAGGACGTCCAGGGCCGTCTCGGTGTCGCCGAGGCCGGTGAGCTCGTCGAGCAGACCCTGGCCCGCGTCGCCCAGGGGCTCGTGGAGGCGGGTGTACGTCAGCTCGTCGTCGCCGGTGGCGAGACCTCCGGCGCGGTCGTCCAGGCGCTGGGCCTGACGGGCCTGCGCATCGGGCCGCAGATCGACCCCGGTGTGCCCTGGTGCGCGGCGGCCCTCCCCGGCGGGGACACGCTCCACATCACGCTGAAGTCCGGCAACTTCGGCGGACCCGACTTCTTCACCGCCGCCTTCGGGCACCTCGACGGGGAGTCCGCATGAGCCCGCTCCCCGGTCCGGCCGCACATGACGCGGACGACGTGGCCGCCGCGCGCGCCGAGATCGTCCGGGTGGGCACCAGCCTCTTCGCCCGCGGCTACGTCCACGCCAGCGCCGGGAACATCAGTGCCCGCGTCGGCGACTCCCACCTCATCACGCCCACCGATGCAGCCCTGGGCTTCCTGGACCCCGAGCGCCTGGCCCTGGTCGATGCCGGGGGCGAGCAGATCGCGGGTGATCGCGCCAGCAAGACCCTCACCCTGCACCGGCGTATCTGTGCCGCCGACCCCACGGCACGGTTCGTCGTCCACACCCACTCCACGCACCTGGTCGCGCTCACCCTGGCCGGCGTGTGGAGGCAGGACGACGTGCTGCCGCCCCTGACTCCGTACTACGTCATGAAGGTCGGACACGTCCCGCTCATCCCCTACCACCGGCCCGGCGATCCCCTCGTGGCCGACCTGGTGACCGGCCGTATCGCTGATCGTGCCGCGGGACGCACACCGATCAGGGCCGTACTGCTCGACCGTCTGGGCCCAGTCGTCTGGGGCCCGGACGCCGCATCCGCTCTCGCCGTCCTCGAAGAACTCGAGGAAACGGCACGCCTCTGGCTCCTGACCGACCGTCGCCCCGAGCCGCTCCCCTCCCCCGCTCTCGACGAACTCAAGGCCGTGTTCGGCGCCTCTTGGTGATCGCGCACCGCCCGTCGGAGAATCCCCTGAGCCGCAGTAAGGATTCCGCATGTCCACGTCCACAGAGACGGCCGAGACCCCCGACCTCGTCCGTGAGAACGCCGTGTTCCGCAAGGTCGTTCTGCGCATCGTCCCCTTCCTGATCCTCTGTTACGTCTTCTCCTACCTGGACCGCGTCAACGTCGGCTTCGCGAAGCTGCAGATGTCCGACGACCTGGGTCTGAGCGAGGCGGCGTACGGCCTCGGCGCCGGTCTGTTCTTCATCGGCTACTTCCTCTTCGAGGTCCCGTCGAACCTGATGCTGCAGCGCATCGGCGCGCGCACCTGGATCGCCCGCATCATGATCACCTGGGGGCTCGTCTCGGCGGCGTTCTCGCTCGTCACGAACGAGACCATGTTCTACGTGCTGCGCTTCCTGCTCGGCGCGGCGGAGGCCGGCTTCTACCCGGGTGTGATCCTCTACTGCACCTACTGGTTCCCCTCCCACCGCAGGGCCCGCGTCATCGCGATGTTCATGTCGGCGATCCCCGTGGCCGGCATCTTCGGCAACCCGCTCTCCGGCTGGATCATGGACACCTTCCAGGGGGTCAACGGGTGGCAGGGCTGGCAGTGGATGTTCCTCCTCGAAGCGATCCCGGCGCTCCTCATCGGTGTGGCCACGCTGTTCTACCTCGACAACAACGTGCGCAGCGCCAAGTGGCTCTCCGACGAGGAGAAGGACATCGTCGAGGCGGCGATCGCCAAGGACACCGCGCACCAGAAGCACGGCCGGGTGTGGGACGGCTTCCGCGACGCCAAGGTGTGGCTGATGTGCCTCATCTACTTCTGCTTCGTGATGGGCCAGTACGCCCTGACCTTCTGGATGCCCACCTTCGTCAAGTCCACCGGCATCGACGACACCCTGACCATCGGCGTGCTCAGCGCCGTGCCGTTCGTCGCCGCGCTGATCGCCATGAACCTGTTCGGACGCTCCGCGGACAAGCGCCGCGAGCGCCGCTGGCACCTGGTCGTCCCCAGCCTCATGGGCGCCGTCGGCTTCTCCCTGGCCGCGAGCTGGAGCGGATCGACCGTGCTGTCTTTGATCGCCCTGTCCTTCGCCGCGGCCGGCGTGCTGACCTGCGCCCCGCTGTTCTGGTCGCTGCCCACCGCGTTCCTCGGCGGCACCGCCGCGGCGGCCGGACTCGCCCTGATCAACTCGGTGGGCAACCTGGCCGGCTTCGTCAGCCCGTACATGATCGGCGGGCTCAAGGACGCCACAGGATCGACCTCCATCCCGATGTACGTCCTGGCCCTGAGCCTGGTCATCGGCGCGGGAGCCGTGCTGACCACCAAGAAGGCCGTCGTCAACCGTTGACCGGGTCCGGTCCCGGCCCCACCACAGGAGCACACATGCCGAGGTTCGCCGCGAACCTGTCCATGATGTACACGGAAGTCGACTTCCTCGACCGGTTCGCCGCGGCGTCGGCGGACGGCTTCGAGGCCGTCGAGTACCTCTTCCCCTACGCCTACGACGCCGCCGAGCTGCGCCGCCGGCTCGACGAGCACGGCCTGCGGCAGGTCCTTTTCAACGCGCCTCCCGGCGCCTGGGAGTCCGGCGAGCGGGGCATCGCCTCGCTGCCCGGCCGCGAGGGCGAGCTGCGCTCCGGGATCGAGCGGGCGCTGGAGTACGCCGCGGCGCTCGGCTGCGGTCAGGTGCACGTGATGGCCGGTCTGCTGCCGCCGCAGGCGGCGTCCGCCCAGCAGGCCGCGCACCGCGCCACCTATCTGGGCAACCTGGCCTGGGCCGCCGAGCAGGCGGCCGCCGCGGGCGTCGATCTGCTGATCGAGCCGATCAACGGCCGTGACATGCCGGGCTACTTCCTGCACCGGCAGGCCGAGGCACATGCGATCGTGCAGGAGGTGGGTGCGGCCAATCTCAAGGTGCAACTGGACCTGTACCACTGCCAGATCGTGGAGGGCGACCTCACCACGACGCTGCGCCGCGACCTGCCCACCGGCCGCGTCGGCCATCTGCAGATCGCGGGCGTGCCCGACCGCCACGAACCCGACCGGGGCGAACTCGACGTCCGCCACCTGTTCGACGTCGTCGACGAGCTGGGCTTCGAGGGGTGGATCGGCTGCGAGTACATCCCCCGGGCCGGTACGAGCGAGGGGCTCGGCTGGCTCAAGAACTACCGAGGAGAACGCACATGAGGATCGTCATCACCGGTGGCTTCGGCTTCCTGGGACGCAAGGTCGCCGACGCCCTGCTCGAGCGGCGGACCCTGTGCGGTGCGCCCATCGGCCGGCTGGTGCTCGCCGACCGGTTCGTTCCCGCCGGGTCGCCGGTGGCCGCCGACCCGCTGGTGGACGTCGTACAAGGTGATCTGAGCGAGCGCCTCGACGAGATCTTCGCGCAGCCGGTGGACGTCCTGATCCACCTGGCGGCGGCGGTCTCCTCCGAGTGCGAGGCCGACTTCGACCTGGGCATGGGCGCCAACCTGGACACCACCCGCGCGCTGCTCGATGCCGCCCGCGCGCAGACGGCGGCCGGTGGACCGACCCCCCGGGTGGTGTTCTCCAGCAGCGTCGCGGTCTACGGCTCCGATGCCGCGCTGCCGCTGCCGGAGGTGGTCGGCGAGTCGACGCTGCCCACGCCGCAGTCCAGCTACGGCGTGCAGAAGCGCATCTGCGAACAGCTGGTCGCCGAGTACACCCGCCGGGGCTTCGTCGACGGACGCGTGGCGCGGCTGATGACGGTCTCGGTGCGGCCGGGCAAGCCCAACGCGGCCGCCTCCGGTTTCCTGTCCGGCATCATCCGCGAGCCGCTCGCGGGCCTGCCGGCCACCTGCCCGGTCAGCCCCGGCCTGCGGGTCGCCCTGGCCTCGCCGCGGCGCACCGTCGAGGGCATCCTGCGCATCGCCGAGGCCGAGCGCGGCAGCGGCCCCGGACAGCTGGCGGGCGGTCTACCGGTGAACCTGCCGGCGCTGACGGTCACGGTCGCCGAGATGCTGGACACGCTGCGCCGGGTGGCCGGCGATGCCGTCGCCGACCTGGTGACGGTGACGCCCGATCCGGCCGTCGAGGCCATCGTCGGCTCGTGGCCGGCCGCCTTCGACAACGCGCGCGCCACGGCGCTCGGCCTGCGACCGGACGCGACCTTCGAGTCGGTCGTCCGCGCGTACGCCGAGGACCACCCCGAAGCCGTCGCGGCCGCGGGGCTGCCCGCAGCCGGGGCGATCAGGCCCTGACGGATAGACTGACGAGCATGTTCTCCAAGGTGAGTGGCCCCATACGGCTCGCGGACCGGGTCGCCGCGATCCTCTCGGAGGAGATCGAGTCGGGCCGTCTGGCCGCGGGCGACAAGCTGCCGACCGAGGTCGAGTTGGTCAAGCAGCTGGGCGTCAGCCGCACCGTGATCCGCGAGGCCGTCTCCCGGCTTCGCAACGCGGGCCTGGTCGAACCGCGCCAGGGCCGGGGCGTGTTCGTCATGCCCCGGCGCACCCGGCCGCTGGACCTGGAGGCCGAGGCCTCCGGCACCAAGTCCAAGGTCATGCAGATCGTGGAGGTCCGCCGCGCCATGGAGGGCGAGGCGGCCTCGCTGGCGGCCACCCGTGCCACACCGGACGACGTCACCCGGATGCGGCAGTCCCTGGCCGCGATCGACAAGGCGGTCGCGGCCGGCGGCGACGGCGTGGACGAGGACCTGGCGTTCCACCAGTCGATCGCCGAGTCGACCGGCAACGCGGTGATGGTCTCCACCGTGCGGTACTTGGGCGAGGTCATGCGCGGCGGCATCCGCGTCACCCGGGCCAACGAGGCGCGGCGCAACGACTTCATCGAGGCGGTGCGGGTGGAGCACCACGCGATCCTGGCGGCCATCGAGGCAGGCGACGAGGACGCGGCCCGCAGCGCCGTCCGCCGCCACATGAAGCACGCCGCGTCCCGCCTCCAGGACGCGGACGAGGGTTTTTGGACCGAGACGGACGAGCTCGAAGTGGACTTGGAGCAGCGCTGACCCGCCCCGTCAGCTGTCCGGGGGACGGGACAGGACGACCAGGGAGCGCGGCTCCACGCTCAGGGTCGTGTCGGCCTTGTGTTCGGTCTCGTCCGGGGGGCCGCCGCCGGGTTCGGACGTGTCGAGCAGGGTCGTCCAGCACGCTCCGTAGGTGGCGTCGGGGAGGCGGAACTCCATCGTCTCCCAGTAGCAGTTGAACAGGACGAGGAACGAGTCGTCCACGACGCTCTGGCCGACGCGGTCCGGTTCGGTGATGGCGTCGCCGTTGAGGAAGACGGCGACCGCGTGCGCGTCGGGCCGGTCCCAGTCCGGTGTGGTCATCTCCGCGGCGTCCGGGCGCAGCCAGACCAGGTCCGGCAGCGGCTCGCCCCGCTGCCGGAGGACGTCGCCCCGAAAGAAGCGGCGGCGGCGCAGGATGGGGTGTTCGGTACGCAGCGCCACCACCCGGCGGGTGAAGTCCAGCAGGTCCGCGCGTTCCTCGTCGAGGTCCCAGTCGATCCACGTCGTCTCGTTGTCCTGGCAGTACGCGTTGTTGTTGCCGAGCTGGGTGCGGCCCAGTTCATCGCCGTGGCCGAGCATCGGGATGCCCTGGGACAGCATCAGCGTCGCCAGGAAGTTGCGCTGCTGCCGTGCGCGCAGGGCGCGTACCTGCGGATCGCGGGTGGGGCCTTCGGCGCCGCTGTTCCAGGAGCGGTTGTCGCTCTCGCCGTCCCGGTTTCCCTCGCCGTTGGCCTCGTTGTGCTTGGTGTCGTAGGAGACCAGATCGCGCAGGGTGAACCCGTCGTGGGCGGTGATGAAGTTGACGCTGGCGCGCGGGCGGCGCCGGTCGTGCTGGTAGAGGTCGGCGGATCCGGTCAGGCGTGAGGCGAACTCGGCGAGCGTTCCCTCTCCTGCGCGCCAGAAGTCCCTGACGCAGTCGCGGTACTTGCCGTTCCACTCCGACCACAGCGGGGGGAAGTTGCCCACCTGATAGCCGCCGTCGCCGAGGTCCCACGGCTCGGCGATGAGTTTGACGCGGCTGATCACGGGGTCCTGCTGGATCAGGTCGAAGAACGCCGATAGCCGGTCCACCTCGTGGAACTGCCGGGCGAGGGTGGCGGCCAGGTCGAAGCGGAAGCCGTCGACGTGGCACTCGGTGACCCAGTAGCGCAGGGAATCCATCAGCAGCTGAAGGACGTTGGGGTGGCGCATCAGGAGGCTGTTGCCGGTGCCCGTGGTGTCGTAGTAGCGGCTGAAGTCGTCGTCGGACAGCCGGTAGTAGGAGGCGTTGTCGATGCCGCGGAAGGAGAGGGTGGGGCCGTTCTCGTTGCCCTCCGCGGTGTGGTTGTACACGACGTCGAGGATCACCTCGAGACCGGCCGCGTGCAGGGCCTTGACCATGGACTTGAACTCGGTGACCTGTTGCCCCAGCGTTCCGTGCGCCGCGTAGGTGTGATGCGGGGCGAAGAACCCGATCGTGTTGTAGCCCCAGTAGTTGGACAGCCCTTGGTCGAGCAGGAAGCCGTCCTGGACGTACTGGTGGACCGGCATCAGTTCGACCGCGGTGACGTTCAAGGAGGTCAGGTGGTCGATGACGGCCGGTGCGGCCAGGCCCGCGTAGGTGCCGCGGAGCTCTTCGGGCACGCCTGGATGCGTGCGGCTCAGTCCGCGTACGTGCGTCTCGTAGATGACGGAGTCGGAGTAGGCGTGCGCGGGCGGGCTGTCTCCGGTCCAGTCGAAGGCCGGATCGACGACCACCCCGCACAGGGCGGCGGGCCCGGCCCTGTCGCGGGAGCCCGCCCGGCGCCCCGCGGGCGTGTCCCCCGGCGGCACGTCGTCGTCGCGCAGGTCGTGGATCGCCCGTGCGTAGGGATCGAGGAGGAACTTCCTCGGGTCGCAGCGGTGCCCGGCGGCGGGCATCCACGGGCCGTGCACCCGGTAGCCGTAGCGCCGGCCCGGCCCGACGTCGGGCAGGTAGCCGTGCCACACCGCGCCGTCGGCCTCCGTGAGCGTGATGGCCCGTTCGGCGCCGTCCGCGTCCAGCAGGATGAGATCGACCTGCTCCGCCACCTCGCTGAACAGGGCGAAGTTGGTTCCGTCGCCGTCGTACGTGGCGCCGAGGGGGAAGGGTCGGCCGGTCCACACGCGCACAATCTCTCCCGTCGTCGTCACCTGATCTCGACCATCGGGCATGCGGCGGGTGCGCGCCCTTTCGGGAGCGCACCCGCCGCGCACGTTCGGTCAGGCAGGCTCGGCGACCTCGAGGGGGCCGACGTGCTCCGGCGCGCCCACGCCGACCGGCTGTGCGACGGCGCGGGGCAGGGGCCGCGCCTCGATCGTGATGGGTCCCGGGCGTTTGGGGACCAGGGGTTCGCGAAGCTCCGTACGGCTGCGCAGCGAGAACCAGACGATGTGCTGGTCCGCGGCGGTGCAGCTGCCCCACCCGTCGCTGAGCGCCGCGATCTGGCTCAGGTGGTGCGGCTCGGCGCGGTGCTCGCCGGCAGCGGCCGGAGCGCCGTGCGAGACCGCGGTGATCAGGTGCTGTCCGGTCCACCATGTCTCGATCGCGGTCCGTACCGCGCAGGTGTTGCGTGCCGCCGGCTCCAGAAGGAGACCGAGTCCGCGCGACACGTCCGGCACGTGCTGTTCAAGACCCCAGTACCGCAGATGGGCGGCCAAGATGCGCCTCACCTGACCGACGCGCTCGGGCACCAGGTCCACGTCGATGTGGTAGTAGCGGGGCACTGCGTGGTGGTTCATCGTTCTTTGCTCCTCGCCGCGGAGCTCGCGCCCCGCCGCTTCGACGGAGTCATGCGCACGGAGCGTGAGCGGTGATCGCTTGAGAGTCAGGAACCAGCCTCGGCCCTCTACTCCATTCGTGCAACACGAGAGTGATCGGCCGGCTGCGCTGCGTTCAACAGGACGGGGCGCGCTTCACCTCGCACCATGAAGGGAGGAACGAACCCACTGTGATGGGTCGCTTCCCCTGCGTGAACGACCTGCGGGCCGCCCGGGCCCGCCGTCACGGAGGTCCAGGAGGTCGAGGTGCGATGCGACCGAAGCGCGCCACAGAAGACGTCGATCGGCAACTGGTGAGTTACCGCGCCTGGCAGCGCCGCTTCCTCGCCGCCCCCGGCGACCCCGCGGTGCGGGCACGGTTCGAGGACGCCGTGGCCGCGCTGTGCGCCGTGACGAGCGCCCGCTGCGGCCGGGAGGCGGCCGAAGCCGCGGAGCGCCCGCCGCGCCCCGATCCCGCCGGCCGTGCCCCCGCGCCCGGGAGCCGGTGACGCGAGGACCGAAGCCGCAGCGAACGAACCCCAGACGATCAGCGCACACCGCACGAGCCCGGAGGTGGAGAGCATGTCGGTGGACCCCAGTCACGTCCGCGTCCCCATCGAGGATGTGCGCCCGTGTGTCCACCGGGGCCTGCGCCCGGCGAAGGCCGTCGTCGGCGAGGCCGTGGAGATCACGGCCCGGGTGTTCGTCGAGGGCTCCCGCGTGGTCGGCGCCGCGGCGCTCCTGCACGCGCCCGACGGCCGCACCACGCGACGCCGGACCATGCGGGAGCTGGCCCCCGGCACCGACCGGTGGGCCGCCGACGTCACCCCGGACGCGATCGGCCGCTGGAGCTTCACCGTCGAGGCCTGGACCGACCCCATGGCCGCCTGGCAGCGCGACGCGGTGATCAAGGTGCAGGCCGACGTGGACACCGGGGTCACCCTGGAGGAAGGGATCGGGCTCTTCGACCGGGCCCTTGCCCAGGCACCCGACGAGGCGGCGCGCTCCACCCTGGCCACGGCGCTCGGCGTGCTGCGCGACGACTCCCGCAGCCCGCTGGACCGGCTGGCGGCGGCCACGGCGCCGCAGGTGCGCACACTGTTGTCCGCCCATCCGCTGCGCGAACGCCTCACCGAGAGCGCCCCGTTGCCGCTGCTGGTGGAGCGGGAGCGGGCGCTGTTCGGTTCCTGGTACGAGTTCTTCCCGCGCTCGGAGGGCGCCGTCGTCCGCGAGGGCCGGCCCCCGCAGTCGGGGACCTTGCGCACCGCCGCCGAACGCCT